>NZ_CM001165.1:0-1200000 GCF_000213055.1 Streptomyces sp. Tu6071 | reverse complement strand
CCGCGGCACCACGATCGTCGTGCGGACCTGCGACGGGTCCGATCTCCAGCGATGGGTCCTGCGTCCCGAGGGTGACAACACCTCCCGCTGGTGGCTCTGGCAGCCCAAGGTCGACACCGACCTCGCCATGACCCTCAACCGCTACAACGACGGCAGCTGGAACACTCTCCACCTCGACACCTCCTACCCGAGCGCCGACCGCCTCTGGCACCTCGCGGACGACAACTCCAGCTGGTGACGGCGATCCCGCCCCTTCGCTCACGCCCGGACTGAGCGGGGCGCGGACGGCGAGCCCACCGCAGTCCCCGGCCGCGGGGCCGGGGACTGCGCACTTCCCCCTGGGACGGGCGTCAGGGGCATGGGCGGCCTTCGTACGCCGCCGGAGCCGGTGGTCGGACCGTGCCGGTGAAAGCCGCGCGGGCGGGCCACTCGAAGCCGCCGGAGGGCCGCGTTGCCGGCCGACGACCCATGACACGCCTCTGCACCCTGCCCGTCCGGATACGGGGGCGGTCACGGGCCGCCTGTCGCGCGGGCCGCGGGCGACCGCGTCGTGGGCGGCATGTCGCTCGTGCCATTCGGTGCGGGCCACCAGGTTCCGTGCCGTCCCGGGTCCGGCATCGGTGTTCGTGGCGGACGCGGCGCCGCAGCGACTGACACTTCCCTCAGGAGCCGGTCGGCGAGGAAGCCCTGCGAACGTCCGCTGCCACGCCTCTTCGGCCGTCGTCCTATATCGGACCTATCCGTGGGGGACGCCTGCGCGCATCCCTTGTGTCACCGCTGACACTCTCTCCCGGTCCCTCCAGGGCTCCACCAACGGGCGCGACTTCCCGGGGCCCCGCCCCAGTTCGCCCGTCCTCCCCCTGGCTCCGCCCGGAGGCGCCCGCTGCGTCGAGCGGCGCTCTCGCCGTGGGGGTGATTGAGGGGAAGGCTCGGTCCGATCCGGCTCGGGTCGAGCGCGACAGGCCATGTCCTGTGCCACTGCGGGGGCGTTGGGAACCTCTTCGCAGCACTGGGCGTCCCTCTCAATACGCTGTGGAAGGGGTTGAGATGGATCCGGGCTCAGGCGACGTGGGGCGCGTCCCGCAGCCGCCGCCTCGTCCCCCGCGGCGTCCACCCGTCCCGCCACGTCCCTACGTGCCGCTGTGGCGGGTGGTGCGTGAGGATGAGTGGCCGCGGCCGGCCGAGTTGCTCCCGGGTCCGCGTCCGGGAAGTGTGCGTCCTGCTGCCTTGGTGCTTTTGGTGCCGTGCATGTGGTGGCTCACGGTGCCGCTGCTGGTCTTCTATCAAGTGGCCAGGTCCGCGCGGCGGGTTGCCCGTCGTTCTTTTCCCCGTCATCCGCGAGGGCGGATCGTGGACGATGCGGTGTTGAGGGCGCAGCGGATACGTGCGTGGGCTGCCGTCGCCGTATCCGGTGGGCTGTTGGCTGTCTACGGTGGGGTGGCCGACGCGTTCGATCAGTTCGTGCAACGGCTGTATCTGGCGCCGTGGTTGGCGTTGGCCAGTGCGGTGGTGGTGGCTGCGGCGCTGTACGGGATCGCCACGCGGCAGCGGCGGTTGCTGATGAGGGCGCACTTCAGGGACGGTGGCCTGACTGTCCTGAAGTATGTGGGTGCCTGGCTGCTTCTGCCGGCTCTGTTCGTCGGGTCGTTGACGGCTCTGTCGTCTGTCATGCCGCAGACGGTGACCGAGGACAATCTGCTTTTTGTCTGCGTGGCAGCTTTGGTCATCTGGGCGCCGTTCTGGTGGATCGTCTACTTCGTGTGCTTCGTGTCGGGGCCGGCGGTCCGTAATGGTTTCAGCTTTTCCGCCCTTCATCCCGCGCTGCCGGCCCTGACGACTGGTATCGCGGTCTGGGTGTTTGCTCTCGTCAGTCAGTCAGCGGGCGGCTTGCCGCCGTTTCCGCGGCCGGTGGCGATCAGTGCCGTCCTCGGTGGGCCGGTCACCGTATCGGTCCTGGCGTGGTGGGAGATTCATCGCCTGCGCCACCACCACGGCATGCGGTGGCGCCGCTGACCCGCTGACCGCACGTACCCCGGCAGCATGCCCCGCTGCGATGAATTGGCCATCTCCGGAAAGCGACTTCCATGAGTTTCATTTTCCTGGTAGCGAGCCTCATCCCTTTCCTTTTCGCATTCCGTGAGGTGCGGGTGCAGTACCGTCTGAAACATCGCGGAACGTACGCCAGGGGTCGCGTGGTTTCGCACAACGCGGCGCACGACGCCGTCTTCGCAATCATCGACTTCACCGACGCGGACGGCACCCGGTACACGTTCCAATCCCAGTCCTCAGGAGTCGGGAAACTCCCCCTGGGCCGGGAAGTTCCGGTGCGCTACGAGGCGCACGATCCGAACATCGCGCGCATCGACCTGCCAGGAAGGAAGATCGTCAACATCGCAATCCCCGCGCTGATCGGAGTCTGGCTCCTGGGTGCCGCACTATTCCTCGCCCTGCACCACGAGACGTACTCGGGCCCCCCGCACGGCCGCTGACCACTCACCACCCCTCACGGGAAGCAAAAGGACCGACCACGTACCGCACGCGCCGGCCAATCACGGCCGCGCCGACGAAGGTGGCAAGGCTCTCCTCCCGGCAGCTCGCGGTTGAGCGGGAACTACGTAAAAGGTAATAGTCAACTGGAACCCGGTCGGACATGAAACAGAAAGGCGGGGGCAGTCTCCCGGGAGGTCGCCCCGCTCGTTGTGTTCTGCTGTTTTTTCTAAGTTCTTAGTAGTTGCGGGTACTGAAAAGGGTGCGCGGATCTCCGTTGACAAGGTTGTGCGCCGATTCGTGGCGCCGATGCCGCCCGGGTTGCGTCTCGTGGGAGGAAGGCGTCGAGGGCATCAACCGGCCTTCCGCCGCGAGGAGCTGGGCGCGCAGGAAGATGTCCTGCGGACTCAGACCGAGTTCGCCGGCGACGGTCCGCATGTCCAGTCCCGATCTCCAGCTCCACTGGAGCACCGAGTCCATGTGCTCGTTCCAGGACACGACCGTGTCCTCGGGCGGCGCCGCCCCGGCGTTCGTCTGCGTCCACGACGCCGGTGCGGGGGTTTGCGCTCGCGGGTGCGGAATGAACGTTTCCGCTCCCTCGGCCTGCCGCTCGCCCTCCCACGTCGTGACTGGCTCCGGTGCGGACTCCGGACCTGGGCCGTCGGGGAGAGGATTCGTTTCCGCAGGAGCGGATCGCGCGGCAGGAGTACTCAGCAACTGGTTGGCCACGTCCCGGGCGTCGTCCTTGCCCACCGTCCGCCGCGCCAGGCGTACTTCCCGCTCGCCCAGGCCCATCAAGTTGGCGACGGCGGTGTCGCTTCCGACGGTGACGGCAAAGGCGGCGAGCACCCGGGTCCGGCTGGCCAGAGCCTCGTCCATCGCCGACTGCGCTTTCCGGACCCAGTCATCCGCTCCGCAGAATGCTTCCGCGAGCAAGGTATTGCGTTCCCACAGTTCGCGAGGTTCCATGCCAATTCAACGCCCCGGACATCCCTAGGGCACCTCATCGGCCGCGCATCACCTAATGGGAGCAATTGCAGGAGATAATCCCATGAATCACGCCCGTTTGTGGACCCGGGAAGCCCCTTCCCGGGACAATCGAGCCGGGAAACACCTGCGAGGAGAGCCACAGCAATGCACAGTGAGCCGGAGGCCAGGGTCGTCGAGGGCGATCTGACCTGCCTCGTCCCGGCCACCGAAGCGCATCTGGCCCTGCTCACCCGCTGGTTCGCCGACCCCGAATTCGTACGGTACTGGGGTGGGCGACCCCTCACCCGCGACGAAGTCGCCGCGAAGTACACGGGCCGACGCCGCCCCGACGTGGAGTCCTTCGTGATCCTCTCCCGGCCCGTCCCGGTCGGCTATGCCCAATACGTGCCCGCCGGTCCCGACCAGGGGGGCATCGACATGGTCCTCCTGCCTCAGGCCCAGGGCAGAGGTCTCGGCCCTGACGCCGCCCGCGCACTCGTCCGGCATCTCCATACGGTGCTGGGCTGGACGCGGGTGACTGTCGACCCCGAAGCGCGGAACGCCCATGCCATCCGGGCCTGGGCGAAAGCGGGCTTCCGCCCGGTCGGTGGGCAGGGCGGCCATCTGCTGATGGAGTGCCTTCCCGCTCACGACCTCTCACCGACGGAGAGGCACGACGCGAGCCGCACCCCCGAGAACTGACCAGAGACGGCCCTACGGCCGCTCCTGGGCCACGGATGGGGATGATCAGGTCCGGCTCGATCCGCTCGGCCTGCACGGCGGTGCGACGGAAGAACAGGTGTGAGCCGACCGGTCTTCCAGTCGCGCGACTGGACAAGCCCCCTGGCCCGTGGCCGTGAGGCCCGCTGGGTGTTCGTCTGTCGGCGAGGGACCGGTGGCGGCCGGAATCACGAGGGCTCGTCCCTCGATGGCCCCGTCGCCCACCAGGGGAGGACTGAACTCGTGCACCGCTCGGCGTTCGGGCTGCTCGCCGAGGACAGCCCGGAGGGCGTGCGGCCAAGACAGTTCATCGCCCCAGCAGGACGCCGGTGGACACGATGACGCGTACGTGCCTCGTAGTTGAGCCCTCTGAGGGGGGCGGCAGGGCGGAGACCGTCGTGGTGAGAGGGACAAGAGCCCCTGGGCAGAGACCGGCGATGTGGGATCTCGTGGGGGATGAGAGGGTCTGAGGGTGAGCGAGATAGCACCGAACCCCCTGCAATACCGCCTTGACGGGCCAGAACACGCTCCGGTCCTCGTCCTCGGCCCCGCCCTCGGTACCACGTGGCACATGTGGGACCGGCAGGTTCCGGAGCTGAGCAGACAGTGGCGCGTGCTGCGGTTCGACCTGCCCGGTCACGGCGGCGCCGCGGCCTATCCGGCGGACTCGGTGGGGGCCCTCACGGACCGGCTCGTGCAGACGCTGGAGAGCGCCGGGATACGGCACTTCGGGTACGCGGGCTGCGCCTTCGGCGGGGCCATCGGCATCGACCTCGCGCTGCGCCACCCGCAGCGCCTCGCCTCGCTCGCGCTCGTCGCGACCGCGCCCCGCTTCGGCACGGCCGACGAGCACCGCCAGCGCGGCGTCGTCGTCCGCACGAACGGGCTCGACACCGTCGCCCGTACCTCGCCCGAGCGCTGGTTCACCCCCGGGTTCGCCACCGCGCAGCCCGCCATCACCGACTGGGCGGTGCAGATGGTGCGCACCACCGACCCCGGCTGCTACATCGCCGCCTGCGAGGCCCTCGCGACCTTCGACACGAGCGCCGTGCTCGACCGCGTCACCACGCCCACGCTCGTCGTGGTCGGCGCCGAGGACTCCCTCACGGAGCCCGGCCAGGCCCGTACCCTCGTCGCCGGGATCAGCGACGCGCGCCTCGCGCTCGTCCCCGGCGCCGCCCACCTCGCTCCCGTCGAACAGCCCTCCGCCGTCACGGACTTGCTCGTACGGCACTTCTCGACGAGCTGGTCGCCGCAGGCCGCGCTGCCCGTCGCCGCCGCGCCCAGCGCGGCGCCGCCGCTCGCCGCCCCGCGCCCCGAGATCGCCCCGTACCAGGGCACGACGGGCGCGGACGGCGGCGCGGACACCCGCACGGCCGGGATGCGGCTGCGGCGCGAGGTGCTCGGCGACGCGCACGTGGACGCCGCGCTCGCCGCGACCGACGAGTTCACCGAGGACTTCGACGACCTCCTCACCCGCCACGCCTGGGGCGAGGTGTGGCAGCGCCCCGGACTCGACCGCCGCCACCGCGCCTGCATCGCCCTCGGCGCGCTCGCCGCCGCCGGGCACTTCGAGCAGTTCGCCGTGCACGTGCGCGGCGCGCTCCGCAGCGGCCTCACGCCCGCCGAGATCAAGGAGGCACTGCTCCAGATCGGCGTGCACTGCGGACTCGCCACCGCCGAACGCGCCTTCCAGGTCGCGCGCGAGGTCGTCCGGGAGGAGACGAGCCCGCGCAAGTAGACCCGCTCGCGAGGAGACACGACCGCGCGGGGGCGGACCCCTGGAGCGCCGCCCCCGCGCGGTGCGCGAGGATGGGGCGCATGGAGCTGATCAAGAAGACCCACGCCTGTGTCCGGCTGGAGCACGAGGGCCGCGTCCTCGTCATCGACCCGGGCGCCTTCAGCGAACAGGACGCCGCCGCCGGGGCCGACGCCCTCCTCGTCACCCACGAGCACCCCGACCACTTCGACGCGGCCAAGCTCAGCGCCGCGCTGGAGGCGAACCCCTCCACCGAACTGTGGACCCTGCGCTCCGTCGCCGAGCAGCTCTCCGCCGCCTTCCCCGGGCGCGTCCACACGGTCGGCCACGGCGACGCCTTCGAGGCCGCCGGTTTCGACATCGAGGTGCACGGCGAACTCCACGCCGTCATCCACCCCGACATCCCGCGCATCACCAACATCGGCTTCTTCGTGGACGGCACCGTCTTCCACCCGGGCGACGCGCTCACCGTCCCGGACCGTCCCGTCGAGACGCTGCTCCTGCCCGTCATGGCGCCGTGGAGCAAGCTGTCCGAGGTCGTCGACTACGTGCGCGAGGTCGCCCCGCAGCGCGCGTACGACGTCCACGACGCGCTCCTCACCGACCTCGCGACGCCGGTCTACGAGGGCCAGATCGGCGCGCTCGGCGGCACGGACCACCACCGCGTCAAGCCCGGCACGCGGCTCACGGTCTGAGGAACGGCGCGGCGCGCGCCGGGCACGGGGTCACGGGCGGGGGCGGGCCGCGGCCGTCTCCGTACGACCCGACCCCGGCGCGCGCCGTGACCGGACACGGCGGCCCCCGCCCCCGGCGCGGGGCGGCGTTGTCGGAGGCGGCCGGTAGGTTGGTCGGCATGCGTATCGCGACGTGGAACGTGAACTCGATCACCGCCCGGCTGCCGAGGCTGCTCGCCTGGCTGGAGTCGAGCGGCACCGATGTGCTGTGCGTCCAGGAGACCAAGACCACCGCGGAGGGCTTCCCCACCGAGGCATTGCGCGAGGCGGGTTACGAGTCCGCCGTCAACGCCACGGGCCGATGGAACGGCGTCGCCGTGATCTCCCGCGCGGGCCTCGACGACGTGGTGAGCGGACTGCCCGACCAGCCCGCCTACGACGGCGTCATGGAGCCCCGCGCCCTCGGCGCCACCTGCGGCCCCGTCCGCGTCTGGTCGGTGTACGTGCCGAACGGACGCGAGGTCGGCCACCCGCACTACGCGTACAAACTGGAGTGGCTGGAGGCCCTGCGCACGGCCGTCGCGGGCGACGCCGCCGGTACGCGGCCCTTCGCCGTCATGGGCGACTACAACGTGGCGCCGGGCGACGAGGACGTCTACGACCCGGCCGTCTTCGAGGGCCTGACCCACGTCACCCCGCCCGAGCGCGCCGCACTCGCGGAACTGCGCGCCACGGGCCTCGGCGACCTCGTCCCCCGCCCCCTCAAGTACGACCGCCCCTACACGTACTGGGACTACCGCCAGCTCGCCTTCCCCAAGAACCGGGGCATGCGCATCGACCTCGTCTACGCCAACGCGGCCTTCCGCAGCGCCGCGAAGGACGCCTACGTGGACCGCGAGGAGCGCAAGGGTAAGGGAGCCTCCGACCACGCGCCCGTGGTGGTGGACCTGGACGTGTGAGCGCCCGGACGGGCCCCGGCGGTACAGGCGCACTGCCCCCGCGCGAAGTGCGAGGCCCGCGCGGGCCTCAGCGCGGTCGCAGCGCGTCGAGGTCCACCGCGTCCGCCATGCGCGCGAGCGCCTCGGTGGACGGGTGCAGGTGGTCCCCGCTGTCGTACGCGGGCAGCAGCCGCCCGGGCCGCCCGGGATCCCGTACGACGCGGTCGAAGTCGACGACCGCGTCGAAGCCACCGCCCCCGGCGCGCAGCCACGCGTTGACGGCCCGCCGCCGCGCGTCCACCCCGGGCGTGCACCGGCTGCCGCCCCCGCACGGCGTGAGCGTCGCGGCGAGCACCCGTACGCCCCGCGCCCGCGCCTGCCGCGCGACCTCGCCGAGCGCGGTCCGCACCTCGGCGGCCGACGAGCCCCAGCGCAGGTCGTTGAGACCCAGGTAGACGAGCGCGGTGCGCGCGGAGGTCTGCGCGAAGAGGTCGCGGTCGAGGCGGTGGGCGAGCCGCACGCCGCTCGTGTCCTCGTCCGCGCCCGCGCCCGGGTAGCGGTCCTTCAGCAGGCGGTTCGCGGTGAGGGCCTGATTGAGCACGCCGTAGCGCGGGACCGTGTCCTGGGCGCGCAACCGCGCGGCGAGCGCGTCGGTCCACCGCTCGTCGGCCCCGGTCCGCGTCTTCGCGCCGGTCGTCGTGGAGTCGCCGAGCGCGACGACGCTGCCGGGCCCGCCCGCGACGTCGAGCCCGGTGAGCAGCGGCCAGTGGTCCAGCTCCTCGGTGAAGCCCGCGCCCGCGCTGCTCCCGGTACGGTCCCCGGCCGCGTCGGCGACGTACCCCGGCTGCTTCGCCGCCGTCCGCACGGGCAACGAGGAGACGCGCCCCGGCAGCGACACACTCACCAGCAGATCCTTCCCGGCCTCGACACGGAAGGGCAGCGGGTCGCTGCGGCCCTGCGCCCCCGCCGCGAGCGTCACGCCCGCGTGGCCGCCGAAGCGCAGCGGCACCGGCTTCCCCCGCGCGCCCGCCCCCTTCTCCCGTACCGCGACGGAGACCCGCCCGAGCCGGACCGGGGAGGCGGCGAAGGTGTTGTCGAAGCGCAGCCGCACCCGTTCCCCGCCCACCGAGGGGCGCACGACGAGGCGCAGGGTCGGGTCCTGCCAGGGACCGACCCGCATCCGCGCCGCCGTGGCCGCCGACCAGGAGCCGGTCCACCCGCTCGTCAGCGGACGCACCCCGAGCGCGAAGACGTGCAGGCTCGCGGGCCCGACCGGATCGCGCGGCAGCGTCACGGCCCGTACCGCCGCGTCACGGCGCAGCGGCACGGTCACGACGTACAGCGCGGCGCGTGCCTCCCGGGGGCCCTCGGGGGTGCTGATCCGGGGGAGCGCGAGGGCGCTCGTGGCGAGGGTGCCCGTGCGCCACTCGGGCGCTTCGAGTCGGTACGAGGAGCGGCGGCCGTCCGCGTACTCGACGATCCCGCGCCCGGGAGCCCGGCCGCCGGTCGCCGTGACGAGGAAGGCGAGGGCGTCGCCGCGTCCCGTCACGCGCACCCGCTGCCCGTCGGCGCGGACGTTGTCGGGGGCGCCGGGCGGGGGCGCGGGCAGCCGCAGCGGTGCGCCGGCCACGGTCAGCCCGGCGCCGGGCGCCCAGCCGGCGTCGCGCAGGGCCTCGGCGGACAGGGCGCGGCCGTGCCCGTCGAGATCGGCCCCGCCGCCCCGCGCGCCCGCCCCGATCCCGCGGTTGTCGAAGAGGTGCGCCAGGGGCCGCGGCGGGGGCTCGGGCGGGGCGGCGGTGGAGGGGGAGCCGAGGAGGCCCGCGGAGCCGAGGACCACGAGCAGGGACACGGCGGTGCGGAAGGGGCCGCGGGCGCGGGCTTGTTTCACGGTCTCCTCGCCGGGGGGAGTGGGGCGGCGGCGTCGGTCGCTGGGGGCTGGGGCCGCGACTACGGCTGTGGGTGTCACTACGGCTGTGTCTGGGGCTGCGGTGTGGGTGCCGGTGATCGTTCTGGCTCGCTGCTGGCGGGAGTTGTCGTCTTCGGACGGACTTCTGCCCAAGAAGTGGCCGGTACGCATCATGGTGGCGGGAAATTGGCCGGGACAGGAAGTGCGGGGGAGCGTGGTGCGGAGGCCGTGCGGTGGGACGGTGGAGAGGCCGTGGGGTGAACGGGGTGACAGGGCCCGCGTTTTGCCGATCACTTGGGAACGCTTGGGAGAGCCCGTCTGCGCGCCCTGTGGTGCGAGGAGGTGGCCCGGTGTCAGGCTGGTGGTATGAGGATTCCCTTCTTCGGTGGACGCCCGGAGCAGCGCGGTGCGGCGGATGACGCCCGTCGTGGTGCGGATGACGCGGTGGACGGTGCGGGTGGCGGGACGCGTGAGGGCGGTGGGAAGGAGGAGGGCCCCGCGGGCGGTTCGGGTGGTGCGCCGGGGGCCGGTGGTGAGGCGGTGGGGGCGACGCGTGCGACCGCGACGGCGACCCGTGGTGACGGCGGCCGGGGGGCGACGCTGGTGGCAGGAGGTGAAGGGGCGGGGGAGTCGTCCGGGGTGGACGGCCCGCCGCGGCCGGTCGGCGAACTCCTGGAGCAGGACCCGCGCGCGGCCGTGGAGCTGTTCGCCGAGTGCGAGCTGCTGCGGGCGGAGGCCGCCGAGGCGGGAGTCGTGCTCGACGACTCCCCGGAGTCCCTGGAGGCGCTCGACCAGTTGCTGCCGCGCTGGCGCTCCGACCCCGAACTCCTCGACCACCTCGGCAACGACGCCGGTTTCTACCTCGGCACCGTCGTCGCGCGCACGGTGCCGGGAGCGGTGTGGCGGCTCGGCGGCGACGGCACCCCGGTCGTCCTGCTGCCCTCGGGCCGCGAACTCGCGGTCGTGGAGGACGGCCTGAGCTGGGCGGAGTCGGGAGCGCCGGAGTTGTCGCAGGTGTACGGGGAGGTCTCGGAGGGGTGAGGGGGCGCCCTCGCGGAATGCCGAAGACCACGCGCCGGTGGTGACGAGGCCGATCGCGCCCTCGTTCAGCCGTTCAGGGGAGCGGTCGGCGTGGGCCGGTCGAGGACCGCTGGCGATTCGTCGACGAGCCCGGTCAGGCGCGCGACCTCGCCGTCGGCCAACCGCTCGGCGACGCCGAATGCGGGCTGCGGCGCCCCGTCTTCTCCCCGCAGATGTACGGCGGCGACCGGCCCGGCCGCCGCCCGCCCGCCGCGTGGGAGGCGCGGGAAATCCTCCTGGCGTTCCCCGGCCGCGTCGCCGCCGAAGGCCGCCTGCGGGAAGCGCTCATCGACGCCCTGACGACCGACGCGAGACCGGTTCCGGACGCCTCCCTCGCCGCGCGCGCCCTCGCGTTCGACGCCACCCTCGGCGGGGCCGACCCGGCGGCCGTCCCGCTCCGCCTCGTCGAGACGGCACTCCTGCGGGACTGGCTCCGGCGGCTCGCCCCTTTGGGCGAGAGGATGAGCGGGCGAGTCCGGTCGTGAAGGCCGCTGGTCGGACCTCGTGCCGCCCGGCCCCGTCCCACCCGCCCCCTCTGTGGACCACTCCGCAGGATTCGCAAGCGGCTCACTCGTTGAGGTGAGCCGCTTTTCGCGTCTCCTTTCCGACCCGCCCTCGAAGGGGTGAACTCCCGGGCCGCTCAGGGTCCGTGAAGCCCTTTTGTCGCGCCGATCGGGAGGGGATATCCACAAGCTCGGCCGCAAATACGGTTAATGCCCGCATGTGCGTGTCGCCCGCCAAGCCCCATATCGGGGTGGGTAGTTTGCGCGGACCGATACCGCTACGGATGGGCTGGTCTCTTGCCGATGGCCGTCGAGCCACTGATCGAACTGCGTGACGTCAACAAGTACTACGGGCAGTTGCACGTACTCCAGGACGTCTCGCTCACCGTGCACCGCGGGGAGGTGGTGGTCGTGATCGGCCCCTCGGGGTCCGGCAAGTCCACGCTCTGCCGCACGGTCAACAGGCTGGAGACGGTCCAGTCCGGCTCCATTCTGCTCGACGGAGAACCACTGCCCGACGAAGGGCGCGGCCTCGCCCGGCTGCGGACCGAGGTCGGCATGGTCTTCCAGTCCTTCAACCTCTTCGCGCACAAGACCGTGCTCCAGAACGTCTCGCTCGCGCAGATCAAGGTCCGGGGACGCAAGCGCGAGGACGCCGACCGGCGCTCGCGCGAACTCCTCGCCCGCGTCGGGCTCGCCCCCCAGGCCGACAAGTACCCCGCCCAGCTCTCCGGCGGCCAGCAGCAGCGCGTCGCGATCGCGCGCGCCCTCGCCATGGACCCGAAGGCCCTGCTCTTCGACGAGCCGACCTCCGCGCTCGACCCCGAGATGATCAACGAGGTCCTCGACGTCATGAAACAACTCGCCGAGTCCGGCATGACGATGGTCGTCGTCACGCACGAGATGGGCTTCGCCCGGTCCGCCGCCGACCGTGTCGTCTTCATGGACGGTGGCCGCATCGTCGAGGACCGCACGCCCGAGGAGTTCTTCACCGCCCCGGAGAGCGAGCGCGCCAAGGACTTCCTCTCCAAGATCCTCAAGCACTGAGCGGAGAGGACGCCCTCGTGACCAGCACCAGCACCGACATCCCGGACGCGGGCCACCACTCGCGCGAGCGCTCGCCCCACCGCTCCCGCACGCACTCGCACGGCCGCTCCCGCAGGTCCGCGCACCACCACTCCCGAAAGCCCCGCCACCACTCCCGGCGCACCGCCCTCCTCCTCGCGCTCCTCTGTCTCCTCGCCGCCGCCTGCGGCAAGGAAGGCAGTCCCCCCGCGAAAGGCCCGAGCGCCGCCGAACTGCCGCGCTACCGCGTGGACTCCGGCTTCCGGCTGCCCGACTCGGCGACGTGGCGCAAGGCCAGGGCGCGTGGCCGGCTCGTCGTCGGCGCCAAGGAGGACCAGCCGTACCTGGGCGAGAAGGACCCGGCGAGCGGCAGGTACAGCGGCTTCGACATCGAGATCGCGAAGATGGTCGCGGCGGGACTCGGCTTCCCCGCGAACCGGATCAGCTTCCGCACGATCGCCTCCGCCAACCGCGAGACCTCGCTCCAGAACGGCCAGATCGACTACTACGTCGGTACGTACACGATCAACGACAACCGCAAGAAGCTCGTCGGCTTCGCCGGGCCCTACTACATGGCCGGTCAGGGCCTGCTCGTGCGCAAGGACGAGGACAGCATCAAGGGGCCCGCCGACCTCGACGGCAAACGCGTCTGCTCGGCGGCCGGATCGACCCCGTACCAGCGCATCCAGCACGACTACCCGAAGGCCGACCTCGTCTCGTACGACACGTACTCGATCTGCGTCGACAACCTGCTCACCTACCAGGTCGACGCCGTCACGACCGACGACTCGATCCTGCTCGGCTACGCGGCGAAGGTGCCCGAGGAGCTGAAGGTGGTCGGCAAGCCCTTCTCCGAGGAGCCGTACGGGATCGGCGTGCCCCGCAAGGACAACGCGCTGCGCCTCGCGATCGACGGCATCCTCGCCGCGCGCGAGCGCGACGGCACCTGGAAGAAGGCGTACGACGCGACGCTCGGCCTCTCCGGCGTCCCCGCCCCGAAGCCACCACCGATCGACCGCTACCCGGCCTCCTGACAGGCTCCACGCACCCGCCGGGCGACACCACGGCCCCCCGACTCGCGGAACGCGACGCGGGACACCGCACTCGCAAGGAATCACGCACCGCAAGCGACCACGTCAAGCCAGGCACCGCGCAGAAAGCACCCCCGGACCGCCCATGGACGTACTGACCCAGAACTTCTCGGAATACGGAAAGGGTTTCCTCGGCACGCTCGAACTCACCGTCTACGCCTCGCTGCTCGCCCTCGCCCTCGGCTTCGTCATGGCCTCCTTCCGGGTCGCCCCGGTCGGCAGCCTGCGCGCCTTCGGCACCGCGTGGGTCACGGTGCTGCGCAACACGCCGCTCACACTGCTCTTCTTCGCGGTGCTGCTCGGGCTGCCGCGCTTCGGGCTCGTCCTGCCCTTCCAGCTCTTCGCCGTGCTCGCGCTCGGCTGCTACACCTCGGCGTTCATCTGCGAGGCGCTCCGCTCGGGCATCAACACCGTGCCCAAGGGACAGGGTGAGGCGGCGCGTTCGCTCGGCATGAGCTTCGGTCAGACCCTCACGACAGTGATCCTCCCGCAGGCGTTCCGTGCCGTGATCCCGCCCGTGGGCTCGCAGTTGATCGCCCTCGCGAAGAACTCGGCGATCGCGGGCGCCTTCAGCGTCACCGAACTCCTCGGCACGTACAAGACGCTCAACGAACTCGGCTTCAACATCGTGTGGGTCTTCGTCTGGATCGCCGTCGGCTACCTCATCCTGACCCTCGCCATCAGCGCCCTGTTCAACTACCTCGAACACCGTTGGGGGGTGCCCCGGTGAAGTCCGTCCTCTCGCCCCGCGGGGAGCGCGGGGCCAGCGCCCTCTACGACATCCCCGGGCCGCGCACCCGCCGCCGGCACGCCCTCTACGGCGTGGCCGCGACCGCGGTGCTCCTCGGCCTCCTCGGCTGGCTCCTCTACCTGCTCTTCGACACCGACCAGTTCACGGCGGCCAAATGGACTCCCTTCGAGTACGTCGGCATCCAGGAGCTCCTGCTGCGCGGGCTCGGCAACACGCTGAAGGCGTTCGCGATCTCGGCGGTGCTCGCCCTCGCGCTCGGCACCCTCCTCGCGGTGGGGCGCCTGTCCGAGCACCGCCTCGTCCGCTGGCCCGCGACCGCGCTCGTGGAGTTCTTCCGGGCGATGCCGGTCCTCGTGATGATCTTCTTCGTCTTCATCGCGCTGAAGGTCCAGCCCCTGCCCGCCCTTGTCACCGGGCTCACGCTCTACAACGGCTCGGTGCTCGCCGAGGTGTTCCGCTCGGGGATCGCGTCCGTCGACCGCGGCCAGCGGGAGGCGGCGTACGCGCTCGGCATGCGCAAGACGCAGGTCATGGCGTACATCCTGATCCCGCAGGCCGTCCGTGCCATGCTGCCCTCGATCATCAGCCAGCTGGTCGTGGCGCTCAAGGACACCTCGCTCGGATACCTCATCACCTACGAGGAGTTCCTCCATGCCGGGAAACTGATCGCGTCCAACCTCGACTACGACCTGCCCTTCATCCCCGTGGTGATGGTCATCTCGCCCGTCTACATCGGGATGTGCATGCTCCTGTCCTGGCTGGCGCAGTGGCTCGCGCGGCGGGAGCGCCGCGATCCGAGGGCCGAGGCGGCCAGGACACCGGAGCCGGGCCCCGGTGCCCCGCTCCAGAACACCGCGCCCCCCGCCCGCTGAGGACGGGGGACGCCGAGGGTGGTGTGACCCGTCCGGCGCCAGCCGGGGATCACTGCTCGCGCAGCGGTACCGACAGATACGAGGGGTCGGCCGCGGGCGAGGAGAAGGTCAGCTGAGCGCCGGCCGGGTTGTGCTCGATGTAGAGCGGGTCGACCGTGTCCACGACGAGGGCGAGCTTGTGGCCCGCGGGGACGTCGTACGCCGTCGCGTACAGGTCCAGGTCGACGGCGAAGGGCTGCCCCGGGGTGCGGTCGTGGAAGGTGTACGGGGCGTGGGTGACGAGTTTGCCCACGCCGAGCGGGCCCACGTCGTAGAGGTACGCGACGAAGGTGCCGTCCGCCTTGGTCGGGGTCACCGTCGTGTGCAGGCGGGTCGTGCCGCGCACGTGGCGCTCGCTCCCGTACGCCGAGGACTGCCACACCCCTGTCCAGGCGCGCGGAAGGAGCGGCACCGAGACGGCGGGGGGCAGCTTGACGAGCTGGTCGAGTGCGTTGGACAGGAGGGTGACGCCGCCGTCGGCGCCCGAGTCGAGGTTCGTGGCGATGCGCTGACTGCCGCCGAGGTCGAGCTTCGTGGCGGCCTTGCCGACGTCCTGCCAGCTCGCGTAGTCCTCGTAGCCGCCGCCCGAGCGCGAGGAGAGGTGCACGGGCGCCTCGTTCCGCACGCCGTTGTCCTCGCCCTTGAGGTAGTGGTCGAGCCAGCGACGCGTGTCGGTCCACGTGTCGTTGGGCAGCCCGAGCAGACCCGTCGCCTCCGACGTCGCGTGGTCGCCGGGGCGGAACTCCAGGCGCTTGGGGCCCGCGAGCTTGGAGAAGAAGTCGGCGTACTGGTTGGGCGGGAAGAAGGAGTCGCCCCAGGCGTTGCCGAGGAAGACCGCCGGCTTGTTGCGGTTGATGCCGTCGAGGTACGTCGCGGGGGAGCGGACCTTGCCCCACGCGATCATCTCGTCCTCCTTGGCCAGGTTCGAGCCGAGGAAGTCCTTCAGGATCTGCTGGAACTCGGCGCTCGGCCGCCCGGTGAGGAAGCCGAGGCCGCCGAGGAGTGCGCCGGCCATCGCGTGCTGGGTGCGACCGCTGTAGATCGAGTCGATCAGGTCGCCCCAGCCGCTCAGCGCGGCGACCGCCTTGATCCGGGGGTCGTGCCCGGCCGCGAGCAGGCTGATCCCCGCCCCGTAGGAGACCCCGGCCATGCCGATGTGCGCGGCGTCGGCGGGGGTGTGGGCGAGCGCCCAGTCGATGACCGCCGAGGCGTCCGCGACATCCTTCGGGCCGCCGACCTCGATCTCGCCGCCGGACTGGAGGAAGCCGCGCGAGTTGTACGTGACGACGACGTACCCCGTCTCGGCGAGCTTCTGGGCCTGCGCAAGGTATTCGATCTGCGGCACGGACCAGCTCGTGGGCAGGACGACGAGGGGGTACGTGCGGCTCGTGTCGGCCGGGGCGACGACGTTGCCCTTGAGGACGGTGCCGCCGTCGCCGGGGATGTCCGCGAAGCGGACGGTCGGGGCGGCGGCAGCGGCGGCGGGGGCCGCGACGGCTCCGGCGGCGGCCGGCCCGGTGAGCAGGAGTGCCGCCGCCAGGACGGCGAGCGTGGGGGAGGAGCGGGGAGCGCGCATGGGTCACCTCTCGGGAAGGGTGAGCGACGCGGTGAGGACCGCTAAGTGACCCGACGGTAACCGGAGGGTCTTACTGGAGGTAACCGGTCGGTATGTTACGCGCGAGTAACGATTGCGTGAGGGGGCTACGGTGCGGGTGCTCCTGCCCGCGCGACGCGGGTGCCCCTGCCCGCGCGGGACGCGGGTGCCGCTGCCGCTGCCGCGCGACGCGGGTGCCGCCGCCCCCACGACACGGCAGGCGCCCCCGGCCCGTACGGACCGAGGGCGCCGCGCGGCGCGACCCGCTCAGGCAGCCCCCTCCGCCTCACCCGGAGCCGCCCCGCCCTCACCCTTGCGCACCGACGTCTGGAGCGACTCGTCCCCCACATCCACGACCACCGTGTCCCCCGGGTCCGCCTCGCCACCGAGGAGCAGATCGGCGATGCGGTTGTCCAGCTCCGCCTGGAGCGTGCGGCGCAGGGGCCGCGCGCCGAACTCCGGTTGCGTGCCGTGCGCGACGAGCAGCTTCTTCGCCGCCGGGGTGATCTCCAGGCCGAGCCCCTGGGCGCGCACCCGCCGCTCGCTGTGGGCCAGGAGCAGGTCGAGGATCGAGGTCAGCTCCGTGTCGCCCAGGCCGTGGAAGACGATGATCTCGTCCACGCGGTTGAGGAACTCCGGCAGGAAGCGCCCCCGCAGGTCCTCCATCAGCTCGTCCTTGATGCCGCTGACGTCGCCGTGGTGGTCGAGGATGCGCTGCGCCCCGATGTTCGACGTCATGATGACGACGGTGTGCCGGAAGTCCACCGTGCGGCCCTGCGCGTCGGTGAGCCGTCCGTCGTCGAGCACCTGGAGCAGCGTGTTGAAGACGTCCGGGTGCGCCTTCTCGACCTCGTCGAACAGCAGCACGCTGTACGGGCTGCGGCGCACCTTCTCGGTGAGCTGCCCCGCCTCCTCGTGCCCGACGTAGCCGGGCGGGGCACCGACGAGCCGCGAGACGGTGTGCTTCTCCTGGAACTCGCTCATGTCGAAGCGCACCATGCGGTTCTCGTCGCCGAAGAGCAGCTCCGCGAGCGCTTTCGCCAGCTCCGTCTTGCCGACCCCGGTCGGGCCGAGGAAGAGGAAGGAGCCCACGGGCCGGTCCGGGTCGCCCATCCCGGCCCGGTTGCGGCGCACCGCCTGCGCGACGGCCGTCACCGCCTCCTCCTGCCCCACGACGCGCGAGTGCAGCGCCTCCTCCAGCTTCATGAGCTTCTGCTTCTCGTCCTCGGTGAGCTGCGCGACGGGGATACCGGTACGGCGCGAGAGGACCTCCGCGATGTCGTCGACCGTCACCTCGCGCACGCCCTCGCGCCGCTCGGCGATCCCGTCCAGCTCCCCCCGCGCCGCGGCGATCTCCCGCTTGAGGCCGTCCGCCCGCTCGAAGTCCTCGGCCGCGACCGCCTGGTCCTTCTCGCGGCCCAGCTTCGCGAGCCGGTCCTCCAGCTCCGTCGCCTCCGTCGAGCCGCCGAGCGAGCGCAGCCGGACGCGCGCCCCCGCGGTGTCGATGAGGTCGATCGCCTTGTCCGGCAGGAAGCGGTCCGTGACGTAGCGGTCCGACAACTCGGCGGCCCCGGCGAGCGCCTCGTCGGTGAATCGCACCTGGTGGTGCGCCTCGTACGTGTCGCGCAGGCCCTGGAGGATCTGCACCGTCTCCTCGACGCTCGGCTCGGAGACCATGACGGGCTGGAAGCGGCGTTCGAGCGCCGCGTCCTTCTCGATGTTCTTGCGGTACTCGTCGATCGTCGTCGCGCCCACGACGTGCAGCTCGCCGCGCGCGAGCGCCGGCTTGAGGATGTTGCCCGCGTCCATCGCGCCCTCGCCGCCCGCACCGGCGCCGACGACGGTGTGCAGCTCGTCGATGAAGAGGATCGTCGAGTCCCGCGCCGCGCGCACCTCGTCGATGACCTTCTTCAGGCGCTCCTCGAACTCGCCCCGGTACTTCGAGCCCGCGACGAGCCCCGGCAGGTCGAGCGCGACGACGCGCCGGTCCTTGAGCGTTTTCGGCACATCGCCGCTCACGACGCGCTGCGCGATGCCCTCCACGATCGCGGTCTTGCCCACGCCCGGCTCCCCGATCAGCACGGGGTTGTTCTTCGAGCGCCGCGACAGGACCTCGACGGTCTGCTCGATCTCCTCCGCGCGCCCCACCACCGGATCGAGGCGGCCCGCCTTCGCCTCCTCCGTGAGGTCGCGGCCGTACTCGTCGAGCGTCGGCGTGGCACTGTCCTCACGGCCCGCGCCGCCCTGCCGCCCCGCACCCGTGCCGTCCTCGCCGCCGCGCCCGGCCTCCTCGCGCATCCGCTCCGCGTCGGCGCCACTGTCCCCGAGGACCCGTTCGACGGCCGGGGACGAGCCGTCGACCAGGCTCGCGAGGATGTGCTCGGGGCCGATGTACGAGACCCCGGCGGCCTGCGAGCGCGCGTGCGCGCCGATCAGCACCCGCTTCGCCGCCGGGGTGAGCCCCGGCTCGGCGGAGGGGACCGCGCTCTCGCCCGGCAGCACCCGCGCGAGCCGCTCCGCGAGCGCCTCGGGATCGGCCCCGGCCCGCGCCAGGAGCGAACGGGTCGGCTCCACCTGGGTCGCCGCCCACAGCAGATGCTCCGTGTCCAGGTCGGCGCTCCCGTCCTGCTCGGCCCGCCGCGACGCCCGCGCGAGCAGTTCACGCGCCGAGTCGCTCAGCAGCCGCCCGATCGGCACCCGCTGCACGGCGGGCGGCGAGGACCCGGGGGACATCCCGAAGAAGCGGTTGAGCAGGTCGGAGAAGGGGTCCTGACCGCCGAGGGACCCGAAGGACGACAGTGACATGAGCGCTCCCTGTGAACGGCACGCACGAATGCCGGGGCACGTGCCGTGTCCGGACGTGTCCGACGACGGGCGTCTTCGCCCCCACCACACAAACACCGCCGTATGGGGGGTGCAAGCGGGGGGGCGCGGAGCCGGGGCAAGCGTGCGGGGGGCTCCCGGTCAGGCGCGCGGTCCCGCGCCCGGGGCTTTCCCGCCGGGACGCCCCGGCTGGTGGCCACGGGGACGCGCGAGCGCGGTACGGCCACGTCGCTCGTCGGCGCGGACGCGCAAGCGCGGTACGGCCACCGCGTCCATGCCCGCGCCATGCGGCCGACGGGGGTCCGCACGCCCCGCGACGCCGGGTCCCGCTCGGCGGAAGGCTTCCCGCGACGCCGCTCGTCCTGAGCGGGGCCACGAGGAAGACGCCCGCCCGGCGCTGCCACACTCCGCCGTGCCGGGCATCCCGCTCCCTCCGCCTGCGGGGCCGTCCCCTACGACAGTCCCGTACGGCCATTCGCCGCGCCCTGCCGTTGTGGCAGCGCACGCGCACCGCCCTCCGTCACGGCGGTGGCCCGGTCACGCCTCGGCGGTGTCCGCTGCCCGTCCCGTCTCCGGCGTGGGCTCGGCGCGGGTCATCGCCAAGCGGGTGACGTCGCCGACGAGTTCGACGACGTCCGGGCCGTACGCCGCCGAGTTCACGACCCGCAGCAGCAGGACGAAGGAGTCGCGGCGGTAGCGGCGGCGCAGGCGCTCCCGGTGGGTCACGAGGTAGCGCGCGGCTGCCTGGTTGTTCACCGAGCGCTGCCCGCACAGCAGGAACACCGGCCGCGTCAGCTCCTCGCGCCCCGTCGTGAGCCGCGCGAGCAGGACGTACTCGGACTGGCCGTGGTCGAGCGCGTACCGCTCGCCGCCGATGACGAAGGCGTTGCGCTCGGGGCTCGGGTCGGTCTCCACCCGTATCCCGGGAAGCAGCGCAGCCAGGTGCGCCGCCGTCCGGCGGTTCGGACGCATTCCAAGAGTCCCACCTTGAACTCACCTTCGTGACCGGCATTTGACCTGCGTATATGCGAAGGCCTCGGTTCCTGCGGGGGGCCTTCGCATAGGCACGATTTTCGCCAGCTCACGCAGCCCCTCCCGCCCGGCCGTCGTCACGGGGCCTCGACATGGCGCGCATCGTCGTCGCCGTCGATCGGGAAGCGCTCGCGCGGGATCACCCGCGACCAGACGTTGGGGGCGCTCGCTGAGGGCGTCGAGGTGTGCGACCACTGCCGACCCGACACCGCGCTCGGGTGGATGGGCTGACCGCCAGCCATAGCAGGGGGACCTACGAAAATTCGGAGGTGAGATGAACGAGCTGAGGTGCCGCACGCCTCAGCGCTGTCGCGCGGACGCCCACGCTGTTGACCCGACCCGACGTTGCAGCCTACTCACGTGAGTAGGTCACATCAACGTTGAGGTGTGGGTCTTTGCCGCTGCTGGCCAGGCTTTTCGAGTGGAATGCCACGAGAAGGTCGAGGACACCCACCCCATTTCGTAACCCCTACCGCTTCGTTGGCGGCACCTACGAGAAGACCACTTGCTACGTGAAATTCGGCCAACGCTGGTACGACCCCACCACCGGCCGCTTCACCACCCAGGACAAGCTCAGTTTCCTCGCCAATCCTGACCGAGGAAACCACTATGCGTACGCTGGCGACGACCCCATCAATAATATTGACCCGACAGGGAAGTCGTTTCTCGCCTCCTTGTCCAAGGTCGGTGGCTACGCGTGGAAATCTGTAAACGTAGCGAATGACTTGGCAACAGTGGGGAAAATGTGGAACGCGACTCTCGACGGTGATTACGGCAAGGCTGTCGGCATCGGTTTTGGGTTGGCCGTAGGAAAGGCTGTTGAGGGTGCCTGCATAGGGGTGCCACCGTAGCCGCGGGTCCCGCCGCAGGAGCCGTATCCACTATCCCTTGCGCGATGGCCGGGGAAGCGGCGGGCTCGTTCGCCGAGGACGCGGGCCTGCGGCCTGAGTTTCCTCGACCAGGTGCTCGACGTGCGAGGGCAGGCCTTGGAGCACGGCGACGAGCGGTCGGTACGCCTCGCTCGCGACCATCCTCTCCCCGTCCTCGTCGGTCTGGAGGAAAACGGGCACGATGATCCGCGCCGTCCCGCCCGGTCACGCATCGCGCGGATTCTCGGGGGCGCCGCTGCCAAGAGCAAGGCGCCCCTCGCCGAGCGGGTGGATTCGTATCCGCTCGGCGGGGGGCGCTTCTTGGCTGTTGTCGGGTGTCCGAGGCGGTCGGGGCCCGACGGGCAGGGTTGAGTCAGGGCGCGGCAGCGCCCGGGACTCGGTATGCCTGGATCAGTACTGTCCGTCGACGGGAATCCAGCTGGACCACGCCTCGGGCTGGTAGAACTTGCCGGTGTCGCCGTCGTAACGCCATACCTGCAGACGTACGTTGCCCTTTTCGCTGTAGTCCTTGTTGCAGGTGGCCCAGGTGTTGACCCCGAGGGTGTCAAGGCATGCTTCGGCGGGTCGGCCGTAGTCCGTGTAGACGCCGACAGCTGCGGACATGCCGTCCTTTTCGGTGTCGCCCGCCCAGATGATGTCGCCGTTGTGCTGGAAGCAACCGTTGGAGCCGTAGGCGGCGGTCTTCCCCAGGCACGTGCTGCCCGGGGAGGAGGCCTTCGCTACGTCACTCATATCAGGCAGGGGGGTGCCAGGTGCCGGTGCCACACCTTCGGTGATCTTCATACCAGGCGGCACGTCCACCTCGACCCATCCCGGCGGAGCGGCATCGTCAGCCTGCGCCGGCCACGCCGCCGCGGACGAGAGAACCAAGGCCGAAGCCCCCGCCAACACAGCAAGCTTGCTACGCCACTTGATGCGCATCTGTAACCGTCCCCCACTCAGACCTCACACCGGAGGTTATTGTGATGATCCAATGAACAAAGCGTGAGGGTACCCGAGCGGCTGGTGCGCCAACAAGGAATGATCACAACGACTTGTGGCGTTGCGTGGGCCGGAAGCGAGAGCCGCTGGCCTGCGGGAAGCGCCGCTCGCGCGCAGTGAGACGTGAAGGCGGGCAGTGCCACATGTGGCACTGCCCGCCTTCACGTCTCAGGCTCGGGACCGCTGTCGGCGGGATCACTCCGGCGCCGGGACTCCCACGGTGGTGTCGGCGTACGGAGTGTCCGAGGCGCACTCCGGCGGGATCGCCGAAGCGGACGTAGCGCACGCGGAGGGATCAATCGTGCTTCCGGTGGCCGCTTCGCCCTGATGGTCGGCAGCCGGTTTCGCCGAGGTTCCCGGCCGGACGGACCGGCCTGCGCTGCCTGACTCATCCGTCGACGAGCAGGCAACCGCTCCCGCGAGCGCGGTCACCACGAATGCGGCAGAGACGGCAATTGCCGGAAACCTCATAGGAAATCCCCCCTTGACCCGGAGCCTTCGAGTCAAACAGATCAGAGCGAGCAGACAGATGGGAAAAAAATTCCACACTTCTCCCGGGAGTAGGCGGAGAGGGAGTGAAGATCTGCCGTGGGGCAGGCGAAAGTTGACGCCCAGGCGGGTCATCGCACAACGGCAGAACCGGGAGCTTTGATCGAGTTGATCGGCACACCGCCGCCGGGGCGCGTTGTCCCCAGGCGGTGCTCACCCCCGCCGGTCCCTCTCGCTCAGCACTCGCGCGCACGTCCACGCGATCGCGCGGGTCCTCGGCGCGGGACCTCCTCGGGGATTTTTACGAGACGTACTGCGCCCGCGCGCGGCTCAAGAACCGCGGCCAGAGCGGCCAGCGTACGGACCGGCGCTCCCGCCGTTTCGCTCTCTGCTCCGATCACCCCACTGCCCGCCGCCGCGGCACCCCGGCGCCCGGCGAACAACCCCGACTACGTCTCCGCGAGCTTCGACACGTTCCCGCAAAGAGGGGCTCAACAGGAGGGTGCGGAGACAGCGACGACACGGGGGCCGGCTCCATGCGAGCCAGAAGCCTCCGCGTGGGCGAAGCGGCGGGGCGGCGCGGGTGCAGCCGAGTCAGGCGGCGGTGAGGGTGGGTCGCTCAGGGTGTCGTCGCGGTCGGGTTGGAGGGACCGCTCCCCGCTCCCTGCTCCGGCAGGCGGGCGGGCTGCTTTCGTCGTGCCGGGGGGCTTACCGTCGCCAGACGTTGACCTTCTCCGTGGGCAGCAGCGGCGCACCGTCCGGGCCCTTCACGTGCGACGGGACCCATCGCTTGCTCGCGCGGGTCTCTTCGCTGTACCGCTCGGATCGGTGCTTCCTCCAGTGCCCGCTCGCCACCCACCGGTGCCGGTAGCGCCGGCCATCGCCCGCGAGCACGGGGCGCGCTGGGAGGGGCTGATCCCCCTCACCGCTCGTGAGCTGGCCGGTGTCGGTTTCTGTTCGTGGGCCACGGATGATGACGCGACCGTGTGCGGGCGCGCCCTGCCCAGCGCGTCCCGCTGACGGCGCAGGCCCGTATGGGGGTCAGAGACCGTGTGCGTCGGTGGTGGCGGGCCGCTCGACCTCGGTGCGGTAGTCGATGCCCGCACGGGGATTCCCCGGGAACGCCGAGGAGGGCGCGGGCCAGGCCCCGGCAGGCCAGGTGCACGAGGTAGGTGTCCGGCTGCTCCCGAAACGCGCCGCGGACGGGGACGCGGGCGGCGAGGGTGCCGTCGATGGCGCGGGTCAGGGCGCCATGGAGGGGCAGTTCCTCGGCGGGCAGAAGAGACAGGGGCCGGCCGATGTGCAGGGCGACGCGCACGGCCGCCTCCTCGAGGCCGGCTCCCTCAGGCAGGCGCAGTCCTTTCACCGCCGAGCGGGCGCTGCGGAAGAGCGCGCGAGTGCCGCCGCTGCTGCCGGTTCTTCATATGTGCGTCTCGTTCCGTACGGCCCGGGGATAGGTGTGACATGCAGCTTTTCGTGCGGTGCGGCAGCGTGACCAGAGGATTGGGCAGGTGAGGGCGCTCACCCCCTGGCCTGCGGTGGCGGGATCCCGGGATCGCGCACCTCGGCCGCGCCCGTCTCGAACCCGGGTCGCGATACGGGAGTGGTGGTGTCGGGGAGGTGTTCGCGGTCCTGGGGGCCGGGCTGTACGGGCACGTGTAGAGTGCCGCCCGCGACCGGCGCGGCGGCCTTGCGGTGCGCGTGGCGGTGTGCGGCCTCGTCCGGGTCGCCGAGCGGCCGGGTCAGCCCCTCCGCCTCCTCCCGCCGCTCTGCCGCTGTAGGGCGGCGGGTGCGCTCGCCCGCCAGGTAGTCCAGATCCTCGGGCCCGGGGACGCCGACACCGGTCCGTCGCCGGTCGACCGGCGGAAGACGGGCAGCAAACAACGAAACGGTACCGATCCTGCGCAGTAGACCGACCAGTCGTGGGGTCGTACCAGCGCTGGTCGAACTTCACGTAGCCCGTTGTCTTGTCGTAGGTGCCGCCGACGAAGCGGTAGGGGTTCTGGGTGCCGGCGGTGCCGGTTTCCTTCGTCGTCTGAACGGTGCCGTAGGGGTTGTAGTCGTAGATCGTGGACTGGACCGTGGACTGGTTGATGATCTGGACCGGGTTCCCGATGCCGTCGACGATGTAGTACGCCTCGTACCCGTTCGTCGTCCGGAGCGAGAGGGGCTGACCGGTGGTGGGATCGTGGTCGATGTACGCCGTCCCCTCCTTCGGCGTGACCTGCTCGATGACGGGCATGCCGTACTGGTCGGGGGCGCCGTAGACGTAGCTCGTCTTCCCGCCCTCGTCTGGTGGCGAGTGCGTCTTGCTGGTCCGAGAGCACGTTGACGCCGAAGCGGCCGGTGGCCAGGACGTGCTCCAGCAGCCGGGAGCCTCGATCCAGAGCGATCGAGATCAAGGGCGGCCGCATGGACAGGGACGCCAAAAAACTGTGCGTGATCGTCACGCACGCACGACGGCCTGAAGTCGCCCTGCCACCCGAGATATCAAACAGCCTTGCTGGGACAAAGAGCTCTTTTGAGCAGGGTGCTGGGCGGTCGCGCTCAGTCCAGGTCCTCGTCGTCCGCGTCTTCTTGCATGCTCTCGTATCCGGTGCGGAAGAGAGCGTAGAAGCTGGGGTGCTTGGTGGTGTCGCCGTACTTGGGTGCGAATTCGTAGGCGGCCCATTCGCCGTCTGGCCCGGCCTCGGTCGGATCCAGCAGCCAGAAGTCCTCGCCCCGGGCGATCTGGAGAGACCGGCGGAACAGTTCGACGTCGTCCTCGTTGCCGGTGATGGAGGCGTAGGTCTCGATTACGCGACTGCCGGCCTCGCTGTCGCGCATCCACCCCAGGCGGCCGCAAGGGTGGACGGCGTCCACGTTGTCCTCAAGGCGCGTCCACCCGTCACTCGCCAGGAAGAACCCGCGCAGGCTGGGCGGGAAGGTCACGCCGAGCCGATCTTCGGCAACGTCGAGAGCTTCCTCCCGGGCGGCGGCCCCGCCGAGCCACAGATCGACGCGCCCGCCTTCTTCCAGTGCCTCGATCTGGTCCTCGTCCAGGAGATCGCCCAGCTCTTCCTCGTCGGCGCGGACTTTCGCATACAGCAAGCTGTACTGCTCCAGAAAGCCACGCCACTCCTGGGGCGTGGTCAGGACAGCAACTTCGTTGTCTTCGGCTTCCGTTGTCTCGCTCATGCCGATCATGGTGCCAGGTGACATGATCGATGCTGAAGGCTGGGTGCAGCACGACGGCCCGCCGATCGTCGTCCACGTCCTTGCTTCTTACGCGCTCCTGGGGCGGTCGGTCGGGTCTGCCGTTCCCGTGTAGACGGCAAGTGCGGTGACGCCGGTCCAGGTCCCTACTTCGTCTTCGGTGGCAACCAGGCCGTCGCTGAGCCAGTTGTCGATGAGGCTGAGGACGGCGCCGACTGCCGCTGCCGCGGCTGCCCGGGCCTGCCTGGTGGGCAAAGAAGTCGTGTCGTCCTGCTGCGGCGTGGAAGTTCGGTGTGCGGGAAGTCGCTCGACGAGGATGGCTGGCTCCTCAACGGCCGTCCTACGGCGTTGGGTGACGGGCCCATCCGCGGCGTGGGCTGCTCCGATGAAGCGGCCTTTGGCGGGTGTGGCCATGTCGAGGCTGAGGAGCTCGCCGACGGAGCGTCCCAGACACGCACGGTGTAGGGGCCTACTGCGTGGTCGCCGGGTTGGTGACGCGGATCCGTCTCCGGCGGTGACCACCCGCCCACCTCTGGAACGGGGGCAGCGGCACGCCTGCCTCGGCGTTCCTTGCGAGCGATGCACAGCCGAGACGGGGACGAGAGTCCCGCTCACCCGCGTGGGGTTCGTCCGGCGTGTTTGAGGAGGGTGGGCCGCAGGCGGCTGTACCCGCGTACGGACACGGGGCGGAGCGCGGTGAGCTCGTAGTGCGCGCAGCCGTGGAGTTCGCTCGCCAGGGCGGTGTCGATCAGGACCGTGCCGGAGCGGGCGAGACTGGTCAGGCGTGCGGCGACGTTGACCACCGCGCCGTATACGTCACCGAACCGGTGAAGCACCTCCCCGTATGCCAGGCCCGTGCGCACGGTGGGCAACTGCCCGGTTCCGGATCCGGCCGCCAGTTCGAGTGCGATGCTCGCGGCGGCGGCGGGCGATTCGCAGACGTAGAGGATCTCGTCACCGATCGTCTTCACGCTTCGCCCGCCGCCGTCGACGACCGCACTTGAGGTGAGTTCCTCGAAGGAGTCGAGTACCCGCATGAAGTCGGTCGAGCTCGGTGCGCGGGTCAGGCGTGTGTAGCCGACCATGTCGGTGAAGCCCACGGCGAGCGTGCGCAGGCCGGCGTCCCCGGGCGGCAGGTGCTCAGCCCTCGACGCGCTGGAGGAAGCCGCGCGGGCGGGCCGCGTCCCCCTTGCCGCGGAGGAGCCGTATCGTGTCTCCGCGCGGGCGCGCTGGGTGCGGGCGGCGAGATGGCGGCGCCACACGTGTCGTTGCAACAATTCCATCTCCGGCAGCAGCGCGAGAGCGTGAGTCGCCAGAGCCCCCTCACCGCCCTCGGGGAGGTCGTCGGGCTCGAGCCAGGCCAGCAGGGTGTCGACCTGCCATTCCGCCAGCCTCGACAAATGATGTCCCAGGGCGCGCGCCATCGCCGTCTCGCTGTGCTCGGTCATCAGACCCGCGGCGATCAGGCGCTCTCCGACCCGCAGGGCCTCGACATCGGCATCCGTGAAGACCCTCGCCTTGTCGTCGGCGGTGGGAAAGCCCAGCGCCTTCCAGATCCGTTCGGTCCGCTCGCCCGGTATGCCGGCCAGCTCGGCGACCTCGCGTCGCGTCCACCGGCGTGCGCCGCCGAGGAGTGCCTCCTCCAGCGAAGGGTGCGCCCCGGGAGCGTCGGCCTGATCGGCGCCGGTCTCCGCGCCACTCACGTCGTGTGCACGATCAGCACGTCCAGGCGGGCCTTACGGGCGATGTCCGCGGGAACCGATCCCAGAATGCGTCCTGCCAGGGAGCGGAGTCCTCGGTTGCCGACGACCAGGAGGTCGGCGGAGTGCTTTCGTGCTGCGCGCGTCAGCACTGCCACCGGCTCCCCCTGCACCGCCGTGGTCCTCACCTGCTCGGCACCCTGTGCACGAGCGCGGTCCGCTGCGATACGCAAGCCGCTCTCGGCGGGTGCCGAGCCGACCACCTGGTATGCCTCTGTCCCCAGTCTGTCCTGCGCCCTCACGAGCTCGGACCCCTCCATCGGATCGTAGGCGCAGACGATGACGAGTCCCGCTCCGCACGTTGCGGCAAGCCGGGCCGCACTCTCCACGGCTGCGAAAGACGATTCGGACCCGTCCGTCCCGACCATGATCATTTCATAGCCGCTCATCTTCAACTCGCCTTCCAGCAAAGGAAATTACTTGAGAGTAGTGTCAAGGGGCCGGTGGAACAAGGGGGTGCATCCGGTGGTCGCCCCATCCGGCTGACGCTCTCGCCCACAGGATCGGCCAGGACTCCGCCCGCGACGCGACATCCGGGGGCCGGGCAGCGGAATTCTGCGACCACCGCTCCTGTACGGAGGCTGCCCGGCCCTCGGAGGCGGGGTCGCGGTTCCGGACGTGGACGGTCACCCGGGCCCCATGGGCGCGGGCTGTCGCGTGCTCATGAGAATGGAGCCGCAGAGTGCGTCTTTTCGCGCCCCCGGATCGGCCGGCGGGGGCACGCCGAGTGCCCGGACCGCGGCGAAGCGGTCGAATTCCACCTCCCCCGCCGCCTCCTGCATGACGGGCGTGACGGTGCCGGTATGCGCGGCGTGATCTCGCGGGCCTGCGGCCTCGCACCTGCAAGGGCGTGCGATGAAACGGGGCCTGCGCCACTGCGAGATCTTGCAGCAGCCGAGTGTCCTCGGGATGGGCCGCGGTCAAGGCCCGGGCGTGGACAACGAGGTAGAGCAGTCCGCCGCCGGGGCGGCCCTGCTCGCGTACGGTGGCGCTGATCGCTGTGGCGTCATTGCGGCGACTCCCTGGAGTCCGTAGGGACAGACTCGGCTGCACGAGTTCGGCCAGTACGGCGACCGCGGCGATCCATGCTGTGCGGGAGTGCTTCTTCTGCCGCGGATGGGCGTGATCGTCCACGCGCCGAGCAGCACGGCGACTCCCACGTTGCCGTCGACCACGTACCGATCGACGAAGGGGAGCTTCACCAGCGAGAGGACGGGCGGCAGGAGACGCGGGAGCACGAGGATCGGTACGGCCGGGGGCGGAAGCCCTACCGGCCCCTGAGCCCTCAGGGTCTCCAAAGCGCGCGCGACGCCGACGCCGGCCACGATCAGGAGGTGGTGAGGCCGCCCCGGTCCCTCGATCCGGGACACCCGCGCCGACTGGCCCGCACCCATGACGGCCAGCGGTGCAATGCCCACAGCGGCCACACCCCGTGCGCGCAGCACCGGTCGCGTGACACGGGAGACAGCCAGCGTGACGCCATGGCCGACGAGAGCGAGAACCGCGAACTCGTGCAGTGAACAGGCCAGAAGCATCAGGCGGCACTCCACCGCCACCGGGCGCGACACGGGACGTCGACCACAAGTACGTAAGAGGCCCAGGTTGCCTGGGCGCAGACCATGGCGTGCGAGCGGCCTTGCCGCGGTATCTCTGCACTTGGGGTAGGAGGGGGAACACGAGCCCGAGCCCCGCAAGGAGTCCGGCGCGCGGGCCCGTCAGACAAGCCCCAGCAGCGCGCTCCGCTCGCAGCCGCGGACGTGGCCGGCACGGAGGGGCGGTCGCAACGACAGCAGCCCCGCGCGGAAGACATCGAAGGCGAGCGCGCCGCCTCGGCGCCGTCTGCGGGCCGTCCTCGCCGTCGTGGTGACTATGGCGCTCGTCGCGTCGCGGCTCGGCGCTGCCGATCCGACGACCTGGGTGCTGGAGACGGTGCGGGTGATGGCAGGCCTGCCCCCAGGCGATCCTGCTGCGCTGCCGTCTTACGCTGAGTGACCTGTTGTGCGGGCTGCTGGCGGCGCACGCGCCGAGCCTCGTGGTGGGCGGTCACTACGCCTACGCGGAGGTGCCGGCAGGGGACTGGGTGCGTGACCGGCTCGGATGGGAGCGCAACCTGTACGACCGTCTCGGCCACCTCGTTCAGGGCTTCGTCCCAGCCGTCCTGGTACGCGAACCCCTGGTCCGTACCCCCCCGTCGCGCGGCGGCCGCTGGCTTGCGCCGCTCACCGTCTGTGCCCGCCTGGCCTTCAGCGCCGTCTTCGAAGTGCTGGAACGGCTCGCGGCGGTCACCGGAGGCGAGGCCGCGGACGCGTTCCTGGGCACACAGGGGACGCCTGGGACACCCAGTGGGACATGCTCTGCGCCCGTGACCAGGGCCACTTGCGCCCTGCTGCTCCTGAGCCGCGTCCGCCGTGGCGTGCAACTCCAGCTCACTCGTACTTCCGACGGCAGCCGCCGCCTGTGGACCGGCCTCGACTGCGAGGTCCGGCACGCAGGCCGCCCCGCCTCCTCCGGGCCCGCGGTCAGGGTGCTCACGAGATGTTCAAGTACTGCTCAATCGGGCTCACAGGAGGGCAGTCGTAAACCCTGAAATGTTTGAATACTCGCGGTAGCAGGCGAGAAGGGCGGAAATCCATGGCTGAGCAGCCCCCTGTGAGCGTCGGCGGCGTCACGTACCGCGTCACGCCGGAGTACCTGGCCAACGCGTCCAGCAACACGGCCAGTACCGCGACCGAGATCGCGACCCAGCTCGGCGAGCTGAAGACGTACGTGCAGAGCCTGGAGGCGAGCTGGCAGGGCATCGCCCACACCCAGTTCCAGACGCTCATGGCCGAGTACGACATCTACGCACGAATGCTGCACGACGCCCTCGAGGGCATTTCCAAGGGCCTTCAGGGCAACTACGTGAACTACAAGGAATCCGAGCAGCAGAACATCAACAACCTCGTCGCACTCGGCCAGGACGTGCCGAAGGCGCCGGCGGGGACCAACTTCAACTGATCCGCCGCCCCGGGCGGTGTCCCGGGGCCGACGGCCGGACAACCAAGGAGAGACCATGCCCAATGTCGACGGTACGCCGATCTACGTAGGCGAGGGCCTCGCCGCCGCGGGCGGTACGCTCAACGCGCGGGCGGGGGAGATCTCCGGCGAGCTCCAGGCGCTGAAGTCGCAGCTCGCCCCGCTGGCCGACGCCTGGCGCGAGAGCCAGGCGGCGTCGTACTACCAAGACCTGCAGAACGAGTGGGACATGGCCGCCGAAGGGCTCTTCGGGCCCGACGGAGTGCTCGGCCGCATCGCCCAGGCGATGCACGTCAACTGGAACAACTACAGCGACGCCGAGTGGTCGAACATGTCGACCTGGCGGCACTGAGCTCTCAACTCGCGGGGACGGCGGCCCCGTCCGCCTCCCGACTGGTTCCGCACGCCCATATCGAAGGAACATTTTCGTGCCCGATGAACGTTGCCGGGTCACTGTCGTCGGCGAGCGCAGACGCGTCGACCTCGCGCTTCCCGCGCAGGCACCCATCGCCGAGTACACACCTCGGCTCGCGACCCTGTGCGGCCAGACGGAGCCCGAGGACCTGGCTCCGGTCTGGTCGCTCGCCGAGTCCGGGGGCATGCCCCTCGCTCCCGGCTCCTCCCTTGCGGCAGCGGGCGTACTCGATGGTGCCGTGCTCTATCTGCGGGACCAACGTGCCGCGGAGCGCGATGAGTTGCAGGTCACCGACCTCGACGAGCAGGTGGCGAGTGCCCGCAGTGACGGCGCGTTGTGGAACGCGCGACGGCGGGCCCAGAGCGTCGTGCTCGCCGGGCTCCTCGTCACCCTCGGCTCGGCGTCCTGGCTCGGCGCGCACCGGCCGGTCGCCGCCTCCTGGGTGCTCGTCGCGCTCACCTCCCTCGGCTGCGCCCTCCTGGCCCGCTACGCCACGCGCAAGAACTGGCCCGTACCGCCCGTGGTGCGCCGCATCCTCGCCCTCGCGGCCTGCCCGCTCATGGCGATGGCGGGACTCGGTGGACCGGTGCAAGGACCGCACGCCACGCCGGTGGCGGTCGCGGTGGCGGCCGTGGTCGGGGCCCTGGCCGGGCTCCTCGCCCTGCCGACGGCGAGCACCGTGCTCCTGCAGATCTTCGCCGTGATCGTGGCGCTGTTCGTCGTCCCGCTGGCGCTGTCGCACGCGAGTGCCGTCGGCTCGGCCGCCGTGGTGGCCACGGTCCTGTTCCTCCTCGCCGGGCTGCTGCCCCGGCTCACCAGCCTGATCGCGGTGCTCGTCCCGATGAGAGCGGACACCGGAGCCGAGATCATCGACCCGGACGACGTGGCGGCCGTCGTACGGCGCGGCAACTGGCTCCTCACCACACTCAGCGCCGTGGCCTCCGCCGGGCTCGCCTCCTCCTTGCTCGTCCTCGCCTTCACCGATGACCTGTACGCGCTCGTGCTCGCCGCGTGCGTCGGCGTGGGCCTGCTCCTGCAGGCCGGGAGCGTGCGGGTGCTCAGCGCTGTGGGCCCACAGCTCGCTGCGGCCGTCCTCGGTCTGCTCGCCCTCGCCGTCCGCGTTCCCGAGTACGTGCTCGACTCCCCGTCGGCCGGGCCGCTCGGCGCCTTCGTCGCGGGGATCGTCGTGCTCGCCTGCGGGCTGTTCCTCGCTTTCGGCGCGGCTCTGCGCCCCGCCGAGCAGGAGCGACCGAGCTGGCCAAGTGGCCTCGCCACAGTCCTGGCGGTCGTCTCGGTCCCTCTCGCGGCCGGTGTCTTCGGCCTCTTCGACACACTCGCCAACCTCGGGAGCAGTCTGTGAGGCCCGCCCCCCGTGCGTCGGCAGTGCGTGAGCCACGGGCTCGGCGGACCGGGGCCCGGCGGGCGGAGGCGTGATGAGGGCTGCGGCCGAACGCGTCGCCCCGGGGAGCTGGGGCGGCCACCGGACGATCGGTGCGGCGGTACGCGCGGCGAAGCCCGGCGCCGTGGTCACCGTCCAGGCCGGCACGTACACCGAGAGCCTGGTCCTGGACCGGGACGTCAGCCTCGTGGCGAAGGGCACCGTGCGGCTCGTCGCCGCCCGCGGTCCCGCCCTCACGGTGCACTCCGGGCGGGCGGAGATACGCGGCTTCGCCATCGAGTCCGACGCTCCCCGTGAGCCGGCCGTTCTCCTGCGCGGCGGCGAACCCGCATTGCGCGGCTGCGAGATCAGCGGCGGGCGCGTCGAAGTCGCCGGTACGGCCCGAGCGGTGCTCGTCGACTGCTCTGTCAGGCGCTCGGGCGCCGCCTCGCTGCGCCTGACGGGCACCGCCCGGGCCGCGTTGGAGAACGTCACCCTGGCCGGTGGCACCGGCGAGGGCTTGCGCGTCGAGGACGAGACGCGCGTCGAGGTGGTCGACTCGCTGATCGACGGCGTCACCGGCCACGGCGTTCTCGTCACCGGCGCGGCACACCTGCGACTGAACCGCTGCGAAGTGCGCGCGAGCGGGGAATCCGCCGTCCTCGTCGTCGGCCATGCCACGGCGAGCCTCGACGAGTGCCGTCTCCACCAGACGGGAGGCCAGGGGCTGTGGGCCCGGGGCGCCGCCGGACGGCAGGCCGAGGCGCACCCCGAGCCGGCGCGTGTCGATGGCGCCGCCGGGCACGGGGTACGCCTGCGCGGCTGCGAGATCTTTCGCACCCGGGGCGCCGGAGTGCTCGCCGAGGACGGCAGCGCCGTACGGCTCGACGACTGCCACGTCCACCACACCGACGGCGCCGCCGTCCTCCTCTCCGGCGAGGCGCGCGGCGAACTCCACTCCCTGCGTGCGGTGGACTGCGCCGACAGCGCCCTCGTGGTACGCGACGGCGCCCACGTCTCCGCCCATGAGTCCACCTTCGCCCGCACCGGGGCCAACGGGCTCTACGCCGTCGGTGAGTCCGGCCTCGCGCTCACCGGCTGCACCGTGCGCGACACCGCCTACACCGCCGTCCACCTGGGCGGTGCCGCCCGGCTGGAGGCGCGCGACTGCGTCGTCAGCGGATCGCCCGAGTACGGGCTCCGCGTCACCGCACGGGCCGAACTCCTCGCCACCGGCTGCGAGGTGAGCGGTGCCGAACTGGCCGCCGTCGTCGTCGAGGACGGTGACGCGGCGCTGCGCGAGTGCCGCTTTACCGGTGGCCGCGACGGCGTCCTGCTGCGCACCAGCCACCGTCCGCTCCTCGCTCGCTGCACGGTCTCCGGCACCACCGACGGCGGCGTCCGGGTCGGTTCCCGCACCGGGGCCCGCTTGGAGGAGCTGACGGTCTCCGGCAGCGGCGGGGCCGGAGTGGTCGCGGAGGAGGAGAGCACCGTCGTCATCCAGGGCGGCACCGTGACCGCGCCCGGGGGCAGCGGGCTCGTCGTACGCGCCGGGGCCCGGCCCCAGGTGCGCGGCCTCGTCGTCGACGGCGCCGCGAAGAACGCCTTGTTCGTCGACGAGGGCGGCACGGGCACCTACGAGGACTGCCGCTTCAACCGCAGCAGCTTCCCCGCGGTCTACGCCGCCGCAGGCAGCGACATCGTGCTGCGCCGCTGCACGGTCGCGGCCACGGGGAGTGACCTGCTGCGCGCGGAGGGCGCCACCGTGCGCGCCGAGGACTGCGAGGTCGAAGACGTCGCCGAAGCGCTCTTGCCCGGACTCGGCGGCGAGGACGGCAGGCCCCCCGTCCTCGCCGCCACTCCCGCCCTCCGCACACCGGGCGTGACGGAGGAGGAGCCGGGTGCCGGAGAGGCCGAAGAGGGGACCGGTGACGACGCCGCCCGGCTCGCGGAACTGCACGCCGAACTCGACCGCCTGGTCGGTCTCGACGGCGTCAAGCGCGAAGTGCTGACCCTGACCCGGCTCATGCAGATGGTCAAGGTGCGTCAGGACGCCGGGCTCGCCCCGCCGCCGCTCAGCCGCCACCTCGTCTTCGCCGGCAACGCCGGCACGGGCAAGACCACCGTGGCCCGCCTGTACGGCGGCTTTCTCGCCGCCCTGGGCCTGCTCAGCCGGGGGCATCTCGTCGAGACCGACCGCTCGGACCTGGTCGGCGAGTACGTGGGGCACACCGCGCCCCGCACTACCGCCGTCTTCAAACGCGCCCTGGGCGGCGTGCTCTTCATCGACGAGGCGTACTCCCTCGTCCCGCAAGGGCAGGTGACGGACTTCGGTGCCGAGGCCGTCTCGACGCTCGTGAAGCTCATGGAGGACCACCGCGACGAGATCGTCGTCATCGTCGCCGGTTACCCCAGCGAGATGGACCGCCTGCTGGGCTCCAACGCGGGCCTCGCCTCTCGCTTCACCCGCACCCTCTCCTTCGAGGACTACTCCTCCGCGGAACTGGTGCGCATCGTCGAGTACCAGGCCACGCGTCACGAGTACACGTGCGCGCCACAGACCCTGGAGGCGCTGCACAACTACTTCGAGACGCTGCCGCGCGGCGAGCGCTTCGGGAACGGGCGCAGCGCTCGGCAGGTGTTCCAGCGCATGACGGAGCGGCACGCTCAGCGCGTCGCGGAACTCGACCTCGGCCCGGCCGGGCTGGCCGCCGCCGAACCAGGGCTCCTCACGGTGCTCCTGCCGGACGATCTGCCGCCCGAGGGCACGCTGTGACCGGCGCGCTCCTTCACCCCGCGCGCGTCCCGTACGCCGCGCAGCGACCGCAGACCCCGGGCGACCGGGGGAGAGGAAGGTGTGCCAGGCATGGCTGAGGAGATCACCTTCGAGGAGTTCAAGGCCGACCTGGCGGAACTGCGGGACACGCTCGGATACGTCCGGACATCGTCCCAGCACGTCAACGAGCTCATGGACGACATCGACACGGCCATGAAGAGCGTCGGCGACGACTGGCACAGCCCGGCCTTCGGCACCTTCGACGAGATCACGAACTGGTTCCACAGGTGCCAGGAGGACCTCAGGAAGGTCCTCGCGGACATCATCACCAAGATGCAGACGAGCTATGACAACTACCACGCTGCCGAGGAGAAGAACGAGCGCAACCTCCACGGGGAGGGCGGCGGGGGCGCGGATGGCTGAGCGTCGCCGCGGCGCACGCCCTCAGAAGCCCCTCGGCCGACCCGTCCGGTACGGGGCGGCCGAAGGGCGGGCCTCAGGCGTTGCCGGGCGGGGCCGGGAAGCGCGACTCGCGGTCGGCGTGTCCGTAGACCTGCCCCGAGTGGTTGACCAAGGCGATGTACTCGCCGAACTTCTCCAGGGACGAGCCGACCTGGAGCAGCGCGCGCTCCATCGCCGGGTTCATCTCGGCGGCGAACTCGCGTGCCGCGGGGGCGAAGGGGTTGTCGGAGTCCTCGGCCGGGGGCTTGTAGCCACTGGCCAGGCTCGTGTGGCCCTCACCACTCTCGGCTTTGTCCTTGGCGGTCTGCCCGAAGACGGTGTCCTTGGCGGAGGCGACGAGCGCGCGTACCTCCTCGTACTTGGCGACCATCGCGCGCGCCTCCACGAGCATGGACGCCTCGGCGGTGCGCAGGGAGGCGAGATCGACGTCGATGTCGCCGGAGGGCGGGCCGGGGTCCTTCTTGTCCGCCTCGTCGCCGCCGCCGCCGATGTCCTGCGGTTCGTCGTTGAAGGAGGGAGCGGTCGTCCAGGCGACCTTGTCCTCCGGGACGAGTCCGCTGAGGTCCTTGCCGTTGTCGGCGCTCTTCTCCGAACCGTCGTCCGATTCGTCGGGCTCCGGCAGGGGGGTCTTGTCGTACGCGGACTCTATTCCGCCGCTCATGCACGCTCCCTTGTCCGCCCGGCACCATCCTGGGGCTGTGGCGACCGGGGATCTGTTCTGAACAACTCTGCCAGCTCTACCACTTATACAGGTATTTGCCAGCGCGGAAGTGATGTCGAGTACGGGAGCAACTCCCGCGCCCGGCAACGCATTTCGCCGGAAAGGTGCGTCATGGCAGCCAACGGCGAGGCCGACTACGACTCCTCCTCCCTCAAGATCTCCCCGCAGGGGATGGCGTCGTCGGCGAAGAAGCTGACCGAACTGAGCAAGGAGGTTTCGGAGACCACCAAGGCCATCGGCGACCGCATCTTCGGGCTGCGGCTGCGCTGGGAGGGGAAGGCCGCCTCCGACGCTCAGGCCGTTGTGGACGAGTGGAACCGCGTGATGCGTGAACTGTTCGGCCTCAAGGACGACGACACCCCCGCCGTGCTGCCCGTGCTCGCCGGCGGCGTCTCGGACGCCGAGCACAACTACAGCCTGGCCGAGAACGGCATCAAGGACGGCTTCAGCAAGTTCCACGACGCGCTCACCGGCGGCGGGTCCGGCGAGGACCCCAAGGACACGCCGCCCGCCGAGGAGACCGACACCAACAAGACGGCCATCACGATGACCTTCCCCGACTGAGCTCCCCCGCCCCGCGCCCCGCCCCGTCCGACGACAGCCCACTAGGCAGCCACCGTGAGTCGAATACCTTTCCACCGTCCAGTGCGGATCACGCCGCCTCCCGCCCCGCGGGGCGGCACGACGCTCGCCGCCCCACCGCAGCGCCCCCAGCCCCAGGGCGCGGCGAGCTGGCTCATGCTCCTGCTCCCCCTGCTGTCCAGCGTCAGCATGGCGGCGTACATGGTCGCCTACGGGCGGGCCTGGATGATTCTGCTCGGTATGGCCTTCGTGGTGGTCTCGGTGGGCATCACCATCGGGGTGCGGATGCAGCTGCGTGGCAGCCGCCGCCGCAACCAGTTCCGCCAGCGCGACCGGTACATGGAATACCTCGCGGGAATGCGCAAGGAAGCCCTGCGCACCCGTGCGGAACAGCGTGCCGCGGACGCCTGGCGCCATCCGCATCCCGACCGGCTCTGGGCGCTGGCCACCCGCCGCCGCAGGGTATGGGAACGCCGCCCCGGGGACGACGACTTCCTGCGCCTGCGCGTCGGCACCGGTAGCGTGGCGCCCCTCGCCCCGCTGCGCCTGCACGAGCAGAGCGACCCGACCGTGGAGTTCGACAGCACCTGCCGCCATGCCGCCGCCGAACTCGTCGAACAGCACTCCGCCATCGAGGACCAGGCGGCCTGGCTCGACCTCGGCGCATCCGGCGTTCTCAGCGTCCTCGGCCCGCGGGCCAAAGGCCGCGAACTCGCCCAGGCGCTGCTGCTCCAGCTCTCCACCCTGCACGCGCCGGACGACGTCCGGGTCGCCGTCGTCACCGGGGGGCACTCCGCCTGGGACTGGGCCAAGTGGCTGCCGCACGCCCAGCCCGCGGAACAGGAAGGCGCGCCCCGCGAGCAGGAACTCGTACCGATGCTCGCCGACGACCTCACGGGCCTCCACGACCACCTGCGCGCCCTCCTCGACCAAGCGCTCCTCGCGCGCGCCGAGCGGGGCAACCGCCTGCTCACCCAGCGCGGCACCGGCGCCCGGCGGCACCTCGTCGTCTTCATCGACGACTACGACCCCGAAGCCGCCTGGGCCCGCTCGGCACTCCTGAACGACCTGCTCACCGAGGCCGGCCCCGAGATCGGCCTGCATCTCGTGTGCCTCGTGGACGAAGAGCGGTCGGAGCCGGGCCGCGTCGACGTGCGCGCGCGCCTCGACGCGCGCGGCGAGCTCGTCCTGGAGAGCCGAGACTCCGCCCTGCACGCGAGCGTGGCGAACGCCACCGTCGACACCGCGGCCCCCGGCGTCCTGGAGGCCGCGGCCCGCGCCCTGGCCCCGCTGCTGCTCTCCGGCGAGCGCGAACAGGTCCTGTCCGAGCACGTCTCGCTCTCCGGGATGCTCGGTATCGCCGACATCGCCTCCTTCGACCCGCGCGACCGCCGCCGGGCCCCCGACGGCCGGGACCTGCTCAGCGTCCCCCTCGGCGTTACGGGCAGCGGCCAGCCCCTCGTCCTCGACCTCAAGGAAGCCGCCCAGGGCGGCATCGGTCCGCACGGCCTCGTCGTCGGCGCCACCGGCTCCGGCAAGAGCGAGCTGTTGCGCACCCTCGTCACCGGGTTGGCGCTCACCCACTCGCCCGAACACCTCGCCTTCGTCCTCGTCGACTTCAAGGGGGGCGCGACCTTCGCCGGCGTCACGGAACTGCCGCACGTCTCCGGCCTCATCACCAACCTCGCCGACGACCTCGCCCTCGTCGACCGCATGCGCCAGGCGCTCCAAGGCGAACAGCAGCGCCGTCAGCGGATGCTGCGCGAAGCCGGCAACGCCGACTCGGTGCGCGAGTACCAGCTGCGCCGCGAGGCCGGCGCCACCGACGCCGAGGGCCGTCCGCTCGAACCGCTGCCGCACCTGCTCGTCGTCGTCGACGAGTTCGGTGAACTCCTCTCCCAACGACCCGACTTCATCGACCTCTTCGTGCAGATCGGCCGCGTGGGCCGCTCCCTCGGCATCCATCTGCTGCTCGCCACGCAGCGCTTGGAGGAAGGGCGCCTGCGGGGCCTCGAATCGCACCTTTCCTACCGGATCGGTCTGCGCACCTTCAGCGCCGCCGAGTCCCGCGCCGTCCTCGGCACGGCGGATGCCTACAGCCTCCCCGCCATCCCCGGTTCCGCCTACCTGAAGGTCGACGAGACGGTGTACGAGCGCTTCCGCGTCGCCCACGTCTCCGCCCCCTATCACGGCCACGATCCGGAGGCGCCCGCTGCGGCGCTCGACCCGGTGCCGTTCGCCGTCCACGGCGAACTCCCCCCGCCTGTACCGCAGGAGGAGAAACCGGACTGGGCGTGGACCGGCAAGAACACCACCACCGAGCTGGCGCTCGCCGTCGAGCGGCTGCTCGGCGGGGACACCCCCGGCCACCAGGTGTGGCTGCCGCCGCTGCCCGCGCGGATCAGCCTCCTTCCTCTGCTCGGCGAACCCGCGGAAGACCCCGAGCGGGGCCTCGTCGCACCGCTCTGGCCGCTGCCGGGCACCCTCAAATTCCCCGCCGGCGTCATCGACCTGCCGTCCCGCCAGGAACAGCGCCCCATCGGCATCGATCTCACCGGACGTCAGGGACACATCGCCCTCGTCGGGGCGCCGCAGAGCGGGAAGTCCACCTTCCTGCGCACCGCGATGCTCAGCGCGATGCTCACCCACACGCCCGACGAAGTGGAGTTCTACGTCATCGACATGGGAGGCGGCACGCTCCACGGGCTCGCCGACGCCCCGCACGTCGCGGGCATCGCCGGCCGTCGCGACCAGGATCGCGTACGCCGCGTCCTCGCCGAGACCAGCCGCCTCATCAACGCGCGGGAGGCGATGTTCCGCGAGCTGCGCATCCAGTCCGCCGCCGAACTGCGCACCCGACGCCTGGCCGGGGAGCTGCCCGAAGGCGTGCGCGGCGCCGACGTCGTCCTGGTCGTCGACAACTGGCCGGCCCTGCAGACCGCCGAGGACGACGCGGCCGCCGCGCTGACCGACATCGCCGCACGCGGGCTCGGTGTCGGCGTCCACCTGTGGCTCACCGCCAACCGCTGGGCGGAGATACGTCCCGCTCTGCGCGACAGCATCCCCGGCCGCCTCGAACTGCGACTGAACGATCCCAGCGAGTCCGAGATCAACCGCGCCGCCGCCCGAGGAATCGGACAGGGCCTGCCCGGACGCGGCATCCTGCCGCCGGGCCTCACCCACCACGTGGCACTTCCCCGCCTCGATGGCGTGGACACGACCGAGGGACTCGCCGAGGCCGAGCGGACCCTTGTCGCCAGGATCGCCGCCGCGTGGAAGCGACCGGCGGCTCCCGCCCTGCGGGTCCTCCCCCGCCGCGTCACCGTGCGCGAGCTCGCCGGCGCGGCCACGTCCGGCCCCGCCAACCGCTGGGAGGGGCACGGCCCGGGTCTCGGCGGGCGCGAGGTGCCCATCGGCCTGCGCGAGTCGGACCTCGCCCCGGTCGGCCTCGACCTGACTTCCGGCGCGCCGCACTTCGTCGTCTTCGGGGACTCGGGTTCCGGCAAGACCGCCTTCCTGCGCGCCTGGATGCGCGGCCTCGCGGACCGCTGCTCCGCGAAGGAGGCGCGGCTCATGGTCGTCGACTACCGGCACAGCCTGCTCGACATCGTGCCGCCCGAGTACATCGGCGCACGCGGAAGCAACGCCGAGCTGGTCGCCGGTCAGGCCCAGGCCCTCGCCGAGACACTGCGCACCAGGATGCCCCCGCCGGACATCACAGCCGCCGAACTCGCCGCCCGCAGCTGGTGGCAGGGGCCCGAGCTGTACCTCGTGGCGGACGACTACGACCTCGCCTCCGGAGGCATGGGGCAGGGCCCGCTCGCTCCGCTCGCTCCCTTCCTCGCGCAGGCCGAGGAGATCGGGTTCCACGTCGTCCTCGCCCGCCGGGTCGCCGGCGCCGGGCGCGCCCTGCTCTCCGACACCCTGCTGAGCAAGCTCAAGCAGGACGGCACGAGCGGCCTCCTGCTGTCGGGCGACCACCGCGAGGGCGTCCTCCTGGCCGACCAGCGCGCGCGCCGCGCAGATCCGGGCCGCGGCCTGCTCATCCGCCGCGAGCACGAACCGACCGTCGTGCAGATCGCGATGGACGAGCGCGACGAGGCGCGGACGTCCGGTGCCGCCGCGCGTCACGACGACGGCCCGCCGCCGCACGAGGCAGTCGTCGCCCGCTCCTGACCCCCTGGCGCGGGGCTCACCGGCCCCGCGCTCCTCCCCCCGCCCGCACATCAGCAGTACGCCCGAGGAGGGCGCTCCCATGGCTTCCGCGGATTCGGTACTCAACACCATCAAGCTCGAGGACATCTACGCCCTCGGCAACGCCTGGATCAAGCTGGGGGACGAACTCCACGAGCGCCGGACCGCGGTCGACTCGGACGTGGCCGGCATGACGTGGACGGGGGCGGCGGGCAACGGGGCCCGGCTCGCCTGGACGGACGCGACCGCCAAGAACCTGGACGACGCGATCGAGACCGCCTGGACCGTCGGGCAGACGATCAACCGGTACGCCGACAAGCTGCACGAGGCGGCCGAGGAGTACGCGAAGAAGCTCAACGCGATGATGTGGGCCGACATCCTCGGTGCCCTCCTCGGTGCGGTCTTCTTCTACCTGGGGCCGCTCCTGGAGAGCGTGCTCGCCATGATCGGGCAGCTCATCGCCCGGCTCATCCCGGTCATCGCCTCCATGGCGGGACGCCTCGGCCCGATCGGCAGCGCCGTGGTCGGTTCGATCGGCGGCGCCGTGATCGGGTCCGCGTCCGGGCTCGCGTTCGATCTGGGGGTCGGCGCGGCAGGAGCCGCGATCGCGCACACGGACTACGACATCGACTGGGGTGCCGAGGCGCTGACACTCGGTATCGGTGGCGGCTTCGGCGGGATCGCGGGAGGCCTCGGGGGATACCACGGCGTGCCGAAACCCGGGTCGCCCGGTGGCGTCCCCGCCGGGAGCCCGCCCGTGAAGACCCCTCCGGTCCCGAAGACGGACCGCACCGGCGACGCCGACTCGGTCGTAGGAGGCGGCAAGGACAACACCTTCAACCCACCGCCCCCGCAGACCAGGCGCGGCGGCAACGAGTCCCCGGCCGGCTCCGGCGGAACTCCACCTCCTGTCAAGGGCGGCGTCTCCGTCAACGACTCGGCACCCACCAGCAGCGGCCCGGCCGGCGGGAACCGCACGCACGATGTCGGGATGCCCCCACCGCCCGCAGCGCGCGCCGAAGGCGCCGGGCGCGCCACCGGCACGCCCGCCCCGCTCACCAATAAGGCCGAGATCCGGAACGGCTCGTACTCCGGTGGCGAGCGCACGGGGGGAGAGGGAACGCGTTCCACGCCCCCGCCCACGACGGCCCCCCGACAGAGCACCCCGGACGGGACGCCCGAGGGCGGGAGCCAGTCGCGGCCTGTCCCCGTGAACCGCGTCGCGGAGAACACGGGCCCGCACGGGGACCGCTCCGGGCCGGGAGGCAACGGACAGGACACCCGCGCGGTGCCCCCGCCCGCCACCTCCGAACACGGCGTGAGCCATGCCGGGCCCCCGGCCCGCGACCCGGGAGGGCGGGCGCCTGCCGGCTCCGGCGACCGCGTCCAGAACGACGTGCCGCGTCGCGGCACCTCCTCGTCCCGGGAGCCTGTCGGGAACCAGGGGACGCGTACCGCTCCTCCGGTGACCGAACCCGCCAGGCAGGCGCCGGGCGGCGAGGGGGCGCAGAACAGTACGCCGCCACGTGCCGGCGGGCGCGGTGCCGACTCGCTCGGCACCGCGCCGCCCGCGGCCGAACGCCCCGGGGGGACGAACAGCCGCGACGATGACACGAACCGCTCCGCCCAGCGCGCGCCCGCGGGCGGTCACTCCGAGCGGATCGGCGACCAGGGCGCGGTGCCGAAGCCGCCCGCGCACGGCAATCCGGCCGAGCGAGTGCGTACGGGAGACAGCTCGGACCATCTCGCCCAGCCGCCGGCGAATCGGAGTGGTGAGCCCGGGGGAGTGGACGATCCCTCACGGCAGTCCGCCGGGACCGGCGGCGAGCGTCGGAACACTCCCGTACCGGGCGGCGGCTCCCGCGACACGACCGAGACGGGACCGGGCGACGCCGTTCCGCGGGCTTCCCGTCCCGCGCCGGGAGACCAGCCGGTCGCGCCGCCGCCGGCGCGCCGTCCCGACGCGGACGGACGGACCCAGCAGCCCCCGGCCGGCGAGCGGCCCGTCACCGGGACATCGCGGACCGGTGACGGCCATGAATCGCACTCCGCTCCGCCGCCTCGTGGCGACCGGCGCGGCTCGGACACGGACGGCTCGGGCTCCACTCCCTTGCGGGAGAGCCCGGGGTGGAGCCGGCGACGCGTCGACCGGATGTGGGAGGACGCCCGCGACAGCGGCCTGTCCGAGTCCAGGACTCGCGCCCTGTACGACGACTGGGCCGACGCCCGTGTCTCCGGTGACAAGGCGGCCGAGAACAAGGCCGCTTCCGCCTGGTTCGACGCCGTCGCCGACGCGCGCGTCGAGAAGCAGCTGAACGGTATGCGCGACCACCGCCCGCCGAGGACGCACGGGCAGGACGACACCTCCTCCTCGGCGGCCCCGCGGCCGGGGGACGGACGGGGTACCGGCGGCGGTGACAGGGACGGTCATGGCCGTCAGAACACCGGCGGCCGTGGCAGGGACGGCGACGGACAGAACCGTCCGGGTGAGCCGTACCCCGGTCAGGAGCGCCATGGCGCCCCTCCGCTCAAGGAGAGTCCCGGCTGGAGCCGGCGCCGCCTGGACGCCATGTGGGAGGACGCCCGCGGCAGCGGGTTGTCCGCCGCCAGGACCCGGGAGTTGCACGACGACTGGGTGCGGGCGCGGGCCACCGGCGACTCCCCGGCTGAGAACAAGGCGGCCACCGCCTGGTTCGACGCCCTCCGTGAGTCCCGTGCGGAGCAGCAGGCGCACAGCACGAGCGACCATCGGACTCCGCATCCCTCCGCCCAGGACGGCACCTCCTCGTCCCCGCTCCCCAAGCCCGTTGACCGGCCGGGGAACGGCGGCGACGGCCGCGGCGGGGCCGCTCACGGTGACACGCTCCCGGACGGCTCACGCTCCGGCGGAGCGCCCGAAGCCGGTGGCGCGGGCCGGGGTGAGAACGGTGGTGGCGGCAATGGCCCACGCACCTCGCGTACCGGTTACGGTGACGACGGCGACGACGCGTACGGTGGCCGCGACGGCCGGGCCGGTCGCGACGACCGGTCCGGCGGCGACGGCCTCGACCGAAGCGGACGGTCCGACGGCGACGGGCACGGCGACGTCTCGCGGCGATCCCCGGGCGGTGGCGCTCCCGTCACCGAACGACCCGGAAACGGACGGGTGACGGTCGCGGAACGCGAGCGCCCGTCCGTCCCCGACTGGCTCGACTCACTCGGCAAGCACAAGCGTGACGCCCTGTGGGACCAGGTCCACGGGGCCAGGGACGGGGAGACGGGGCCCCCCGCCGCTCCGGCCCGCGAGAGCGGTCCGGACTCGGCCGGGCGGAACGACTCCTCCGATGTGCCCCCGCCCGCCCGGGACCACGGCACGCCGTCCGGCACCGCGCGGCGGGAGGCGGGCGAGGAGACGCCTCCCCCCGCGCCCGGTCGGACCGATGACCCGGCCCCCACCCTCCGGCCCGGTTCGGGCGGGGACCGGTCGGGGGTGGATCGGGAGATCGCGGAGCGGGTGGCGAACCGTACGCCGGAGCAGTTCGGTGATGTCGTCCGGCGTCATGCCGAGCGCAACGGTATGTCGTCGGCGGAGGCCGGTGGTTGGGCGAAGCAGGGGGAGCGGGCGTGGGCCGCGGGTGGGGACCTCGGGCGTTTCCGGGAGCGTTTCGATCAGCGGGTCGAGGAGCTGGGGGCGAAGAGGCACGAGGGCACGGCGGGCGCGACGACGCCTCCGGCGAGGGACGAGCCGACGAGCGCGGCGCCTGTCACGAGCCGTCCGGCTCCCCAGCCGACCAAGGAGGAGGGCGTTTCGGCGCTGCCGTCCGGGCACGGCGTGTACGAGGGAATGCTGCGGGACCACGGTCTCTTGAAGGACGGCCAGGGCGTGTCCGGTCGCGCCCGCGACGAGGTGTACGAGGAGCACGTCCCGGCAAAGCCCTCGGCGTCCGCCACGAGGGAGACGCACGCACAGGAGGCCGTGCGGAGTCCCGCCACCGAGACGGGTCAGCGCGAGCGGATCGCGGGGATGTCGCCGGACGAGTGGGGCAGGGCGATGGAGCGGCACGCCCGGGGGCAGGGCCTCGACGCGCGGGAGGCGGCGCGGTTCGGCGCGGCGTATCGCGAAGCGCGCATGGAGGGCGACGCACGCGGGTGGCAGCGCGTCGAGGAGAGCGTGGCGAGCCGCTTGCTGGACCACGCGATCGAAGACCGGGTGGCGAACCGTTCCCCCGAGCAGTGGAGCGATCTCGTCCGTCGATTCGCCGAGCGTCACGGTATGTCGTCGGCGGAGGCCGGTGGTTGGGCGAAGCAGGCGGAGCGGGCGTGGGCCCCGGGCGGGGACATCGCACGTTTCCGGGAACGTTTCGACCAGCGGGTCGAGGAGCTCGCGACCGCGAGGATCACCGACGACACGTCCCGCACGCCGTCGCCCGTCGCCACGAACGGAGAGGACGCGGGGGCGTCGGGCACCGGCCTGCCCGCGATCTCCCCCGAGCGTGCCGGCGTCGAAGCCCAGCGGCGCGGGGGAGGAGAGCCCGCGCGCGAGGAGGCTTCTCGGGAAGCCCCCGCTCGCGCCGTGCCCGCCCCGGAGGAACCCACCACCCGGCGGCGGGACACCGCAGAACCGGCGACCCGTTCCGGGGCCGGACCAAGGGGCGCGGTAGACGACACGGTCCCTGCGACGGCCAAGCCGGCATCGCCCGCGTACGAGGCCGTCCCGGCCGTGGTGAAGCCCGCTCCGGGCAGGGAAGAACCCGCCGACGAGCCGGTCGGCGGCGTGCCGGTGGTCACCTATCCCGCGACAGCCGGCCCCACCCGGCACACCTCGAACGCGGCGAACAGGGCGCCCGTGGAAGACCAGCCGGATACCTCGCGCACCGAATCCGTCGAGACGGCGGACCCCTCGCGCGGCGAGCCCGCCGGAGAGCGGGACGCCGCACCGACCGGGCCCGTTTCCCCTGTGCGGGAAGCGACCCCGGCCCCCCCGCCGCCACTTCCGCACACGGGAGCGCAGGCTGCTGCGGGGCAGCGGCCCGTCGGCGCCGCCGCCGACGAATCGGTGCGGCTCGCCCCGCAGGCACCCGGGCAGTCCTCTTCGTCCGGCCGGGTCCCCGGGATCATTCGGGAGTGGGTGCAGCGTTCGGGTGGCGGGCGTCGTTCCGAGGAACTGCGCGCGGTCGATCGCGCGGTGCGGCGTCTCCAGGAAGGCTGGGGTGGCCCGAACGAGGCGGCACTGCGCGACCGTGTGACGCACAGGATCGCCGAGTGGCGGGCGACGAAGAGTGGAAGGAGTTCGCGCGACGAGGCGGTCAGGCGTCTTCGGCGGGAGATCGAGGAGCGCTCGGCGCAGCCGGCGGCGGGTGCGGCGGGATCATCCCGCCGACGCTCGCCGCGCGACCTGGGGCAGAGGAGTGCCGCACCGCTGCTGCCGTCGCCGGAACACACCCCCCAGGTCGAGGGTTTCGCTCCGGCGCGAGGCTTCGAGGCCGAGGTGCACCTCATGCGTGTGGCCGTGCCGCGTGACGTGGACCATCGCGCGCTCGGCACGCTGGTGAGTGTGGACGGCTTGCTCGACATCACCATCGATCACGTGGGCGAGCATGCCGTCCTGGAGATCGTCTCGCGCCCGGCTCGTGCCCTCGCGGGCGGCCAGGACGACGGACGCGCGGAGCCGCGAGCGGTGGCGACGGCGTTCCTGGACGCCTTGCACCGCATCGCGCACGCGCCCCGTACTGCTCGTTTCCCGGCGCTTTTCCCCGCTTCGCACGGTTACACCGTCGACATGGAAGCGGAGGAGTTGTGGCTCCAGGAGCACCCCTCCACCCAGATCCTGGTGCACCACACCGTGGCCGTGCCAGTGGCTGGCTATCCCGCCTTGTTGCGGCATGTGCTGGGCCGTATGCGTCCGGCCGCCGGGCCCGTCCTGACGGCCGCGCACGAGGACGGCCGTCAGGCTCTCCTCGTGGGCGAGGCTGGTGGTAGCCGGTTCGCCGAGTGGCTGCGGACGTACCCCGAGTGGGCGGAGGCGGCCACGGCGTCCGACATGGCGGATCTCGTGGGTGCTCTCACCCTGGGGTACGCGCAGGTGGCCTCGGCCTTCCGCGGTCGTCAGCCCAGGACGAACTATCCCAAGGACTGGACGGCGGCGACCTCGCGCGAGTCGCTGGCCGCGGTCCGTGCCTCTCTCGGTGCCGCGCCCCGCGCCTTCCTCGAGCACCAGGCCGCGACTCTGGCGGGGGTGATGGGCTCCGCTCTGGGCTATGACGGCGATCCGCTGACGCAGCGCTTGCGGGACGTCGGTCTGGGCCCGCGGCCCACCCTCGGCGAGTACCTGGACAACTTGCTCCGGGAGAGTCCCGCCCGCCCCGTGGACCAGTACGAATCGCACGTGGTCCGCTCGAACTTCGACACCCTCGACAGCAACCCCGACGGCTGGGGGCGTCCGCGCATCGTGCCGGCGGCCGTGCGGGTGGAGGTCCGCTCCTACGCGCCTGTCGACTCTCGTGATGACGATGTTCTCGAACAGTCGGACACCCTGGCCGGGGTGGCGCTGGAAACCTACAACGAGGCCCGCGCGGTGCGCGGCCTGCCGCCGGTCGGCTATGCCGCCTACCCCGCGCCCCCGGCGCCGGTGCTCGACCGGCCGCGCCGCGTTCCCGCGACCGAGACACCGCGTTCGGGGCCGGTGCCGGTCCCCGCGCCAGGGACGGGGAGAGTACTGCCCGCAACCCTGGCGGAACTGGCCGACACCCTTCCCGGCCTGAGCGCGTCGGAGCGCGACGCGCGGCTGGGGGCGCTCGCACCGGGTGACAGGTCCCGTCTGGTCGCCGATCCCGGGCTCGTGCGGGCCATGCGCGAGAGGCTGGATGACGCCGCATTCCGGGAACTGGCCGCCGATTGGCTCGTCGTGGTGCCCGACGGTGTCCACGACCCGGAGGAGGCGCGCGCGGAGGCGCGGCGTCTGGTCGAGGAGATGACCGCCGACGCCGATGTGGCCGAGGCGCTGCTCACCACGGGCCGTCACCTGCTCGTCGTGCCCCGCGACGTTCCTTTCACCGATGTCGATGCCTTCCGCGGCCTGCGGGGCTCCGACGGTCGCTCGCTGCGCACGGCGCGAGGCGGCTACGCCCGCGGGCGTGCGGGCGTGCCGGAGGAGAATCTGCTCGGTGAACCCGCCGCGGTCCACGGTGCGGGTACCTACGCGGACGGCTACTCCAGCGCACGCCACGAGTGGGCCCACGCCGTCGAGTCCGTCCTTGATCCGGCCGACCGGCAGCGGATCGAGGACGTCTTCCACGCCAAGCGCGCCGCCCAGGCCGCAGGTGAGACCGTTCACTGGCCCGACGGAGCCTTCCCCAACTATTCGTCCTCGGACCCGCACGAGTACTTCGCCCAGCTCACGACCGCCTACCACGCCGCGAACGCCGGGATCGACGAACTCTCCGGGGCCCGCCGCAACAACGGCGCCGACTGGGTCGAGCGACACGATTCCGCCCTCCTGCCCCTCCTCCAGCGCCTTTACGGTCCCGGCCGTCCCGCCGCACGCGGCGGCCTCGACAATCCGCTCGTCCTCAGCGCCTTCCGGGCCTTTTGGACACGCGTCGAAGAGACCCCCTCCCCGACACCCCTCCCGGACTCCTCCGCGGTAGTCGCTCACCCCCTCACACCGCGTGGCGGTACCGAAGGCACCGCCTGGCATCCCGCCCCGCCGACCGGCGACGGCTCCGCCGCGCGGGCCGCCATCGATCCCAGGATGGCCGGAGTGCTGCGGCGCGCCTTCGGCGAGGGCGTCGAGGCCAGCGGTCAGTTCCCGGGTCTCTACACCGCCCTGCACACGCTCGTCGGCGCCCACCAGGCCACCCCCCGTCTCACCGGGACCCCCTTCGACTTCGACTCGGTCGTCCGGCGCCTCCTGCGCGTGGCCCCGGGACAGGAGGTCGGACCCCAGCAGCGTATGGAGGCGTTGCAGACCGTCTCCAGCGCGGCGCGCGCGGGCTGGTCCGGCGACCTGCCCTCCCTCGTCGCCTACCGTGTGGGAAGGATGGGCGCCTTCGGGCCCGCGTCGGTGCTCACCGACGCCTCCGGCACCTTCCTCGGCCGCAACTTCACCGGCCGTACGGGGCTGGTCCTGGACGCGGACAGCGTCCTCGCGCCGGGGGAGGACAACCGCCTGCACACCGCTCGCGGCCCCTGGAGCGGAACCCGCCCGCACGTGGCCGTCGCCGAGCGCGACGAGGAGGGCGGAGACGTCCTGGTCGCCGTCGGGAATGGCGACACGGTCACACTCGACGAGGCCGAGTTCGCCGCGCTCGTCGGTGCCGACCCGAGGCGCGACCCGAACGCCGCCGTCGTGGTGGGTGTCGGGCCCCGTCCCCGCGACACCTCGGAGGTGCTGACCCGGCTCGTCGCGGACGCGGCCGGGACGCGCGCGTGGGGCGTCACCAGGCCCTACCGGCTCCAGCCCGTCGCCGAAGGAATCCGGGCCTTCGCCTTCCCCCCCGTCGCGGACGGCGAGATGACCCCCGTGGGCCTCTGGGTCCCCGCGGACCCCGGCCTCGTCCCCGGGCCCGGATCGACGATCCAGGCGGCCGACGCCACGATGTTCGCCGACGAGGACCTGTCCTCCTACCCAATCCTCACGGCGGACGGGCAGGAACTGGCCGGGCGCGCGCACCTCGACGAGGCCGATGTCGCCCGTCGTGAGGAGGCGCTGCGCCACGTCTCCGAGATGCTCTACTACTACGACGACCTGGAGCCGATCCCCGGTCTCACCAGCGGTGCCTCGGGCCCACTGCTCCTCCTGCCGCGCGGCCTCTCCGGTTCCTACGTGTCCATCGGCCACGGCGAACGCGGCCGTGTCGTCCTGCCCCGCCGCGGCACGGGTGCCAACCACGCCGTCCCGGCGCGCGAACTCGGCGGCGTGCTCGCTCGGCGGCCCAGCGTGCGACGGCTCGCGCCGGACGTACCACTGTGGCTTCTGTGGTGCGAGATCGCCATGGTGCGACCGGGCGCCGACCCGCTCACGCGCCCGGCGGCGGCCCAGGAGGTCGCCAACCGGACCGGACACCCCGTGCTCGCTTCGGACGCCGCCGTCGCCATCGAGGAGGCGCATGGCGATAATCCGCCACGCGTCGTCAAGACGGACGACCCGGCACGGCCCCGGTACTCGTGGTACCAGTTCCTTCCCGAGCCGGACAGCCGGCGGCTGGACGCGTTCGCCGACCTCGCCGGGATGGCGGCGGACACGGCGCGGCGCACCACACGCGTCCTGCGCTGGATCCGCGCGCTGCGTCTCGTCCAGGGGTTCGACATCGACACGCGCCCGGAGCGCCAGGACGAGTTCCTGCCCCTCCTCACCGGCTTCGGCACGCTGGAGAGGCTGCGCCTGTCGCAGGGGGCCGGCCCGCTCGGGTGGCGGGAACTCGAAGTCCTCACCCACGCCGAGGCGTCGCGGTCCGGCGCCGAGCCCGGGCCGGTGAACCCCGACACGCTGCGCGCCGTGCTGGACGCCGCGAACACCGGCACGTTGCGCCTGCCCGCCCCGTCCCGGGACGAGGACGTCCGGCAGGCGCCCCCGGCGCCCGACCACCCGGCGGCCCACTCGTCGGAAGAAGCTCTGCTGGCCCCGCCCACCCCCCCGGCGCCGTCCCGTGAGACGCCGGCGGGCAGCGGCCGCGTCGCCGACATCGTGCGCATGTACGAGGAGATGAGCCGCCGGGTCGAGGAGCACGAGGCGGCCACCACACCTCCCGCACCGGAAGAGGACGGCGTCACCGGGACGGAGACTCCGCCACGGGACGGATCGCGTCCCGTGGCGGAACGGGTCACCGGTGTACCCGCGACGGTGCGTGAAGTCCCCGCTACCGCAAGGGGAGGCGAGTCCCCCGCCCCTGCGCGGAAGGACGAGCCCCCCGCTCCGGGCCGGGAGGCCCCGGCGCGCGTGACGCCGGACGCCTACCTGGAGGAGCGCGGACTGACACCCGTGCACATCCTCCCCACCGGCGACACGACGACACACCTGCTCACCGCAGTCGCCCCGGCCGAGACCTCCGCGCTCGCACGAGGCGAACGGCCCGTGACCCCGAGCGAGCTGAGGGAACGCTTCGCGGACGAACTGGCCGCGGAACTCGCGCTGCCCGAGGCGCGGCGTACGCTCGCGCTGCCTGCCGAGGGCCCTCACCCCGGCGTTCCGCTGCTGCCCGGCGCCGAGCCGGACGCGCTCGTGGCCGGAATGCGGACGGGTACCGGCCCGGCCGCCTCCGAGTGGCTCGCTCTCGCGGTGGCCGGGCCCGTGCTCGGCCTCCGCGTCGTCGTGCTGCTGCCCGACGGCCGGGCCTGGGCCGCGGGCCCGCGCGAGGGACGCGAGGTCGTCCTGTTGCACACCCCGGACCCCGCCCCGCACACCTCGCGGTGGGTCGCCACGGAACGCGCGGGCGCCGCCCGCGAAGCGGCCCGGACCACGCCGCCTCCGCCTGCCGTGCGCCCCGCCCCGGCAAAGCCGTCCCCCGCACCGACGGTGCCCGAGACCTTCTTCGGGATCGATCCCCGGCCCGTGCCCGCGCCGCTGCACCCGGCCGGCACCGCACCCCTCCCGCGCCCGGAGGAAGCCGCCCCCGCCCCGGGCGCCGCCCCACGAGTCATCCCCGCGCGGGAGGTGGCGCCGGCAGCTGCCGGCACCGCGCCGGGAACCCGGACGTCGACGCGAGCGACGGAGGGGAGAACTCCCACCGAGGCCGGAACATCTCGCCCCTCCGAGGAGGCCACGAGCGGAAGGACCCACGTCCCGCCTGCTGAGGAAGCCGCCGCGGAGGAGACGGAAACCCGTACCGGGCCTCGTGAGGAGGCCGCCACCACGGAGACCACCGAGACGCCTGCCACGACGGAGATCACCGGAACGCTGCCCGCCTTCTCGCCGTACATCCAGGCTTACGGAGCGCGCCACGACGGCTCGGTCGGCTTCGTGGCCTGGGAGCTCCCCTCCGCCGAGGTGCTGAGCGGCCTGCGCGGCCAGATCGTGGCCGCGCTGCCGATGGACGCCGACGACACGCGGGAGACGGTGCGCGCACACCTGAACGAGACGCTGGGCTCCGCCGAGATCGCCGAGAACCTGCCCCGGATCCGTGGCAGCAGAGGCCATCGCATGACGGTACGCGTCGGTGAGGTCACGCACACGGTGGACATACGGCTGCGCCTCACCACCCCGCGCCCGGACCCGCGCACCGGCATCACCCGGAACCTGCCGCGCACCCGCCGCCTGGAACGGCAGAGCGAGGGCGTCCAGGCTCTCACCTCGACGCAGGGCTCCGGCACTTCGCGCACCTTCTCACTGCCCTACGTCGCATTGCCCCAGCCCGCCTCGGGCCCGGTCCGCTGGATCGCCGTGACGGTGACGCCCAACGTGACCATGCGTCAGCGCACGCTCAACGTCGGCCTCAGCGAGAGCCTTTCGGTCAAGGTCCTCCAGCGGGCGGGCGACGACGCCGGCGCCGTGCGCTTCGACGGCGTCTGGCAGGTCCGTGTGGACGGCGCGGCGGACAGCGCCGAAGGCTGGGGCCCGGAACACGTCCACGGGCCCATGCACCTCTGGTTCCCGGGCAACCGGATCGGCGCGGAGGGGACGGCGGCGCCGCTGCCGCGCGCCGCGGGACTCGACACCTTCCCGCTGTGGGGCATCGACGACGTCCTGGACACCGACCTGCGCCCCGCACAGATCATCGAGCACCCGCAACTCCCCGGGCTGCGCGCCCTCGGCGAGGGATCACGCCACGCTCTGGAGGGCTTCCTCGACGAGCAGATGAACAGGGGCTCCCTGCACCTGCAACGCGACCGCGGCGTCATGTCCCCGCTCCTCACCGACGACGAGGGAACGGCTCTGGGCCTCCTCCGCGTGCGTGCCGTCGTCACACCCGGCGAGCCCACCGCCCAGACAGCCGACGGGGACAAGTCGCTCGAACTCCGGTTCACGCACACCACGGGCACCGAGCGCACGGCGCGCTCGGTCAGCGGTGCCGGCCTGACAGTCAACGTGGCCCCCACCTTCACCCCCAGCACGGCGGCCGGTCATCCCGGCGCCGAGGATCGCTGGGGCGGCCGGGTATACGCCAAGTTCCTGGGGTCCTGGCAGTCGGGGGACACGTTCAGCACCACGTCCAAGGCCGGACTGATGCACGGACTCACGGCCTCCAGCGGGCAGTTGCTGACCCCCGCCGCCGTCGTCTACGAGTTCACCCTCCTGCGCGCCGGAGGCGGGACGCAGGGCCCTGTGCGGGTCGAACGCGGCGGGGAGAGCGTCCAACTGCGGCTGCTGCCGGAGGAGACCGCCGCGGGAGCCCCGCCCACGGACGAGGAGGCCCGCGTCCTGCCGGCCCACCTCGACGCACTCGCCGCCATCGGCTACACCGCTGTGCCACTCGCCCTCGAGGGCGTGGACGAGATCTTCGATCGCGCCGAGACGCGGCTGCGGGAGCTGCGCTACCTGCCGCCGCTCGCACACCAGGTGTGGGAGGGACGGCTCCAGGACAGGCGCGCCCGTGCCCAGCTGACCAACCTCCAGCGCTTCGAGCAACTGCGTTCCCGCATCGGCCGTGCCGCGGCCCTGCCGGACGCGGTCGAGGGCGGGCGGTCGCTGTGGCTCGAACTGCCCACGACAGCCGGCACCACCCGGGCCGAACTGCGTCTGGGCGTCACCCGCGACCGAGTGCCGCGCGCCGGAGACGCGGGGGCTCCCGCCGCCCGCCACGAGCTGCGACTACCGGGCATCGGCACGACCGCCACCGGCTCGCACGAAGCGCGTGGGACCCGGGAACGTTCCACCGCGTTCGGCGGAGGCGCCGGATTCGGCGGTGGCCCCCGCCAGCCGGCCGGAAACTGGTCCGTGGACTACGGTTTCGACGGTGTCGCGAACCGGACATGGGCCCACGCCGCGTCCAGCGGCTCCGCCATCGCGACCGAGCAAGCGGTGGGCAACCCCAGTGACGGTACGGAGATCTTCTCCGTACCCGCCCGCGTGGCACTCGACCTCTACGAAGGCACGTCGCCGGAGCCGGTCGCCCGATTCGCGGAGCCCCCGGCGCCGCGGGCCGAGCCCCTGGAGCGGATCACCGTCGCCACGGATCCCGAGGAGGACGTGCCGGGCCTCGATGTCCCGCCCGGCACGGAGACCGCCCCGCTGAGGACACTCGCACCGCGCCCGGCGACCACCGGCGCGGAAGACACCGAGGAGCCGCGCACCGAGGAGGATCTCGCCGACAGCGCCGATGAGACCGAGGCTCCCCCACCGGTCCAGGCGCCGCCCGGCACCGTGACCGCGACCGTCCGGCTCGCGGTCACGCACCACCGGACGGAACCGGACCCCGGCCGGGCCCCGGCCACCGGCAGCGCCACCACCACCGGCACCGAGGCTCCCGCCGCACCGCGGGAGGTGCCGGAGGTGCCCGCTTACACGATCCGCGCGCCCCGCACCGGTCCCGGTCAGGACAACGACCGCTTCCGGCTCGGCCTCGTCGACGCCGAGGGCAATCCGCTGCCCGGCATCACCAGGCTGCCCGACGACGCCACCGCCGACATCTTCCGTGCCACCGAAGCGATCCAGGAGGCCCTGCGTCTCGTCGCCGCCGAGACCTACCCGGGACGGCCCGCCCCCGGCGTCTTCGGCCGCGTGACCGCGGCCGCCTCCCGCGGGGCCGCCGTCCTGCCGGTCGTCTCCTCGGCCGTCGCCCACCTCGCCGGTCAGGACCCGCGCGACTGGGGCGCCTTCGCCAACGAGAGTGCCTACCAGCAGGTCCGCGTGGCGAGCCTCCTCGCGCGGGCCCATCAGATCCTCAACGGTGTCTACACCGCGGAAGGAATCGTCCTGCCCGGCCTCGGCGCCGACCGTCACCTCGCCGTGGACGTGGAGGGCTACCTGCACCACCCGGCGGTGCGGAGCACCTTCCCCGTCTCGGGCCAGAGCGACGTCAACGCGACGGACCTCGCCACCACGCGACGCACCCGGAGCAGCGCCGTGACCGGCAACGCCGAGCTGACCGCTCTGCGCGCCGCCCCCCGCCCGACGCCGCAGGGCACGGTGGCCCGGATCATCCAGGGCAACGTGGCAGGTACGCTCTCGCGCGCACACCGGGACGAGCACTTCGACGACATCGCCGCCACCAGTGCCACCACACGCGGTGGCACGGAAGGCGCGGGACAGCACCTCGTCACGACGGACCTCACCCTGCTGCTCACCGTCCGGCGCGGCACTGCCAACGTCCTGGGCAACGCCGTCGGCATCGGCAGCGAGCAGGACATCACCCTCGCCATCGATCTGCCCGGCGCCGTCCAGTTCCGGCTCTCCCCGACACAACTCCTCCGGGAAGCACGCTGGTTCACAGGAATAGAGGGCATCGACCTCCCGGCCGTCCCGGAGACGACCGTGTCACCGCCCGACGACTTCGCCCGCACCCGGACGCCCGGCTTCGGGGCCGTTCTGGCCGTCACCCCCCTCGACGACGCGATCACGCGCAGGCTGAGCCGTGACCGTCTGGGACGGGAAGCGGCGCGACTGGTGGAGCGCGTGGCTCCGGGCGTCACCCGCCCCGGCCACATCGCACACCTGCCGGGCGTCGCCTCCCGCATCGCGGACCTCACCGCCTCGCCGGGACTGCGCGCCCTCGTGGCGCGCGGCTCCGTCAGCCTGTGGTTCCGCTACGGGGCACGGGCCGACGCCCGCCTGGTCGAGCTGACGCTCGTAGCCGAGACCGAGGCCCAGACTCCTGCCCTGCGCGAAGTCCGGGGACGTCCCGGTGCGGAGAAGACAGGGGTCGAGCAGCAGTCCACGCACGCTCCGGGGAACACGATCGAGAGCGACACCGTCTCGCGTGTCGTCACCGGCCTGCTCGACCTCGGCCTGCGTGCTCCGCGAGGGCGTTCCCGCTACATCGACCGCTGGTCGGCACTGCCCTCCGCGAGCCGCACCCACGCGCTGACCCGCCGCTCCGACCACACCGCCGACGAGCGTTTCTGGCAGCGCACCGACAGCGTCGCGGACTTCGACCGGGTCGGCTACCGCCTGACCGCTTCGGTACGCACCACCCTCATCTCCACGGACGTCTTCGAGCTGCTGGGCGGGCTGCTCGGCGGGAGTCTGACCGCCGTGGCGCACCGCGGCGAGCGCCCCCTCCTCGAAGCCGTCCTGGATGGCTTCCTGCGCGGGGTGCCCCCTCAGGAGTCCACCGTCCCGGCCGACGTGGCGCTCCGTTTCGCCTCGGCCGACACCCGCGTCCGTTCCGCCGGCGAGGGAACGGCACCGACCGGCGTCGAGTGGACGCCGCTGCGCCCGCGCGTGAACGAGGAGGACCCGCGCCTGGCGCCGGCCGCCGTCGAAGGAGCGGAGGCGTCCCGTACGCTGCGGACCCACCCGCGGTTCGTCCCCACCGGGACCACTCCGCTCAGCCATTTCAACGCCTTCCCGGAGCTGGCCGAGGCGATTCGCGCCGTCGCGCCCGGTGTCGAGGGGCACTGGGGCCTGACGGCTGACAGCAACCCTGACGCGGCCAACGCGCGCCTCACCGAACTCGCCCACGCCGGACGCGGAGCGGCGCTCACCGCCCCCGGCACGGCGGCCGGCCTCCACCCCAGAATGCCCGGCAGCTGGCCCCTCTCGACGGACAACGCCTCGCACGTCTCGCTCCAGGTGGATGTCTACGACCCGCGGCCCTTCACGCCTGCCGCATCCGATGTCGCCGCGGACAGCGCCCGGAACAGCACGCGAGTCGACGTGAGCACCGCGAGCAGCAGCCAGGGCCTCGAACTGGGCCAGCGCTTCGCGCTCAGTGCCGATCGCGGCAACAGGCACGTGCCCGGTGGCAGCCAGCCCCTGTTCTCGGCGCAGCCCGTCACACGGAGCACCGACAGCAATGTGACCACCGGCGGCCAGTACCGGGTCAAGACCGGCACCGCCTCGGCAGGGGACACCTACACACACCTCGCGCACGCCGACGCTGTCGTCACCGTCACGGGGCCGCGGGGCATCCGCTATGTGACCGGCAGTGTGACCCTGCGCGCGGGGGAACGCGACCTGCTCGGCTACGGGGTCGTCAGCGAACCCTCCCAGCCCTGGGCGTACGACATGGACGTGCTGCTGCGTCGGCAGCGCCCTTCGCCCGCCACAGGGCGGGAGGAGGCTGTCGCCGCCCCACGGCACGAGGCGGCCGACTCCCGCGCCTGGATCCGGGAGCCGGTCACCGAGCTTCCCCGCCTGCTCGCCTCCGGGCTCGCACCGGAGCCGGACGGTGCGCAGCTGTGGGTGGATGTCGGCGAAGACCCGGACGGTTCCGTTCTCGGCAGGGCCCTCTACGTGGGCATTCGCGTCGCGGAGATCGCCCACCGCCGGGTGGAACTCGCCGTACGCGGCGCTACCGGGCTGCGATTCTGGCCGATCGAACCCGATGGTTCGCTCTCGGACGTGACCGCTACGACGCGGGAGGGATGGGAGGAACTGCGAACGGCCGGCAGCACCTACACCGCCGAGACCGAGGCGGAGGCGATGGCCCTGGCGGAGCAGCAGCCTCTGGAGGCCCGCCTCGACGGCCTGCGCGCGAACGTCGCGCGGACCGAGGGCGAGAGCGAGCGACTGCGCATCCGCGTGGAGGCGGCACGCACCTCCTACGAAGAAGCACAGTCCGCCGAGAACGGCGCACGCACCCGGCGCGGGGACACCGCGGGACGACTCACCGAGGGGCTCCGGGCTGTCGCCACGGCTGAGACCGAGGTGGAGGAGGCCGAGGAGTCCCTCCGCGCGTCGGACGAGCGGGTCCTCCGCGCGCGTGCGGCCGCCGTCCCCGCGCCGGACGGTACCCCCGCGCCGGACGCCGCCGTCGACGCCCTGCGCGCCGCCGAGCAGCTACAGCGCGAGGCGTTGCGCGCGTGGGGAAGCAGCGAGGGCGCACTGCGGGCGAGCCGCGCGGAGGTCGCCCGTCTCACCGAAAGGCTGGAAAGCCTGCAGGCCGAGCTGAGGGCCGCCGAGGGAATCACCGAATCCAGCCGGCTCGCTCTCCAGGAGCTCCGGGAGGACCACCGGAGGGCCGTCCAGAGACGGGGAGAGGCCGCGCGTTCCCTCGACGCCGTCGTGGAGGAGCTTCGCCGCCTGCGGCAGGAGCAGCGCGAACACCGCGCCCTGGCGCAGCGGGCGTGGCAGAGTCTCGCGGGCCTCGCGGGACGCCTGAGTGCCGACCGCTGCGCGGAGCTGACGGGCGGTTCCGGCTTCCCGCTGGACACCCTGACACCAGGTCCTCGGGGAAGGTGAGCACGGCCCGTCCGGAGCAGGACGTGCGAAGGGCCCGGCCGGGGAACTCCCCAGCCGGGCCCGTACGGAGAGGGTGGCTCCGCTCAGTCCGCCCGACCCGCGCTCAACTCAGCACGATCCAGCGGCTGTCGGCGTCAGTGCCGCACTTGTCGAGCTGGAGCCGGGCGGCGCGTTGCGTGGAGTCGTCCTTGACCTCCATGCACAGATTGCCGCTCGCCAGGTTGCGGATGCGCACCGTGCCCCCACCCGCAGGGTCGAGCCACCACTCCTGGTTGTCGGCGGTCGCGGTGTTGCAGACCCCCTCGACGAGGCCCCAGCCGGGCGAGAGCCCCTTGTAGCCGGGCAGGTCGATGCACAGATCGTCCTTGACGTTGATGAAGGAGACGAGGTCGGCACCGCCCGGTCCCTTGCCCGCGCGCCGTACGACCATGCTCCACAGCTGGTTGTCCTTGGCGCTCCCGTCGCAGTAGTACTGCATGACGTACCCGTTGACCTTGCCCGCGCCGTAGCCGCTGATGTCGGCGCACATGCCGCTCTTCACGTTCTTGAGGAGCACGCGGGAATGCCCCGCTGCCAGCAGGCGGTTGACCGTGCTGTCCGATTTCTTCGCGGCTGTCGGTGAGGGGGAGTCCTCGGCTGTCGGCGAGGAGGAGGGGGAGGGCGCCGCCTCGCGCGTCGGTGCCGCGACGACTGCGGCACCGCTCCCTGCCGCCGGCGCCTCGGCCGTCCTCGCCTTCTCCGCGGGCTTCTCGCTCGCCGAGGCCGAGGCGGAAGGCGAGGAGGGGACGATTCGCCGCTGCTGCGCGGCCTCCTTCAGAGCCAGCTTCTCCTTCGAGTCCTGATCGGACTGGTAACTGCGCCAGGCGCCGATGCCCATCGTGGCTCCGGCGGCGAGCGCGAGCACGGCCGCCGCCCCCGCGACCTTCGTGCCCACCCGGGAGCGGTCCCCCGGCTGCTGGGCGGTCTTGGTCAGCGCGTCGACGAAGCGTGCCCGCTGCCGTCGTTTCGTGTCGTCCTGTTCCGTGTCGCTCAACGTTCGTCCCCAAGTCAACGATGCTTCCAGTTCCCGATGGCCGCCCGGCCGCTTGTTCTCCGTGCCGGACTGCCGCGCACCACCTGCCGTCCGGCCACGCCTCACACGGCGTGCCCCACGGGGCGCACGCCGGGGCGGGCGGGGGGCCTCGACGTCCGTGGTCCCACGGTCTGTTCACCGGACCCCGACTCCGTACAGCATCCGCTCGCGCAGGAGCTCCGCGGCCTTCGCCAGTGCCTCCGCGTGGCGGCGCCGGTAGGTGCTGAAGGAGAGCCGCGCACGGCTGGCCGCCGCCCGCTGACTGCGCCGCTCGCCCAGGTACGTGATCTCCAGGATTTCGCCGAGTTGCGGCTGCCCCGTGTACTCGGGCAGCCGACGCACGGCCTCCACGAGCGCCCCTCGCAGCGCCACCGCGTCTCCTCCCGGCGGCACCAGACGTGTCGCCAGCAGGGGACTGTCGGCGAGCAGCCGCGGGTCCCGCGCGTTGCGGTAGGCGTCCTTGACGGCCTCCGCGAAAGCCGGCCAGGGCATCTCGGTCTGCGAAGGGTCGCTCGACGGGGCACTCAGCGCCGTCGGGTCGTCGGTGAGCAGCCGCTCGCACAAAGTACCCGCCCACGCGGCGAAACCCGTACCGCGCCAGTCCTGCGCGTACAGGAGAACGACCTCGCCCTGCCCGTTACTCACCGGGGCCTCGGCCCGCTGCCCGTACAGAGCGAGGAGCGTGGCCAACCCTGTCTGCCGCACGGGGACGCAGGTCCAGCTCACCGCGAGTCGCGGCACCCCGGCCCACAACGTGGTCAGTGCGAAGGCCGTCGCGGCCGGGGAGCCCGTACTCCACCGGGCGAGGAGTATCCGCTCACCCCGTCGCAGCGGGGCCCGTTCCCGTGTACGGGTCAGCGCCGCCTCCGCGACCGGGTCGTCGGGCAGCCCCGTCGCCCCAGCCTCCAGCCAGGGGGCGCAGAGGACGCCGGCGAGGACTCCGCCCTCCTCGGCGATCGAGAACGCGGACGGCTGCCGCTCCCACCAGGCGCCCGCCGTCGCGGCTGCCGCCGCGCCGTGTTCGGTGCCGATGGCACGGAGGACCGCGTCCTTGTCGTCGGGGCGGGCCGAGCGCAGGTGGAGCCGGTCGGACCCCTCCCAGTCCACGGCTTCCCGCACCGCACGGCTGAGGCTGCCCAGGTGGGTCAGGCCCGCCCCGAGCGCCCAGCGTCCGCCGGTGCGCCGCGTCAGCCGCTCCGTCAGGTGCGCGTGCAGTGAACGGTGCAGACGCTCGTACCTCTCCAGCCCCCGCCAGCGCAGGTCCGCGAGCAGCGTCCGGCGCACAAGCGGGTGTGGCACGAGTCCCTCGGCGGTGCTCCGTACGAAGGAGAGGTCCCGCAGCCAGTTCCCCAGCGCGTGAGCCTCCGCCAACCCCACGCCGAGCGTGTGCCGTATGAGTTCCTCGGTCGTGACACGAGCCAGGGCGAGAACCGCGAGGGCGTCGCTTCTGTCAGGGGTGGGGCTCTCGCGCAGCAGGAGGCGCAGCAGTTCGCCCACCAGCTCGGGTGACTCCTCCAGCGGGCCGATCGGGCCCGTTCCCTCGGTCTCGGCCTGCTGGCGGGCCTCGGCGAAGAGCGCGAGCGCCAGGGGAAGCCCGCACGCGGCCCGTGTCAGCGAGGCAACCGAGGAATCGGGCACACCTCGGTCACGCAGCAGCGCTTCCGCTTCGGTGTCGCTCATCGGGCCGAGTACGGCGGTGTGCAGCATGTCCCACCACTGAGGATCGGTGCGCCACTCGGCCGAGGGAGGGCGCCGGGCACCTACCAGAACCGGACGCTCGGCGGGCAGTCCCGGCAGATAGACGTCCCGGAGCCACGACTCCAGCGGGCCGAGCAGCTCCGCGGAGTCGATGACGAGCAGTTCGGGATCCTCCGGCCCGCCGGGGGCCCGCAGCGCGCTGAGGAAACCTTTCGGCGTCGGCGCCGTACTGCGCATGTCCACGAAGCGCACTGCCTTGCCCGACTCCCGCGCTTCCGCGACGAAGAGCCGCAGCAGCGTGCTCTTGCCCACACCGGCCATCCCGTGCAGCCAGAGGACCTGGCAGCCCGGCGGCGTGCCGAGCAGCGAGTCCCGCAGCAGCTGCAGTTCGGCGACCCGGCCGGTGAAGAGCCGCTGCCGCCGGGCCCAGGCCGTCCCCGCGCGGTGATCCGCGGGTCGCGCCTGGGGGGAGAGGGCTATGTGCATGGTCCACCTGTCGGACTGCTCCGGACGCGGTCGAGACGGCGCCCGAGAAGTGGGGGAGGGGGAAGCGAACGCTGCTCGCAGGAGCTCGGGGAGGCCACCCGTGCGGACCTTCACGGCGCTGTGTTCACGTCATGGCGCTACGGGTTCAACCGCCACCGAATACGAGCGCCTCGCGGGCCCGTCCCGGCGATGCCACTCCCGCCCGTGTCCGAGAACCCCATGCGTCATGAGAAGGACCGTACCTTCTGCCGTGCCCTGGTTCCCACTTGGCAAACCAATCGAGGACCACAGGCGGAGCCCGTTTTCTGCCCGTTCTGCCCCCCCGCGGGCAGAGAGAGGAGTGCGCTCCGGCGGGAACGGACCGAGCGCCCGTCACGGGAAAGGGCGTGAGGGCCATGGCTGGGGAAGCCGTGTGACGCGCCCGGTCCGGTGCCGTCCACCACCCGGTGGAGCTGCACGAGGATGTTGTCGCCGTCACCTGAGGACGCCGATGCTGTCGCACCCGCGTTTCCCGAATGCCATGGCCGGAGCAGTAGCACGGGGAGTCGCGACAGCCGGCTTTTTCAGCTGCGGATGGCTGAGGCACGGGTAACGGTGCGTGAGGTCCGCGCTGTCGGGGGCCGGTGTTCCGTCATGGTTCCGTCCGGGTGACTCGGACGGCGAGTACTGCCACGTCGTCCCGTTGCGGGATGTCCGCCAGGCCCTCGGAGAGGGCTTCCAGGAGGAGGGGCAGGGGTTTGTCGCGATGGCGGGCGAGCACGGCAGTCGTGCGGGCGGTGCCGATGTCGATGTCCGCGTCGCGGCGTTCGACCAGGCCGTCGGTGTAGAGGAGGAGCACACTGCCCGGCGGAAGATGGCGCGTGTGGTCGTGGCGGGACGGGTCGTCCCCCGATGTGCCGAGGAGGAGCAGATCGTGGTCGCCCAGGGAGGAGACGCCCCTTTCCGGGGTGTACAGCAGCGGCGGCGGGTGTCCGGCGTTGGACCAGGTCAGCCGCCACTGGCCATCGTCGAGGTCGAGGCGGGCGTGGACCGCCGTGACACCCAGACCCAGGGGCAGGGTGCCGATGGCCCGGTCGATCGCGTCGAGGGCGGCGGAGGGGGAGTGGGCCGGGTCGTCGAGGCTCGCCTGTCGGAGCATGCTGCGGATCTGGCCCATCACTGTGGCGGCCTGGACGTCGTGCCCGATGACATCGCCGATCGAGACCATCAGGGCGCGCCCGGCCGCCGGCGGCACCGTCGGCAGCGGATACGCGTCGTACCAGTCGCCGCCGACCATGTCCTGGTCGGCGGCCGGCAGATACAGGGCCGCCATGTCCAGGCCCGGCACGTCCGGCAGCTCGGTGAGCATCGCGGCCTGCAGTTGCTCCGCGGTGCTCAGCCGGTCGGCCACGAAACGGGTACGCTCCACCGCTTGGCTCACGTACCCCGCCACCGTGGTGAGGACGGCCTCCTCCGTGGGCGCCAGCACATGGGGGCGGGACCAGCACCACGTCAGGACACCGCGCCGGTCCGGCAGCGGAACGCACATCACGGACTCGAGACCCAGCGAGTCGTACCCGGCGACGGCCTCGGGCCCGTAGCCGCGCAGGAGCGTGGGACGGTTCGGTACGAAGACGGCGCGTTGCTCGCGCATGGCCAGGGCGCTGGGGAAGCAGGCGTCCCACTCCAGATGGTCGATGGTGCTCTCCACCGGCCGTACGTCCTCCGGGTCGATCACGCGCCACAGCTTTCCGCCGTCCGCCAGGAGCAGGCCCACGAAGGTGGGTTCGGCCGGCCCCTGGAACAGGTGGCGCAGGCGCCGGGTCAGATCCGTGAGATCGCGGGCGTGGGCGAGCTCGACGGCCGCGCGCAGAAGGAGGCCGGCGTGGTCGCGGTCGCGCTGGATCAGCTCCGAGGCGATCCTCAGCCTCAGCTCCATCGAGCAGGCCGCGGTCAGATCCTCGAGATCGCGCAGCTCGTCCGCAGTCCACTCGCGAGGCTCGTGATCGATGGCGCAGAGCGATCCGAGGACTTGCCCGTCCGCGTCGGTGAGCGGCATACCGGCGTATGCGATCACTTGGAGGTCGGGGATGGCGAGGCTGTCGCAGGTGCGGGGAGACGACCGGGTGTCGCTGAGGATCAGCGGCTTGCCGTCCGCGACGACGTGCTGGCAGAAGGAGTGGCTCAAGGGGGTTTCGCGCCGGGCCGCCCAGAGCCCGGACAACCCGACCATCCCGGGAAACACCTGCCGGTCGGCCTCCAGCAGCGAGACCAGGGACACCGGAACGCGCAGAACCCGCGTGACCAACCGGGCGAAGCGGTCCATGCCGGGGTCGGCCGCCGCGGTCAGCCCCGCCAGCCGCAGCGCTTCCAGCCTTCCGGAGTCCGTCATCCCGCGGCCTCCGTCGACTTGGCGGCGGAAGGCATGACCTTTGTCGAGCGCATTATCCAAATATAAAGGGAAAAAACATGATGTCCCAGCTACCGGGGAGGCGAAGTGGACGGGCGCGGGGGACGCGACGAGGAGGCGGTGATGCGCGCGTGGGCCGAGCCGGCGCGGGAGGGGCTGGCGGCGGAAATGCCGGCCGGGCAGCGGGGTGCGGAGGTGCGTCAGCTCGCGGCGATGGTGAGGGCGATGCCCGCGGGCCCGGCTCGTGACGCCGTGCTCCGCGAGGCTCAAGACATCGGCAGCATCGCCGCGGGGAAGACACGCGCGCGGGTCGGGGGGCGTGGCCCCGTACCAGAGCTGAATGCCTGGTGCCTGGGGGCATGGCGCCGGGGTGAGGGCCCGTACGGTGCGGCCTGCCGAGGCGCTGGCCGGCCGCGACGACCTGGGCTTGCCGCAGGCGGGCTCGGCGGTCCGGACCGGCGGGCGCGGCCTCGACGTCTCCGGCAGGAAGGGGCGGCCACTCGGCCTGCTCCAGGCGTCATCGGGCACGCTTTACGGGAACGCGCCGCAGCCCGGCGCCGACGCGGCGGCCCGTCGAGGTGGCAGGCGTGGTCCTGACTTCGGCCGGGCGGCCTCCGGCGGCTCCGCTCGTTCAACCGCAGGAGGGACGTGGAAGGTCAACTTGTACCTGCCAGTCACCCGCCTGCGTCACCCCTGCCTCCAGACGCCCCCCAGCCGCCGTGACCCGCTCCCGCAGCCCCACCAGTCCGTGGCCGCCGCTTCCTCCCGCCGGGTTGGTGATCGCTTTGGGGGGCTGGGGGTTGGTCAAGGCCAGGTGGACGGTTCCGGGCGCGGCATCGAGGCGGACGGTCAGCGGGGCGCCGGGCGCGTGCCGGAGCGCGTTCGTCAGCGACTCCCGCACCACGGCACACTCAGTACGGGCGGTAGTGGCCCCGAGCGGGCCGCGAGGTTCGCCTCGAAGTGCGGGACGGGGTCGTGGCGGGCCAGGAGGGCCTGGATCTCGGTGAGCGGGTCGGTCGCTTCGCGCGGCGTTTCCTCACGCAGGACCCGGACGAGCGCGCGCATCGCGTCGAGCGATTCCGTGCCGCCGCGCGCGATCGACTCCAGGGTCTCCTCGATGCGGCGCCGCTCCCCGATCCGCAGCGCCGCGTGCGCCTGCACGATGATCCCCGTCACGTGGTGACCGAGCAGGTCGTGTACATCGCGCGCGAGCGCCCTGCGTTCCTCGCTCAGCGCCTCCCGCGAGCGCCGCGCCGAGGACCGGACCGAGGCGCCCAGGACGAGGGCCCCGGCGAGCGCCGCCGCGAGCACGTACAGGCCGCCGAAGAATGCGCCCGTATCGCGCAGCCGCAAGGGTTGGAGCAGCAATGCCACCGTGAGTACCGCGGCGAGCAGCCCGGGCGCCCGCACCTCCGCGAACACCCGTACCAGGAGGACGAGCAGCGCCAGGGACTCCAGGACCCCCCAGTTCGCCGGCGCGCTCCCCTGCCACGGTGCCGCGAGCGTCACCGCGAGCGAGAGCGCCGCGATGCCCAGCGCCCGCACCCGCAGCGTGAGCGCGGGCAGGCGTGGGTGGTCCGGGAGCGCGCAGGCGGCGAGCGGACCGGTCAGCAGAACGGAGAGCCAAGCGGTGAGCGGTACGCCCCCGCCCCGCTCAGCTCCGGCGCGCAGCAGTCCCACGTCCGCGAGCCACACGAGCAGCAGGGTAGCGAGCGCCGCGGTCGAGAGCAGACGGCGGACGAGGGGGGCAAACGGAATTCTCCAGTCCATTCCTCAAGGGTAGGGAAGCCGCTCAGGGAGCGTGGCGGCCCCTCCGGAATCGCGTGGGTATGGCTTGTCGGCCGGACGACCCACACGGGTTCCGGCGAGCCCTCCTCGCGGACGAGGCCGCCCGCCCCCGCTCTGAAGAAGATTGGACCCGTACTCGCACAGCGAAGGGAACCACCATGCAAGGCAAGGTCGCGATCGTCACCGGAGCGGGCGGGGGCATCGGCGCCGCCACGGCGGCGGAGCTCGCCACCCGGGGCGCCTCCGTCCTCCTCACCGACCTCGATGCGGAGTCCGCCACCGCGCGGGCCGAGGAAATCGTGCGGAGGGGCGGGACAGCGTACGCCGCGGGCACGGACGTACGGGACGAGGCCGCCGTCCGCGCGATGACCGAGGAAGCCACGCGCCGTTTCGGCCGCCTCGACATCCTCGTCAACAACGCCGCCGCCACCGTCGCGTCACAGGGCGATGACGACCTCGTCACGATGGAAGCGGAGCTGTGGGACCTGAGCCTGGAGGTCAACCTGCGGGGCCCGATGCTGGGATGCAAGTACGCGATACCTCACTTCCGCCGGACAGGCGGCGGCGTGATCGTCAACATCTCTTCAGGCTCCGGCGTCGTCGGCGAGCCCACACGCTTCGCGTACGGGGCCTCGAAAGCCGGGATCAACTCGCTGACCCGCTCCGTCGCCGCCAAGTACGGCAAGGACAACATCCGCTGTGTCGCCGTGATGCCCGGCATCACGATGGCCGACGAGGCGCGCGCCGCGCTCGGCGGGACGAGGTGGCTGGAGATGATGGACCGGCACCACGCGACTCCCCGGCTCGGGCGGATGGCGGACATCGCGAAGTTCGTCGCCTTCGTCGCCTCGGACGACGCGGGCTTCGTGACCGGCAGCAGTCACGCGGTGGACGGCGGGGTGCTGAGCATGGCCCCCTACGCGGCGGACATGCGGGAGTTCGGGACACAGCCGTTCCGAGCCGACGAGAGGGCGCGGGGCGGGGCCTGAGCGCGGGCGGCGGGCCGGAGGCGCTTCCCTGCCGCCGCCGGCACCGCCCGGCGGTTCAGCGTCCTCTGCCCCCTGCCTGCACGAGCCCCCGTTCCCAGGCCCAGGCTGCGATCTCGACCCGATTACGTAAGCCGAGCTTGGTGCGGACACGGTCGAGGTAGGTCTTGACGGAGGAAAGGGAGAGCCCAAGGGCGGTGCCGATCTCCTGGTTGGTGCGGCCCTGGGCGACGTGCTCGGTGATCTCCTGTTCGCGCGCGCTGAGCACGGTCGGCTCCGGGTCCTGGGGGGCCAGCCCGCGCAGCAGGCGCAGGGTGAGCGAGGGGGAGACGAGCGCGTCACCGCGCGCGGCGGCGCGCACGGCCTCCACGAGCAGCGCCGGGCTCGCGTCCTTGAGGAGGAATCCGCTGGCCCCCAGGCGCAGTGCGGCTCGCAGCACGGTGTCCTCGTCGAAGGCTGTGATGAGCACGACGCCGATCGGCGTGTTCGCGAGCGCACGCGCCACCTCGACCCCGTCGAGCAGCGGCATCCGTACATCTGCGAGCACGACATCGGGGCTCAGCCTCCGCGCCGCCTCGACACACGCGGCCCCGTCCCCGGCCGTCGTCAGGACCTGGATGCCCTCTTCTGCGTCGAGGATCGCGGCGAAGGACTCACGCACGAGGCGCTCGTCGTCGGCCACGACGACGGTCAGGAGGGTCATGAGGGCAACGGTAGTCGTACGGGGAGCGGCAACCGCCACGACCGCGGGGCCGCGGAAGCCGTGTTTCCCGCCCGAGCCTGATGGACCTCCTCAGCTGAAAAACTGTCCGCCACCGTCCACAGGGAGCGTGCACCCCGTGATGTACGCCGCGTCCGGGCCAGCGAGGAAGACGACCGCGCGGCCGACATCGGCCTCGGCATCGCCCGCGCGCCGCAGCGAGGTCTTCGCCAGCAGACCGGACAGCTCCTCGGGGCGATCGGCGAACCAGTGCCGCGCCCGCTCGCTCAGGACGAAGGGAGAGATCGCGTTGACGGTGATGCCGTATGTGCCCCACTCGCGTGCCGCGACGCGCGTGAGCGCCGCGATGCCGCCCTTGGCGGTCACGTACGCCCCGTAGCCCGCGAGTCCGTCGAGCTCCGAGCCCGACCGGAAGTTGACGATCCGCCCCCCGCCCTCCGACGCGCGCAGGTAGGGGAAGCACGCGCGCATGAGCAGGAAACTACCCAAGGGGCCCACGCGATAGGTGAGTGCGAAGTCCTCCTCTGCCAGCTCCGCGAGCGGGACGCCGGGACGCTGGGCCATCGCGTTGTTGACGAGGACATCGACGGTGCCGAAGCGCTCGACAATCGTCGCGACCGCTGCCGCGACCTGTGCGGCGTCACTCACGTCGCAGCGCACCGCGAGTCCGCCCACCTCCGCCGCGACCGCCTCAGCCCGCCCTGCGTCGAGGTCGAGCACAGCCACGTCCGCGCCCTCGTCGGCGAGCGCCCGCGCGATACCCGCGCCGATACCCTGACCCGCTCCTGTCACCAGCGCAACCCGCCCCGCGAGTACGCCCGTCGCCGTCGTCATGAGATCACCCGCATTCATTGAAGTACGTGACGCTTCACGCGTCTTCGGCGCCCTGGTGCCGAAGGCGCGCCATCGTTCAGGCGACCGTAGGCGAGCGGCACGAGAAGGACATCGCACCTGTGGAAACACGCGCCGAAGGCCCCTCCCGCGCCGAAAACGCGCATCCGGGTGGGCCTGCACCACCCACCCCCTTCACCGAGTCCGACCTCGCCCTCCTCCACGCCCTCCAACTCGCCCCCCGTATCCCGTGGAGCGCCCTCGCCCCCGTCCTCGGTGCCTCTCCCACGGCACTCGCCGCGCGCTGGGCCCGGCTGCGCGAGCGGCGTCTCGCCTGGCTCTGCGCGAGCCCGCCGAGCGGGGTCGGCGGAGCCACCGCGCAGCGTGCGCTCGTCGAGGTCGACTGCGCTCTCGCCGACCTGGACACCGTGGTCAGCGCACTGGAGGCCCTTCCATTCGTGCGCGGCCTCGCCTTCGCCGCGCGCGGGAGACAACTCGTCCTGACCCTCGCCGCCTCTTCCTTCGCCGAACTGTCCCGGCTGCTCCTGGACGAGGTGAGCCGCGTGCCCGGCATCACCGCGCTGCGCAGCCATCTCGGCACGATGGTCCACCGGGACGGCGGCGGCTGGCGCCTCGGCGCGCTCGACCCGGCCCAGTGCGCGACAATCGGCGCCCACCCGCGGGCCACCCGCACGCGGGCCCCGCTCACCGCGGGCCCGATCGACCTCCAGTCGCCCGTGTACGCGCCGCTCGTCGCCGCTCTCGCCGAGGACAGCCGCACTCGCGCGGTCGACCTCGCGGTCCGCACGGGACGGCCCGCCGCGACGATACGGCGGCAGGTCAACCGGCTCCTCGGCGCCGGAGCGCTCGTCCTTCGCTGCGAGCTCGCGCAACCATGGACCGGGCGCCCGGTCGCCGGGGTGTGGTGGTGCGCGGCACCACCCGTGCGGCGCGAGGCCGCGCTCGCACGGCTGTGTGTCGACCCACGCGTGCGGCTTTGCCTGTCAACGACCGGCCCCGCCGCACTTGTCGTGACGGCCTGGACGAGCGGACTGCTCCAGGCCGACCGCTTCCAGACCCGATTGGAGGAGTTGCTCGGCGCTGGCGCGGTTCTCGACAGCGCCATCTTGTTGCGCACCCGCAAGCGCGCGGGCCGGCTCCTCGCCCCGGACGGCCGCCGTGCCTGAGCCCGCGTCCGCACCGCCGCCGCGGCGGCTCGACAACCCTTGCAGCTGCCGGCCGGACGGCTGTGGGGCGAGCGCCCGTCCGCCCGCTCACGACCGTGCCTCCTGCGCTCCGTCACCCTCACCCCCTGCTGCCCGAGGGGGCTGCCATGTGCTTCCACTCCTGCCGGGTGCCGGGGACCTGGAGAGTGTATGAGAGGCCACGGGCCCCAGCGCGGGATCGTTGACGTCTCGCTCCTCGCCGGCCGGTCCACTGTCCCGGCCAGGCAACGGAGCAGGTCGAGGTCGAGCGTGATCACCTCGCGCTGGACGACTGAGCCGAGCGAGTAGCCGGAGGTCATGGTGGCGGCCGAGGCCGATGTTCCGCACGGCTGCCCAGGCGACCGCACTCACGGTGTACGTGACGGGCCGACCTGTCCGTTGCTCCAGTGACACGCGAGGACGCCGGCGGCCGAGATGGTGCCGCCCAGCAGCGGGACGGCTGAGGGCCGCTCGCGGTACCGCTCCCGCACGGCCGCCGAGGCAGGACAAGCTCGACGCAGAGCCGTTGGACGCCGGGGAGGCCGGTGGTCGGGCATGATCCGGCCGGTGGGCACGGTGCGCAGCGGCCAGCACCTTTCCCCCTTCGGGTTGACGACTTCTGCCGCCTGTCAGCCGGTGCCTGAGGGTAAGTCAGCACTTGGCGGATGACGCGTAGCGCGATCGATTACGGGCATGTGCCTGCACATCATGCTCCCGCGACGGACCGGCCGATCCGCTCCGCCGCGGACGGCACCATGCCTGCACTGGAGAGCATCCGTGACTGAGCCCGAATCCGCACCCGCACCCGGCGGCGCGCCCCCCGACCACCCCGAGCCGGCCGGCAACGACTCACCGGCCGACAGCCGTGATATGTACGCCATCCACGCCATGCTGCGCAGGGAGTTGGCTGATCTCCCCGCGTACGTCGAGGACACCGGGGCGGGAGACGGTGAGCGCGTCGAGGTCGTCGCCGACCACATCGACTTCGTCACCCTGATCCTGCACGCCCATCATGAGGGCGAGGACGTACTCGTCTGGCCGAAGCTCGCCGAGCGCGCCCCGGCAGACGCCGCGCCCGTGCTGGCCACGATGCAGGCCGACCACGCCGGGATCGACCGGGGGTTGGCCACGCTCACCGGCGCGGCCGCGTCCTGGCGGGCCAACCCCGACGCGGTGCGCCGCGGGGCCGTCGTGGACGCGCTGCGCGAGCTGATCCCGGTCGTGGAGGCGCATCTGAAAGCCGAGGAGACCCACGCACTCGTCCTCATCGACACGTGGCTGAGCGCGCCGGAGTGGGGCGAGGTGGGGATGCACGGGATCGCTTGCCTGCGGCCGGAACAGTACCCCCTGTTCTTCGGCATGCTGCTGCACGACATCGATCCGGAACTGTACGGGGTGCTCGAAGCCTCCTTGCCTCCCGATCTGTTCACGCAGCTCGCCGTCAGCGGCCCGCGGGAGTACGCGCGCTACCGGCGGCGGCTGGCCGCAGCGGCTTGACGAGCTCCTTCGGATGAGCAGTCGGCATGACTGGGCGACGGACCGCGATACCACGCACCTCGATGAAAGGCTGAAAACGAGTTGACCAGCATCCTCATCGTCGGCGCCACACAGGGCACCGGACGCGAACTGGCGGCCGCTTACCTGCGCGACGGCGCGAAGGTGGTCATCACCGGGCGCGACGCCGACCGGGCCGAGACCGTGGCCTCCGAACTCACCGCCGAGGCGGCGGGGGCACGTGGTGCCGCTCAGAGCAGCTCCACCGTGCCCGGCCATCCACCGGCCCTCACCACGAGCGGCGGCCGACCTTGTGCCGACGCGGTCACCGGCCTGGCGCTTGACCTCAGCCGTCCGGAGACCGTGGCCGCGGCACTCGCCCCGGTCGGGCGACTCGACCGGCTCGTCCTGGCCGGGATGGTCCGCGACCGGAACACCCTGTCCGGCTTCGACATAGCGGCCGCCAGCACGTTGGCCGTGACCAAGATCGTCGGGTACACGGCCGTCATATCCGCCCTCGCGGAACGACTGGCGCCGGATGCGGCGGTGCTGCTGTTCGGCGGCGGCGCCAAGGACTACCCGTATCCCGGTTCGACGATCCTGACGGCCGTCAACGCCGCCGTGACCGGCATGGTGCGGACCTTGAGCACCGAGCTCGCGCCGGTCCGGGTGAACGCGATCCACCCCGGGCCCATCGGCGACAGCCCGTTCTGGCAAGGCAAACCTGAACTGAGCGACGCTTTGGCCACATTCCGGGCGCAGACGTTGACCGGTGAGCTCGGCCGCATGGCCGACGTCGTCGGCGCCAGCCGGTTCCTGCTGGAGAACCGCCTGGCCAACGGAATTGATCTGCCCCTCGACGGGGGGCATCCGTAGGACACGCGGACATCCGTGATACGGGGCACGCCACTCCGCCGTTGTCCTGCCGGTGGCTCCGGCTCACCGGACGCCCAGGGCACCTCCACCGCCCATCACTCCCGAGCCTCCGAAGGAGCGGCAAGCGCCGCAGGGCGATGCCACGGGGAAGCACGAAGATCCGACCCACCCACCACTCGCACAAGGAGCACAGCTCATGAAGATCGGTATCGGGATCCCCAATCAGATACGCGATGTCAAAGCGGACATCATTCCGGAATGGGCACGGCGTGCCGAGGACGCGGGCTTCTCCACCCTGGGCAGCGTGGGCCGTATCGCCTACCCGGGGGTGATGGACACGGTCGCGCTCGCGGCGGCGGCGGGCGCCACCAGCAGGATCGGGCTCATCAGCAACGTCCTGCTCGGCCCGGTCTGGCCCGCTCACCTCCTGGCCAAGGAAGCACAGGGCATCGACGGTGTCTCGGGCGGGCGTCTCACCCTCGGCATCGGCCTTGGAGGACGGGCCGACGACTTCGTCGTGGAGGGCCTGGGCGCGCGCGGCACGGGCAAGCGGCTCGACCGCGACATCGAGACCTACAAGAGCGTGTGGCGCGGCGAGACCCCCGCCGGCTGCGACAACCCGCTGGTGCCCAAGGGCAGCCGTGAGGTGCCTCTGCTCTTCGGTGGCATGGTCCGGGCCTCGTACAACCGGGTGGCGCGCTCCGGCCGCGGCTACATCGGCGCTTCGGTACCGGCGGACATGATCGCCGGTTCCTTCGACAGCGTGCGCGCAGCCTGGAAGGAGGCCGGACGCGAGGGTTCTCCGTACTTGGTCGCCATCGCCTACTACGCCATCAAGGATGCCGAGGGCGGGCGCGCGAACGTCTACGACTACTACTCCACCGCGGGAGCGGAGACAGCCGGTTTCATCGCGTCCGCGGTGAGCGGAGGGGCGGACGTGGTCAAGAAGACCGTCGATGAGTTCGAAGCCATCGGTGCGGATGAGCTGATCCTCAACCCGACCAGCGACGACATCGACGAGATCCGCCGACTCGCCGACGTCGTGCTCTGACGCCGGGACCACGAGGAGAACCCGCCCCAACCCCCACCTGGGAACTGTCCGGCCGCTCATGCGAACTTCCAGGCCGGCCGTTCCTGGACCGGGTGCCACCTGCGACGGTGATGGCTCGCGCAACGGTCGTCGCGCTGACATGGAGGGAATCATGGAGCCGTACGCGGGCGGCACAGGGCAGGGGGCATTGCTGTCGGTGCGCGGCGCCGCAGCGGCTCCGGGAGACTGATACCCGCCGCAGCGCCGCGCGTTGCTCCCCTTACAGCAGGCCGTCGCGCTGGGCCTGGTGGACGGTGGGGACGGTGGGGGTGAAGCCCAGGGTGCGCAGGAGGGTGCCGTCGGCGCGGCCCGTCCAGGGGTCGTGGAGTGGTTCGGCGGAGGGCTCGTAGGGGGCGCCGACGATCTGGGCGATTTCGTAGATGGTGGTGGGGGCCTCGTCCACGACGTTGACGGTGTGTCCGTCGAGCGCCCCGGCGAGGGCAAGCCTCACGGTGGTGGCGATGTCGCGGTGGTGGATGAGGCTGAGGGTCTGGGCGGGGTGCCACTTCCAGCCGCCCATGAGGGCGGGGGCGGATTCGAGGTGGCCGTCCTTGTCGCCGTAGACGAAGCCGAAGCGCAGGATGTTCCAGTTGAGGCCGCTGGCTTTGAGGTCGGCCTCGGCCAGGATTTTGCTGGCCGGGTAGGGGAGGTCGGCGGTGGTGGGGTCGCCCTCGCGGGCGGGGCGGGTCAGGCCGGAGCCGTAGACGAGGTTGGTGCTGGCCATGGTGAAGCGTGCCTGCGGGGCCTGGGCCCTGGTCGCCGCGATGAGATTGCGGGTGCCCTCGACGTTGGTGCGGTGGATGGCGGCCGTGTCCTGGGTGCGGAACAGGGCGGCCAGGTGGACGACGTCGGTGACGCCGTCGAGTGCCCCGTCGAGGGAAGCGGGGTCGAGGATGTCGCCTTCGACGGGCGTGGCGCCTTCGGGGGCGGACTTGCCGGGGCGGACGAGGGCGCGGCAGTCGATGCCGGCATCGACGAGGCGGGGCAGGAGGCGCGCGCCTACCAGTCCGGTGGCGCCGGTGACGAGGATCGTCATGAGGGGGTTGTCTCTTCCTTCAGATGGTGGGCGAGTCGTTCGGTGGCCCCGCGCAGCACGGCGGCGACCCGTGCCTGCTCCTCCTCGCTCACGCCATCGAAGGCGACGGCGAGGATGCGGGCGACGGGGTCGGGCAGCCGTGTCCACAGTTCGCGGCCAGGTTCGGTCAGGCGCAGCGTCTTCTGACGCATGTCTCCGGGGTCGGGTGTCTGTTCGACGAACCCCTTGCGGACCAGTGCGGACGCGACGCCGGTCATCGTGGCCCGCTCTATGCGCAGCGCGCGCACGAGGTCGCGCTGCTTGGTCGGACCGTCGTGAGCCAGGTGATACAGCACGTACCACTGGGTCGGCCCGAGCCCGTAGGGGCGCAGGACCGATTCCAGAGCCGCTTGACTGGTCTGGTAGTACCGCTTCGCCCACGCACCCGCGGACTCGTGCTGTCCGTGCATCTTTTCGCTAGCCACCTAACCAATAATGTTAGGGCCCTAGCGATATGTCAAACGAGATGGGGCGGACGCGTACGCACCAGGTTCCGTCCGGCGGATCACTGGTGGCTCCAGCGCCGGAGTGCCGCGGCGGTGACGGTGGCATGGAAGCGGCGATCCGTTGCCGGCCGGAATCCGCCCGCACAGTCGGCGGCGCCGGGACGGGCACCTCGCCCGGGCAGGTGCACCCCTGCCGGTAGGGCGATTACCCGATCTTCGGCAACTCGGTGTGGCCTCGACACCGTGCGCACCGCCTTTCCGCTCGTCTCGTGGCGCCGCTATCCCGGCCGAGCCCGCACTCGGGGGTGAACAGGTCCCTGTGCCCGGGTTGGCCGCACCGGCCGGATACGGAAGGGCTTGGGTTCGGGAGGGTCTGAGCGGCGAGGTGGCGGAGGTTGCGTGGGCGGACGACTCCACCTGCTCCAGGTACCCCTCGTCGCAATATGCGATTTGCCGTTTTTCGGGTGATAGTGAAGATTGAGGCGCGGTGCCTAACTGCCGGCGCCTCGGGGGTCACCCAAGGGACCGCGGGCGCGCCCCACACCTCCGAGAAGGGACCACCATGCCTGTCTGCACGACGCGTGACGGAGTCGAGATCTTCTACAAGGACTGGGGCCAGGGCCGCCCGGTCGTCTTCATCCACGGGTGGCCGCTGAGCGGTGACGCCTGGCAGGACCAGCTCAAGGCGGTCGCCGACGCCGGCTACCGGGGCATCGCGCACGACCGGCGCGGCCACGGCCGCTCGACGCCGGTCTTCGACGGCTACGACTTCGACACCTTCGCCGACGACCTGAACGACCTCATCACGCAGCTCGACCTGCGTGACGTCACGCTCGTCGCGCACTCGATGGGCGGCGGCGAACTCGCCCGCTACATCGGCCGCCACGGCACCGAGCGCGTTCACTCGGCCGTCCTGCTCTCGGCGATCCCGCCGCTCATGCTCCAGGGCCCCGACAACCCCGAGGGCGTCCCCCAGAGCGTCTTCGACGACATCAAGAACGGCATCCTCGCCGAGCGCTCGCAGTTCTGGCGCGACACCGCGGTCGGCTTCTTCGGCGCCAACCGCGAGGGCAACAAGGTCACCCAGGGCAACAAGGACGCGTTCTGGCTCATGGCCATGAACGAGACCATCGAGGGCGGGGTGGCCTGCGTCGACGCCTTCGCGGGGACCGACTTCCACGAGGATCTCAAGAAGTTCGACATCCCCACCCTCGTCGTGCACGGCGACGACGACCAGGTCGTCCCTTTCGAGGCCACCGGCAAGAAGACGGCCCAGCTCGTCTCCGGCGCCGAACTCAAGGTCTACGAGGGCGGCTCCCATGGCATCGCCCTCGTCCCGGGCGACAAGGAGAAGTTCAACAAGGACCTCCTGGAGTTCCTCAAGGTCTGACCCGGCGAACAGGGACGCCGGACGGCGTAGTGGGAGGGGCTGGAGCGATCCGCCGGCCCCTCTCCCCGTAGCAACGCAGCTCGTGCGCAAACCCCGGGGATCGGTTCTTCAGCACGGAGGCCGCCCGCGCGGCCACCGCGCTGGAAACGGGTACCTGACCGGGGCGGTCGAGCCCCGCAGGTACGGTCGATCCCCCGGCACACTCCTCCCGGCGCACCGCGAGCTCACCACCACGTGTGCTGCCCTCACGGTCCCTGCGCGGCGCTGCCGGTCACGGCCGGGCCGATGCTCCCGTAGGAAAGGCCGGACGGATTTCGAGGGCCCGTGTGCACCCGGCACCTCCCCCGGACGGAGCGGGGAGGAGCGGGTCATCGTGTTCCGCGAGCGCGAGGGGATGCTCGCGGCGGAGATCGTGACAGTGCCCGCGACGCGCCAGCTCAGTGCGCCGGCAGGAAGTGCATCGGTGTGGAGGGGGTGAACCGGGCGGAGACGTCCCCGACGAACCCGCCGCTGAGACCGGTGTCGTCGGCAAGATCGAGCTTCATGGCGGGCGCGCCCTCGGAGAGGTCGAGTTCCGACATGCGCACCCAGATGATGTTGGGCCGCGAAGTCGATTCGTACACGTAAATACCGTGGGTCAGATCGATGACCGTGCGCCAGATCGTCTGCGAGGCGTAGGGCTTGTGGGGGTCGGGCACCCGGAATGGCTGGGCGGCGTTGCGCATGACGCTCAGGAGCGAGGCGACCGCTTCGGAGGTGCTGGTCGGCTGCGGCAGCCGGGTGAGGTAGTAGGCCGCGCGGGCGAAGCGGTCGGAAGCATCGGTGCCACCGGGCAGCGGGGTGCTGCCTCCCAGTCCCTGAATGGTTTTCAGGTGAGCCAACTGCTGCTCGTAGGGGGGTGAGTTGGTGACGACCGTGTAGGCGTGGTCGTGGTGCACCTGCGGAATTCCGTCGAGGTACTCGATGATCGCGGAATCTCCCGAGCGGTCCTCCAGCGCGAGATGCAGGTTCACCGCCTTGCCGCTCGACGGGTCGCTCTGTGTCACGATCTGGAGCTGAGAGGAGACCATCCAGTTGACGGACTCGGCGACGGTCGTGAAGTTGTCAAGGACGTACTGCATCCACACCGCGACGCTCAGAGCGACACGGCCCTCGTCCCGCTGCCCGTAGTCGGATTCGGCGAGGAAGAGCTGATGAGCTGCGAGCCCCTCCTCGTTCAGTCCGTCGACAGTCGCCAGATCATGGGCAGCGGCCACGAGACTTCCGTGGGACGACTTCCACGTGAGCGTCCCGCCGAGACCGTCGACCCGCTCCATGCCCCGGGGGAACACCCACAGGTTGGTTCCCAGGTCCTCTTGCCAGTCCATGTTCCGGCCCGCGAGAACCGCGTCACCAGAATGCGTCCAGACCGCACGCGTGCACATGATCGCTCCTTTCAGCGCCTCAACCGCTCACCAGGCCTCACGGACCCTCACAAATGATCAGCCTGACCTCTTCAGCAGAAATACTCGTTCCTGCGTTGCCATCCCGCGACAGATGCCCGCGCGACCGGGCGACAGCACGGGATCTTTCCTCGCCGCCGCTGTGACCGGACCGGACCGCGGAAGAACGAACGCGAAGCTCAGCGCGAGCGCGTGACGCACGAGCTGTGGGCGAGCCTTTCTGGCGGAGTGGATGCGGGCGCGCGGTCGCATCAAGCAGGTCGGCGAGGCCCCGGCCGCCCCGGCGGCCGGGGCCTCGCCGACCGCAAGAGCGGCTGCTCAGTCGTCGCTGTGGTCGCCGTAGCCGTGGTCCGGCTTGTGGCTGGGTGCGGGCTTCGTCGGGGTGGGAGTAGGACGATGCGTGACCGGCGGCTTGGTGACGGGGGGCTTGGTCGGCGGAAGGGTGACCGGGGGAACCGTGACCGGCGGAACGGTGACCGGGGGCACGGTGACGGGCGGGATGGTGACGGGCGGGTCGGTCATCGGCGCGACGGTGACGGGAGGCACGGTGACCGGCGGAACGGTCACCGGCGGAACGGTCACCGGCGGAACGGTGACGGGCGGGTCGGTGACCGGCGGCGGAGGGGGCGGAGGTGTGGTGACGGGCGGTGTGGTGGTGTCGTCGCAGGTGACGTTCACGTGGCCGAGCTCGGCGTCGACGAGGGGTCCGTCGTAGAGCTCTTGGCCGTCCTCGTCGCGCAGGTTCCCGGAGATGGTGATGTCCAGGCCCGCCCGGGCGGAGGTCTGCGCCTGGTAGGTGCCCCCGGAGGGGTCTTCGATCCGGTTGTACCGGACGGTGAGGGTGGCTGTGCTGACGTCCTCGGCGCCCAGCTCCGCTCCGGTGACCTCCAGTTGTGTCGTCCCGGTGGGCACCTGGCGTCCCAGGACACCGATGGTGTTGGAGTCGGTGCGCGCGTAGGCCAGGGCGAGCGGGCCGATCGGGGCGGGGACGCACTCGGCGTAGGCGTCCAGGGACCCCACGCTGAGGAAGTCCCGCTCGTTCAGCGAGAGGGTGAACCCGGAGGCCTGTGCCTGCGCGAAGTTCCTCTGCGCCTCGGCGTTCGTCCTGGCCACCGCCTGACCCCGAACGGTCAGAAAGTCCAGGACACCCGACGGGTCGGAGAGGTCCCCGTTGTCCAGTCCCCCGTTCGGCGGGGAACCGGCCGTGCCGAAAACACCGGTGAAGGCGTTCAGCCCGGCCACGGGCACATCGGAGAGGGTGAGATCGGCCAGGACGCTGTTGGCCACATCACCGTCAGCGGCCCTCGCGCCGGTACCGGACAGCGAGAAACCGGCGGCGGTCACGGTCGCCGCAGTGACGACGGCCAAAGCGGCGCGAAACGCGGAACGTCGCACGCCACGACGCTCACCAGGGACATGGACAGGCAGGGTTGTCGGCATGTGCCCATAGGAACGGACCACCGCCCCAACCAGGCGGATTGACCACCCCAACAATCGCCATGTGTCCCACAGCACAACCACCTGGCGCAACGCCGCCCACCCCCAGCGGTCGGATCGCGTGGCAGCAGCGGTCGGCGAGAGAGGCGGGCAGAGCAGGAGCTCCGGCTCGAAACGCCCGGGCACCGGCGCCTCGCGGCGGGCCCGGTGCGACCCGTGCAGCGGATGCTGCCGGCGAAGGCGAGGGCGGCCTTCCCGCGTGGCTTCGCGGTACGTGCGCGGTGGGTCGCGCGGAAGAGAGCGGAGCGGCCCGTCCCCTCGGGCCTCGGGGGAGGACCATGGGCTTGAGGGCTACGAGGGCCTGGGCGTGGGGGTGGCGCAGCCGGGCCGAGAACGGCGTCCCGGCGCAACTCACCCAGAGGGGAAGGCGACCTGTCCGGCGCGTACGAGGTTTCTCAGCTGCCGCAGGGGCAGTCGGCGGCCACCGGTGCGGTCTCGGCCGCCTCCGGCTGGCCCGCACAGCAGGTGTCGCCTTGCAATGCGGCGTTTTTGCCGAGCTGGCCGGCGTCGGCCTTGACGACATAAACCTCCCACGGTTCCTTGCCGGGCCCGTGGACCCACACCTTGTCCTGGAGGGCGTAGCAGCAGGGCGTGTCGTTCTCCTCGAACGTGGCGAGCCCGGAGTCTTTGAGCCGGGCGGTGGCGGCGGTGACCTCGTCGGTGCTCTCCACCTCAACACCGAGGTGGTCCAGGCGGGTGACCTGGCCCGGCTCGCCCTCGATGAGGACGAGCTTGAGCGGCGGCGTGGCGATGGCGAAGTTCGCGTATCCGGGGCGGCGCTTGGTGGGCTCGACGCCGAACATCTTGGAGTAGAAGGCGATCGATGCTTCGAGGTCGGCGACGTTGAGCGCGAGCTGGACACGGGACACAGTAGTCTCCTCGATCAGGTTGCATTGATGTCTGTCGATGCAACCTTGCGACCTGAATAGAAAAACGTCAACATAGAAGCATGTCAAAACAAGGATTTGCGGTGCTCAGTCAGGACGGCGCCGGCGGATGCTGTCCGGGGCTGCTGACCGCCCCACTGGACGAGGATCAGGCCGAAACGCTGGCGAAGGTGTTCAAAGCCCTGGGCGACCCGGTGCGCCTGCGGCTGCTGTCGATGATCGCGTCCCGCGCGGGCGGGGAGGTCTGCGTCTGTGACCTCACCCCGGCCTTCGACCTCTCCCAGCCGACGATCTCCCACCACCTCAAGCTGCTCAAACAGGCCGGCCTCATCGACTCCGAGCGGCGCGGGACCTGGGTCTACTACCGGCTGCTGCCCGAGATGACCGACCGCCTCGCCGCGATCCTCACCCGGCCCGCCGGGCGGCCTGGGACCGAGAGCGCGCACTCCGGGACCGCCGCATGAGCGCCGAAACCGCCACCACGGCGCGGCCCGGCGGACCGGTCGCCGGGCGACTGTCGTTCCTCGACCGCTTCCTGGCCGTTTGGATTCTGGCCGCGATGGCCGCCGGCCTCGGCCTTGGCCGCCTGGTGCCGGGCCTGGGTGACGCGCTCGCGAGGGTGACCGTCACCGGGGTCTCTCTGCCGATCGCGTTGGGCCTGCTCGTGATGCTGTACCCGGTCCTGGCCAAGGTCCGCTACGACCGGCTCGACACTGTCACCCGCGACCGGCGCCTGCTCATCCCGTCCCTGGTCCTGAACTGGATCGTCGGCCCGGCGCTGATGTTCGCGCTCGCCTGGCTTTTTCTGCCCGACCTGCCCGAGTACCGCTCCGGACTGATCATCGTCGGGCTGGCCCGCTGCATCGCGATGGTCATCATCTGGAACGACCTCGCCTGCGGCGACCGGGAGGCCGCAGCCGTCCTCGTCGCGCTGAACTCCGTCTTCCAGGTCCTCGCCTTCGGCCTGCTCGGCTGGTTCTACCTGACCGTGCTCCCCGGCTGGCTCGACCTCCAGCAGACCGCCCTCGACGTCCCCGTCTGGGAGATCGCTCGCTCGGTGCTGATCTTCCTCGGCATCCCGCTGCTGGCCGGGCTCCTCACCCGCCGCCTCGGTGAGAAAACCAAAGGACGCGCCTGGTACGAGACCACGCTGATCCCACGCATCGGGCCGTTCGCCCTGTACGGGCTGCTGTTCACCATCGTCGTACTCTTCGCCCTCCAAGGCGACGCCATCACCTCTCAGCCGCTCGACGCCGTACGGATCGCGCTGCCGCTACTGGCGTACTTCGCCGTGATGTGGGCCGGATCCATGACCGCCGGCCGCGCGGTCGGACTCGACTACCCGCGTGCCACCACGCTGGCGTTCACCGCCGCGGGCAACAACTTCGAACTGGCCATCGCGGTCGCCATCGCCACCTTCGGCGTCACCTCCGGCCAGGCGCTCGCCGGAGTGGTCGGGCCCCTCATCGAGGTGCCCGTCCTGATCGGCCTGGTCTACGTCGCCTTGGCCGCCCGCCGCTTCTTCCCCCAGCCCGCTGAAGCGGCTGCACCGGCCGTCTCCCGCGAAGGTTCCGCCCGTGTCTGAGTCCAAGCCGTCCGTGCTGTTCGTGTGTGTGCACAACGCCGGCCGCTCGCAGATGGCCGCCGCCTTCCTCACCCACCTCTCCGAAGGCCAGGTCGAGGTCCGTTCCGCCGGGTCCGCACCAGCCGACGCCGTGAACCCCGCCGCCGTGCTAGCGATGGCGGAAGCCGGCATCGATATGTCCGCCGAGACGCCGAAGGTGTTGACCACGGAAGTCGTTCGGGCGTCCGACGTGGTGATCACCATGGGCTGCGGCGACACCTGCCCGGTCTTCCCCGGCAAGCAGTACCTCGACTGGAAGCTCGACGACCCGGCCGGGCAAGGCATCGACGCCGTCCGCCCGATCCGCGACGCGATCGAGCGGCGCATCCGCAGCCTGCTCGCCGAACTCCAGCCTCGCTGACACCTTCCGTGGCAGAACGACTGACGTTGTAGTGGCAGACGACAGCGCGCCCAGCTCGTCACGCTCGGAGTGCCCTGGGCCACGTGACCGGCAGACGGCTAGGGTGGCCGGAGTGGGCCCCGTGCCGTGGGGTGGCCGGTCGTACCCTCGCTGGTGTGACCGATTTCCCCGACGATCTCCTCGCAGCACCGATTAGGCAGCCCGGCTCGGAGCCGAGGAGTTTTTCGTCCATGGATTGCAGGCAAGCACCACGCCTCGGGCGTCCGTGGCGTACACACCTGCGCCCGCCGCCTCAAACAACAGGGTCATCAATGCCCCACCGGCCAGCGGACCGACCGGGGTACCGCCCTCCGTAAACTCTCCACGTTGCGCATTGCGCCGAACCCGGCGCGGGGCCGGAAGTTTCCTTGGCTGGCTCTCTGTTCACTGAAGGTTTTGGTCTGATGCCGAGGCGAGGTCGGGGTAGCAGTCGATCTCCGTGTCCATCCCGGTCAGGGTCAGCAGCCGACGAACCTGCCCGCTCAGCCCTGCCAGCCGGACGCTGCCGTTGTGCTCCTCGACCGAGCGCATCGTGTAGACGAGGACGCCCACACCGGAGGAGTCCATGAAATTCACGCGCTTCAGATCCCACACCACCCACACCCGGCCATCGGCGACAAGCTCGTCAACCGCCTCCCGTACCCGAGTCACCAGGCTCAGGTCGACCTCCCCGGTCAAGGCGAGCACCGCCCACTGCCCGGCATCAGCAACACGCTCCACATCTGGCACCTGAACCATGGAGGCTCCTCTCACCTGGCATGCCAGGATCATCGCACCGACCGGACTCCAGTGAGCACCCCAGCGCCTAGGAGCTGTCCGGTCGATCATGTGCGGAGCCAGATGACGAGACTTGCTGCGGTGGCGGTGCCGAGGAAGACGTGGCCGCTTTTGTCGTAGCGGGTGGCCACGGCTTGATGGTTGTTGAGCTTGTTGATGGCCCGTTCGACGGTGTTGCGTTTCTTGTAGCGGTCTTCGTCGAAGCTGGGTGGCCGTCCGCCGTGTGAGCCTTTGCGCAGGTGGCCGGCCTGACTGTCGGTCTTCTCGGGGATCGTGTGCGGGATGCCGCGACGTCGCAGGAATGCGCGGCAGGGGCAGTTGCTGTGTGCCTTGTCCGCAGCGACGCTGTCGGGCTTCTTGCGGGGCCTGCCCGGTCCGGGGCGAGGCTCGCGGATCTTCTCCAGCACCGGCCTCAACTGGGGGCTGCCGCCCCGCTGTCCGGCGGTGAGCAGCAGGGAGAGCGGTCGGCAGCGTCCGTCGGCGCTCATGTGGATCTTGCTGGTGAAGCCGCCCCGCGAGCGGCCCAGTCCCTCACCTCCCGCACCACCTTCGCCAGGCGGGCGACCAGGCTCTGCCACGGAGGTTCGGCCTGGTGTTCTGCCGCCGCGCCCCCTTTGAAAGGGACAGTGCGGGTGGTGGTTCCTTGCGGGCGCCCGCCGCCTGCTGATGAGCGCGCACGCTGGTCGAATCGACGGAGACGTCCCAGTCGACGTCCCCCGCCGCGTCCGCTGCGGCCTGGACGTGCGGCAGCAGGTTCTCCCAGGTGCCGTCCGCCGACCACAACCGATGGCGCTCGTAGACCGTCTTCCACGGCCCGAACCGCTCCGGCAGATCCCGCCGCCACACCCCGGTCCGCACCCGGTGCAAAATACCGTCGATCACCTGCCGGTGGTCCCGCCACCGGCCGCAACGGCCGCAGCCGTTCCCACTCGGCATCCGACAAATCACCCCGCAGAGCCCGCCCCATGCTCAGACCAACGAGCCACGAGCGAACCTGTCACATGATCGACCGGACAGCTCCTAGTCATCCGCTGCCGCCCCGAGCCCGCACCGCCGCCACCTCGACGTGGACGAGACGCTCGGCCGGGTGGAGGCACTGGGCGGCTCGGTTCGCAGCGGCCCCAACGACATGCCGTGGGGACGGCGCGTCGCCCACATCCAGGACCCCGACGGCAACCCGGTGAACCTCACTCGGCCGATCCCGGCCCGGTGACGCTGTTCCGGGGCATGTGCTGATCGTGGGCTGCCTGCGGTAGAGATCAATTGTCGGTAGTGACCTCGATGTTCGTCAGGACGAGCAGCGCGCGAAACAGGTGGGTGGCGCGGGCGGGGTAGGTGCGGAGCTTGGTGAGGATCCGCCGGTTCTTCAGGTGGGCGAAGCCGCGTTCGACGGGGACGCGTCCGGCGGCCAGCACCCGGTTGGCTTGTTTCTCGGCAGGGTTGAGCTTGCGGGCGCGGGTGGCTTTGAAGCCGGTGACGACCACGGGGTCGTCCGGATCGTCGTCCAGGCCCAGGAAGCCGAGGTCGGCCAGGGTGCCGAGGCCGGCGGCGCGGAGATGGTCGAGGATGTGATCGCGGCGGGCGGCGGTGATGTCGTGGGTGCGGCCGGGCCGGGCAGCGGAGATCCAGATCAGGCGGCCGTTTTCGTCGGTGAGGGCGAGGGCGCGCAGGCCGTGGCGGTGGTGCTTGCCGGAGTAGTTCGGCCGGTTCGCCTTGCCGGTGCGGCGCGCTGGGTGGGGATGAGGGTGCCGTCGATGAGGACGATCTCCCCGCCCCGCTTGGCGATCTTCTTCAGGGCGCGGTCCAGACGCGGGGCCTGGACGGCGAGCAGGGCGGTCAGCTCGTCGCGCCAGCGCCGTACGCTGGTGGCGGAGATGTCGTTGCCGCCGGCCATGTCGGCCAGGCGCTGGGCGTGCCGCAGGGCGGCAGCGCCCGCCACCTGGATCCGATCGCCTTCAGATGCCGTCGCAGTAGGTCCGCGAGGTGGGTGATGGTGTGTTTGGACAGCGGCAGGCGGCACTGGTAGACAAGGAAGACGGTGTCCCCGGCGCGCTCTTTGGTTTTCTTCACACAATTCCAACAGCTGCCGTGATAACTGCGGTTACGGATAGTCGCGCCCCTGCAGTACCGCAGTGTGCGGCCTTCAAGGTCACGGGCGCAGGACGAACCGGCCATCGGGGCGCTTGTGCAGCCAGCCGCGGTCGGCCAGCTTCGTCCGCTTCCCGCACGGTGGTTCCAGCTTGCCCCGCACCCCGGTGTCCAGGCCCAGCGCCTCGCCGACCTGCCGGGTCGCCACCGGGCCCTAGGCCTGCCGCACGGCGGCCAGGATGCGCTGGTATTCCGGCGGCAGTGCGGACTCCTCCAGCCCCGGCGCGCGGTCCGGCACCAGGCGTACCGCCCGGTCCGTCACGTGGGTGGCCTGCGACCCAACCACCGCCTGCTCCTCGGCGATCTGCTCGCTCATCCGCTGCAGTACTCGCTCGGCCACGGCGAGCGCTCCGCTCGTCGTGCGGCGATCCGCTCCAGCACCTCGGGGTCCGTCATGCGCCGGATCGTAGGAGCGGTACCGGCGACGAGGAGCGGGAATCCGCAAAGATTGCCCTGCCAGACGATCTACACGGCGGACTGCCGCCCACGACCAGCACGGGCAGCCCGATGCACCGCCATGCCACCCTGCTGCGCAGCCACTTCAAGATGGCGGAGCTTCACTGTGCGGCGTGGGTGAGGTGTTGCAGAGCTTCGTGGATGAGAGCGCTGACGTTCCCGGGCGCGTCGGTTTTGGTTCTTGCCTGGGCGATCGTGACGGTGTGTGTGGTGCGGGGGTGAGGTCTGCTCGGGCGATGAGCTGGTCGTGGTGGAGGAGGGGGCAGACATTGTAGCCGTGCTCGCGTTTTGCGGCGGGTTTGTAGGTCTCCAGGGTGAGGGTGAAGCCGAAGAGGCGGTGGATGCGGGGGCGGTTGAAGATGAGGTTGTGTCGAAGGGGCCGAGGAAGACGGGTGGGGCGTCTGCCGGGGCGGTGGGGTGAAGGCGCCGGGGTGGGCCGAGGCCGGTTCGGTCCATCCTTGGACGGTGGCGGGCAGGAGTGGGGTGTGCGGGAGGAGAGCGGCGGTGGTGCGGGTGGAGATGTGGAGATAGTCGGCGAGGTCAACGGTGATGCCGATGCCGATGCCGATGCCGATGCCGAGGGCGCGAGCGGCGCGAGGAAACGAAACACTTGTGCTTCGGAGTTGAGAGGCCGAGTTGCTGACTCGCGGGCACGGACGCCTTGTACGCCGAGGCCACCATCACTCAGCGGGGTGGCCGTCGCGCAAACGCTCTCGGTCCGGCGAAAAAGGGGCGCTTCACATCCTTCTCACCTCACGACTACCCTGGTTGCCACGAGGAGCGCGCATCGGAGGGGAGCCCACGGGTGGATGCGGGGATTACCGAACTGAGGTTGGCAAAAGGTGTGTTGGTGCCGATCGTGCGGAAGCTGGTCAGTACCTCTGTCCCTCCGGCCGCGTACGGGAACAAGCCGGTACGGCTGCGCAGCCTGTCCACCTTCCTGGGGCAGGAAGGCCGGCTGTCTTCGGCGCAGGTGGAGAAGGTGTGCAAGGAGATCGTCGCGAAGGCCGTGGCCGCGCAGGGAAGGGGAGGATCACCTGCTCTGGTCGAGGGACAGGATGCCCTCGCCGCGGCTCTCGCCGTGCGACTGCACGCTCTGGGTGATCTCACCATCGACGAAGCGTTCGCATACGACATGAACGAGACACGCTTCGCGCGGCGACTGTGGGACGCGGGGGGACACGTCGAGCTGCCTGACCGACTTGAGCCGTGGTTCGAGAGTCTGGCTGTCCTGGTCTGCCGCGATCTGCTCGCGCATTTCACTACGTTGCCGGGGTTCGAGGCGCGCGCGCACATCGAGACAGTGAGCCGCGTCTCGCATCTCCAAAACGGCGTTCACGCTCTCACCGAGGAACTCAGAGCCACCAGGAGGACGGAGGCCGGTGACGACATCGACTTCGAGGAGCGTTACGCGAACTGGGCCGCCAAATGGTTCAACCGAATCCAGATCATGGGGCTTCCTGCCGAATTCGAGCAGAAGATCTGGCAGCTCGACACCGCCTATCTGACCCTGGAAGCTGACGCCGGATATGCCACAGGCCCTGGTGGCGCACCCATCGGGCGGCTACAAGACACAGCGACCGTCCTCCTCGGGAATGAACGGGTGCTTCTACGTGGCGCGGCCGGCTCGGGGAAGACAACCCTCGCCCACTGGCTCGTGGTGACCGTGGCGCGCCAGCAGGAACTCACCCTGGAAAAGGAAGAGTTTAAGGCGAAAGTGCCCTTCCTGTTGCAGCTGCGCAAATTACCCAAGAAGTGGAGCACCATCCAGCTGATCGGACCGGAGCAACTCGTGGAGGCCGTCGGCTGCCGCATGCCGGCACCGGCAGGCTGGGCGGACCGCTTACTCAGGGGCGGCCGAGCCATTGTGGTCGTCGATGGCGTCGACGAAGTACCCCAGGCCGAGAGGGCCGCGGCGCGCGAGTGGCTTGATCAAATGCTCACCACCTATCCGGGCAACCGTTGGCTGGTCACCACTCGCCCGTCCGCAGTGCCGGTGGACTGGCTCGAAGCGCATGACTTCGCCGAGTTCTCGCTGACACGGATGCGGCGGGAGAACGTCGCCCTGTTCGTGCGGCGCTGGCACGAGGCCGCGGGGGTGGACGCCCGGCAGGGCGAGGAGCTGATCGCGGCGATTCACAGCACGCCGCAGCTGAGTCAGCTCGCCAAGGACCCACTGCTGTGCGGGCTGCTGTGCGCGCTCTACGAACGCCGGCAGGGCACGCTGCCGTCCGGGCGTCGGCAGCTGTACGACGACGCGCTCAAGATGCTGCTCGTGGAGCGGGACCGCTGGCGCAAGGTGTCGCGCGCGGAGGATATCGACCTCCCGGAGGAAGCGGCGTTCGCCATGCTTCAGCACATTGCGTGGCACATGGTCGAGGAGGAACTACCGGAGATCTCGGCCGAGCACGCGGTGGACTTCTTCAGGGACATTCTTCCCCGCTATCCGGCGGTCGCCGAGCAGGGCACGCCCCAGCAAGTGCTGCGGCATCTCCTGAACCGTTCGGGAGTACTGCGCGCGCCGGAGCACAACCGTGTTGAGTTCATTCACCGCACCTTCCAGGACTATCTGGCAGCGCTCGCTCTCGGCCGCAACAAACGCATGAAGAGGCTCAAGGAACAAGCACACAACGACGTGTGGGAGGACGTACTGCGAATGGCCCTCGTGACGGGGGACCAGTCACGTCGCGAAGAGCTACTCACGTATTTGCTAGAGGAGGAGAACCACCAGCTCTGGTCCAAGGCGGCGAGTCTGCGCATCACGCTCCTCGTGCTGTCGTCGATCGACGGGTACATCGAGCTGGAGCCGGAGTTCCACCGGCGGATCGAGGCGCTGCGCAGGCAGCTGATACCGCCGCAAACCGAAGAGGAGGCACTGGCGCTGGCACAGTGCGGGCCGATGGTGCTGCGCTTGCTGCCTGATCCACGGACTTGCACCGCGGATGAACGCGAGTACCTCGCGTCAGCGCTGTCGAGAGCTGGGGGTGACGAGGCCATTCCCTATCTCGGCAAGCTGGCGTCCTTCGAGGAGTCACCGGTCGATTCGTGGCTCCTCAGCTCCTGGTTTCGTTTCGACACCGCGGAGTACTTCCGGGAGGTCATCTCACCGGTGGTCGCGCGCTCGCCCGAGCGGGCGGTCGCCGTCCAGTCCGCGGTCGAACTCGCGACAGTGACCGGCAGCGGACTCGAGGTGCGCAGTCTCTATGTCGCCGTCACGGAATCTCACATGGACCTGTCCGGTCTGTCCCGTTGCATCTCGCTGGAACGCTTGTCCGTGGTAGCTGACCGGTGTGAGGACCTGGTCTGGCCGGCCGACATGCCAGCGGTCGAAGAACTCTCCGCCGACCATACCGCTCTGATGTCCCTGATTGCCCGGAACATTCCCTTGGGCACGGTGACAGCTGTCGCTTTCCTCGGAGAGGTCACTCTGCCGATGGAGACGGGGTTCCTCCTGCCGCGAGTCAGGAGCACGGATTTCCGCAATTGCCGACGCGTCGACCTGCGGCCCCTCGCCAGGTTCGCCGATCTGGTTCGAGTGGGCGTGCCGCTCGATGCGACAATTGAGGGTCAAGACGCACTCGCGGATCGTGTCGAGTTGGTCGTCACAGCGTTCTGACGCCTCGGAGCCCCCTGAACACCTCCCGCCTCGCGATCCCGTCCTTCGTGCTCACCGTCCCTGCTTCGTCAGCCGTGGCCTGAAGGATCGCCGTGAACTGTTCCAGACGTTCCGGGTACTGCGCCGCCAGTTCCTCGCGGACCTGTGCCAGGTGCTCCGCAGTCACCTGCTCGTCCGCTGCGCGATGGATCTGGCGGGTGAGCTGGACACGGATCATCCTGCAACGGGTGAAGGCGAGGTGCAGACCTTCGAGACGCTCGGCCAGCCTGGGCAGACGAAGCGCGTCGAGATCCGTTCGCCGACCGGGGGAGCTCGCGCGGGGTGCGCCGATCTGCTGTGTGGTCCCGGCTTCCCTGGCCGCCTCCGCGTAGAGCCGGCGCAGCGTGCGGTCGGTGCGGTTGAGCATTGAGGGGTGGAGCAGCGGGTGGCTGCTGCCGGGTGGACGTCCGGCCCCGGCGAAGCCTGCGGCGAAGTCCTCCACGGCCCGTGTCAGCGTCTCGACGTCCGACGCGCGCAACGCGGCGATCTCCGGCGTTTCAGCAGATGCGTGGCCCTCCTCGACGAGCCAGGGGAGCCATGTCTCCGGGGCGCCGTCAGCCGCGTACGCCAGGGCGGGCGACACTCCCGCCGCGGCAAGCCGCTCCGCGAGCAGGTCGGAGAATTCGTCCGAGTGGAAGGCCGCCAACCAGGACCGCGCACGCTCGGCGACAGTCGTGCGGTAGCGCTCTTCCTCATGCGGACGGACACTCCCGGGCTGAGAACGCGGCTGGGCCGCCGCGTCGGCCCGCTCCGCGAGAGCGCGACGAGTCACCGAGGTGCGGGCGCGGCGCAGGTCGCTCTCCCAGCGGTGTACAAGAGCGCCGATCGTGCCGATCGACCGGTCGTCGGCCAGTTCGGAGAGGACGTCCAGCGGGTCGCTGAGCAATTCTGGCGAGTGAAGCTCCTCGGGCGACGTGAGCACCTCGATCAAGAACTGGGCCAGCCGCCTCGCTTTAGTCGAGCGGCGCGCCGTGGGCGCGGTGTCCAAGAGCACGGCCCGTCCGGTGAGCGCGTCCAGGAGGTCGTTCGCGGGCTGAGCGCCGACCGGCCATGCGGAGGGCGGCAGCATTCCGTCGGGCGCTGCGATGCGCACTCGGGCGATCAGGGTCTCGATCTGGCGCCGCGTGGCGCCGTCGAGCACGGCCAGTTCGAGGTCTGCGTTCTCGGGGAAGATGCGCACAGCCTCCCGCAGCGCCACCAGCCAGGCGATGTCCGGGCCGTTGGCGGCACCGAGCCTGAGCCTGTAGTACCCGGCGATCGCAGTGGATTTGGAGGGCATGAGCACGAACGTGCCATAGCGTTCCCCCGCGACGGCGTCCACGACCGCGAGCACCGGTGTACCTGGAGTCCGGAGTACGGATAGTTCGCGCCCCAAAGTCAGATCGGCGCACCTGATGTCGTCGACCTCCGGGGCGGCCACCGTTCTGGGGACTGGCCGCGCTACTCCGAGCACTGCGGCCAAGGCGGCGTGCCTGGCCTCGGTGAGCATGTGGCCGGCTTCGGGCGTGCCGCTGGGCAACAGCCCGCTGGGACCCGCATGCGGGGTGAGGGACGCTTTGATGCTGTGCAGTTCGGTGCGGTACTTGCGGCGCAGGTCACCCAGCACGGCTGCTTCTGCGGCAACGACATTGGTCGTCAATGCCCGGCTGCGGTGCCGCATTTCCGAGATTATCCAGCGGGCTTCCAGATGACGCCAGCGCACTTTGGCGATGAGCTGGCGGTTCCACTGGCGGCGCAGCCGCGTCAACTGACCGTATAACTGCGGCCGGACGAGACGTGGAGCGAGATACTCGACGGGGTGGCGCGGCGTGCCGGGCCCCAGGGACGGGGCGTGCAGCAGGTGCAGCCGTTCCAACTCGGACATCCAGCGGTCCAGGACCGCTGGAGCGCGCAGGGCGTCCTCGGTCCGGCGCCCCCAGACGTCGTCGAGCACGGCGGCCGCGAAGGATCGCTCGCCGAGGCCGAGGAGCTCGGCCGAGCGATCGCTGTCCGCAGGCCCCGGCAGATCCCGTCCGGCGCTGAGCAGTGTCTCGGCGAGTTCGCCAGGCGACTGGCGCCGATCGGACAACATATCTGAGTTTTCCTCTGGAGCAGTGGTGTTGAGCTTCCACAGCCGGCCGGCCTCCGCAGAGTGGAGCTGCGCCAGCCAGAGCAGGGCCTGTCTGTGGACAGTGAGGCGGCCGGGTAGCTCGTGGGTGTCGAGGCTATTGCGAATCAGCGTGTCCAGGCCCTCGCGCACTTGATCGAAGCGCCACTGTGCGGCGTCGGCGACATCCACCCAGGGCATGGCATCCGAGGCGGTGACGGAGCCGTCGTCATCGCGGCCGATGAGATTGCCGCGGACCCCTGCGTGGCAGACCCACTCGGCGAGGGTGTCCGCCCAGAGCGCGCGCAGCCGTTCGTGCCCCAGATCGGCGGCCAGCGATTCGGGCACCTGTGGAACCAGCAGCACATTGGTCATGCGATGCGGGTGCTGGTAGGCGTAGGCGTGCAGCGCCTCGGCAAGCACGGCCTCCGCAAAGGAGACGAAGCTCGCGGTCGGACTGTCTGCCGCTGTGCCGGAGGCGGCGAGCCCTGCGAACGTGCTGCCCAGAGTTGTCTCGTTCGGCCCTTTCGGTGCGATCTGAGCATGCACCGGGCGCCCCTGCCGGGCGAGCCACCGACGCGTCCGGTTCCGGACTGTCGCCCAGCTGGGCGGTACGGGGTCTTCAGCGATCCATGAATACAACTCGGCCGCTTCATGCAGGGGTTGGCCAGCCATGGCCAGCAGTTGGGTGAGCCGGGCCAGCAGGGAGGACCAGGCGAGCAGGCCGGACGCGGAGTTGTCGTAGCGCTCCGGCTGGCCGCGTTCCAGGACGTGCAACTCACCCCGGCGCAGCCGGACCCGTAGCTCAAGGGAGCGGGCGAACTCCCGGCTCGTCGGTGGGGGCTCGCTACCCGGGTGTTGCCCGTCCCTGAGCAACAACTCTCGGACGCGCCGTGAATGGCCCAGCAGCTGCAGCGGCTGCAGGGATCCGGCCCGTGTGTACTGATCGAGCGCCGCCTCGACGGCGAACAGTTCTCCGTCCGTGGGGTTCGCTGCGCCTGACGGGTCACGAAACCACCCCGTCACCACAGCGCCGTTGGGTGCGACCGTGGCGAATGCCCCTCGCGCACTGAGAGGGTCATCGGCCACGCCGGTGACGGCGTAATGGCCGGGGGTGGCACTCGGGGGCAGTTCGATTGCGAACGTGCGTCGCTCCTGGACGCTGACGTCCGACCACCCTCGGCGCGCTACGCTCAACGCCAGGTCGACCGGTGTGGGTACGTCCCGCCGCGGCTTCCCCTCACTCCCTGGCAACGGTATCGCCCCCACGATCGGCCCACTTCCAACTGAACTCCATCCGTGTCCAGTTGACGAGCAGTCGAGTATACGCGCCACCTTCCCTGCACCAGCCGGGCATCGACGGCATGCGCCCCAGCCCCGGCTCCCCGGGCCGGGGCGCAGGAACCTGGTATCAAGTCAGGACGCGGCGTGTCCGCGCCGGACCTTCGTCGAGCGGGTTCCTGGTCTGACGCGGAAGCACTGCCAGCGCACCGAACGGCTGCGCTCCACCCTGGCTTCGGTGGGTCTCGCTCTGGCGGGCCGGGCCGGAGCTCGCCTGTCCGCGCTTCTGGGCGTGTCCGTCAGCCGCAGCACCGTCCTGCGCCTGGTCAAGTCCCTGCCCGAACCCCACGTCCCGTCTCCGCGAGTGGTCGGCGTCGATGAGTACGCCACTCGCAAGGGCCACGCCTACGGCACCGTGCTGATCGATATCGAGACCCTGCGACCGGTGGGTCTGCTGCCCGACCGGGAAGCCTCCAGCGTGGCTGGGGGGCTCGCCGCCCGGCCCGGGATCGAGGTCATCTGCCGCGATCGTGCCCCGTTCTTCGCGGAAGGCGCCAGGACTGGGGCACCTCAAGCCGTGCAGGTCGCCGACCGCTGGCACTTACTGATCGTTTCAGAATGAAGTTCGCTGTAGGGCCTGGCAGTTGGGTGTTGTGTCGGCAGGATTCGTTGGGTGTCCGCTGATCTTGTGCCTGATGACCTGTGGGAACGCGTGGTGCCGCTGTTGCCTCCTCGGCCGCCCAGGCGGCATCGGTATCCCGGCCGGCTGCGTGCGGATGACCGGGCTGCGCTGCGGGGCATCGTTTACGTGCTGTGCAAGGGCGTGAGCTGGCGGGATGTCCCCACGGAACACATCGGCTGCAGCGGGGTGACGGCCTGGATGGATGCCCTCGCTGCGGCGCCTGCCGGGCAGCAGGTCCAGGAGGTCGTCGACGAGCTCGTCCCGGAGGACCTGACCCGTGAGCAGATCCTCAACTGGCGCGCCCGCGCCATCTACAACCACCAGGTCGTCCTCGACCACATCGCCCGCTACGGCGAGCACTCCGCGCAGCGGCTGTTCACCCGCGCGCTCGTCGCCACCGTCCACCGCGTGACCGGCCGCGACCACCTCACCCTCACCACGAGCCCCTGGGGGACCGCATGAGCAGCACCGAGAACTCCCCCTGCGGCGCGGACCTGGCCGGGGTCGCGTTGCGGGCGGCGATGGAGGCCGTGCGGAAGAACGGCGGCTGCCCCGTGAGCACGACGCCGCGCTCCACCCGCACCGGAGCCCGGCGAGGCGGGCGTGAACCGCTCGGGCTCGGCGCCGCCCTCCAGGCCCTGCTCGCCGAGCGCGCCTGGGAACTCCCTGCCGCAGGAGCCACGCTCCGCGACCGCTGGGCCGCGATCGTCCCCGACCTCGCCGGATCCGTCGCCGCCGTCGGCTACGACGCGGCCAGCGGGTGCCTGACCCTGCGGCCAAGCTCGGCGGTCTGGGCCACCGAGAGCGACTACGGCAGGCCCAGGTCATTGAGGCCGCGAACGCCTCAGCGAGCCGCATCGTGGTCCGGGCTGTACGGATCCTCGCCCCCGGCACCGGCCCCGCGCCCGTACGGACGCGGGAGACCACCTCACCCGGATACCGCACCGCGCTCCGCGCCCACCAGCAGGCCGCCCCCGCCCAGCGCATCGACCACGACGTCCTCGAGGCCGACCGCCGCGCCGGCGAGCGCCAGGCGGCCGCGATGCGCGCCCTGTCCCACCGCGCCTTCCCCGACGAAGTGCCCCGTCTCTCGGCGCGCGAGGACGTCGACGCGGAGCGGCGCACCGGTGCCGAGATCGAGGCGGCCGCACGTCGCCGGGCCCGCGCGGACCGGGCCCCGCGTCGTGCGATCCGGTAAGGCGACACGATGATGCCTGGAACACGCCGAGTGACCGCCCCCCGAGCGCGGTCCAACTGCATGTGCTCCAGACCGGCCTGCACGCCCGCCGGAAGATCCCCGCAGGCGCGGGGCCGACTGGTCGGACGCCGACCGCAAGAACGTCGCCGACGGAAGATCCCCGCGCTCGCGGGGCCGACGCCCCCGCGCACGCCCTCGAAGGCCTGCGCCAGGGAGGATCCCCGCGCTCGCGGGGCCGACAGAAGGAGAGCCCTCGCGCGGGCGAGGCCGACCTTATCGTCGCCAAGCACCGCAACGGCCCCACAGCCAAGCTGACAGTGGCGGCGCAGCTGCACTACAGCCGTTTCATCGACATGGCTCAGGTATAGCCCCGCCCCGTGTAGGGTCTCAGATTCCGCTGCATAATCTCAGCACCGACTGCATATGGGTTGCACTTGTGCAGTCGTCGTGAGACTCGCAGCTCAGAGCGCCCACTCTTTCGGGTGATGAGCGGAGGTTCCGCAACGCCCGAGTTTCGGAACTGGCACCTTGGCCTCGCGGGCAGGGGCTGAGACAGCGCAGAAAGTTGCTGGTCAGGACTGGCGCGTTCACTTCTCGAGTGATCGGCCGATTTGCCGATCACGCAGGTCGTTGGCGGTTCCCGCGACAGCTGGACCGCAATCGGCCTTCAGAGCACCTACCACCAAGGCGATCGCGTGCTCGGCCGTGTCGGCCTCGCCGATCACAGTGCCCCGGGAGGGACCGCAAACGCGATAGCGACCGTCGCTCAGCGGATCGACGAACGGCACGTTCCATGAGTACGGGAATCCGGTGCAGGTCGTGAAGTGAAGTGACCAGTGGCTGGTGAACGGATACAACTGCCGCAACTTCGGTTCGGCCGAAGCCGTTTCGGCGAGCGCCAGTGTCTGGCGGGCGAGGCCGAGCCGGCGTGCCTCCTGGCGCAGGTCCTCCAAAAGGAGCCGCCACTGCGCGATGACTGCTTCGGCTGGACCGCGCTCATGCGCCTCGGCCAGCTCGCTCACCTCGATGAAGGGGGCAGCCTCCTCGATCTCGCGGAGCATGGCCCCTTTTCGCCAACCTGCCGCAGCTCGGGCCAGCTCTCCCAGATCGGAGGTCGAGCCCGAGAGTAGCTGAACGCCTCGACACAGGCCATTGATGTTGAACCAGCGGCTCTCCGACCCGATGAAGATCCAGCAGGCTTCCCGGCCAGGAGCCGTGCTGGCGACGCCAGCTGTCCGCAGCGGATCCGAATCGTCGCTCAGCACCGTGCCGAGGTTGAGCCCCTGCTCGGCGGCAGCCACCTCCAGGGCCGCGGCCAGACTGCCGGCAGCCACGAGATCGGGATAGAGACCAGGGTCGGCAGGAGCGGGTTCGTGTCGAGCAGCGCGCGGGGTGTTTGAGGTCACCGCCGGAGTCTGCCGTCTGACCCTCCACCTCAACACCGTAACCCCCGAAAGCCGCTCGACGGCGCGGCTGATCCCACGAGCGGGGTGCTGACAGGTTCGGCCGGCGCGCGCCGCCCCGAGCGGCAGGAAGATCCCCGCGGGCGCGGGGCCAACGGGGTGGCCGCCGCCCACTGGACCTGATAGACCGGAAGATCCCCGCGGGCGCGGGGCCAACGATGGGCGGCGGGGGCGCGGGCCGGCTGCGGCCGGAAGATCCCCGCTGCGCGGGGTCGACGGTCGGGCGTTGACCGGGCATGGAGGGAGGATCCCCGCAGGCGCGGGGGCAACAGGCCGAGGCATGCCTGGAACCACGGCGGGATCGGAAAATCCCCGCAGGCGCGGGGGCAACCCGCTCTGAGCCAGCCAGCGCAGCGAAGCCGTCGCCCAGGCGCACGCCGACTTCGCCGATCTCCAGGACGCTGACGACATCCCCCGCCCCGCCGAGTTCGCATCCGGCAGCCGGACGACCCGCTCACCCCGACACCCAGCCGGACCATGATCAATCTCAACGGCACTTCCTGTACCGCAACTACTCACACCCGGGGAGCCCCATGGGTTCAGGGAACCTGAAGCCTGTTCGGCGGGAACTCGCGGTCGGTCCGTGAGCATCAGCTGGGCGTGCCCGTGGATTCGGCTGGAACGTGGGGGTGGGCTGCGAGGCGGCGCGCTTCGGCGATGACCTCGGCATCAACGTGGTCCACAGTTTCGTCGCCGTATTCGAGGACGTCGTACTCGTCATCGAGTTCGGCGAGCCGCTCAGTCAGTGGCAGCTCATGTCCGTAGCGCTGGTGAATGCGGACTGTGAACTCCCGAGGTGTCAGCTCACCCGCGAGCATGCGGCGTGCGAGCGCTCGGGCAGCGGCTTCTTGGCCGACATCGCTGGCGATGGGATAAAAGGTGAGGCCGAGTTCGTTGAGTGCCTCAGGAAGCAACTCGTGGACGTCGTAGTCCGACTCGGCGCGTGTGCAGGCGGCGAGGACTCGAAGGCCGGGGGTGTCGAGTCCGGCGACGAGCGCCTCACAGGCGGCATTGACGACATCGCTCGCACGGATTTCCCCCATGCTCCAGAGGGCGGCATGGTCCTGTAGAGCGATTGCTGCTGCTTCGGTCGACGTCACTCGCCCATGATTCCCTCCACGGTGCGTCCTGGTCGAGCAGGTTTCATCGAAGTTGCTGTTCAGCGCCCTGTTCAGCAAGGCTCGTGCGGAGTCCGCGTAGCGCATCGCTGTCTTCTCGTCGAGACCGAACACCTCGGCGAGATGGAGTGGATCGGGCCCGTGGGTCAGGACCTCTTCGAGTTGCCGGTCGACGCGGAGCCGCTCCAGTGTCGCGTCCCCGCGCTGCGGGGGTGAGCCGTCGCCGACCACCGTGTTCGCGTTCAGCGACGGGTTTTCCCCGCGCTGCGGGGGTGGGCCGCCGTCGATCGCGGACTGGTTCCCCATCGCGGTGTTTTCCCCGCGCTGCGGGGGTGAGCCGTGCCGCTGGGCGGCGCCCTGGTGCCCGGCGTCGTTTTCCCCGCGCTGCGGGGGTGAGCCGGACCACAGTCAGGGCCGCTGGAAGACGCGGGAGTTTTTCCCGCGCTGCGGGGGTGAGCCGAGCACCCTGCTCACGGGCGCCATGCTCGCCGGGTTTTCCCCGCGCTGCGGGGGTGAGCCGCCCCCTCATGATTGGTCGTCTTGTGGGGGCCAGTTTTCCCCGCGCTGCGGGGGTGAGCCGCCCCTCGACGCGCAGGCCAACAGCCACGAGGCGTTTTCCCCGCGCTGCGGGGGTGAGCCGATCTGGGAGCTGAGCTACAGCACCGTCCTGAAGTTTTCCCCGCGCTGCGGGGGTGAGCCGACGCTGGAGAACCTCAACCTGGTCATGCCGAAGTTTTCCCCGCGCTGCGGGGGTGAGCCGCATCGCTGTACGTCGGCACACAAGACCCCGAAGTTTTCCCCGCGCTGCGGGGGTGAGCCGGCCCGCCCGGCCTCGGTCCCGGCGAGGTCGTCGTTTTCCCCGCGCTGCGGGGGTGAGCCGGCGGCCTCCCGACTCGGGACCACGGCGCGGATGTTTTCCCCGCTCTGCGGGGATGAGCCGATGCTCGCCGCCCGCACGGACGGGGTCGCCACGTTTTCCCCGCGCTGCGGGGGTGAGCTCGCGCGCTTGCGGTTGAGGCGGGCGGCGTCCGCTCGGCCTCGGCGGCGAGCCGCTCCCGCTCCGTGGCGCGCTTGGTCAAGGCTCGGTCGCCGAGATCGCCATACGGGCGGGCGGTCCACAGGGCGACGGGGCGCTCGCGGGCGCGCCGTACGAAGGGGGCGAGCAGCGGCTCGCCCCCGCCGTGCGCCCTCCGCTTGGCGGGGCTCGATGCGCGCCTGGGCGGCGGTACGAGCCCGCGCGAGGCGCCGCCCTCAAAGCGCTGCTCGCCGAGCGCGCCTGGGAGCTCCCCGCCGCGGCAGCCACGCTCCGCGACCGCTGGCAGCGATCGCACCCGCACCTCGCCGGATCCGTCGCAGCCGTCGGCTACGACGCCGACACCGGGTGCCTGACCCTGCAGCCAAGCTCGGCGGTCCGGGCCACCGAGACCCGACTACGGCAAGCCCGGATCATTCAAGGCCGCGAACACGGCGTCGGGCCACACCGCGGCCCCCGCACCGCCGACGGCGAAGGCCTCGCCGCACCCGCGCCCTGACGGACCCGGGAGAACGCCTCGCGATACCGTGTCACGCTCCGCGCCCACCAGCAGACCGCCCCCGATCAGCGCGTCGACCATGCCGTCCTGGAGGCCAATTGCCGCGCCGGGAAGCACCAGGAGGCGGCAATGCACGCTTTGTCCTTCGGCTCCTTCCCCGACGAGGTGCCCCGACCCTCGGCGCGCGAGGACGTCGACGCGGAGCGGCTTAGCAGCGCCGGGATCGAGGCGGCCGCACGCCGCGGGGCTCGCGCGGACAGGGCCGCGCGTCGTGCGATCCCGTAAGGCGACATGATCATGCCTGGAGCAGGCCGAGTGACCGCCCCCCACGAGCACGGGGTCGTCGCGTACGCACGTGCCGTCACCCACCAACAGCAGAGGATCTCCGCGAGCGCGGGGCCGACTGGCTGCGCGCCAACAGCCCTGACCTGGTCATCGGAAGATCCCCGCAGCGCGGGGCGGATGTCGACGGCAAGGGCGGCGGCGACCTGGAGCCCGGCTCACCCCCGCAGTGCGGGGCGGATGGGTGCCGGGCCTGGTCCTCAACGGCATTGTGTTGTGGACGACGAAGTACCTCGACGTCGCCGTCGCCCAGCTCCGCGCCGAGGGCCACGAGATCCGCGACGAGGACATTGCCCGTCTGTCCCCGCTCAAGCACCGCAACCTGAACCTGCTCGGCCGCTACAGCTTCACCGCCAGCGTCCCGGCCGCCGGCGCCCTGCGTCCGCTGCGATACCGGACACGCCCGAACTGGACGAGGACGAGGACGGGAGCAGCCAGGAGTGACGGGCCGACGGCGCACGGCGCGCGGCCCTGGCTCAAAGGGCCTGCGGGGCGCCATGTCGCAGGCCGTCGAAGAGGAGGGCGGTGATCTGCCGGGCCTCTGCCAGCCAGCCCTCCGTGGCGCGCATTCCGCAGACGCCGCCCAGCGCACGCAACAGGGTGGGCCCTGTGACGTCGTCGCGGACGGTGCCCGCCGCGCTGCCAGCTTCGAGCAGCAGAGAGAGGGCGTCGGCCATCCGCGTACGGGCGTCGTCGAAGACCGGTGAGTCCGTCGCCATGATGCTTTCCAGCACACCGGCCATCCCCTTGCCCACCGCCGCGTGGTCCACGAGCAGCAGCAGGAAGCGTCGCAGTGCCTCCTCCGGAGCGTGTTGGTCCAGCAGGACGCCGGGCGCGGTGCACAGGTCGTCGACTTCTTTGCGGTAGACCTCCTCGATCAGCGCGTCGCGGGTTTCGAAGTGGCGGTAGAGCGTTCCGACAGCGACGCCGGCGCTGCGGGCGATGTCCTCGACGTGCGCGTCGGCGTCACCGCCGAGGAACGCCTGGCGGGCCGCGGACAGCAGTGCCTCTCGGTTGCGTCGCGCGTCGGCGCGCAGCGGGCGTGATGCCGACAAGAAAACCTCCATAAGGTGAGTCCGGTTCCGTTTGCGTGTACCGTTTCCGGAGTCAGGTTCATCTTACGGAGGAGAGATCCATCCCATGGCCATCACGGACAAAAGCCTCGACGGCCTTCGGGTCCTGGTCACCGGCGGCAGCCGCGGCCTGGGCGCGGCGACCGTGCGCCGCTTCGTCGCCGCGGGCGCGACCGTGCTGGCGGCCTCTCGCAGCCGGCCCGAGAAGGACAGCGGTGCCACATTCCTCGCAGCAGACCTCTCCACGCAGCAGGGCGTGGCCGAACTCGGCCGCCGCGTCGTCGAGCAGGTGGGCGGTGTGGACGTGCTCGTGAACAACGCGGGCGCGGCGAGCGCCCCGTCGCCGACCCTGAGCCGGTCGGACGAATCCTGGAGGGCGGACCTGGAGATGAACCTCCTCAGCGCCGTGCGCCTGGACCGGGCCCTGGTGCCGGGAATGGTCGAGCGGGGCTCCGGCGTCGTCGTGCACGTCTCCTCGATCGCCAGCCAACTGCCTCAGCGCACCGAGGCGTCCTACGCGGCCGCCAAGGCCGCGCTCAACACCTACAGCCGTGAACTGGCAACCGAGGTCGGCGCGCACGGCGTGCGCGTCGTCTGCGTCCTTCCCGGCTTCGTCGTCACCGACGGCGCCACCGCCCACCTGAAGCACATGGCCGAGAAGCAAGGCATCACCACCGAAGAGATCACCCGGCAGATCGTGGAACACCTGAACGTCCCCATGGGCCGCCCCGGTGACCCCGAGGACGTCGCCGAGATGATCGCCTTCCTCGCTTCCAGCCGCGCGAAATGGCTCACCGGAGCACAGTTCCGCGTCGACGGCGGCATCATCCCGACCGTCTGAGCAAACACCGACAGCACGAACAGGACACCCCATGCCCATCACCCTGACCTCCGTGATCATCGACGCCGCCGACATCGAGAAGGAAGGCTCCTTCTGGCACCGGCTGCTAGGAGGCTCCCTCACCCCCACGCAGACCCACCACTTCATCCAGGCCCCCGGTCTCCCGGTGGTCGTCGTTCAGTCCGCCCCCGGACACACCGCCCCGAACTGGCCGGACGGTACCTCGCAGCAGATACACCTCGACTTCGGCGTTGACGACCTCGCAACCGCCGACCGCACGGCCACCGACGCCGGCGCCACCCGACTGCGCCCCACCGACGAGATCACCCCAGAGACCCGCACCGGTAGCCGCATCTACGCCAGCCCGGCCGGACACCCTTTCTGCCTGCGCACGGCCTGAGCTCGCCCCCCGGAGCGCCGACGGCGAAGGCCCCGCCGCACCCGCGCCCTGACGGACCCGGGAGAGCGCCTCGCGATACCGTGTCACGCTCCGCGCCCACCAGCAGGCCGCCCCGACCAGCGCGTCGACCACGCCGTCCTCTACGCCGATCCCCGCGCCGGGGAGCACCAAGAAGCGGCGATGCGCGCCACAGTCTCATCGCGCCTTCCCCGACGAAGTGCCCCGGCTCTCGGCGCGCGAGGACACCGACGCGGAGCGGCGCACCGGTGCCGAGATCGAGGCGGCCGCACACCGGGCCCGCGCGGGCCCGGTGTGCGTCGTGCGATCCCGTAAGGCGACACGAAGATCATCCCAGGCTGGTTAGGGTTTCCCCTTCAAGGCGACGGCCCGGAGACGGATCATGGAACAGGATGAGGCCCTGCAACTCGCGGTGGCGTTTCTTGCGGACAGCCAACGCGATGACGAGCCGCCTCTCGCGATCGACGCCGGGTTCGCGTGAGCAACGGGCTCCTGATCGTGCCCTACAACTCTGTTCCGTACCTCGCCTCGCGGGAGCCGAGAGAGCAGCTGTTGGACTGCTGGCCCGTCCTCGTCGACCTTGCACGGGGAGAGGTGCGGTTCGGGACCCTGGACGAGCGACACCTGTGGAGAAACCCGAGCGCCTGACGCCTGTCCGTAGCCCCAGTTACGGGACAGCCCTTATAGCGCGGTGTCACGCGCTCAGCAGGTGCTCGGCGCCACCCGCCCCGCGAAACGGTCCTTCAGCCAGGGCGCGCCCTGGTTGTTCGTCGCCGCCGTGGCGAGGATGTGGCCGAGGACGCGGTTCGGCGAGAAGTTCACCTTCGTGCCGAGGGCGCACCAGTCCTTGCCGAGCTGTTCGCCGTCCCGGAACGGGATGTCGCCTAGTTCGATCGCCAGCAGTGAGCGGACGAAGGCGGTGCGGGCCACGAAGGTGCGGTAGACGTTGTCGAAGGAATACCGGGGGCGGCGAGTGCAGCCAGCCAGGACACACCGGCCCTCGGCGGCAAGCGCGAGCCGCTTGAACGCCTCCTCCTTAGGAGGAGCAGTCTGGGCGTCGCAACCGAGGTGGTCCAGGGTGACGCGCCTGGCTGGCCAGGTGCACGAGGTAAGTGTCCGGCTGTTCCTGGAACGCGCCGCGGACGGGGACGTGGATGGCGAGGTGCCGTCAGTGGCGCGGGTCAGGGCGCCGTTGAGGCCGTTCCTCAGCGGCAGGAGGGCGAGGGGCCGGCCGATGTGCAGGGCGACGCGCACGGTCGCCTCCTCACGGCGCGCCCCGCGGGGCAGGCTCAGGGCCTTCACCGCCAGGCGGGCGGTGCGGGTGAGGGTGCGCGAGCGGCGCCGCTGCCGCCGGGTGGCTTCATGCGCGCCTTGCTTCGCTGCGGCCAGAGAGTAGATGTAGCTGGCAGCTTTTCATGCGGCGTGGCGCAGGGCCAGGGGGTGGGCAGGGGGCGCTCACCCCCTGGCCTGCGGCGGTGGCCCCTGCGCACCGTGCGGGCGCGGTGACGTCCGGACGCCGCCCTCCTCCCCCGCGTCCGATGCGGGCGTGGGGGAGGCCTGGGGCGCGGGCTGGGTGGGGCGGGGCAACGGCTCGCGGTCCTGCGGGCGGGGCTGGACGGGGACGCGGACCTTTCTCCCCGCGACCGGTGCGGTGGTGGGTCTGCGTGCGGAGCGGTGTGCGGCCTCGTCCGGGTCACCGAGCGGCCGGGTCAGCCCCTCCGCCTCCTCGCGCCGCTCTGCCGCGGTGGGGTGGCTGGTGCGCTCGCCCGCCAGGTAGTCCAAGTCGTCGGGCCCGCCCGGCTCCACCTCGTCGCTGTCGTCGTCCTCGCCCATGAAAGCGACGATCCGGCCCGGAGGCCGGTGGGGGTGAGGGCGCTCGGAGGGTGCACCGGTGCAGTAGCCGGTCACCCCGCTCCTCGCGTCCCGCGGGTATTCGCCCGCCTCTTTGGGAGCGGCGCGGCTTGGGTTGTGGGGTCAGGTGCGCAGGCGGGTGACGGTGGCGGTGGCGTGCCGGGTGGAGCCCGCGAGGACCTCCACCACGAGTGCGGCGTCGGTGAGGTGGAGGGGGCCGGTGTCGGGGTCGTGGGTGGTGCCGGTGTCGTGCCCGGGCAGGTGGTGGCCGAGTTCGGCGGCGAGCGCGGCGGGGAGGTGCTGCGAGCGTACGGTCCGCCCGTCGGCCAGGAGGACGAAGAGGTGCGAGGGCCGCGAGGGCCGGCCCTGGTAGCCGGTGACGACACCGTCGACGGTGTCGGCATGACGCACCTTCACCCACTCCCGGCGGCCCGTCCGGTACTGGCCTGTGCCGCGCTTGGCGACGATCCCCTCGATGCCCTGGGGGCGCAGGCTCGTCATCCACGTGTCGGCGACGTCGCGGTCGTCGGTGGCGGGGGTGGCCTGGAGCGGGGGCCCGAGCGGCTCGAGGACGACCAAGAGCAGGGCGCGCCGCGCCTCGTACGGCAGGCCGCGCACGTCCTGGCCCTGGTGCATGAGGATGTCGAAGGCGGCGTAGTGGGCGGGGTGGCGGGCGACGAGGTCCTGCAGGCGCCGCCCGCGGCTGGAGGCCCGGGCCCGTACGGCGCCGAAGTCGAGCACGCCGTCGCGGTAGACGACGAGCTCGCCATCGAGGACGGTTCCGCGCGGCAGGTCCATGGCGGGGGTGGTGAGGTCGGGCCAGGCGGCGGTGATGTCCCTGCCCGTGCGGGACTGGAGACGGACGGTGTCCAGCCGCCACAGGACGCACCGGTCGCCGTCGTACTTCGGCTCGAACCACCACCCGTCGCCGGCCGGGAGTGCGGCGGCCGCGCGCGCGAGCGCCACCCGCACCGGATACTCCATCCCCCCACCCTCACCCCACCCACGCCGCCACGCGCGGCATCTACCCCCAGCCGAGATGGATGCTTTTCCGTTCAAGGGCAGGTGGCACTTCGGAAAGGGTGGTCGGCGGCGAGCGTGTTTCCCCGGCGCGCCGTGGCGCAGTTCCGCTCAGCCAGCTGGGTGTAGGACTGTGCGGGGTCTGATGATCTAGGCATCAGGCAACGTTCCTGCAAGCCAAGCAGCCGACGCTCGTTTTTTCATGCACCATACAGTCATTATCTCTCGCCCTGGGAAGCTCAAGGGACCCTCAACTAATCTCAGGCGCTGTTGACCCAATGAAACTCCACTGCCACGATCTGTGAAGGCGAGCCCCACAGGGATCGCACAGAAAAACGGGGGGGGAGAAGGCGGTTAAATTCGCGAATCTTTCGTGGGTGCCGCCTGATCGCTCTAACCAAACAGGGGGGAAATGACGCATGAGTACTGCGTCTAGATTTGGCGTTTTTACCTCTACCGCTGCTGCACTGGCAGGGCTCGGGGTGGTTTTCCTGTCCGTACCTGCACAGGCCGCGACAGACAGTGCCGTGGGTGCGCAGATCTCCAATTTCCAGACGGAGATGACCGAGCTCTCCGGCCAGGGGGATGCTCAGGCTGCAGAAGTTCTGGGTCAGTTCAACGCGCTCCCCAACGGGGACAAGGAGCGCTTTGTCCAGGTGCTCAACGACCCGGAGATCTTCAAGGAGATGTTCGAGTTGTCGGAGCAGATCCCTGGTCCTGAAGCGCCGTCCGTGGCCACGCTGGCAGATGGAGACCTCGTGGTCGAGGTGACGAGCGAGACGGGCTTCAGCGAACCTGGGGGCCCGCGGCTCGCGGATGCGACGACGGTCACGCGGTGGGCCAGCCACACGCACACTGACAAGCTCCTGGGGATCAAGATCTCCGCGACCAAGGTCAAGACGAACTACCAGACGAAGGGCAAGGACACCACCAAGGTCCTGCCCGGCACTGCAGAGTCGTATGAGTACATCCCTGGGTGCTCGCTCGGCCACGGGGTAGTGGACGAGTGGATCTCCGCTGCGCCCGCTGACAACGCCCAGACGGAGACGATCTGGACGGCCGATTGCGGGGGAAGCACCTGGGATGGCCGCCAGCGAGTCTGGGGAGACTACCGAGGTTACGTCGGTGGCTACCTCAAGGTTTTCAAGTAGAGATTTCCACCGGCAGTCGGCTCGTGACCCGAGTCTCGCAGTTAACCGTCCCGGAGAAGGAGAAAGCGATGTTTTCGCAAGCTGGCGTGGCACCGTTCATCTGGACAATCATCGTCCTGCTAGTTCTCGCCGCCGGGATCGGGATATGGGTGAGGGGCCGATCCCGCTCAAGGCGATGACGCAGTCGAGAGAGGTAAATTGGGAGATCTGACTAATCGCACTTTGGCCCCCTGTGTTGTCGCGCGGGGGGCCAAAAGCGTTCTTAGCGCCGCATCACCAGGACTATTGCGATCTCGTTCTGTTTCCGAAAAAACGGATAGAACGGTACCGCGCTAATCCCAAGCGGTTGCAGTCGTACGGGCAAACGAGATGAAGCCGCCACGAGCGTTCGGTGGCGGCATTGTCGCTCCAGCCGTCCTTGCAGCTCATGTGGCCGAACGTGCTGCGGAAGTGGCGGGCCCAGCCGCCTTGGTCTGCGATGCCATCGCAGACCAAGGCACGGCCCTTCCGAGGCGAGGCCGATACGCAGGGAGTGCCCCAGTCCCGGCAACCGGGACTTGCTCGCGTACGGAGCGGGGGGCGGCTTCGGCCCGAAGCGGCGCCCGCACCGCCGCCCGGCCGAGCCCCCCCCGGGGGCCGGCCTCTGGTTGGTGCCCCGCCCCCCGGCAGCGACGGCGCGGGGGTCGCTTCACGCCCGCAGCCGCGCCGCGGGGATGCGGCCACACTTGTACAGCATGCTCTCTCGTCAAAGAGCCGGTGCACGGCGGAAGTTGGTCGACCCGGGGGGCGCGGGTTGGAGGTGCAGCAGGGGCGGGGGCGCACGCGGGGGGGGTGCCCCTATGTGTTTGGTCAAGGTGGTGGGCCAGGATGGCGGCATGACGACCTGGTTCCGCACCTACTACGAGGACGAAGATCTGTGGCTGTATTTTGAGGTCGATGACGGGGGCTGGGCGGTGCGTCAGGTTGAGGTCCGGGGGCAGGACGCGCGGGCGGTGACGGCGGCTTCCTTGGCGGAGGTCGTGCACTTGCGCGACCATGCCGATCTTGCGTCGATGGGCCGCTATGAACGGCAGTACGGCGTTCTCGCCGACGGCCCCATGGACGGCTGGCAGGACCAGCCGCAGGCGGCCGTGATCTCTGCGGAGGAGTTCGAGCGGCTGTGGACTGAAGCAAGGCAGGCTCTCGGCGACTCAGCCTGACCTGACCGGCTGCGGTTCGTAGAAGGTGCCGTCGCGGAGCATCGCGAACAGGACGTCGGCCCTGCGCCGGGCGAGACAGAGGAGGGCCTGGGTGTGGTGCTTCCCCTGGGCGATCTTCTTGTCGTAGTAGGCCCGCGATGCCGGGTCACCCAGAGCGGCGAACGCGGATAGGAAGAAGGCCCGTTTGAGCTGCTTGTTTCCTCGCCGCGACGGCTGTTCGCCTCGGATCGAGGAGCCTGAGCTCCGGGTTGCCGGGGCGAGTCCGGCGTAAGCGGCGAGGTGGCCGGCGGTCGGGAAGGTGCTGCCGTCGCCGACCTCGATCAGGATCCTGGCTCCGGTCCTGACGCCGACGCCCGGCATGGACGTCAGGACCTTCGAAAGAGGGTGGTCCTCCAGCAGTTCCTCGATCCGCCCGGCCAACAGTTTCCGCTGGTCAAGCACGGCGGTGAGTGACCCAGCCAGGCTCGGGACGATCAGCGCGGCCGCCTCGGTCCCCGGAACGGTCACGGTCTGCTCGTCCAGTGCGGCGAAGATCTCCTCGACCAGCCGCTCGGCCATCCTCGGCGCCTTCGGCCGCAGCAGCGTGACCAGCCGCCGCCTCCCCGCCTTGCGTATCTGGGCCGGAGACCCGAACCGTTCCAGCAGTGCCAGGACGGCCGGGTGCTGCAACCGCGGCCCCAACACCCGCTCCAGGGACGGGTGGATCTGGGTGAGCAGGCCGTGGAGCCGGTTGGCGACGCGGGTGGCCTCGCCAGCCAGGTCGTCGTCGAACCCGACGATCATCTCCAGCTCGGCGATCGTCTCGTCCTCGCCGTCGATCGCCCGCAGCGTGTGCGGCATCGCGCGGGCCGCGTCCGCGATGATGAACGCGTCTCTCGCGTCGGTCTTGGCCTCGCCCGGGTAGAGGTCGGCGATCCGCCGCATCGTCAGCCCCGGCAAGTAGGCGACCGGGCAGCCCATGTCCCGCGCGACGGCCAGCGGCAGGGCGCCGATCGAGGCCGGCTGATCGACCACGACCAGCACCGTTCCGTGCTTGGCCTGGAGTTTGGCGAACAGCTCGCGGAGCTTGGGCTCGGTGTTGGGCAGGCGCTTGTCGAACGCCTTCTTTCCAGCCGGGGTGACGGCGGTTGCGTGGTGTTCGCCCTTGCCGACGTCCAGGCCGAGGAAGACGTCGATGTCGCCGGTGTCGATCACGTACAGGCCCCTCCATCACGCTTTCGTCCGGCCTTGCCTCGGCGCCGAGCTGCCACATCCACGTTACGGAGAGCTCTTCCGGCCTGGGTGAAGCCGGTGCTCAAGCCCCTCATCAGCGGTCCGTCGATGCCTCCGGGTCCGGTGACACCACCCCCCGGATCATGAACAACAAGGGGGGGAAGTCATGCCGGACCCGAAGGCCGGAGGCCCCATTGCGGAGCCACGAAAAGGTAACGGGGGGGGCACGCGGTTGTGACGTAGGACACCCATGGTGATTGGTCGAGACCTGTAAGTGATGCCGTTCTTGCTGCTCACTGCCCTCTTGCGCCCGCTTTGATCTTGCTCACGGTGAAGCGTCGGACACAGAGGGGAATTTATTTCTCAGGGGCGGATGAGTGTTCGGGTCGTGAAATCGCTTCAGTGGGGCCAGGACCACAGCCGGTCCCGGCGCTCCCGGAGCGCCGTTCACCTCGACGACGAGGAGTTCCCCCGCCGGAGGTGCGCGTGAGCACCCCCGCCCCCCGCTCCGGCCGTCGGCCCGCCCCGATCCGCTGCGCCACCGAGGACCTCGTGCCGCCGCCCCTGGAGGAGCCCTCGTCCTTGGAGGACTACGACTTCGAGGCGTTCTACCTGAGCCAGCAGGAGTTCTTCCACGCCTACGCCGAGCTCCAGCTCGGTACGCGCGCCGCCGCCGAGGAACTCGTCCACGAGACGTTCCTGAAGATCCAGGACAGCTGGGAGCAGATCGCGACGGAGGGCAAGGCCGAGCAGCAGGCGCTGCTCCTCCTGCACGCGGAGGTCAAGTGGCGCCTGCACATCGAGGGCCGCGACCCGTCCTTCGTCAGGAACGGCCCCGTACGGCAGCACAACCTCGCCGCGATCCGTGAGCAGCTCGAGCTCCACGACAGCCCGCGCGGCCTGTACGCCGCGATCGCCGCGCTGAACGACCGGCAGTTCGACGCGGTCCTCGTTCTGTGGCTGATCGCCGCCCCCTGACCGGCACTCGCGAAGCGGCCCCGGCAGTGATGGTGCCGGAGCCGCTTCATGTCTAAAGCCCTGGCGGTCGCGTAGGGGCTCCCAGGGCTGCGGCCACACCTCGACAGCAGCCTCTCTCACCAAAGCGCCTGGGCGAGACGGAAGTTGCTCCATCAGGGGGCGAGAGTGGAGGCGCGACGCCCACCCGCCACGTCGAACTCCACCGACAGGTCCAGCTATCCGCGAGATCGAGTTGATCCCGAAATGCGGCATCCCCGCTGTATCCCGCGACAAGCTCATCGAGGCGACTCGAGTCCGACCGGATCCTTGGCCTGGCTACATCGCTCACTCACCCAGAGCATCACCAGCAGCATGGCGACAGGGCCCGATCTTCGGAACTGATCACAACTGTGACTTAGCGCTGCAATTTGGCCCCTCTGGCAACCCGAACGCTCAGCGGCGGGACCGCGGGCTCGGCGTTCGGGGATCAGTTGCCGGCCAGGCCCCATGCATCGAGCCCGCCGTAGATATGGGCCCTCAGGCAGTGGGGGGCGCTGAAGCCTGAGGCTTCGCCGCGGTAGATAGCGATGAGCGAGTCCTTGCCCCGCCACCAGGTGTCAGCGAGTCCCTGGACTTCGGGTACCGGCTCGAATCCGTCGAGGTTCAGGTCCTCAACAGCGCTGCCTTTGATCTTCGTGATGGTCTTGGCCCAGTAGCCCGCGTGGCTGGCAAGTGCCAGGGCTTCCACCCATCCCTCTGTGCTGGCGTGCAGCGGCGTCCAGTGGTCAGCGTCGATCCCGAACTCACCTCCTGGCCCGATCATGAACCCGTGGGCCATGGAGACACGGCAGTAACCAGCCGGGAACCGCCATCCGTTCGCGGCCGAGCCTTCCGGGGCATCGGCTTCCAGAACGCGCGGGCCGCCCTCGTATTCGGGGGCCGGGGGCAGGGCAAGACCGCCCCAGCGCTCTTGGAAGGCGACAGCCCGGTCGATCTCGGCATCCGGAATCCCTTGCTTGAGCCATGCCTCCCGAAAGAGCTTGAGGTCGCGGTGTGGAACACGCAGCCCGTGTCCCTCAACGAAGTAACGAGCTCGCCGGCTCAAGCCCTCAGGCGCCTGAGGAATCACCGGCACTCGGGGGTCCGCCGTCACGGTTGCTGCCCCTCGCATGGAGAGGTCGGTGCGGCCGGGTGAGGCGGTGCCGACGGCTGCTGAGCGCTGGACCAACGGACAGGGGCGCCGCCGGAGCCGCCGGTGAGCCAGGAACCATCGCCCAGGGGCACCAGCTCGTACGGGTTGCTCGCCTCAACGGTGAACTCGCTGCTGAGGGTGCCCGTGCGTACGTCGACCAGGTGGTGACGGAACCACTCCTCCTCGTCCTGACTCTCACCGCCCAGGGTGACGATGGCCGTGTCCTCGCTCAGGTAGCCGCCGCTCCATTCCACGAAGGACTCCTCCGGGTCGTAACCGAAGGCCTCGACGGAGAGGGTGAAGAGTACGTCCCCATCGGGATGGCCGTGGAAGGCGACGTCCGCCTGACCGTGGTCCACGGTCATGAACTGGCGTCCGGACGGCGCCAGGTCGATCAGGCAGCGGTCCTGCCACGGATACGTCACGAACTCCGGCCCGCTGTCCGCCCCGCTCGTACCCCGGAGAATGACAGAGCCGTCCTGGCCCTCACCGATGTCGAGGTAGATGCTGCCGTCCACGGGATGCACGTGGTGGAAGGCGCCGTGCCCGACCGTCTCCAGCTCACAGCGGGCGACAACCACACCGCTGTCGGCGTCGTGCACGACCCACTGGTCCCCGCCCCCGCGGCCCGCCATCGCGTCCGGCCGGTAGACCCACACCGTCCGGCCGTCCAGAGACAGCGCACAGCCAGGCTGGTGGCCATGGCGTACGTCAGAGTGCGGTTCGAAGTCCGAGGCCCACATGAGGTTGCCGTCGCGCGTAAGGCAGACGACTCCGTTCAGCGTCGTGTACACGACCCGCTCCAAATCCTGCCGGACCACCGACGCTACGACCTCCTCGCCATCCCGCGGCTGAAAAACCGCTGCGGGCTCCAGCCTCCCGTAGGCACCGGCGCCCACGACGTAGGCGTGGATCCGCCCGTCGCGGAGACGCGTGAGGACCTTCGGTGGCGGCTCAGGAATCATCCGCTGAGGCTAACGCCCAGCTAAGGAACCTCATGAGCCGGGGCGGTGGGCGCCCGAGTCGGGTAGTCGGGCCGAGCACGACAGTTGGCCCCACTGGACAATTCCGATGCACGACCACAGACCGGTTGCTCAGAACAAGGAGTCCCAGAGGACCTCTTCCGGGTCAGGTTCTTCTGGGTGGAGCATGCAGCGAATGCAGCGCAGGAGTCCTGGTTCGTTAGTGCCCGAGGCGGCGCTCATCCACGGCAGGGCCTCCATGGCCTGTGCGCGCTCGTTGTCGGCGAGGGTGTCGACGGCCCGGCGGAGCTCCTCCGGTGCGGATTGGTCGGTGAGGCAGAGCCAGCCGAACGCCGCCGACAGACGGGCTTCGGGGGCCTCCGCTCGGTCGTGCCACCGTTCGCGCAGCCACCTGACAGTTGGCGGGTGCGGGTGGGCCCGGGTGATCTCGGCGGCGGCCAGGAGCAGGGCGGCGCGGACCATGGCGTCGCCTTCGGTGGCGAATCCGTTGGCCAAGGCAGTCCGGATGGTGTGGGCGGGGTCGGCGGCGGTCGCGCCCTTTCCCTGATCACCACCAACTGGCCGGAGGGCCCTCGGCGAGGCCGTGCTCTGGGGTGGTACGCCACCGCCGGGGCCTGCGGCTTCATCGGAGGGCTCGTTCTCGGCGGGGTGCTGACCGAAGTGTCGTGGCGGCTCGTCTTCGCGCTTCCGGTGCCCATCGCCGTGGCGGCACTGCTCGCAGGGCTGCGCCTGCTCCCGGCGGACCGCCGGGGCAGCGCCCGCGAGAAGCTCGACATTCCCGGTGCGCTGACGGCCACCGGAGCGCTGATGCTCCTGGTCTACGCCCTTACGCAGGCTCCGGCGTACGGCTGGCTGTCCGCCCGCACTCTCGTCCTCTTCGCTGCCGCGGCCTGCTTGCTCGCCCTGTTCCTGCGCGTCGAGTCCCGCTCACGCAAGCCGTTGGTCCCGTTGTCCTTCCTCACTCGGCGTGCGACCGCGCGCACCAACCTGACGATCTTCGCGATGTGGGGCGCCTACACGTCGTTCGCGTTCCTCGCCACGCTCTATCTGCAGAACGTGCTGGGCTGGACGCCGTTGCAGACGGCCGGTGCCTTTGTCCCGCTCGGCCTCGCCAATGGTGCGCTGGCGCCGTTCGCGGGCCGGATCGCCGCCCGGTTCGGCGTGCACAGGACGATCGCCGCCGGGATGCTGCTCCTCGCGCTGTCCTACGCGCTGTTCTTCCGGATCGACCCCGGCAGCCCATTTCTCACGGTGATCCTGCCCGTCATGGTCGTCAACGGGATCGGTACCGCCGCGACGTTCCCCGCGCTGAACATGAGTGCGGTGGCCGGGGTGCCCGACCGGGACCAGGGGCTGGCGGGAGCCTTGCTCAACACCTTCATGCAGATCGGCGGTGCTGTGGTCCTCGCCCTCGTCACCGCGGTCGTCGAAGCCGAGCAGCAGGCGGACCGCTCCGACCCTCTGGCGGACTACACCCCTGGCACCGCCGTCATCGTCGCCGCCGTACTCGCCGGTCTGGGCGCCGCCGTGCTCATCCGGCACCGGACCGACAGCCGCAATCACTGACGCAGTGGCCCTCCGCCCTGCCACGAAGCCATCCGTCGCCGGGCACCGACACCCGACCACCACCCCATCAGGGAGTACCCGCATGACCTCCAGGCCCCTGTCCACCGAAGCCGTCGAAGCTGGCGAGTTCGCCGGAAAGACCGCCCTCGTCACCGGCGCCGCACGCGGCATCGGCAAGGAGACCGTGGCTCTCCTCCATGCCCGCGGCGCACACGTCGTCGCCCTCGACGTGCGCCCCGAACTGGCCTCGCTGGCACAGGAGTTTCCCGGGACCGTGACAGTGACCGGCGATGTCACCGCGGAAGAGACCTCCACCCGCGCGGTCGGGTCCGCCGTCGACGCCTTCGGCGGACTGGACATCCTGGTCAACAACGCCGGACGAACCCTGAACAAGCCGGTCACGCACACCACGGCCGAGGACTGGGACAGCGTGATGGACGTCAACGCCCGTGGCGCATTCTTCTTCGCCCGTGAAGCCTTCCGGGCCATGAAGGAGCGCGGGGGCGGCGCCATCGTCAGTACCGGGTCCTACGCGTCCGCCGTCGGCCTGCCCGAGGGAGCCGCCTACAGCGCGTCGAAGGGTGCACTCGCCCAGCTGACGAAGGTGCTGGCCCTGGAGGGCGGCCCCTTGGGCATCCGCGCGAACCTTGTCGCTGCGGGCGTCGTCGAGACCGACTTCCTCGACACCTTCCGCCTCGACAGCCGCGCCTATCTCGCGTCCTTCGGGAACGTCCACCCCCTGGGCAGGGTGGCGCAGCCGCACGAGATCGCGGAAGTCCTGTGCTTCCTGGTCTCCCCGCGATCCGCCTTCGTCACGGGAGCCGTACTCGCCGCGGACGGCGGCTTCACCGCGGGCTGATCCACCGTCCTGTCACCCGTCGACAGACATAAGAACACTTGTTCCTTACGTAGTGTACGTTTGTTCTTATGTGGGAGAAAGAAACATCCGAAGAACAAGGCGCGGCGGGCGGTGAGGGGCGACGCACGCGCCGGCACGATCCGCGCCGTCGGGAGCGGGTGCTCGACGCCGCGCTGGAGGTGCTCGTCGAAGACGGGGTCGCCGGGATCACGCACCGCAAGGTGGCGGCCCGCGCCGACGTGCCACTGGGCTCCGTCACCTACCACTTCGCAAGCCTGACCGAACTGTGCACGCAGGCGTTCGCCTGGTACGTCGAACAGCGCACCGCCGAATACGAGGCCCTGTTCACCCAGGTGGCATCGCGCGAAGACCTGATCGACGTCCTGGTGACGGTGGTCCAAGGAGGACCGGCCCGGCATCGCAGCGCGGTTCTCGGCTTCGAACTGCATTTGGCGGCGCTGCGCGATCCCGCGCTGCGCGTCCTAACCCAGCAGTGGACCAGCTCCAGCCGGGCGGTGCTGGCCCGCTTCACCGGGCCGCGGGCCGCCGCCCGCCTCGACGCCCTCCTGGAAGGAATGATCATGCACGCACTGCTCTCCACGGACCAGGAACCGCCCGAGGCGACCCGGGAGGCCCTCGTGCAGACGCTCAGCCCGGCCGCCGGGCCGAGTAAGTGAATCCCCGTGCCGCGGCAGGCTCGTACGCACGCGAGACCGCGAGCGCCGTACGGGCGACCTACCTCGTCTTCGCCCTCCTGGGCCTGGCCGGGGCCACCTGGGCGTCCCGCCTGCCGCAGATCCGGGACCGCATGGATCTGGACGCCGCGGCAGTGGGCCTCCTGTTGCTCCTCCTCGCGGTCGGCGATCTGGTGGCGTTGCCGCTGGCCGGTCCCTGCGTCGCACGGGTCGGGCCGCGCCGGGCCGTCACCACGGTGGGCGCGTTCGTAGGTGCCGGCCTCGCCGCGGTGGCGACCGGCTTCGCTCTCTGGCCACCGCTGCTTCTCATCGGCCTCTTCGTCCTGGGCACTGCCACGGGCTTCTGGGACGTCGCGGTCACCGTGCACGCCGCGGCCCTCGAACGACGACTCGGTCGCGCTCTGATGCCCCGCTTCTTCGCCGGGTTCAGCCTCGGCACCGTCGTCGGCGTCTGCCTCGGCGCGCTCCTGACGGCGCTGAGCGTAACGGTGAGCCTGCACATCGGCGCGGTGGCCCTGCTCATCACCGTGCTGACACCCGTGGCCGTACGCCGCTTCCTCCCCCGAACCGCACCCCCGGCATGGTCACCGCGCGGGACGACGCGGGAGGCCGGGCCACGCGCATGGCGCGACCCACGCACGGTCGTCCTCGGCCTCGTCGCCCTGGCCTTCGCGCTGGCGGAAGGAGCGGGGAGCAACTGGGTCAGCCTCACCGTCATCGACCGCCACCGCACCACGGCCGCCGTCGGTACGCTCGCCTACGCCGCCTTCCTCGCGGCCGTCACCCTCGGCCGCTGGCTCGGACCGCTGATCGTCGACCGCCTGGGCCGGCCAGGAGCACTGCGGGTGTCCGCGTCGGCCGCCTGCCTCGGGGTGGTCCTGTTCGCGGCCGGGCCCGGCCTCTGGACGGGGTTCGCGGGGGCGCTGCTGTGGGGAGCGGGCGCAGCACTCGGCTTTCCCCTCGCCCTGAGCGCCGGTTCGGACGACCCCGCCCAGGCGGCCGCCCGGGTCGGCGTGATCACCTCGATCGGGTACTGCGGCTTCGTCTGCGGCCCGCCCCTGTTCGGCGCCCTTGCCGGCCGGAGCGGCCTCGCACCTTCGTTGCTGGTGGTGGCCGCCGTCATGGCCGCGTCCCTCACCCTCGCGGGCGCCCTGAGGGAGACCCCGCGGGTCGCGCGTGAAGAGGCGATCGACACAGCCGGCGTCGCGCCGACGCCCTTGCACTGATGAACACACACCCGCGCCGGCCCTGAACGTGGTCGCCGCCCCCACCCTCGCGGGTGCCGGGAGGACCACTTCCGCGGGTCACGCACGGGAAAGCGAACGGCACCGCCGCCGTACCCCTGCACATCACGACCCCTGCACATCACGCACATGAAGGAGCACACCGTGCCGATCAGCAAGCCCGTCATCCAAGTCACGGACGCCGACTTGGAAGACCTCCGCACCCGGCTGCGCGCCACTCGCTGGCCCGAGCCCTGGCCGGTCGACGGCTGGCAGGCGGGTACCGACGCAGCCGAACTCCGCCGCCTCGTCACGTACTGGGCCACCGACTACACGTGGCGCACCCACGAAGCCGCCATAAACGCGCTGCCCTCTCATTTCGCCGACATCGACGGCACACGAGTGCACTACCTGCGTTACGAGGCCGAACACCCCGACGCCCTCCCAATCGTGCTCACCCACGGCTGGCCGAGCACCGTCATGGAACTCACCGCGCTCGCCGAACGGCTCGCCGCCCCCTCCCGCCACGGAGGCGACGCCCGCGATGCCTTCACCGTCATCGTCCCGTCCCTGCCCGGCTTCACCTTCTCGCCCCAGCGCCCCGCCCTCACCGACGCCGAACAGACCCACGACCTCTGGCACCGGCTGATGCACGACCACTTGGGCTTCCGACGCTACGCGGCCCACGGCGGAGACCTGGGCGCCGGCGTCACCTCACGGCTCGCCGAGGCCCACCCCGAGGCCGTCGTCGGCATTCATCTGCTCGCCGCGGCGGCCCCGGCCGAGTACGATCCGGCCTCGCTCACCCCTGAGGAGAAGACCCACCTCGTGTCCGCCGCGGCCTGGCAGGCGGAGGAGGGCGGCTACATGCACCAGCAGAACACCCGTCCCCTCACCCTCGCGCCCGCACTGAACGACTCGCCCGCAGGACTACTCTCCTGGATCCTTGAGAAGTACCGCGCGTGGACCGACTGCGGCGGCGACCTGTCCACCCGCTTCGGCGACGACTTCCTCCTCACCCAGGCATCGCTCTACTGGTTCACCGGCACGATCTCCACGTCCTTCCGCCCGTACTACGAGTACGCGCACCAGCTCACCCGGCGCGTGCGGCGGGTCGACGTCCCCACCGCCCTCGCCCTGTTCCCCGCAGACCTCGCCCAACCGCCCCGGAGCTGGGCGGAGCGCACCTACCACCTCACGCGCTACACCCGTATGCCCCGCGGCGGCCACTTCGCCGCACACGAGGAACAGGTCTTGCTCGCCGACGACATCACCGCGTTCTTCCGCGACCTCCGTTAGGCCGTGTCTGACAAATGATCTCTGCAAAGGTTCGGTGTCGGAGGCTGAGGAGGGGTCATGGGGATCGAGCTGGAACTGCACTCGGGGCGACCCGCGCGAAAGGGGTCGTCCCGGGACACCTTGCTGCGGGGGACATACGAGCACGGTGAAGCGTTGGCGAGAGTGCTGAACAACCTTGACCGGCATGGCTCGGGCAAGCTCGGCTGGGTGGATCCGTACGGAGACACGCTGTTCAACGAACAGGAAGCTCAAGTCGCTCGCCAGGAAGTCGCCGCCCTGGCACAGAGGTGTACTGACGACCAGCAGAAGGCGGCTCTGCTCGACCTTGACGAGCTACTCAAAGCGTGTGCAGCGACGCCGGGCAGCTACTTGTGGTTCATGGGTGACTAAAGCGTGTTGCAGAAGCCCGTGCTGCGGGTATTTCTCCTGTATGGGTGGGGTGTTGCGGGCTGAGGCGTTGTGGGTGGAGACGTTTACCGGGCTGCGGATGCGGCAGTTCGAGCGGCTGCTGAAGGCGGTGCGCGAGCGGGGCGGGAACGGGCCTGGTGTGGGCCGGCCGTGGTGTCTGCCGCTGGCGGAGCGTGTGTTGATGGTGGCCGTCTACTACCGGACGAACCTCACGATGCGGCAGCTCGCGCCGCTCTTCGGCTGCTCCCCGGCCACGGTGTGCCGGGTCATCCAGAAGCTGCGGCCGCTCCTGGCCATCGAGCCCGCGATCCGCCCGGCCGACGCCATGGAGAGGCTGTGGATCGTGGACGGCACGCTGATCCCGGTCCGGGACCGGAAGGTCGGCGCCTCCTCCCGCAACTACCGCTTCTCCGCGAACGTGCAGGTCATCATCGACGCCGACACCAAGCTCGTGATCGCGGCGGCCCGCCCCGTTCCCGGCAACACCGCAGACGCCAAGGCATGGCGAAACTCCGGCCTCGCCGACATCTGCCAGGACGTGACCGTGCTCGCCGACGGCGCCTACACCAATACCGGGCTCGTCATCCCGCACCGCAAACGACCCGGCCGCCCCCTGCTGCCCGGCGAGGAAACGGACAACGCCGCCCACCGAAAAGTACGGGCCCGCGTGGAACACGCCTTCGCCCGCATGAAGCACTACAAGATCCTCCGCGACTGCCGGCAACGAGGCAACGGCCTCCACTACGCAGTCCAAGCCGTCGCCACACTCCACAACCACGCCCTCACACCATGATCAACACACCTCTAGGACACGGCCCCGCACGCCCACCCACAGGCTTCTGCAACACGCTTTAAGACGGACCGCGCCGACGCGAGGCTGATCGCCTCGATGGCGTTGGCGGGGGAGTGCCGCCCCCTCGTCGTGCACTCGCCGCAGGCGCGGGCTCTGCACGTCGTCGCGCACGCTCACACCGTCCGAGGACGGAGGTGTTCACCCCCAGGCGGTGAAGACCCCGGGAGAGGCGGGCGGGCCGTGGTACGCCTGAAACTATCCCCGAAGCCTCAGAGCCCCGACGTGGGAATGGCGCCCACAGCCCCCGCCCGCCTCGCTGGATACGACGCCCGAAGCCCGGCCTCCGCACGAGGAGAGCCGGGCTTCGGGCGTCGCCCGTGTTCCGCCCGGTGTATTGACCCGCAGGGCGGCTGTCCCCGCACGACGGCTACGCACCATGCCGTGGGGACAGCCCGTCCAGCACGATGTCGACCGCCCTGTTCACGACGGCCCGGTCGCCGGGGGCGTTGGCCAGCGCCCTGATTAGCACGTAGATCTCGTCCACGGTTGCGTCTGCGCGTACCTCGCCGTCTTTCTGGCCCCGCGACAGCAACACCCCGACTGCGTCCTGCAAGGCGGAGGCCGCAGCTTCCACCGTATCGGGGGCGCCGGCCGGAGTGGCGGATTCCTCCAGCAGCGCGAGGAGCGTGAGCTTGGCCGGCGCGCCTGAGACCATCTCCCGGAACGTCGTCCGGAAGGCAGCCCCTGCCTCGCTGCCCTCGCCCCGCGCACGCGCAGTGTCGGTGAACAGGGTGAGGTGCCGCACGATCGTGGCCTCGATGAGCAGTCGTTTGGTCGGGAAGTGCCGGAACACGGTGCCGATCCCGACGCCGGCCCGGCGGGCGACCTCCTCGGTCGAGCCAGCTCTGCCGAACTCGCCGAATACCTCTTCGGCTGCGGCCAGCACCCGGTCCCGGTTCGCCTGCGCGTCGCTTCGCATCCGGTCATTCTCCCTCTCCAGGTGATCCTCTCGCTGCAGTTGGATCCGCACGCCACTTGCAATCGGAGTCGCCACTCCGTATGTTCCGGAGTTGAGACTCCGGTTAGAAGGGTAACCATCATGCGAACCTCCGAGGAGACGGTCCTCGCTATGCTCGACGGCGCCTGCCGGCTGAACAACGGCGACCGCAGCCAGGTCAACAAGCTGGCCGAGTTCTACGCAGAGGAAACCTACGTGCGACACCCGATGGCCCCGCTCGGCGATACCCCGCTGCTCAGCCGCGAAGCACTCCGACAGCACTTCACTGCGGCAGTGTCGGCCGGTCTGGCAGGCGTCCGGGTCGAGGACGTCCACGTCCACCGGACCGCTGATCCGGAGGTGGCCATCGGCGAGTTCACCTACCGCGGCGATGGGGGCTGGGCCGCGCCGGGCATCATCGTCTTCCGGATCCGTAACGGGCTGATCGTGGAGTCCCGCGACTACATCGATCACCTCGGGCTCGCCCGTGCCACCCATACGCTCGACGCCCTCTGCGCGCAGCTGACAGACGCATAGAGAGGGGGGCGGGGATACGACGCGGGGCACCGCGTCCCGCCGTGACACGGGTGTCGAGGCGAACATCTGAGCTGACCACGGTGGCACTCTTCACGTCTGCGGGATCTGCGCCGGCGGATCTTCCGAGGGCGAGAGCAGTAGGCCCGACCTCGCTGAGCCATGCGGGCCAGTTGTTGCGGCAAGCGCCCGCCACGAGCTGGTCGGCGCCGCGTTGGGGACAAGCGCGGCGTCGCGCCCGTGGAGTTCGGTGACGACTTGTGCGGTGGTGAAGGCGGTGGGCCCGGGCGCGTGGGAATGAGGTGGCGTTGGCCGCCGGCTTGAGGCGTATACCGTGCGGGTAATTGACCACCCATACCGCCGCCGCGCCGGACCGTTCAACCCGCTGCGGAGGGCATCATGCCGACACCTGGAGATCATCCGTGACTGAGTCTGTATCCGCTTCTGCGCCGGACACCGCGCACGCCGCAGACCATGCACCGGCCGACAGCCGGGACATGTATGCCATGCACGCCATGCTCCGCCGGGAGCTGGCAGAGCTTCCCGAATACGTCGCGACCGTCCCGCCCGGGGACCGCCGGCATGCCGAGATCGTCGCCCGGCACATCGATTTCGTGGCCCTGGTCCTGCACGTCCACCATGAGGGTGAGGACATCCTTGTCTGGCCGAAGCTGGCCGAACGCGTACCGGCAGACGCCGCGCCCGTGCTGGCCGCGATGCAGGCAGAGCACGCCGGGATCGACTGCGGGCTGACCGCGCTCACCGACGCGGCCGCGTCCTGGCGGGCGAACCCCGAAGTGGCGCACCGCGAGGCCGTCGTGGACGCGCTGCGCGAGCTGGCGCCCGTCGTGGACTCGCACCTGGCAGCCGAGGAAGCCGACGCGCTCGTCCTCATCGACACCTACCTGAGCGCGCCGGAGTGGGCCGAGGTGGGGATGCACGGGATCGCCCACCTGCAGCCGGAACAGTTCCCCCTGTTCTTCGGCATGCTGCTGCACGACCTGGATCCGGAGCTGTACAAGGTGCTCCGGGCCACCCTGCCTCCGGACCTGTTCGCGGAGCTCTCCGTCAGCGGCCCGCAGGAGTACGACCGGCACCGCCGCCGGCTGGCCACGGCGGCTTGACGGCGCTGCGGAGGGCGGGTGCGTTGGTGGCACCGGTTGTGTACTCACCGCATGGGCACGGACCGGCGGCGGAACTGATGAACAGATCTCGCTTCCGTATCGCTTCGCCGGGCTGGTCTCCCTGCTCGGCTTGGCGGCGGCGCGCTCCGAGCGGATCGAGGGGGCAGACGACCGGACGCGCCCGCGTCGACTGCCCTTTGAACTCCCGTCGTGAGCAGGCGACGTGCCTGTAGCGGACTGCGGCACCATCCACACCGACGGAAGGTTGAACACGAGTTGCGTAACGTCCTCATCGCCGGCGCCACGCAGGGCACCGGCCGGGAACTAGCCGCCGCCTACCTGCGCGACGGCGCGAATGTCGTCGTCACCGGGCGCGAGGCCAAGCGGGCCGAGACCGCGGCCGCCGAGGCCACCGCGGCGGTGGCGGGGCGGCCACCGGCCCTCACCACAGGCGACAGCCCGGCCCTCCCCGGTGTGGCCACCGGCCTGGCGCTTGACCTGAGCCGCCCGGACACCGTCGCCGCGGCGCTCGCTCCGTTCGGGCAGGTCGACCGGCTCGTCCTGGTCGGTATGGTCCGCGACCGTAACACTGTGGCCGGCTTCGACACAGCGGCTGCGAGTCAGCTGGCCGTCACGAAGGTCGTCGGCTATACGGCCGTCATCGCCGCTCTGGCCGAACGCCTGGCGCCGGGCGCGGCGGCGCTGCTGTTCGGCGGCGGCTACAAGGACTGCCCGTACCCCGGCTCGACGACGCTGACAGCCGTCAACGCCGCCGTGACCGGGATGGTGCGGACGCTGAGTATCGAGTTGGCGCCGGTGAGGGTGAACGCGATCCACCCCGGGCCGATCGGCGACAGCCCGTTCTGGCACGGCAAGGCGGAACTGGCCGACACGCTGGCCAAGTTTTGGGCGCAGACGCTGACCGGAGAGCTCGGCGACATGGCCGACGTCGTCGACGCCTGCCGGTTCTTGCTGGAGAACCGGCAGGCCAACGGGATCGACCTGCCCCTCGACGGCGGACACCCATAGGACAGGCCACGGTGTGCCCCTGTGAGCCTGCGGTCCGTTAGAGATCGTCTCATTTGGCTCGGTAGGCTCTGGGGCGTGACGGGAATCGTTGAGCGGCTGGTGCCGGATGAGCTGTGGGAGCTGTTCCAGCGGGTGGTGCCGGAGGCTCCCTCGCGGCCTCAGGGTGGCGGTCGTCGGCGGCACGGTGACCGTGAGGTGCTGGCGGCGATCATCTTCGTGGCGATGTCGGGCTGCACGTGGCAGCAGGTCCCTGCGGCGTCGTTCGGACCGTCCGGGCCGACGGCTCACCGCCGCTTCTCGGAGTGGTCGAAAGCCCGGGTCTGGGCCAAGCTGCACCGCCTGGTCCTGGACGAGCTCGGCTCCCGCGGCGAGCTGGACTGGTCGCGGTGTGCGATCGACTCGGTGAACATGCGGGCCCTGAAAAGGGGGAGCTGACAGGTCCGAATCCTGTCGACCGGGGCAAGTACGGCTCGAAGGTCCATTCGATCACCGAGCGGACCGGTCTGCCCCTGTCCGTCGGCATCTCGGGCGCCAACGTCCGCGACAGCCAGGCCCTGATCCCACTCGTGAAGGGCATACCACCGTCAGGCCCCGCCACGGTCCCCGCCGACGCAGGCCCGGAAAGCTCCACGCCGACAAGGGCTACGACTACCGTCACCTGCGGCGATGGCTGTCCCAGCGAGGCATTCGGCACCGCATCGCCCGCAATGGCGTCGAGACCTCGCAGCGGCTGGGACGGCACCGCTGGACCATCGAACGCACGATGGCCTGGCTCGCCGGCTGCCGCCGCCTCCATCGGCGCTACGAACGCAAGGCAGGACACTTCCTCGCCTTCGCCGGTATCGCCTGCACCCTCATCTGCTACCGCAGACTCGCCAAATGAGACGACGTCTCAATATCGGGGGGTCGATCGTCGAGCTTGGCGGCGCACGCACCGGCTCCCGCTGAGGCGATTCCCAGATCGCCGACCCGATCGATGCCTATGACAACAATCCGGCCCGCGCCTTTCGGGCCATGCTGGATCCCGCGAACGGGGTGGCGCCCGGTGACCCGCAACGGATGGTCGTCCACACTATCGAGTCCGTCGGCACCGCACCTGCCCCGTTGCGGGTTGTGCTCGGCTCCCAGGCCCTGGGCGCCACCCTCACGGGCCCCATGTGCAGCGGGTTTGACCGCGATGCTCACCAGGATGGACTGCCCCGCGACACGATCGTCGTCCGTCGCCACCGCGGCCCCATTTGGACGATCCGGGCCGCGAGCCGGCCCGCCTCCCGCTCCGGGGTAGCACGTCGACGCGCACATCCTCGTCCTGCGCCGTGTCCCTATCGTTCTATCGCGCACGGCAGAAAAAGAAGATCGCCAAAGGACTGGAATAAGCGGTTCCGGCATGTCAGCCTAGAACACCTCATTAGGCGGGTGCGCGAAATGGCATTGCTGAAATCGCGTCCCCTGACAACGGGGATTTAAGTGTTGCTCGGCAGGTCAAAGGGAGGCGCTTCGGAGTGCGGCGGGACTGTAACCCGGGATCACCGGTTAGCCAAACCGGCGATCCCGGAGACCATTGAAGAGTCTGGCCATGCTTGGCGGTGGGGCTGGAGCCAGGTGTGGCGCGGCCCCCTGCTGGCCTGCATGCGTGTTCCCCCATCAGTCGATCACGCAGGATTTCCTTATATGCGCAAACAGGCGTGCACTTTCCGTGCGGCGCTCGCCAAAAGGCCGGGCGCCCCGTCCTGGTGAGGACCAGAGACAAGCTGTCGGTGGATGATATCTGCGAGGAACCGCAGATTGCTCGATCGGCATTCTGTGACTGGCGGGCCGAAGGATGACGGCTGGCGTGTATTCGACTGCCCCATGGTGCTCTTCGTGTGCCGGAGCGATTTCGAGAATTAGCTAAGTAATTGTGAGGTGCTTTGACGGAAACCTCCTGGCGGGTTCGTCCCAAGCGGCGTTTCTTGCGGACATTCAACACCAAAGCGCTGGCGGATGCAGAGCGGTACAAGCTTCTGACGGCCGCCAAGCTCGGCGACTCCCTCGCTCTCGAGACAGGGCGCCCCGGTGTCGTACGGCACCGGAACCGGCGAGGTGAGTTGGCGCAAGTGCGCAGTTGAACTCGTAGACGGCGCCTGGCCGGGTGCTCGGCTCACCAAGAACGTGGCCAAGACCCTTATGGTCGCGACGATCCCGCTACTCCGCACCCCGCCACCGGTTTGCTTCGACCCGGTCCGTGTCCGGACAGCCTTTCGTGAATGGGTCTTACGTGCACTAGATATCGCGACATAGGGTCTCGGGTGTGCACTGCATCACAGAGTCGAATTCGCGTCGTGAGGGCGCTTGAATTGAAAAAATCAACAAATTGTAAGGGAAGGGTGCCTATGCGAATAGATCACTCAATGCCGGTTGACGCGGCCAATAAGTGGCTACATGAATACTTCAAAAACGATCCAGCACCCCGTGTCGATATCAGCTTCAGGGACGAGGAACCGGACCCAGTAGCCTACCGGCGCATCCTGGAAATCCTCTTTCGACCTCGCACCGACACACCCGCAGCATACGATCTACGCCACATGGATGACCCCGGCGACACTGCGAATGCCCCGGTGCCTGGCCAGTCGCGAAAGGACTGACATGGGCAAGGCTCTCACGCGTGCAGTTGACACCGCACGTCGAACCACCGGCACGACCACACTGCGAGCCGTGGACTACCTCCGCGTGTCCACTCAGGATCAGGCCAACGGATACGGCATCGCCTACACCGGAAAGAAGACGGGCCGCTACATACAGAAAAAGGGCTGGGAGCACGTTGGCACGTACGCCGACGAAGGCTTCAGCGGCAGCCTAGAGGCCGACGACAGACCGGACCTGCGACGCCTCATGAAGGACGCCCACCAAACCCCGCGCCCCTTCGACATGGTCGTGGTCAACGAGGGCCGCGGCATCGGCCGCACCGGCCGCGCCTTCTGGAAATGGGTCTGGGACCTCGAAGACCTCGGCGTATACGTCGCCGTGGTCAAGAAGGACTACGACAACTCGACACCGGCCGGCCGCAGCCAAATGCGCAAGGACGCCGACTACGCCGAGGAAGAGCGCGAGCTGATCCGCGAACGCACCCAGGGCGGCATCCAGGAGAAAGCCGAGGACGGCCTGTACCCGGGCGGCGTTGTCCCCTTCGGCTGGGACGTCGCCGAGCGCGGCAAGAAGGGCGCCTCGCGCTACGCCATCCACAGGGAGGAGGCATCGACCCTGCGCCGAGCGCGGGAGGTCTTCCTGGAGAAGCGCAGATGGGAGGAGACGGCACTGATCCTCAACAGCGAGAAGCGCCTGACCCGATCCGGAAACGGATGGACCGCGAAGAACATCCGCTCTCGCCTCCTGGGGGATGCGGCCCTCGAAAGCCGCGTCACATGGCGAGGCCGCCAAGCGCAGCGAGACCAGGACGGCAACCCCATCTACGGGGAAACCGTCGTGATCAACCTGCCGTCAATCTTCACGGACGAGGAAGTCCAGGAGCTGAAGTCCGCCATGGCGAGCCGTCGGCCGTGGAACAAAACCCGGTCACGCATCTACCTCCTGACCACCCTCATGACCAGCCCCTGCGGCAAGACCTACGAGGGCCACCAGCACCGCCCCACAGAGGTCATCTACCGATGCAAGGGCCGGCACGAGTCGTACGCCGGAGCGGGCGACCGCTGCACCTGCCCCTACCTCGAAGCAACCAGCATCGAGAAGCAGGTCTGGAAGGACGTCATGGCGACGCTCGGCGACGCCAACCGCATGAAGGCCATGGCCCAAGACTGGCTGAACGCCACCAGCCACAAACGTATGGACTACACCAAGCGCATCGCCGAACTGGACCAGCAGATCACCGAAACCGAAGACCTCATCGACATCACCGCAGCCACCGCCGCCAAACGCGCCCTGCGCCGCGGCCTAAGCCGTGAGGCGGCCGAGGAGGCCGCGGAGCGGGCCGCCAAGCCCCACGAAGACGAACTCGCCGGGCTGGAGAAACTACGCGGAGAGGCAGAAGCGTGGCAGAAGGAGGCCGCAGAGGCAGGCAGCTGGCTCCAGAACCTGGAGCACCTGGCCGAGATCGCCGGGCGCAACCTCCAGGACGTCGAGCCAGCCGAAAAGGCCGAGCTGCTGCGCATGATGAAGACACGAGCGGAAGTCATCCGCTGCGCTCCGAGGCGAAAGGGTGTTGCCTGCGCGATACGTCAATGGTTCGTGACCGCTGGCCGCGCCGTCCCCGTCCTTACGGACGATGCCTGGGAACGGATCGCACCGCTGATGGGCGGTTCGCGCAGCACCATCGACCGCCGAGTGATGGTCGAAGCACTCCTGGAGAAGGCCACCTCGGGGGCTCGCTACAAGGATCTGGCTCCGAAGTATGGTGTGTCCGGGAAGGCGCTCCAGACCCAGGCAGACAGGTGGCTGAGCGGGGGTGTCTGGGCCGAGGCGATGAAGGCGTTGGCCGACGCGGAGTGCGTCCCGGTGTGGCAGCCGGACCCGGTCGAGATCAAAGTGACTTTCGCGCCGCTGGCTATTGAGTCCAGAGTGGGAGTCGAGGAACGGGGCGGTTCGAGTACGGGCCGCCGACGCAGAACTCGGCCAGTTCGCCGAAGCCGCGCCGGGCCTCGTCGTGGGCCAGGACCTGGGCACGCGCCCCGCACTCCTTGATCAGCGCCGCGAGTTCGAGGAGCGCGTACGCGTCGAAGCGGGCGACGGCGAAGTCCGCGCCGCCCGCGTCCTTGTTCACCACGAGCAGCGCCTCGCTGTGCGCGGGCAGCCCGAAGAACTCCCTGGTGCGGCCGAGGTGGCGACGCCCGACGAAGGCGCGCGCCGACCAGGCGAGCGCGGCGCTGATGGCCGAGGCGAGGAGGCCGAGCAGGATGTCGCGTACGTCGTCCGTCATGGCGCGCGATCGTACCGGCTCCCGAGTCCAACCGGCCGGTGTGCGGGGCGGGTTGGGGACCGGGCCGCGCGTCCGCTCCGTGGGAGTCGTGGGGCGGTGCGGTGCCCGCGTGGCGTTCTGGTGGCGGGGTGGGTGTCAAGTTACGCTGCGCGGACGGCTGTTGACTGGAGGAAGACCGGATGTCTCATTCCGCGGCGCGGCGCGTCGGGCGTCGCCGCACCCTCTCGTACCTGTCCCTGACCGCCGTTGTCGCCGGGGCGCTCAGCCTCGGCGCGGCGCCACCGCAGCACGGCTCGCCGAAACCGCCCGTGAAGACACCCGTGGCCACGGGCTGGGGCGGGGCCGTCGCGAGCGTCGACGCGGACGCGAGCGCCGCTGGGATCGAGGTGCTGCGCAAGGGCGGCAACGCCGTCGACGCGGCCGTCGCGACGGCCGCCGCGCTCGGCGTCACCGAGCCCTACTCCTCGGGCCTCGGCGGGGGCGGCTACTTCGTCTACTACGACGCCCGCACCCACCGCGTCCACACCCTCGATGGCCGCGAGACCGCGCCCCGCACCGCCGACAAGAACCTCTTCGTCGAGGACGGCAAGCCACTCGCCTTCGCCGACGCGGTCACGAGCGGCCTGAGCGTCGGCACCCCCGGCACGCCCGCGACCTGGGACGAGGCGCTGCGCTCCTGGGGCCGCAAGTCCACCCGCGACGTCCTCGCGCCCGCGACGCGCCTCGCCCGCCAGGGCTTCACGGTCGACGGCACCTTCCGCCAGCAGACCGCCGACAACGCCGCCCGCTTCCGGGACTTCCCCGCGAGCGCGAAGCTCTTCCTGCCCGGCGGCGAGCCCCCGGCGGTCGGCACCACCCTCAAGAACCCCGACCTGGCCCGTACGTACGACGAACTCTCCCGCAAGGGGCTCCGCTCGCTGTACGGCGGCGCCCTCGCCCAGGACATCGTGCGCACCGCGACCCACCCCCCGCTCGCCCCGGGCTCGACCCGCGTCGCGCGTCCGGGCAAGCTCGCGCTGGCCGACCTGCGCGCCTACGACGTCAAGCACCAGGCCCCGACCCGCACCGGCTACCGGGGCCTCGACGTGTACTCGATCGCGCCCTCGTCCTCCGGCGGCACGACCGTCGGCGAGGCGCTGAACATCCTGGAGAACGACAAGCTCGGCAAGCTCTCGCAGGAGCAGTACCTGCACCACTTCATCGAGGCGAGCCGCATCGCCTTCGCCGACCGGGGCCGCTGGGTCGGCGACCCGAGCCGCCAGGACGTGCCGACGAGGGAACTCCTCTCGCAGCGCTTCGCCGACTCGCGCGCCTGCCTGATCCAGGACGACGCGGTCCTGAAGAGCCCGCTCGCCCCCGCCGACCCGCGCCACCCCGGCAAGGGCTGCGCGCCCGCGGGCAAGGGCGTCGACACGACGTACGAGGGCGAGAACACGACACACCTGACGACCGCCGACCGCTGGGGCAACGTCGTCTCGTACACCCTCACCATCGAGCAGACCGGCGGCAGCGCGATCACCGTGCCGGGCCGCGGCTTCCTGCTCAACAACGAGCTGACCGACTTCTCCTTCAGCCAGGCGAACCCGGCCGTGCCGGACCCGAACCTGCCGGGGCCGGGCAAGCGCCCGCGCTCGTCCATCTCCCCGACGATCGTCCTCGACCGGCACGGCGAGCCCGTCGTGGCGCTCGGCTCCCCGGGCGGCGCGACGATCATCACGACCGTGCTCCAGACCCTCACCGGCTACGTCGACCGCGGCCTCCCGCTCGTCGACGCGATCGCCGCGCCGCGCGCCAGCCAGCGCAACGCGGCGGCGACCGAACTCGAACCCGCGCTGTACGACAGCGCGCTGCGGGGCAGGCTGGAGGCGATCGGGCACGCGTTCACGCAGGTGCCCGAGATCGGCGCGGCGACCGGGATCGAGCGGCTCAAGGACGGCCGCTGGCGGGCCGTCGCCGAGCCCGTACGACGCGGGGGCGGCAGTGCGATGGTGGTCACGCCGACGCGGTAGCGCGGCGCGATGCGAAGGGCGGCCGGGGTCCCGCGACGGGGTCCCGGCCGCCGCTCGTGGAACACCCGTCAGGCGTCCCCGCGCGTGGGGCGTCAGGCGTCCGTGGGCGTCCGGGGTGCGGGTGCGTCAGGGTGCTTGCGCGCCAGATGTCATGGCTGTCAGGCGTCCGTGCCCGTCAGCCGTTCGACAGTTCCCAGAGCCGGCGCGCGTTCTCCCGGTCCAGGGCGTACGCGGCGACTCCGCGCCGTACTCCCTCCGTGTGGGGACCGGCCTCCTCGCAGTCCTCGAAGTAGCGGCCCGTGACGCCCTCGACCAGCGGCGAACCGGCGAGGAGCGCGGAGGTCGCCGCGCCCTGCGCAGTGTCCTTGACGGACACGCCTGTCGTACCCGCCGGGTCGAAGGACGCGGGCGGGGCCTGGAGGTGGCGGCCAAGCGAGGTCTCCGCGATCCGGCCCGGGTTGAGCGCGTTGACCGCGATGCCGTCCTTCGCCCAGCGGGCAGCCGCCTCGACGGCGAAGAGGATGTTCGCCGTCTTCGACTGCGCGTAGGCGAGCCAGGGGTCGTACGGCTCCCGCGTGAAGTCGGGGTCCTCGAAGCGGACCGGGCCGTTGATGTGGCCGACCGAACTCACCGCGACGACACGGGCGTTCCCGGCTGCCGCGAGTGCCTCGTGCAGCCCGGTGGCGAGTGCGAAGTGGCCGAGGTGGTTGGTCGCGAACTGGAGCTCACGGCCCTCGGGGGTGCGGGTCTCCGGAGTCGCCATGACGCCCGCGTTGTTCACGAGGATGTGCAGGGGGCCCGACCAGCCGGAGACGAAGGCGGCGACGGAGGCGGGATCGGCGAGGTCGAGAGCCGCGCCGCGCACGGCGGTGTTGCCCGTCGCGGCGGCGATCTCCCTGGCCGCCTCCTCGGCGGCGGCGACGCGACGGGTGGCGAGGACCACCTCGGCCCCGGCGGCGGCGAGGGCGCGGGCGGTCTCGCGGCCGAGCCCACCGGCGCCGCCGGTGACCACCGCGCGCCGCCCGCCGAGCCGGACCCCGGCCAGGACGTCGGCGGCGGTGCTGGTGGCCCCGAAAGGAGTGGTGACGCGATCGGGCGTGGGGGAGGGCATGGGGAAGCTCCTTCTGCCGACCGCCCGCCCTCCCCGACAAGCGGGGACAGGGACCGGTCGGCGGACGTACGGTAAACGGAGTCGGGTCCGCTTATGGGTCCACGGTAAGCGGAGCCGGGTCCGCTTCGCAAGGATGAGCGAGAATCCACAGAGGCCGTGTGGACGGCACGGGCCGCGTGCACCGCTTGAGGTACGCGGGCCGCCCGGTCGTAGGGAATCGCGAGGAGGAGTCATGGGCAGCTCGCTGCGCGCCGACGCGCAGGCCAATCACGACCGTCTGCTGGAGGTCGCGGCGCGCGCGTTCGCGCGGGAGGGCGCGGACGCCTCGCTCAAGGCGATCGCGAGCGAGGCCGGGGTCGGGATAGGCACCCTCTACCGCCGTTTCCCGGCCCGCGAGGACCTCATCGAGGCCACCTACCGCGCCGAGACGACACGTCTGGCCGACTCCGCGCGCACCCTCGTCGCGACGCGCCCGCCGGTCGAGGCCCTGGCGGCGTGGATGGCGGACTTCGTCGCGTACATGCGCACCAAGCGGGGCATGGCCGAGGCGCTGCCCGCCATCCTCGCCACGCGCGAGGGCCTGCGCCTGTGCAGCCGCGAGGCGCTGGGCGAGGCCGTCGCCGCACTGCTGCGCCACGGCGCGGCGGCCGGTGCCCTGCGCTCCGACGTCACGGCGCGCGAGGTCCTCATGGCGCTCGGCGGCATCACCATGATCAGCGGCCACGAGGAGGACCCCGCCCTCGCCGCCCGGCTCGTCGGCCTTCTCGTCGACGGCCTCGTGACGGCGCGCGGGGCGGGGCCGGGCGGGGCGCGCGGGAGCGAGTAGGGGGCCCGGCGTGAGTGGTTACAGCGCCGTGAGGATCTGCGGGCCCTCCTCCGTCACGGCCACCGTGTGCTCCACGTGCGCGGCGCGCGAGCCGTCGTTCGTGCGCAGGGTCCAGCCGTCCGGGTCCGGGTGGTACCCGTCGGTGCCGCCCGCGATGACCATGGGCTCGATGGCGATGACGAGCCCGGGGCGGAGCACCATGCCGCGCCCTGGTCGTCCCTCGTTGGGCACGCCCGGGTCCTCGTGCATCGCGCGGCCCACGCCGTGCCCGCCGAAGTCCTCGGGGATGCCGTACCCCTCCGCCCGGCACACCGTGCTCACCGCGTACCCGATATCGCCGATCCGCGCGCCCGCCTTGGCCGCCTCGATCCCGGCCGCGAGCGCGCGCTCCGCCGTCGCGATGAGCTTGACGTCCTCGGGGCGCGGCGTCCCCACCGTGAAGCTGATCGCCGAGTCACCGGCCCAGCCGCCGAGGAGCGCGCCGAAGTCCGCGCTCACGAGGTCGCCGTCGCGCAGCGGCTCGTCTCCCGGGATGCCGTGCACGATCGCGTCGTTGACCGAGATGATGAGCGTCGCGGGGAACGGGACCGGGGCGAAGTGCGGGTGGTAGTCCAGGAACGGCGAGTCCGCTCCCGCCTCCCGCAGCACCTCGCGTGCCACCTCGTCCAGCTCGCGCGGCCTCACGCCGGGAGCGGCGGCCTCCCGCACCGCGTGCAGGCCGCGGGCCACCACCCGCCCGGCCTCGCGCATCTCAAGAATCTCGGCTGCTGTCTTCCTTCGCACCATGCCAATTACTATACCGCAATTCTTATACCGGTCGCGCGTCCGGTCACCGCGCCGAACCCGTCCGGACCGTCGCTCGCGCGCACGCGGTGCGGGCCGCCCGGGGCGCGAGGTATCCGAGCGGTACGGGCCCGTCCTGATCGCGCCCCCCGTTCGCCGTGCGGGCCCCGTAGAATCGCCGTATGGTCCGTACTCCGCTCACCCCCGAGGAACGCGCCCGCGGCGAACGGCTCGGGGCGCTCCTCCGGGACGCGCGCGGCGGACGCAGCATGGCCGAGGTCGCCATCGAGGCGGGTATCTCCGCCGAGACCCTGCGCAAGATCGAGACCGGGCGGGCTCCCACCCCGGCGTTCTTCACGGTCGCGGCGCTCGCCCGCGCGTTGGAGCTGTCGCTCGACGCCATCGAAGAGGCGTGCGGCGCGGCCCCCCTCAGCGCGGCGAGCTGAGCCGCCCGCGCGGGAGCCGCTGCGGTGTAACGCCCCGCACCCCGCTCCTCGAACGCCGGAGGGGCTGACAGGTGCGCCGACGGGGCTGATGGGCGAGCCGGCGGGTGCGACGACGGGGCTCAGCCGTGCGCCGTCGCCCGTCTCAGCGAGGCCACCAGCGCCCGCTCGAAGCCCGTGCGCGTCTCCGCGTCGAGCAGCCCGAGCGACAGGTACGGGTTGTGGTCCTCCAGCTCGACGAGCAGCAGGTCTCCCTCCGGCGTACGGCACGCGTCCACCCGCTGGATGCCGTACGGCAGGGCGTTCCAGTCGACGAAGCGGCGCGCGAAGGCGAGATCGGCCGCGCTCGCCCGGTACGGCACCAACTCCCAGCGGCGCGCGGGGTCCGGCGCGTACAACGCGTACTGGAAGTCCCCGTCCACGAAGGTGAAGGAGACCTCGTACCGGAACGGGATGTACGGCTGGACCAGCGTGCCCGCGTCCGGGGTACGGGCGGCGAGCGCGACCGGGTCGAGGTGCGCGAGGCCCACCGAGTCCGCGCCGTCGACCGGCTTGACGACGTAGGAGCCGGACGCGGGCAGTCGCTCGGGCGGCGTGTCGCCCGCGTACGTCGGGATGACGGGCAGGCCCGCGCGCGTCAGCTCCACGAGATATCCCTTGCCCGCCATGTCGGCGCGGCCCGTGAGCGGGTTGTGCACGGGGATGCCGCGCCGCAGCGCCTCGGCGCGGAACCCGGCGTAGGCGGCGCGGTAGTGGAGGACGGGGCCGCTGTTGCGGACGAAAACGGCGTCGAAGCCGTCCATGAGGCGGGCGGCGTCGCGCGGATCGCACAGGGCGAGCGGGAAGTCGGCGCGCAGGCGGGCCGAGAGCTCCAGGTCCTCGTCCGCGTAGCGGCGGCCCGCGGCCCGGTAGGCGAGGTCCGTCACGTAGAGCAGGCGGGGGGCGTGCCGGGTCATAGGGTGTCAGTCCTCGTGCGCGGAGCGGCCCGGTGCGTCGTCGGCGGACCCGCCGCCGTGCGAGCGGCTCATCTCGATGCGCAGCGGGACGGCGACGCAGACGACCGCCGCGGTCAGGAGCAGGCCGAGCACGAGGAGCCAGTCGAGACCGGGTAGCGAGACGCCGACCCAGGCCGTCCCGTCCTGCTGTGTCATCCTGTGCGACTCCTCCGTCGTGCCCCCGGGCGTGCCGGGGCTCTTGTGCCCCGCTCGGGCGGCGCCATGCCTCGTTGCCGACAGGGTCCACCATGCTCCGGAACGGCCGGTAACCGGAAACCGGCGCGGGGGACTCGCCCCGGTACGCCACGAAGATCACTTCGGGTCCGGCCCCGAGTCGTGTACGGAGCGGGCGGCGAAGGCGAGGCGACGGCCGCCGCGGAGAGGGCCGCCACGACCGGGCGCTGGGGTCGCGCGTGGAGTACGGGGCGGGAGCGGCCGTACGCGGCGGCCGGGCACCCCGGGCGCCGCGTACGGGCTCCCCGCTTCCCGCCCGTCACTCCGTCGCTCCCCGAAAAGCCCGTGTAGCCGCCGCGTAACACGGCGGGTGTTTCCTTCCGCACCAAAGGACGCCGCAGTGGGAGCGGGGCACGCGTGGTGGGACAACTTCCCTTCCGGATAGACCAGTTCGAGAACCCCGGGGTACGGGACCCGGTCGCGGACTTCGCGCGCGTCTTCGGCGAGCTGCTCGCGGGACTCGACCCGGGCGGCGGCTGGTGCCAGGTCTTCTGGGCCCGCGACCCCCGGGGGATGCGGGCCTGCGTCGACGGTACGGAGACGCCACCGTGGGACGTCGTCGAAGCCCTCGTCGAGGACCACGTGGCGCGCACGGCGCCCGGGACGGAGCCGCGGCAGGCCGCCGCCGGGCTGCGTACGGCGTACCTGGCCGCCCTCACCGCGCGCGACACCCGCCCCGGCGCGGCCCGGGAACTCTCCCGCCGCCTCCCCGGCATGGTGCGCGAACGCGAGCGCGCCGCCACGCGCGTCGCGGACCTCGAACGCGGGCTCGCGGGAGCCGACGGCACAGCGGCGGCCCACCTGCACGGACACCTCGCGTGGGCCCGCGACGACCTGCGGCGCGCGGAGGCCCGCTGCGCCGAACTCGCCGACCGGCTCGCACGCTTGGAGCCGGGGGAGGGGTACAGGGCGGAGGGTGGCCCGGGGGCTGTGGGGGAGTGGGACGGCGGCGGGGCGGCCGTATCGGGACGGGGTGGCGTGTCCGTACCGGGTCGGGGTGGCGCGTCCGTAGCGGACCGGGGCGGTGCGCCCGTGCCGGAGTGGGCCGGAGGCGCCGCGCCCGTACCGCCGGGCACCGGTCGGCGGCCCGCCGGGGCGTTTCCGTCGCCGCGCGAGGCCGTCTCGTCGGGGCGCGCTCCCGAGACCGTACGGGACGCCGCCCCGCACTCCTCGGGGCCGCGCCCGGCACCCGCGCGCGAGCCCGCCCGGGACGGCTCGGTCAAGCCCGCCAAGTCCGCCAGGAAGCGCAGGCGTTCGGCGCGGTTCGCCGGGGTCGACGACGCGCTCGTGGGACCCGGCAGTGTGCTGCCGCCGAGCGGCGCGCCGCTCGCGGAGGGGACTGCCGGTACGCGGGAGGTGCCCACGGGGGCGCGGTTCGCCGGGAGCGCGGCGCACGAGAGCCGCGAGGCGAGCGCGCCGGACGCCGAGGGCCTGCGGCGGGCCGGGGAACTCCTCGGCCGGCTGGACCGCTTGCGTGCCGAGGGCCGCGAGGGCGAGGCCCATATGCTCCTCGTGGACGCCGCGCACTGGCCGCCCGCCCACGTCTGCGCGCTCGGCGCGCGCCTTGCCGCCGACGGGCTCGCCGCCGACTGGAGCACCGTGCTCTGGGAGGCCGCCGCGCTCCCGCTGCCGCCCCTGACCGCGCTCGCGACCGCGCTGGAGGCGGCCGGGCACCAGGCCGACGCCGCGCGCATCCTGCGGCAGGGCGTCGTACGGCCCCTCCGGGAGGTCGCCGCGGCCCTCGCCGACCCCGCCGTCACCGGCGTACCGGGCGCGCTCGAACGCCTCGCCGCGTCCTGCGTCACCGCCCGCAGCGCCGAGGACCTGGCCCGTATCGCCGCCTCCGCGCCCGCCACCCTCACGGCTCCCCTCCTGGCCGCTGCGGCCCGCACCTCGGAGTTCCGCCGCGAGGCGCTGACGCACGCGCTGAGAGTGGCGGGGGTGACGGGGGGCTGAGGGAAGGCGGGACCTCCTCGGGACGGGCCACGGGCCCTTCGGCTCTGCCCGCCGCCGCTCCACCGGGCCCCTTTCGTCGGCTCCGCCCGCCGCCGCTCCACCGGGCTCTGTCGCCGCCCCGGCACCTTCGTGGGTCCCCGCCGTCTTCGTCGGCCCCTGCCGCCGCTCCGCTGGCCCCCGCGCCCCCGCGCCCCCGTACCTCCCACGCCCGGCCCGCCCCCCCTCGCCCCCCTCACCCACCCGCCCCGCCCCCGCTCACCCGCTGGGGTGGCATCCCCCGTGTCCGTCGACCCGGCGGTCTTGCCCCGTTACCGCCCTGGGCTTACGTTCGTGCCTCTACAGCCCGGGGCTCCGGGCGGTAGTGGCTCTCTGACGTCTTGTCGAAGGAGCACTGCTCATGGCTGCCTCCGTCGTCCGCGCCGCACTCGTCCAGGCCACCTGGACCGGCGACACCGAATCCATGATCGCCAAGCACGAGGAACACGCCCGCGAGGCCGCCCGGCAGGGCGCCAGGATCATCGGCTTCCAGGAAGTCTTCAACGCCCCGTACTTCTGCCAGGTGCAGGAGGAGGAGCACTACCGCTGGGCCGAGCCCGTCCCCGACGGGCCGACCGTGAGCCGGATGCGGGACCTCGCCCGCGAGACCGGCATGGTGATCGTGGTGCCGGTCTTCGAGCGCGAGGCGGAGGGCTTCTACTACAACACCGCCGCCGTCATCGACGCCGACGGCAGCTACCTCGGCAAGTACCGCAAGCACCACATCCCGCAGCTCAAGGGCTTCTGGGAGAAGTTCTACTTCCGTCCCGGCAACGCGGGCTGGCCGGTCTTCGACACGGCGGTGGGCCGCGTCGGCGTCTACATCTGCTACGACCGCCACTTCCCCGAGGGCTGGCGCCAACTCGGCCTGAACGGCGCCCAGATCGTCTACAACCCCTCCGCCACCTCGCGCGGCCTCTCCAGCTACCTGTGGCAGCTCGAACAGCCCGCGGCGGCCGTCGCGAACGAGTACTTCGTCGCCGCGATCAACCGCGTCGGCCAGGAGGAGTACGGCGACAACGACTTCTACGGCACGAGCTACTTCGTCGACCCGCGCGGGCAGTTCGTCGGCGAGCCCGCGAGCGACAAGGAGGAGGAACTGCTCGTCCGCGACCTCGACCTCGCCCTCCTCGACGAGGTGCGCCACCAGTGGGCCTTCTACCGCGACCGCCGCCCCGACGCCTACGAGGGGCTGACCCGCCCGTGAGCGAACTCCTCGCGCGGCACCGCGCCGTACTCCCCGACTGGCTCGCCCTCTACTACGAGGACCCCCTCGAACTCACCCACGGCGAGGGCCGCCACGTGTGGGACGCCGGGGGCCGCCGCTACCTCGACTTCTTCGGCGGCATCCTCACCACGATGACCGCGCACGCCCTCCCCGAGGTGACCAAGGCCGTCAGCGAGCAGGCCGCACGGCTCGTCCACTCCTCCACGCTCTACCTCAACCGCCCGATGATCGACCTCGCCGAGCGGATCGCGGCCCTCTCCGGCATCCCCGACGCACGCGTCTTCTTCACCACCTCGGGCACCGAGGCCAATGACACCGCGCTGCTCCTCGCGACCGCGTACCGCCGCTCCAACCAGATCATCGCGATGCGCAACAGCTACCACGGTCGCTCCTTCTCCGCCGTCGGCATCACGGGCAACAGCGGTTGGTCCCCGACAAGTTACTCCCCCCTCCAGACCCTGTGGGCGCACGGCGCCGTTCGCGGTCGCGGCCCCTTCGCGCACCTGGACGACCGGGAGTTCACCGAGGCCGCCGTCGCCGACCTGCGCGACCTGCTCGGCCAGGCACGCGGACAGGTCGCCGCGCTCATCGCCGAACCGGTGCAGGGCGTCGGCGGGTTCACCTCGCCGCCGGACGGGCTGTACGCCGCGTTCCGCGACGTCCTCGCCGAGCGCGGCATCCTGTGGATCGCCGACGAGGTGCAGACCGGGTGGGGCCGCACGGGCGACCACTTCTGGGGCTGGCAGGCCCACGACCAAGCGGGGCCACCGGACTTGCTCACCTTCGCCAAGGGCATCGGCAACGGCATGTCCATCGGCGGTGTCGTCGCCCGCGCCGACATCATGAACGTCATCGACACCAACTCGCTCTCCACATTCGGCGGTTCACCCGTCACGATGGCCGCCGGGCTCGCCAACCTCACGTACCTCCTGGACCACGACCTCCAGGGCAACGCCCGCCGCGTGGGCGGCCTGCTCCGCGAGCGGCTGCGAGCGGGGACGGCCGGCATGGCGCACGTACGGGAGGTGCGCGGGCGCGGGCTCATGCTCGGCGTCGAACTCGTCGAGCCCGGCACGGACCGCGCCGACCCCGCGCGCGCGAGCGCCGCCCTGGAGGCCGCCCGCGCCGCCGGACTCCTCCTCGGCAAGGGCGGAGGCCACGACACGAGCGTCCTGCGCGTCGCGCCACCGCTGAGCCTGACCGTCGCGGAGGCCGAGGAGGGCGGCGACCTCCTCCTGTCTGCACTGCGCGCGACGGCCTGAGCGGTACGGGCGCCGCGCGACGGACCAGGCGCGACGGATCAGGCGGTACGGGTACGGGTACGGGTGCGGCGTCGCGGGGCCGCCCCGTACTCGTACCCGCCCGCCCCGCGTCCCCGTACGCGCGCCCCCCCGCGTCCCCGCACGCGCTCGCCCCGTCCCCGCCCCGTACGAGAGCTGACCACCCGAGCCCAAGGAGAAGGAGCCCCATGAGCAACCGCACCCTGATCCGCGGCGGACTCGTCGTCACCGCCGCCGAGGAGACCCACGCCGACGTGCTCGTCGAGGACGGGCGGGTCGCCGCGCTCGCCACGAGCGGTTCGGCCGCCGCCGAGGCGTGGACGGCGGAACGGGTCATCGACGCGAGCGGCATGTACGTGATCCCCGGCGGCGTCGACGGGCACACGCACATGGAGATGCCCTTCGGCGGCACGTACGCGTCCGACACCTTCGAGACCGGCACCCGCGCCGCCGCCTGGGGCGGCACCACGACGATCGTCGACTTCGTCGTGCAGAGCGTCGGCCACGGCCTGCGCGAGGGGCTCGACGCCTGGCACGCGAAGGCCGAGGGCAACTGCGCGATCGACTACGGCTTCCACATGATCCTCGCCGACGTCACCGAGGACACCCTCAAGGAGATGGACCTCCTCGTCGGTGAGGGCGTCACGAGCTTCAAGCTCTTCATGGCTTACCCGGGGGTCTTCTACTCCGACGACGGCCGCATCCTGCGCGCGATGCAGCGCGCGGGCGAGAACGGCGGCCTCACGATGGTGCACGCCGAGAACGGCATCGCGATCGACGTCCTCGTCGCACAGGCGCTCGCCGCCGGCCGCACCGACCCGCGCCACCACGGCGAGGTCCGCAAGGCCCTGCTGGAGGCGGAGGCCACGCACCGCGCGATCCAGCTCGCGCGCGTCGCGGGCGACGTACCGCTCTACATCGTGCACGTCTCGGCGCAGGAAGCGCTCGCGGAGATCGCCGCCGCGCGGGACCTGGGCCTCCCGGTCCACGGCGAGACGTGTCCGCAGTACCTCTTCCTGTCCACCGACAACCTCGCCGAACCGGATTTCGAAGGCGCCAAGTACGTGTGCTCGACGCCGCTGCGTCCCCAGGAGCACCAGGCGGCGCTGTGGCGCGGGCTGCGCACGGACGACCTCCAGGTCGTCTCGACCGACCACTGCCCCTTCTGCTTCAGCGGCCAGAAGGAGCTGGGCCGGGGCGACTTCTCGAAGATCCCCAACGGGATGCCCGGCGTCGAGCACCGCATGGACCTCCTCCACCAGGCCGTCGTGGACGGACACATCTCCCGCCGCCGCTGGATCGACCTCGCCTGCGCGGCGCCCGCCCGCATGTTCGGCCTCTACCCGAGGAAGGGCACGATCGCCCCCGGCGCGGACGCGGACCTCGTGATCTACGACCCGCACGCGGAACAGGTCCTCTCGGCCGCCACCCACCACATGAACGTCGACTACTCGGCCTACGAGGGCAAGCGCGTCACGGGCCGCGTCCGCACGGTCCTCTCGCGCGGCGTCCCCGTCCTGGAGGACAGGGAGTACGTGGGCCGCGCGGGGCACGGGGTGTACGTGCCGAGGGGACTGAGCACCTACGGGAGCTGACCGGCGCGAGGCACGGCGGCAGGGGGCGGGGCCCGTACGGGGCACGGAACCGTCGATGCCCGATTGGCCCCCTTCGCGCGGTATCGCCTGACACAATCATGCGCACCGTCGTCCGCGGCCCGGCCGTACGACGCCGCCTCAGGAGCCCCGACCACAGGAGCAGTTGTCATGGACTTCGGACTCGTTCTCCAGACCGACCCGCCGGCCTCCACCGTCGTCGACCTCATGCGCCGCGCCGAGCAGCAGGGCTTCACGCACGGCTGGACCTTCGACTCCGCCGTCCTGTGGCAGGAGCCCTTCGTCATCCACAGCCAGATCCTGGAGCACACCGAACGGCTCGTCGTCGGCCCGATGGTGACCAACCCGGGAACCCGTACGTGGGAGGTCACCGCGTCGACCTTCGCGACGCTCAACGACATGTTCGGCAACCGCACCGTGTGCGGCATCGGGCGCGGCGACTCCGCGATGCGCGTCGCCGGCCGCCCCCCGAACACCCTCGCGCGCCTCGGCGACGCCATCGACACCATCCGCGACCTCGCCGAGGGCCGCGCAGCCCAGCTCGGTGACACCGAGGTGCGGTTGCCCTGGGTACGGGACGGGCGGCTGCCGGTGTGGGCCGCCGCGTACGGGCCGAAGGCGCTCGCCCTCGCCGGGGCCCGCGCCGACGGTTTCATCCTCCAGCTCGCCGACCCCTACCTCACCGCCGCGATGGTCGAGCAGGTCCGTACCGCCGCCTCCGACGCGGGCCGCGACCCCGCCTCCGTCACGATCTGCGTCGCCGCCCCCGCCTACGTGAGCGAGGACCTCGCCCGCGCGCGCGAGCAGTGCCGCTGGTTCGGCGGCATGGTCGGCAACCACGTCGCCGATCTCGTCGCCCGCTACGGCAGGCAATCCGCTTCCGTACCAGCCGAGTTGACCGCGTACATCGCCGGCCGCGACGGTTACGACTACAGCCACCACGGCCGGGTCGGGAACAGCTCGACCGGCTTCGTGCCCGACGAGATCGTGGACCGCTTCTGCGTCCTCGGCCCCGTCGAGGCGCACATCGAGAAACTGCGCGAACTGCGCGCCATCGGCGTCGACCAGTTCGCCGTCTACGCGATGCACGACGCGCGCGAACAACTCATCGACGTGTACGGGAAGGAGGTCATCCCGGTCCTCAACGCCTAGCGGGGGAGCGGCTCTTATCCGCCCTCGCGCGACCCTCGGCAATCGCCCTTCCGTACGCCCCGTAAGCCTCCCCGCACTCGTACGATTCCCCGCTCCCGCCCTCGCATCCGCCCTCACACCCGCACGGCACCCCACGGCACCCGAGCACGGCACCGCATCCTCCCCGCACCGTTCTCCCCGAAGGGTCCCGCCATGACCGATGCCCTCGCCACCCCGCCCGGCACCCCGCCCGGTCCACCGCCCCACTCGCACGCGGCCACCGCGCCGGGGCAGCACCTCACCCCGGACGGCCGCGTCGAACTCGACCCGGGCGCCTTCCCCGCCGACTCGCCGCACGCCAACGAGGATCTGCGCCCGATCCCCGTCGCCCAACGCCACTGGGGCACCTACAACTTCACCGCCCTGTGGATCGGGATGGCGCACAACATCCCCTCCTGGACCCTCGCTTCGGGCCTCGTCGCGCTCGGCATGGACTGGAAGCAGGCCGTCCTCACCATCGCCCTCGCCAACATCGTCGTCCTGCTCCCGATGCTGCTCACCGGGCACGCGGGGCCCAAGTACGGCATCCCCTTCCCCGTCCTCGCACGCGCCTCTTTCGGGCTGCGCGGCGCGAACCTTCCCGCGCTCCTGCGGGCGGCCGTGGCCTGTGGCTGGTTCGGCATCCAGACGTGGATCGGCGGGCAGGGTGTCTTCGTCCTGCTCGACAAGCTCCTGCCGGGGTCCTGGGCGGGCGCCTCGCACCTGGGCGGGCAGCCGTGGCCGCTGTGGGTGTGCTTCGGGATCTTCTGGCTGCTCCAACTCCTCATCATCCACCGGGGGATGGAGACGCTGCGGCGCTTCGAGAACTGGGCCGGGCCCTTCGTGTTCCTCGGCGCGCTCGCGCTGCTCGTGTGGATGGCCGACGCGGCGGGCGGTTTCGGCCCGCTCCTCGACCAGCCGTCGCAGCTCGGCTGGGGCGGCGACTTCTGGCCCGTGTTCTTCCCCGCGCTCATGGGGATGATCGGCTTTTGGTCCACGCTCTCGCTGAACATTCCCGACTTCACGCGTTTCGGGAAGGGCCAACGCGCACAGGTCTGGGGGCAGTCGCTCGGCCTGCCCACCACGATGACGGCCTTCGCGCTCCTCTCCGTGCTCGTCACCTCGGGCTCGCAGGCCGTCTACGGCGAACCCGTCTGGGAGCCGGTCGACTTGGCGGCGCGCGCGGACAACACCTTCGGCCTGCTCTTCGCGTTGATCACGGTTCTCGTCGCGACGATCTCGGCGAACCTCGCGGCGAACGTCGTCTCGCCCGCGTACGACCTCGCGAACCTCGCCCCGCGCTTCATCAGCTTCCGCACCGGGGCGCTCGTCACCGGGGTCGTGGGGGTGCTGATCATGCCGTGGAAGCTCATCGCGACGCCGGAGCTGTACATCTACACGTGGCTGGGTGTGGTCGGTGGGCTGCTCGGCACGGTCGCGGGCATCCTCATAGCCGACTACTGGCTCGTCCGGGGCACCTCGCTGCACCTCGCGGAGCTGTACCGCAGGGAGGGCCGTTACTGGTACCGGGGCGGCTGGCACCCGGCGGCGGTCCTCGCCTTCCTCGTCGGCGGGGTCCTGGCGGTCGGCGGCTCCCACTCGGCGCCCGGCAAGGGCCCCTTCCCGGAGGACGGCCTGATCCCCTTCCTCAAGCCGCTGGCCGATTACGGCTGGGCGATCGGCTTCGCCTCGTCGCTGCTCGTGTACGTGGTCCTCGCGGGGCGTTCGGGGAGGCGGGCGGAGCGGGGGTGAGGGGGTGGTGGTGCGGGGACGGTGCGGAGTTCTGTGTGGGGGGCTCGTGCCCGTGGTGCCGGTCGGTTTGAGGCGTGGGCGGGGCGCGGATGCTTGCGGGTCGGTCGGTTGGCTCCGCCCACGCTCGGGGTGGGGCGTGCCGGAGAGTGCCGGCGTACCTTCTCGCTCTGAGTGGGTGAGTGCTCACTCACCTCTGGCAGTCGCGTCACTCGAATGGCTGTGGATGAGGGGCTGCGTGAACGTTTCTCCCTCGGGGATGCGCGCAAAGTTCTCACCCTTCCGGGTGGGCGGTGTGGCGGGTTTCGCGGAGTTGTCCACAGATGAGGCGTGAGGGGCACGGAGGGCGGCCGACTTGCGGAAGACTGTTAGAAGGGGAGCCCCCCAGGGCGGGTGGGGGCTGTCCGCAGGCTCAACCGTGACGCGCGCCCACCACACAAGGCGGCGGACGGTACGAGGCAGAGGCGCGTCGGTGCGAGCGGCGCGCGACCTCACTCGCAGCCCCTGTCGCCGGCCCCACACGTCTGTCCCCCGCCAGTCCCTATCGCCCTACCTCCGCCTCCACCTTCACCACCGGCCTCGCCCGCCCCGCCCGGCCGCCCACTTGCCCCTCGCCCGTCCTCCCGCGCCGCCGGGCACTTACGCCCCCGTACGTCCCGCAGGCCCCGCACCCCTCGCTCGTCCTCCCGCCCCATACATCCCGCCCCCCGTCCCCGCTCGCTCGTACCGCCCTCCCCGCCCCTGCACCGCCTACCGTCCCGGCCGCGCCCCCGCTGCTGCTGCCGCCGCCCGCCCCGCTCTCGCCCGCCCCGCCACCGCCCACCCCCGGCTCCCCGCCCACCCCCGGCTCCCCGCCCACCCCCGGCTGCCCGCCCACCCTGGCCGCGTCCTGCCCTCCCGGCTGCGCCCCGCCACCCCTGCGGTTAGCGTGGCGGAAGGGCTGGGCCCTCCCGGCCGGCCGGTCCCGAGCCGGAAGGACGTGTGCCATGCGAACGCCCCGTACCGGACCCCACACCCGAACCCGCACCGGATCCCACAGCCGAACCCATACCGGACCCCACACCCGAACCCATACCGGACCCCACACCCGCACCCGCACCGGACCACACACCCCCACCGAAACCCGCACCACCGCCGGAGCCGTGCGGTGACCGCCCCCGAGCGCGGGCTCGCTCCCGTCATGACCGGTATCGCGGCGATGGTCTTCGACGTCGACGGGGTCCTCACCGACTCCGCGCGCGTGCACGCCGAGGCGTGGAAGGAGGCGTTCGACGCCTGCCTGCGTGAGCATCCGCCCGCCGACACGGCGCTCGACAGGCCCTTCGACGCCGCCGACGACTACCTCCGCTACGTGGACGGCAAGCCCAGGGCCGACGGGGCCGCCGCCTTCCTGCACGCCCGCCGTGTCCCGATCCCGGACGGCAGTCCGTCCGACGCCCCCGGTACCGACTCGGTCGCCGCCGTCGCCGCGCTCAAGGACGGCATGTTCACGCGCCGCATCCGGCAGCACGGCATCGAGCCCTTTCCCGGCTCCGTACGGCTCCTGAAGGCGCTGCGCTCCGCGGGCATTCCCATGGCCGCCGCCTCGTCCTCGCACCACGCGCGGGACGTCCTCGAAGGGGCCGGGCTCCTCGACTACTTCGTGACCCTCGTCGATGGCGACGAGTCCCACCGCCTCGGCCTGGCCGGCAAACCCGATCCCGCGCTCTTCCTGGAGGCCGCGGGCCGCCTCAGGGTCGAGCCCACGCACGCCGCCGTCGCCGAGGACGCCCTCGCGGGGGTCGAGGCGGGGCGGCGCGGCGGCTTCGGCCTCGTCGTCGGCGTCGACCGCGCCCACACCACCGACACCGCCAGGGATCTGCGGGAACACGGCGCCGACCTCGTCGTCGACGACCTCGCCGACCTCCTGCGCGCCCCCGGCACGGACGAACACGCCCCCGGCACAGACGAACACGCCCCCGGCCCGGACGACCGCGCCTCCACCACCGATAACCGCGCGCACCGCGCCCCCGCCACCGACGACCGCGCACCCGGCCCCGACGGCAAGGAGTGACCACATGTCCGAGTGGACGTGGGAGTACGAGGGCTACGGCCCCGCCGAGGAGACGCTGCGCGAGTCCCTGTGCAGCCTCGGCAACGGCTACTTCGCCACCCGGGGCGCGGCCCCCGAGTGCCCCGCGGGCGGCCCGCACTACCCGGGCACCTACGCCGCGGGGGTCTACAACCGGCTCACCTCGGAGGTCGCCGGGCAGACCGTGTCCAACGAGGACATGGTCAACCTCCCCAACTGGCTGCCCCTGCGCTACCGTCTCACCCCGCCCGGGGGCGGCAGTGGCACCGACTGGTACACGCCCGACGACGCCGCGCTGCGCTCGTACCGCCAACTGCTCGACCTGCGCGCCGGGATCTACGAGCGCCACCTCGTGTACGAGGACGCCTCCGGCCGCAGGCTGCGCGTGCGCCAGTTCCGCGTCGTCCACATGGACGATCCCCATCTCGCCGCGCTGCGCACCGAATTCACGGCCGAGAACTTCGACGGGACCCTCGAAGTCGAGTCCGCGATCGACGCCGGTGTCACGAACGACGGTGTGGCACGCTACCGCGAGCTGAACGGCCAGCACCTCGCGGAGATCATGAGCGGCTACCCCGAGGACTGCACCGTGTGGGTCCGCGCGCGCACCGTCAACTCGGGCATCACCGTGGCCGTTGCCGCCCGTACGTACAGCAGCGGGGGCCCCGCGTGCGAACCGCGCCCCTCCACCGGCACCCCGACGCGACCGGCGACGCGCATCAACCTCACGCTCAAGCAGGGCGAGACGGCGGCGGTCGACAAGATCGTCGCGCTGCACACCTCGCGGGACTCGGCGATCAGCGACCCGCTCGACGCCGCGCTCGACGGCGTGCGCAACGTACCCGGCTGGGACGAACTGCTCCTCGACCACCGCCTCGCCTGGCAGCGCCTGTGGCACCGCGCGCTCCTCGAAGTCCCCGACGAGGCGGGCCACATCCTGCGCTTCCACCTCTTCCACGTGCTCCAGACGGTCTCCCCGCACACCGCCGACCTGGACGCCGGTGTGCCCGCGCGCGGACTCAACGGGGAGGCGTACCGGGGGCACGTCTTCTGGGACGAACTCTTCGTCCTGCCCTACCTCAACCTGCACTTCCCCGAGGTCTCCAAGGGCCTCCTCCGCTACCGCCACCGCCGCCTGGACCGCGCCCGCCGCCTCGCCCGCGACGCCGGGTTCGACGGCGCCATGTACCCCTGGCAGTCCGGCAGCGACGGGCGCGAGGAGACCCAGGAACTCCACCTCAACCCGAGTTCGGGACGCTGGCTCCCCGACAACTCGCGGCTCCAGCACCACATCGGCTCCGCCGTCGCGTACAACGTGTGGAGCTACGCGCGCGCCACGGGCGACGCACGCTTCATGGAGCACGAGGGCGCCGAGATGCTCCTCCAGATCTCCCGCTTCTGGGCCTCGAAGTCCGAGTGGGACGGCGACCTCGGCCGCTACCGCATCCGCCGCGTCGTCGGCCCCGACGAGTACCACGACGCCTACCCCGACGCGACCGAACCCGGCCTCGACGACAATGCGTACACCAACGTCACCGCCGCCTGGGTCCTCCAGCGCACCCTCGAATCCCTCGCCGCGCTCCCCGAGGAACGCCGCGCCGAACTCGCCGAGCACACCGGTCTCGACGACACCGAACTCGCCCACTGGGACGACATCTCACGCCGCCTCCACGTCCCCTTCCACCAAGGCGTCGTCAGCCAGTTCGAGGGCTACGGGGAACTGCGCGAACTCGACTGGGTCGGCATGTCCACCAAGTACGGCGACATCCGCCGCCTCGACCGCGTCCTGGAGGCCGAGGGCGACAGCGTCAACCGCTACCAGGCGTCCAAGCAGGCCGACACCCTGATGCTCGGCTACCTCTTCCCGCCCCGCGAACTGCGCGCCCTCTTCGCCCGGTTGGGCCATCGGCTCGACGACGAGACCTGGCGCCGCACCGTCGACTACTACGTCGCCCGCACGAGCCACGGCTCCACGCTCAGCGGCCTCGTGCACGCCTGGGTCCTGGCCCGCGTGCGGCCCACGCAGGCGTGGGGTTTCTTCCAGGAGGCGCTGCGCGGCGACGTCGCCGACCTCCAGGGCGGTACGACCGGCGAGGGCATCCACCTCGGCGCCATGGCGGGAACCCTCGACCTCGTGCAGCGCTGCCTCACCGGCCTGCGCATCCGCTCCGACGGCGCCCTCGGTCTCGACCCCGTGCCCCAACCGGAGCTGTCCGGATACGACTTCGCGATCCACTACCGCCACCTGTGGGGCGTGCGCTTCCGGATGCGCTCGGGCGGCCTCGACATCAGCCTCCCCGAGAGCAACCGCCCCTCGCTCGACATCCGGCTCGTGGACCGTACGGTGACACTGCGGCCGGGGGACTCCTTCCACCTGACCCTGCCGGAGGGCGACTGAGGGACCCCGACAGTGCCGGGGCCAAGTACGCCGCAACAGGCCGTACTTGGCCCTTCGCCGCGCCCGTCACCCGCCCCGGCCACGGCCCCCGCGCGGAACCCGTCAGAGAACTCCGGAAAAGGAACTCCGGAAAGGGAACTCCGCGAAAGAGAACGCAGGACGACCTCAGGGAACTCGCGCCGTCCATTCCTGCGAGTCGAACTTCGTGCGCGCCAGTTCGCGCGCGCGCGCCATCTCCTCGTCCGTCACGGAGCCCTCCTCGAGCCCGTACCGGCTGCGGAAGGAGGCGACCATGTTCGCGATGACGGTCTCGCGCGGCAGACCGGTCTGCCGCCGCAGGGGGTCGACACGCTTCTTGGCACTCGTCGTGCCCTTGTCGGAGAGCTTCTCCTTGCCGATCCGCAGCACCTCGGTCATCTTGTCGGCGTCCATGTCGTACGCCATCGTGACGTGGTGCAGTACGGCGGGCACCCCGCCCTGCGGCGCGGCGACGCGGCGCTGCGCGGCACCCGCGATCTTCCCCGCCTCGGTCGCGATGTCGTTGAGCGGCTGGTACCACGCCTTGATGCCCATGTCGCCGAGCGCCGACAGCACCCAGTCGTCCAGGTACGCGTAGCTGTCGGCGAAGGACAGGCCCTCGACGAGCGCGCTCGGCACGGAGAGCGAGTACGTGATGCTGTTGCCCGCCTCCATGAACATCGCCCCGCCACCGGTCACGCGCCGCACCACGGTCACGCCGTGCTTCGCGGCGCCGTCCGGGTCCACCTCGTTGCGCAGCGACTGGAAACTGCCGATCACGACGGCCGGGTCCTGCCACTCCCACACCCGCAGCGTCGGCGGACGGTGCCCGACGGCGACCTCCTGCGTGAGGATCTCGTCGAGCGCGAGGTGCAGGCCCACCGGCTGCGGGCCGTCGTGGATGAGCTGCCAGTCGTAGTCGGTCCAGTCGGTGGCCCGCGCGAGCGCCCGCCGCACCGCGACCCCGATGCCCTCGGGGGTCAGCCCGTACATCACCGTGCCCGGCGGCAGCGCGGCCTGCACCCGCGCGGCGAGCCCGCCACCGTCCGTGCCGGAGGGGGCGCCTTCGAGCGCGGCGTTGATCGCGTCGATGGCCTCGTCGGGTTCGAGGAAGAAGTCCCCGGCCACGCGGACGTTGCGCAGCACCCCGCCCTCCTCGTCGAGGTCCACCACCACGAGCTTCCCGCCCGGGATCTTGTACTCACCGTGCACGGCCGCCGCCTCCCACTGTTCGCGCCCGGGACGGGCACTTCGGTCATTTCCCTGCGGACAGGGCAACGTTAGCGGGGGGTGCGCGATTCCCGTGGCGGGGGTGCGGGCGGGTCGGGAAGGGACGTGGCGGGGCGCCGCGCCGGTACGGGGCGAGGCGGTGCCAGCCGTACGCGGCGGGCGGGGGATGCCATCGGTACGCGGCGGGCACCCGTACGCGGCGGCGCGAGGCGGTGCCACCCGTACGCGGCGGGGCCGGGCGACCCGGCGCCCGTACCCCCTCGCGCTCCGCCCACCCCGTCCGTTCCCCTCCCCGCAAGCCCCCGTTTCCCCTCGCTCCCCCCGATGTCAGTGGCACGTGCTCTCATGAACCCATGCTCGAAGACCTGCGCGATTCCGCCCCGGCCCACCCCGCCACCAGCGCCTTCGCCGTCCCCGACGCCGTGACGGCGCTCGCCGCCGCGCTCGACGCCGACCGCGTCGCCGCCGTCGAGGCCGCCGTCCGCTCCGCCGTCGACCGCGCCGTCCTGCCCCGCTTCCGCCACCTCGCGGACGGCGAGGTCAGCACGAAGTCCGGGCCCCACGACCTCGTGACCGTCGCCGACCGCGAGGCCGAACAACTCCTCACCGAGAGCCTGCCCGCCCTCCTGCCCGGCTCCGTCGTCCTCGGCGAGGAGGCCGTCGCCGAGGACCCCGCGCGGTACGAGGCGCTGCGCGGCGCCGCGCCCGTGTGGATCGTCGACCCGGTGGACGGTACCCGTCAGTTCGTCCGCGGCGAGCCGGGTTTCTGCACGCTCGTCGCGCTCGCGCTCGAAGGCGAGGTCGTCGCCTCCTGGACGTACGCGCCCGTCCTCGGCCTCATGGCCGTGGCGCTACGCGGCCGGGGTGCCCTGCTCAACGGCGAACCCCTGACCCGTACGGCCGCCGTGCCGGGCGCGCCGCTCAGCGTCGCCTGCTCGCACCCCGACTACACGACCGGGCCCCAGCAGGCCCAGCTCCGCCGTCTCACGGTCCCCGGCCTCGCGCCACGCCACTGCGGCTCCGCCGGGCTCGAATACCTCGCGATAGCGCGCGGCGAACTCGACGCCACGGCCTTCAGCTGGGAGCTGGCCTGGGACCACGCGGCTGGGCTCCTCCTCGTCGAGGAGACCGGCGGGGCACACCTGACGACCGACGGCGCCCCGTTCCGTATCACCGGGGGCAACGCGCTGCCCTTCACCACCGCGCGCGACGCGGCCACGGCCGAGCGGGTCCGCGCGCTGCTGGCGGGGGAGACGGGGGACAGCGGGGCGTGAGGGAGCGTCAAGGGCCGGGAAAGCGTGGCTTCGGGCGGTGCCGGACGGCATATCCTGACCGCCGGGCCATCGGCTGACGTGAGGAGTCCGGAGGTGTCGACTTTGCTGGACGCGGTCGTCGTGGGAGCAGGACCCAACGGGCTCACCGCCGCCGTCGAACTGGCCCGCCGGGGCCTCTCCGTCGCCGTCTTCGAGGCCGCGTCCGAGGTCGGCGGCGGCTCCCGCACCGAGGAGCTGACCCTCCCCGGCTTCCACCACGACCCGTGCGCGGCGGCGCACCCCCTCGGCATCGCCTCACCCGCCTTCCGCGCCCTGCCCCTCGCGCGGTACGGGCTGCGCTGGCTCCACGCCGACCTGCCGATGGCGCACCCGCTGCCCGGCGGCGACGCCGTCGTGCTCGCGCGGTCGATCGGCGAGACCGCCGCCTCCCTCGGCGCGCGCGACGCGGGCACGTACCGGCGCCTCGTCTCCCCGCTCCTGCGGCACTGGGACGCCGTACTGCGCGACTTCATGGCGCTCCCGTCCACGGCGCTGCCCCGGCACCCGCTCGCCCTCGCCCGCTTCGGCCTCGCCGGGCTGCCACCCGCCCACGTCCTCCTCGCCCGCTTCCGCGAGGACCGCGCCAAAGCGATGCTCGCGGGGCTCGTCGGCCACGTCATCGCCCCGCTGAGCGGCCCCGCGACCTCCGCCGTGGGGCTCCTCTTCGCGCTCGCCGCGCACTCCCGCGGCTGGCCGGTCGCCGCGGGCGGCTCGGGCGCGATCACCGGCGCCCTCGCCGCGTACCTCAAGGACCTCGGCGGCACCGTCGAGACCGGCTTCGAGGTCCGCCGCCTCGACGACCTCCCGCCCGCGCGCGCCTACCTCTTCGACACCTCCCCGCACGCCCTCGCCCGCATCGCCGGGCTCGGCGCCCGCGCCTACCCGAACTACCGCTACGGCGCCTCCGTCTTCAAGCTCGACTACGCACTCGACGGGCCCGTCCCCTGGGCCTCCGAGGCGGCCCGCCGCGCCGGTACGGTGCAGCTCGGCCCCGGCAGCCGCGACATCTCCCGCGCCCTTGTGGACGTCTCACGGCGCGGCGTCCCGCCCGCCGATCCCTTCCTCATCACCGTCCAGCCGAGCCTCGTCGACACCGCCCGCGCCCCCGAGGGCAAGCACGTCTTCTGGGCGTACGGGCATGTGCCGCACGGCTGGGAGGGCGACCTCACCGACGTCATCGAGCGCAAGATCGAACGCTTCGCCCCCGGCTTCCGCGACCTGATCCTGGCCCGCGCCACGGCCGGTCCGCCCCAACTCGCCGCCCGCAACCCCAACTACGTCGGCGGGGACATCGCCTGCGGCGCCGCGAGCGGCCTCCAGCTCCTCCTCCGCCCCCGCCCCACCCTGCACCCCTACGCCACCCGGCACCCCGCCGTCTTCCTCTGCTCGTCGGCGACCCCACCGGGCCCCGGGGTCCACGGAATGAGCGGCCACAACGCGGCACGAGCGGTCTGGCGAGCCCTGAGAGCGCGGGACGCGGCGCAATGACGACCGGGGACTGAGACACCGAGGGGCCCGGCCCGGCGGGGCGCTCACCCGCGAGATGCGGTCCCACCCCGCCCGAGCCCCCGGCGGCCCACGGGCGCCCCAGAAGCCGACCCGGGAGACCTCGTTACCCGAACGACGGCCACCGCCATGCCGCCCACTGCCGCCACGTCGTCCAGCCGGCGGGCGGATCGTCCGTCGCGGTCCCGTCGAGTTCCGCCGCGTCGGGCTCCTCGAAGTGCGCTCGGCCGAAGGCGATCTCGGCCTCCGTCATCGGGAACGTCTCGCCGGGCGTGGTCGCCCAGCGGTGGGCGATGCGGGCGCGCCGGGTCTCCTCGGCGAGCGGTAGGTGGACCATGCGGAAGCGAGCCCCCTCGGCCTCCGCCAGGCAGCGGATCGCGGAGCGCTCGGCGCGGGACCAGCATCCGTAGTCGAGGACGACGTGCGTGCCGAGCCGCACCGTCTCCAGCGCCAGCCACAGCAGCCGGCCCTCCAGCACGTCCCGTTTCCCGTCCGGGTCCGACGCGCCGAAGAGCGGGAGCATCCACTCGTCGGGCGTCAGGCGCAGGGCGCCGTGCTCCTCCGCGAGCCGCCGGGCTCGCGTCGTCTTACCGGCCCCGGGCAGGCCGACCAGCAGGAACAGGTCCGTCACGTCTCGTCCGGTTCCCCGGCCACGAGCCGGTCGTCGGGGCGCCGGTGCCTACCGCCGACGGGGAGGGCCCCGCGTCCCGGGCCCGTGCGCTGGACCGGTTGGGACCACGTCGAGCCGGGGCACGTCGGCTTCCGGGGGGCTGACGGACGCTCGTTGACCGACCGCGGCGGGTCAGGGCGGTCCAGGATCTCTCGCACGCCGGAGGTCTACCACCGGGCCCGCGGCGCCGCGACGGGTTTTTCCCGCCCCGAACCGCCGCGCGACACCGCACCCCCCGTCCTCCCTCGGCGCCACCCGTCCCGCGTGCCAAGTCCGCGCTCTCACCCCGCCGCCTTTCCCAGCGCATCGAGCACCGGACGGATCAGTGGGTGTTCCTCCGCCCCGCACCGCACCGCCGCGAAGACCCTGCGGGTCGGGGCCGCGCCGTCCACCGGGCGGACCACCGCGCCGTCCAGGTCCATGCCCCGCAGTGCCGAGCGCGGGACGAGTGCCACTCCGGCGCCCGCCGCCGCGAGGGCGACGACCGCGCGGAAGTCGTCGGAGAGGTGTTCGATGGGGGGCTGGAAGCCCGCGTGTTCGCAGGCGAGGACGACGACGTCGTGGCAGGGGTTCCCGGGGAAGGGGCCGATCCACGGGTCGGCGGCGAGGTCGGCGAGCGGGACGCTCTCGGCTGCTGTGAGGGGGTGGCCCGGCGGGAGGACCGCGTCGAAGGGCTCCGCGTAGAGCGGGACGCGGGTCAGGCGCGGGTCGTCGGCGCCCGGGGCGCCCCGGTACTCGACGGCCACGGCGACGTCCGTACGGCGGTCGAGGACCATCCGCAGGCTCGCGTCGCCCTCGGCGTCCCGCACCCGGACCCGTATCCCCGGCGCCGTCCCGGCGAGCACCGCGAGCGCCGGGGCCACGACGAGATTGATGCCGGTCGCGAAGGACGTCACCGTGACCGTGCCCGAAGCGCCCGTGCGGTAGGCGGCCAGCTCGGCCTCCGCGCGCTCCAGCTCGGCGAGCACCGCGTGCGTGTGCGCGAGCAGGATCTCGCCGGGCGGCGTGAGCCGTACGCCCCGGGCGCCGCGCTCGACGAGCCGGTGCCCGGTCTCCTGCTCCAGGGCGCTCAGCTGCTGCGAGACGGCCGAAGGGGTCAGGTAGAGCGCGGCGGCTGCCGCGGTCACCGTGCCGTGGTCCGCCACCGCGCGCAGGATGTGCAGCCGCCGTGCCTCGATCATGGGAACGATTGTCGCAAATCGGCGGAGCGGACGGTCCCGGGGCGATCCACCGCCCCGGGAGCCGCCCGCCCGGTCGCCCTCGGCTCAGACCGCCGGCTTGTCCGTCGCCGAGGCGTCGCGCGCCGAGACGAACGCCGCGACGGCGCGGTCCACGTCCTCCGCCGAGTGCGCAGCCGAGAGCTGCACGCGGATGCGCGCCTGCCCCTGCGGCACGACGGGGTACGAGAACGCCGTCACGTACACGCCGCGTTCGAGCAGCAGCTCCGCCATGCGGCCCGCGAGTGCCGCGTCGTGGAACATGACCGGCACGATGGGGTGCTCGCCCGGCAGCAGCTCGAAGCCGGCCTCGCTCATCGCCGTACGGAAGCGCGCGGTGTTCTCGCGCAGCCGCACGCGCTGGTCCGAGGCGCTTTCGAGGAGGTCGAGGACCTTGAGCGAGGCGCCCGCGATGACCGGCGCGAGGCTGTTCGAGAAGAGGTACGGGCGCGAGCGCTGGCGCAGCAGCGCGACGATCTCGGCCCGCGCGGCCACGTAGCCGCCCGAGGCCCCGCCCAGCGCCTTGCCGAGCGTGCCCGTGATGATGTCGACGCGATCGCTCACGCCCGCCAGCTCCGGGGTGCCGCGCCCGTTCTCGCCGACGAAGCCGACCGCGTGCGAGTCGTCGACCATGACCATCGCGTCGTAGCGCTCGGCGAGGTCGCAGATCTCCCGCAGCGGGGCGAGGTAGCCGTCCATCGAGAACACGCCGTCGGTGACGACGAGGCGGCGGCGCGCGTCGCCCGCCTCCTTCAGGCGCTGCTCCAGCTCGGCCATGTCACGGTTCGCGTACCGCAGGCGGCGCGCCTTCGACAGGCGGATGCCGTCGATGATCGAGGCGTGGTTGAGGGCGTCCGAGATGACGGCGTCCTCGGGGCCGAGCAGCGTCTCGAAGACACCGCCGTTGGCGTCGAAGCACGAGGAGTAGAGGATCGTGTCCTCCTGCCCGAGGAACGCGGACAGGCGCCCCTCCAGCTCCTTGTGCACCTCCTGCGTGCCGCAGATGAAGCGGACCGAGGCCATGCCGTAGCCCCAGCGGTCGAGTGCCGCGTGCCCGGCGGCGATGACCTCCGGGTCGTCGGCGAGGCCGAGGTAGTTGTTCGCGCAGAAGTTGAGCACCTCGCCGGGCAGGCCCCCGGCGGTGACGTCGACGGTCGCGGACTGCGGGGTGCCGATGACGCGCTCGGGCTTGTACAGGCCCTCGGCGGTGATCTCGTCGAGGGTGGTACGCAGCTGGTCGCGCACGGAGCCGAACATGGGGGTTTCCTCCGGAGGGGTGGATGCGGGGCGGTACGAGGCGGTTCAGGCCGTACGGGGACGGCTCACGCGGTCCAGTCCATGACGACCTTGCCGCCGTGCCCGCTCGCCGCGTCCGCGAACGCGGCCTCGAACTCGGCGGCCGGGTAGCGGCCCGTGATGACGGGGGCGAGGTCGAGGCCGCCTTCGAGGAGGACGGACATCGCGTACCACGTCTCGAACATCTCACGGCCGTAGATGCCCTTGATCGTGATCATCGAGGTGACGATGCGGGCCCAGTCGACGGCGAACTCCTGCGAGGGCAGGCCGAGCATGGCGATCCTGCCGCCGTGCGTCATGTTGGCGAGCATGTCGCGCATCGCGGCCGGGTTGCCGGACATCTCCAGGCCGACGTCGAAGCCCTCGCGCAGCCCGAGGAGCCGCTGGCCGTCCGCGATGGACGCCGAGGAGACGTCGAGCGCGAGATCGGCGCCGACCTTGCGGGCCAGGTCGAGCCGCGCCTCGCTCACGTCGGTGATCGCGACGTTGCGCGCCCCCGCGTGCTTGGCGACGGCCGCCGCCATGAGCCCGATGGGGCCCGCGCCGGTGATGAGCACGTCCTCGCCGACGAGCGGGAAGGAGAGCGCGGTGTGCACGGCGTTGCCGAAGGGGTCGAAGATCGCGGCGATGTCGAGATCGACCGGGTTGCGGTGCACCCACACGTTGGAGGCCGGAAGCACGACGTACTCGGCGAAGCAGCCGTCGCGCCCGACACCGAGACCGACCGTCGCGCGGCACAGGTGGCGGCGGCCCGCGAGGCAGTTGCGGCACTTGCCGCACACGAGGTGGCCCTCACCGCTGACGAGGTCCCCCACCTCGATGCCGGCCACGTCCCGGCCGGTCGAGACGACCTCGCCGGAGAACTCGTGGCCGACGACGAGCGGCGCGCTGACGGCCTGCTGGGCCCAGCCGTCCCAGGCGCGGATGTGCAGGTCCGTGCCGCAGATCCCGGTGCGCAGCACCTTGATGAGCACGTCCCCGGGACCGGCCTCGGGCTCCGGGACCTCCACGAGGCTCAGACCCGGCGCGGCTTTCTCCTTGACCAGTGCCTTCACTCCGGTGGCTCCTCTTCTGTGCGCGCCGCACCGCGCGACCGGGCGGACCGGCGGCGGGTACGGAGGGGTGGGGGACGGCCGCGGCCCGACAGGGCGCGTACGACCGGCATCAAGATCCTGCCGCCCCGCACGCCACCAGGTCCATCGAGGTTTTCTTAACCGCGCCTGCGGCTTTCCTACAGGCTGCGGGCGCCCGGCGACGCGCGCGGCACGCCGTCCCCCGCCCGGTGCTCAGCGCGGCGGGAGGTCGTTCAGGAGGATCTGGAAGAGCTTGTGGTCGCGCCACGCCCCGTTGATGTGGAGCATCCGCGGGGCCACGCCGAACTCGGTGAACCCGGTCCTGGCGAGGACGCGCTGCGAGGCGAAGTTGTCGAGCAGGGTGCCGGCCTCCACACGGTGCAGGCCGAGCACCTCGTTCGCGTACCGGACGACGAAGGCGGCGGCGGCGCCGGTCAGGCCGCGGCCCGTGTACTCCTTGTCGACCCAGTAGCCGAGGTTCGCGCCGTTCAGCGGGCCGCGCACGACCTGCGAGAGCGTGATCGTGCCGATGATCCGCTCGCCGTCCACGAACACCCAGCCGAAGAGCGCCCCGGCCTCCTGCGCCGCGAGCTGGCTCGTGAGCCGCTCGCGCTGCCCGGCGAGCGTGTAGAACTCCTCGGTCCGCACCGGCTCGAAGGGCTGGAGGTGGGAGCGGTTGCGCACGTAGGCGTCGCGCAGGGCGGGAGCGTCACCCTCGGCGAGCGGGCGCAGGAGGATGCCTTCGGAGAGGATGGTGTGATCATCATTCGACATGCCGGGAGGCTATCCGACCGGTCGCGGGCGGTGCCCGGGACCAGCGAGAACGCCGTACGGGGGAGGGGGCGCGGCCCCCGGGCTCGCTCCGACCCCCGTACGGAGTGCGGCCCCCGGACCTCGCCCCGCCCCGTACGGCGCGGGCGCCCCGGGCCCGTCCCCCCCCGTACGGCGCGCGATCCCCGGGCCGTCCCCCCCCGTACGGCGCGCGATCCCCGGGCCGCCCCGCCCCCGTACGGCGCGCGCTCACTGCCCTCCGAGCCCCGTCGTCGCCACGGACTTCACGATCTGCCGCTGGAAGACCATGAAGACGATCACGAGCGGCAGCGAGGCGAGCATCGCCGCCGCGGCGGACTGCGCGTACTGGAGGCCGTAGGAGTCCTTCACCGTCGAGAGGCCGACCGGGAGCGTCATGAGGTTCGGGTCGCTCGTGCTGATGAAGGGCCACAGGAAGTTGTTCCACGTCGTGATGAACACGAAGATCGCGACGGCGGCGAGGATGGGACGCGACAGCGGCAGCACGATGCTCCAGAAGACGCGCAGGCTCCCGGCCCCGTCGATGCGCGCCGCCTCCTCCAGCTCCCGCGGCACCCCGTCGAAGAAGCGCTTCAGGATGAACACCATCGCGGGCGCCACGACCTGCGGCAGGATCACCGCCCAGTAGGTGTCGGCGAGGTGCGCCGTGATCATCTCGCGGAACAGCGGCACGATGAGGATCTGCGGCGGCACCATGATCGACGCGAGCGTCAGCCCGAGGAGCGCCTTGCGGCCCCGGAAGAGAGTGCGCGAGAAGCCGTACGCGGCGAGCGCCGACACGGCGACGGTCAGCGCCGTCACGACGACCGTGATGAGCAGGCTGTTGAGCGCCCACAGCGGCAGGTTGCCCTGGTCGAGGATCTGGCGGTACGCGCCGAGCGTGAAGCCGTGCGCGGGTATCCAGCCGTCGTCGGGGGTCGCCGCGTCCGTCTCGCTCTTGAAGGACGTCACGAGTCCCCACGCGAGCGGGAGCAGCCACAGCACGGTCGCCGCGAGCAGCACGACGAGCGCGACGATCTTGGGCAGCGGCCCGGAGCCGAGTACGGGCCCGGGGCGTACGGAGGAACGCTGCCCGCGCGGGACGGGCGAGGTCCGGCGGCGGGGCGCGGACACGGGCGGTCGCCCGGCGGACGGAACGGTCTGGGTGCTCATGTGTCACGCCTCCTTGCGCGAGAAGATCTTGAACTGCGCGAGCGACAGGATGACGAGGATCGCGAAGAAGACGTACGAGATGGCCGAGGCGTAGCCGAGCCGGTACCCGGTGAACCCGGTGTCGTAGATGTACTCCAGGATCGGCCGCGTCGAGCCGTTCGGGCCGCCGCGCGTCAGCAGGTAGATCTGGTCGAACACCTTGAGCGAGGCGAGGACCTGGAGCACGGCGATGAGGCCCGTCGTGCGCCTGAGCTGGGGCAGCGTGATGGACCACAGGCGGCGCCAGGCGCCCGCGCCGTCGAGCGCGGCGGCCTCGTAGAGGTGGTCCGGTACGGCCTGGAGCGCGGCGAGGTAGAGCAGGAAGTTGAAGCCCGCCGTCCACCACACCGTGACGAGGACGACCGCGTACATCGCCCACTTCTCGTCGACGAGCCAGCCGACGCTGTCCAGGCCGAGCGCGCCCAGGAAGTTGTTGACGAGCCCCAGATCCGGCTGGAACATCATCGACCACACCTGCCACACGACGGCGACGGGCAGCACGTACGGCGCGAAGAACGCGAACCGCCACAGCCACTGCCCCGGCAGGTTCGCGTGCACGAGCAGCGCCATCGCGAGCGCGAGCACGACGAGCGGTACGGAGGAGAGCACCGTGAAGACGGCGGTGTTGCCGAGGCTCTTCCACACCTCGGAGTCGGTGAGCGCCTCGGCGTAGTTGCCGAGCCCGGCGAAGGAGCTGTCGCCGTGTCCGGTCAGGCTCGCGTCCGTGAAGCTCATCCAGAGCCCGTAGACGAGCGGGACGAGCAGGAAGAGCCCGAAGAAGATCATGAACGGGGCGACGAAGAGGCCGCCCGAACCGCCCCGGCGGGAGCGGGTTCCGGAGGCGCGCGGGGACGCGGCGGGAGCGTCCGCGGCGTGGGCGGGTTCGGGGGCGAGGCTCGCCGGGCCCGTGGTGGGGACCGTACTCATCGTTGAGCGCCTTTCTGTCCCGGTCAGGCCGGATTGGGCTTGGAGAGGAAGAAGTCGAGGCCGGAGAGCATCTCGGCCACCGTCCCCTTCGCGGAGTCGGCACCGCGCATCCCCTGCTGGAGGGCGCTGCACATGCGCGCCTGGAAGTCCGATCCGGCGCCGGTGAACCACGCGGGCGGGTCGATCGCGGGGTGTTCCGCCGCCGGGGCGTACGAGGACTGCGGGTCGAGCTTCGCGTACGCCTTCGACCCGACGACCGGCAGGTAGGCGGGGATGTGGCCCGCCTGCGCCCACGTCATGCTGCCCTTGAGGAGTTCGGCCACGAGCTGATGGGCGGCGCGCCGCCGTCCCTCGTCGGCGTTGTCCTGGTGCGGCAGCACGAAGGAGTGGCTGTCGGCGTACGAGGCCGGGGAGCCGAACAGCGTCGGCATCGGGGAGGCCCCGAGGTCGAACTTCGCGCCCTGGAACGTGGGGAGTTCCCACTCGCCCGAGAAGATGAAGGGCGACTGCCCGGTGGTGAAGGCGGCGACCCCGGCGGGGTAGTCCATCGACCGCGAGTCGACGGCCACCTTCTGGAAGAACTCCACCACCTCGACCATCTTGTCCCGGTCGACGCCCGGCTTCCGGCCCGAGAGGTCGAAGGCGCCGCCGGTCTGGCTGTAGAGGCCCCAGAACATGCGCCACGCCTGCGCCGTGTCGTTGAACAGGCCCATGATCGGGCCCAGTTTGCCCTTCCGCTCGCGCAGGCGCTCGGCCATCTCCAGGAAGTGCGCGGGTGACTCGGGCGGCAGGAGCCGCCCGTCGCTGTCGAGCAGCCCGGCCTTGTCCATGACGGTGCGGTCGTAGAAGACGACGAAGGGGTGCGTGTCGAAGGGGATCGCGTACGGCTGCTTCTCGAACCGCCCGAGCGCGCGCACGCGCGGGTTGATGCGCGCCTGCGGGACGCCGAACTCCTCGAGGAGCGCGGTGTCCCAGGGGTCGAGCAGCCCGCCCGGCGCGTATCCGGCGAGCCGCGAGAGGTGCATGATCGCGAGGTCGGGGGCCCGGCCGCCCGCCGAGGCCATCGCGAGCTTCGTGTAGTACGCGGCGCCCCAGTCCAGGACGGTGTCCTCGGGGTCGAGGCCGGGGACGTCCGCGCGCACCTTCGCGAGCATCCGGCGCATGAGCGCCCCGTCACCGCCCTGGAAGAGGTGCCAGAAGCGCACCTTGCCCGCCGAGGAGGACACCGAGCCCGCCACCGAGCCGCAGGCGGCGAGGGCGGGGGCGAGAGCGGCGGCCGAGAGCCCGGCGACGGCGCCGCGCAGCAGACCGCGTCTGGTGGTCGTCACGCTCACCGCTCCTCTCCGGCGGCGTCCGCCGTCGCGCCCAGCTCGTAGGCGGCGGGACGCAGTTGGGCCTCCCGCACCCGGCTCACGTCGAGCTTGTCCGAGCGGTCGAAGCGGTAGACGCCGTTCTGCTCCTGGAAGACGTCGGTGAGCTGCGTGTAGCAGTAGCCGAACATGAGCGGGTCGTCGAGGAGGACGCCCGTGAGCCCCGTGAAGCGCGCGTGGAACTCCTCCTCGTCGCGCGGCCGTTGCCCGTATCCCCACGACACGTCGCGGTCCTCGCCCGCCGCCGCGGCCTCCTCCGGGTTCCACCAGATGCCGCCGAACTCGCTGACGAAGTAGGGCTGTCCGCGATACGGGAGCGACCACACCCGATCCGGCTCCTGGTCCTCGGGGTTGACGAACGGAGTGTCCTCCGCGAGCCCCGCCATCTGCTTCGCGAAGGCGGCGGGGTCCTGCTCGTAGCTGTGCGAGTCGTACACGTCGGTCTCGGCGACGCGGTGCGCGTAGCCGGAGGCGTCGATGACCGGGCGCGAGGAGTCGGCGGCCTTCGTCGCGAGGAACATCGCCCGTGTCACGTCGTCGAGTTGGGTGCGGCGGTCGTGGAGGAGCTGGTGCGTCTCGTTGAGCGGGCACCAGCCGACGATCGAGGGGTGCGCCTGGTCCCGCTCGACGGCCTCCAGCCACTGGTGCACGAAACCGGCCGTCGGCTGCTGGTTGTCCCAGGCCGTGCCGCCGCCCGTGTGGGCGCCCCAGTCGCCGAACTCGCCCCACACGAGGTAGCCGAGCCGGTCGGCGTGCCACAGGAAGCGCTCCTCGAAGACCTTCTGGTGCAGCCGCGCCCCGTTGAAACCGGCGGCGAGGGACAGCTCGATGTCCCGCACGAGCGCCGCGTCGTCCGGGGCCGTCATGAGGCCGTCCGGGTACCAGCCCTGGTCGAGCACGAGGCGCTGGAAGACCGGCTCGCCGTTGAGCAGGAACCGCTTCCCGTCGAGCGAGACCGCGCGCAGCCCCGCCGTGCACACGGCCCGGTCGACGACCTCGCCCGCCGCGTCGGTCACTTCGAGCAGCACCTGGTACAGGTGCGGGTCCCCGGGCGACCACGTGCGCCGCCGCGCGGGCGGCACGGCGAGGACGAGGCGCGGCGCGAGGTCGAGATCGGCCCGTACGGCGGCCTGCGCGACCGTTCCCTCGGCGTCGAGCAGCCGCGCCCGCACGCGGTGCCCCGGGCGGTTGGCGGAGAGCGGCAGCTCAAGGTGGAAGCAGCCGCCCGCGAGGTCGGGCGTGACGCGCGGGCGGCGCAGGTGCACGTCGGCGACGGGTTCGAGCCACACCGTCTGCCAGATCCCCGTCACGCGCGTGTAGTTGCACGCGTGGTTGGCGTACTCGGTGGACTGCTTGCCGCGCGCCTGCGGCCCGTGCGCGGCGTCCCGCGCCCGTACGACGACCACCGCCTCCTCGCCCGCCGCGACGATCCCGCCCAGATCCGCGCTGAACGGGGTGAAACCCCCGCTGTGGCGGGCCACTTCGGTGCCGTTGACCCACACCGTCGCGTCGTGGTCGACGGCGCCGAAGTGCAGCACCGGGCGCCGCCCGGCCCACGCGGCGGGGATCGTCACGGTACGGCGGTACCACACCGCGTGCAGGAAATCGGTGTCCCCGATCCCGGACAACTCGGACTCGGGGCAGAACGGCACCGTGATCCGCTCGGGCAGCTCCTGGCCGACGAGCCCGCGTTCGAGGCCGCTGTCACCGGGGTCGCGCGCGAACTCCCACGTGCCGTTGAGATTCAGCCACTCCGTACGCGCGAACGAGGGGCGCGGGTACTCGGGCCGGGGCACGTCGGGGCCGGCGTCGAGCGGATGCGGACAGATGCCGTCGTACTCGGGCATGAACTCTCCTCGCGGGGACACCACTTGGGACATCACTTGGTGGGATCACATGTCAGCACTCGGATTACATCGTTGTAAAGAGGTGGTGGCGGGGTTTCCTGCGTGTGACGGGGGGAGCACGGAACGCCTTGTTCCGGGGGCGCGGGCGAGAAGGACGCATTCGCGGGGGATCGCGGCGGACCGTGCGGTGCGAGGACGCCCGGACAGCGGCGGGGTCCGCGCGTCAGCCGGTGGCGGGCGAGGCGCGGTACGGGTGGCGGACCGCGAGGCCGGGGACAGCCGCTCCGGGGGCCCGTCCGCCGGGGGTCCGCGCATCGTCATGTCGGATTTCCGCCAGCTCCGCCCCCGGGGATGTCGCATGCTTGAGGCATGTCAGCCACTCCAGGGGCGGCCCCGGAAGCCGCCGTGACCAGCGCCGTCGTCGGCGGCCCGCAGGGCGGTCTGCACGCGGACCGGGACCGGTGCGTGCGGGCGGTGCGCTCGCGGGACGCGCGGTTCGACGGGTGGTTCTTCACCGCCGTCACGTCGACCGGCATCTACTGCCGCCCGAGCTGCCCGGCGCTCACGCCCCGGCCCGAGAACATGGTCTTCCTGCCGAGCGCCGCCGCCTGCCAGCAGGCCGGTTTCCGCGCCTGCAAGCGGTGCCGCCCCGACGCGAGCCCCGGCTCGCCCGAGTGGAACCACCGCGCCGACCTCGTCGCCCGCGCCATGCGGCTCGTCGCGGACGGCGTCGTGGACCGCGAGGGCGTCCCCGGGCTCGCCGCACGCCTCGGCTACAGCGCCCGCCAGGTCGAGCGCCAGCTCAACGCCGAACTCGGCGCGGGCCCGCTCGCCCTCGCCCGCGCCCAGCGCGCGCAGACCGCGCGCCTGCTCGTCGAGACGACGACGCTGCCGATGGCCGACATCGCCTTCGCCTCCGGCTTCTCCTCGATCCGCACCTTCAACGAGACCGTCCAGGAGGTCTACGCCCTCGCCCCCTCCGCCCTGCGCGCCCGCGCCGGGGGCACCGCCGAGCCCGGCGCGGGCACCGTACGGCTCCGCCTCCCGCTGCGCGGCCCCTTCACGCCCGACAACCTCTTCGGCCACCTCGCCGCGACCGCCGTGCCCGGCGTCGAGGAGTGGCGCGACGGCGCCTACCGCCGCACCCTCGACCTCCCGCACGGGCCCGGCATCGTCGCGCTGAGCCCCCTGCCGGAGTACGTGGACTGCCGCCTGCGGCTGCGCGAGCTGCGCGACCTGCCCGCCGCGATCAGCCGCTGCCGCCGCCTCCTCGACCTCGACGCGGACCCCGAGGCCGTCGACACGGTCCTCGCGGCCGACCCGGACCTCGCGCCGCTCGTGCGCAAGGCCCCCGGGCGCCGCGTCCCGAGGACGACGGACGAGGCCGAGTTCGCGGTACGGGCCGTGCTCGGGCAACAGGTCTCCACCGCCGCGGCCCGCACCCACGCGGGACGCCTGGCCGCCTCGTACGGCACCCCGGTCGACGACCCGGACGGCGGCCTCACCCACCTCTTCCCCGGCCCGGCCGCGCTCGCCGCGCTCGACCCCGAACAACTCGCCATGCCGCGCAGCCGCCGCCGCACCCTCACGGGCCTCGTCGACGCGCTCGCCGGAGGCACGCTCGCGCTCGGCGCGGACAGCGACTGGGACCTCGCCCGCGCGCGGCTCGCCGAGCTGCCCGGCATCGGCCCCTGGACCGTCGAGGTCATCGCCATGCGGGCGCTCGGCGACCCCGACGCCTTCCCCGTCACCGATCTCGGCGTCCGCCAGGCCGCCGAAGCGCTCGGCCTGCCAGCCACCCCGGCGGCGCTCACCCGCCGCGCCGCCGCCTGGCGCCCCTGGCGCGCCTACGCGACGCAGTACCTGTGGGCGACGTCCACGCACCCCATCAACGTCATGCCCGGTTCCTGATCCCCCCACCTGCCTGAGGAAGTGTTTCCCGTGCGCCGTCAGCACACCCTGACCGACAGCCCCTACGGCACCCTCACCCTCGTCGCCACGGACGGCGTGCTCAGCGGCCTCTACCTGCCGCAGCACCGCCACCGCCCCGCCGAGGAGACCTTCGGCGAGCGCGACGACCGCCCCTTCGGGCCCGCGCTCGACCAGCTCGCCGCCTACTTCGCGGGCGACCTCACGACGTTCGACCTCCCGCTGCACCAGGCGGGCACGCCCTTCCAGCGCACCGTCTGGGACGCCCTCGTCCGCATCCCGTACGGCGAGACCCGCAGCTACGGACAGCTCGCCGCGGCACTCGGCAACCCCGGCGCCTCCCGCGCCGTGGGCCTCGCCAACGGCCGCAACCCGATCAGCATCGTCGTCCCCTGCCACCGCGTCGTCGGCGCGAACGGAAGCCTGACGGGGTACGCGGGCGGCGTCGGCACGAAGAAGGCGCTGCTCGCCTTCGAGCGGGGGCGGACGGGGGCGACGGGAGTGCCGGGGAGCGGGGCGCTCGGCGAGGACACTCTGTTCGCGCTGTCCTGACCGGCGGGTTCCACGCTGTCTGTCCTGACCGGCGGGTTCGGCCGGACGGAGCCCGGACGCCGGGGGGCTCTTGCGAGGAGGCGGGGACCCCACGCGGGCGCCCCGGCGGAAGCGGAAGCTGAGGCGGAGCCGCCCCACCCCGTCTCAGCGCACCCGCAGCACGAGCTTGCCGCCCGCCTTCCCCGACAGGCTCCGCTCGGCCGCCGTGCGCCAGTCCTCCAGCGGGTGGACGCCCGCGAGCGGGACCGCGAAGCGTCCCTCGGCCGCCCGCCGCGCGTACACCGGCAGGGCGTGGTGGTGGTAGGTGTTGCCCTCCTCGCCGAACTGGTAGCGCACGCCCAGCTCCTCCGCCGCCGCGAAATCGCTCATCGTCATGACGTCGCGCGGTGCCGCGACGGTACGGATCAGCTCCGGCAGCCCGCCGGTGGGCGGCGCCGCGTCGAGGGCCAGGTCCACGTCGCCGCCGGCCAGTTCCCGTACCCGGGCCGCCATGCCCTCGCCGTACGGGGTGACTTCCGCGCCGAGCCCGCGCAGCTCCTCCGCGCGCCTCTCCCCGGAGGTCGCGAGGACGCGCGCGCCCTGATGGAGCGCGATCTGCACGGCGGCGTGGCCGACCGTCGAACCGGCGCCGTGCACCAGGACGGTCAGCCCCGGCGCGGTGTCCGCGGTGACGCCGAGCCCGGCGAGGCCCCGGTGCGCGGTCTCGACGGCCATCGGGAGCGCGGCGGCCTCGGCCGGGTCGAGCTTCTCCGGGCGGGGGAACCACACGTCCAGGAGGGCGTGGTCCGCCGCTCCCGCGCTCGGTCCGGTGAAGGGCACGGGCCCGAACACCTCGTCGCCGACCGCGACGCCGGTCACGTCCGCGCCGAGCGCGTCGACCGTGCCCGCGGCCTCCAGGCCGATCCCGCGCGGCAGCTCCCCGGCGAAGAGACCGCCCGCGAGCGCCCAGTCGGCCGGTGTCAGGCCGCACATCGTCACGGCCACGCGGATCTGCGCGGGCCCCGGCTCGGGCACGGGGGCCTCTTCGAGCCGGATCACGTCGAGCGCGGGTCCGTGCGTGTGGAAGCGCAGAGTACGCATGAGGGTCTCCCGGTGGGTACGCCGAAGTGACAGCAGGTGCTGTCGTCACTCCACCGTAGCAAAGTGACGACAGTATCTGCTGTCACTCGGGAATCTCCCTACACTGGCCCCATGGCACGCTGGGAAGGCAATACGCGCGGGCGGCTCGAACGAGCGGCGCTCGACCTCTTCACGGAGCAGGGCTACGACCGCACGACGGTCGCGGAGATCGCCCGCCGCGCGGGGCTGACGGAACGGTCTTTCTACCGCTGGTACACGGACAAGCGGGAGGCGCTGTTCGGCGGCGGCCAGGAACTGGAGGAACTGCTCGTCGCCGCGGTCGCCGAGGTCCCCGAGGGCACGGCCCCGCTCGACACCCTCCTGCGCGCCTTCACGAAGGCCCCCGAGGTCTTCCGGCCCCGCGAGTTCCTGCGTGCCCGCGCCGCCGTCATCGCGACCAGCCCGCCCCTGCGCGAACGCGAACTGATCAAGACGGCCTCCATGTCGGCGGCGCTCAAGAAGGCACTGGAGAACCGCGGGCACCCCCCGGCGTCCGCCCGCCTCGCGACCGACGCGGCCATGGCGATCGTGCGGGTCGCGGGGGAGCGGTGGGCAGCCGACGAGTCGGCGGACTACGAGACGCTCCTGCGCGCCGCGGAGAGGGAACTGCGGGCGATCGTCTGCCCCTGAGCCCTGCGGGCCCTGAGGCCGCGTCCGCCCGATCCGATTCCGGAGGAGCCCCTACGGCTCAGAGCAGCCCCTCGCGCACCGCCCCGTGCACGGTCGGCACGCGCGCCACGTAGCCGAGCGAGCGCAGCAGGCCGCCGTCCGTGCGGCCGTTCCACGGGTCCTCCAGGGGCTCGGCGGACGGAGGGTACTCGGCGCCCACGAGGGCGGCGGCCTCGTACGTCGTGACGGGGGCCTCGTCCACGAGGTTGACCGTCCGCCCGTCCATGGCCCCGCTGAGCGCCAGCCGGACGGCGCCCGCGATGTCGCGGTGGTGCACGAGGGAGTGTGCCTGCGCCGGGTGCGTCTTCCAGGAGGCGGCGAGTCCCGGCAGGCTTTCGAGGTGGCCGTCCCCCTCGCCGTACACGAAGCCGAAGCGCAGGACGGACCAGTTCAGGCCGCTCTCCCTGACCAGCGCCTCGGCGAGCAGCTTCGTCGCCGGGTAGGGGGCTTCGGCGGTCGTGGGGTCGTCCTCGCGGGCGGGGCGCGTGCGGCCCTGCCCGTAGACGAGGCTGGTGCTCGCGAGGAGGAAGCGCGCCCCGGGCGCCTGCGCGCGCACCGCGTCGAGGAGCGTGCGGGTGCCCTCGACGTTGACGCGGCGGATGGTGTCGGCGTCGGGCGTGCGCAGGACCGCGGCCATGTGCAGGACATCGGTCACGCCTTCCAGGGCGCCCGCGAGCGAGTCCGGTTCGAGGATGTCGCCGTGGACGGGTGCGACGCCCTCGGGGAGGGTCCTGCCCGCCCGGACGAGCGCGCGGACATCGAGGCCGGCCGAGACGAGACGGGGCAGGAGGCGCGTGCCGACGAGGCCGGTCGCGCCGGTGACGAAGAGGGTCATGAGGAGTCCTCGCTTCACGTTCTCAGAGGCACGGCCACCCAGCGGCGACCGCACGCTTCCCGGCCCGGTGGCCGGTCATTTCCTGGGGTGGCGCGCCGGGAGCCGCGCGGTCAGCCGCTCGGTCGCCGCGCGCAGCACGTCGATCGCGTGGTCCTGCGCCTCCTGAGGAACGCCCTCGAAGGCGATGGCGAGAATCTCGTCGACGGGGTCGGGAAGCCCTAGCGAAAAAGCAAACGGCGCTGGCATTTCCCGCCGGGGGTCCCGGCGAGGCACACGGCGCGCTTCCCGCGGACGCTCCGCCGTCCGGCCGGTCGCTCAGCCCTCCGTCCCGCGCGGCAGCACCCCGTCCACCAGCTCCACCGTTCCCTCGCCCCGGTCGAGCACGTCGAGTGCCGCCGTCACCCGTGCCGCCAGTTGTGGGGGGAGGAACTCGGTGAGGCGCGTCCTCGGCACCATGCGCCACGAGAGCAGCTCGGACTCCTGGAGCCGGATCTCGCCGAGCCGGCGCTCGGTCAGCACCCCGCCGTCGTACAGGTGCATGACGATCGGCGGGCGTGCCGGGCCGCGTGACCAGTCGACCGCGAGGAGCCGGCCGAGCGGCAGGTCGAGGCCGATCTCCTCCCGTGTCTCGCGACGCGCCCCCTCGCGCGGCGACTCGCCCGTGTCCGACTCCACCGTCCCGCCGGGGAGGCCCCACCCGGGCCGGTAGTTGGGCTCGACGAGCAGCACCCGCCCCTCCGCGTCCCGGAAGAGCGCCGCCGCCGCGGCGAGCACGCGGGGCAGGCCCGCGATGTAGTCGGTGTACTCGCTGTCCACATTGTTCTGACTCACGGTCACCGACCCTAGCGCCCGCCGCCCGGCCCCGCCCCGCCTTCCGGCCCACTCCCCGGACGCGCCCCGGCCCCCGCCCGCCCCGCCGGTTAGGGTCGCTGCGGCGTGCGCGACCTGGAGAGACGGGGCCGCGTGCGCGACCGAGCCGCGAGAAGGAGAGCTGTGACCGAGGAGCAGGGGCGCCCGAGGGTGCTGATCGCCGCCGACAAGTTCAAGGGCTCGCTGACGGCCGTCGAGGTGGCGGAGCGCGTGGGCGCCGGGCTGCGGTCCGCGCGGCCCGGCCTCGCCGTCGAGGCGCTGCCGGTCGCGGACGGGGGCGACGGCACGGTCGCCGCCGCCGTCGCCGCCGGGTTCACGCGGCACGAGGCGGCCGTGACGGGTCCGCTCGGCGAGGCCCGTACCGCCGCCTTCGCCCTGCGCGCGGACACCGCCGTCGTCGAGATGGCGGAGGCGAGCGGGCTCCAGCACCTGCCCCCGGGGCGCTTCGCGCCGCGTACCGCGACGACGTACGGGACCGGCGAGCTGCTGCGGGCCGCGCTCGACGCGGGCGCGCGGAGCATCGTGCTCGGCGTCGGCGGCAGCGCGACGACGGACGGCGGCGCGGGGATGCTCACGGCGCTGGGCGCGCGGTTCCTCGACGGGACGGGCGCCCCGGTCGGCCCGGGCGGCGCCGGGCTCGCCGCGCTCGCCCGCGCGGACCTGAGCGGCCTCGACCCGCGCCTCGCCGCCGTCGACCTCGTGCTCGCCTCCGACGTCGACAACCCGCTCACGGGCGAACACGGCGCCGCCGCCGTCTACGGCCCGCAGAAGGGCGCGGACCCGGAGGACGTCGCGGCGCTCGACGCGGCCCTCGCGCACTACGCGGACGTCCTGGAGGCGGGCGCGCGGGCCCAGGCGCCGGGTGCGGGCGCCGCGGGCGGTCTCGGCTACGGGGCGCTCGTGGGCCTCGGGGCGCGCTTCAGGCCGGGCATTGAGGTGCTGCTCGACGTCCTCGGCTTCGCGCCCGCGCTGGAGCGCGCGGACCTCGTCGTCACGGGCGAGGGCTCGCTCGACGCGCAGACGCTGCGCGGCAAGGCGCCCGCCGGGGTCGCCGCCGCGGCCCGCGCGCGGGGCGTCGAGGTCGTCGCCGTGTGCGGGAGGCTCGCGCTGGCGCCGGAGGAACTGCGCGCGGCGGGCATCGCCGCCGCGTACTCGCTCACCTCGCTCGAACCCGACGTGGACACGTGCGTCCGCGAGGCGGGGCCGCTCCTGGAGCGCCTGGCGGCCCGCATCGTCCGCGAACGTCTGTAGGCCGCCCGCGAGCGCCGGCGGCACGCGGAAACCGCCGCACGCGGCAGCACGGCGCTGAGCGCGAAAGCCGCACGCGAAGGGCCCCGCACCACCGGGCAGGCGGTGCGGGGCCCTGTCACGTCACGCGAGCGCCGCTACGGCAGTCGTACCGCCCGTGCCTCGCGACGGTTGCCCCGGAAGTTGTTGACCCGGCGCGCGGTCGCGAAGAGCGGGATGACGGCGGCGAGCACGAGCTGGAGCGCGCAGCCCGTCTGGAGCAGGAGCTGCCCGCCCGGGGCGTCGAAGGCCCAGGCGGCGAGGAGTCCCATCGCCGCGACGATCCAGCTCAGCATCGCGACGGCGAGTGGCCCGCGCGGCTTCGGGTACTCGACGCGGCTCACCATGAGCCACGCCGTCCCGATGATCGCGAGCAGCGTCGCCACGAACGGCAGCTCCAGGAGCACGACGGACACGACCGTGAGCGCCCCGAACGGGCTCGGCATCCCCTGGAAGACGCCGTCGCGCAGCGTCACGCAGGAGAAGCGGGCGAGCCGCAGCACCACCGCCAGGAGCACGACGATCGCCCCCAGCGCGGCGACTCTCTGGTGCGCGTCGTCCGCGACCAGCCCGTACACGAGCACGAAGTAGGCCGGAGCGAGACCGAAGCTGATCAGGTCCGACAGGTTGTCCAGCTCGGCACCCATCGGCGAGCTGCGCAGCTTGCGGGCCACGAGGCCGTCGAAGAGGTCGAAGACCGCCGCGCACAGCATGAGGATCACCGCGGTCGCCGCCGAGTGGCGCGCCATGCCGAACTCGTCGCTGCCGGTGAGGTGCGGGATGAGGATGCCGGTGGTGGTGAAGTACACCGCCATGAACCCGCACGTCGCGTTACCGAGCGTGAGGGCGTCGGCGATCGAGAGGCGCAGCGACAGAGGCATCTCGGGCTCGCCCGCCTCGTCGGCGTCGAGCCCCCACGGGTCCCCGGTCTCCGGGTCGTGTGTTTCGCGGTCGTGGGTACCGCGGTCAGTCACGGTCAATGCGAGTCACCCCCGCGAGCGTCGGCTGCCCGACCTCCACGGCGACCTCGACCCCCTCCGGCAGATAGAGGTCCACGCGGGAGCCGAAACGGATCAGCCCGATCCGCTCGCCCTGCTCGACCTTGGTGCCGCTCGGCACGTACGGGACGATGCGGCGCGCCACGGCCCCGGCGATCTGGATCATCTCGATGTCGCCGAGCTCCGTGTCGAAGTGCCACACGACACGCTCGTTGTTCTCGCTCTCCTTGTTGAAGGCGGGCACGAAACCACCGGGAACGTGTTCCATGGAGGTGATGGTGCCGGCCAGCGGAGCGCGGTTGACGTGCACGTTGAGCGGGCTCATGAAGATCGCCACGCGCGTGCGGCCGTCCTTCCACGGCATGACGCTCTGCACCACTCCGTCGGCGGGCGAGATGACCCTGCCCTCGGAGATCTCGCGCTCGGGGTCGCGGAAGAACCACAGCATCCCCGCGGCGAGGGCCGTGGCCGGTACCGCGAGCGCCGCCGCGCGCCCGGAGCGGCGGGCGCGGCCGAGGGAGAGGGCCGCCGTGGCGACGGTGGGCAGCAGCCAGGGAGAGGCGCCGCGGGCCAGGCGGACCCGGCCGCGAGTTACAGGGGTGTGGCTGTCGGGCATGGATGACCTTCGTAGCGGATGAATGCCGCGCGGACGAGACGGGGGACGGCGGCTTTCCGGGGATGGTATCGGTTGCGGCCCGCAACTGGGCAAGCCAGGAAGCGAGTCGACGGGCGAACAGCCCTCACCGGATGTGATCAGGGGCACCTCCGTACGTGCGAGGTAAACCCGTAGTCCTTCCGTCAGTCTTTTCATCATCCCACGCCAACTTCCTGTGTGACAGGGATCTCGCCGGGCGGTACGGAGCACGGGCGGCGCGCGGCGCGGCGGGACTCCGCGCCCGCGCCCCTCACTCCGGCGCCGTGAACGAGGTCGTGCGGGCGAGACCGGCCGCGCGGCCCTTGCCCGCGATCACGAGCGCCATCTTGCGGCTGGCCTCGTCGATCATCTCCGTGCCGAGCATCGCGGCGCCCCGGGCCCCGCCCGCCGCCGAGGTGTGGTGGGCGTAGGCGTCGAGGATCAGTTCGGCGTGGTCGTAGTCCTCCTGCGCGGGCGCGTAGACCTCGTTCGCCGCGGCGATCTGCGCCGGGTGCAGGACCCACTTCCCGTCGAAGCCGAGGGCGGCGGAGCGCCCCGCGACGGCGCGGAAGCCGTCCTCGTCGTGGATGCGGAGGTAGGGGCCGTCGATCGCCTGGAGGCCGTGGGCGCGCGCGGCCATCAGAATCTTCATGAGGATGTAGTGATAGGCGTCCGCGCCGTACCCCGGCGGCTGCTCGCCGACGACGAGCGTCTTCATGGCGATCGAGGCCATGAAGTCGGCCGGGCCGAAGACGAGGGCCTCCAGTCGCGGTGAGGCCGCGGCGATCGCGTCGATGCCGACGAGCCCCCGGGCGTCCTCGATCTGCGCCTCGATGCCGATGCGGCCCACCTCCAAGCCCATGGCCTTCTCGATCTGCGTGAGCAGCAGGTCGAGGGCGACGACCTGCCCCGCGTCGCGCACCTTCGGGAGCAGGAGGCAGTCCAGGTGCTGCCCGGCGCCCTCGACGACCGTCACGACGTCGCGGTACGTCCACTGCGTCGTCCAGTCGTTGACGCGCACGACCCGTGTCCTCCCGCCCCAGCCGCCCTCGTTGAGGCAGCGCACGACGTTCTCCCGGGCCTCCTCCTTCGCGAGCGGTGCCACGGCGTCCTCCAGGTCGAGGAAGACCTCGTCGGCGGGCAGCGAGCGCGCCTTGGCCAGGAAACGCGGGTTGCTGCCGGGCACGGCGAGGCAGGAGCGGCGCGGGCGGACGGGACGCGGGCCGGGCGTGCCGGTCATGCGGGGACCTCCGGGGGAGCGGCGGGTACGTGCTCCTCCCGACCCTACGGGGGTGATCACCGCACTCCGGCGGGGGCGCGGTGGCGCCCGGTGCGGTACGGGGCGGGGGACGCGGGCACCCCGTGCGCGTACGCCGCCGGGGACTCGTACGCGCCGAGCGCCGCGCGCAGCGTGTGCGCCCACTCGCCCGTCGTGACCCCGGCGCGCACGCAGTCGAGCGTGGCGTCCATGAGGGAGTCCCCGTCGATGGCCGCGTCCGCGAGCCCGTCGAGGCTCTGGCGCACGCTCGGCCACAGGTACGGGTCGGCGAGGCCCTGCCGGTCGGTGGACTCCTCACGGGTCTCCCGCCAGCGCGCGAGCGCCGCGACGGCCGCCGCCTCGTCACCGGGCCCGGCGGTGGGGGAGCCGCGCCCCGGCAGGCTGCCCGCGCGGAAGGCCCAGCGGGGCAGGGAGGCGGAGACGTACGCGGTGAGGTCGCCGCGCAGCCGCAGCGCGAGCGCCGTCGCGGCGGGCCGCTCCTCGTACGTGGTCCCGCCCAGTCCGTCCGGCGCGAGCCCCTGTTCCTCGGCGGTGACGAGGCAGAGCGCGAGGAGCCATATCCCGGTGAGGCCGCCGGGGAGCGCGAGGCGCACCCGGTCGAGCGGAACCCCGTCGAACAGGCGCCGCACGTCGCCGAGGTGAGCGAGCGCCACGCCCTCGCGCCCGAAGGCGCCGGCTGCCGCCGGGTCGCCCGGGTCGAAGCCCGCGCGCGTCGGCGCGTCGCACACGAGGGCGAGGGTGGCCGTACCAGTGGTCCTGAAGAGGTCGAGGGTGTCCTTCACGGGTGCCTCCGGCGGGGGGCTGTGGCGTGGCGGCCCGTGGAAGGGCCGCCCGGACTTCCTCAACGTATGGCACGCGGTGTCAGTCAGCAAGGAGGTTCTGCTACTCACCGGTATCGATCTGGCAAAGGTAGCGCTCAGATGAGCGATGATCGATCATCCCAAGTGGGGCAAGGGATTTTCTCGACTGGTGAACCAAGATGATCGATCACGGTGGCGAGGCTGCGGGCTCATCCGTTCGGACGTGGTCCTGACGTAAGGGGTACGCTGGCGTGATCTTGGCACTGCGTGCCGCGCCTGTCGGGTGGTGCGGGACACGGAAAAGGGGCGGCGGGACCGTGCGGCCCGCCACCCCTCGCGGTGTCAGTTCTGCGGCGCTCAGTCGCCCTGCGGGCGCAGCGCTTCCTTGATGGTGCGCATGACCTCGTCGAGCGGCGCGTCCGTGCGCGCCACCGTCACGAGCACCTCGCCGCGCGCGCTCGCCGTCGCCGCGGGTCCGGGCCGGCCCGGCGTGAGGCCGCCGACCGCGAAGTTGGCGCCGACCGTGGCCCGTACGATCGCGAACGCCCGGTCGAGCTGCGACATGACGTCGCCCTCGCCGCCGGCCCGCAGCCAGCGCCGCAGGACGTGGTTGTGCGCCGTCACGACGGCCGAGGCGGCGACCTCGGCGAGCAGCGGCTCGTCGTTGCCGTTCTGCTCGTGCTCGTCGAAGTGGCCGAGGAGGTAGCGCGTGAAGAGACGCTCGTAGCGCGAGACCGAGGCGATCTCGCGCTCGCGCAGCGTGGGCACCTCGCGCGTCAGTTTGTAGCGCTCGACGGAGACCTGAGGCGCCGCCGCGTACATCTTCATGACCTCTTTGATGCCCCGGCAGACCGTGTCGAGCGGGTGCTCGTGCGCGGGCGCCGCCTTCAGGACGTCCTCCACGCGGACGAGGGTGTCGTCGTGGTCGGGGAAGATCGCCTCCTCCTTGGACCGGAAGTGGCGGAAGAAGGTCCGCCGGGCGACCCCGGCGGCGGCGGCGATCTCGTCGACGGTCGTCGCCTCGTACCCCTTCGTCGCGAAGAGTTCCATCGCGGCGGACGCCAGCTCGCGGCGCATCTTGAGGCGCTGGGCCGCGGCCCGGCCGCCGGAGCCGTTCTCGGTACCCGCCGGGGCCGGGGGCGGGGCGGTACGGGACGCGGAGGGGGACGACGGAGGCGTGGCCGACTGGGACATGCACCCGAACGTACTGCATCGCGCCGCGCGCGTGTGCGCTGGCCGCCGCTCGCGGCCCCTCCCGCGCGCCCCTCGCCCGCACCCCGCGCCGGGCCCGCCGCTCGCCACGCGAGCCGCTCCGATGAGCGGTGCTCGCCCGTGATGAGCGCACGCGGGTGCCCGTCGTCCCCGGACGGGTGAACTGGTCGACGAGGAAGGGACTTTCCTTCTCCCTGGCCCCCTGACCCGGCGCCGCTTCAGCCGCTACGCTCGGCTGCCATGAACAAAGAGTTGCGTGCGCTCACGGACCGCTTACGGTGCGAGGCGGTGGTGGAGGGGGAGCGGGCGGTCGAGGAGTGCGAACGACTGGCACGCACGGCCGGGCCCGAGGAGCTGGCCGGGGTGCTGAGCGACCCGGGCCGCCCGCTGTGGGCCAGGGAGCTGGCGGCCTACCGCCTCGGCACCGCCAAGGACCCGCGCGCCTTCGAGACCCTCGTCCTCTTCCTCAACCACCGGGACCCGCAGCGCTGCGCCACCGCGGCCCAGGCCCTCGCGGCGCTCGGCGACCCCAGGACCGCGCGGGCCGCCGCCGCGCTCGCCACCAACGAACTGCGCGTCGCCTACGCGGGGCAGGCCGTGCGGCTCCTCACCACGCTCCGCGCGCCCGAGTCCGTGCCCGCGCTCATCGCGACGCTGGAGCGGCGGCTCGTGCGCAACGACCCCTACCGCAACGTGGCGCTCGCGTGCGTCGCCGGGCTCGGCGTGCTCGGCGACCGGCGGGCGCGCCGCGTCCTCCAGGCCGCCGAGCAGCACCCGGGACTCGGCGCCGCCGCCTCCGCCGCGCTCGCCCGCATCCCGGCCCCGCGCAACCGCCGTCCCGCGGAACTGCGCAAGAAGGAGGCCGGGACCGGGGGCTGAGACCGGGCCCGGGACGAGGACCGGCCGCTTCGCGCGGGCGCGACCGCCGATCCACCGGGCCGCGACGGGCTGTTCGCCGGATTCACGGCGGGGCTGTTCCCGAGTCGCGGCGGCTGTTCTCTGAGCCACGACGGCCCGTTCCCCTGAGCCGCCACCGCCCGTTCCCGAGCCGCGGCGGCCCGTTCCCGAGCCACGACGGCCCGTTCCCCTGAGCCGCCACGGCCCGTTCCCGGGGCGTGCGGGTCGTGCGCCACCGGCTCACAGAAGGCTGAGCTGGGTCGGGCCCGCCGGTTCGGGCCCCCGCGTGTGCTCCGGGGCGTGCGGAGGTGCCACGCGCTCCCGCGCGGTGCGCGACGCGCCGTCCTCCGTACCGCCGCGCCGTCCACCGCCCCCGCCCTCCTCCGCGCGCCACGCGGCGGCGCGCCGTTCGCCCATGCCGTAGGCGCGGGCGAGTTCGTGGACCTGGCGCGTGATGCGCCGCTGGTACCACGTCGGCGCGTAGGCCCCGTCCCCGTACAGGCGCCGGTAGGGCCTGACGAGGTGCGGGTGCTCGCGGGAGAGCCAGGACATGAACCACTCGCGCGCGCCGGGCCGGAGATGCAGCACGAGCGGCGTGACCGAGGTGGCGCCCGCCTCGGCGACGGCCCGCACCGTCGCCTCCAGTTGCTCCGGGCTGTCGCCCAGGTACGGGATGACCGGGGCCATGAGGACGCCGCAGTCCAGGCCCCGCTCGCCGAGCCGCCGCACGACGTCGAGCCGCCGGGCGGGGGCCGGGGTGCCGGGCTCGACCGTGCGCCACAGCGTCTCGTCGGTGAAGCCGACCGAGACCGACACGCCGACCCGCGTCACGCGCGCGGCCTCGGCGAGCAGCGGGAGGTCGCGGAGGATCAGCGTGCCCTTGGTGAGGATGCTGAAGGGATTGGCGTGCTCGGTGAGCGCCGTGATGATGCCCGGCATGAGCGCGTACCGGCCCTCGGCGCGCTGGTAGCAGTCCACGTTGGTGCCCATCGCGATGTGCTCGCCGTTCCAGCGCGCGGAGGCGAGGCGCTTGCGGAGCAGTTCGGGCGCGTTGACCTTGACGACGATCTGGCTGTCGAAGCCGAGGCCCGTGTCGAGGTCGAGGTAGCTGTGCGTCTTGCGCGCGAAGCAGTAGACGCAGGCGTGCGAGCAGCCCCGGTAGGGGTTCACGGTCCACTCGAAGGGCATCCGCGAGGCGCCCGGGACGCGGTTGACGATCGAGCGGGCGCGTATCTCGTGGAAGGTGATGCCCGCGAATTCGGGCGTCTCGAAGGTGCGGGTCGTGACGGACTCGGCGGAGAACAGCGCATTCCTCGCGGTCGTGACGTCGTCGGCGGTGTCGTTCAGGTTGTCCCAGCGCATGGCGGCCTCCTCGGGGTAGCGGACCGGCTGCGGGCGAAACGCGGGCCGCGACCGGGTCGCGGACGGAGCGCGAACAGGTCGCGAACGGGTCGCGTTCGAACAATAGAACATTTGTTCCCTTGATCGCTGGGACGCTGGATTTGGCGGCGTGGCCCCGCGATGGTTGGGTGGGCCCCACCGCCGCAGCGGCGGGCGTGCGAGAACACCCGGTGAAGTCCCTGGAGGTAGTGCAATGGCGCAGGTCGAGGCCACGACGGAGCGGATCATCGCGGCCGGCCCCGAGGACGTCTTCGACGCGCTCGCCGACTACAGCGGCACGCGCGAGAAGCTCCTGCCCGAACAGTTCAGCGAGTACGAGGTGCGCGAGGGCGGCGACGGCGAGGGCACCCTCGTGCACTGGAAGCTCCAGGCGACGAGCAAGCGGATCAGGGACTGCCTCCTGGAGGTCAGCGAGCCGCAGGACGGCGAACTCGTCGAGAAGGACCGCAACTCCTCGATGGTGACGACGTGGACCGTGACCCCGAGCGGCGAGGGCTCCTCGCGCGTCGTCGTCACGACGACGTGGAACGGGGCCGGAGGCATCGGCGGCTTCTTCGAAAAGACGTTCGCCCCGAAGGGGCTCGCGCGGATCTACGACGCGGAACTCGCGAAGCTCGCGGCGCACTTCGGGGGCTGACCCCGCGCGGGGCGGCCTCACGGGGCTCCGCCCCGGACCTGCTCCCACTCGCCGGAGGGGCTGTTGCCTCGCCCCTCCGGCGTCAACACGCCACCGCCTCGCGGGTTCTCCGGGTGTCACTGAGATGAGTGGATCTCCGTATCCCTCCCGCCATACGCCGTAAGGCCCTCACCGGCACAGATGCCCGTGCGCCCGCGCACAACCGCCCCTTCCTCCCCACTCTTCGTACTTGCGTCGCCACGGAAAGCGATGCGAGAACTGTCCCCGCACGGGCGGACGAAGGGGACAAGGGTGAGCGGTACGACGCTGGCGGAGAACTGGCCGGGGCTCGACGAGCGGGGTGGTGCGCCCCTCGCCAAGCCGGCGCCCCCCACTCCCGTACCCCCACGCTCCGAGGACCCGCCGCCCCCGGCGGCGGCGCCCGAGCTGAGCCGGGCGCAGATCCGTACCGTCTTCCTCGGGCTCATGCTCGCGCTGCTCCTCGCGGCCCTCGAACAGATGATCGTCGCGACGGCGCTCCCGAAGATCGTCGGCGAGCTGCACGGCCTCGACCGCATGTCGTGGGCGATCACCGCGTACCTGCTCACCTCGACCGTCGGCCTGCCGATCTACGGAAAGCTCGGCGACCTCTTCGGGCGCAAGGGCGTCTTCCAGTTCGCGATCCTCGTCTTCGTCGTCGGCTCCGCGCTCGCGGGCTGGTCCCGCTCGATGGACCAGCTCATCGCCTTCCGCGCCATCCAGGGCATCGGCGCGGGCGGGCTGATGATCGGCGTGCAGGCGATCATCGGGGACATCGTGCCGCCGCGCGAACGCGGCAAGTACATGGGCCTCATCGGCGCCGCCTTCGGCCTCGCCTCGGTCGCGGGACCGCTCCTCGGCGGCTTCTTCACCGACCACGTCTCGTGGCGCTGGTGCTTCTACTTCAACGTCCCCTTCGGCCTGCTGACCCTCGTCGTCGTCACCCTCGTCCTGAAACTGCCCCGGCCGCGCCGCAAGGCGAAGCTCGACGTCCTGGGCGCGACCCTGCTCGCGATCGCCTCCGCGTGCCTCGTGCTGCTCACGAGCTGGGGCGGCACCGAGTACGCGTGGGGCTCGCGCATGATCATCGGGCTCGGCGCGGGCGCCGTCGTGAGTGCGGCGCTCTTCCTGCTCGCCGAGCACCACGCCGCCGAACCGCTCATCCCGCTGCGCCTGTTCCGCGAACGCGCCTTCAACGTCACCGGGCTCGTCGGCGCCGTCGTCGGCATCGCGCTCTTCGGCGCGGCGAGCTACCTGCCGACCTACCTCCAGATGGTCGACGGCGCGAGCGCCACCGAGTCCGGTCTGCTCATGCTGCCGATGATGGGCGGCGTCGTCATCGCCTCGATCGTCGCCGGGCAGCTCATCACGCGCACCGGGCACTACCGCGTCTACCCGATCCTCGGCGGCGTCCTCTCGACGCTCGGCATGTGGCTCCTGTCCCGCCTGGAGATCGGCACCTCGCGGTTCACGTACAGCGTGTGGATGGCCGTGCTCGGCGCCGGGATCGGGCTCATCATGCCCGTCCTCGTCCTCGCCGTGCAGAACGCGGTGCGCCCCGGCGACCTCGGTACGGCGACGAGCGCGAACAACTACTTCCGGCAGATCGGCGGCAGCGTCGGGGCCGCGATCTTCGGCACCCTCTTCGCGAGCCGCCTCGCCGACGCGCTCGCCGACCGGCTGCCCGCGGGTGCCGGTGACACCCTGCCCGACCCCGAGTCCGTCACGCCGCAGCTCGTGCACCACCTCCCGGCCCCGCTGCGGGACGGATTCATCCAGGCGTACGCCGACGCGATGCCGAGGATCTTCCTCTACCTCGTGCCGGTGCTCGCCCTCGGCCTGCTGATCGCCTGCTTCCTGAAGGAGACCCCCCTCGTGTCCACCGCCGCAGCGCACACCCCCGCCGAGCCCGCCGAGCCGGGGCCCGGGGCGCTCGCCGACACCACCGAAGTCCGCCTCCCGGCGAGCCGCGCCCCGCACGCGGGCCCGGGGGTCCCGGTGTGCGGCAGCGTCCAGCACCCGGACGGCAGCCCCGTCCCGCGCGCCGCGCTCACGCTCATCGACATCGCGGGGCAGCAGGTCGGGCGCGGCGCGAGCGGCGAGGACGGCAGGTACGCGCTCGCGACGCCCGGCATCGGCTCGTACGTGCTCATCGCCGCCGCCGGGGGGCACCAGCCGCAGGCGGTCACGGTGACCGTCGCGGAGCGGCCGGTGGAGCTCGACGTCGTGCTCGGGGGCGCGGGGCGGCTCGCCGGGCGGGTCGTCACGGCGGACGGGACGCCCGTCGCGGGCGCCTCTGTGACGCTCACGGACGTGCGCGGCGAGGTCGTCGCGCACGCGCGCTCGGAGCACGACGGGGCCTACGTGCTCGACGACCTCGTCGCGGGCGAGTACACGCTCGCCGCGAGCGCGACCGCCTTCCGCCCGGCCGCGCTGCCGCTCACCGTGCAGGCGGCCCGTGAGACCCGGCAGGACATCGAGCTGGCCGGGGGAGCGGTGCTCCGCGGGACGGTACGGGCCAGGGGCGGGCGCCCCGTCGAGGACGCGCGCGTGACGCTGCTCGACGCGGCGGGCAACGTCGTCGACTCGCTCACCACCGAGGCCGACGGCAGCTTCCGCTTCGTGGACCTGTCCTCCGGCGAGTACACGGTCATCGCGGCGGGCTACCCGCCGGTCGCCACGGTCCTCCAGGTGGCGGGCGGCGGTCGCACCGAGCGCGATCTCCTCCTCGGCCACGAGGACTGACCACCCGCTTCCCCCGGCCGGCGGTCCGGTTGCCTCCCCTGCCGGACCGTCCCGGCGCCCGCCCCTCTCCCTCAGCGCCGGGAGAGGGGCGGGCGCCTCTCTGCCGCCCTTTCGCGCCCCGGCGCACTCCCCCCGCGTACGGAATCCGTCAAGAGCGCCCCGTGCGCCATATGGACGGCGTCAACAGCGCTCCCGAGCGCCGGAATCCGCGTTTCGATCGGAACGTACCCAACCGATCAGACCCGTGGAAACGCACGGCTTAGCTCTCTGGAGTCAACGATGGCCGATCTGGCCTTCGTGGCCACCATGCTCGCGGTGTTCGCGCTCGTGGCCCTCGTCGCGAAAGGGGTGACGAAGCTGTGACCGCCGAAAACGTCACCGGGCTCCTCGTGGCCCTCGCCCTCCTCGTGTACCTCGTCCTGGCCCTGGTCCGTCCGGAGAGGTTCTGAGCGGCGACATGAGTCCTGTACTGGCCGGAATACTCCAGTTGCTCGCGCTCGTCGTCGCCCTCGGCCTCTCCTACCGGCCGCTCGGCGACTACATGGCGCGGGTGTATTCCTCGCCCCGCCACCTGCGGGTGGAGAAATGGATCTACCGGGTCATCGGCGCGAATCCGGACACCGCGATGCGGTGGCCCGCCTATCTGCGCGGTGTGCTCGCCTTTTCCCTCGTATCCCTCCTCTTCCTCTACGCGCTCCAGCGCCTCCAGGGAATCCTGCCCGGCTCGCTCGGTTTCTCCTCGATCGACCCGGACCAGGCGTTCAACACCGCCGCCTCCTTCGTCGCCAATACCAACTGGCAGTCCTATTACGGCGAGCAGGCGATGGGCCACGTCGTGCAGACCGGTGGCCTCGCGGTGCAGAACTTCGTCTCGGCCGCCGTCGGCATGGCCGTCGCGATCGCCCTCGTCCGCGGATTCGCGCACCCCCGCCTGCTGGGCCGCAAGCTCGGCGCGGGTACCGGTGAGCTGGGGAACTTCTGGTCCGACCTCGTGCGCGGCACCGTCCGCGTCCTGCTGCCGATCGCCGCCGTCGCCGCCGTGCTGCTCGTCGCGTGCGGCGCGATCCAGAACTTCGCCGGTATCCACGAGGTCGGCCAGTTCTCGGGCGGCACGCAACAGTTCAACGGGGGAGCGGTCGCCTCGCAGGAGGCGATCAAGGAGCTGGGCACGAACGGCGGCGGCTATTTCAACGCCAACTCCGCGCACCCCTTCGAGAACCCGAACCCGCTCTCCAATCTCCTGGAGATCTTCCTCATCCTGGTGATCCCCTTCTCCCTCACCCGCACCTTCGGCCGCATGGTCGGCTCGGTGCGCCAGGGATACGCGATCCTCGCCACGATGGGATTCATCTGGCTCGGATTCACCGCCCTCATGATGTGGACGGAATTCGCCCACCACGGCCCCGCTTTCCAGCTCGCGGGCGGTGCCATGGAAGGAAAGGAGACCCGCTTCGGGGTCGGCGGTTCCTCGCTCTTCGCGGTCGCCACGACCCTCACCTCGACCGGCGCCGTCAATTCCTTCCACTCGTCCTTCACCGGACTCGGCGGCGGAATCACCATGCTGGGCATGCAATTGGGCGAGATCGCGCCCGGCGGCGTCGGCTCCGGCCTCTACGGAATGCTCGTCATCGCCGTCATCGCGGTGTTCCTCGCGGGACTCATGGTCGGCCGCACCCCCGAATACCTCGGCAAGAAGATCGGGCCCCGCGAGATCAAACTCGCCGCGCTCTACATCCTCGTCACCCCGGCACTCGTCCTGTGCTTCACCGCCGCCGCGATGGCCCTCCCCACGCCCGGCAACTCGATGACGAACTCGGGCCCGCACGGCTTCTCCGAGATCCTGTACGCCTACACCTCGGCCGCCAACAACAACGGCTCCGCGTTCGCCGGGCTCAACGCCGACACGCAGTGGTTCAACACCACGACCGGCCTCGCGATGCTCCTCGGCCGCTTCCTGCCGATGGTCTTCGTCCTCGCCCTCGCCGGCTCCTTCGCGGCGCGGCGCCCCGTCCCCGAGACGGCCGGCACGCTCCGTACCGCGAAGCCCCTCTTCACCGGGGTGCTCACCGGCACCCTCCTCATCGTCACCGGACTCACCTACTTCCCGGCGCTCGCGCTGGGACCGCTCGCCGAAGGGCTCGCCTCATGAGCACCGCCACCCCCGTCCGGCAACCGGCGCCGGAGCAGCCGGAGCCCCCGGATGCCCCGCCCCGCGTCGCGGGCGGCCTCTTCGACCCCGCCCAGCTCGTGCGCTCCCTGCCCGAGGCGCTCCGCAAGCTCGACCCGCGCGTCATGGTCTCCTCCCCGGTCATGTTCGTCGTCGAGATCGGCTCCGTCCTCACCACGGTCTTCGCCTGCCTCCACCCGGGGGAGTGGTTCGGCTGGACGATCGCCGCGTGGCTGTGGCTCACGACGCTCTTCGCGAACCTCGCCGAAGCCGTCGCCGAGGGGCGCGGCAAGGCGCAGGCCGCGTCCCTGCGCCGCACCCGCGGCGAGACCGTCGCGCGCCGCCTCGACGGGACCACCGAGGAGCAGGTCCCCGGCGGCGCGCTGCGCGTCGGTGACCTCGTGGTCTGCGAGGCGGGGGACGTCATACCCGGCGACGGGGACGTCGTCGAAGGTGTCGCCTCCGTCGACGAATCGGCCATCACCGGCGAGTCCGCGCCCGTCATCCGCGAGTCGGGCGGCGACCGCTGCGCCGTGACCGGCGGGACCCGCGTCCTCTCGGACCGCGTCGTCGTCCGTATCACCGCGAAGCCCGGCGAGACCTTCATCGACCGCATGATCGGCCTCGTCGAGGGCGCCGCGCGGCAGAAGACCCCGAACGAGATCGCGCTCACGATCCTCCTCGCCTCGCTCACGATCGTCTTCCTCCTCGCCGTCGTCACCCTCCAGCCTTTCGCGCACTACGCGGGCGCCGAACAGTCCGTCACGGTCCTCGTCGCGCTCCTGGTGTGCCTCATCCCGACGACGATCGGCGCGCTGCTCTCCGCGATCGGCATCGCGGGCATGGACCGCCTCGTGCAGCGCAACGTCCTCGCGACCTCGGGCCGCGCCGTCGAGGCGGCGGGCGACATATCGACACTGCTCCTCGACAAGACCGGCACTATCACGTACGGGAACCGCCGCGCGAGTGCCTTCCGCCCCGTCGCGGGCGTCACCGAGGCCGAGCTCGCCCGCGCGGCCCGCCTCTCCTCGCTCGCCGACGAGACGCCCGAGGGCCGCTCGATCGTCGCGCTCGCCGAGGAGCGGGAGACGGGGGCGCAGGAGGAGAGCCCGGCGGGCACGGAACACGTGCCGTTCACCGCGCAGACCCGCATGTCCGGCGTGGACCTGCCCGCCGAGCGGACCCGCATCCGCAAGGGCGCGGCGGGGTCCGTACGGGAGTGGGTCCGCGCCGGGGGCGGCGACCCCGGCGAGGAGGCGGCCCGCATCGCGGACGAGATCGGCGGGAGCGGCGGGACCCCGCTGCTCGTCGCCGTCGAGGACGCGCGCGGGGCCCGCGTCCTCGGCGTGGTCCACCTCAAGGACGTCGTGAAGACGGGGATGCGCGAGCGGTTCGCCGAGCTGCGCCGCATGGGCATCCGCACCGTCATGATCACGGGCGACAACCCGCTGACCGCCGCCGCCGTCGCGAAGGAGGCGGGCGTCGACGACTTCCTCGCCGAGGCGACCCCCGAGGACAAGCTCGCGCTCATCCGGCGCGAGCAGGCGGGCGGCCGGCTCGTCGCGATGACGGGCGACGGCACGAACGACGCGCCCGCGCTCGCGCAGGCGGACGTGGGCGTCGCGATGAACACGGGGACCTCGGCCGCCAAGGAGGCCGGGAACATGGTGGACCTCGACTCCGACCCCACCAAGCTCATCGAGATCGTCTCGATCGGCAAGCAACTGCTCATGACGCGGGGCGCGCTGACGACGTTCTCGATCGCCAACGACGTCGCGAAGTACTTCGCGATCATCCCGGCGATGTTCGCGGCGACCTATCCCGGGCTCGACAAGCTCAACATCATGCGCCTCGACTCGCCCGAGTCGGCGATCCTCTCCGCCGTCATCTTCAACGCGCTGATCATCGTGGCGCTCGTGCCGCTCGCCCTCAAGGGCGTGCGCTACCGGGCGGCGGGAGCCGACCAGCTCCTCCGCCGCAATCTGGGCCTCTACGGCCTCGGCGGCCTGATCGCCCCGTTCCTCGGCATCAAGCTCGTCGACCTCCTCGTCTCGCTCATCCCCGGAATCGGGTGACCCGCCATGAACTCCACCGCAGGCACCACGGGACGACTCCTGTGGGCCGGGCTGCGCGCCCTCCTCGTCCTGACCGTCGTCACCGGCGTGCTATACCCCCTCGCGATCACCGGGATCGCCCAGGGCCTCTTCCCCGGTAAGGCCAACGGCTCCGAGATCAAGGAGAACGGCAAGGTCGTCGGCTCCTCGCTCATCGGCCAGCGCTACGACCTCCCCCCGAAGAAGGGCGAGGACACCCCCCGCCCCGACCTGCGCTTCTTCCAGCCGCGCCCGTCCAACGGCCTCGGCACGAACAGCGTCAACACGCGGTACAAGCTCATTCTCTCGGGCGCGACGAACCGCTCCGGCGACAACGAGGAACTGATCGGCTGGGTACGGGAGGCCAAGGCGGACGTGGTACGGGACAACTCCGTCCCCGGCCACCCCGTGCGCCCCGCCGACGTCCCGGCCGACGCGGTCACCTCGTCGGGCTCGGGCCTGGACCCCGACATCTCCCCGGAGTACGCCGCCCTCCAGGCCCGCCGCGTCGCCGAGCGCAACGACCTGCCGCTGAGCGAGGTCCGCACCCTGATCGACGCCCACACGAGCGACCGCACACTGGGCTTCGCGGGAGAGCCGAGGGTGAACGTCCTGAAGCTGAACATGGCGCTGCGGCAGGCAGCCCAGCACTGACCCGCACCGAATTCCAGCCCCGCACGCAATCCGATCGGCGCACGAAATCCGACGCGCACGCAAAACCCGATCCGCACCAAACCCCCAGCCCCTCCGGCGCTTGAGGAGCGGGGTCCGGGGCGGAGCCCCGAACGGGGGCGCGGGGCGGAGCCCCGAACAGGGGGCCGGGGCGCAGCCCCGCCTCGGGCTCGGGGCGCAGCCCCGGCCCCCCGGCCCCCGTCACCGGTACGCCCATTGGCGGTGTCGCCACCCCGAGGGAAAGGCCATTGACCTGCGCGCCTGCCGCAAGATCTACTCTGACGGGGCCGCCCGCCCAGGCCCGGCCCCCGAGGAGAGGAGGACGCGTGCGGATTCTGATCAGCGCCGACATGGAGGGCGCCACGGGGGTCACGTGGCCCGGGGACGTCCTGCCGGGGACGCCGCTCTGGGAGCGGTGCCGGCCGATGTTCACCTCCGACGTCGACGCCGCCGTACGCGGTTTCTACGACGGCGGCGCGGACTCCGTGCTCGTCAACGAGGCGCACTGGTCGATGCGGAATCTGCTCATCGAGCGGATGGACGAGCGCGTCGAGATGCTCACCGGCAAGCACAAGGACCTCAGCATGGTCGAGGGCGCGCAGTACGAGGGCGCCCGCGCCGCCGACGCGATCGCCTTCGTCGGCTACCACGCCGGGGCCGGTATGGAGGGCGTCCTCGCGCACACCTTCCTCGCCAACCAGATCACCGGCGTGTGGCTCGACGGGCGGCGCGCGAGCGAGGGCCTGCTGAACGCCGCGCTCGTCGCCGAGTACGGCATCCCCGTCATCCTCGTCACCGGCGACGACCTCGCCTGCCGGGACGCCGAGGGGTACGCGCCCGAGGCCCGCAAGGTCGCCGTCAAGGACCACGTCTCGCGCTACGCCGCGATCTGCCGCACCCCCACCCGTACCGCGAAGGACATCCGCGCGGCGGCGCGGGAGGCCGTCGCACTCGCGGGCCGTCACGAACCCGTCCCGGCGGCGCCGCACACGATCGAGGTCGAGTTCGACGCCGCGCACCTCTCGCAGATCGTCACCTCGATCCCCGGCGTCTCCCGCGCGGGCGAACGCAAGGTCTCCTTCGAGAGCCCGACCATGTACGAGGCGTACCGCACCTTCAAGTCGGTGTGCTCGATCGCCTCCGGAGCAGTGGAGGAGCAGTATGGCTGAGCAGCAGACCCCCGCCGCCGAGGGCCCCGACGCCCTCTCCCTCGACGAGGTCGTCACCTACACGTCGGACCTCATCCGCATCGACACCACGAACAGGGGCGGCGGCGACTGCCGGGAACGCCCCGCCGCCGAGTACTGCGCGGCCCGCCTCGCCGAGGCCGGGCACGAGCCCGTGCTCCTGGAGCGCACCGAGGGCCGCGCCAACGTCGTCGTACGCGTCCCCGGCACCGACCCCACCGCCCCCGGCCTCCTCGTGCACGGGCACCTCGACGTCGTGCCCGCGCAGGCGGCGGACTGGAGCGTGGACCCGTTCTCGGGCGAGGTGCGCGACGGGCTCGTGTGGGGGCGCGGCGCCGTCGACATGAAGAACATGGACGCGATGATCCTCGCGGTCCTGAACTCCTGGCACCGCACGGGCGTACGGCCACGCCGCGACGTCGTCGTCGCCTTCACCGCCGACGAGGAGGCGAGCGCCGAGGACGGCTCCGGCTTCCTCGCCGAGCGGCACGCCGATCTCTTCGCGGGCGTCACCGAGGGCGTCAGCGAGTCGGGCGCCTTCACCTTCCACGACGGCTCGGGCAACGAGCTGTACCCCATCGCCGCAGGCGAACGGGGCACTGCCTGGCTGGAGTTGACCGCGCGAGGGCGTGCGGGGCACGGCTCCAAGGCCAACGCGGAGAATGCCGTGAGCCGCCTCGCCGCCGCCGTCACGCGCATCGGCGCCCACCGCTGGCCCGTCCGCCTCACCCCCGTCGTGAGCGCCGCGCTCAAGGACATCGGCGCGGTCTACGGACTCGAAGCCGACCTGCACGCACCGGACTTCGACGTCGACGCCTACCTCGCCAAGCTCGGCCCCGCCGCCTCGCTCGTCGCCTCCACCGTGCGCAACAGCTCCAACCCGACGATGCTCAACGCCGGTTACAAGGTCAACGTGATCCCCGGCAGCGCCACGGCCATGATCGACGGCCGTTTCCTGCCCGGCCACGAGGACGAGTTCCGCGCCACGATGGACGAGCTGACCGGGCCCGACGTCGCCTGGGAGTTCCACCACCGCGAGACGGCCCTGACCGCCCCGCTCGACTCGCCCACGTACGCGCGGATGCGGGAAGCGGTACGGGAGTTCGCGCCCGAGGGCATCCCGGTCCCGTACTGCATGTCGGGCGGCACCGACGCGAAGCAGTTCTCGCGCCTCGGCATCACGGGCTACGGCTTCTCGCCGCTGCGCATGCCGCCGGGGCTCGACTACAACGCGCTCTTCCACGGTGTCGACGAGCGCGTCCCCGTGGACGCGCTCCACTTCGGCGTCCGCGTCCTGGACCGCTTCCTGCGCACCGCCTGACCGGCAACTCCCGCCCGGCACCGCCCGAGCCGCACCGTCGCGCGCGCGGCCGAGTCCGCACCGCCCGAAGCGCGCGGCATCGTCGTCCCCGTCGCACGCACCTTCCGAGAGAGGTCCCCCTATGGGCAGCACCCCCGCCGAACTCCCCTACGGAACCTGGCCGTCGCCGATCGACGCGGCGACCGCCGCGAGTCACGACGGCGTGCCCGACCACCTCGGCCACGTCGGAGACGAGCTGTGGTGGACCGCGCCGCGCCCCGCAGAGGGCGGTCGCAGGACGCTCGTGCGGCGACGCGCGGACGGCACCGAGGAGAGCGCGCTGCCCGCACCGTGGAACGTGCGCAACAGCGTGATGGGGTACGGGGGTTTCCCGTGGACGGGCCGCACAGGCGCGCACGGGCCGCTCGTCGTCTTCACGCACTTCGGCGACCAGCGGCTGTACGTCGTCGAGCCGGACGCCCCCGACAGCGCACCGCGCCCGCTCACGCCGCTGTCGCCGGTCGGCGAGGGACTGCGCTGGTGCGAGCCCGTGTTCGCGCCCTCGGCCGACGAAGTGTGGTGCGTCCTGGAGGAGTTCACGGGCGAGGAGCCGACCGACCTGCGGCGCGTCCTCGCGGCCGTGCCGCTCGACGGATCGGCGGCGGAGGACCGTACGGCGGTACGCGAACTGACAGACGACGCGCACCGGTTCGTCACCGGGCCGAAGCTCTCCCCGGACGGCACGCAGGCCGTGTGGCTCGCGTGGGACCACCCGCGCATGCCCTGGGACGGCACCGAACTGCGGCACGCGAGCATCACCCCCGGAGGCGTCCTCACCGATGCCCGCACGCTCATCGGCGGGCCCGGGGAGGCCGTCGCGCAGGCCGAGTTCACGCCCGAGGGCGCGCTGCTCGCCGCGACCGAGCGCGGCAACTGGTGGAACCTGCACCGCGTCGACCCCGCGAGCGGCGAGGCCGTCAACCTGTGCCCGCGCGAGGAGGAGACCGGCGGCCCGCTGTGGAAGGCGGGGCTGCGCTGGTTCGCGCCGCTCGAAGGCGGGCTCGTCGCGATGCTCCACGGGCGCGGCGGCAACGCCCTCGGCGTCCTCGACCCCGCCGCGGGCACCCTCGTGGACGCCGCCGGGCCCTGGACCGAGTGGTCCGCGACCCTCGCCGTGCACGGCGGCCGTGTCACCGGCGTCGCCGCCGGGCCCGCGTCCGGCGCCGAGATCGTCGAACTCGACACCGTGACCGGCAGGGCCCGCGTCGTCGCGGCACCGCACCACGACGCCGTCGACCCGGCCTACTACCCGGTCGCCGAGGAACGCGTCTTCACCGGCCCCGAGGGCCGCGACATCCACGTCCACCTGTACCCGCCGCACCACCCCGAGGCCACCGGGCCCGCGGGGACGCCCGCGCCGTACGTGATGTGGGCGCACGGCGGCCCGACCGGCTACGCGCCGTGCATGCTCGACCTGGAGATCGCCTACTTCACCTCGCGCGGCATCGGCGTCGCCGAGGTCAACTACGGCGGCTCCGCGCACTACGGCAAGGAGTACCGCGAGCGGCTGCGCGAGCAATGGGGGATCGTCGACGTCGAGGACTGCGCCGCCGTAGCCCGCGCTCTCGCCGACGAGGGCCTCGCCGACCCGGAGCGCCTCGCGGTGCGCGGCGGCAGCGCGGGCGGCTGGACCACGGGCGCCTCGCTCGTCTCCACCGACGTCTACGCCTGCGGCACGATCCTCTACCCCATCCTCGACCTCACGGGCTGGGCCACGAGCGGCACGCACGACTTCGAGTCGCAGTACCTCGAAGGACTCATCGGCCCGCTCGCCGAGGTCCCCACGCGGTACGAGGAGCGCTCCCCGGCGAACCACCCCGAGCAGGTCGCCGCGCCCTTCGTGCTCCTCCAGGGCCTCGACGACCCCATCTGCCCGCCCGTGCAGTGCGAACGCTTCCTCGACGCGCTCGCGAGCGCCCCGGGCGGCGGCGTCCCGCACGCGTACCTCACCTTCGAGGGCGAGGGCCACGGCTTCCGCAGGCTCGACACCCTCGTCCGCTCGCTGGAGGCCGAACTCTCGCTGTACGCGCAGACGTTCGGCTTCGAGGCGGCGGGCGTCCCGCACCTGGAGCTGCGCACGGCGGAGCAGCGGTGAGCCTCGTCCCGCTCACCCGCCCCGCCCGGCTCGTGCCCGGCGCGCGCGTCGCGGTCGTCGCCCCGAGCGGCCCCGTGCCCGAGGACCGGCTCAAGCCCGGACTCGACCTCCTGCGCGAGTGGGGACTCGCCCCCGTCGTCGGCGCCCATGTCCTCGACCGGCACCCGGAGTTCGGGTACCTCGCGGGCACGGACGCCGACCGCGCGGCGGACCTGCAGGCGGCCTGGTGCGACCCCTCCGTGGCCGCCGTGCTGTGCGCGCGCGGCGGGTACGGGGCGCAGCGCATGAGCGACCTGCTCGACTGGGACGCGATGCGCGCCGCCGGGCCCAAGCCCTTCCTCGGCTTCAGCGACATCACCGCGCTCCACGAGGACTTCGCGACGCGCCTCCACCTCGCCACGCTGCACGGCCCGATGGCCGCGGGCGTCGACTTCCTCCAGCACGAGGGCGCCCGCGCCCACCTGCGCGCGAGCCTCTTCGCACCCGAGGCCGTCCAGGTCCTGCACGCCGCCGAGGGCGCCCGCGCGCTGGTCCCCGGGCGCGCCGAGGGCATCACCTTCGGCGGCTGCGCCTCGCTCCTCGCCGCCGAACGCGGCACCCCGCACGCCCGCCCCGACGGCGCGGGCGGGCTGCTCCTCCTGGAGGACGTCGGCGAGGAGGCGTACCGCCTCGACCGCATCCTCACGCAGCTCCTGCGCACGGGGCTGCTCGACGGGGTGCGCGGCGTCCTCCTCGGCTCGTGGGAGGAGTGCGGCCCGTACGAGAGCGAGATCCGGCCGCTGCTCGCCGACCGCCTCGGCGGCCTCGGCGTGCCCGTGGTCGAGCACTTCGGCTTCGGGCACGGGCGCGGCGCGCTCACGATGCCGCTCGGGGTACGGGCCGTGCTCGACGCGGACGCGGGAACGCTGACGCTCGCCGAGCCCGCGCTCGTCTGAGGTTCAGCCCCGACCCTCGTCGTCGAGGCCCGCGCGGGCGAGGCGTTCGAGCAGCGCGATGGCCTTGTCCAGGTCGGCGCGCTCCTCGGGGCGCACGGCCTCGTCGATGGCGCGCGCGAGGAAGGCGGCACGGCCCGCGAGCAGCCGCTCGATCAGCTCGGCGGCCGAGGGTGCCGCGCTCGTGAGCTTCTTGCGGCCGTCCGAGGGGTCGGGCTCGGTACGGACGAGCCCGGCGGCCTTGAGCGCGGTGAGGCTCTGCGCGATGGACTGCGCGCTGACGTGGTCGAGCGCGGCGAGCCGCGCGGCGGTCACGGGCCCTTCGCGCACGACGCTCGCGAGGACGGTGAGCTGGGTCGGGGTGAGCCCCGTCGCGTGCTGACCCGACTCGGCGCGCAGGCGGGCGCGGAGCCGCCGGATCGCGTCGTTGAGGCGCTGAGCGGTCTCGGGGGTGGAAGCGGGCGGGGAAGGAGGCATGCCGGAAGGGTAGAAATACGCAAGTAACCTTGTCAAGTTACTTGCGTATCTTTGCATGCTTGGTCCGTCACTCTCTGCCGCCCTCCTTTCGGCCGTCGCGCGGCCCGAACGCCGCGAGCGCCTCCAGGTCGCCCACCCCGCCGCGCACGTACGTCTCCGCCCACGCCCGCGCCTCCGGGTACGCGGAACCCGCCGCCACCGCGTCGGTCGCCGCCGGTACGTCCACGGGCGTGTGCCGCAGCGACACCTGCCCGTCGCGCAGCAGCGCCCAGGAGCCGCCGGGGCGGCCGTACGACATCCCGACGCTGCCCGGGTTGACGACGAGGCGCCCGCCGACGAGCCGCACGAAGGGCATGTGGGTGTGGCCGCACACCACCGTCCGCACCTCGTCCGGGAGCCCCGCGAAGACCTCCGCCCACTTCGCCGGGCGGGTGTCCACGAGCACCACCTCCTCGTCGTCGCGCGGGGTGCCGTGACAGAACACGACGGGCCCGAAGCCCGCCACCTCGCGCACCACGGGGTGCGGGAGGCCGCCGAGCAGATCGAGGTGGGCGGGCGCGAGCTGCCGGGCGGCCCACACGTCGACGGGGAAGGCCCCCTCCGCGGGGAGCGTGCCGCGCGCGAGGGCGACGAGTTCGCGATCCGCGTTGCCCCGTACGAGCACGGCGCGCTCGCCGAGGCCCCGCAGGCGGTCAAGGACCGCGACCGGCTGCGGTCCCGCCGCCAAGTCACCCGTGAAGACGAGGAGTTCTGCCTCGCGCACGTCCGGTTCGGCGAGGACGGCTTCGAGGACCGGGAGGACGCCGTGGAGGTCCGAGAGCACGGCGGCGGAGCGTACGGGAAGGCTCATCCCGTCATGCTCGCCGGGCCTTTCGCCGGGTTCAAGCCGGGGCCGGGGAGTACGCCGAGGGCGGAGAGCGCGGCGCGGACCTCCGTGTGGCTCGCGGCGTGCGTGTGCGCGGCCGGGAGCGCCTCGGCGCCGTACGCGGTGGTGAGCCCGATGACGTGACACCCGGCCGCGCGCGCCGCCTCGGCCCCCGCCGGGGCGTCCTCGACGGCCACGCAGGCATCCGGCGGCACGCCGAGCCGGGCGGCGGCGAGCGCGTAGCAGTCGGGCGCGGGCTTTCCCCGTACGACGTCCTCGCCGTGCACCCGCACCAGGGGCAGCGGCAGCCCGGCGGCGACGAACCGCGCGGGTACGGCGGCCCGGCCGCCCGAGGTGACGAGCGCCCACGGCACGCGCGCCGCCTCCAGCGCGGCGAGCAGCCCGCCCGCCCCGGGTACGGGCGGCACCGCGTCCCCCTCCGTCGCCAACAGCGCGTCGAGCGCCCGCCTTTCGTCCGCCGCGTCGAGCGCGGGTGCCGCCGCGCGGACCGTGTCCTCGGGGCGCCTGCCGAAGGTGAGCGGCCACACGGCCTCGGGGTCGAGCCCCTTCCGTATCGCCCATGTGTCCCACACGCGACGGTGCGAGGCCGCCGAGTCGAGGAGGACGCCGTCCACGTCGAGGAGGACGGCTCGGGCCGGGGGAGCGTCGCGCATGTGCGTGAGCCTGCCACGGACCGCGCGGGCTTTGCTAGCGTGCGCCGGTGACCGAAGGACTCGTACACCCCGCGCCCGACACCGCCGCCTTCCCCGAATTCCCGCGCGCTCCCGCCCCGGCTCCCGCCCCCGTCCTCGCCGAGGGCCCCCGTACGACGCTGCACGCGCTGCGGCACGCGGACGGGCCCGCGTTCGTGGCGCGGGTGCGCGAGAGCCGCGCCCTGCACCACCCCTGGCTGTCGATGCCCGACGACGCGAACGCCTTCGCCGCCTACGCGGACCGGCTGGGCGAACCCGCGCGGGCCGGGTTCCTGCTCCGTACCCGCGCGGACGGCGCCCTCGCCGGCTTCGTCAACATCAACAACATCGTGCACGGAGCCTTCCGCTGCGGCGCGCTCGGCTACGGCGCCTTCGCGGGAGCGGAGGGGCGCGGCCACATGACCGAGGGACTCGGCCTCCTCGTCCGGTACGCCTTCACCGCGCTCGGCCTGCACCGCCTGGAGATCAACGTCCAGCCGGAGAACACCGCTTCGTGCGCCCTCGCCCGCCGCCTCGGCTTCCGCCACGAGGGGTACTCGCCGGACTTCCTGTACATCGACGGAGCCTGGCGCGGGCACGAACGCTTCGCGCTCACCAGCGAGAGGGCGGCACCGGACGCCTGACGTCAGCCGCGCCGCTTGCGGTTGACCTTCATCGTGTCCAGGTCGGTCACCGCCGCGCGCAACTCGCCACAGTGCAGGCCGCGTTCACGCAGTACGTGCTCAAGCCGCTCCTCGGCGAGGGCTGCGGCCATCTCCTCGCCGTCCTCCGTGTCCGAGCGCAGTTCGATCCGGAACGAGAACGCCTTCAGCGTACGGTCGTAGGCGAGCGAGCCCTCGGGCGTGAACCGCATCGCGCCGAGACCGTCCGCCTCGGCGAGCCCGGCCCGCAGCGTCTCCCGCTCGGCCTCGTCCACCGGCGCCCACACCCCGCGCAGGGTCACGCGGTAGGTGTGCTGTTCGTGCCGCTCGTCCTGCGGGCCGGGGGGTGCGGTGGGGCTGCTCATGGTGCCTTCTCGGAAATCGGGTGAAGTGTGCCGCGCCACCGTAGAGGATGGGCCGCATGCGACGCACGGTGATAATCGACGCGCCCTCCAACCTCGGCCTCAGGCCCCCGGCACCCGGCGAGGTGCCCGGCTGCCACGGCCTCGCGGCGGCGCTGCGCGCACGGGACCTGCCCCGGCGGATCGGTGCCCACGACGGGGGCGCCGTACCCGCCCCCGCGTACGACCGGGGCGACTGGCGGCTCGGCGACGGCGTCTTCCACGCACCCCAGCTCGCCACCTACACAAGGCGGTTGGCGGAGCGGATCGGCACGCTCCTCGACGGGGGAGACTTCCCCGTGGTGCTCGGCGGCGACTGCGCGATCCAGCTCGGCGCCTCGCTCGCGCTGCGCCGCAGGGGCCGCTACGGGCTCCTCGCGGCCGACGCCTCGGCCGACTTCCGCCACCTCGGCAACGCCCCCGCCGTCGGCGCCGCCGCGGGCGAGGAGGTCGCGATCGCCACCGGGCGCGGACAGGCGGACCTCGCGGACATCGACGGGCTGCGGCCCTACCTGCGCGAGGAGGACATCCGCTACGCGGGCATCAGGGACGGCGACGAGGACATCCCCGAGCTGACCTCGCTCGGGATGGGCGTCGTCACGGTCGCCGCGCTGCGCGAGCGGGGCCCCGATGCGGTCGGCGCGGCGCTCGCGGAGGAGCTGGGCGGCGGGGGACGGGCCGGGTACTGGGTGCACTGCGACGCGGACGTACTCGACCCCGCCGTCATGCCCGCCGTGGACAGCCCCGACCCGGGCGGACTGGAACCGGACGAACTCACGGAGCTGCTCCGCCCCTTGCTCGCGCACCCGGGCTGCGTCGGCCTGAACGTGACGATCTACGACCCGGACAAGGACCCCGAGGGGACGGCGGGGGACACGCTGGCGGACCTGCTGGCGGCGGCGTTCCCACAGGGGTGAAGGGGGTCTTTCCGTGCGGGGGCTCTCCCTCGTAGGGGTGTGCCTTCTCGCTGACCACGGGCTCCCGCGCCCCTTCGCCTTCCCCGGTCCCCGTCTCCGGGCGTTTGACCTTGACACCGTGGCAAGCCCTTCACTGGGGACTCCACGACAAGCCCTGCGGGGCGGGGAGGCGGATTCCCATGGCCATGCCGGAAGCGGTGCCGTACACGACGCGGGTCCTGCGGGCGCTGGCGAGCGACGACGGGTCCGTACGGCTGCGGGCGGCGCTCGCGGCGGGTACGGACCCCGACCCGGCGTACGTCGGCACGCTCGTGGCGCGGTGCGCGGTCGAGCCGGAGTTCGGCGTACGGGAGATGCTGACGTGGGCGCTGATCCGGCACCCGGAGACGGCGACCGTGCCGCTGCTCGTCGCCGCCTCGCGCGCGGAGCCCGCGCAGGCGCGTGCCCAGGCCCTGCACACGCTCTCGAAGATCGCCGCGCCGGGCACGTGGGAGGCGATCACGCCCGCCTTGCTGGGCGACCCGGACGACGAGGTGGCCCGCGCCGCGTGGCGCGCGGCCGTGGTGCTCGTCCCCGAGGGCGGGGAGGCCGCGCTGGCCGTAGCGTTGTCGGCACAGCTCGGACGGGGCGACCCCGACGTGCGGCTCAGCCTGAGCCGGGCACTGATCGCGCTCGGCGGGGCGGCGCTGCCGGTCCTCGCGGAGCGGGAGAGGGCCGCCGACCCGGAGGTGCGCGCGCACGCCCTGGCCACGGAACGGCTGCGACGGGACCCCTCGCTCGGCTTCGCCTCGGCGATCGAGGCGGTGAAACGTGTCATCGCGCTGGGACCGGACGGCCCGGCGGGGCGGGAAGAGCGGTAACGGCCGCCGGGCGCTCGGGCGCTCGGGCGCCCGGAAGCGGGGAGGCATGACGACGGCCACGGCGGCCGGGAGGAGCGGTGGACGGTGCTGATCGGTGAGCTGGCGCGGCGGTCCGGGGTCAGCGCCCGCATGCTCCGGCACTACGAGGCGCTCGGCCTCGTGCGCCCGCGCGGCCGTACCGGCTCCGGCTACCGGGAGTACGGGGCCGACGACGTGCGGCGCGTCTTCCACGTCGAGAGCCTCCGCTCGCTCGGCCTGTCCCTGCGCGAGGTGGGGCGCGCGCTCGACGACCCGGACTTCGCGCCCGCGCGCCTCGTCGAGGAACTCGCCCGGCGGACCCGGGAGCGCATCGCCGCGGAGACCGAACTGCTCACGAGGCTCGACCGCCTCAGAGCCGCCGGACCGGCCGACTGGGACGACGTCCTGCGCGGCGCGGCGCTGCTCCGGGCGCTCGGCGCGTGGAACGCGGACGACAGGCAGCGCGCCGCGCTCGCCGCCGAGGGCGGCCCCGTACCGGCGGAGGCGCTCGCGGACGCGGTGCTGCGCGAGCCGGACCCGTACGTGGCGGGAGCGCTGCGCTGGGCGCTCGCCCGGACGGACGGGAGCGCGCTCGCGCCGCTGGCCCGGGGCCTCGACTCCCCGGCGGCGGAGGTGCGGGAACGCGCGGCGCGCTCCCTCGCGGCGCTCCCGGCCGACGCGGACGCCGACGCCGACACCGGGGTGACGGCGCTGCTGCGGCGGGCCCTCGGGCACGCCGACGCGGAGGTCCGCGACCACGCGGCCCTCGCGCTGGGGGCGCGGGGGCACACGGAGGCGGTGCCCGCGCTGGTGGCGATGGTCGTCGCGGGGCGCCACGACGTGGACGCGGCGGACGCGCTGAGCCGCCTGGCGGGGGAGGGGGGTGGGATGGGGGACCGTGTCGTCGGGCTGCTCGCCGAGGGGCTGGAGCCCGGGGGCGCGGGCGCGGCGGCGAGGCGGCGGATCGCCCAGGCCCTCGCGGACATCCCCGGCGACGCCGCGACGCGGCTCCTGCTCGCGCTCACGCGGGACGAGGACCGGGGGGTGGCGGTCAGCGCGGCCTACGGGGCGGGGCGGCGGGGGGAGTGAGCGGGTGGGCCGGCGCCCCGCCCCGTGAGCCACCGTGACCGCTCCGTCCTCCCCACCACGCCACCGTCACCTCACCCCGCCGGCGTCCCGCCCGCCCCACCCCGGTCCGCGTACTCGAAAATGCTCCCGTCCTGGTGCAGCGCCACCAGCGTGCGCCCCGCCGGGGAGCCGATCGGACCCGCCAGCACGCGCCCGCCCGAGGCCAGGAGCGCGACGGCCGCCTCCTCCACGTCGGGGACGGCGAGCGTCGCCCGTACCTGTCGCAGCACCTCGATCTCGGCCGCCGGGCCGCTCATCAGCAGGAAGCAGCCCACGGCGGCCACCGAGACGTTCCCGCGGTCGAAACGCTCGGCGGGCCGGCCGACGAGGCGTTCGTAGAACGGGACCGTGCGGTCCAGGTCATCGACACAGACACGGAGCGTGGTACCCAGAATCTCCATGGGCCGAGCCTAGTTGGCGCGCCCGCCCGAGGTGATCGTTTCCGGCCGCAGGCCGCTGTCCCGGTCCCGGCCCGCTCGCCGCGCGCGATGCCGCGTCCCTTTCCATACTGGGAGAACTGGGAGAAACGCCCCGGGCGCACGTTTGCCCGGCGTACCCCCGGGGACCCGAAGAGCCGCGCTCGTGCACGACCCGTGCACCCCGCGTACGACAGCGTACGAAAGGAGTCACCATGCCGAGTGAAACCGGCACCGCCACGCCGCTCGACCCGGAGAACCTCGACGCCCTCGCGGAACTCGGTCAGCAGTTGCGGGTGGACTCGGTGCGAGCGACCGACGCCGCTGGTTCCGGGCACGCGACCTCGTCGATGTCCGCGGCGGATCTCGTCGCCGTGCTCTTCGCCCGGCACCTGCACTACGACTTCGACGCCCCCGACCTGGCGACGAACGACCGCTTCGTGCTCTCCAAGGGCCATGCCTCACCGGTCCTCTACGCCGCGTTCAAGGCGGCAGGCGCCGTCAGCGACGCGGAACTGCTCACCTTCCGCGAGGAGGACAGCCGCCTCGACGGGCACCCCACCCCGCGCATCCCCTGGGTCGACGTCGCGACGGGCTCGCTCGGCCAGGGCCTCCCGGTCGGCGTGGGCCTCGCGCTCACCGCGCGTGATCTGGACCGTACCGACAGCAGGGTGTGGGTCCTGTGCGGGGACAGCGAGATCGCCGAGGGCTCCGTGTGGGAGGCGGCCGAGGCCGCGGGCGCGCTCCACCTCGACCGCCTCACCGCGATCATCGACGTCAACCGGCTCGGTCAGCGCGGCCCCACGCGGCACGGCCACGACCTGGACTCCTACGCGCGCCGCTTCCGGGCGTTCGGCTGGCACACCATCGAGATCGACGGCCACGACGTCCACGAGATCGACGCCGCCTACCGCGAGGCCGAGTCCACGCGCGGCGAGCCCACCGTGATCCTCGCCCGCACCATCAAGGGGCAGGGCGTACGCGCCGCCGCCGACCACGAGGGCCTGCACGGCAAGCCGCTCAAGGACCCCGAGGGCGCCATCGCCGAACTCGGCGGCGTACGCGACATCCGCGTCTCCGTCCAGAAGCCGAAGGGCTCCGCCGGCCAGCGCAACCCGGCCCCCGCCGCGCTCGACCTGCCGCGCTGGGACAAGGGCGGCGACGAGGTCGCGACGCGCGACGCCTTCGGCAAGGCGCTCACCGCGCTGGGCACCGCCCGCCGCGACGTCGTCGTCCTCGACGGTGAGGTCGGCGACTCGACCCGTGCCGAGTTCTTCTCGAAGGAGCACCCCGAGCGGTACTTCGAGATGTACATCGCCGAGCAGCAGATGGTCGGCGCGGCCGTCGGGATGGCGGCGCGCGGCTGGCGGCCCTTCGCCGCGAGCTTCGCGGCCTTCCTCACGCGCGCCCACGACTTCATCCGCATGGCGGCGGTCAGCCAGGTCAGCCTCGCGTTGTGCGGCTCGCACTCGGGCGTCGCGATCGGCGAGGACGGGCCCTCGCAGATGGGCGTCGAGGACCTCGCGATGATGCGCGCCGTGCACGGTTCGACGGTCCTCTACCCGGCCGACGCCAACGCCGCCGCGCACCTGACCGCGGCGATGGCCGACATCGAGGGCATCTCCTACCTGCGCACCACGCGCGGCGCCAACGCGGTCGTCTACGGGCCCGACGAGGAGTTCCCGGTCGGCGGCTCGAAGACGCTCCGCTCCAGCAGCGAGGACCGGCTCACGGTCGTCGCCGCCGGGCAGACCCTCCACGAGGCCCTGGCCGCGGCCGACCGGCTCGCCGCCGAGGGCGTCGCCGTCCGGGTCGTGGACCTGTACTCGGTCAAGCCCGTGGACCGCGAGACGCTGTGGAAGGCCGCCGAGGAGACCGGCTGCCTGCTCACCGTCGAGGACCACCACCCCGAGGGCGGCATCGGCGACGCCGTCGCGTCCGCCTTCGACGACGGCCGCCCCGCCCCGCGCCTGGTCCGCCTCGCGGTCCGCAACATGCCCGGCTCCGCGACCCCCGCGCAGAGCCTCGCCGCGGCGGGCATCGACGCGGACGCGATCACGGCCTCGGTGCGGATGCTGGTGAACTGACGGCGGCGGCTCGCGCGGGGCGCGTCGGCGGCGGTACCACGGGGGTACGGAGCCGACGCGGTCCCGCCGCCCCCGCGAGGCCCCCTGTGCCGGGCCCCCGTCGCCCTCAGCCCCGGGACGGGCCGCCCGCGCTCTCAGCCAGCCAGCGAACGCCCGTCCCCGGGCCTGATCCCGCCCCGGCTCAGACCCGGCACAGGATCTCCCCGTGCAGCACCCCGAACCACGCGTCCGGGCTCCGTCCCCACTCCCGCCACGCCGCCGAGATCGCTTCGAGCCCGGCGGCGTCCGCGTGCCCGCCGCTCGTCGCGCGCTCCGCGTACGCCGAGGCGAGCGTGCGGTCCGCCCACAGCCCGCTCCACCAGGCCACCTCGTCCGGCGCCGCGTAGCACCACGTGTCCGCCGACGAGGCGACATCGGTGAAGCCCGCCTCGTGCGCCCAGGCGCGCAGCCGCCGCCCCGCGTCCGGCTCCCCGCCGTTGCCGCGCGCCACGCGCTCGTACAGGTCGAGCCAGTCGTCGAGCTCCGGCACCTCGGGGTACCACGTCATCGCCGCGTAGTCCGCGTCCCGTACCGCCACGATGCCGCCCGGCTTCACGACCCGCCGCAATTCGCGCAGCACGCCCACCGGATCGCCCACGTGCTGGAGCACTTGGTGGGCGTGCGCGACGCAGAAGGTGTCGTCGGGGTACGCGAGCGCGTGCCCGTCCCCGGCCGTGAAGCCCACGTTCGCGAGCCCGCGCCGCTCCGCCTCCGCCGCCGCCTTGGCGAGCACCCCTTCCGAGGCGTCGATCCCCGTGACGTGGCCCTGCGGGACGAGCGCGGCGAGGTCCGCCGTGATCGTCCCGGGCCCGCAGCCCAGGTCGAGCACGCGCATGTGCGGCTTGAGGTGCGGCAGCAGGTAGGCGGCCGAGTTCTCGGCGGTGCGCCAACTGTGCGAGCGCAGCACGGACTCGTGGTGGCCGTGCGTGTAGACGGCGGTTTCGGCGGGGGTCTCAGCGGTTTCCGGCATGACGGAACTCCTTCGGTCCCGGAGGATTCGGTGCGTTCACGCTACGCCGCATGTCGCTTGGTGAGACGGGCGTCTCGCGATGCGGACGTGAAGCCTTCCGGGACCGAGGGGCCGCGCTCACACCACTATCGGCCGGTACACCGTCAGCGCCTCGTGCAGCTTGTCCAGTTCGACGACGCTGCCCGCCTCCGCCACCTCGCCGTCGTGCGCCAGCGGCGTCCCCGGTTCGATGCCCGTGACGCGCAGGCGGTGCAGGCGGCGCGCGGCGTGGAAGGGAGAGCGGGTGAGGGGACCGGCGAGGGCCGCGCCGAGGAGGCGGGCCGAGGGGCGGCCCCCGCCGCGTACCGTCCGGACGTCCAGGAGGCCGTCGGCCAGGTCGGTGCGGCGGCCCGCCGTGAGCCCCGGGCGGCCGTAGAGGCCGTTGCCCGCGAAGAGGAGCCACAGCGGTTCGCGGTGGCCGCCGATGTCCGCGAGGAGCGGGCGGTCGCGGCGCAGGACGTGCACGGCCGCCGCCACGTCGGCGAGCCGGCCGCCGAGCCTGCCGGACCACTTCTCGCGCTCCTGGACCAGCTCCGGGTACACGCCGAGGCTGAAGGTGTTGAGGAAGAACCCCGAGACCCAGCCGTCCTCGGAGTCGCGGCACTCGGTGCGCCAGCGCCCCACGTCCACGAGGACCGCCTCGCCCAGCTCGACGGCCCGGTAGGCGTCCCGCACATCCTCTATCCCCAGGTCGTACGCGAAGTGGTTGAGCGTCCCGCCCGGCAGGACGACGAGCGGGAGCTCGTGCCGCAGGGCGACCCCCGCCGCCGTGTTGATCGAGCCGTCACCGCCGCTGATGCCGAGCGCCTTCGCCCGCCGCGCGGCCTTCTCCAGCTCGTCGGCGAGCGCCGGTCCCTCGCACTCGACGACCTCCGCCTCGGGCAGCGCGTCGCGCAGGCTCCGTACGCGGTCGGGCGAGCCGGCGCCCCTGTTCACGACGACGACGAGCCCGGCCCCGCGCGGCAGCCGGGGCGCGCCCACGGTGAGGCGCGCGGGCACCGGCATCTGGTCGCGCGTCGGCACCAGGCCCCGGACGGCGAGCGCCGCGCCGACCCCGAGCGCGGCGCCCGCGAGGACGTCGCTCGGGTAGTGGACCCCGGTGTAGACGCGCGAGGCGGCGACGGAGAAGGCGACGGGGGCGACGAGCGCGCCCAGCGCCCGCGACTCCAGCGTCACCCCGGCCGCGAAGGCGGCGGCGGACGCGGCGTGCCCCGAGGGGAACGAGGTCGTGAGCGGCTGGCGCTTGAGCTGCCGCACGAGCGGCACCGCGTCGCGCAGCGGCCGGGCGCGGCGGACCGCGCGCTTGCCGATCGTGTTGACGGTCGCCGAGGCGAGCCCCAGCGAGACGAGGCCGCGCACGGCGGCGCGGCGGGCGCGCGGGGAGCGCGTCGCGTAGAGCCCGGCGCCCGCCGCGAACCACAGCACGCCGTGGTTGGCGGACCGGCTCAGCCGGGGGAGCACCTGCTCGGCGCCGGGCCAGCGGTGGCTCGCGGCGATACGGAAGACGGTGGAGTCGAGCGAGGTGAGCCGGTCCCGCCAGGGCGATGAGGTGACGTCTGCGGTCATGGCGCACACGTACCCCGGCCGCCCCGCCTCACCCCTGACGACCTGCGCGCGGCGACCGAAATGAGTTTGCCCGGCACCCGGACGGACGCGGACAATGCGCGGCATGGGACATCTCGAAGCAGGGCACGTGGAGTACTTCCTTCCCGACGGGAGGCCGCTGCTCGGGGACGTGTCCTTCCGCATCGGCGAGGGCGTCGTCGCCGCGCTCGTGGGTCCCAACGGGGCGGGCAAGACGACGCTCCTGCGCCTGCTCTCCGGTGAACTCCAGCCGCACGGCGGCGCGGTCACGTCGAGCGGCGGGCTCGGCGTGATGCCGCAGTTCGTCGGCTCCGTCCGCGACGAGTCCACCGTGCGCGACCTGCTCGTCTCCGTCGCGCAACCCCGCGTCCGCGAGGCCGCGCGCGCTGTCGACAAGGCCGAGCACGCGATCATGACCGTCGACGACGAGGCCGCCCAGCTCGCCTACGCGCAGGCCCTCTCGGACTGGGCGGAGGCGCGCGGCTACGAGGCCGAGACGCTGTGGGACGTGTGCACGGTCGCGGCCCTCGGCATCCCCTACGAGCAGGCCCAGTGGCGCCAGGTCCGCACGCTCTCGGGCGGCGAGCAGAAACGGCTCGTCCTCGAAGCGCTCCTGCGCGGCCCGGACGCCGTCCTCCTCCTCGACGAGCCGGACAACTACCTGGACGTGCCGGGCAAGCGCTGGCTGGAGGAACAGCTCGAACAGACCCGTAAGACGGTCCTCTTCGTGAGCCACGACCGCGAACTCCTCAACCGCTCGGCGCGGCGCATCATCAGCGTCGAACCGGGCCCGGACGGCGCCGAGGTGTGGACGCACGGCACCGGTTTCGCGACGTACCACGAGGCGCGCAAGGAGCGCTTCGAGCGGTACGAGGAGCTGCGCCGCCGCTGGGACGAGAAGCACGCGCAGCTCAAGAAACTCGTTCTGGACATGCGCCAGTACGCGAAGAACAGCGACGCGATGGCCTCCCGCTACGCGGCGGCGCAGACGCGGCTGCGCAAGTTCGAGGAGGCGGGGCCGCCGCCCGAGCCGCCGCGCAAGCAGGAGATCACGATGCGGCTGCGCGGCGGGCGGACCGGGGTGCGCTCGGTGACATGCGAGAAGCTCGAACTCACGGGCCTCATGAAGCCCTTCGACCTGGAGGTGTTCTTCGGCGAGCGCGTCGCGGTGCTCGGCTCCAACGGCTCGGGCAAATCGCACTTCCTGCGCCTCCTCGCGGGCGAGGACGTCGCTCACACGGGCGCCTGGAAGCTCGGCGCCCGCGTCGTACCCGGGCACTTCGCGCAGACCCACGCGCACCCCGAGCTGGAGGGCCGCACGCTCCTCGACATCCTGTGGAGCGAGCACGCGAAGGACCGGGGCGCCGCGATGTCACGACTGCGGCGCTACGAGCTGACGGGGCAGGCCGAGCAGCGCTACGAACGCCTCTCCGGCGGCCAGCAGGCCCGCTTCCAGATCCTCCTGCTCGAACTGGAGGGCGTGACCGCGCTCCTCCTCGACGAGCCGACGGACAACCTGGACCTGGAGAGCGCCGAAGCGCTCCAGGAGGGCCTGGAAGCCTTCGAGGGCACCGTCCTCGCCGTCACGCACGACCGCTGGTTCGCGCGCGCCTTCGACCGCTACCTCGTCTTCGGCGAGGACGGCCGCGTCCGCGAGACCCCCGAGCCGGTGTGGGACGAACGGCGGGTCGCGCGCGCGAGGTGAGGCGACCGGCGGCCGGTCCCGGCGGTACGGGGCCACTCCGGCCGTACACGGGGACGGCCCGTCCCCGCGCCGCCGGACGGCTCCCCGCGCGGGGAGGGGGCCCGCGCGGCACAGTGGGGGCGTGGGCAGTCGAGGTGGGCGCGATCCCGGGTTCCTGGAGCCGTCGTACGCCGTGGCCGGATTCGCGGCGCCGGCGGAGCTGAGCGGACGGCTCGGGGAGACGGCGGGGGACGGCGACGTCGTCGCCGCCGCTTGCGGGTACTGGGCGCGACGGGGCCTGGAGACCGGTCCGGAGGGGGTGCTCCTCGCGCCCGGCGGGGGTGCCCTGTTGCTGGCCCTGCTCGCGGCCAGGGGCGGCGACATCCTCGTCCCGCGTCCCTGCGCCGCCTGGTGGCTGCCGCAGGCGCGGCTGCTCGGGCGCGCCGCGCACCCCGTGCCCACCCCCGCGGAGTACGGGGGCGTCCCCGACCCGTACGCGCTCATGGAGACCGTACGGCGGGTGCTCCGCGAGGGCGGCGACCCGCGCGTCCTCGTGCTCGGCGTCGTCGACGACCCGACCGGGACCGTGCCCGAGCCCGAGGCGGTCGACGCGGCCCTCGAAGCGGCGGCCGGCTGCGGCCTCACCGTCGTCGTCGACGAGAGCCTGCGCGACACCCCGCACTCCCCGCACCACCCCCTCGTCCTGAGCCCCGCGCGTGCCCACCCGGACGACGTCGTCGTCCTCACCGACCTCGCCGGGGCGCTGCTCCCCGCCGACTGGCCGCTCGCCCTGGCCCGTTTCCCCGCCACCCCCGCCGGCCTCACGCTGCGCGCCCGTACCGCCGACGCCCTCACCGCGGCGGGCGCCCGCCCCGCCGGACCGCTCCGCGCGCCCGCCGCGCGCGCCCTCGCGGAACCGCCGGAGCTGCGCGCGCGGGCCCGCGCGATCGCCCGCGCGCACGGCCTCGTCGCCCGCGCGGCCCACGCGCGCGCCACGGCCGCGGGAGCGTTCGCGCTGCCGCCGCGCGCCGGGCGCTCCCTCCTCGTCGACCTCGGCCCCTTCCGCGAGGCGCTGGCCGCGCGCGGCGTACTCGACGCCGTCGACCTCGAAGCGGACCTCAACGCGCGGCTCCCCTTCCCCGTGCACGGCGGCCACCGCTTCGGCGACCCGCTCCCCGCGCTCCGCGTCCGCATGCCGACCGCGGGACTCCTCGGCCCTTCACCCGCCGCGCGCGAGCCCGCCCTCACCTCCCCGGACCCCCTCGCGTTGCCGGACCCGCGCCGGGCCCTGAGCATGTTCGAAGCCGTCCTGCGCGACCTCGCCGCGACGGAGCCGCCGCACGCCCCGGGAACGGGGCACCGGCAGGACGGCACGGGAACAGCGACGCACGCAGGCAGAGACAGCAGAGACACAGGCACAGGCACGGACGCGGGTACCGGCACCGGCACCGGTGGCCGCACCGTGGAGGGAGCGGAATGAACGTGGGCCCCCGCGCGAGGTCGGCCGTCTGGTGCTGGGGCGGGGGGAGGTGGCCGGGCGCGGTGGGGCGGCCGGCGGGCGGTGGTCCCGCGAAACGTGTGCGCGCGGGTGTGGGGGAGGAGGGGCCGCTCGGCGCGGGGGCAAGTACGCGGCGCTCGGGGGGCGGTTCCGGGACCGGGGTGGCCGGGATGGTGGCCGAGTCGACGGGGACGGCGCTTGTGGCCGTGCCGTCGGGGTCGGCAGCCGGCCCGGTGGCCGGGTCGTCCGGGGTTGCCGGGGTGGCCGGGTCGTCCGGGGTGGCTGGGACGGTGGCCGGGTCGGCCGGGACGCTGGCCGGCCGTGGCGAGGGGCCGCTGTGACGCCCGCCCCGCTCAGCCCCCGGCCGTCGTCCCACGGTGCCCCGGCCCGCCCGGTGGACCACCCCCCGTTGCCCGAGCCCCGGCCGCTCGGCGAGCGCCGGGTCTGGCCGCGGGACTTCAGCGACCGGCTCAGCGCGCCGCTGCCCGGTATCCGGGAGTACGCGCGGCTCGTCCGCGAGGGCGCCGTGCGGCCGGGACCCGCCGGGCTCGTGGACGTGCCGCGCATTCCGTGCGCGCCCGCGCCGCCGCCGGTCCCGCGCGCGGGTGAACTCGCGGTCACGTGGGCGGGGCACGCGAGCTTCGTCGTGCGGATCGGCGGGCTCACCGTCCTCACGGACCCCGTGTGGTCGCGCCGCATCCTCGGCACCCCCGCCCGCATCACCCCGGTCGGCGTGCCGTGGGCCTCGCTCGGCCATGTCGACGCGGTCGTCCTGAGCCACAACCACTACGACCACCTCGACGCCCCCACGATGCGCCGCCTGCCCCGCACCACCCCCGTCTTCTGCCCCGCCGGGCTCGCCCCGTGGTTCAGGCGGCGCCACTTCACGAGGGTCACCGAGCTGGACTGGTGGGAGGCCGCCGTCCTGGACGGCGTCCGCTTCGACTGCGTACCGGCGCACCACTGGTCCAAGCGCGGCCTCGCCGACACGTGCCGCAGCCTGTGGTGCGGCTGGGTCCTCACCGCCCCCGGCGGCGGGCCGCGCCTGTACTTCGCGGGGGACACGGGCTACGGCCCCGCGTTCGCCGAGATCGGCCGCCGCCTGCCCGGCATCGACCTCGCGCTCCTCCCGGTCGGCGCCTACGACCCGCGCTGGTGCCTGGGGGACGTGCACTGCGACCCCGAGGAGGCGGTACGCGCCGCGGACGACCTCGGCGCCGCCCGGATGGCCCCCATGCACTGGGGCACCTTCCTGCTCTCCTCCGAGCCCGTGCTCGAACCGCTCCTGCGCACCCGCGCCGCCTGGCACGCGGCCGGGCGCCCCCGCGAGGACCTGTGGGACCTCCCGGTGGGTGCCTCGCGCCTCCTGGAGCGCGTACGGGCCACGGGGGGCGACGCGCGGACGGGCTGAGCCGCCGCCCCGGTCGTTACGTTTTCGTAGCCCCGGATTCGTACAACCGTGTGAAGGGCCCGTGAGTCCCCTGTGTGTACCACGAAGACAGGGGAAAACCATCAATACCGCACGCCGTACGACTCTGGCCGTCGCCACCTCCGCCGCGCTGGCCCTCACCGGCATCGCCGCCTGCGGCACCGTCGAGAACCTGAGCGCCGCGCAGAAGATCCAGAAGGCCGCCGACAAGCTCGGCGAGCAGCACTCGCTCACGGTCGAGTTCGGGCTCGACGCCGACCCGAAGGTGCTGCGGCGCGCGAGCAAGTCGGACGACCCCGAGGACGCGCTGTCGCCCACGGCCGCGAAGGCGGTGGGCAAGCTCCGGATCTCCTTCTCCGTCGAGGCGTCCAAGCCGCTCGCCGAGGCCCGGGACAAGGACATCAAGTCCTTCGCGTTCTCGGTCGGCTCGGGCAAGGGGGCCGAACTGCTCGACGTGCGGATGGTCGACAAGACCCTCTACCTGCGGGCCGACGTCGACGCCTTCGGGAAGACCTTCGACACCCCCATGCCCGGTGCCGGTGAACTGCCCCCGGAGATGGGGCCCCTCAAGGACCTGTTCGCGGGGAAGTGGGTCAAGACCGACACCTCCGCGCTGGAGGAGCTGGGGGCCGGCGCGGACGCCTCGGGGAAGAAGTCCGGCGCGGACAAGCTGGACAGCAAGACCCAGCGCAAGCTCAAGACCGACCTCAAGAGCATCCTCGCGCGCCGCGTGACCTTCACCGACAAGGGCGAGAAGGACGGCACGGACCACATCCTCGCCAAGGCCCCGGCCCGCGCCCTGCTGACCGACGTCCTCGGCGCCGTCGAGGACGTCTCCGACAAGGTTCCGGCGTGGCGCATGCGCGGCACGCCCACCGAGAAGGACCTCAAGGACGTCCCGAACAGCAAGCTCGGCGTGGACTTCGCGCTCAAGGACGGCACCCTCTCCGGGGTCACCTTCGACGCCGCTCAGCTCGCCGAGCCGGGCGACCCGGTCAAGAAGGGCGACAAGTTCGACGTCGTCCTCCGCTTCGACGAGCCCGGGAAGATCACGGCCCCCACCGGGGCGAAGGAACTTCCCCAGGGCAAGAAGGGCACCATCTTCGGCATGGACCCCGGCCTCCTCCTCGGCGGCGGCCCGGCGGACGTCGACGCGCTCTCGAAGGACGGCCCCGGTGCCGAGAGCCCCCTCGACGAGGACGGGTTCGCGAACGACCCGCTTTTCCGCAAGGAGTTCGAGAAGCAGCTCCGGAAGGAGATGGACAAGCAGTTCGGCGCCGACTGGGAGAACGGCCCGATGGGCGACGAGATCGAGAAGCAGATCCAGGAGCAGCTGAAGCTCCAGTTCGGCGACAAGGCCGCCGCCAAGGGCTGACGGACCGGAAGACGGGGGCGGCCGGGTCCGAGAACTCGCGGGCCGAAGAGGCGCGGCTCGAAGCGGCGCCAGCCGTACGGGCCGCAGGCGCGGCGGGCCGGAGGCGACACGCCCCGGCCCGCCGCCGTACCCCTCGCCCGCCGCCTCCCCCGGCCCCTCCCGCCGCCGTCCCCCGGCCCCGCCCGCCGCCGTCCCCCGCTCAGGCCGCGCCGTCCCTCCCCGCTCAGGCCCGCGCCCGCCCTTCCTTGGCCTCCCCCGCGCCCGCCCCGCCGTCGTCGTCCGCTCCCCGTCCGCCGCGCAGCCGCCGCCACACCGGCGGCCCCCCGCTGATCAGCAGCGTCAGCACGACCGCGGCGAGGACGCCCTGCCAGGGCTCCGGGAAGAGGGAGCCGCCGAGGATGCCGACGAGCTGGTACGTCACGGCCCAGGCGAGGCACGCCGGGGCGTTGCCGCGCACGAAGACCCGCAGCGGCATCTCCGCCATGAGGCACGCGAGCATGACCGGGATACGGCCGCCGGGGACGAGCCGCGAGAGGACGAGCAGCGGGATGCGGCGGCTCTCCAGGCCGCGCTGGGCCTGCGTCAGGCGGTCGGCGGGGGCCCGGTCGCGCAGGGCGTCGAGCCAGCGCGAGCCGTTCTTCGAGCGCATCCCGCGCTGCCCGAGCCAGTACAGGGCCACGTCACCGAGGAACGCGGCGAGCGCGGCGGTCACGAAGACGAGGAGCAGGTTGAACGGGTTGTGGTGGAGGGCCACCACGGACGTCGAGCTGACGAGCACGCCGGTGGGTATCACGGGGACGAGCGCGCCGAGCAGCACGAGGAGGAACAGCGAGGGATAGCCCACCGCCTGCTGCGTCACCCCCGGCACCTTGTCCGCGACACGGTCCGCCGCCTGCGAGAGCACGCGCGCCCCGTCCCACGCCGCGCCCCGCGCGTTCTCCACGGCCAGGTCCCAGGCCGCGCCGCGCCCGGTCACCGCGCCACCCGCGGGCGCACGCTCTCGCCGTGCCCGAGCAGGTGCACCGCGACGTCCGGCGCGAGCCGCCCCGCCTGCCGCACGAAATCGACGCCGGGCGAGTGGAACTCGTGCGGGCGCACCGCGCCCAGGCCGATCGGCCAGTACGTGCCGAAGTGCACGGGGACGGCGGCGCGTGGCCGCAGATCGCTCAGCGCCCGCGCGGCGCGCTCCGGGTTGAGGTGCTCGTGCCCGAGCCCCGGCCCCCAGCCGCCCACCGGGAGCAGCGCGACGTCGACGGGGCCCGTCTCGCGCGCCATCCCGGCGAAGAGCCCCGTGTCCCCGGCGAAATAGGTGCGGGCCGTGCCGCTGATGACGTAGCCGAGCGCGGGCGCCTGCCGCGGGCCCACCGGGAAGCGCCGCCCGTCGTGCCGGGCGGGCACCGCGCGGACGTCGAGCCCGCCGATCCGCTGCTTGTCGCCCGGCGCGACCTCGACGAGTTCGAGCCGCGCGAGCCGCCGCCCGAGCCCCGGCACCGCGCGCAGCGCGCCGCGCGGCAGCAGCACCACCGTGCCGGGCGCGAGGCGCGCGAGCGAGGGCACGTGCAGGTGGTCGCTGTGCAGGTGCGAGACGAGCACGCCGTCCGCGCGCAGCGCGACGGGTGTGGGCAGCGCGCCCTGACGGCGGCGCAGGTGAGCGAGCCGCCGCACGAGCACCGGGTCGGTCAGGAGCCGTGTCCCCGCGTCCTCCACCGTGCAGGTCGCATGTCCCCACCAGGTGATCTCCACCGTCGCCGCTCCTCCTCGCCACCGCCGCCGACCACTTCACCGTCCGCGGGCTCCCGTCGAGCCTACGGGCTCCAGTAGAGTCGGCACTCATTCGGATCAGTGCCCGTCCGGGCACCGTCCGTCGCCACGGCCGGGCCAACGGCCCGGGAGCGGAACGGGGGAGTGCTGTGAACGGGCACCGCGCGGTGGCGATCGCCGCACTCGTACCCCTGGAACGGCTCGACACGCAGCCGTACCTCGTCGACATCCGCAGCCAGTTCGCGCACTGCGCCCAGTGGGCCGCCGCGCGCGGGCACACCCTCGTACGGGAAGTGCTCGCGCACGGGCTCGTGCCCGCGCACGAGGCGCTGTGGGACCCGGTCGACAGCGGCGAGGCGGACCTCTTCGTCGTCGCGGAGGCGGCGGCGCTCGCCGAGGCCGTGCACCCGGCGGAGGAGTTCCGCGCCCTGTGCGAGCTGCGGGGCGTCCCGCTCGCGCTCGCCGCGCTCCCCGAGCCCCGCTACGACGCCGCCCACAAGGCCCGCATCCACCGCAGGCTCTCGATGCCGACCGCCGGCTACGACGGCCGCTGAACCCCGGGGCCGTTCACGGGCGTCCTTCCCGGGCGGAAACACCTCCCTGCCACCGCCGCCGCGCGCGCCCGCCGGGACGGGGCGGGGGAGGCGGTGTGCGAAGGTGGGGGAACGGTTCGAGGGCATTCCGCGCGGATCGCGTGAGGAAAAGGTGAGCGGTGAACGAGGAAAGGTGGCGCGGGGCCGGGAGCGCCGTGTTGCGGATGTTCGCGGTCTGGGGGGTGAGCACCCTGACGATGCTGGTGCTCGCGGGACTGCTGCCGGATTTCAAGCTCCAGTCGCCCGACGGGGACAGCGCGACGCGCATCGCCATGACGGCCGCGCTCGGCGCCGGGGTCTTCGGGCTGCTCGGCGCCCTCGTGTGGCCGCTGCTCGTACGCACCCTGCTGCTCGTGCCCGCCTTCGTCCTCGCGGTGCTCGTCTTCTTCCTCAACGGCTCGCTGCTGCTCCTCGCGCTGCGGCTCGTCCCGGTGAACAGGGGTGAGGTCAACCCGGAGACCGCCGTCGTGGTCGCCGCCGTCATGTCGGCCGTCGCCTCGGCGACCGGCGGCGCGCTCGCGGTACGGGACGACAACGCCTACCGCCGCCGCCTCCACCGCCTCGCCTACCGCCGCTACGGCCGCCCGAGCGGCACCCCCGCCCCGCCGGGCACGGTCTTCCTCCAGCTCGACGGCCTCGGCCACGACGTCCTCGTGGACGCCGTCGGCAAGGGCCTCATGCCGACCGTCGCCGGACTCCTCGGCGGCCTCCCCAGCCACCGCCTCACGCCGTGGCGCACCGACTGGTCGAGCCAGACGGGCGCGAGCCAGCTCGGCATCCTGCACGGCAGCAACTTCGACGTCCCCGCCTTCCGCTGGTACGAGAAGGAGACCCGCGAGGTCGTCGTGTCGAACCGCCCGGCGAGCGCGGCCGAACTGCAACGCCGGGCCGTCGAGCGCACCGGCGACTCGGGACTCCTGAGCCTGGACGGCGCGAGCCGCGGCAACCTCTTCGGCGGCGGCGCCGACCAGCTCGCGCTCGTCCTGTCCGTCGCCGTGCGGCGCGGCAAGGAGACCCGCTCGCGCGCCGGGTACTTCGCGTACTTCAGCGACCCCGCGAACGCCGTGCGCACGGTCCTGTCCTTCGTCGCCGAGGTCGGCCGCGAGATGTGCCAGTCGACGCGGGCCCGGCTGCGCCGCGAACGCCCCCGCATGGGGCGCGGCGGCCTCTATCCCTTCGTCCGCGCCTTCGCGACCGTCGTCGAACGGGACGTCGTCGTCGCCGCCGTCGTGAGCGACCTGCTCGCGGGCCGCACCGCGATCTACGCCGACCTCGTCGCCTACGACGAGGTCGCGCACCACTCGGGACCGCGCAGCCGCGACGCCGAGCAGATCCTGCGCCGCCTCGACCGCTCCCTCGCGCTCGTCCTCAAGGTCGCCGAACTCGCCCCGCGCCCCTACCGGATCGTCCTCCTGTCCGACCACGGCCAGAGCCCCGGCGAGACCTTCCGGATGCGGTACGGACTCAGCCTCGGCGAGCTGGTCCGGGCGGGCTGCGGCCTGCCCGTGCCGCGCAAGGTACGCCGTACGCACTCGGGCAACGAGGCGCGCGCCGCGGTCCGCACGGCGCTGCACCGCCCCGTCGAGGAGCGCGCCGAGGAGCACCACGCCGCGCCCCGCCGCTCCGACCCCGTCGTCCTCGCCTCGGGCAACCTCGGCCTCGTCTCCTTCCCCGACGTCCCGCACCGCATGACCCGGCAGGAGATCGAGCGCCGCCACCCCGCGCTGCTCTCGACGCTCGCGCACCACCCGGGGGTCGGCTTCCTGCTCGTACGCGACGAGGACCACGGCGCCGTCGTGCTCGGCGCGTACGGGGCCGAGGTGCGCCTGGAGGACCTCGGCGAGCACCCGACGGCCGGGGAACTGGGCCCGCTCGCCGTCTTCGGGCCCGGCGCGGCCGAGGCCGTGCGGCGCACGGACTCCTTCCCGCACTGCGCGGACATCATGGTCAACTCCTGGTACGACCCGGAGACCGGCGAAGTCCTCGCCTTCGAGGAGCAGATCGGCTCCCACGGCGGGCTCGGCGGCGACCAGTCCCGGCCCTTCCTGCTCTCGCCGCTCGCGCTGAGCGCCCCGGTCCCCGAGGGCGGGGAACTCGTCGGCGCCGAGCGGGTGCACGAGGTCCTGCGGGGCTGGCTGCGCGAGAGCCACGGCCCGCAGATCCCGCTGCCGAGCCGCCCCGCCGAGGCCGCTGCCGCCCCCGTACCGGTGCCGCCAACTCCGCCCGGCGCGGGCGGAATGTGATCGTATAGGCCACGGTCCGCCCCCGCCGGGGCGGACCGGCCCCGCCCCGGGGCCCGCGCTCGCGAACGTCCCGGGGCCCCCGCTCGCGAAAGGACCGCACCGTGGCCACCACCCGTTCCGCGCACACCGTCTGGGAAGGCGACCTGCTCAAGGGCAGCGGCACCGTCACGCTCGACTCCTCCGGCATCGGCTCGACCCCCGTCTCCTGGCCCTCGCGCGCCGAGGAGCCGAACGGGAAGACCAGCCCGGAGGAGCTGATCGCCGCCGCGCACTCCTCGTGCTTCTCGATGGCGCTCTCCAACGGCCTCACCCAGGCCGGGCACGCGCCGACCCGCCTCATCACCTCGGCGGACGTCACCTTCCAGCCCGGCACCGGGATCACCGGCATCCACCTCTCGGTCGAGGGCACCGTGCCCGGCATCGACGAGGCCGCCTTCACCGCCGCCGCCAACGACGCCAAGGCGAACTGCCCGGTGAGCCAGGCCCTGGCCGGCACCACCATCACCCTCTCGGCGAAGCTCTGCTGAACGGGCCTCACCCGCCCGTCGCGCCCGGTCCCGGCCGCCCCCCTCGCAGCGGGCAGCCGGGACCGCCGCGTCACGCACTGTTCAATGGTGTGTCCTCTGGCATCCCTGGTGCGCGAGGGCCGGAGGAGCCAAGGTGAGGTGCGGCCCCATCCCCGGGGCCTCTCCCGAGGAGGAGTCACGTGCCCCCACGCCCGCCCCGCTCCAGAACCCTCAGCGCCCTCGCCCTGACGCTCACTCTCTTCGGCACCGGCGCCGGCCTCCAGAGCGCCTACGCGGCCCAGCCCGCGCCCGCCGAGGCCCCGCCCGCCACCGCCGGGCCCGCCGCCCCGCCCCCCGCGAGCACGCTCGCCGCCACGGACACGCCCGCCCCGCGCGCGTACCCCGAGGGCGACGGCCTGGAGACCGCCCGCACGCGCCGCCCGCTCGCGCCCGGGGCCTCCCTCACCTCGTACGACCGCCTGGAGAGCGACAAGTGGCTGCGCGTCCACGAGGTCTCCGCCGACCTCGGCGCCGCCGTGCGCGCCCAGTACCTCAGCTCGGCGAAGGGCGTCTCCGCGCGCGAGCCCGTCTCCGCGCTCGCCGCCGGGCAGGACCCGGGCAAGGGACGGCGCACGGTCGCCGCGCTCAACGGTGACTTCTTCGACATCAACGAGACGGGCGCCCCCGAGGGCTCCGGGCTGCACGCGGGCGCGCTCCTCAACTCGCCGCAGCCGTCCCACACCCGCGCGATCGGCTTCGACGCCGCGCAGGCGGGCCGCGTCCTCGACCTCTACTTCGACGGCACCCTGAGCCTCCCCTCGGGCGACCGCCCGCTCGCCGCGCTCAACGCGGCCGACGTCCCCGCCGACGGCATCGGCGCCTACACGGCCGCGTGGGGCGAGGCCGACCGCGCCCTCACCGTCAACAGCGCCCGCGACACCGCCGAGGTGACGGTCGTCGGGGGCCGTACGACGGACACCGCGCACCGGCCGGGCAGCGGACGCCTGCCCGCCGGGGCGACCGCTCTCGTCGGCGCGGGCAAGGGCGCCGAGGCGCTGCGCGCGCTGCCCGAGGGGGCGCCCGTGAGCTGGAGCTACCACCCGCGCACGGGCGACGGCTCCGCGCCGCCGCGCGAGGCGATCGGCGCCAACGAGTACCTCGTGACGGACGGCAGGCCCGTCGACCACACGGGCGAGGGCAACAACACCGCGGCGCCCCGCACCGCCGTGGGCTTCAGCCGCGACGGCCGTACCCTGCACGTCGTCACCGTCGACGGCCGCCAGGCCGACAGCGGCGGCGTCACGCTCACCGAACTCGGCCTGATGCTGAAGAAGGCGGGCGCCTACAACGCCGTCAACCTCGACGGCGGCGGCTCCGCCACGCTCCTCACGCGCGCCCCCGGCACCGACACCCTCCAGGTCGGCAACCAGCCCTCCGACGGCACCGAACGCCCCGTCCCCAACGGCCTCGTCCTCACCGCGCCCGACGGCTCCGGCCGCCTCACGGGCTACTGGGTGAGCACCGCGATGGACCCGCTCGGCGCCCCGACCGCCGACCCCGTCGCCGGGGGCCACCCCGACCGCGTGTTCCCCGGGCTGCACCGCCGCCTGACCGCCGAGGGCCACGACGAGACGTACGGGCCCGCGCGGGGCACGCCCACGTGGACGGTGCGGGGCGGGGGCACCGTCGACCGCGACGGGCGCTACACCGCGCCGCGCGCGAAGGGCACCGCCGAGATCACCGCCCGCAGGGGCGGCGCGAAGGGCACCACGAAGCTCACCGTCCTCGGACCCCTCGACCGCGTCGACACCGGTACCCGGCGCCTCTCGCTCCCCGACGCCACGGCGAGCGCCCGCTTCGGCGTCACCGGGCTCGACGCCGAGGGCAACAGCGCCCCCGTCGAGCCCTCCGACGTCCGGCTCACCTACGACCACGAGCTGTTCACCCTCACCCCCGACGCGGACGGCTTCACCGTCCGGGCGCGCGCGGAGGGCGCCGCGGGCACCGTCACCGCGACGGTCGCCGGGCACTCCACGACCCTCGCCGTCTCCGCCGGGCTCACGGACCAGGCCCTCACCGGCTTCGACGACGCGGGCGACTGGACGTTCAGCCAGGCCCGCGCCGCCGGTGCGCTCGCCGCCGTCCCCGACAGCCACGACGGCACCGGGCTGCGCATGACGTACGACTTCACGCAGTCGACCGCGACCCGCGCCGCCTACGCGAGCCCGCCCGCCCCGCTCCCCGTCACCGGGCAGCCGCAGGCGTTCACGCTGTGGCTCAAGGGAGACGGGCACGGCGCCTGGGCGACGCTCCACCTCAAGGACGCGACCGGGACGGACCAGTTGCTGCGCGGCCCGTACGTGGACTGGACCGGGTGGAAGAAGGTCACCTTCCCCGTGCCGCAGTCCGTCGCGTACCCCGTCTCCGTCTTCCGCTTCTACCTCGCCGAGACCGACGCGACGAAGCAGTACAAGGGCGAGGTCGAACTCGACGGCCTCACCGCGCAGGTGCCTCCCGCGGTGGACCTGCCCGCGAGCGCCCGCCCCCACGACCCGCTCATCTCGACCGCGCGGGACGTCCGGGGCAAGGACTGGCGGTTCGCCGTCATGTCCGACGCGCAGTTCGTCGCGCGGGACCCCGACGGCGAGAACGCCGTGCAGGCGCGGCGCACGCTGCGCGAGATCAAGGCGGCGAAGCCCGACTTCCTGCTCATCGACGGGGACCTCGTCGACGAGGGCTCTCCCGAGGACCTGGCCTTCGCCCACCGGATGCTCGACGAGGAACTGGGCGACGCCGTGCCCTGGCACTACGTCCCCGGCAACCACGAGGTGATGGGCGGCTCGATCGCCAACTTCACCAAGGAGTTCGGCGCGGCGGAGCAGACCTTCGACCACAAGGGCACCCGCTTCCTGACCCTGGACACCTCCGGGCTCGGGCTGCGCGTCTCGGACTTCGCGCAGCTCGGCCGCCTGCGCGCCGCGCTCGACGCCGCGGCGAAGGACCGCGCGGTCGACTCGGTCGTCGTCGCCGCGCACGTACCGCCGCGCGACCCGACCCCGCAGAAGGGCAGCCAGCTCGGCGACCGCAAGGAGGCCGCGCTCGTCGAATCCTGGCTCGCGGACTTCCGGCGCACGAGCGGCAAGGGCGTCGCGTACGTCGCCGGGCACGTCGGCACCTTCGACGCCTCGCACGCCGAGGGGGTCCCGTACCTGGTCAACGGGAACTCCGGGAAGAACCCCGCGACGCCCGCCGACGAGGGCGGCTTCACCGGCTGGAGCCTGCTCGGCGTCGACCGCGCGGCACGGCCGGGCGCCGCGCTCCCGGACGGCTGGCTCGGCGTCCAGACCCGCCCGCACACCGACACCCTGCGGCTCGACGCCCCCGCGAGCCTCGCGCCCGGCAAGGACGCCGCCGTCACCGCGCGCCTCACCCAGGGCGCGCGCACAGTCCCGCTCGGCTGGCCCGTCAGCGCCGACTGGTCCGCCTCGCGGGGCCTGCACGTGGGCCCGCCGCGCACGGCGGGGCCGCGGGACACGGCCGCGTACGACCCGGCGACGGGACGGCTCACGGCGCTGCGCCCGGGGACGGTCACGCTGGCGGTGACGGTCTCGGGCGTACGTACTGAGGCGCGGGTGACCGTGAGGCGCTGACCCGCGAACCGCCCGCCGTACCCCCCTCGGGAATACCCCAGGGGGGTATGGTGTTCTCCCCTCCGGAAGCCGCTCCGCACGAGGCACGACGCACGAGAAGGGGGAGCACGATGGACCACGCGCACCACGAAGGCCACCACGCCCCGCACGAGGGCCGGGCCGGCTGGTCCGGCACGCCCTGGACCCTGGCCGCGCAGGCCACCCTGCACTGCCTCACCGGGTGTGCGATCGGCGAGATCCTCGGCATGGTCATCGGGACGGCCGCCGGACTCCACAACGGCGCGACCGTCGCCCTGTCGATCGTCCTCGCCTTCGTCTTCGGCTACGCGCTCACGATGCGCGGTGTCCTGCGCGCCGGGCTGAGCCCGCGCGCCGCCCTCAAGGTCGCGCTCGCCGCGGACACGGTCTCGATCGCGGTCATGGAGCTGATCGACAACACCGCGATGGTCGCGGTCCCGGGCGCGATGGACGCGGGTCTCGCCGACGTCCTGTTCTGGCTCTCGCTCGCGGGCTCGCTCGCCCTCGCCTTCGTCGTCACGACGCCGGTCAACCGCTGGATGATCGGACGGGGCAAGGGCCACGCGGTGGTCCACGCCCATCACCAGCACTGAGGAAACGGGCCAGCCGCACGGCGAACGGGGCGGGGCGGCCACACGCAGTGTGCCCGCCCCGCCCCGTACCCGGTCCGCCGGGCCCGTTCAGGTCCCGCTCAGCAGGGGCCGTCGTCCTGCCACACGCCCCACTCGCCCGTCGTGCCGGGCTTCTCGTTCGTCGTCCACCACTTCGCCTCCCACGTGTGCCCGTCCTGGGTGACCTTGTCGCCCTTGACGTACACCGCGCCCGCGCTCCAGGCGCCCGCCGTGCACTGGCCCGTGCCGGGGTCGGTGGGCGGGTCGGTCGGGTCGGTCGGCGGGTTGGTGGGCGGGGTCGCGCCCGCGAACTTCACGGAGAACTTGGCGAAGTCCCACGCGGACTGCGGCACGCTGCTGCACGTACCGCTGGTCCTGCCGCCGTTGTCGGCGGGGCTGCACTGCCGGTCGCGGTTGAGGGACCAGAAGGTGAAGCGCGCCATGCCGTGCGTGGTCGTGTAGTCCAGGACCGTCTGGAAGTCGGCCTGGCTGAAGTACTCGCCCGTGTCGCTGCGGCCGTTCATGCCCGAGAAGCCCTCGTGCGCGTACGCGGTCGCCTCGCTCCACCCGAAGGTCGAGCGCAGCACGCCGTTGAAGGCCGTGAGCGCGGCGGTCTGCGAGGCCGCCCCGTTGAAGCCGCCGTCGAACGGCATGATCGAGAAGTTGTCGGGCGTGAAGCCCTGGGCCTTCGCCTCGTTGAGCATCTGCTTGCCGAACCAGCCGGTGCCGTCCGCGGTACCGGCCGTCGTCACCGAGACGTACAGCCCCGGGTTGTTCTTCTGCAGGATCTTCGCCGCGCCGATCTCCCGGGCGATCGCCGCCGTGTTCTCGTACTCGGGCTCCTCCAGGTCGAAGTCGATGGCCTTGAGCTGGTACTTCGTGATGACCTGCTGGTACGCCGCCGCGGTCGACGCGGCGTCGGAACAGGTCTGGCCGAGCTTGGTGCCGCCGTAGCCGCCGATCGAGACGGACACGTCGCCGCCCTTGGCGCGGATCGCGCTGATGACGGAGCCGACGGCGGTGTCCGAGGAGACCGGCGCCGTGCCGTCCCACGTCGGGCTGCACCCGCCGCCGTTCGGCGCGAGGACGAAGGCGAGCTGGAACGCCTTGAGCCCGGAGGCGTCCATGATCGCGGTGGCGCTGGGCGGGTCGTTGTCGAGCGGCATGAGGTAGGGCGCGGCGGCGTACCACCGCTTGTCCAGCGTCGCGCTCTCGGCGCCGGAGGCCGAGGCGGGCAGCAGCGCGGTGAGCCCGGCGGCGGCGAGCGCGGAGGCGGCGGCGCCGCACAAGAGGGCACGAAGACGTCTCATGGGGATCTCCCAGGGGGTGTGGAGGCGCCTCACTTTCCCGCCGTTGTAACGAACACGTCAATGGATTGGCCTAGACCAAAAGAAAGTCTTGACCCGGCCCGTGAAAGAGCGTCACCCGGCGGCCCCGCGTGCCCGCCCGGCCGCGCGCACGGACCGGCCGGTAGCCTGAGCCGCCATCAACCGGCCCGTCCCCGGCCGGACGTACCCCCCCCGAGGAGCAGCCTTGCCCGCCGCCCGCCCGCTGCCCGCCGCCGAGATCGACACCGCCCTCGCCACCCTGCCCGGCTGGAGCAGCGAGGACGACCGCCTCACCCGCCTCCCCAACCACCTCGCCGCAGCCGCTCTCGTGCTCCACATCGCCTCCGTCCAGGAGGACATGGACCACCACGCCGACCTCACCCTCGGCTACAACACCGTCGAGGTGGCCACCCACACGCACAGCGCGGGCGGCAGGATCACCGCGCTCGACGTCACCCTCGCGCGCCGCGTCGAGGACCTCTCCGCCGCCCACGGGGTACGGGGCTGAGGATGCTCGACTACGACGACGAGGCCGCCCGCTACGACGAGAGCAGGGGCGGCCTCCCGCGCGCCCGCGCCGCCGCCGAGGCCGTCGCGGGACTCCTGCCGCGCCGCACGCGCACCCTCGTCGACCTCGCCTGCGGCACCGGGATCGTCGGCGGCTGCCTGCGCGAGGCCGGGTACACCGTGCTCGGCGTGGACCTCTCCGCCGGGATGCTCCACCAGGCGGCGGGACGCCTGGACGCGGCCGTGCGCGCCGACGCGCGCGCCCTGCCGCTCGCCCCGGGCAGCGCCGAGGCGGTCACCGCCGTGTGGCTGCTCAATCTGGTCGACGACGCCGCGCCCTTCGTCGCCGAGGTCGCCCGCGTCCTGCGCCCCGGCGGCCTCTTCGTGACGACTGTCGACAAATCGGCCGCGCACGCGCGCGGCAGCGACATGGACGCGCTGCTCGACCCGTACCGTCCCGTCGAACTCCCCGACGGCGCGGGCCGCGTGACCGCGCTCGCCGCCGCGCACGACCTGCGCCCGCACGGCTCTGCCCGCTTCACCGGGCACGGCCAGGGCCGCAGCCCCCGCGAGGTCGCCGCCCGGGTGCGCGAGGGCAGCCAGTACGCGGCGGGCGGCGAGGACCTGGCCCGCCGCCTCGAAGCGCTGCCGCGCCCCGAGGAGCCACGCCCGGACCCGACGTACACCCTGCTCGCCCTGCGGAAGCGGAACCGGGGGTGAGGCGCCCGCGCGCGACATGAGGGAGGGGACGCCCGGCGTGCGCCGTGCGTCCCCTCCGTGCCGCGTGCCCGCGGGCGGGGTCAGCCCACCTCGTCCGGGTGGCCGCCGAGCCGGTGCTCCTCGTTGAGGGCGCGGATCGCGGCCATGTCCTCCTCGTCCAGCTCGAAGGAGAACACGTCGATGTTCTCCTTGATCCGGGACGGGGTCACGGACTTGGGGATGACCACGTTGCCGAGCTGGACGTGCCAGCGCAGCACGACCTGCGCCGGGGTGCGGCCGTGCTTCTGGGCGATCGCCACGAGCGCGGGCACCTCCAGGAGGCCCTTGCCCTGGCCCAGCGGCGACCACGCCTCGGTCGCGATGCCCTGCTCGCCGTGGAAGGCGCGCGACTCGCTCTGCTGCAGGTGCGGGTGCAGCTCGATCTGGTTGACCGCGGGGATCACCGAGGTCTCCCCGATGAGCCGCTCCAGGTGCGCGGGCGTGAAGTTGGAGACGCCTATCGCGCGGGTGCGCCCGTCGGCGAGAAGCTTCTCGAAGGCGCGCCACGTGTCGACGTAGCGGTCCTTCGACGGGCACGGCCAGTGGATCAGGTACAGGTCCACGTAGTCGAGGCCGAGCTTGTCGAGGGAGGCGTCGAAGGCCCGCAGCGTCGAGTCGTACCCCTGCTCCTCGTTCCACAGCTTCGTCGTCACGAACAGCTCCTCGCGGGCGAGCCCCGAGGCCGCGAGGGCCTTGCCCGTACCGCGTTCGTTGCCGTAGATCGCCGCTGTGTCGATCGAGCGGTAGCCCGCGTCGAGCGCGAGCCCGACGGCGGTCGTCGCCTCCTCGTCGGGCACCTGCCACACGCCGAAGCCGAGCTGCGGCATCTCGACGCCGTTGTTCAGGACGATCGGGGGAACCACCTTGTGCGCACTCACTGCGTCTGTTGATCCTTAAGCGCTCGTAGGCCGGTACGGGGACGGCCCGGCGTCCGCGCCGTCCGCCCCGCCCGGCCCGTGCCGGACGTACTCACCGACTTTAACGACGCGCGCGCGGGCACGTGTTCCCGGGGCGGCGGGAGGCCCGGAGGGCTCAGCCCCTGTACAGCGCCGTGATCTCGTGCGCGTACGTCTCCTCGATCGCCTTGCGCTTGAGCTTCAGCGAGGGCGTGAGCAGGCCCTGCTCCTCGGTGAAGGGGCGCGCCAGGATGCGGAAGGTACGGATCGACTCCGCCTGCGAGACCTGCGTGTTCGCCGCGACGACCGCGCGGCGCACCTCCCGCTCCAGCTCCGGATCGCGCACCACGGCCGCCGGCTCGCGGACCGGCTGCCCGCGCATCTCCAGCCAGTGCGAGACCGCGTCCGCGTCGAGCGTGACGAGCGCCGAGACGTACGGGCGGTCGTTGCCGAGCACGACGCACTGCGCCACGAGCGGGTGTTCGCGCACCCGGTCCTCCAGTGGCCCGGGGGAGACGCTCTTGCCGCCCGAGGTCACGAGGATCTCCTTCTTGCGGCCCGTGATGGTGAGGTAGCCGTCCTCGTCGAGCCGCCCGATGTCGCCCGTCGCGAGCCAGCCCTCGCGCAGCGCCGTGTGCCCGCTGCGCGGGGTGTTGAGGTAGCCCTGGAAGACGTGCTCCCCGCGCAGCCACACCTCGCCGTCCTCCGCGATCCGCACCGCCGTCCCCGGCAGCGGCTGTCCCACCGTGCCGAAGCGGGCCCGGCCCGGCGGGTTCGCCGTCGCCGCCGCGCTCGACTCGGTGAGCCCGTACCCCTCGTACACCGTCAGGCCAGCGCCCGAGAAGAACAGCCCGAGCTTGCGGTCCATCCCCGAACCGCCCGACATCGCGTACCGCAAGCGGCCGCCGAGCACCGCGCGCAGCCGCGCGTACACCAGCTTGTCGTAGAGCTGGTGCTGCATCCGCAGCTGGGCCCCCGGCCCGGCGCCCCGCCCCAGCGCCCGCTGCTCGCGCGCCTCCGCGTACCGCACCGCGACCTCGACCGCCTTCGCGAAGACCCCGGCGCGCCCCTCGGCCTCCGCCCTGCGCGCCGCCGAGCGGTAGATCTTCTCGAAGATGTAGGGGACCGCGAGGACGAAGCTGGGCCGGAACGCCGCCAGTTCCGGGAGGAGCGCGTCCGCGCTGAGCCGGGGCTGATGCCCGAATTTGACCCGCCCCCGTACCGCGGCGACCTCCACGACGCGCCCGAAGACGTGCGCGAGCGGCAGGAACAGCAGTGTCGACGCCTCCTCGCCGTGGTGCGGCGTGAAGACCGGCTCCCACGCGTCGAGCAGCGTGTCCGCCTCGAACATGAAGTTGCCGTGGGTCAGGACGCAGCCCTTGGGGCGGCCCGTCGTGCCCGAGGTGTAGATGACCGAGGCCACCGAGTCGGGCGTGACCGCCCTGCGGTGCCGGTGCACCACCTCGTCCGCGATGTCCGCGCCCGCCACCATCAGCTCCTGCTCCGCGCCCGCGTCGAACTGCCACAGGCGGCGCAGGTGGGGGAGGCGATCGATGACCGAGCCGACCGTCATCGCGTGGTCCTCGTGCTCCACGAACGCGGCGGCGGCCTGCGCGTCGTGGAGCATCCAGTACACCTGCTCCGCCGACGACGTCGGGTACACGGGGACCACCTGCGCGCCCACGGTCCACAGCGCGAAGTCGAGCAGCGTCCACTCGTAGCGCGTCGGCGCCATGAGCGCGACCCGGTCCCCGAAGCGGATGCCCTCGGCGAGCAGCCCCTTCGCGACCGCGAGCACCTGATCGCGGAAACCGGCCGCCGTCACGTCCTGCCAGCGCCCGCCGCTCTTGCGCGCGAGCACGACCCGGCCCGGGTCCTCGACCGCGTGGTCGAAGACGCAGTCGGCGAGGCCGCCCACCGGCCGCGCCCGGGTCAGCGGGGGCTGACTGAACTCGCGCAAAGCTGCTCCTCGTGGCGCCGCGCACCCTCGCGCCGGGCTGGTGCGGGGGTACGGCGCCGAGACGCTACCGCAGGTAAGCGCCACCAGGGGAGCCCTCGCGCGGCGCCGGTCCCGCCCGCATATGCCCGGATCTCTCCCCGGAACCCGCCCCAACCGGGGCGCAGCGGGACAGGCGGTGAGGAGAATCGCGGGGGATTACTGACTGAGGAGTAAGTACCGCGCGGCCCTCCTCCACGGAATCTGTACCGAAGTCGCACGTGTTTTCGCAGGTGAGACGGTGTCAGGTGGGGGTGGGACGGCGCGCGGGGCCCTGGGGGAGGAGGGCCCGGCTCGCCGGGCGCTGATTCCGTACGGACTCCCCGCCCGGCGAGCCGGATAAACCCCGGTGGCTCGCTTTCGGACAACCGGGCCCGGAAAAAGGCCGGAGAGGTCTGCCCGTGGCAAATTCTTCCCAGGAGCGTTGACAGGCCATCAATTGCTGGTCTTCACTGATCATCAGCGCGCCGACGGGAAATCCGATCGATCGACCGGAAGGCGCGTGGTTTTCCTCGACCGCCCACCCGGAAAGAAGGAAAGAAAATGCGGCTGCTTTTCTCGCTCAAGAACAAGATGTCCCAGCAGAAGAGCCTGAAGGCTCACGCCTGGTACATCTGGTACTGATCCCCCCTCGGCCGCGTTCTCTTCCCGGGAGCGCATCTTCGAGCCGGGACGGCGCCCGGCGACGGGTTCGCCGGGCGCCGCCTTCCCGGTTCTCTGGAGCTGCACGGATGACGTCACACACCCAGACGCGCCCCCACGAGCGGGAGACCCTCTTCGCGCCGCCCCTCGAAGCCCTGCTCCGCGACCACCTCGGCGCGGACCTCTTCCGCCCCGAGCCCGACACGGTCGGCGTCGCGGGGCCCGCGCTCGTCGACCGGATTCTCGCCGCGCGCCCGGCCGGCAAGACCGAACGGCCCACGTTCAAACCGCTCCTCGGCCGCGCGATCCCGCACCAGCAGGCGGCGACGCAGATGCAGGCCATCGGCCACGACGTGCGCGCGGCGCTCAAGCGCGAGGCGCCGCGGGACCCCGACCTCTCGGGCCCGTGGCCCCACGTCGGCCACGTCTACCTCCGGGACCTGATCCTCGGCGGTGATCCGCGCCGCCTGCGCGTCCTGATGAACCGCGCCCTGGAGCTGACGCCTAAGCTCACCTGGACCGTCATCGCCGCCGGAGCCGCCCTCCCCGCACCGCGCCGCCGTACCGGGACGACCCGGCTCGGCGCGCTGAGCACCGGGGCCGCCACGTATCAGGAGCGCAGGTACGCGATGGGGCTCTACCGGCGCACGGCCGCGCCGGTGTGCTTCACGATCTCCACCCTCGTCGCCAACGCCCTCTGGCTCGGAGCCCCCTTCGCCGCCGAGGTGCCGAGCCGCCACCTCGTCCACGAGTCCCTGCGGCTGCTGCCCCCCTCGTGGAATATCCTGCGCAATTCCTCGCCCGAATATCCCGTGATCGACGCACGCATCGCACCCGCCGACGACGTTCTGGTCCTCCCTTTCCTCAGCCACCGCGATCCCGCGCTGTGGGAAAACCCCGAGGAATTCAGGCCGGAGCGCTGGGAGGAACTGGACCCCGAACGCGTCCCCGGATATCTGCCCTTCGGGCATTCGTCCGAACGCTGCTGGGGGCGGCACATGGTCATGCCCCTCGCCGAAATGCTCCTCGACATGATCCGGTCCAGTGGCCTGGTCGTCGATCCCGGGCAGCGCACCGCGCGGGTGCCGCTCACCGGGCTGATGGGGGTGGACCAGGTCCGCCTCGTTCAGCCCTGAGCCGCCGCGGGGGCGGCCCCCGGCGTCGTGGGAGCCGTCTCCGGTGTCGCGGGAGCGGCCTTCGGCCTCGCGCCGTCCGCCGGTCGGACCATCAGTACGTCGACCGGGCCCGCGTCCTCGACGGCGAAGCCGTGGCGGGCGTAGAGCCGCTGGGCGGCGCTGCCGCGCAGCACGTGCAGGCTCACGGGCCGCCCGTCCGCGCGCCCCAGGAGCGAGCGCAGGACGGCGCCGCCGAGGCCCCGGCCCTGGTGGCGGGGGGCGAGGTAGAAGTGTTCGAGCCAGTGGCCGCCGTCCTCGGCGGGCCGGAAGGTGACGCACCCCGCGAGCGCCCCGCCGCACACGACCGCCGAGGTGTGGGCCGGCGAGAAGGAGTCCCGCAGCCGCTGCCGCACGCGGTGCTCGTCGTAGCGCCCGAGGCGCTCCAGGTCCGGGCGCATGACCTCGGCCCGTATCTCCACGAGGGCGTCGAGATCCGCCGCGGTGGCGGCGCGCAGCGCCCACTCCGCGACGTCGGGCCCGCCGCTCGTCCCCGTACCGTCTCCCGCCACCTCTGTCCGCATGGCGGGAATATGTCATACGAGGTCAGGAGACCGGAAAGGGGTTTCGCCGTCGCGCCGCCGTGGCGCCGCAGGCCGTCGCGCCGCCGCAGGCCGCCGTGCCGCCGCAGGCCGTCGCGCCGCGTCGGCGTGCCGCTTGGCGAGGCGGCCCCTTCGCCGTACCGCCCGGTCCGGTCGCTCCGCCCGGTCCGCCCGGCTCGGTCGCTCCGCCGGTCCGGTCACTCCGTCCGCCCAGCCCGGTCGCCTTGCGCGCCCCGCCCCTTCTCACCCCCCGTGCAGCCGGTCCCCGCTCGCCAGGATCGCCTCCGCGAGGGCCCGCCCCGGCTCCCGGGCCTCCGCGCGCCGGTCGTCGTGGACCAGGACGAAATCGACGTCGCCCAGCGCGGGGAGCCCCGCCCGCTCGGGCACCCGGACGAGGCCCGGCGGGATCAGGCCCCGCGCGTGCGGCATGACCCCGAGGCCCGCGCGGGCCGCCGCGACGAGCCCGTTGAGGCTCCCGCTCGTGCACGCGACGCGGTACGCGCGGCCCTCGCGCTCCAGGACGCGCAGCGCCCGATCGCGGGTGATGCCGGGCGGCGGGTACACGATGAGCGGGAGCGGTCGCTCCGGGTCGAGCCGCAGCCGCTCGCCCGCGACCCACACGAGCGTGTCGCGCCACACCAGCACCCCGTGCGTCTCCTCGGCCCGCCGCTTGGCGAGCACGAGATCGAGACGCCCCTCGGCGAGCCGCTCGTGGAGCGTCCCCGACAGCTCCACGGTCAGCTCCAGGTCCACTTCCGGGTGCGCCCGCCGGAAGGACTCCAGGATCTCCGGGAGCCGCGTCAGCACGAAGTCCTCGGAGGCCCCGAAGCGCAGTCGCCCGCGCAGCCGCGTCCCCGCGAAGTGCGCCGCCGCCTGCTCCTGCACCGCGAGGAGGCGCCGCGCGAAGCCGAGCATCGCCTCGCCGTCCTCGGTGAGCGCGACCGAGTGCGTGTCCCGGACGAAGAGCGGCCTCCCGGTCTGCTCCTCCAGGCGCCGCACGTGCTGGCTCACCGTCGACTGCCGCACCCCGAGCCGCTGCGCGGCCCGCGTGAAGCTGAGCGTCTGCGCCACGGTGAGGAAGGTGCGCAGGTGGGAGGGCTCGTACACGGTGGGGGAGTGTAGTCACGGTCATCGTCGGGCGCGATAACAGTCAGAGTGGTGTACGGGGTTCCCGATCAGCGGCCGGGTGCGGCACGATCGATGGCGCCCCCATCCTTCCCCGTACACCCCGAGGACGGCCTCCGCCATGAAACGCCTCCGGCTCCCGCTGGACCCGTACATCCTGTCGCTCCTCGGCACCGTCCTGCTCGCCGCGCTGCTCCCCGCGCGCGGCGGCGCCGCGAGCGGCGTATCGGGGGCGTCGACGGCCGCCGTGGCACTGCTCTTCTTCCTGTACGGGGCGCGCCTGTCCACCGCCGAGGCGCTCGACGGGCTGCGGCACTGGCGGCTGCACGTCACCGTCCTCGCCGCGACGTTCGTCGTCTTCCCGCTGCTCGGCCTCGCCGCCTACGCACTGCGCCCCTGGCTGCTGAGCCCCGACCTCTTCACGGGCTTCCTCTTCCTCACCCTCGTGCCCTCCACGATCCAGTCCTCGATCGCCTTCACCTCGCTCGCGCGCGGGAACGTGCCCGCCGCGATCTGCGCGGGCTCCTTCTCCTCGCTCTTCGGCATCGTCCTCACACCCCTGCTCGCCGCCGCGCTCCTCGGCGACAGCGGCGGCGGCTTCTCGGCGGCCTCGCTCGGCAAGATCGTCGTCCAGCTCCTCCTGCCGTTCCTCGCCGGCCAGTTCCTGCGCCGCTGGGTCGGCGGCTTCCTGACCCGGCACAAGAAGGTGCTCGGGTACGTGGACCGGGGCTCGATCCTCCTCGTCGTCTACACGGCGTTCAGCGAGGGCATGGTGCGGGGCATCTGGCACCAGGTCACCGTGCCGCGCCTCCTCGCCCTGCTCCTCGCCGAGGCGGTCCTCCTCGCCGCGATGCTCGGCCTCACGTGGTGGGGCGCCGGGCGGCTCGGCTTCCCCCGCGCCGACCGCGTCGCGATCCAGTTCGCGGGCTCGAAGAAGTCCCTCGCCTCGGGGTTGCCCATGGCGAGCGTCCTCTTCGGCGCCCACGCCTCGCTCGCGGTGCTGCCGCTGATGGTGTTCCACCAGATGCAGCTCATGGTGTGCGCGGTGATCGCCCGCAGGCGCGCGGCGGAGACGGCTCCGGCGGAGAGCGCCGAGGTGGCGGCCGTGACGGGGAGCGGCGGGGGCTGAACGAGGGGGAGCGGCCGGGGCTGCGTAGGGTGCGGGAGTACGTCCCCCGCCGCGCCGCCCTCCGGAGACCCGCACGCCATGGATTCCGCGCCCGTGGACCCGCTGGTCCGCCGCCACCGCGTCGCCCTCAACCTGTGCTTCGCGATACCCGGCGTCTCGCTCGCCACGTGGGTCACCCGCACCCCCGACGTACGCGACGGCCTCGGCGCCTCGACCGCCGAGATGGGACTCGTGCTCTTCGGCATGTCGATCGGCTCGATGCTCGGCATCCTGGCGGCGGGCGGCCTCGTGGCCCGCTTCGCGACCCGTCCCGTCGTCATCGCGGGCATGACGCTCGTGCTGGCGGGCGTCGGGGTGGTGGCGCTCGGTACGGGGCTGTCGGCGGCGCTCCTCGTGGCGTGCGGCCTCCTGCTCATCGGCGCGGGGGTGGGGCTCTCGGAGGTGGCCAGCAACGTCGCGGGCGTCCACGTCGAGCGGCAGATGGGGCGCCCGGTCCTGCCCGCGATGCACGGCTGCTACAGCCTCGGCACGGTGGTGGGCGCGGGCCTCGGTGTGGTGGGGGCGGCGGTCGGCTTCCCCGTGCCGTGGCACCTGGCCCTCGTCCTGCTCCTCGTGCTCGGCCTCTTCGCGTACGCGATCCCGGGCCTGCGACCCGGCATCGGCGCCACGAGCACGGACGAGGCCGGGACGGTACGGGAACGGCGCCTCCACCTCGACCCGCGACTGCTCCTGATCGGCGGCGTGGTCTTCGGCGTGACCCTCGCGGAGGGGGCGGCGACGGACTGGCTCCCGCTCCTGATGGTCGACGGCCACGACATGCCCGCGGGGCTCGGCTCGCTCGTCTACACCGGTTTCGCGGCGACGATGGCGGCGGGCCGCTTCGCCGGGGGCCCGGTGGTCACGCGCTTCGGCCGCGCGACGGTCCTGGGCGCCGGAGCACTCCTCACGGCGCTGGGCATCGCCCTGGTCTCCTTCGTCGACAACCCGGCGACGGCGGGCTGCGCGGTCCTCCTGTGGGGCCTCGGCACCTCCCTGGGCTTCCCGCTGGCCCTCTCAGCGGCGGGCGAATCGGGCCCGGACACGGCGGCCCGCGTAGCCCTGACCTCCCGCATCGGCTACGTGGCCCTCCTGGCGGGCCCCCCGTGCCTCGGCTTCCTGGGCGACCACAACGGCCTTCGCGCGGCAATGCTCCCGGTCCTGGCCCTGATGCTCCTCGCGGCAGCGATCTCCCCGGCGACGGCACCGCGCGCGGAGCTGGCGGCTCCGGGCCCGGGCCCGGAGCCGGTGAAGCTCGGGAAGCGGGGGGAGCGAACGCGCTGACAGAGAGGAGATGGCCCTGCTGGAGCCGCTGCTTTCGAGGACTCTGGGCTGCCCGAATGGAGGGCCCCTTTTCGGCTCCCGCTTACGGGGGATTCAGCCGAAGGGCAGCTCCTCGGCGGTCGGCTTCACCTGACGCTTCTTGCTCTTCTTCGGGGTTTCTGACCATTTCGGATCATAAACCCACTCGGCGCGTCTGAGCTCGTCGGACCTACCCGCCTTCCAGAACTCCACGGGTGCTTTTCGCATGCGCTTCGAGACCAAAGCGGCGAAATCCACCATGAAGACCACGGCCTCCACTCCGCGCCATGTCGAGGTGTTGGGCCTTGTGGTCATGATGCGATGAACGAAACGCAGATCCTCAAGTTCTACGATCTCCCGCCCCCAGTCGGTGTCCATGTATTCACGGCGCACGAGGAAAAAGAAGGTGTCGCGATCGCGAACAAATCGCACCAGGTCGTCGAACCGGGCTTCGAGGGCGGGGGCATCCCGCCCGGCGTCGTTACGCAGATCGGTCTGCTTGCGCTGGAGGCGCAGACCGGCTGCCGATTGGACGTTCTCCGCGCTGATGGCGAATGGCTGGTCGCTCCCTTCGCCCCGCTGCGAGGATTCCCACCCCGCGTCAGCCGCCGCAATGAGCAGGTCGAAGTAATCGCGGGCCACAGCGCCACCCGCGATCAATACCGCGCGCTCGCGAGCTGTTGGCGTGAGAACGTCACGGATCTTGAACTCGGTAGGCGCGAGCACGCCGTTCGCCACCTCCTCCAGGAAGGTCTGCGCCGTCGCGAAATCAGTCAGGCCCACGTCCAGCGAGAGATGCTGAAGATCATGGGGTGGCTGCATGCCGAGTGGCGGGTCACCATCCGAGAACGACTGCGTCCGTGAATGTACGCTGCCAATTTTGAGCCACACATTGCTTCGCTTCGTGACGCCGTGGAGGTGATCCAGAACGAGCGGCTGTTTGTTCTTCGCGATGAAGTAGAAGTCGTCGAGTACCACCAGGAGTGACTTCCGGCCGTCAAGATTTGCCGCCTTTTCCAGGGCTTGCGCGATGGCGGGAGCGAGGTCGCGGAGAAAATCCTCCTTGCGGCGTGTCTGTGTAGAGCTTTCCGAAGTCTTCGTCCGCCTGGACCGCGAGGCCGCGGCCGATGTGCTCAAGCGCGCGTACCGCCTGGCCACGCTGCCCCGAAGGCTTACTTCGAGGTCGTTCGATTGGGCCTCGTCGCACTCCATGCTCCGGGTGACCTCGGCCCCCGTGTCGCGGAGAGCGTAAAGGATGGTGAGGAGCTGTTTCACTCTCGTGCGAAGCTCCCGCTGTGGCTTCCTCCACCCCTTGGGCTCGATCGCTTGGAGGATGTCGATGATGATCTCGATGAGTACGTCGGGATAGGAACGGGCCTTGTGGGTCTCCACGTCGACGAAGATGACCCGGGCGCCACGCTCCTCCGCGCGGCGCTGGAGGACGGCGAGCGTGGTGGATTTGCCCACTCCCCGCCGGCCGGTGATGAGGTGGTTGACCGCTGATTCGAGGGTGGCCACGGTGCCCGGACGGAGCTCCACGAAACGGTCGCTCAAGGCGTCGTCGGCTTGGTTGGTCGTCCTCAGCGCGGCGGACAAGGCCGCCTTGAAGGACTGCAGGTTGTCTCGGTGCAGCAAGCTATCCCCCGTGTCATGAGTGCCGCACACAGGGTAGTCGAGTCATGCCATGGAGTCACATTGCCGCTTTGCCTGCAGAATGACCGCCCGATCCCGTCAGCTGACCTCCGCCCCCTCCAGCACCAGCCGTTCCTCTCCCGCGTACACGTTCATCGACTCCCCCCGCAGGAACCCCACCAGCGTCATTCCCGTCTCCGCCGCCAGGTCCACCGCCAGGGAGGAGGGGGCCGAGACGGCGGCCAGGACCGGGATGCCCGCCATGGCCGCCTTCTGGGCGAGTTCGAAGGAGGCGCGGCCCGAGACCAGGAGGATCGCGCGGCTCAGGGGGAGGCGGGCGTCGGTGAGGGCGCGGCCCACGAGTTTGTCGACCGCGTTGTGGCGGCCCACGTCCTCGCGGATGTCGAGGAGTTCACCCGTCTCGGAGAAGAGCGCCGCCGCGTGGAGGCCGCCCGTGCGGTCGAAGACGCGCTGCGCGGCGCGGAGGCGGTCGGGGAGGGCGGAGAGGAGAGCGGGGGAGAGGCGCAGGGGCGGGGTGTCGGCGAGGGGGTGGCGGGTCGTCGTCCGGACCGCGTCCAGGCTCGCCTTTCCGCACAGGCCGCACGACGAGGACGTGTAGACGTTCCGTTCCAGGGTGAAGTCGGGGAGGGCCACTCCGTCGGCGAGCCGCACGTCCACGACGTTGTACGTGTTCGAGCCGTCGTCGGTCGCCCCGGCGCAGTACACGATCGAGCGCACGTCGTCGGCGGAGGCGAGGACGCCCTCGCTCACGAGGAAACCGGCGGCGAGCGCGAAGTCGTCGCCGGGGGTGCGCATCGTGATGGCGAGCGGTTTGCCCGCGAGGCGGATTTCGAGGGGTTCCTCGGCGACGAGCGTGTCGGGGCGCGCCGAGACGACGCCCGCCCGTACGCGGGTGACCCGCCGCCGTTCCGTCACGCGTCCCATGAGCGGCCCGCCCTTTCCGTCCGTACCCGTGCGCCGCGGCCCCCGCCCGCCCCATGCGTGCGGTGGCACGTCGGTACGAGCGTGCCACGGCCCTCGTGGGGACGATACGGGGAGGGGGCCGCTCGGCGGCGGCCCGCTCCCCGTGTCCTCACATGTGGACCACCGCCGCCGCGTGCTGCTCGGCGCGGTGCGCGCGTCGGCGGCGGAAGAGGAGACCGGCGGCGACGAGGCCCACGGCGAAGAAGACCGCCGTCCACACGTACGCGTCGGAGTAGCCGTGCACCCCGGCGGCGAGCCGCGCCTTCGGGTCGCGCGCGTCGTGGGCGGCGAGGTAGTCGGCAGCGCCGCTCGCGACGATCGTGTTGAGCAGCGCCGTGCCGAGCGAACCGCCGACCTGCTGCATGGTGTTGACGAGCGCGCCCGCCGCGCCCGCGTCGCTGTGCGCGACTCCCGCCGTGGCCTGGCTCATCGCGGTCGCCATCACGGCACCCATGCCGAGCCCCGCGATGACGAGCGGCGGCAGCACGTGGCCCGCGTACGAGCTGTCCACGTCCAGCCGCGAGAGCCACAGCGCGCCGATCCCGCCGAGCAGCATCCCGGCGCTCACCACGAGCTTCGGCCCGAAGCGGGGGAGCAGGACGCTCGCGCCCGTCGTCGCCGTGACCATGATGGCGCCGCTCATCGGCAGGAACGCGAGCCCGGTCCGCACCGGGGACAGCCCCAGGACCTGCTGGAGGTAGTACGTCAGGAAGAGGCTGATGCCGAAGATCGACGCGCCCGCGACGAGCATCGCGGTGTAGGCGGCGCCCCGGTCGCGGTGCAGCAGGATGCGCAGCGGCAGCAGCGGGTGGGCGGTGCGCGTCTGCCAGAAGCAGAAGGCGGCGAGCAGGAGGGCGCTCGCGACGAGGAAGCCCCAGGTGCTGACCGACGACCACGTGTGCGTCTCGGCGTTCGCGAAGCCGTAGACGAGGCAGAAGAGCCCCGCGCTCGCGAGCAGCGTCCCCGGCACGTCGAGCTTCTTCGTGCGGTCGCGGGCGGTACGGCGCAGCAGGAGCAGGCCGCCGACGAAGGCGATCGCCGCGAAGGCGATGTTGACGTACAGGGTCCAGCGCCAGTTGAGGTGCTCGGTCAGGATGCCGCCGAGGAGCAGCCCGAGGGCCGCGCCGGACCCGGCGACCGCGCCGAAGATGCCGAAGGCCCGGCCGCGCTCGGCCGGGTCGGTGAAGGTCGTCGTGAGCAGCGAGAGGGCGGCGGGCGCGAGCAGGGCGCCGAAGAGGCCCTGCACGGCGCGCGCGACGATCAGGACCTCGAAGCTCCCGGCGGCACCGCCGAGCGCGGAGGCGAGCGCGAAGCCGACGAGACCTATGAGGAAGGCGTTCTTGCGGCCGAAGAGGTCGGCGACGCGGCCACCGAGGAGCAGCAGCGAGCCGAAGGCGAGCGAGTAGGCCGTGACGACCCACTGCCGGTCGGCGTCGGAGAAGCCGAGGTCGCGCTGCGCGGTGGGCAGCGCGATGTTCACGATCGTCGCGTCGAGGACCACCATCAGCTGGGCCACGGCGATGAAGACCATGATCAGCCAGCGGTGCGGCACGGGCCCGGAGGCGGTTCCGGCGGTTCCGGGACGTGCCGGAGCGCCGGTTGCGGGCGAGGACATGCGGTACTTCCTTGCGTGGGAGAGGGGAGGAGCGGGGCTCTCGCGGGTGGGAGGGGAACAGGAGGGAGCGGCCGGGCACGGGCGGACTCCTCCGGCCGCCCGGACCGGTCAGCTGTGCAGCAGCGCCGGGAGGAGGACGTCCTCCACGAGGGCCTCGAGTCCCGAGGGGCCGGTCCGGCCGTCGAGGCTGTGCACGAGCGCGGCACCGAAGAGGAGCCCGCTGAGCTGCCGCGCGGCGGCCGGGCGGTGCGACAGCTCCCCGCGCGCGACGGCGCGGTCCACGGCGGCGGTCAGCTCGGCCGTCTCCGGGTCGATGAAGGCGAGCCGCAGCGCGTCGTGCAGGGCCCGGTCCTCGATGGAGGCGTGCGCGACCGCCCAGACGAGCGTCGTCGAGTCCTCGAACTCGGAGGACGCCCGCCGGGCGGCGGCGAGCAGATCGCCCCGGAGCGAGCCCGTGTCGAGCGGCAGCCCGCGCGCGGGCCGGGTGCGCGAGAGCGCCGTGGCCACGAGGTGCTGCTTGGTGCGGTAGAGCCGGTAGAGCGTCGCCTTGCCGCACTGGGCGCGGGCCGCGACGCCTTCCATGGTCAGCGCCTCGTACCCCGTCTCCCGTACGACGGCGAGGGCGGCCGAGAGGAACTCGTCCTCCCGCTCCGGGGTGAGCCGGGGACGCCGCACGGGCGGACGCGCCCCGGCCGGGCGCGCGCCGTCCCCCGACTCCTCGCTCACCACGACCCCCGGAAAAGAAACGCTCACGTTTTTACGGACGTCACGGTAGCCCGCCCGCCGGGAAAAACGCAAACGTTTCCAAAGTGGCCCCGCCGGTCCCGCGCGGGAGCGTTTCCGCACTCCTTCGCGCCCCTCTTTCACCCCGCACGCCCCTGGTGTCCCGTGGTTCTGGGTGAACTCTCCAAGCCCGTCGCCCGAATCCTGTCGCTTTACCCACCTCCGTACCCGTCGGTAAGTGATCACGCTGGAACAATCCGTCTCACGGCTACGGAACACGGCTACGGAGGGCAAGACCCCCATGAACGGTTCACGGATCGTCGCGCTCGGTCACTACCAGCCCGGCCGGGTGCTCACCAACGAGGACCTTGCCGGCATGGTCGACACCAACGACGCGTGGATCACGTCCCGCGTCGGCATCAGGACCAGGCACATCGCGGGTGACGACGAACCGGTCGACGAGCTGGCCGCCTACGCGGGCGCGAAGGCGCTCGCCGCCGCCGGGCTCACCCCCGGCGCCGTCGACATGGTCCTCGTCGCGACCTCCACGGCCGTCGACCGCTCGCCCAACACCGCCGCCCGCGTCGCCGCGCGCCTCGGGATGCCCTCACCCGCCGTGCTCGACGTCAACGTCGTCTGCGCGGGCTTCACGCACGCCCTCGCCCTCGCCGACGCCACCGTCCGCGCGGGCAGCGCCCGGCAGGCCCTTGTCATCGGCGCCGACAAGATGTCCGCCGTCACCGACTGGACCGACCGCAGCTCCTGCGTCCTCGTCGGCGACGGAGCGGGCGCCGCCGTCGTCGAGGCGACCGCGCCGGGCGAGGAGCCGGGGATCGGCCCGGTGCTGTGGGGCTCGAACCCGGCGATGGGCAACGCGGTACGTATCGAGGGCACCCCGGCGCGCTTCGCGCAGGAGGGGCAGACCGTCTACCGCTGGGCCACCACCCAGCTGCCCGCCATCGCCCGGCAGGTCTGCGAGCGCGCCGGGCTCACCCCCGAGGACCTCGCGGGCGTCGTGCTCCACCAGGCCAACCTGCGCATCGTGGAACCCGTCGTGCGCCGCCTCGGCGCCGTCAACGCCGTGATCGCCAAGGACGTCGTGGACTCCGGCAACACCTCGGCCGCGAGCATCCCGCTCGCCTTCTCCAAGCTCGTCGAGCGCGGCGAGCTGAGCAGCGGCGACCCCGTCCTCCTCTTCGGCTTCGGCGGAAACCTCTCGTACGGGGGTCAGGTCGTCCGCTGCCCCTGAAACCCCCTCCCACCGGGGTGATTCGCCCGCCCCGCGCGCTCATTGACCCACGCCGCCCGCTCCTTTGTCCTGAGGCGGGAGAAAGTAGGGGCCAATTCCCGCGCAAGTCCTTCCCCTTCCGGTAGCCCACTGCTACGTTCCACGTCGAAAGCGCGAACGCCCGTGAGCGCGAGAACGCCACGACCCGCCGCAAGCGGGCCGCGGCGGCGGGCGGCGGCGAGGGAATCGGACAGCCGGTGAGGCGGGGAGGGGCGCGTGAGACGCATGACAGCACGACCCGCCAACACGCATCAGGCCCGGTTGCTGCGACTGCTGCGCGACGGGGGCCCCAACTCCCGCGCCCAGCTCGGTGACCAGGTCGACCTCTCGCGGTCCAAGCTGGCCGTCGAGGTGGACCGGCTCCTGGAGACCGGGCTCGTCGTGGCCGACGGGCTCGCCGCGTCCCGCGGCGGCCGTCGCTCGCACAACATCCGGCTCGCGCCCGGACTCCGTTTCCTCGGCGTGGACATCGGGGCCACCTCGATCGACGTCGCCGTGACCAACGCCGAGCTGGAGATCCTGGGGCACATCACGCACCCCATGGACGTCCGCGAGGGACCGGTCGCGGTCTTCGAGCAAGTCCTCGCCATGGCGGCGAAGTTGCGGGCATCGGGCTTCGCGGACGGCTTCGACGGCGCCGGTATCGGCGTCCCGGGACCGGTCCGCTTCCCCGAGGGCGTTCCCGTGGCGCCTCCGATCATGCCCGGCTGGGACGGCTACCCCGTCCGCGAGGTCCTGAGCCAGGAACTCGGCTGCCCCGTCATGGTCGACAACGACGTGAACCTCATGGCGCTCGGCGAGCAGCACGCAGGAGTCGCCCGCTCGGCAGGCGACTTCCTGTGCGTCAAGATCGGCACCGGCATCGGCTGCGGCATCGTCGTCGGCGGCGAGGTCTACCGGGGCACCACGGGCAGCGCGGGCGACATAGGACACATCCAGGTGGAGCCCGAGGGCAGGTCCTGCGCCTGCGGCAACAGGGGCTGCCTGGAAGCCCACTTCAGCGGTGCGGCGCTCGCCCGCGACGCGCAGGACGCGGCCCGCGAGGGCCGCTCGCCCGTGCTCGCCGAACGCCTCGGCGCGCAGGGCACGCTCAACGCGGCCGACGTGGCGGCGGCAGCGGCGGCGGGCGATCCCGCGGCCCTCGACCTCATCCGCTCCGGGGGCAACCGCACCGGACAGGTGATCGCCTCGCTCGTCAGCTTCTTCAACCCGGGACTCGTGGTGATCGGCGGCGGGGTCACGGGCCTCGGCCACACCCTGCTCGCCGCCATCAGGACCCAGGTCTACCGCCAGTCCCTGCCCCTCGCCACGGGCAACCTGCCCATCGTCCTCGGTGAGCTGGGCCCGGCCTCCGGAGTCATCGGCGGCGCCCGCCTCATCAGCGACCACCTCTTCTCCCCGGCCTGACCCCGAAAGGGCCGGCACCTCTCAGGTACAGCGCCACCCCGCACCACCGCACGAGCCGCACCACCGCACGAGCCGCGCCGCACTCCGTCACGCCCGAAAACAGCCGCACCCGGAATCCGCCGCACCCGCGAAGCCACCCGCACCGCCAAGTCAGCCCCCTCCGGCGCTTGACGAGCGGGGTCGTGGGGCGGAGCCCCGCGCAACGGGTGGGGGACACCCCACACCCCGCGCAACGGGCGGGGGACACTCCGGCCCCATGGGGCCGGGGGCACCCCGCACGCGGCACCCCGCACCACGCCACGCCCACAGCGCACCCGTATTCCCGAGGGGATCCTCGCTATGGCACCAGCGCACCACCCGTCCGGGGAGAGCCCGCCGCAGGCGAGCCTCCTCACGATGACCGGCATCACCAAAGCCTTTCCCGGCGTCCGCGCGCTCGACGGCGTCGACCTCGACGTGCGCCCGGGGGAGGTGCACTGCCTGCTCGGCCAGAACGGCGCCGGGAAGTCCACCCTCATCAAGGTGCTCGCGGGCGCCCACCAGCCCGACGAGGGCACCATCGTCTGGCGCGGCGAGGAAGTGACCCTCAGGTCGCCAAGTGCCGCCATGGCACTGGGAATCGCGACGATCTACCAGGAACTCGACCTCGTCGAGCACCTCTCGGTCGCCGAGAACGTCTTCCTCGGCCACGAGCGCACCAGCGCCGGTTTCGTGGTGCGCCCCGGGTCCGCCCGCGCCGAGGCGAGCGCACTCCTCGCCCGCCTCGGCCACCCCGAGATCGACCCCGGCGTCCTCGTCGGCAAGCTCTCCGCCGCGCACCAGCAGATCGTCTCGATGGCCCGCGCGCTCTCGCACGACGTACGGCTCATCGTCATGGACGAGCCCTCCGCGGCCCTCGACCCGGACGAGGTCGAGAACCTCTTCCGCATCGTCGCGGACCTCACCTCCGACGGCGTCGCCGTCGTCTACATCTCGCACCGCCTGGAGGAGATCCGCCGCATCGGCGACCGGGTCACCGTCCTCAAGGACGGCCGCGCGGTCGCGGGCGGACTGCCCGCCGAGTCCACGCCCACGAGCGAGGTCGTCTCGCTCATGACGGGCCGCAAGGTCGAGTACGTCTTCCCCGCACGCCCCACCGAGCAGCCCGGCGCCACCGTGCTCAAGGTGGAAAACCTCGGCAGGGAAGGGGAGTTCGCGCCCGTCGACTTCGAGGTGCGGGCCGGTGAGATCGTCGGCCTCGCGGGCCTCGTCGGCTCGGGACGCTCGGAGATCCTGGAGACGGTGTACGGGGCGCGCAAGCCCACCAGCGGGACCGTCACCGTCGACGGCCAGGCCCTGCGCCCCGGCAGCGTGCGCTCCGCCGTCCGCGCCGGGATCGGGCTCGCGCCCGAGGAACGCAAGGCGCAGGCCCTCCTCGGCCTCGAATCCGTCACGCGCAACGTCTCGATCTCGACGCTCTCGCGCTTCTCGAAGGCCGGCTGGGTCGAGCGCGGCAAGGAACGCGCGGCGGCCCGCGCGGCCACCCGCGAACTGTCGCTGCGCCCCGACAACCCCGACGCGCAGGTGCGCACACTCTCCGGCGGCAACCAGCAAAAGGCCGTCCTGGCACGGTGGTTGCTGCGCGGCTGCAAGGTGCTGCTGCTCGACGAGCCGACGCGCGGCGTCGACGTCGGCGCGCGCGCCGAGCTGTACGCCGTCATCCGCAGGCTCGCCGACGACGGTCTCGCCGTCCTGCTCGTCTCCAGCGAGGTCCCCGAGGTCCTGGGGCTCGCCGACCGTGTCCTCGTCCTGCGCGAAGGCACCGTGGTGCACACGGCGCCCGCCCAGGAGCTCGACGAATCCCGCGTACTCGACCTCGTCATGGAAGGGAGCCCGACGTCATGACGCAGCCCGCCTCACCCGCGCGCGAAGACGGAGCGGGAACCACCGCCGCACCGCCCGAGGCGTCCCCGAAGGCGTCCCCGAAGACCGTCCCCGCCAAGCGCCTGGTCCGCTGGGACGGGCGCACGCTCACCCTCGTCGGTGTCCTCGCGGCGCTCGCCCTCGTCGGCGCGATCACCAAGCCGGACCAGTTCATCGCGACCTCGAACCTCCAGCTGATCCTGACCCAGTCCTCGGTCATCGGGGTCGTCGTGGTCGGTGTCACCTTCGTCATCATCTCCGGCGGCATCGACCTCTCGGTCGGCGCGATCGTCGCCCTCGCCTCGGTGTGGGCGACGACCGTCGCGACGCAGGAGTACGGATTCTGGGGCATCCTGTTCACCGCGCTCCTCGTCGGGCTCGCCTGCGGGCTCATCAACGGGGTCCTCGTCGCGTACGGGCGGCTCGTCCCGTTCATCGCGACGCTCGCGATGCTCGCCTCGGCACGCGGGCTCGCGCTCCAGATCACCGACGGCCAGACGCAGATCGTCTCCGTGAAGTCCGTGCTCGACCTCGGGCGCCGCGAGAACTACGTGCTCGGCATCCCGCCGCTCGTCATCGTCTTCCTCGCCGTCGTGATCGTCGGCTGGCTCCTGCTGAACCGCACCACCTTCGGGCGGCGCAGCGTCGCGGTCGGCTCCAACCCCGAGGCGGCCCGCCTCGCCGGGATCGACGTCCGCCGCCAGCGCCTCTACCTGTACCTGCTCTCCGGACTGTGCTGCGGCATCGCGGCCTTCCTGCTCGTCGTCCTGGTGGGCTCGGGCCAGAGCACCAACGGCAACCTGTACGAACTCGACGCGATCGCCGCCGCGATCATCGGCGGCACCCTGCTCAGCGGCGGGCGCGGCACGATCGTCGGCTCCGTGCTCGGCGTGCTGATCTTCACCACGATCAACAACATCTTCGCGCTCAACAACCTCCAGACGGACGTCCAGCAGATCGCCAAGGGCGCCATCATCGTCATCGCCGTCCTCGTCCAGCGCCGCGACGCACGCGACACCTGACCCCGAGGAACCGGGCCGCCCCACCCCCACCCCCCACCGCGTACTCCCCGCACCGTCCCGCACCACCCCACCACCCGCGCAGTACACGCCCTACGGGAAGGGTCACCGCCATGTCACACGCCACGAGCCGCAGAGGACTCCTCTTCGGCGGTGCCGCGGTCGGCGCGACCGCGCTGCTCGCCGCCTGCACCAGCAACGAGCCGGCCGAGGCCAAGGAGGAGAAGACCGACGCGGCCCCGGCGGCCGAGGAGTCGGGCAAGCACGTCACGATCGGCTTCGCGGGGCCCCAGGCCGACCACGGCTGGCTCAACGCCATCAACGTCCAGGCCGACCAGCGGGCGAAGAAGTACTCCGACATCACCTTCGAGAAGACCGAGGGCTCCAACGACACGGCCACCCAGATCGGCCAGATCGACACCCTCATCAACAAGAAGGTCGACGTCCTCGTCATCCTCCCCGCCGACGGCAAGGCCCTCACGCAGGCCGGGCTCAAGGCGATGCGCGCCGGAATCCCCGTCGTCAACCTCGACCGCATCTTCGACACCCCGCAGGCGTACCGCTGCTGGGTCGGCGGCGACAACTACGGGATGGGGCTCAACGCCGGGCACTGGATCGGCGAGCAGCTCAAGGACAAGAAGAACGCGAAGGTCATCGAACTCGCGGGCACCGACAGCCTGGAGCTGACCCGGCAGCGCACCAAGGGCTTCGACGACGCCCTGAAGAACTACCCGAACATCCGGAAGGTCGCCCGCCAGGCCGCCGAGTTCACCGTCGAGTCGGGCCAGGCCAAGATGGCCCAGCTCCTCCAGGCGCAGAAGTCCTTCGACGCCTGCTGGAACCACGACGACGACCAGGGCGTCGGTGCCCTCCAGGCCATCGAGCAGGCGGGGCGCGACGGCTTCATCATGGTCGGCGGCGCCGGTGCCCGTTCCGCGATGGACCACATCAAGGCGGACGACGGCGTGCTCAAGGCCACCGTCCTCTACCCGCCGACGATGGCGGCGTCCGCGATCGACCTCGCCCGCGCCCTCGGCCAGGGCAAGGGGATCTCCGGCCTCTCCGAGACCGAGATCCCGACCCAGCTGAGCCTGTACTCGGCCGTGGTCGACAAGGACAACATCGACCAGTACCTGTCGAGCGGCTTCAAGTAGGCCCGCGCGGCAGCAGGGGGGCCGACCCCGGCGGGGGCCGACCCCCCACCCGTATCTCGCCAAGGAGGAAAGACCGCATGAGCACTACGGAGCACGAGGACGAGTCGGCCACGAGCCCGCCGCGCCTCGGCGTGGGAATGGTCGGCTACGCCTTCATGGGCGCCGCCCACTCCCAGGGCTGGCGCACCGCGGGGCGGGTCTTCGCGCTCCCGCTCCGGCCCGAGCTGGCCGCGCTGTGCGGACGTGACCGGGCGGCCGTGGGCCGAGCGGCCCGGCAGCTCGGCTGGGCGGCGGCCGAGACGGACTGGCGGGCGCTGATCGCCCGCGAGGACGTCGACCTCGTCGACATCTGCACCCCCGGCGACAGCCACGCCGAGATCGCCGTCGCGGCCCTGGAGGCCGGCAAGCACGTGCTGTGCGAGAAGCCGCTCGCCAACACGGTCGCCGAGGCCGAGGCGATGGTCGAGGCGGCCCGCGCCGCCAGGGAGCGCGGACAGCTCGCCATGGTCGGCTTCAACTACCGCCGGGTACCCGCCGCGGCCTTCGCCCGGCAGCTCGTCGCCGAGGGTCGCCTCGGCACGCTGCGGCACGTCCGCGTCACCTACCTCCAGGACTGGCTGACCGACCCCGCCTCCCCGCTCACCTGGCGCCTGGACAAGAGCAAGGCCGGTTCGGGCGCGCTCGGCGACCTCGGCGCGCACGTGGTGGACCTCGCGCAGTACCTCACGGGCGAACCGATCGTCGGCGTCTCCGCGCTCACCGAGACCTTCACGACCGAGCGTCCCGTACCGGAGGGGAGCGGAGCCTGGCTCGGCAGCACGGGCGCGGGCGGGCGGCTCGGCCCGGTCACGGTGGACGACGCGGCCCTCTTCATCGGCCGCACCGCCTCGGGCGCCCTCGCCTCTTTCGAGGCGACGCGCGTGGCCGCGGGGCGCAAGAACGCGCTGACGCTCGAACTCAACGGCTCCAAGGGCTCGCTCTCCTTCGACCTGGAGCGGCTCAACGAGCTGTCCTTCCACGACCACACCGAGCCCGCCGCGACGAGCGGCTTCCGCCGCATCCTCGTCACCGAGCCGGAACACCCCTACCTGGACGCCTGGTGGCCGCCGGGCCACGGCCTGGGCTACGAGCACACCTTCGTCCACCAGGCGCGTGATCTCGTGCACGCCCTCGCGTCGGGCGAGCAGCCGGTGCCCACCTTCGAGGACGGGCTCCAGGTGCAGCGGGTGCTCGCCGCCGTGGAGGAGAGCGCCGCGAAGAACTCGGTCTACACCCCCGTACCGCAGCAGACCTCCTGAGAAAGGGCCCCGCATGTCACGTGACTACACCCTCTTCACCGGCCAGTGGGCGGACCTGCCCCTGGAGAAGGTCTGCGAGCTGGCCCGGGACTTCGGCTACGACGGTCTCGAACTCGCTTGCTGGGGCGACCACTTCGAGGTCGACAAGGCGCTGAACGACCCCGGCTACATCGCCTCGCGCAAGGCGCTGCTCGACAAGTACGGGCTCAAGGTCTTCGCCGTCTCGAACCACATGGCGGGGCAGGGCGTGTGCGACCACCCCATCGACGAGCGGCACCAGAACATCCTGCCCGCCCGCGTGTGGGGCGACGGCGAGCCCGAGGGCGTGCGGCAGCGCGCGGCCGAGGAGATGAAGAACACCGCGCGGGCCGCCGCCGCACTCGGCGTGGACACCGTCATCGGCTTCACGGGCTCCTCGATCTGGCACCTCGTCGCGATGTTCCCGCCCGTCCCGGACGGCATGATCGACCGAGGGTACGAGGACTTCGCCGCGCGCTGGAACCCGATCCTGGACGTCTTCGACCAGGAGGGCGTGCGCTTCGCCCACGAGGTGCACCCGAGCGAGATCGCGTACGACTACTGGACGACCGTGCGCGCCCTGGAGGCCGTCGACCACCGCCCGGCCTTCGGTCTCAACTTCGACCCAAGCCACTTCGTGTGGCAGGACCTCGACCCGGTCGGCTTCCTCTACGACTTCCGCGACCGGATCTACCACGTGGACTGCAAGGAGGCCCGCAAGCGCCTCGACGGGCGCAACGGCCGGCTGGGCTCGCACCTGCCCTGGGGCGACCCGCGCAGGGGCTGGGACTTCGTCTCCGCCGGGCGCGGCGACGTGCCCTGGGAGGACGTCTTCCGGATGCTGGGCTCCATCGGCTACGAGGGGCCCATCTCGGTCGAGTGGGAGGACGCCGGGATGGACCGGCTCCAGGGCGCCCCCGAGGCGCTGGCCCGGATGCGCTCGTACGACTACGAGCGGCCCACGGCGTCCTTCGACGCGGCCTTCAGCACCAAGGACTGACCCCGGCGCACCCGCTCGGGGACCCCCTGCCTTCCGGCCGGTGCGTCCCGAGGCGGTACGCCCGGTTCCGCCCGGCCCGTGGCACCACCCGCCACGGGCCGGTCAGGGCTGCCCGCACGTGTCTTTGTCCTGTGGCGGGAAAAAGACGAACTAGCCTGCGTCCAAGGGCTATGCCGCACGGACAAAGCTCTACTACCGTCCCTGAGCGTGTACAGGACCACGCGGTACACACGGCACCACACCGCACCACGGCACCACGGCAGTACGCACCACGCACGACGTAGCACGCCCCGGACGACGGCGCGCCCGGGACCACCCGCCCGTACGACCGGCCCCCTGTGGAGGCACTCTCGTGCACAGGAAACGTCAGGGGTTCCGAAGAACCCTCGCGCTCTTCACCGGAACCCTGCTCACCGCCGCATCCCTCACCCTCGTCGCGCAGCCCGCGGGCGCCGACGAGCCCGAGACCCCCGAGTTCCAGCAGGTGACCCTCGCCAAGGGTGCCGCGGAGACCGGGGAGCCGATGTCCCTCGCGGTCCTCCCGGACCTCGGTGTCCTGCACACCTCGCGGGACGGCACGCTGCGCCTGACCGACAAGAACGGCACCACCAAGGTCGCCGGCAAGCTCGACGTGTACTCGCACGACGAGGAAGGTCTCCAGGGCGTCGGCGTCGACCCGGACTTCGCCGAGAACCGCGCGATCTACCTGTACTACGCGCCGCCGCTCGACACCCCGGACGGGGACGCCCCCGAGAACGGCACCGCCGCCGACTTCGAGCCCTTCGACGGCATCAACCAGCTCTCGCGCTTCACGCTCGCCGAGGACGGCACCCTCGACAAGGCGAGCGAGAAGAAGATCCTCGACGTCAAGACCTCGCGCGGCACCTGCTGCCACGTCGGCGGCGACATCGACTTCGACGCCGACGGCAACCTGTACCTGTCGACCGGCGACGACACCAACCCCTTCGCCTCCGACGGCTACACCCCGATCGACGAGCGCGCGAGCCGCAACCCGGCCTTCGACGCCCAGCGTTCGGCGGGCAACACCAACGACCTGCGCGGCAAGATCCTCCGGATCAAGGTCCACGAGGACGGCAGCTACGACATCCCCGAGGGCAACCTCTTCGCCCCGGGTACCGACAAGGCCCGCCCCGAGATCTACGCGATGGGCTTCCGCAACCCCTTCCGGCTCAACGTCGACAAGGAGACCGGCATCGTCTACGTCGGCGACTACGGCCCCGACGCGGGTGCCGCCTCGCCGAGCCGCGGCCCCGCCGGACAGGTCGAGTTCGCCCGCGTGACGAAGGCCGGCAACTTCGGCTGGCCGTACTGCACGGGCAAGAACGACGCCTTCAACGACTACGACTTCGCCACCGGCCAGTCCGGCGCCACCTTCGACTGCGCCGCGCCGAAGAACGACTCGCCGCACAACACCGGGCTCACCGACCTGCCGCCCGCGCAGGAGGCGTGGATTCCCTACGACGGCGGCTCCGTGCCCGAGTTCGGCTCCGGCTCCGAGTCCCCGATGGGCGGCCCGGTCTACCACTACGACGAGAACCTCGACTCGCCGGTGAAGTTCCCCGAGGAGTACGACGGGGACTTCTTCGCGGGTGAGTTCGGCCGCCAGTGGATCAAGCGCATCGAGCAGGACGCCGACGGCACGGTCCAGTCGATCAACGACTTCCCGTGGTCCGGTACGCAGGTCATGGACATGGCCTTCGGCCCCGACGGCGCCCTCTACGTCCTCGACTACGGCCTCTCCTGGTTCGGCGGCGACGAGAACTCGGCGCTCTACCGCATCGAGAACGTCACCGACGGGCGCGCCCCGGTCGTGGACGCGAGCGCCAACAAGACCTCCGGGCAGTCCCCGCTGCGCGTCGCCTTCTCGGCGAAGGGCAGCGACGGGGACGGCGACGCGATCAGCTACAGCTGGGACTTCGGCGACGGCTCCAAGAAGGTCGCCGGCGCGGACGCCGCCCACACCTACCGCACGGACGGCACCTACACCGCCACCGTGACCGCGACCGACGCCACCGGGCTCACCGCGACCGCGAGCGTCGAGGTCGTCGTCGGCAACACCGCGCCGACCGTCAAGCTGGAGGCCCCGGCCGACGGCACGCTCTTCAAGTTCGGCGACACGATCCCGTTCAAGGTGACCGTCACCGACCCCGAGGACGGCCAGATCGACTGCTCCAAGGTCACCGTCCGCTACATCCTCGGGCACGACAGCCACGGCCACCCGATCACCTCGGCGACCGGCTGCGAGGGCACCATCACGGCGCCCGCCGACGCCGAGCACGACCCCAACGCCAACATCTTCGGCGTCATCGACGCGGAGTACACGGACAACGGGGGCGGCGGCCAGGCCAAGCTGACCGGGCACGCGCAGGTCCAGCTCCAGCCCCGGCACCGCCAGGCCGAGCACTTCAACACCTCCTCCGGCATCAAGACCTACGACAAGGCGCAGGCCAACGGGGGCAGGACGGTCGGGGACATCGACGACGGCGACTGGATCGCCTTCACCCCGTACAACCTGACCGGCGCCAAGAAGCTCACCGCGCGCGTCGCCTCGGGCGGTGCCGGCGGCTACCTCGAAGTCCGTACGGGCTCGCCCACGGGCACCCTCCTCGGCTCCACCGCGGTGCCGAAGACCGGGAGCTGGGAGACCTTCCAGAACGTCGACGTCAAGCTCAGCCAGGTGCCCAGGAAGACCACCTCGCTCTACCTCGTCTTCAAGGGAACCACCGGGCAGGGCGCGCTCTTCGACGTCGACGACTTCGAGATCACCTCGGACGCGGTCGTCAAGGGCAGCAAGCGGGTCCTGGTCTTCTCCAAGACCGCGGGCTTCCGCCACGACTCCATCCCCGAGGGCATCAAGGCGCTCAAGGAACTCGGAGCCGAGTCCGGCATCACCGTCGACGCGACGGAGGAGGCCGGGCAGTTCACCAAGAACAACCTCGCCAAGTACGATGCGGTCGCCTTCCTCTCGACGACCGGTGACGTGCTCGACGCCGACCAGCAGGCCGCCTTCGAGGCGTACGTCAAGGGCGGGGGCGGCTACATGGGCGTCCACGCCGCGGCCGACACCGAGTACGACTGGAAGTTCTACGGCGGCCTCGTCGGCGCCTACTTCGACTCGCACCCGCAGATCCAGGAGGCGACCGTCCGCGCGGAGGGCCACGACCACCCCGCGACCGAGAGCCTCAAGGACGCCTGGCAGCACACGGACGAGTGGTACAACTACCGCACCAACCCGCGCTCCCAGGCCAAGGTCCTCGCCACCGTGGACGAGACCAGCTACAGCGGCGGCAACATGAAGGGCGACCACCCGATCGCCTGGTGCCAGCCGTACGAGGGCGGTCGCGCCTTCTACACCGGGCTCGGCCACACCAAGGAGTCCTACGCCGAGGCCGACTTCCGCGCCCACCTGCTCGGCGGCATGAAGTACGCCACCGGCCAGGTCAAGGCGGACTGCAAGCCGAACAAGGACTACCGCCCGCTCTTCAACGGCCAGTCCCTGGACGGCTGGAAGCAGGCCGGTCCCGGCAAGTTCTCGGTCTCCGACGGCGCCCTGCACTCCGAGGGCGGCATGGGCCTGCTGTGGTACCAGGCCAAGGAGCTCAAGAGCTACTCCCTCAAGCTCGACTGGCGGATGCGGGGTGACGACAACTCCGGTGTCTTCATCGGCTTCCCCGCCTCGGACGACCCCTGGTCGGCCGTGAACAAGGGCTACGAGATCCAGATCGACGCCACCGACGCGGACGACCGCACCACCGGCTCGGTCTACACCTTCAAATCCGCCAACCTCAAGCTCCGCGACCAGGCCCTGCGCCCGCCGGGCCAGTGGAACTCCTACGAGATCAAGGTCCAGGGCGAGCGCGTCCAGGTGTACCTGAACGGTACGAAGATCAACGACTTCACCAACAAGGACCCCGAGCGCTCCCTCGCGGACGGCTACATCGGCATCCAGAACCACAGCGACGCCGACCACGTGTCCTTCCGCAACATCCAGCTCAAGGAACTTCCCTGAGCGAGGGCGGGACGCCGGCCCCCGGGCACGGCGTCCCGCCCGCCCCGAGACGGCGGTGGGCGGGGGACGCCGGACCCCCGCCCACCGCTCCCCGAGCCGCACCATCCCGGCGCACCCGCAGGTTCGTATGACAGGAGGCTGCCCATGTCCGCCGAACCGACCCCCACCCCCACGACGCCCCCCACCCCTTCCCCCGTACCGGCCCGTACCGGCATCTGGCTCATCGGTGCCCGCGGTTCCGTCGCCACCACCACCGTCACCGGTGCCGCCGCCGTCGCCGCCGGGCTCCACCCGGCCACCGGCATGGTCACCGAGACCGCCGCCTTCGCCGAAGCTGGCCTTCCCCCGCTCTCCGCGCTCGTCTTCGGCGGCCACGACACCACCGCGTGCCCGCTGCCCAAGCGCGCCGAACAACTCGCCGCCGCCGGGGTCCTCCCGCACGGCCTGCCCAGCGCCCTCGCCGCCGAACTCGCCGCGGCCGACGCGGACATCAGGCCCGGCGGCCCCGGACCCGGCGACACCCGGAGCGACGAGGAACTGATCGCCGCCCTCGCCGCCGACCTCACCGACTTCCGCACCCGGCACGACCTCGCCCGCGTCGTCGTCGTCAACGTCGCCTCCACCGAGCCCGCGCCCGGACCGGACGACACGCGCCTGCCCGCCAGCTCGCTCTACGCCGCCGCCGCACTCGCCGCCGGCTGCCCCTACGTCAACTTCACCCCGTCGACCGGGCTCCACCACCCCGCGCTCGCCGCGAGCGCGGCGGCGAGCGGCCTCCCGTACGCGGGCCGCGACGGCAAGACCGGGCAGACGCTGCTCCGCTCCGTCCTCGCCCCGATGTTCCACCAGCGCGCCCTCGCCGTGCGCGCCTGGTCGGGGAGCAACCTCCTCGGCGGCGGCGACGGCGCGGCCCTCGCCGACCCGGCCGCCGCGGCGGCGAAGAACGCGGGCAAGGAGCGCGTCCTCGCCGACACGCTCGGCACCGCCCCCGAGGGCGAGGTGCACATCGACGACGTCCCCGCGATGGGCGACTTCAAGACCGCCTGGGACCACATCGCCTTCGACGGCTTCCTCGGCACCCGCATGATCCTCCAGACCATCTGGCAGGGCGTCGATTCCTCGCTCGCCGCGCCGCTCGTCCTCGACCTCGCGAGGCTCCTCGCCCGCGCACACGAGACCGGGCTCAGCGGACCGCGCCCCGAACTGGGCTTCTTCTTCAAGGACCCGGACGGCGGCTCCTCCTCGCTCGCCGAGCAGTACACGGAACTCCTCGCCTTCGCCGGACGGCTGGGGGAGACCCGGTGACCCCCGCGCTCGTCCCGCCCCCCGCCCCCGCGCCCGGCACCCGCGCGCGACTCGCTGCCTGGGCCGAACTCCTGCGCGTGTCGGCGCTGTTCACCGTCCCGGGCGACGCGCTCGCGGGCGCCGCGGCGAGCGGCGCGGGCACGCCCCGTACGACCGCGCTCGCCGTCGGCTGCTCGCTGTGCCTGTACGAGGCCGGCATGGCCCTCAACGACTGGGCCGACCGCGCCGAGGACGCCGCCGAGCGCCCCCACCGCCCGCTGCCCTCCGGCCGGATCACGGCGCCCGCCGCGCTCCTCGCCGCGAGCGCCCTCACGGCCGCCGGACTCGCCCTCGCCGCCCGCGCGGGCCGCCCGGCCCTCCTCCTCGCGAGCGCCCTCGCCAGCACCGTGTGGGCCTACGACCTGCGGCTCAAGCACACCCCGTGGGGCCCCCTCGCGATGGGCGCGGCGCGCGGGCTCGACGTGCTCCTCGGCGCGGCGGCCCAGCCCGGAGCCCGCACGCGCACCGCCCTCGCGGCGGCGGGCGCCCTCACCGCGCACACCACCGCCGTCACCGCCGTCTCGCGGCACGAGGTGCGCGGCGGCTCCACGAGTGCCCCGCTCGCGGCGCTCGCGGCGAGCACGGCCCTCGGCGCCGCGCTGGTACGGGGCGCGCTCGGCCGTACGAGGAACACCCCGCGTACGGGGCACAGCGCCCCCGTACCCCCGCACCCCCGGCGGGCCGGGTGGCAGCAGCCGCCCCCGGCCCGCCGGGCACCACCCTCGCCGCCGCGCTCGCCGCCGGGTACGCGCTGAGCGCGGGCCGCCCCTTCCTGCACGCGGCGCTCAACCCGTCCCCGCAGCTCACCGGGCGTGCCGTCGGCGGCGGCATCCGCGCCATGATCCCGCTGCAGGGCGCCCTCGCGGCCCGCACCGGCGCCCTCGGCGCCGCGCTCGCGACCGCCGCGCTCGCACCCCTCGCGAAGGCCCTCTCCAGGCGGGTGAACCCCACATGAGCACCCTGCGATTCGGCTACGGCACCAACGGCCTCACCGACGTGCGCCTGCCCGAGGCCCTGCGCCTCCTCGCCGACCTCGGCTACGACGGCGTCGGCCTCACCCTCGACCACATGCACCTCGACCCCCTCGCCGAGGACCTGCCCGCCCGCACCGCCCGCATCGGCGGACTGCTGGCGGAGCTGAACCTCTCCGTCACCGTCGAGACCGGCGCCCGCTACGTCCTGGACCCGCGCGCCAAGCACGGGCCCTCGCTCCTCGACCCCGACCCGGAGCGCCGCGCGCTGCGCACGGGGCTCCTCGTGACCGCCGTCCGCGTGGCGGCGGAGCTCGGGGCGCACGCGGTGCACTGCTTCAGCGGCGTCCTCCCTTCCGGGCAGGACGAGGGGGCGGCGTGGGACCGGCTGCTCGGCGCGCTCGCGCCCGTCCTCGACGCGGCCGGCACCGCAGGGGTGCCGCTCGCGATCGAGCCCGAGCCCGGACACCTCGTCGGCGACCTCGCGGGCTTCCACCGCCTGCGCGGCCTCCTCGGCGACTCGGCGCCGCTCGGCCTCACGCTCGACATCGGCCACTGCCAGTGCCTCGAACCGAAGCCGCCCGCCGACTGCGTCGCCGAGGCCGCGCCCTGGCTGCGGCACGTACAGATCGAGGACATGCGCAGGGGCGTCCACGAGCACCTGCCCTTCGGGGACGGCGAGATCGACTTCCCGCCCGTGCTCGCCGCGCTCGAAGCCACCGGCTACCGGGGCCTCACCGTCGTCGAACTGCCCCGCCACTCGCACGCCGGACCCCACCACGCCGCGCGCTCCCTGCCGTTCCTGCGCGAGGCGGCCCGCCGCGCCGCGGAAGGCGGGAACGGCGGAGACGGCGCGGAAGCCGCCCGAGTCACCCCAGGAGGTGTCCCCGCATGAGCCCCGACACCTGGCTCGCCACCGCACTCGACCAGGCCGCCGACCCCACGGCGACCGGGCCCGGCGGGCTCCCGTTGTGGGAGGTCAGGCTCGCCGAGGCCGGGCGCGCCTGCGGCCCCGAGCGCGCCGACGCGGCACGCGTCGCGCTCCTGCGCGCGGCCCGCCCGGACACCGCCGCGCTCGCCCGCGTATACCGGCACGGCACGGGAGCCGAACGTCGCGCCGTCCTCACCGTCCTCGACGCCCTCGTGCCCGACGACTCCGCCCTCCCGTTGGTCGAGGACGCCCTGCGCACCAACGACACGCACCTCGTCGCCGCCGCGCTCGGCCCCTACGCCGCCCGGCACCTCGACGCGCACGCCTGGCGGCACGCCGTCCTCAAGTGCCTCTTCACCGGCGTCCCCGTCACGGCCGTGCACGACCTCGCGCACCGCGCCCGGGGCGACGCCGAACTCGCCCGCATGCTCGGCGACTTCGCCGCGGAACGCACCGCGGCGGGGCGCACCGTGCCCCAGGACCTGCGCACCGTGCTCGCGCACACCGCCGCCCCCACCGAAGGCGCCCCCGAGGGCGTCCCCGCAGGCGCCCTCAACGGCGAGGAGAACTGATGCGCATCTTCGACCCCCACATCCACATGACGTCGCGCACCACCGACGACTACGAGGCGATGCACGCGGCCGGTGTCCGCGCCGTCGTCGAACCCGCCTTCTGGCTCGGCCAGCCGCGCACCAGCCCCGAGAGCTTCTACGACTACTTCGACGCCCTCCTCGGCTGGGAGCCCTTCCGTGCCGCGCAGTACGGCATCGCGCACCACTGCACCCTCGCCCTCAACCCCAAGGAGGCCGGGGACCCGCGCTGCACGCCCGTGCTCGACGAACTGCCCCGCTACCTCCTCAAGGACCACGTCGTCGCCGTCGGCGAGACCGGCTACGACTCGATGACCCCCGCCGAGGACCACGCCCTGGCCCTCCAGCTCACGCTGGCCCACGAGTTCGGCCTCCCCGCCCTCGTCCACACCCCGCACCGCGACAAGCTCGCCGGACTGCGCCGCACGATCGACGTCGTCCGCGAGTCCCCGCTCGCGGCCGACCACCTCCTCCTCGACCACCTCAACGAGACCACCGTCAAGGAGGCCAAGGACTCCGGCGCCTGGACCGGCTTCTCCATCTACCCCGACACCAAGATGGACCCGCACCGCATGGTCGCGATCCTCCAGGAGTACGGGACGGAGAAGGTCCTCGTGAACTCGGCGGCCGACTGGGGCAGAAGCGACCCGCTGCTCACCCGGACGACCGGCGAGGCGATGCTCGCGGCCGGCTTCACCGAGGACGACGTCGACCAGGTGCTGTGGCGCAACCCCGTCGCCTTCTACGGGCTCTCGGGCCGCCTCGACCTCGACCGCGAGGCGCCCGAGGCGCTCCACGAGGGCAACTCCATCCTGCGCGGGGGTGAGTGAGGTGCGCTTCCGCCACCCGGACGGCTCGGTGCTCCACCTCTCGTACTGCACCAACGTCCACCCCGCCGAGACCCTCGACGGCGTCCGCGCGCAACTCCGCGACCACTGCGAGCCCGTACGCCGCCTCCTCGGCCGCGACCGGCTCGGCATCGGCCTGTGGCTCGCGCGCGACGCCGCCAAGTCCCTCATCACCGACCCCGTCGCGCTCCGCGCCCTGCGCGCCGACCTCGACGCCCGCGGCCTCGAAGTCGTCACGCTCAACGGCTTCCCCTACCGCGGCTTCGGCTCCGACGAGGTCAAGTACCGCGTCTACAAACCCGACTGGGCCGACCCGCAGCGCCTGGAGCACACCACCGACCTCGCCCGCCTCCTCGCCGGACTCCTCCCCGACGACATGCCCGAGGGCTCCATCTCGACGCTCCCGCTCGCCTGGCGCACCGCGTACGACGCGGACGCCGCGCGCGCCGCGCGCACCGCGCTCACGACTCTCGCCCAGCGCCTCGACGCCCTGGAGGAGACCACCGGGCGCTCCCTGCGCGTCGGCCTCGAACCCGAGCCGGGCTGCACCGTCGAGACCACCGCCGACGCCATCGCCCCGCTCACCGAGATCGCCCGCGACCGCATCGGCATCTGCGTGGACACGTGCCACCTCGCCACCTCCTTCGAGGACCCGGCGACCGCGCTCGACGCCCTCGAAGCCGCCGGGGTCCCCGTCGTCAAGACCCAGCTCAGCGCCGCGCTGCACGCCGAGCACCCCGACCGCCCCGAGGTGCGCGAAGCACTCGGCGCCTTCGCCGAACCCCGCTTCCTCCACCAGACCCGCACCCTCACCCCCGCCGGGCTGCGCGGCACCGACGACCTCGCCGAGGCTCTCGGCGGCGACCGCCTCCCCTCCGCCCAGCCCTGGCGCGCCCACTTCCACGTCCCCCTCCACGCCCCGCCCGCGGCTCCCCTCACCTCCACCCTCGACGTGCTGCGCGACTGCCTGCGCACCCTCGTCGGCGGCGCGCACCCGCGCACCCGCCACCTGGAGGTCGAGACGTACACGTGGCAGGCCCTGCCCGAGGGCCTGCGCCCCCGCAGCCGCGCCCAGCTCGCGGACGGCATCGCGCGGGAACTCGTCCTCGCCCGCGACCTGTTGACGGAAATGGGCCTCAAGGAGCTGCCGTGACACCCGAACCCGTGACCCCAGAACCCGTGACCCCCGACCACGTGACCCCCGAACCGGCCGGACCGGGGCCGACCCCCCTCCTCGTCCTCGACGTCGTGGGGCTCACCCCCCGCCTCCTCGCCCACATGCCCCGCCTCGCCGCGCTCGGCGACTCCGGGAGCCGCGCCCCGCTCGGCACCGTCCTGCCCGCCGTCACCTGCGCCGCCCAGTCCACCTTCCTCACCGGCACCCTCCCCGCCGAGCACGGCATCGTCGGCAACGGCTGGTACTTCCGCGAACTCGGCGACGTCCTCCTGTGGCGCCAGCACAACGGCCTCGTCGCGGGCGACAAGCTGTGGGACGCCGCGCGCCGCGCCCACCCCGGCTACACCGTCGCCAACATCTGCTGGTGGTACGCGATGGGCGCCGACACCGACTGGACGGTCACCCCGCGCCCCGTCTACTACGCCGACGGCCGCAAGGAGCCCGACTGCTACACCCGGCCCCCGGACCTCCACGACGAACTGACCGAGAAACTCGGCACGTTCCCCCTCTTCCAGTTCTGGGGCCCCGGCGCCAGCCTCGACTCCTCGCGCTGGATCATCGGCGCGACCCGCCACCTCCTCGCCACCCGCAAGCCCGATCTCGCGCTCGCCTACGTCCCGCACCTCGACTACGACCTCCAGCGCTTCGGCCCCGACGACCCGCGTTCCCACGCCGCCGCCGCCGAACTCGACATCGCGCTCGCCCCGTTGATCGAGGACGCCCGCCGCGAGGGCCGCACCGTCGTCGTCCTCTCCGAGTACGGCATCACCAAGGCCGACCAGCCCGTGCACCTCAACCGCGCCCTGCGCGAGGCCGGGCTCCTGGAGGTGCACACCCAGGACGGCATGGAGTACCTCGACCCGATGGCCTCGCGGGCCTTCGCCGTCGCGGACCACCAGATCGCCCACGTCTACGTCCGCAGGCCCGAGGACCTGGACGCGACCCGCGCGGCGCTCGCCGGGGTCGAGGGCATCGGCGAACTCCTCGACGACGAGGGCAAGAAGGCGCACGGCATCGACCACGCCCGCGCGGGCGAACTCGTCGCCGTCGCGGCACCGGGGCACTGGTTCACGTACTACTACTGGCTCGACGACGCGCGCGCCCCGGACTTCGCCCAGCTCGTCGAGATCCACCGCAAGCCCGGCTACGACCCCGTCGAACTCTTCATGGACCCCGAGGACCCCTATGTCCGCCTCAAGGCGGCGGGTGCCCTCGCGCGCAAGAAGCTCGGGATGCGCTACCGCATGGCCGTCGTCCCGCTCGACGCCGCGCCCGTCCGGGGCAGCCACGGGAGGCTGCCCGAGAACGACGACGAGGGCCCGGTCCTGCTCAGCTCCGACCCGGCGGCGGCCACCGGTCGCCTCGCGGCGACCGACGTCAAGCCGCTCCTCCTCAGACTCGCCGGTCTGGACGGGTCCTGACCCCGTCCCCTCCGGCGCCACCGCACCACCACCTCACCCCTTCTTCCTCCCAGGGAGCCCACGCATGAGCCGCAAGAAGACAGTGGACGAGGAACTCTCCGCCCGCCTCAGCAGAAGAGGGATGCTCGGCGTCGGCGCCGGTCTCGGCGCCGCGGCCCTCCTCGGCCTCGGCACCGGCCAGGCCGCCGCACACGGAGGCGGCCACGGCCACGGGCACGACCACGGGCACGGTCACGGCCACGGCGGGGGCGTCCCCGCCCTGCCGAAGGGCCGGCTCGGCATCCAGCTCTACTCGCTGCGCGACAAGGTCGCCTCGCTCGGCTTCGCCAAGGTCTTCGACGAGCTGGAGCGCTTCGGCTACGACGAGGTCGAGTACGCGGGCTACACGCAGGGCACCGGCTCCCTCACCCTGCCCCAGCTCGCCCGCCTCGCCCGCGACCACGGCCTCAAGGGCATCGGCAGCCACGTCAACTACTACGACGACAACAACCCGGACGCGTACTCCTTCGCCCAGAACCTGGAGAAGGTCCTCGACGACGCCCAGACCCTCGGCCTGCCCCACATCGGCACCGCCTCGGGCCCCTTCCGCTACGGCGACACCGTCGACGCCTGGAAGCGCGCCGCCGCGGACTTCAACAAGTACGGCGCCGCCGCCCGCCGTCGCGGCATGAAGTTCTACCATCAGAAGCTGATAGGCTCTACGACCGTAGGGCCAGGAGGGGACTGGTATGCCTACGCTGGACAGTACCGCAGGTCAGAGCACCTTGCAGGAGCTTGGCGCAACGCTCATGACGCTGGATCAGGGCCGCCGTTGCGCCGTGCTGCGACAGCTCACGGGCCTTGACTCTGCCCAGCGGGCAGCAGTCGCAGTACCGGCCCCACAGGCACCCGAACGGCCTTGGTGGTTCTCTTCTGGGGCAGCTACAACGCCAATGTCTCTTACCATTAGAACAGCCCTCTAAGGTCCCTACGACAGTAGAGAAGCCCCCTCCCGAGTCATAGTCGGGAGGGGGCTTCTTGCACCCCGAGGGGAGGGGCTTGACTAGGTTACTTCACGGACTCCACGAACGTGCCCCACGCTGCCCCAGCCACGGTGAAACCGGGAATGCTGACATCCTTGGAGTCACGAACCGGCACCACGTGCTGAGTGCGTGCGATGTTGCTAGCCCATTCCACACAGCCGCCCCCGTTCGAGTTGCTGTAAGAACTTTTGACCCATCCCTCTTCAACCATGGTTCTGTTCCATTTCCTTAGCCGCTTGCAGTAGCAGCCGCCGTGACTCGACAGGACTTAGGGACATGCCCCACAGGCGATCATACAGCCACAGGGACTCGCTAACAGTTTTAGGATCTTGGATCAGAGTTCCTGTGGTAGTGGACTCCTCCCACAGGATCGGAGGCGCCTCACCACGGTGCATCAGGACCAGCGTGCCGCCTAGCAGGGGGTGCGCTCCGAGACTGAGCGGAGCAACCTGAATGCTGATCCGGGGAAGGTCCACCCGATCGGCCAGGAACCGAAGTTGCTCGGCCATCACCGCGCCCCCGCCTACGGGGCGTAGTAGAACGGTCTCACTCAGCAGAATCCTCAGGTATGGTGGATCGTCTGATTCCAGCCTGGCTTGTCGTTTCCTCCGCAGAGTCATCAACTCGCCGATTTTGTGGGGTTGCTGCCGCTGCCCCTCAGTGAAAAAAGCTGTTGCGTACGCTTCGGTAGTCACGAGCCCCGGAACCAGCGTATCTGCGTACTCTTTTATCTCGGTTGCCTCATCCGACTCCATTTTCATACGCGCCCTGTATTGGTCGGGAATCGCCTCCTTGCAGGCCAGGGTGAAGAACTCTTGGAAAAGCCTTCCTGTTCGAAAGTGTTCGTCAAGAAGGGGCGGCACATTTGGGGGAGCTAGATCCTCACCCTTCTCAATCCTCCCGTACGCCCGTCGGGACATGTTCAACAGGCGTGCCATGCCCTCTTGCGTGTCCCCGGACTGGTCCCTGGCCTCCCCCAGTCGCGAGGCGAACATCTGTTTGGCGTCGTCGGACACGTGATCCCCTCTGGCATATGCGTTTTTGGGCAAGTGGAGATTGCCCACCAAACAGGCTAGAGGCACCTCGTAGGGGGGTCCAGAGTTGTTGCACACCAACTCGCCCCACTCGGGAAGGAGGCCCGCCGTGCCCACGAACGCGGACCCCACCCCTAACGTTCCCCCCACCTCTGCCGTAGAGGCCCCCAGCGACCCCGTGGAAGAGGAGCAGGGCGGCCCGCCGGAGGAAGAGGAGTCGCAGGACCCTCTGTACGCCCGGTGCACGGCCTTTCAAGCCGCGTACGAAAAGCACCGCAAGTACCTCTGAGGGGACCCCATGCTCCTCAGACTCTTCAAGCCCCGCCACCGGGCCCTGATCACCCACCAAAGCCCCGAGGCGGAACCGAACGGGTACGCGGTCGGATGCGCTTCCTGCCCCGCGCTAGGGGATTGGGTGGACGTGGACCCTTTCAGCGTGGACGGCGCAGCAGACGAGGCCGCACGGCAAGGCGCGTGGGTCTGGGCCGAGGCGCATCACGCTGAGACCGGACACAGCGTTTTCCGGGCTTACACCAGCTACGTCCTTCACCTCATGGGGGCGGAGGCACGGTGAGACGCGTCAGGCTCCTGTGTGAGCAAGCGGTGATCGTGCACGGGCGGCGTCCGTTCATCGTCGCCCGTGCAGCCGCCCAGTCACCGGAATTGGCTGTTCGTTGGATGACGGAACGGGCGTACCGGTTCGCCCGCGTCCTGGACCCCGTTCCCGGTGACAGCCTAATTCCGGCCCGATACCTGGAAGAGTCCGGCAGCAATTACAACCCGGGCCGACTCTTCTATAATTGGGCGGTTAACGAACTGGCCCACAAACAGGCTGAGGCCACCTTGACTGCGGGAGACCCCGCAAGGGTCTGGGCCGGGGAGGAGTTCACTCATTATGTAATCGCTGTAACTCCAATCAAGGTAATCACGGAAATGACCCCCCGTGAAATCGCATGGGTCAAGAGCTGACCCCAAAGTAAGTGAAGAGCGAATGGTGAACCTGGAACCTGTCGGCCCCGAGTACTTTAGCTACACGGACAAAGACGAAGCTGTAATGAAAGCCGTTGAGTTCGTGAACGCGCTTCGGCGCCTGGGGGTGGATTTTCCGGAAATCCACGTGGAAGAGCCCTGCAAGCATGACAGTGCTGATGTCACCTTCTCCGTGGGTCTCGGAAACATTTCCATGGCGGATGCCGAACGGCTCGCGGTGCGCGTCAATGAGGTCGCTGACATCGTGGATCGGCACAAGGCTCGGGAAAGGAAAAAAGCCCGCAAGGCAGAGAAGCGGGAGTGGGAGAATCCTGAAACGGATTTGATGGGATACATCCCCCTATCCTGAAAATATCACTCACCCGAAAGGTAAACCCGTGTCCATGGAAACAGCAGACCGCACACCCGTGGTGCATGGCCCCCTGTGGGAAGCGCAGGAAGTAGCCACAAGACTGCACAACGCCTTCAAGGCGGTCGGTATACGACTGCCGTCCGTGCAGGCGGACCTTCCGTCCTGCTCGCTCACCACAGACTCACGGGATGACACTCGGCTGATTGACCTCGGTCGTCTCCCCCTCCGTGAGGCAGAACGACTAACAGACCTTCTGCGTGACGTGGCAGGCCGCAAGGAACAGGGCCAGGACGGCTAGGCCCCCCTGACCGCCCCCGCCCGGTGACGTTCTCCCCTGGGCGGGGGCTGTTCACGTTCCGCAATTAGCACATATATGTAAGTGGGCATGGGGGAGAGGAGTAGGACACAAGAAGGGGCACCCCTGGGGGTGCCCCTTCCAGCTTTCGGCCTCAGGATTCAACCTCCCCACCCGGCCAGGGCGCGGCAGGAGACGAAGCGCGATGCCCCCCACCCGGAGTGAACGACCTTGTTGCTAGGGCCGCTTCTGTGAGGTGGTCAGCAATGGCCCTGGAAATGGCCATTCCGGTTTTGGCCTCTACGAAGCCAAATTGGCCAGAGGGGTTGGCCTCCAGGAACCACCACACTCCGCGTGTATCCACTGCAAAGTCAAGGGCTGCGTACTCCAGCCCCATAGACTGCATCAGTGCACCAACACGCTTGCCTAGCGGGCGACTCATCGGCGTAGCCTCAAACGCCGTACCCTCCTCAGGGATTGCCCGCCAGTCGATACCCCCAGAGGCATCGATCTTGCAGGGGAACGCGCGCTCGCCGATCACGGTCAAACGGACGTCGTGCCGCTTTTCCACAGGCATCTGAAAGCAATGCACTGCCTGGCGAATGCTGTCCCCGGATTCCCTGATTTCCTGCGCGTCCACCACCCGGGCCGGAATGAAACGGTCGGGGTGCCCCGTGAGGGTTTTACAGACCACACGCCCGCCATGTTCGTTGGCGAACCGCGCAGCTTCCTCAGGGTCGTTCGTGTAGAGCGCAGGAGGGGTGGAGAACCCGAGCGTTGAGGCCAGCCGGAGCTGTGAGGGCCCCGGCCTGGCCGCCAACGCCTTGTGGGGGTGATTGACCCACATGACATCTTCGAGGCCGTACAGCAGGCTTTCGAGAATGACACGGGACTCACTCTGTTCCCACCCCTCGGGCTGTTCGGGATGCCACCAGAAAACCGACACGATCGAGGGAGACAGTGTCTCTCTGTTCTCGTCCCTGAGGGTGAACCTGACCGGCTCATCGTCAGAGTGTCCGGAGAGACGCAGCACTCCGGGGCGGGTCAGGTCTGCCGGATCGATCCTGTGTACGTCCACGTTGCGATTGGCCACATGGCGTACCACTAGATCAACGGCAAGGTCTCCTGGGGATGACACCACCAGAACGGTTGGAGGCAGAGGCATATCAGTCGTCGTCCTTCTTGGAGCCAGAAGAGTTGATCGTCATGGAGTCACCGAACAGCACTCCGGGGGTGTCCACGACGGCCGACCCGAACGCGGTGACGTTGAGCTGCCGCGCGGAGTCGTAGGTCCGCGCCGGGGTAGAGCTGGCGACGACGGGAGCGGGAGACGGAGTGAGGAGAGCGAAGGCGGGCATGGCGGTCCTTCCTGTTGTCTGGAGCGTAGCTCTAGGCCGGGCTCCGTGTGGTCCACTCCGGTTGGGTTAACCGGGGAGGTGCAACCATCATGACGCCGCAACGGTGACAAAGTGGGGGACGTTCAGGGGCAGTTGAGACGTCTGGGCGGTACCGTGAAACGTCCCAAACGTCTCGGGGAGCAGCCTTGAACACTCGTTTGCAATCGGCTATGAACGCCGCTAGAGAAACGCCTGGGAGCCTCGGAGTACGCCTAGGGGTGAGTAAAAAAACCGTTGAGCGCTGGATAGCCGACGAAAATTTGATACCCCATGCACGAAATCGGCAGGACGCTGCCCTCGCATTGAAAGTGGATGAAGAAATGATCTGGCCCAGGGTCGTCAAAGAGCGCATCAAGTCCGGTGAGGATCTAGAATTGGTGCACTCCTATCCGTATCGCAGTGCGTGCCCAAATCAGGTGTGGACGGACTTAGTTCATGCCGCAAAAAAGGACATCCTGTTTGCCGGGTATACGAACTATTTCCTGTGGACAACCATTCCCCGGTTCCCGGAGATCGTGAAAAAGAAATCTGAGACCGGTTGCCGCATCAGGTTTCTACTGGGGGACCCTGAGGGGGCAGTCACGCGGAACCGAGAGGCCATTGAAGATACGGCCTTGGCGGTATCCACACGGGTGCGTATCACGTTGGAGCACCTAGAACGCCTCGGGCCCCTAGCGGGGGTGGAGACGCGGTTCTCCTCCCCTGAGGACGCTGTGAACCATGTTGGCCTGTCCGTTTTTCGGTTCGATGACGATGCATTGGTGACGCCGCATCTGGCGCGGCTGGTGGGACACGACTCACCCATGCTGCACCTGCGGCGCCTGGGCGCTGAGGGCCTGTTCAGCCGCTTCCGCGACCATGCCGAGGAGCTGTGGGAACGAGGGGTGCCCCTGCCCCCAAGGGGTTAGGCACATATATGTAAGTCCCCATGGGGGATCAGAGCCCCCCGGCTGATCCCGGGGGCCCTTACCTATCACAGACAAGAAAAAGCCCCCGCCAGTAAGGCGGGGGCTTATCTGTGTGTTCATTCACCAGAGGCCCCCTTGAAGGGGCCTACTTCCTCTAATGGGCAGGGTATATAACCCTGCCCTATAAGTAATGTAGGTGTGAGATAGCACTTTTATTCACGCATTCACTCAATGATGTGCTGCAAATCACACAAGAAAGGCAGGCGAATGCCTTGACAGATGTTATTGAAGGCGGTTGGGGCGCCTAACGCTGCCGAAAAAGGCCCTGAAAGGCCCTTCTGGCGCCTAAAAGGTGCTGTCTGGTGTCCCAGGTGTATTAGTGGGTCGAGAAGCGCTTAGAAAGGCACTCAGAGATTTGTGCCATTGTGAAAATAATGAAACCCGTACACGATCAAAGGAAGGCACCCCCGGTGGGTCCTTTATGCATATGTGTGCGCATTACCCCAGGGGTAGGGGGATACATATATGTGCCTATCAATACGCGTGCACAGGGCATGGACTTGGGAGATGAGATCTCCCTCATGGGGACATACATATATGTGCCTAATTCGAGCTGAGAGGCGGGAATGAGCACATACATGAAAGGGGCGGTGAGGACGCACGGAAGGCGCGCGCCGGATCGTTTGGGTGTCGTGCCTCTTGGGTGGGAGGGGTGCTTGAGGGAGGGCTAGCAGGGAGCCGGGTACGGGTTGGGATACGTGCCTAGTGGGGCAATAGCCGTATAGGGGATACCTGTGCGGGGGGCTTGTACTAGTGGGGCGTATCTAGGCAGGTAGGGCATGTGGGAATTGGGGGTATGGATAGGGGGATAGCAGAGCACAGGGCGTGCCCTAATTGCCCTGATCTGCGAAGGGGGCATCAGGAGCTAAGCGCGTGCTTTTGTCACGTACGGATCACGCTATGCCCAAGTGCTGGCATGGTTGTGAATATGTGAATCCACCTATTCCGGACACACCTTAAAGCGCAGGCAAAGACTGGTTGACTACTTTCCGTGACGGAATACCTTGTGATTGCCCGTTATATACCCTTGACAAGAACAGCGCTTTATGCAACGTGCGCTCGTGTGCGCGTTCCTTCCCCCAATCAAGCGGGCACTGATACACAGCGTGCATCTGTCGCACGCCAGGTTGCACGAGGGGGATTGAGAGCTTGTGGCTAGAGGGCTAGCTTTCTCCATGTCGGAACGGGGCAGCGCAAGCGGCCCCGGGGGCACCAGAGGAAAGCCCGAGAGGGTGAGTACAAAGGGAGCGCAGCCGACTTGAGAACTCCATAGAGAGCCCATTACTTCCGGGTGATTCGCATAGCGCTTTCTGTCATGCGCTGAATTACCTGATGACCTGTACCGGCGGGGTCCTACGGCCGGTAGAGAGGCGCATCGACAGGCTATGCGCAGCAACACACACGTGCGAGCGTGGCCCCTGTAGGGGCTGTGAGCGGGCGCCAGAGGCGCCATCGGCTCTGCCAGTCGGCATAGCTCGCATGACCCCGTGATCAGGCGTGAGGAAGCCGCCCACGGGATCAGCACTTGGGATTGCCTACCGCAGACAGGCGACATGATCCGGCAGGCGGGACACGGGCACGGGGGACTGACACTCTCCCGGCCCGGGGCTCCTGTCCTAAGGGGATGACAGACTGCCTGCGTAGGGGAGTCGCACAGTGCGGCGCTACTAGGGACGGAAAGACGGCTATGGGCGAGCGTTTTTACTACGGTCACGCCATTCTGTTCAGTGAGGCAATGAATCGACTGAAAGCCGCTGGGTGGTCCTGCACAATCATGGACGATGGTATTCGGGTGCAGAACGGAAGAGCGATTCGCCAACTCGTTAGCGTGGATTCGCTTGGGAGCCTCATGAGTAAAGATGAGGTGGTAGGCGCGTGTGCCGAGTTGCAAGGGATTATCAGTAGGCGCAAAGGCTAGGTTAGAGGTATCGGGTACTCACGCTGTGAGTGCCCTCTTATCTCCACCTAGGGGGTACAGATGAAGGGGAATAGGGATGAGTACGCAGCTTGAGCCGGTCACCGCGTGGGTTTGCACGGATTGCATTGGGCACCTGGCAAACGGCGAGTGTGGGGGCTGCCACACGGAACCGGAACACCAGGATGGTATGCCGCTTTCCCAGCTCAGCAACCGGGCCAACCCCGGAATGGGGTGGAAGGACCACAACGAGGAGTGCCACGTCCACAAGTCCGAAGGTGCGGACAGGGGCGAGTGCGACTGCGAAACGGATACCTACAGCACAAGCATGTGCGAGGGGTGCGGCAGTCCAATGCATGGCGAACGTCATGCGGCAACCGACTGGATCTAACTCGAAAGGGAGGAATCATGATCAATGACGATTGGGTAATTTACCCGCCTGAGTACCGTCCGGAAGTCCGTATCGAAAATGGGATGTTGTTTCACCCTGATGTTGATGGGTTGACATTCCGAAGCGTAGATGAGTGGTACCAGTTCCGAGAATATTTGGATCTGTGTGCGGCAGGTTCCTGACAGTCGTCACGGCGACTCTAAACAGGCTTTAGGCCGTGAGCGTCGCCCCCACAGGGGGCGGGTGGCAATAGTTGTCACGTCCCTTGGACGTTAAACGGGAGGGGATCAAGTGAGGCGAGTTCTTCAGTTCGCGAGTGTGGCCGTTGCTGCCTGCCTGTTGGGCGTTTTCGGGGGGCAGATGTGGGAAAGTGTTGAATCACCCTCCGAGTCCGGGCATAGCCATGTAAGCTCCTTCAATGAGGGGTTTTCGGACGCCAAGGCGGACGATTGCGCACAGGGCTTTTCGGATGCCTGCAAGTGGCTAGGGAAGTAGGGGTCAAGGGTGAAGCAATGCAACTGCGAACACGAATCGCATTTCACGCAAAACCCGGGTGTGCACGACTATGGGCGTGCCAAGGCCGGGGAAAAACGAGCGCAGCACGTAGGCCCCATCTGTGATGACTGCGCGGAAACACACATGGCTGACTACCTGGTGAGGGGCTGACCAATGACGCAAGAAGAGTTGTCGAACATCGTTGTTCACTTCAACGCGATCTTGCACGGCTCATGCGAAGACTGGATGGATATTGAGTTCCCGCACTTGCACGGTGCGACTTCATTCGTACAAATGATGGGGTGGGAAAGTGATGCAAGGCTCAGGGAACCTGTTACCCGATTCTCTGGCACGGTGGTTGTGCAGGTACCCGAACCTCTGTGGCGAGGGTTTAACCTCATGACCCCCCTAAGGCCATTCTGAGATCTGACACGTCGTCTGAGCGACGTTAAACGAGAGGGTAAAGGCGAGTGCGAGTTGAGGAAGGGTGAGCGGGCTATGCATGAGGTAGCGGATTTCCCAGAAGGGGAAAGGTGGGGGACCGTGGCAGGGCATCCCGATTCCGGCCTGCGTTATCAGGAATCCATGTCGGATGGCGAGTACGACGGGCGTCACGCCCGAGTGATCAAAGATAAGCGCGAGATCGTCTCCCCCAGTCGGGACTTTGATTCCGTTTGGATGCAGTACAAGCGCCGCGTAGCTCGCGCTATCGGGGAGAGCGAATGAAGGGGCCGGACCAGTGGACATGGCCTAAAAGGGTCCTCTGCGTGTGCGGAACTAGCGTACTCAACAGGGAGGAAGCCAAACAGGGGCACTCGAACTTCTGGCATTCCGAAAGGTTCCCTGCCAAGTTCGAGTTGCCGAACGCAGTGCGCTAGTCGTTTTGATGATGGGCGGGAGAGCAGGTGTCCCGCCCTTTGTCATGCCAACTGGGGCAAACAAAAGGGGAGTTGTGGCGAGGATGATTGGCCCCGCGTGCCACGAGTGCACGCATGGGCGGAGTTGCGTGGATAACGAGGCACCCGGAAAGGGTCGGCGCCGAAAGCGCCGCAACGTAAAGCGAGCGGAACGCTTCCGAGTAAGGCAGGAAATACTTCGCGAGGAGGGAATCTGATGCGGCCGTTTCTTATGCTGTTCATGGTAAGCATGGCGCTTCTGGTGTCCGTGATCCACTTCCGGTAATTCAATAGGGGGAATGATGCAGTACACCCACCAGGCCGTTTGTGTCACAGCTTTGAAAATGGGATACGAGGAATTCTACATCGAGTGGACTCCGGGGAGTCCACTAGTAAACGTGGTCGTGAAAAGGGAAGAAGAGCACTACCGGAGACACGGAAAAAGACGGGAACCCATGGGGTTGCACCCGTCCCCGATTCTCCTTTCGGACATTGCCGAACAGGCTTTCGAGTGGGACTACCTGAACTGGGTCGCGGGGCGCATTAATGGCATTTCCGCAACCGTTCTGGCCTATCAGATCATTAAGAATGACAAGGTTTTTCCCGTTTGGGAGGGCACTCCGTACAACAACCCCCCCAAGAGGCGCCGAGCGGTCGAGGCCGAGCGGGAGGACGCCCAACAGCGGTGATCCGGGGGTTTGTGCGGCACGCGGAGGAGCGGGAGGCTTCCGCGTACCGCACTGGCCTACCCGGGCCACACAGGAGGGGAGCTGAGTTGGTGAAAATTAAGACGTACATGATTGACTCTGAAACGCTTGTGGAGCGTGCAAGGGCGATAGCATGGGTGAAGTCCGCCCGGTCACGTTTGCGGGCGCTGGGGGAGCTGTACGGCGACGCTGGCATAGCTGCGAGTGCGTACCCCGACCCGTGCGTTGTGTTGAGTCTGTTCATGGATGACATCGGGGAGGCGTGGCAAGAGGAGCGCGACCTTATAAACCGATCGAGCCACGTGAGGACGTGTAATGCCTAATCTGCACACAGTCGATGTCATCTTTTACGTGCCGCACCGTTTTGAGGCGGGGGGGTTTGAGGAAGCGGGGTCGGCTCGTTTCGATATCGATTTGAACGAGCGTCTGTTGAGATGGGATGCGGCGGGAATGCTCCAAGCGGTCATCCTGGACGCCCGTAAGGGGAGCACGAGTTTGGGCGAACTTCCTCTCTCGTCCGTTGTTGCAATGGCGGACTTCCCGAATCTCGATCCTGCACGTCTGGCCGTCAACGGTTTGGGGCAGGAACAGCACACAGGAAAGCAGGGAAACTAGAATGGACATTTGGGAGCGCACCACTTTCCGGGAAATCGGAGTGGGTGACACCCTTGTGACAGGGGACGGATATAGGAAGGTTGAAGCTATCCGCCCCTCTGCCATCCCGGAAACGTTCGTTGAAGTGAAGTTCACGGGTCAACGAGCATTTATGAGCTACAATCTGAGCGGCCCTGTGGACAGGCTTGCCGGGCAAGTGCCCTTGCATACTCCGACCTTCGCCAACAGCAAGGTCAGGGTTGAAATGCCCCGACAGGTGGTGAGGCTTGAGCACTTGGCGCAGGCACTCAATCAGATGTTCGATTTCGAGGGTGTTGGGGAACCCCCGAAAGAGCTTTGACGGGGCATGAGGTGCTTTGGTGCGGGCCGGAAGGTTTCCGGCCCTATCCATGGAATCTCAGGCAACAGGGAAGGGAACGAAGGTGAGTTGGGAAAAAATCAAGTACGGGCCCATCGGTGAAGCGGTTGAGGCAAACTTGCCCGGATCGGAGGGTGACCCCATTGGTATTTTCGGGGCCCTCCTTTCGATCTATTCAGCGGGCATCAATGGCAAGGTCTACATGGGCCAGTCAGAGCAGGAATCGAACCGCCCCGCTGCCGTGTGGAGCATTTTGGTAGGGCATTCCGCTGATGCCGCCAAGGGGGACGCTCTAAGGGCCGCTGTGGGGGCTCTCGGCCCCAACCTGCGGGATTTCTACCACGAGTGCAGGCGGTCTGGTATCACGTCGGGTGCGGCCCTGGTAACGACCGTTGCCGGGCGCATCCAGGATGGTGCGAACTTGGATGAACCGGACGGACGTGTATTCATCCTGGAGGAGGAATGGGCAGACGTTCTGCGGGCGGCTTCGAGGGATAAAAACTACTCCTCGCGTCTGCGGCAGGCATGGGATGGAAAGCCGATTGAGAATCGCACGACCAAAGCGCACGTAGGGGTTCCTCGTCCGTTGCTTGGATTTCACGCGCACATCACTCCGGGGGAGTGGGGGGCGTATCTCTCCCGAAATGATGCTCTGGGGGGCAGCTATAACCGAATGCTTCCCCTTTACGTGCAGCGCTCGAAAATGCTGCACACGCGTTCAAGGGGTAACTTCACCCCCTCTTCCGCACTGGAAGACGCGTACCAGTGGGCATGTGAGAAGCCCCGAACGATCAGCATGACTCCCCGGGCCGATGATGTGCTGTTCGAAATTCGCACTGAGATCGCAGAAGAAGTGAAAGACATGGACCCCGCCCAATCGGTTTTCCTGTCCCGGGGAGCGGAACACATTGCACGCATTGCAATGGCTTACACGGCCTGCGAAAAGAAGACCAAGATTTCCGTTGCGGCGGTGAAGGCTGCATATGAATTGGTGCGCTATTCAATGAGCAGCCTGGAAAAGATCACAACCGAGGTGGCGAACCTCAATGTGCCTCGCGGCATGGGGCGCCCGGTTACTCCCCTTGACCAGTTCGTGAGGAACATTCTGGAAAGGGCAGGCGGGGAGATCCTGCATACGGGATTGGCTCGCCATTTGGCGCAGCGGGGTATTCGGGGACCGCAGGTTCGGGAACTTATGAGTTCGTACCCGTGGATTGACGTGCAGGTGCGTGAGGCGAGGGTACCGGGCCCCAAACCAGTCCACTACGTGATCAAGGACGAGAAGGCCGCAGAAACCCCCGCCAGCCCCCCAAGTCTGTCGGTAGTACCCTCGCCCCGTAAGAAGGCTTCGGCGCGTCCTCAGCCCCGTAAGGCTGCCGCTAAGAAGGCAACACAGAAGAAGAAGGAGACATCATGAGTGACCTGTCCCCCGAAGAGATGGAAATGTTGCGGGACCTGACTCAGGAAGCGGGGTTGGTGAAGCGAGCCAAGGGGCGGAACATTAAAACCGCTCAGTCGTTGATCAAGCGCGGCTTGGCCGAATGGGTCAATGATGACAGCCGTCGTTGGTCCATCACATGGACGGACGCCGGGAAGGTTGAGGCTGAAAAGCACAAGGCGTTCTACCGGGCGCCCACTGTGAACACTGAGAGCTGCACTGCCAAGGCGCACGCGGCATTGGGGCAGCAAAACGAGCGTGCCGGTAGCTTCACGGAACGTTGGGAGTCCGTGAGCCTCAACTCATTGGAGGAATTCACGAAGGACGCAAAGGACATCCTTCGTGATTTCTCCGAAATGCGGGGGCACGAAATTGACGCAGTCAACTTCCTCGAACTCCTTAACGGCTACCGCAACATCATGGACCTCCCCCTAGTCGATGGCGAGGGAGGTGGGGAACGTGTGCTCCGACCCGTGTATCACGTCAGGGACGCAAACCGGATCGTGGGGTATTTCGTGAGCATGCCGGGGGAACCCCTCACCTACGTGTCTAACCCCTCGCGTCCGTCCGCGTGAGAGTAAGAATGGTCTAGGAGTCCGGATAGACTCAGTGGCGCACGGATTCCGTGCGCTCGCTGTGTCCGGCTGGAATTCGGGCAGTACGTGTGACACTATTCGTCTACCTCAATCCACTCTTGGAAAGGCGCGAGGATGGCACAGAAGACGATCATCGAGTTGGTTGACGATCTCACGGGGGAGGAGGCCGACGAAACCGTTGTTTTCGGCCTGGACGGGAAGACGTATGAAATCGACCTGAGCACGGCTAACGGTGACCAGCTCCGCGAGGTGCTGGCTCCCTACGTGGAGAAGGGGCGCAAGCTGTCGGCGTCCTCTGGTCCTGGTAGGAAGTCTGCCCGGGGGGCCAAGGCAACGGGGGTGGGCCGGGACAGCTCGGCTGTCCGGGAGTGGGCCAGGAAGAACGGTTGGCCGAACCTGGGAAACAGGGGCCGGGTGCCCCGTGAGGTAGAAGAGGCGTACCTCAAGGCGAACTAGTTGGAGAAGCTTCGGGGCCCCGGAAACGGGGCCCCGAATGTGCAGGGCATAGATGCAGAGTCGAACAAGGGAGTAGCGATGGCGCTCATTCGTCAGTCGGATTTGTCGGACGCAACTGGAGATGAGGTTTCGGGATTCACCCTTGAGATTGGGGGTGCCGTGTATGACATCGACCTGACGGAGAAGGAGTACAAGGAGTACCTGGAATTCACCGGGCGGTACGTTGCCGTCGCGCGTAAGCGCGAGCAGCCGGAACAGACTCAAATCCCTGTTGCTCGTGGGGCTGCGGCAAAGAAGGATCAGGGAGACGGCTACAGCGCGGAGTTCAAGCAGGCTGTACGCGCGTGGGCATTGGAGACCGGCGCCGAGGTTGATGGAAAGCCCATCAGCGAACGTGGACGCATCGGGGCTGGCTTCATCCGTCAGTATGAGGCGCACATGCGCGCGGAAGCCGCTAAGGCCGATGAGGCCGCTGGAGAAGAGGAAGAGACTCAGGACGCATGACGGACAAACAGGAGACCGTGCGGGAGGTCTCGCAATACTGCCTGAACTGTAAGCGGGACTACCCGCAGCATGACTGGCAGTGGCATTCCGCCCCGTGCAATGCGTGTCAGTCGGACGGGCATTCCCGCTGCCAGCACTGACCCATGAGAACCCCCGCCCGAAAGGGCGGGGGCTTTCTGGGTAGGAAGAGAAGGAGAGATGATGGCGGTAACCGGCGCCAAAAAGGCTCCATTCCTGATGCTCAAGCCTGCAATTCATCTTGACAGGCGTGGGCGGGCGTGGGGTGTGGTAGTTCATCAGACCGCGAGGGAATTCAAGCTTCTTCACGCAGAATTCCGGGACGACGGAGTGTTGGTGCGCACTAGCCCTGAGGCGTGCAAAGAGAACCTGACGTTGCGGAAACAGCCGACACCTGAAAATGTGTACGCGCATCTTGAATCCATTTGGGCGCGTATTGAGTCCCAAGAGATCGAAGTGTTGGACAACCTATATTAGGAGGGCTGGTGCCGGGAAAAGTCACTCGTACTCGGATGAAGGAAGCGGCCCAAGATGCGCTTATGCATGGCATTGGTGCCGCTCTTAGTGCTGATAAGGACTCAGGCTTTTATCCGGAAGACTTTGAGCAGTGGACCTCAAGGGAACAGGAGGCATACCGGGAGGTGCTTAAAAAGCAGGCGGATAGAGTAGCCAAGCTTTTCGGTTTTGATGAAGCGTGGTTCATCTAACCGATTGCATTCAATCCTTTCTCCGTGCTGGGGGAGGGGTTGTGTCCAATCGGACAGAAAACGAAAACCTGTGGGGGGTAAAAATGAGTGGGGAGCTTGTTACGGGATACGCGTCCGGCGTGTGGGACCTTTTTCACATCGGACATCTGCGGTTGCTTGAACGGGCCGCAGAGAGATGCGACCGACTGATAGTCGGTTGCCTCACAGACGAGGCCGCAAAGCACAAGGGCTCTCGCCCCATCATCCCTCTGATAGAGCGCATGGAGCTGATGCGGTCGCTGCGATTCGTACACTCTGTCGTTCCGGACTACGGCCTTGACAAGATCAAGGCGTGGGAAGAACACAAGTTCGACGCGTTCTTTAAGGGGGACGACTGGAGGGGCACCCCCAGGGGTGACCAGTGGGAACGCGATTTTGCCGAAGTCGGTGTGCGGCTCGTGTGGCTGCCGTACACTCTGCACAGAAGCAGCAGCACCATAAAGGCCGTGATCCGGGAGGGGACCTCTCCGGTAATCCAAGTGGAGAAGTAACGGGGGATTGATGGCGGACACACTCGCGCCGACAAAGGAAAAAGCCAAGTCGGAGAACGAGGAAGAAAAAGAAGAGGGCAAGCCGGGAGAGCGCAAATCGCACAGGACATGCCCCGAATGCCAGCCTGAGATTCGTCTAGGGGATAGCACTCTATTAGTGACGCTTTGCGGTAAGCGGCTGGTGAACCCCCAAAGGAAGATTTCGCTTTGGAGGGGTCCTACGTGCAAGGTGTGTAAAGAGCTTACGTGGCCGCACATCAAAATGCATCTTCGGGAAATCTGAGATGGAGAATCGTGGAGAGTAATTCTCGATACGTAATTGGGAGGGATGGCGTATTCGCTACCCTTTGGGACACCAACGAACAAGAACTAGTGGTAGAAAATAGTACGCAAGCTCATTGCATTCGCGTACGAGAAGAGCTGGGCGGAGGTGCGAAGGATGATTCAGGCGAATCCCAATAAGTGGGCTTTCGGGATTATCGGATATCGCAGTGAAGTCATTCACGCTGTGCGGCGTGATAAGGCTGCGTGCGGAAAGTCCGTTTACCAGAAGGCGGGCCCTTGGCAGACCAAGCAGTTTTACGAGCGGTTCGGAAAGAAGGTAACTTGCCTCCAGTGTCGAAAGAAGATGGAAAACGAAAGTCTCTGAGCGGCCGACTACCGGGTAAACAAAGGAATTAGCGCGCTAGAGGTAGATTGGGCGCGGTTGTATCGTGGTGATTCCTTTTGCCGCTAGCTACACACTCGGTTGGTTGTAGCCCATCATTTAGGAACTCGCAGGGGTTCCTAGATGGTGGTAGTCAACCAAAAGAAAGAGGGTATGGCTCATGGTGCAATTCACGATTCTGCAATCTCGCGTAGAAGTGGCTGAGTACTTCAAGGAGATTGCCGAGGATAAGACCCGTGAATATTCGGAGAGGCTGGAAGCGGCGCAGGCTGCCGATGCGGAATGGCTCGCAATTAGGGTCATCTGCGGAAACCTGGCCAGGGTGTGTGAAGAGCAGCAGGAAAAGGCCGAACTGCCAGAAGAAAATGATCCCACTTCGGAAGTCTATAGGAAGGATGCGGTTATTCATGTCTGGGGAGATTTGCGACAGTATATGTTCCGCATAAGTTCGCAAGCAGCGGAGCACTGGAACACTGTGTCACGCCTTACAGCGGAAATTGCGGATATCTGATCTGCGGCAGAAGTGGTCATGCTGCCTTCCAATCCAAGCGAGTGGACTCCGGGGCTCATTGGCGATCTGAGTACCGTCATCCACCTAGCAAGGCGCGGGAAGTCCCTGTGCGGGAAATCCATCTACCTGAGGATCAATGGGGCGGTAATCCTCAACTTCTTCCCGAAACCTGGACAGGATGTCACCTGTCCGGACTGCAAGAAAGGGAGCCCGGTAAACGAGTAATCCGGCAGAGCAGTATCACGATCTCGTGGAAGCGCTTACAGGTAAGGGGTTGTTATGGGGCACAAAGCAATTCGTGATGCACGGTTCTCTGGATACAGCACCAATCACGGCCACATTATCATGTGGGTAACCGTGACGACTCCGGGACCGGACTTCGGGCGGAAAGTGAGAGTCGTATTCACTCCCGCTGAGTTTCGGGAACGATTTGAGTGCATGCTTCCAATGGCGGATGCCCTTGAGCGTCGGAAGGGGCAGGAATCCACACCTGAGTGATTAGAGCAAAAAAGGGGCCCCCGGCATTTGCCGGGGGCCCTTATCTGTTTCTCCCTCAGGCACACCCCTATGCCTCAGTCATGGAGCTGGTGAACCTCCGCCAGCTCTGGGGGCTCCTCTAGAAGAGCCTCACGGGTCTTGCTGTCCTCGACGCGCTGTACGGCCTCGCCGAGGCCCAGGAGGACGAGGACGGCCCCTAGAACCTCCTGCCAGTCCACATCTGGGAGGGCCCAGGCTCCGACAGGTACCAGGGCTGTCAGGAGCCCTGTAATGCGCACCGCGTGCGCTTTGATGAATTCGAACATGCGTACTCCTTTAATTGGCACATATATGTATGTCCCCATGGGGGAGAGGGGGAGGGGGTTACTTCATCAGCCTTGCCCACGTCTCCTTACCAGGGATGCCGTCAGCGTCACGGCCAGTCCATCCCTGAGCGCGCTGAAACGCCTGCGTGGCATCATGGTCCGCCTGCCCCCACTGAGGGCCGGGGCCGACCTTGTAGAAACGGCCGTACCCCTTCTTGACGAGGGCCTTCCCTAGCTGGGTGACGTAGGCATTGTTCGAGCCGGGGCCGAACTTACTCGCGCCCGGGAAAGCGGGAACCTTCGGCACGGACGGCTTAGGCTTCGCCTTCGCTTTCTGAGCCCAGCTTTTCAGAGCGGCCCGAGACGCGAAAGCCCCAGAGTTGGTGTCGATCGGAGTGCTCGTGTACTGATGAAACAGCCAAGTTGCCTGAATAGTCGGCTTACCCGGCTTGTTGTTGTACTCGGCAATCCACAGAGCATCACCAGCATTGCTAGTGGTGTCCCGTCGAGTCCAATAATCTTTGTTGCAGTAAAGGCCCACCCGGTGAGTGGAACCCCTTAGGCGTTTCACCTCGGCAAGGAAAACATCCTTGTCGGCGCAGGAAACCCCCGGGGTCTCCCAGTCAGCCCAGAGCGGGTCACCTTCCCGGCTTGCCGCCTTTTCCACAAAATAAGCGGCCTGCTTTTTCATGTCGCCAGGCTGTAGGAAATGATAGAAGCCAACAACTAGACCGGCATCACGAGCGCGTTTAGCCTGAGCAGCCATTTTTGGATTGACATAGCTGACACCCTCAGTCGCCTTGACGAAAACAAAATCAATGCCAGTGGTGGAGTACGTTTCGCTCTGGTAGGAACTGACGTCAATTCCTTTTACGGTCATAGGGGCTCCCTCGGGGTGCGTGTAATGCGGATAGGGTCTAGTGCGGTCAGCAGGTCAATGAGGTGTCGGTTTTCACGCTCAATTGCGGTCAGTCGAGTTTTGATCTCGGTCATGTCTAGCTGTAGACGATCCGCCCGTGACTTCTGTGCGTCTGCTTCGTCTTTCCACACCTTCGCTGTGTTGGTTCGAAAGGAAGCGAATATAAGAGCCGCTGAGGCGGCAACAGCCGAAACTGTGCCGCCTAGCGCAATAATTTCATTGGGGGACAAGGGCCCTCCTTAAAGGGCGGTGACTTTCAGATTCCGCCACCGTGGGCGGTTACCGATAGCGGCAACCGATCCGGCAGACAGGTGAAGGTATCCACCTCGATAGTTTTTATCCGCTGTCGTCACGGACACATTTGGTGTCACGTCGGTACGGGTAAGGGTGACTGCGGCCGGGGTGATATCTACCTGAAAACTCATCCAAGTATTTGCCTTGGGAGCCGTAGAAGAGGCAGAAGCGAGCTGCGTTCCATTAGTCACATTCGGCTGATGGGAGAAAAGCTGTAGGTCACCATTACCCCTAAAGCAGACGTGATATCCACCAGATGTGTTCGCTAGACCAAACTGGTAAGGGCTGTCGTCGGCTTTGCCAAATGCAATTCCCGCATGTTCGTTAGTGGCTGGTATCGCCTCGAAAAGCATGTCGTAAGTGATGCGGTAGCCGTTGGTGGGAAACTCCGGAAAGGACTGAGCACCCGCAAGAACAGCATCTTTCGTCACATCCATAAAGGCTTCACCAGTACCGGAGTATTTCAGCGAACGCACCCCAGAATAATAGGTGCGACCCATTTCCCCCGGCGCTTTTGTGGCGCTCTTCCATGTGTCATTAGGAATGATCTGTTTAGACCGGTTAGTGATCCACTGGTACTGAGCACACATCATGCCCCGCACCCCAAGGCCAATTAGCTGATCGTGCTGGGAGCGTCGGTGAACTTCCCAGCACATCACCGGTTTACCCCGGGAAACGATCTCCGCCATACGCGATGCTGCCATGGTGTGAGGAACACCCCACATATCAATGTTGGCATCGGCGGCGTCAAGCTGAGCATTCGTGGTTCCATCATCCACGTAGCCCCACGTGGTGAAGCCACGGGATTTCATTAGCGGGAACGTGGGAGACTGGAAGTATGCTTTCCAAATGACCGACTGATTAGCAGTCGGGTAGTAGTCGGCAAGCATCTTCTGTACAGCTATGGTTGCCTCGTTTGTTTTACCCTCCAGGAAAATGACCACTCGACCGATAAAACGATCAAGAACATCTCTCAGAGTGGGAAGCGGCTGAGGCTGCCACCCCTGCCCGAGAATCGCAGCAGGCTGAACCTTAGTCGTATTCGAAAGACCCGCATAAAGAGTGCCCAGAACGGGCCCCGTGCTGTTGGTGGTCCGGTCTAGCGTGGGGTCGTGCATACATACCGGCACACCATCAGCAGTCAGATTGACGCTTACCTCAATGGCCTGAGCCCCACAAGCGACAATGGCGTCATACGCGGCCATGGTGTGTTCGGGGAATTCCATGCCGGAACCCCTGTGAGCGCAGTAGAAAATGGGCTGAGCGAGGTACGAGGTCACGGAGGCTGCCGTCTGCGGTCCGTGGGAGGGCACCAGGGCCTCTGGCAGCATCCCCGACGCATCAAGCGGCGCGAGGCCGTTGGGGGCGCCCCTACGGGCTTCCAGCTCGGCCAGGACGGCCGCGCGATCCCCATGTGGATCATCGGCAGTCAGGTGCTCGTGGAGACGCTGCCCCACACTGGTGGACTGCACGGAGACCCGACCACCCCCGAAGTCGAGCCACAAAGATTCGGCGTCGTCAGGGCCCCAGAACTCGGGGACCATGCCCGCAGCGTCCGCAGACAGCTCCTCGATGGGGGCGCCCTGGCCGTCCAGGAGGTCAAGGACCCGAGAGGCCCCCTCTGTGGGCCCATCCCACACAGTTCCTACCGCCCCGGGAATCCTGGCCCCGGACGTGTCCTCCGCGACATCTGCGGCAGAGCCGCCAAAAGAATTACGTGCCATAAAAGCCAATCCTTAAATAGTGTTGGTTTCGATCACTCCCGAAATGAAAAATTGGGAATTACCAGGAAAGCCGGGCATCCCATCCAGACCCCCGGTCGGTGTAGTCGGACTGGGAACCATCAGATTGAGAGCCGTAGAGTTCGGGGTTGTGGACGCCGTTACCGACATCATGTTTGGCAGATTCCCAGACTTGCCGCTGTTAGCTACATAACCGTGAACAATCTGAGTGTTCGCATTGGCGGCAACTGGGAGGGTGATACCAGCCCGCCAGTTCGAACCGGTCAGCATCGCCCCACCATCGTTGGCGTTTTTGACCTGAGCCGAGAACCAAATAATTCCGGGGGCGATCCATCGCCACCGCCCCGAACGATAAGAAGCAGGAAGCGAAGAGGTGCCCAGAATGCTTGGTGTGTATGCACGTGTGTATGTGAGGTCACGCGTAATCGTGGGACCCGAAGCCCCGTTGAAAAACTCAACCTGAATTGCTTTCCCAGTGTCCAGGTTTCCGTCAAGGTCGTAAACAAAGCCATGCTTAGGGGCCAGGTAAGCTGAGTCTTTTGTGTTCCAAGGGGACGTCACCGGAGCGGGCATAGGGTAGAGAACTCGGCTAGCGACAGTCACAGCCCCGTTTTTGGCGGGAGCATTGATTGCCATGATCGGAAATTCCCAGATGCCACCTGGCTGCCTGCGTGGCTGAGGCTCCACAGGTGATGCGGCAGCAGTTCCTTGAAGAATGGTCATGTTCGCAGCCGATTTCGCCATATCCAGGCGCACAACCAGCAGGTCTTTTCTGTCGTTGCCCCCAGGATTGTCAGCAACGGTCAGGGTCATGGGCTCTGTGAGTTCATAAAAGAATCCACCCACGGTGACCGTCCCCTCAGTCACCGTAATTTTGCGGCTACTGGTCACGGAAACTCTAAAGGGAAGATCCCCGGACGAGTACGAACCCGCAGGCAGCGGGAGGTTAGTTCGGTCGCCTAGGGCCTGAGCCATCATCGATTGCCACTGAGCCTGAGAAACAACCGCCTTACCGCCGTTGGCGTTATCCGCTTCAAACGGGTAACTGTTTTCAGCCATAATTACATCCTCGCTTCTAGGCGACGCAACTTCTTGCGGAGTTCATCCACCGTCGCATAAAGATTCAACGGCTCTCCGGAGCCCTGTTCCCCGATCTTCGGGTGAACGTCTACAGCGTTTCCACCGTCATCAACAGAGATGGTTACCTCTCGCACAACGTCTACGTATTCAACTCCGTTGATTGCGACCGTAATGCGATCGCCAACGAAATAGTCACGGCCAAACAGGCAAGTTTCCGTGTCGATGGGGTAAATCTGAAAGTTACCATTCTTCTCACCCTCAGAGAGGGCGGAAGTAGCAGCATCAACGGCCGCATCCTTAGCGGCCTGAAAGTCTGCATCGGTCATTTCAGAGTCGGACTTAACGACCTTCCCGTTAGGGATATCCCACTTCAATTGAATGTCTCGCCGGTCAACAAAGGTTTCGATTTGCAAGCCCCACTCTTCCTCCGATGCTGTGTCAATCTTCTGGTAGTAGTAGCGCTCCTGATTCTCGCCATCACATCCAACAATGGCGCGAGTCACCTTAGGCGCTGACACAGTCCAGATATATTCCCGCAGGTTTCCAAGCTCAGGAGACAGGCGAACAGATTTAGAAAGGTCGCGAGGCTGGAAGATCACCAAATCAATAAGTTGGGTTTCAGCGTTATAGATCAGTCGGTAAGCAACACCCGTGGTGTCGTACCAGGTAGCCAGTTTTTCCCCGACTTCATCGAATCGCAGCGTATCCGCCATGCCCTTATTGGTAAGGCTTGATGGTTGGAGGTTCAACCCCGCAACCCTTCGATCAGCTACGGCCCCCGGCCCAATGCTCTTGTTCAGCTCGTCATAAATCATTTTCGCCGCCGCAGTGCTGGCAGGGATAGCCCGGGAGGATACAGAAGATTTCCACTGGTCTACCGCAGAACGGGACGGGTCGGGAAAGGCGAGGCGTCGGTAAGCGAGGGTGTTATGGCATTTACCAGCAATGTATACGGACCCTGGGCCTGTGTGCTGCACGGTCGTCCAGTAGAGCTGAAAGGTGTCTACCTGTCCGGAAAGAAGGGGCGTGTTAACGCCATCCTGCCAAATAACAATGCCCCCGCCCTTTTGGATTAGCTCAGCCTGTGTAGTCCCCGCTTTGATGAGGAGCTGCCATGAGCCCTCCTCGCAAAGTCGCACTGTAAAGTCAAGAGAGATCCATTCATCGATCTCCCCGATACGCCTCATGTTTCGGTCAATGACCTCAACTCGGTAACCCATAACCCTCCCTCAGATGTAGCTTGCGAATCGTGGGCGAAAAGACAAAGAAATAGACGCCATCCCCGACCCTGCTACCACATTTACCGTTGCCCGGGTTTCGCCCGGCTCAACAGCCCAGAAAACCGGATTGGTGGAAAGACGATCCCAAAAGTTAGCTCCAAGATCATCCCTAGCCGTCTTGTGCCCAGGCCGCGTGTCAATCGTCAGCGTCCTACCAGAGGGCACCACATCGGAGCCGTCAGCCCGTGCTAGAGCCTCAACGGTGGCCCCGTCAGGGCCCACTAGGGAGAAGCTTTTGACAGGGCCTGTGAGGGCCCATACAGGCCACGCATCAATGTCCCCATCATTGCGGATCACTACGTTGGCAGCCCCGTCCCCTCCGAGGACCCCGGACACCACCTGTAGTGGTAGGAAGGCTCTGGTGGAACTCAGGAATGGTTTTGCGGAGTCTCCGAACGTCCATTGCTGGGATGTGACCTGATCCGCGTAGAACCATGGCTCCATAGCTGTGAACGTGAGCCCATAACGAGTGAACGTAAATCCGGACTCCTCGCCCTCACTACCCTCAAGCCCGCCTTTGTAGTAGGCGTTAATCCGGCGAGTTACCCCACTGCCTTCCGTGAAGGACAGCACGCAATAACCTCGCGCGGGGTTGAGGGCCTGAAAGAACTGGCGCTTAAGTGCGTTGATGCTCTGCCGGTCAATTCCATGCAGGTAAACAGGAATCATGATTTCCCGGCTTGACGTACGGCTGTTACGAAAGATCGCACCATCGAGATTGGGACTCTCATCCGAAAACAGGGCCAGGGGAGGCATGTCAAGCCCCGTAGCCCCAGGAAGCATAATGACGCCCGGCCACCTGGGATCACGGAAATCGGTCAGGGAAATAGGCTCCCCCTGACCGTTCCTGCCAGCAATTGAAACACTGGTGTGACTCCAGTTGACCGGAATGGGTGGCGGTACCGTCGTTACCTCAGGTACCACCACCCGTGCCCGGACAGGAAATGGCATGTGAAGCCCCCTCAGAATTTAGTGAATAGGGCCTCTGCCTGTCGGAGAGCCCGCATTACAGCCTGCGGTGTGGGCTCGTTACGAGCCTCATGAACGTGAATCTCATACTTTTTCCCATTGAGCAGGGCCTCTGTTTCAGCGTTGTTGTACACGCGTTCACCGCCCTGGAAATCCACGATTTCCCTGCCATTCTCCCCAACTACCCGGGAACCACGAGCCGCAGATTTGGTGCCCATCCAATACCCGGCATTGCCGGACAGGGCTTTAGTCCATCCCGAATTGTACCTATGCCGGGCATAGTTAAGCCCGGCATAAATGTTGGCTAGCGGGTTGAAAATGCCCATCCCCTTATACAGGCCCGCATACCTATCAAAGGTAGGCTGAATGGTCTGCATGAGGCCCTTAGACGGTGTGCCGTTCCGGGCATTGATGTCCCAGTTGTTGACCGCTAGAGGGTTGCCCCCAGACTCCACCTGAATGCGATGAAGCACCAAATCGGCATACTTGCTGGAAAGCCCTAGCGAACTGAGAGCATTGAGAACAACAGGGCGCCAGCGTTCAACGTTTCCGCCGCCCCCGGGCGTACTGCCCGCAGCGTCAAGAGCCTTGCCGTTAGGCATTTTGCCGGAAAGCTTGTCTGTCTTGTCGAAATCAAATAGGCCCTTAGTGTTGGGCATATTTTCTTTCGCCGTGTCCATGAAATCCCCGGCAACTTGCTTCGCATACTCCTTCGGGGAATCAATTACGCTCTTGACGGATTTGAACATCCCGGCATAGTTGTTATACGAGTCCTGTACAGCACTCCAAATACCACTAACAGAGTCCTGTACTAGCGACATGGGATCGGTTACGAGGGTTTTACCGATGGTCCACAGGGAACCAGCGGATTCCCGAAGGCCATTCCACAGGTTAGACCCGACACCCTTAACCGTCTTCCATGAGAAGAGATCCCCCAGGTATTTACGACCTCGGTCGTAGATGTTGCCCGAGCCTTTCCAGACATCATCCCAAAAATACTCTTTCGAAACCGGGGCGAAGGTACCACCAACAACACCAGCGGCCTGGCCAATAATGGTCGGAACCCTCCGAAGAAGCTTCCAAATGTCGTCGGTGAAGAAGTCGTAACCCTGTCGCGTTTTCCCAGAGAATGCAGATCCCTCGTAATGGGCGGCATCTGTACCCGTTCCGATGATCCCGGACTGAATGTCTCCGCCGAGAGCATTGGAGGTACTGTCCATGGTCATGGTCTGGAAGGCAGAGGAAACCAACGGCCCCACGTTCGTGAAGTCCATCCATTCCCGAATCTGATCCAAACCCAGTTTCCCAGCGACACCACCACGTGCGTAACGGGATATCTGACCGCGTACAGCCATCGCATTCCATGCGTTAATGGTTCCTGGCCCAATAGCCTGAGTTACCTCAGGGCGTAGTACAGCCTCGCCAGGGGAGAGGACAGCGGGAATACTGTCTACCCAAGGTGAATAACCTGGCAGGACTCCGACGCTATCAACGTCAGAGGCTTTCATTACGCCGCCGCGAGCCTTCTTCTTTTTGGACTTCTTAGACCCCCCGGAGGAAGAGCCACCCCCATGCTTCGAAATGTTCCCAAGCTGAGTATTCAGCTCGGAAGCTTCCTTCTTAGCCCTGGAGAGGCGATCCCCAAGAGTGTCCATCGACTTATTGAGCCCAGTTAGCGACTGCTTAGACAGAGTGGAAACCCTGCCATTAAGAGAAGACGTGCCCCCCTTAGTGCCAATCGTTTTGCTCGCCTTGTTAGCTGCCGAAGTAACCTTGTCGAACCAATCCCGGAGAGCCTTGAGGCTCTTGGCCTTGAGGGTGTTCACGGCATCCGACAGACTTTTAACGGCCTTAGTCGTCTTATTGACTGCGGAAGTAGTGTCCGTGAAATGTTTACGCAGAGCTGTCAACGATTTCTTGTTGAGATCCTTTACAGCGGTCTCGGCAGAACGAATCGCACCCGCCAGTTTCTCAACCTGATTGGTGGTGGTCTTGACCTGCTGTTCACGTAGGCTTCCCAGCTTGCGTGAATCAAGCGCCTTAATCTGCTGCTCGGAATCCCTCAGCTTGCGAGTTAGAGTGTCCGCTTTCGCGTACGTTTCCTGGAGCTGATCACGGATCGCAGCAAGGCTCGCAGAATTGGCCTGCCGTACCTCAGTACGGACATCAGAGACGGAGTTCGCCGCCTGACGGCTAGCGCCACTCACTGAGCTATCTCCGCTGCCGCTGAGCTGCCGGATTAGCTGGTTGAGGTGTTCCCCGTCAAGGGCTCGAATAGAGCGACGCAGTTCAGCACTACGATCATTCGTATCCTTGATCTCATCCTCAAGCCTCTGAATCTCCTGACGGAGCCTGTCAACCTGAGAATTCTGACCCGTAACACTGTCCACGGTTCTGCGTGCAATGCTTCGGTCATCACCGTTGCGCAATGTCTGCCTGCGGGTCCTGTACCCCTCACGGAACGTGCCCCCGGCCTGCCGAGAGGCCAGACCGGTATTAACCTGCCTCGCGACTCGTGTAGCACCTCGGGCAGCCCTGGCCCCACCCGAAACAACGGGCGTAATCATTTTTCCGAACTTCCCAAGAAGTTTCGTGAAGAGACCAATTGCGATGAGGAATGGAGTCACAATGGCAACCCATTTAGCAACAGTCAGGGCGAACTTGGCCCAACTGGAATGGCTCTTACCGAAGTCGGTTATCCAGGCAATCATCTCCATGAACGTGTCGGCAACCTCAAACGAGACTTCCGTTAGTTTCACCAGACCAGGGAGAAGCTTCTTTCCCTCCTCCTGAATCTGCTGTAGATACCCGCCCTCATACGTGTAGCCGTCTAGGGTTTTCTCGCCCTTCCGGTCATATGAATACTGGGGCGTCTTCTTGCCCATGATCTTTTCGCCAAGACCCGTGTACTCAAAGGTGCCGTCCTTGCCCTCTTTATAAAAGAGCTGCCCAAGACGGTATTGAGCACCTTCCTGCATCTGTTGAATGCGACCAGAGATGGTAGCCGAACCCATGCGAGCCGCAGAGCCCTTAATGCCGGATTCGGGATCTTCCCAGTGCCGTAGCAGAGCATCAATGAGCTGTTCACCGCTCAGGCCCCCGGTCTCTTTGGCATTCGCCATGAAATCCATGAGCTGAGCAGAAGCCTCATAATCTGTGGGAAGAGTTCGTGAAACCCCCCGCTTCTTATCGGAAGCTCGCATTTTTTTCAGTTCAGACGCCGTGTACGGCCTATCACGGAAACCCATGAGCTGGGCAATGTTCTGAGCGGGGATACCCGTTGCACGCTCAAGCTGCTTCACGTTTCGCAGAGGAGCGCGACCCATATCCTGAATAACCTCAAGGGCATAAAGGCCCTGGCTCACCATGTTCGGATCGGTGATGCCACCAAAAGCGGCTGAGTCACCAATCATTTTCACCATGTCATTAGCCCGCTGAGTTACAGCGTGAGAGCCCTTGCTCTGGCGTGCGGGATTAGACGAATTAAAGTCCTCTGAGTGGGACGCATTGGCACGCACATAACGCGTGCCGTACATAAGCATGTCATTGACAGAATACGGAGTAGCAATACCGTACTGCGTCATCTCCTTGAGCATTTCGTTAATGTCAGGAGTATTGACGCCCATGCCCTTGAGTCCAGTCTGAGACTGAATCATCATGTCAGCGGACTTGACACCAATCGTTGTGATTGCCGCAGAAACAAGAGCGAGCGGAGCAAGGAGTTTGTCACGGACGAGGTTGCCCGCCTCAACGGCGTTCGTCCCGACCTTGTGCAGGCCCTCTGCCCCGCCCTCAAATGCCTTAGTCCACTTGTTCACGGCATCGGTCGTAGGGCGGGTTACCTGCGTGATCAGGCGTCGGTGACTCTGGATCTGCTGCCGGTTGGTCGCGGCAATCGCTGTAGCCGCATCGAGCTGTGTCCGTAGGGACGCCCGTGCGGCAGCCTGCTGGGCTACTGCCGTCCGGCGTATCTCCGCCCGTCGTTCTGCCTCGGCCTGGCGCTGAGCAGCGGCCTGGGCCGCCAGCTCGCGGCGGGCCTCCGCCGTGGCAGCACGCTCCGCCTGGACGGCCTCACGCTCCCTCTGCTGTATGAGCCTGATCCGGGATCGCTCAGAGGTCTGCCAGCGGGTAGCAGCGTCACGAGCCGCCCTCTCCTCAGCCTGTACGGTCGCTTTGATGGCCGTACGGGTGGCGGCGGACGTACCTTCCACAAGAGAGCGTTTCTCCTGTTCAAGTTGTCGCGCTTCCTTGAATCGCTTGGCAGCTTCTTTGCCGTACTCTTTGGTGATAGCCGCTTCAATACGAGCAAGCGCACTTTTAGTGTCCTTGGCCTCTTTCTCCACAGCGGCGGAGGTCTTTTTAGCGGCCTTCTTCACTTCCGTCGGAAGAGTTTCAAAACCCTTTCCGGCAGCCTTGGCGAATGCTTTGCCCGCTTCCAGGCCAGTCTTTTCGAGAGTGGAGACCAGAGTCTTACGGAACTCGGCTTTGGTCTTCTGATCTATCTTGAGGAATACGTCTACATAACCCGACCCCACTTTGATGGGCCCACCAGCAGAAATAGCCATCTAGGGCCCTCCTTACAAGGCACTCATGGTTTGGAAGAACGTTGCAACCTCATTCCCGGAGGCAAATTCATTGGCAGGAATGGGGGGTTCCTCCTCGGGATCTCCTGGACGAGGGAGAGGCATTGGCGCATCCAAATCCGTACCAGCGGAAATGTTGGCCTTGAGGAAGTAATAATTATTCGCTTCTTGCGCGTCGTAAACGCGAGCAAGAATATGGGATTCCACAGACCATGAAGCTGATGCGTCCATGGCCATCAAAAGAGTAGAACGTCCCGGCTTTTTGAGTAGGGACTTTATTGCCACTCCAATACGGCGGAAAGACAGCCGCCGCCGCCACAAATCGAGAAGGTCAAGGCCAAAGAACTCTAGTAGGTCTGCCTCAAGCTCATCCCTGAATTCGTTGATTACAGCGGCTGTCGCTGTCAGTTTCCCGTGTCTTCGCCGCCCTGAGCCTCCGAAAGCTTGTCCATGAACACCTGAAAATCTCGGATAGTCGGACGAGTGGCCAGGTACTCAAGCCATTTGGCTTCACCAACAATGACCGAAGCGGCTTTCAGCTCGTCGTCAACAAGAAGCAGTTCTAGAGGCATGTCGAGTGGGGCGGGAACCTCGAAAGTGATTCCGGCGTGATCAAAATAGGTGGGCTTGTCTTCCGTCTCGGCCTCAAGTGGGGCGGACGGAGCGGAAGCAGTCTTTTTGGCAGGGGGCATGGATTCTCCATAGGGCAGGGGTATTTAGCGAGAGAGAAGGCCGGGGACTATGATCCCTCCCCGGCAAGGGATTCCGTCAGGATTTCTTGAGACTCTGAGTCTGCGGGGCCGCTAGACCCTGCGTCCCACTGTCCTCTGTGCCATCGGACACAGAAGCGTCATTTGTGAGCACGTAGCCAAGATTGCCGCCCGCATCGAGCGCGTCAAAGGTCAGTTCAAACTTGCCGTTCTCGGCACGCTGTAGCTGAATAGCTCCACGATCAGAAATCATCGCCCGGGAAATCACCGCACGATACTTCACAGAAGCGTCATACCAATCCACCACTAGGGAAATTTCCTTAAGAGCTGGATTCGAACTCAGGTCAAGCCGATACAGGCCAGTCTTGCCCTCAACGGCCTTCCATTCAGAGCCGAAGAAAAGTTCCGTGGTCAGCTTATTGAACTGAATCATTGTCGCTTTGATCTGAAAGGCAGCCGCAGTCACGTTATAGAGAACGGGTACGGCACTCTGCCATGCATTGACCGGATTGGTGGTAATACTCGGCGTGATAGTCACACCGCCTTCATCGGCATAACCTAGATCCTGATACCCGGTTGGCGCACCATCAACGTCTACCGGGGGAGTGGCCTCACCAGTAGCCACATACAGAGCCCCGTTAGGGGCAAAACGAATCTGCTTAGCGTCATTACTCATAGGCCCTCCAAGGGCATTAAAAAATATTCAGGCTTACGCCCCTGTCAGGAAAAGGGTCAGTTCCCCACCGTACATATGCTCTCGGGAAGTGGAATCCGGAAAGTACCGGGGTGAGGAAATTTCTGCCACGTCTAGAATCTGAGCCGAGTCAACTACCCTTCCGGGCGCCTGTTCGAGAAACAGTGTCGAAACAATAAGCGCAAGCTCAAGGGCCTCGCCCCTGTCAACGTGATAAACGTTGTACTCGATATCTGCTCGGTCCATCCTGTCACGAACGAGGCGAAACCCGCCGGAGTGTTCAAGATAAATAGTAGTGTCTCCGGATTCCCGAAGGTTCATGTCCCCGATAACGGAATCCGAGTTAACCCCCTGCGAGGACTGTAGGAATTTCTGAGCGATTGCAACAGGGTCAAACCTCATTCAATCCTCGCCCTCTCCAAAGCCTTTTTGAGATAGTGCCTTCCAGGATGGCGACGGCCCTTCGGGTCCCTGTAACCACCCTCCTGCAAGAGCGCGTGACGAACCTTTTCGTTATCCTCAATGATCACGTTTCCGTGCCAGCCCTTGAGCGACTTATCAAGACTCATGGAAATGCTTTTCCGAATCGCATTCCAGTTATCTCGCTTAAAACTCCCCCGGGGAGCATTGGCAATAGAGAGCTTCATAATGTCGGCTGTGTGAACGGCAACAGCTTCACGCGCATATTCTGAGCGAAATACTTCCGTTTCCCATCCTTTGGAAAACGTGAACTCGGCATCAGCCACTAGTGACCCTCCAAGCCTTCACCCGGTAGTGCCGAAGCGATGTATGCAAGAACGGCATAGGATCGCCCTCAACCTCGAACCAACGGCCTAGATAAAGAATGCGATCCTGAGCAGTAACCATTTCGGCTGAGACAGGCAGGTAAATACGTAGCCGCTCTTGTGCTGTGGCACGCTCAGGGGACCGGTAGTCAAAAGTCCGGTCCCCCTGAACGCACCCCAGGCCCTCCCAGAGCAGTTGCGGGCTGGTCCAGTCCCTAGCCCTGGCGTACGGCCCCTCAGCGGCCTGTGCGGCCCTGTAGGCGGCCAGTCGATCCGTGAAGTGCCTCATCAGCACCCCCCAAAGCGCAGGTCGATCACGCCGAGCTGACGCCGGTAGCGTCGGAGGGCAGCCCTGCCAGCAGGGGAGAGGGTCTGCACCGTGGAAGCCCCAGAGAATTCGGTCTCAATATCCCCGACTTTTTCCCGGGAGACCCCAGGGGCCACAGCAAGCCATCGAATGACCTCGGCACATACCGCCGCTTTGAGTCCTGCGGGAATCACCGGAAATCTGTCCGCGAGATTGCCACCACAGTAGTCATCAGCGTAAGCCGTAGCATCATCAAGAAACGCTTGGACGCGTGCCTTTTCATCATCTTCAATGGGCCGCCCCAAACGGGCGGCCACATCATCCACAGTTGCAATAATCAAATCACCCTCCCCCCAAGAGGCAGGAAAGGGCATCAGCTACCCGAAGGGGCCTGCTCAGTAATCGAGACCTTGAGGCCACGAACAAACTGTTCGCCAATCAGGGTGCCTCGCACGGAATAGGCGGGGTCCTCCTTGATGGTGGCGAAGCCATACATGGTGTCGAGGCCGATAGTGTCTGCCTTTTTCCCGTAGTCGTAATCCACGAGCATTCGGGTAGCGATACCGTTGATGTCCTGGAGAGAGCCAGTTACGGCACCCATCGGAATAGCAGGACAGACAGACGCAATAAGAAGCGCACTCTTGTGGAAGAGGTACATTTCAAGACCGAAGCTATTGTGAATCACAATGTCAAAGCCGTAGATACGGCCAACGATCGCCCGGCGAAGGGCGTTTGTGTCACCGCTGTAATCCACTGCCACAAATTCAGGGTCCTTGAGTAGAATTGCCTCAACCTCAGGACCCGCAATGAGGAATCGCTCAGACGCGGGAACAAGGGCGAGATTCATAGCCATGCGAGCATCGACAAGCGCGGTACGAATGCCTAGCGCACGCTGAGACATATTCGCAGCAGTGCCATCAGAAGTCGGAATGGTAACCGCAATGTCACCACCAACGGCCTTTTTCTGCGCTGCCGTAAGACCGTTACGGGTCACGTTGGCCTTGATAAACTCGGCTGTAGTGTCGTCAAAATATTCGGCAAAACCGCGAGTGAGCTTCGAAAGAACCTGAGATCCAAACTGCTTGAGGTCAAAGGCAACCTGTTCCATGGAAAGGGTAGTTGCGTTCTGCGCAAGGGTAGTAAGAACCACAGGGAATCGGGTTTCATTGATGAACCCATTAGGGGCCCGGCGATCCACAGTTGGTAGTGGACGGTCCGAGGCCGCAGCAAGTAGATTCTTATCACCCTTAATCGGATTCTGAATGGGAGCCGAAATGCCGGACGCCTGAACGGGAATCCCTCGCGATTCCCGATTGACGTTAATCGTGTCACCGATACCGCCGGTAAAGTTCAGCTCAGAGTACCGGGCGGGAATGCCGCCTAGGGTTAGCTGCCGGTCAAGGAGGCCAAGCGCGGCAATAGTGACCTGTTTCGGGTCAAGATTAAAGTGATGCGTAGTGGGATCAGCCATAGGTTATGCCCTCCGTATTAGAGAAAACGACCCCCAGCAATAAGGTCTGCAAGCTCATTGGGGTCCATAGAAGTGATTTCGTTGCCCCCTGCGGGGGACTGGTGACCGGCTCCCTGAATGTTCGGGAATTCCGTAACCGCCTGCTTCTCGGCAGGCTTAGGCATCGACTCAATTAGGCTCTTGACCTTCTCCGCATCCGGCTTGCCCTCATCACTGATGAAGCGACTCACGTCCAGATACTCAAGCGGGACATTGACGCCAGCTTTAGCGGCCTGAGTCTGAATCTCCGCCTTAACAAGATCCGGGGTCAGCTCAGCCCGAACGGCTTTCTTAGCCTCGTCCCGAGCGGCCTCAATGGCCTTTTCAAGGTCGGACTTACCGGAGTCGCGGAGCTGGTCACGCTCCTGAGAAGCAGCCTTGAACTTGTCCTCATTGGAACGGGAAAGGTTTTTCCACTTATCCCGTTCCGTTGTCAGTTCGGCAATCTGCTCTTCCAGCGTCTTGCCAGCAGGAGGAGGAGAGTTCGGGTCCTTGATGTCATCTGCCATAGTGTGTTTTCCATTTCGGAAGGGCACCCCATTTCGGCGCGCCGTTACTTTCGCTCATTGATTTTCCGGTTCGCGTTACCAGAATTAGAAGGAGGTGGTTTATCCGCTGGGGTCTTTGCGGCCGCAGGGTTCAAACCAGCCTGCGGCTGCGGAAGAATCCTTTGTATCGCCGCCTCAGCCTTAGCATCCTGTTTGCGCATTTCGCGAAACATGGCTATCTGAGTGGCAGTGAAACCAGCCTCAGCCCAAAGGAACTCCTCCGGAACGTTGAGCTGTTTCATTTTCAGAAGTGCATCAATATGCTGAGCCTCAGTGCGGTATTCAGGGTCACGCCACTGTGTTTCCATGTCGAAAGCATTTCGCCTATCGTCATTTTTCACAGCGAAGCAAAGCCGAATAACTCGCTCCCAGCACTCACCAAAATGGAGCATCCGTTCTTTCACCTTGGCAACTAGCCCCGCCTCGGCCCCTAGGATCGACTCACCAGAAGGCGCAGAACCACCATTGACCAAAAAATAATGTGGGGGAGTGCGGGAAATTGCGCCAAGGTGCTGTAGCAAAACGCCAATAAGTATGGCGTAGTTACCCAAGTCAGCGGCTTCTAGGGTGCCGAACTTGGCTTGTGGGTCCTCAGCCTGGAGGATTTTGTCTGCCCCAGAATCAAAAGGCTGAATGGGGTTTCCAGCATCGTCTAGCTGAATTTCCAGACCTGTGACAGTACGCAGGGGAAAAGCCGCTGCCTCACTAGTGGTGAGGGCATCCATAAGCGTTTTGTTGATGGCATCCTGAATCGGAATCACATTTTGCAGGTCCGACATCGGAGCCCCACCAAGACGGGCCCGGTTGTAAAATGGCACCACGGGAACGACGTTCAGAGGATTGGGCCGCTTAGTGCCCGACTCCCATTCCGTCTTTCCAAAAGGGACCTCATAGACGTATTCCTCAGTCCACAGGGTGACCATCTGACGGCCCCAGGAATCCATGTAGAAACGCGCAGCGGCTTCTAGCTCAGTGAGTGACCCCGGCTTGTACTGAACGACCATTTCCTGCGAGGAAACGGGCGTAATAATGGGCTCGCCCTTCTTGTCCGCCCACACCAGCACAAAAGACTTTCCAGTGATAAGGGCGTCAAGGTGCACAGCACTGGAAAACGAATCCATGGAGGATCGCTGCCAGAACTCGCGAGCGTCTTGATCGGTCCCAGTTCCAGGAAGCCGGAAACCTTCAACGTGTAGACGCTCGTTAGTCGAATCTAGGATTGTTCCGCAGAAGTTGTCCCGCCACGTCTCAAAAACACCACGAAAGGCAGACTTGTATTTAGCTTGCGAAAAGGCAAACTTTTGCTGATCCCCGTCGTAATACTTGATGTACTGGTGAATCTGATCTCCGGGACCGGGAAGCCTGCCGTACAAATAGGCTAGCCAATCCTGAGGGTTCTGAGGGGGCCCAACGGCATTATAGCCACCAGGAGGAATAATCATGAGGTCTCGCTTTCATTAGAATCCCGCTACGCGTCTCCTTTTCACCGTCATGCGTCCGTCTGCAATAGCGTCCGCCCTCGCCTCAATAGCGAGCACGGCGCAAACAGCAAGGTCAATTTTGCGTTTACTGCGAGGGGAATCCTTCTGGATCAGGACGCCGGTTTCAGTACCGGCGGGAACCTCCCGAGTCACAGCGTTAAGGACATGCTGAGTAAGTTTTTTGTCCCCTTCGTGGGACAACTCCTGAACCATCACAGCAGAATGGAAACGCTCAATCGCCTGAACCATCCGTGTTGCTTTATTGGTCCAGAACTCAAATACACGGTCTTCCCCGCGACGATTGAAGCGAATAGCCCAACGGCCTAGCGCTTCCTGCCAATAGGGAGGATCGCCATACATCCACTCAACCCTGTATGTTGCAAAAGCGTTGATGACCGCCGCTTCAACGGCGAGCACATCAACTTCCCAATCCTCAGGCGCCTTTTCCGGTCGTTCCCAAAGGCCAATCACAAACAGCTTGGCGTCACGCAGGCGGACGCCCACAATCCCAGTCGCGTCCCCTCGGACTGAACCGTCAAAACCAATCGCTATCTGATCACCCGGTTTGATTGGGTCATTACCCTTATCGACCTGACACAGGTCCCAGGAGCCCTTTGACATCCACCCATCGGAGGATTCAGCAATAGCGTTAAAAAAGAAGCGAAGGTAGGTGCTGTCGGGGGTCGTACGGTCAAACAGAATGGTCTTAGTCAGACCCTCAATGTCCGCCCACGAAGCATCTCCATACGCCTCTAGGAGGGCCTGTCGAACCGCCTCAGTATTCCGGAGCTGGCTGACATCGATTGAGCCTTCTAGGCAGTCGTACAGCCAATGCCCCTGGAGAACCATTTCAGACTCGTGAATAGCCTGGGCAACGGAATCCTCATTCGGGTTATATGCGTTTGTAGTAGTGACCCAGCGACTACCGGCCTTAGCGGTTTTTTCAACATTTCGCTTGAGCACCTGATAGAAATCAGGACCCCCATTGGTTGAAATCCAGTGGTGCACCTCATCCATGAGTACGAATCACGTACCGTCCGGGCCCCGACAGGAATTAACCCATCGGGGCCCGAACAAAGGTCGGGCGATTCCCCTCGTTGGTGCGTCCAGCAGTAGCCCTAGGCTTAATGCTGCCGGGCTTGCCACTTTTGAACTGCACCGTAGATTTAGTGATCTCTAGGCCATACTCTTTTTCCGCTGGCGACTCAGACAAGAGACCGCGAATAAAGTCCATGGTCTGTTCCGTCTGGTCAAGAGCCGTAGCGCCAACCTGCACAACAGGAAGGGGGACTCGCTTCGCCTTTGGAAGCCCGAAGGCATCAAAGCCGTTGAAACGACTGGGGCCGATGAACTCCGTAATAGCAAGAGCGGCAAGCAGGGGTGTTTTACCCCAACCCTTAGCTCTACGGAGAGTCCCGGCACTGTACTTCCAAGTGCCATCAGGGTTGATGGCGTAGAACCACAAAACAAAACGCAATTGTTCCGGAGTGAATTTCCATGGCTCGCCCGCCGTGTCTCCGTCCGGCTGCACAATGTATTTCTGAGCCCAACGGATGATCCCATAACCGAGAGTTTCAGAAGGTTTTGGCACCCCTGCGGGCAGATTACCTGTCTGCATGGGCACTACCTCTATTCACTCAAAAGGTTAAAAAGCTCCTCGTCTAGAGCAGCATCAGAATTAGCCTCCGGTTCGCCGGAGTCTTTTGTTTCATCGGTTTTTACGGCCATACGCAGACGCGCGCGATCTTCAACCGTCGCACCCCATTTGGCTACCCGCTGGCGAATCTCCGCAGCATGTTTAACGTCGCCCAGGTAAAAAGCGTCAACCAACTTGGTTGTAATTTCCAACTCAGCCCAATCAGTCTCTAGCCACTGCTGAGCCTGCGTGGACGCGGCCCACGTCCTCCAGAACCGCGTAGCCCCCGTGGTTTTGATCCCCAGGGCCCGGGGGAGTGCGCGGGGCTCTTGGCCCATGCTCGCTAGCTCCTGTGCGTACGGATGTGCGTTGCGGCGGACTGCGTTCGGCTTGGGCTGTGGCCCTCTGGTCATAGGCGCACCTCGGGGAGGTCCAGGCCGTACAGGTCCGCCAGCTCCTCCAGGTCGAGGCGGGCCGCCTCACGCCATAGCCGCTGCTCTGCGGCCCTGCTGAGCCGGGCAGGTGCAGGGGCGTCCTCGTGCTCCTGGTCGTCGTCCTGCGGGCCTGCGTAGGGCATGGTGCCTCCGATAGAGAGATAGATATATGTGCGTGTTGGAGCGGTCGGACGCTCCGTGAGTCCAGGTGGCAGGGATCGAACCTGCGGCCCCCCGGTCCCAAGCCGGGCGCTCTACCACTGAGCTACACCTAGAAGAATTGGCCGAAATACGGCGAGAGCCCTTTACTGGGATCGAACCAGCGACACCCTGTTTACAAGACAGGTGCTCTGCCAACTGAGCTAAAAGGGCATTGTTTGTCCACCGGGAGGGATTTGAACCCCCACTAAGCGCGGTCTAAACGCGCCGCCTCTGCCAATTGGGCTACCGGTGGTCACGCTCCACACGTCATACGGCGGGCCGGGCTTACGTTCCCGAGTGACGTATATCCGTGTGAGCGCTGGTACCGTATCCAGGATTTGAACCTAGGACCCCCCGCGTATCAGGCGGATGCTCTAACCAGACTGAGCTAATACGGCGTGCTGTGTGCCCCCACAGAGAATCGAACTCTGTCCCTCGGGATGAAAGTCCGAGATCCTAACCAATAGACGATGGGGGCTTGAAATTGGTGGCGTACGGGATTTCCCGTTTGCTAGATATCCTCACGGTTGCTCGCGCGCGCAGTGCCGCTGCTCTCCCTAGCTCAGACGCCCGTACCCTCACCGGGATTCGAACCCGGAATCTCCTGACTGAGAATCAGGCGAGATAACCACTTACTCTATGAGAGCTTGGCAAACGCGGAAGGAATCGAACCTTCACATTCGGTTTTGGAGACCGACGCTCTACCGTTGAGCTACGCGAATGCGGCTCCCTGTTAAGGACTCGAACCCCAATTTCATGGTCCAGGGCCATGCGTGCTGCCGATTGCACCAACAGGGAAGGGTGCCCAGCCGGGTTCGAACCGGCAACCTCCGCGACCACAACGCGAGGCTCTAACCAATTGAGCTATGGGCACAGTGAATCAGGCAGGGGTCGAACCTGCATTTTCGAGCTTATGAGACTCGCGCTCTACCAATTAAGCTACCGATTCAAGAGCTACCGGTTTTTTGAGAAACCGGAAAGCCTATTGAAAACTGCCGCACTTCTGTTGTCTTTCGTCCGGATGAAACCCGGGGTTTAAGGAAGTCTCCTCGGCGGCAAGAGCATTATCACCTTGCGCCCCCTACCGGATTCGAACCGGCGATCTACGCCATGACAAGGCGTTGCCTTAGACCACTAGGCCAAGGAGGCAGGGAAGAGTGACACGGTTGCGCGGATTCGAACCGCTGCCGCTCAGGGCGGCCAGACCGTGCGGGCCCCGGGCCTCGCCTCATGCCCGGACTGCGAACCGTGTCACCCTCTCCCACGAAAGCGCAGGGGCGCTGCGGGTGCCCTGTACTCATGCGGGAGTTCGCTCCATGAATGGGCCGCAGCCCCGTATGGAGTCCGGCCCTTTCGGGCCTCGTGAATCCGGTCAGACTCGAACTGACGCTCCGAGGATTAAAAGTCCCCTGCTCTACCAACTGAGCTACGGATTCAATTCGGTTTTGCTCCCCAGGTCCCGAAAACTGGAATCCCATGATACTCGGCATGGGTACCTCGCTGATATGACTGGATTCGAACCAGTACCCCCCGGATTAACAGTCCAGTGCTCTACCGATTGAGCTACATACCATTAAGCCACCTTGGCGGCGGCGTGTTCTCACTTTAGACCGCTTGCGCGGTCCAGGTAATAGGTTTTGTTACGGTGGCAGGGCTTGCAGAGAACCCAGAGATTATCCAACTCCCACGTTCCGCCACGCGAAACGGGTACGATGTGGTCAACTTCCAGGTCTTTTAGCGCATTGCACTTCTGGCAGCGGAAATGATCCCGTGCCAGAACCCGGGCCCTCCTGCTGTTCCAATCACCGGGGCGGCTTGAATTCCTAGAAGAAGCCCTGTTCCAGCTTCTTCGGATTTGATGCTGTGAGCACCTGCCGTCTTTGGTGGTTTTAGACACACAACCTCGGTTCAAGCAGATTGAAGCCGCTCTAGGCATGTCCACCCCCTATTAGCTTGGGGCCCCGGGAGGTTTCTAGTCTGGCGCCCGGGGCCGTCCTGATTCTGGGCCGTTGCTCGACTGGGAGCAGCCTCAACCAGGAGCACCCGAAGAATCAGGAAACAAAACAGGGCCCCTCATGGGGCCCTGTCTATGTATTTCTAGTCTAGATAATTAACTGACAGACTCTAAGAGTCTGTCAGTAATAAGTTCTTTTTTGTTCTTCACTAGATACGTAGGTGAGACTGAGCAACCTAGGCACACCCCCAGGGGCAGATGAGATCCACGTCACACGGGGGGGTGAGAGTAGTTGCAGGAGGGGGATGCCCTGTGTACCCTCCTGAACTGCCAGGATGGTCAACCAACGAGCATAAAACGGGACAAGGTGACACTGTGGGGCTGCCCTCAGATCGCACGCTTTTGGAGCTGCACCATGAGTTCACCAATACCGAGATTGCTCGAATGTACGGTGTAAGTCACCAGGCCGTGTCAAAACGTCTTAGGGATATGAACGTTGAGCGATATCCTATCGCTAATGAAGTCAATGATTTGTTGCACAGATTCCTGGTAATTGAAAATGAGCACGCTGGGCTTCAAGCTGTAAAAAACTTGCGATTGTATATGCGCAGCCGCCTAGGAGATACTTTGTCAGAAAGGCAGGCGCATTCAGCCTGGCTTTGGAAGTGTCGTTTGCAAAATCAAGGCGTTATTTTGCGATATACCCCAAAAGATGTTAGGCCCTGGAGGTACGCAATCAGAGAGCCCCGGCACGGTTTGTTGGTTGTGGAGCTGCCACCAGCGTTTCAGCAGCCCGAAGGGCGAGCCCTGCGGGCGCTGACGCTGCCCACCCCTGAGGAGGACAGGGCGTGGGATGAGGACAGGGCGGCTGAAATGAGGTCTCATCAGAAGTGAGAGGTAGGTTACACAGGGTTGCATCTATCCGGAATCCACGGTTCCAACTCGCTTGCTGACAGCCCCCGTTGAGGTTCGACGGGGGCTGTTTTGGTGTGCGTCGGACGTTCGCACATCTAGTGCTGACCAGCGACGCAGCGTGAGGGTTGCGGTAGAGCTGGTGTGATCCAGGCCACACAAATATGCCAAGGGCGAGTGTCGGAGGCTAGGTGTACGGTGCGTGAAGAGGTCGGCACAAGAGAGCCACAACGAGCCACGGGGGGCGGGTATGTCGGTAGCAGCACAGCTAGTTCAGGCCATGGGGGCAGGGGCGTACACGCGTAGGGGGACGCTGGCTGCGGGCCTGCGCGACCCCGACTGCCGGATGCGCCGCGCGCGAGCGCCGTTCGCCAGCGACACGGTACTGATCGAGTGGCTTGAGACCTCCCTGTGTGGCCCGGTTGTCAGCATCACTCAGGCCACAGGACTGCTCGACGAGGACGGGCGGGACGCTGTCTACGCTTTGGCCCTCGAAATGAGTTACCCCCTCGCGCTCTGCGAAGTAATGTCAGAGGTCATCGACCGCCCCCACCGTAGTTTTCCGGGGAGCAAGTCTTACACCATCTCCTACTACTCGAAACGAGCTGTATTCAATGACTGATGCAGATTACCGGGGGCGCGTTGAAACGATGCCCCGATCGGTGAGCCAGACTGAACAGTATGAAAAGTGTGCCTGGCAGTTCTACCTTCAGAGGGTAGAGCGCGTGGTGCCTCGGCCTGCGGCGTGGAGTGCCCATGGCACGGCCTTTCACAGTGCCGCAGAGGCCCTAGAGCGGTCCGGGGGCAGCATGACCCTAGAGGAGGCCGTGCAGGCGTTCTCAGACCAGTACAGCGCTTTGATAAACAAGGGGCTTGCCAAAGAGGCTAATACGGATCTATGGATGTCTGCGGGCCCCTACAGTGGTGGGGAGGACATCGAGCGTCGCTACATTCTGGGACAGGAGCAGACTGCCCGCTATGTGGAATGGTGGAACGAGAACAAGCCCGAAATTTGGATGACTCCCAGCGGGGATCTAGCAATTGAGCTGTACTTCATTACTGAGCTAGGGGGTGTAAAAGTTCGTGGGTACATAGACCTTATTACCCTTGACGCGGACGATAACGCCCGAGTAAGGGACTTGAAGACCGGCACCACGAAGAGTAAGTTCCAGCTCGAAACCTACAAAACAGCCATCGAAAAGATCTATAATGTGCCTGTGCAGCGGGGGGATTGGTATTTCGGAAAGACTGGAGGACTCTCCCGCCCGCTTGCGCTTGATCAGGTATCCGAGTACGAAGTAGGGCAGCGATTCGCCAATATGGATGCGGGGGTCAAGCGAGGGGATTTCCCTGCCAACCCGGGATACGACTGCAATTTTTGTGACGTAAGTCACGCCTGTAGTGTTGCGCAAATAAAGCGTTGACACGGCTCCTATTTTTTTATCTACTAGTTGCAGGAGGGGGATAGAGAATGTATTCACTAGTGCAGAGTGCCCGCGAGCGAGGAGCAGCAGGGGCACCCCTCCCTAGCCCATTCAAAGGGCTATCCAAACTGGAAGTCGAGTTCCGGCGAGGAGAGTTCTCTCTCATAGCAGCAGGCCCCGGAACCGGTAAAAGCCTGTTTGCTGCAAACCTGGCCATGCATGGAAACCTGCCATGCTTGTACTTTTCCGCAGACTCCAATGCGGCAACACAGCTATCCCGTGCAACGGCCATGATTACCGGGGACAATGTGAGGGTCATCAAGAAAAAGCTTCTTGAAGGGACCTTCAATGAGTACGAAAGACAGCTAGCAGAGCGATGGTGGCTTCGGTTGAATTACGAAAGCCAGCCCACCCTGACGAGCCTGGAACTCGACATCCGTTCGTACAAGGAAGTTTTCGGGTGTTTCCCTCATCTCATTGTGGTAGACAACATTACGAATGTTGATGCCGGGCCCGCAGCAGCAGACATGTCCGCTTATTCTCAGAGCCTTGAAGGGCTCTGCGGATACCTTGACACGATGGCGCGGGCAACCCAGGCTCATGTGTTGTCGCTCCATCACGTAACGGGGGAATATTCTGACGGACTCAAGCCAATTCCCCTTTCGGGCGTAAAGGGGAAGATCAGTCGCGTTCCCAGCCTAGTTGTAACTCTCCACAAAGAAATTGACGGCATGGATGGCCGAATAATCCATGCAAGCCCCGTGAAGAACCGAGAAGGATTCGAGGATTCCAGCGGAGAGACCTTCGCGTCATTCGAGTTCAATAAGAGCAATATGCGCCTTACGGATCTTTTGGCAGAGTTCTAGTCCTATTTTTTTCTCCCCTGGTTGCACCAGGGGGATAGAGAGGTTGTGAAAATGATTAGCGTTGAGGCCCCGAAGAAGTCGTTTCGCAGCAAGGGCTACCGCCTGGAGCGTGAGTTCTCCTGGAACCTCGCAGAGCGATTCCCGAAGCTTGACCTTGGGGAAGCCGCAGAGGGGGAGAAGGCCGTACTCCTCGTCTACATCACGAACCCCCAGCGTATAGACATGGCCAGGTTTGCAGCAGACCTTCTGAAAGCCGCTCAGGGGGGTTACAGCAGCGCACTGGTGGGCGCCGTCGGATTCGGGACATCCAGCGCGGTGACGTTCTCGCTCATGCCTCTGTGGATGCTCGCTGAGAACTTGTCCGACCTGTCCACGGAAATCCTGGAACGAGCCCTAGAGCGAAAGCGGGAGAATGGCTGAGCCCCGGAGAGGATTCCGCCAATGCAAGAAGTGCGATAGGAACCGAGCTGACAGGTTCTTCACCGGACCGCGCGGAAAGACCTGTGCAAGCTGCCGTAAACAGGCTCGTCGCACCGCCTCTCGGGCATCGCGACTCCAAGCCACCTATGGGCTCAGCGCGGAGGACTATAAGAGACTCTTTGAGTATCAGGGCGGCGTTTGTGCCATCTGTCGAGAGCCCCGGAAAGCCAATTTGGCAGTGGATCACTGCCATAAGACAGAGGCTATCCGGGGCCTCTTGTGCCAGCGATGCAACGGGCATTTGCTGGCGAGAGGTGCCAGGGATCGCCCAGAAGTATTGCGGCGAGCTGCCGACTACCTAGAAAACTATCCCGCATGGCAAATACTGGGGCCCCGATACACGGACGGGCGCGGAACCCAATGAACGAAAAACCTCAAATATCTGAGATTTTCGCGCACTACTATCCCCAAATATCCTTCCCAGAACGGTCAGGGTGGCTCAAGATCCTGTGCCCTCTGCATACGGAATCCCGCCCAAGTGCGTCGATCAATCTTGAAAAGAATCGATGGACTTGTTTTGCCTGTGCCGTATCTGAGGATTCCTGGGACGTAATACAAAGAGAAGAGGAGGTGAATTATATTGGAGCTGTTGAGTGGGCACGTTCCCGGTTCAGTAGAAGCAGCGAAGCTGTATCATCAGCAGTTTCCTGGCAGTCCAGCGGAAGCCTATTTGGCCGCGAGGGGATTGTCGGAGGCAGTTCCACGGATGCGCCCAGGCTACGTAGGTTCGGCCAAGATTGGGCATGAGCATTACCTAGGCTACCTGACCATTCCTTATCTACGTCCAGCGGGTGGGCATTACGGAGTAGCAACCATCCGATTCCGCTGCATAGCCGACCAGTGCGTTAAAGACCCCGCAACAGGTGCCTATTATGCGCAGCTAGGCGAGAAAGAGCAGCACGGAGGACACAGTAAGTACAAATCCCAACCCGGTGACGGATCAAGGCTGTACAACACATCAGCCCTAATTTCCTCCTCCCCATATGTAGCACTCACAGAGGGGGAGTTTTCCGCCTGGGGTGTTGAGCTAGACGGAATCCCCGCCGTCGCCGTGCAAGGAGTGAGTACCTGGCGGGATTTCTTTATGCCCGCCTTCGTGGGCTACGAAAAGGTATTCATCCTCGGCGACGGCGACGCCGCCGGGGAGCAGTTCACCGAAAAAATGGCTGCGGCCATGAGTAACGGCGTGCCTGTGAAACTGCCAGAGGGCGAGGACCCTGATTCTCTGAGATTCCGCCAGGGGCCTGGGGCCATCCGGACGCTTCTGGGCCTTGACTGAAACAAGCACATATATGTAAGTCGGTATAGGGGAGAGGGAGCTACGTGGCGTTTGCAGAAGGGGATTTCGTCAAGGTGCGCGAATCTGAGGAAACTGGATTTTCTAAGAAAATCAGTGGGCGGCGAGGGGTAGTGTCCAACGTGGGTTCAAAAGACACTGCACCGTTTCCGTACCTTGTGCAGTTCGAGGGCGGCGGGAGCCTCTGTTTCAGTGCTGAGGAACTGGAGTCGGACTCTGACTCCACCAATTCGCCATCGCACTACACAAGTCACCCCAGCGGTATTGAATGCATCGAGATCGTGAAGCACATGAACTTCCCGATTGGCTCTGCGATCAAGTATTTGTGGCGTTGCGACCTCAAGCACAGCGATGGAGGGATTGAAGACCTCAAGAAGGCCCGCCAGTACATCGAAATTGAAATTGCGCGGCGCGAAGCTCTCAAGGTAAACTCTTAGGGAGAAGGCGTTGAAAGTATGGAGGGTATCCCATAGGGAAATTGTAAATTCTGGGGGTTTCCCTATCGGCCCGTACGGGAGTGAATGGATTCCCGCAGAGTCGTACGAACGCCTTTCCGACATGTACGACGAGCATCAGGACCATAGACACCCCTCGCCTAGAGCGTGCCGTATTCTAAAGGGCATAGCGCACTTTGAAAGCTGCGGGTTTGCGACTCGGGACAGCCTCTATGAGTGGTTTAACGGATACACTCAAATCCTTCAAAAACTAGGTTTTTGCATCCGGGAGTATGAGGTTCCTGACGAAGATGTGCGAGTTGGCGGATTTGGGCAAGCGGTATTCCGGCGACGAACAGCCAACGAAGTACGCATCAGTGAATTCCCAATCCGCTACGAACAACTCGCCCTAGACATAGCTGGCTGATGCATTTGTGGGGCCCGGCAAGTTATTTGCCGGGCCCCTTTCTCATACCCTAAAGTGAGGACGTAGAGCAAATGGGCGAAGACTTCCCGAAGCTGCCAGAAGGATACTTCTACCGAATCACAGAGTATTGGCTCTCCCCAGTGGTGGAAATTCGCCGCAAGAGGCTTATTGGTAGCGGACTCGTTTCATGCGCCGAAATCATCAACAACCCTCTTGTCAATCCAGATATGAGCGTTGAAGAACGCATCTGCAATGCCGCTAGCAGGGCTTGGCTGCGAGCACAAGAAACGTTTGAGTACGAGGAAACCGTAAAAGCCATTTCCAAAAAGTTCGGAGACTACAAATGAAGAAGACTATTGCCACCCTGGCCCTACTCACCGTTGTCAGTATCGGCGCAGTCGGGTGCTCTAAGTTCACGGAGCCGTTTAAGGACGCCCCAAAGGGGGACCGCAACAATGCCCCCATGGACATCATTACCGGGGCGGACGGGTTCTCCAATACGGGCACAAAGTGCGATCACGGAAACCGTATTTACGTGGTCTACCACTCCGACTCCCCCTACGGTTCTGTAGCAGTCTCTCCGCAGGACCCCACCTGCCGTTAAGGAGTGCACATGACTGAACCGATTCGGCCCAAGTGGCACACCCGCCGGGGGCTCGTCCTGGCCCTCCTGGAGGGAGGCGGCTGGGTTACCACAGCAGACCTCAATACCCCGTGGTGTGGGGGAAGTTCCGGGGACAGACGTATGCGGGAGCTGCGGGCGGACGGATGGCCTATCGAGCGCCGCACCGTACGAGGCCGCGCAGGACACGAGTACCGCCTGACCACAGCTCCACCCCAGAGGCCTCTAGCCCTATTCGACATGGATCAGGAGATCATTTGAAGCGCATCATCGTAATCAGTGACGTACAGGCCCCGTACGAGGACCGCAGGGCCCTCCGTAACGTAATCAATTTCATTGGGGATTATCAGCCTGATGAAGTGGTACAGATTGGTGACCTTGTGGATTACCCGGCTCCCTCCCGGTGGAGTGCGGGCACAAGGGCCGAATTTGAGGGCAACGTAATCGAAGATTCCGAGTATACGAAAAAGAACTTCCTTGAGCCTCTGCGAGCCGTTTATGATGGACCTGTAGGCATCCTTGAAGGGAACCACGACGAACGGCCCCGAAAGTATCTGAGCAAAAACGCACCCGCTCTTGCCTCGTCGGAATTCTTCAAATTCGAGAACCTTCTAGACTTCAACGGGTATGGGGTGACTAAGCTCAGCCCCTACTATGAGATTGCCCCCGGGTGGGTTGCAATACACGGGCACGAATCGCCCGGACTCAACGGTATTGCGGGCCGTACTGCCGCAGCGAAGGCAAAAAAGGCCGGGGTCTCTATAGTCATGGGCCACACTCACCGCTTGGCCATTTCTCCGGAATCCACAGGATACGCGGGAAAGCTTAAGACCATCTACGGTTTTGAAGTTGGTCACCTTATGGATGTCCGAAGCGCTTCGTATCTGCGGGGAGGCCCTGCCAACTGGCAGAAGGGCATTGGGATGCTCTACGTGGGAAAGTACGAGGCCACCCCTCAGGCGGTACCCATTTCGAATGACGGATCTTTCATTGTTGAGGGTGAGCGTTATGGGAAGCTCGTTCGAGGTGCAGGAGGAAAGTTCGCCCGCAAGGAGAGTGCTAATTGACCACAGCGACCGTATCCATGGATTGGGAAAACCTCAGCGCTCTAGCTGATCGTGTAGCCGCAAATATCGCCCGCGAATGGGGTGTTGTTGAAAAGGACGATGTAAAGCAGGAGATTCTTGCTCACGCTTATGAACATCGCAAGGCCATTGAGGCTGTCTATCCTGACGAAGCGTTCATCTGGAAGATTTTTAGGAAGGCGGGGCATCAGTACGCATCCCGAGAGCGTGACGCCCGAGACCTTCTAGACGATCAGTACTACTACACCCCCGACGAGGCGAAGCAGGCACTACAGAGTTTCGTCTACACCGACGAGGAGATCGGGGCCCTCATGGGCCGTGAGGACGACCTCACGAGGGCCCGAGTATCCGACAACATCTCGTCAGCCCGACTCGACGCAGAGACCGGCCTCAGACGGCTCCCAGAGCGGTACAGGGGCCTCCTGGAGCGGCACTACGTCGAAGGCATCCCCCTCACTAACCGTGCCGACTCCGTGGCCTGCTCGCGTGCCCTCATTGCACTGTCCAAGGCCATGAATCGGCAGATCCGCAGCAACAACCTGGAGAAGATTTGACAGAGTTTAAGACCGAAACCGCGAGGACTGTATATGAACGCACCTACTCCCGTATTCGGGCAGATGGCACCCCCGAGACTTGGCCGGATACCGTACGCCGAGTGGTAGACGGAAACCTAGCGCTCGTAGAGCCCCGATATGTTTACGAGGGTGAACGCGAAGACCTCATCTCAATGATGACCGATTTCAAAATCCTTCCCGCTGGAAGGCACCTGAAGTCGTCCGGGGTAAGTGATTTCGCACTGAATAACTGTTGGGCCGCAGGCTGGAACCCTAACATTCCCGCAGAGCATTTCACCTTCACCCTTCTCCGCCTTGCGGAGGGCGGGGGAGTAGGAGCGAATTACTCGAAGAAGTATTTTAAGGGATTCCCCCTCATCGGGCCTCCAGTCCAGGTGCACATAGTATGCGACCCTTCACACCCTGATTACGAAGAACTCTCCACAGTTATCTCCCACAAGTACGATCACAAGTCCCCTTACGCCTACGAAGTGGAAGACTCCCGCGAGGGGTGGGCACGCGCACTGGAAGACCTCATTGGCACAGCGCATGAGCCCGGGGAAGGATCTCGCGACAGGATTTACGATGTAAGCCAGGTCCGGGCAAAGGGAAGCCCTCTGGAAAGTTTTGGTGGTACAGCTTCCGGCCCCCTGCCCTTTGCTCTCATGCTGGTTGAGATTGGGGAAATCCTCAGCGAGGAAGAAGGGGAGCCCCTTAACGGCACGGCCGCAATGGAAATTGACCACGCCATTGCCAAGTGCATTATTTCCGGGGGCGTGCGCCGCTCCGCCCGCATGTCCATCATGCATTGGGCTGATCCCCGTATCGGAGAGTTCATGCGCCTCAAGAAGTACGGGGGGCATTGGACTACGAATATCAGCGTCGAAATTGACAATGAGTTTCTTGCGCAGGTCGCCGAAAGGGACTCCTGGGCAAGGTTTGTCTTTCAGCGCATCACAGAGGGGATGCTAAGGAACGGCGAGCCGGGGGTCTGGAATTCCTCCCTAAGCGCAGAAGGGGAGGTCGATGGGGTTTACACCACGAATCCCTGTGGAGAGGCGACACTCACCCCCTGGGAGCCCTGCAATCTCGGCTCCGTGAACCTGGGCGCGTTCGTCTCCCCTGGCGGCAGTGTTGACCGTACGGGCCTCCTCCAGGCGCACGCCCTTATGACCAGGTATCTGCTGCGAGCTACTTTCGCATCAGTATCGGATTTCAGGTCCCGCAAGGCGATCTCGCGTTACAGGCGCATCGGGGTGGGTCACTTTGGGTTTGCTGACTACCTCGCCAAGCGGGGGATTAAATACTCAGACGCATGGTGCAATACGAGCGTCATTCTTGAGCTGGAAGAACTTGCTCACGCTGTAGACGAAGTTGCAATCGAGTACGCTAATGCTCTGCGAATCGCTGTCCCCATCAAGAAGCGGGTTATTGCTCCCACGGGCACAATTTCCAAGTTGGCCGGAGTAAGCGGTGAGGGCATTCACGCCCCATTTGCTGATTACTTCATCCGCCGCATTAGGTTCTCCTCCCTGGAACCCGCAGAAGCGTCAAAGATTGAAGAATATCGTGCCGCAGGATATCTGGTTGAGCCGGATAAGGTAGCAGCGAATACAATGGTTGTTGCTATTCCGACCAAAGACCCTCTAGTTGATCTGGTTCAAGATGCTGGGATGATTGAACATGCAGGAATGCTCCAGGTTACAGACATGCTACGGGTGCAGGAGCTATATCAATCTGCTTGGGCTGACCAAGCAGTTTCATACACTGCAAACGTAGACCCCAAGGAATACACTCCGGAAAGTCTACAGAATTGCTTGCGAGACTACCTGTTCCACCTCAAGGGCACTACCGTTTTCCCTGAAATGTCCTTCGAGCAGCCCCCGTACGAGAGAATCACTAAGGAGGAATACGAGCGACTTACCCGTAAGATCGGAACGGAAACTTCCGATACTTCTTACGACGAGGTTTGCGCTTCTGGCGCCTGCCCAATCTGATCCGCCCCGTTTTCAACCATCTCGACTCTTCTTGTTCCATGGAGGAATGTTTATGACCACTGCTTACCCTGATCCGTTTGAGAACACGTCCCCCTGGGATGAGCCCACGCAGCAGCCCGAATCGCCTAGCGTGCCCGTTCCGCAGAGCCCAGAGCCGTCCGTACCCTCTAACCCCCTCAACCCCTTCGTTATCGGCCTCACGCTTAAGGCTTCCTCCGGTTATGAGGCTGAGTGGATTACCCCCAAGGTGTACGGGAGCACAGCGGAAGAGGCAGCCACACGGACTGTCGAGCTGGTCAATGCCCTGGCCACTCATGGCGTCATTGATCGGGTATCCAAGGCCGCCGCGTACACCCGGTCCCAGTACAAGGGAGCTGGGAAGCCGCCTGCCTCTAGCGCGTCAGCCCCCAAGACCTTCGTAGGGGGAAAGGTCGTTACGGCCTCCGGTGGGGACGACAGGGGCGTCACGACCTGCGAGCACGGAGAGCGCACACACCGTACGGGCGCGAACTGGGAGGCCATGTTCTGCCCGGCCCGCGAGAAGTCCGAACAGTGTGACCCTGCTTGGCTCAACAAGAAGAGCGGGAAGTTTGAAGTGAAGTAATCGCAAGTTGTTGAGATAAGCCCTTGATTGATGGGGGCCGGGTTATCCCGGCCCCCATTTCCTTTGGAGAATCGTTGGAACCTGTCAATAGTCAGGCGAACAATATGACCGGGCATGGAAAGACCCCGGAGTTTATTGTCTCATTCATTGTCCAAGGGGTGTATTGGTCAAAGCCGGAAATGCATAGGGTGGCTGTAAGTGATGCACAAGTACGCAATATGCTGCGAGGACTTGTTGCACGACATGGCAGCCGCGTAAGCATTCGGGTGCACGTGATCGGAACCCTAGTGGATGTCACCGGCCGGTACCTTCTAGCAGAAAACTAGGTGTTGCCCTTGATTGATATTGAATACACCCTCAAGGGTGAGAAAATTAGGATTCACGCAGTTGAAGATACTGGTGACCTGATTCCGTTTTTCCGCTTCACTGCCACCAATCCAGTTATGGGCTTCGATACTGAGACAACGGGGCTGGACTGGTGGAATTGGGGCAATGGATTCCATTGCCGCCTAGCACAGTTCGGAAACAGAAGCGAAGCCTACGTACTCCCTGTCGAGCGAGGCACCAAATTTGCCAGTGCCGCACGAATTGCCCTGAGGGATTCAGAACGAGTCATCACGCATAATGGCGCATCATTTGATGCTCACGTTGCCGAGGTAGCTCTAGGGATTCCTATGGAGCAGCTTTCCCCAAAGATCATCGACACCAAACCCACTAGCCACCTCGTTGATCCGAGGGCGGTTAAGGAGGGTGGCCCAGGGGCCAAACTGGAAGAGCTAATCAAGTTCTACATTGACGCAGGGGCAGCCGAAGAAGTAAAAGGCTCAATGACTGCCCTCGCTAAAAAGTACAAGGTAAAGAAAGAGGAGATATGGTCCCTGGTTGATCTTTTCGACAAGGATTTTTTGCTTTACGCGGGGATGGACCCCGTTTGGGCCTTCCGGCTTTTCGATATTCTGTACCACAAGATTCCCTCACGCTCTATGCAAAAGGGGCTCTTTGCTTGGGAGCATCGCACAGCGTATGTGACAAGCCTAATGGAGCGCACGGGTTACGCTCACGACTTGGAATACGCAGAGCGCGAATGCGTTAATCTCACCAACCAGCAAAGGGAGTGGGAAAGCAAAGCTCAGACCCTAGGGGTTGAGAATGTCAACTCCAATCAGCAAATCATTGACCGGCTTACCGTACTGGGCTACAAACTTACAAAGAAGACGAAGAAGGGGAACATTAGTGTTGATGACGATGTGTTGACCTCCATTGCGCATCCCCTTACCGAAGCAATTGTGAATGCTAAGAAGGCTGGCAAGTGGCGGAAGACCTGGTTTGAGAGCGCTATTAAGGGGCGTGACAAGAACGGTCGCGTGCATTGCTCGATAAATTCTTGCCAGGCCAGAACAGCCCGCATGACAATTACCGGAGCTATTCCGGCACAGACCCTCCCGGCAGGTGACCCCTACGTGAGACACGAATTCTTGGCCGATGCCGCTGTACTGGGCGAGAATGGAGAAGTGCTAGAAGAGGAGCACGTTTCTTGTTCTATCGACTTCTCTAATATGGAACTCCGCGTCATGGCCGCCGCATCCGGTGATCCAGTCATGTTGGACGCATTCAACCGTGGAATTGACCTCCACAACATTACCGCGATTGCGGCCTTTGGCCCCATGCCTGAGGGAATGACGAAGCACCCCAAGCGGAAAGCGGGAAAGGGAACCAATTTCGCTGTAGGGTTCGGAGGAGGCTGGAAGGCGGTCACAGACGGTTTCGGGGTTCCGGAACCTGATGCCAAGAAGGCTGTAGAAGCCTTCTGGGGCACCTATAAGGGTGTCAAGCGTTTCGCTGATCAGCTACAGCGGCAGGCGATACGTACGGGGCACATCTACACAGCGACCGGGCGGCGCATTCCCGTAGACAAGACACGCCCATACGCAGCCCTCAACTACTACATTCAGTCCTCAGCTCGCGATATCACAGTCCGGGCCCTCCTCGAACTCCACAAGGCTGGATATACCCCGTGGATGCGGCTCGTAATTCATGACGAAATCGTGTTCAGTTTCCCAAAGAGCCGAGCCGAAGAGCTTGCGGCTAAGGCCGCAGAGATCATGACTTTCACATTCAAGGGACTCGTTATCCCCGCTGAGGTTGAGATCGGGGCACGGTCCTGGGGCTCAGTCCTCGAAGCCGAAAACAGCAAACACTAGAAAGAGTGAAAGCAATGGAAGAGCGTAACTTTGATTCGGCCATGAATGACATTCTTGAGAGCGTTGCCGAACAGCTTTACGAAGAGAAGATGCTAGAAGTTTTGAAGATTTACCGGCCCATGATCAATGGAATCGGTGCAATCGTCCAGGTAGCAATCGATGCCAATCTTCCGGAAAGTGCAGTGAGTGCCATTGCCGTAGACCTCTGGAAGGCCGTTGGGATGCCGCCGCAGCGGGACGGCAAGGCATATTGAGAGTTCTCGTCACTGGCTCACGAGAATGGATTGATTGGCGTCTCTTCTCAGACACTTTAAGACGCTGGGCTATGTCTCAGGGATGTGCGCCGCAGGAAGTTGTCATAGTGGCAGGCGGCTGTAAGACCGGAGCCGACGCAATGGCGAAGGCATTCGCTGAAACCTACAGAACGCGGTACGAGGAACACCCTGTTACAGCGGAAGAGTGGGAGAGGCACGGCAAGCGAGCGGCTTACCTGCGAAACGCCCGCATGGTGGATTCTGGGGCTGATGTCTGTTTCGGCTTCAAGCGTGGGAAAAGCGCAGGCACGACAATGACACTCGGCCTGGCTGTAAGGGCTGGCATTCCAGTACATGTGATTAAGGAACAAGGATGACGGAATTCAAGATTGGCGACAAGGTCAGGAATACTTCCCGGAGGCTTGGTCTTACGGGAGTCATTACATATGGCCCCCTCGCAGGGTCCCTCCCCGGCCGTGTAGTGGTGCGCGATGAAGCAGGTGTTGAGCGCATTTGGTTTACTTCGGAAATGGAAAAGCTCCCCAGGTTCAGCAGGGGCGACAAGGTAACCAATTCCAACGGTAGTGTTTTGTACACCGTGGAAAGCGGGCCGTATCCCGACGCAAACGGCGGGGATGGTTTTTACATTCTAAGGTTCCTAAACGGATACGTCACCTCGTCAGAGCGGGTCATGAAGCTTTTCGCTGCCTAGTAGACCTCAAATTTGTGTGGGGCCTCAAAGGAATCTTTGAGGCCCCCTTTTTTGTTGGAGAAAACATGCACGCTTTTACTCCCTGGCCTAAGACTGCTCGCCTTTTCCGGAATGTGATAATCACCGAGAAGATTGACGGCACTAACTCCGCAGTTCACATTAGTGAGCTACCATCATCGGAACTCACACCCGTTGAGGGTGTTTATGTTAGCCATGAGGGCAAGTCCTATTGGCTTAACGCTCAGTCTCGGAAGCGAATGATTACCCCCGAGGCTGACAATTTCGGTTTCGCCAGGTGGGCGTACGACAACGCGGAAGACCTCGTTCGTATTCTTGGCGCCGGGCTCCACTATGGTGAATGGTGGGGTAGGGGCATCCAGCGTGGATACGGCCTGAATGAGAGGCGATTCAGCCTCTTCAATGTATCTCGATGGTACGAGACCGGCCCTGATGGTTTGGACTCCATGAGTACCCGGGCCGAACTTTCTAGTCTGGCAGGCCAGATAGGAGCCGTGCCAGTTCTGTACACAGGAATGCTGAGCACCCCTGTCGTACGATATGAGCTGTCCAAACTCCGTCATACCGGCTCTAAGGTTGCCCCTGGCTACATGAGTCCCGAAGGGGTCTGTATTTACCACACTCAGTCACGAAGTATTTTCAAGGCGACACTAGACCACGATGACGCGGGAAAGTGGGAGACATCTTCCCTCATTTCTGATTAATTACTGAGAACCAGCGGGGCCCCAAGAAAGTCTTGGGGCCCCTTTTTTACTGGAGGACATATGGCTACAGATTCGTTCGGCGTTCCTCTTGAAGTCGGAGATTACATTCTTTCCGCCTCTACCTCCGGGGGTCGGGTAAAAATCGGCACAGTGAAACAGGGTAAGAACGGGCTCTTGATGGACATTGCCTACTCAGCCCATTGCGGCGTCATTGAAAAGTACCCGCAGAAGTCCGGTCAACTTGGGCTGAACGTTCTAGTGCTCCGAAAGGCCAACGGCGCTATTCCCTACCATATTGCTAGTGGCCTTGTGGATTAGGGGGGGGCGAGTAATGACCATGGAAGAGCAGTGCGCGAAATACCTTTCCTGCCTAAACTGGGAACCCTACGCAACTATCATTCCTAACCGAACCCCCGCAGCCAAATATCATGCCGGGCCCCGAAGGGCGAAAAATGCCATCGGGCGCATTGTTGGAACTGCGCCTATTGACACCCAATCTGAGAAGGTAAACGTGGTGTCGGTAGTAGCAGGGGGAGAACTGTATCGCTATGGGGATTCAGGCTGGCAACTCGTCTACCGCGTGGAACATGGCACCCCATTTAGCGAACTGCCATGGAGGCTTAAGACTTGAGCACCCCAATACCGAGAACAGGCAGGCGGAAACGTTGGCACCCCAGTGGGGGAAAGAGTCAGGGTGTTTCCGGTAATAGTCGCATCGTGAAACATAGATACAAGGTCGAAGGCGACTACGGGAAACCTCATCGCCGCCTAATCCGGCGCCTCGAAACCCGCCTATGGAAAAGCGAAATCGAGAACACAGAATAATTTGTTAAGGCAGTTTACAAATGGAGTGCTCATGACTGACCAGCACAGCCCCCGGGCCCTGGAGGGCCGGGCGTACATGAATCTCACTGACTGGATTTCGGACCTCATCAGGTACAGGGCTGACACTGCGGCCCTGGAGGTCATTTGGCGAAACGGCATGAAGACCTTCCCGCAGATGATTCGGAGTGACCATGGCTGACACAGTGCAGTGCGCTCATGAGTACGGCCTTCTGCGCGACTCGTGCCCTGGATGCGACCACATGCAGGAAACCCCTCACAAGGCCGAGCCAGTGAGCGTGCTCCCCTCGTGGGCTAAACGCCCATACCGCAGGTGCCGCGTGTGCTCTCTGCGGCCCTCCCACCGCATCCACACGGCCCACTAACCCGAGAGGCCCCACTATGCCGCTACCGACCCCACAGGCCGTCACACGGCCATCTGTAGACACCTGGGCCCTAGGGATCGCCAGGGCCGTTGCCACCCGAGGGGACTGCCGACGCTCCCAAGTAGGGGCCGTCCTCCTGGACCGCCGCGAGCGACTGTGCATGTCCGGCTACAACGGCACCACCCCGAAGGCCCGAGGCTGCCTAGACGGCATGTGCCCTCGTGGCCGCTCAACCTATGACGAGCTGCCTCCCGGCGGGGATTACAGCAGTTGCATTGCCATTCACGCCGAAGAAAATCTGCTCATTCATGCTCGAAGAGAGGATTTGGAAGGCGGGACCGTTTATATAACCCGTTCCCCCTGCTATCGCTGCAAGGTCCGACTGGAGGCGGCGGGTGTTTGGCGCATTGTATGGCCCCTAGGTGCTGATGATATTGACGCTGTAATTTTCGATGGGAGGCGCGTATATTGACGATTGTTGTATATGAGTTGGGCGACTCTGGCGACAAGGTTCTTGTAGAAGTATTGGTTTATGAATAGAAAGAAAGGGGCCCCCTTAGGGGGCCCCTTTCACCTATTTGCCCTTGAAGGCATCTTCTTTTATCGCTAGCGAGGCTTGCAATTTCTTCATGTTCCCTGGGAGTATCATGTCCATGTGTTCGCTGTCATAGATGATGAACTTTACCCCCGAACGCAATAGATCCTTTTCCATTTTAGCTACTCCTCCATTTTCCCAGCGGGATGCGTAAGTCTCATCCCCCTGGCGTTCGTAAACCCACCGGTCTTTAGTTTCTTCGGGATCGATTCGGGTCAATTCGGCATTTAGTTCCGCAACCTTTTTTTCGGCCTTCTGTTGTACGTACCCCCCAATTGCATATACCCCGCCGGGTTCCAGACCTTTCAAGTATGAATCCAAGGCGGCTTCGATGTTATCCACGCGGGCTTTTACATCTTTGCCCCTCTTATAGGTGCGATATTCGACGGGAAGATGGCCAATCTTCTCGAAAGCAGCCTTGGTTATGTGTGCGTAGACCTCATCGGCGCTTTCCGCGCGTACGCCCGAGCATTGCGGCTCACGCGCCTTTCCCTCGTTACTGCGGCATCGCAAGGGGGCGCGGTCTCTGCGCTTGTGCTTGTACGGTGTCCTGTGACAGTACCCACATTCCAAAACGCCGATGAAGCGGGATTCTTGCTTTTTTGTTCTGTTGATCGGAGGTTTGCGCGTATCGTTTAGCGCTGCCTGAATGTCTTGAAACTCCTCGGGCGTGAAAATCCCTTCGGCAACCTTAATCGGCTCTCCGTTTTCGTCACGAACGATGACTGATGGTTGCGTACTTTTCGTAAGCCCCTTGCGTGTGACTCGGTAGCCCATCAAGGCGGGATTTGTCATTAGAGACCAAAATGTTGATGACTGCCATACTGTTTCTCTCCGCTTTGAGCCTGTAGGGACTCCCGCCCTGTTCCACATGTGAACACAGTATCCCCGACTCTTACCCCGGAGGAGCATTTTCCGAGCCCAATGCAATACCCTGTGTGCAAAAGCGTTAATGGTGAGTTGCTTGTTTCCGCCCTCCCCGGTCACCTCATAGCCGAAAATCGGCTTTCCAATCATATGCCTTGCTGAAAGAGATTTCTTCTGGTACTCCCAGAGCGAAGAAATGCGAAGTTTAATATTCGTGGCTTCGATCCTGGCAATGCCCGCCGTAAGGGTGGCCATGATTTGCCCCATCTCTGAGTGCAAATCAATTGGGTCTTTGAGAGAGATGAGGTCTTTCTGCCACTCCTTACACCACTCAATCATGACGTGTAGATCAAGGATGTTGCGTACGAAGCGGTCCACCTTCCAAAAAAGGATCACATCGAACTCAGGAACACGGTTATTAAGCCAGTTTCCCAATTCTGCCCTCTTCCACGGCGGCACTTTCGTAGCGGAAACATTGAGGTCAATAGCCAGCCCCACTACTCGCATCTGCCTACGAAGTGCCTCCCGGCGTAGGTCAAGCTCCTGCCGTACTGGGCTAGTGGTTTCCTCTGTAAGCACAGAAAGCCTCACGGAAAGCAATGCCCGGGGGGCATCCGCAGGCAAGTTCTTTTCTTCTTCAAGAAGCCGCGCAAGCTCCTGCCGGTCCTGCTCTGTCCACTCGGGCGGGGACCAAACGGCGGACGGCTCCAAGGCTGGGCTACTGGGAAGGGTTGGCAGCGTCGTAGTCATGGCAGGAGGGTCGCACACCCTGTAGCGCCTAGCAAGTTGTGCCAGCACAACCACGGCGACGAGTTCCGCTTCGCCTCCGACCAGCCGCACGTGCGCCTCTACGACGTGCTGCTCGCCGAGACCGACCCCGACCTCGTCTTCCTGGAGATGGACATCTACTGGGCCTACACCGGCCAGTTCCGCTTCTCGAAGACCCCCGACGGCAAGCCCGCCCCCTTCGAGCCGCTCGACTACGTCCTCAAGCAGCCGCACCGCTACCCGCTCTTCCACGTGAAGGACGGCACGCACGACGAGCTGGCGAGCGACGGCTACGACATGACCGACGTCGGTGACGGCGACATCGACTACCTGAGCTTCCTCACCGCCGTGAACCACCGCACCCGCGACGCCCGCCGCGCGCACCACTGGCAGGTCGAGCACGACAACCCCGTGGACTCCTTCCTCTTCGCCCAGAAGTCCTCCGCGCACCTCCACTCCCTGCGCGAGAAGAAGCACCGCTGACCTGCGGCCGGGGCGACCGCCAGGCCGCCCCGGCCACCCCGCCTGACCACGCCTTATGGAGGTGAGGAGCACCCCGGGGACCTGGTAGAGTTATCCATGTCGCCGGGGGAGACGCCGGAAGAACGACAGACACCTTGTCCGGGTGGCGGAATGGCAGACGCGCTAGCTTGAGGTGCTAGTGCCCTTTATCGGGCGTGGGGGTTCAAGTCCCCCCTCGGACACAGAGCGAGGCCCCTCCAGGAGAGATCCTGGAGGGGCCTTTCGCGTGTGTGCCGACGGTACGGGGCGGGGGCGGGCCGGGAAGTGCCCGGTCCCGCCCCCGTGCCCGTCTCAGTCCGTGGCCGTCAGCCGGAGTTCGCCGCCCGTCCAGCGGCGGCGGAGCCAGCGGTCGTGGCTCGCGAGGACGATCGCGCCCGGCCCTGGGCCCAGTGCTTCCTCCAGTTCGTCGCACAGGGCGGGGGAGAGGTGGTTGGTCGGCTCGTCGAGGAGCAGGAGGCCCGGCGGGTTGGCGACGAGGAGGGCGAGGGCGAGGCGGCGGCGCTGGCCCGCGGACAGGCGGGCGACCGGGGTGTCCAGGTCGCGCGCGGCGAAGAGGCCGAGTGCCGTGAGCGGCACGCGTTCCGCACGCGCCGCGCCCAGGCGGCGTACCCAGAACTCCGCCGCAGTGCGCCCGCCTTCCGCGAAGACCGTGTCCTGCGGCAGGAGTCCCACGGTGAGCCCGTCGGCGGCCTCGGCCGTGCCCTCGTGCTCCAGGTAGCCGGCGAGGACCGCGAGGAGCGTCGACTTGCCGGCGCCGTTCGGGCCCGAGACGAGCAGGCGCGCGTCGGGTGCCACGTCGAGCCGGTCGAGCGCGAGCCTGCCCGGGACGCGGATGTCGCGCAGGGCGAGCAGCGGGCCGTCCGGCCCGGCCGCGAGGGCGAGGCCGCGCGCGGCCCTGAAGCGCAGCGGCGGCGGAGGAGCGGGGACCCGGGTGCGCTCCAGGTCCGCGAGGCGGCGGTGGGCGTCGCGCACCCGGCGCGAGACCTGGTGCTCGACGCGGTTGCCCCGGCGCCCGTACCCCATCTTCTCGTTGTCGGAGCGCCAGCGGTTCGGCGCGACGCGGTGCGCGGAGACCCCGGCCCGCTCGCGCAGCCGTTCCACCTCCTCCTGCTCCGCCGCGTACCGCTCCTCCCAGCGGGCCCGCGCCGCGGCCCGTACCGCGCGGTACTCCGTATACGTGCCGCCGTGCCGGACGGGGCCGCCCACCGCCGGGTCGAGGTCGAGCAGGTCCGTGCAGACCGCGTCGAGGAAGGCGCGGTCGTGGCTCGCGAGGACGACGGCGCCGGGCAGTTCGCGCAGGCGCTCCTCCAGGAAGGCCGCCGCCGCGTCGTCCAGGTGGTTCGTCGGCTCGTCGAGGAGCAGCGCGGTGGGGCGGCGCACGAGGAGCGCGGCGAGGGCGAGCCGCCCGCGCTGGCCGCCGGAGAGCGAACCGAGGGTGTGCGTGGGCGCGAGCCCGCCGAGGCCGAGGCCGTCGAGCGCGCGTGCCGCGCGGCGGTCGGCGTCCCACACCTCGCGGGCCTGCGCGCGGGCGAGGGTCCGCTCGTAGGCGGCGAGCAGGTCCGCGTACGCCGGGCTCTCCTCGGCGGTCGCGGCGAGTTCCGTGCCGAGGCGGTCGAGCGCGGCGAGGTCCGCGCGGGCCTCGCGCAGAGCGGCCTCGACGACGTCCGTGATCGTCTCGCGCGCGGTGAACGGCAGTTCCTGGTGGAGGAAGCCGAGGTCGGCGGGGCGCTCCACGGTGCCGGAGACGGGGTGGTCGGCTTCGGCGAGGAGGCGCAGCAGGGTCGATTTGCCCGCGCCGTTCTCGCCGATGACGCCGAGGCGGCGGCCCGGGGAGACGGTGAGCGAGACGGCGTCGAGGACACGACGGCCGCCGAGTACCTGCACGAGGTCCCGGGCGCGCAGGACGGGGGCGGGGGAGGGCATGGGGAACCACCAAGGAGGACGCGGTACGGCGGGTGGGCAGGACGAGCGGGCCACCCGGCCCGGCGCACCCTGCGCCCGCCGGTGGCCCGGGGCTCCGGACTCATCCGGAGATGTCGTCGTCTCCCGCCACCACTCTCGCGACCTCCGTACGGATACGTGCCACGCAGCCTAACAAGCCCCCGCTCAGCCGGTCGCGCCCCTTTTCGGCATCCCCTCCGTCGTGAGGAAGTAGAAGACGGGGAGGACCACGAAGACGCCGAGCGCGACGAGCGGCGTCACGAACACGCCGAGCAGTCCTGCGAGTACGTACGCGACGACCCCGACCGCCGAGCGCGTCACGCCGTGCCGGAGGTAGCCGGGCTCGACATGCGGCTCCATGAGCGCGGGGCGGCCGAGCAGGAACCGGTAGAGCACGAGCCACGCCGTGCACATGAGCGCGGCGACGAAGGCGTACAGGGCCACGGCGGTGCGCGCGTCGCGCCCGGTCGCCGACTCGCTGAGCGTCTCCGAGACGACGGAGGTGGGGAAGGCGAGCGCCGAGGTGATGCCGACGAGCGCGAGGTTCCAGCCGGAGAGCGCGCGGTCCACGCTGCGGATGCGCGCGAACGCCTGGTGGTGGTTGAGCCAGATCACGCCCACGTAGCTGAACGAGGCGACGTAGCCGACGTAGGCGGGCCACTGGTGGAGCAGGGCACGCGGGAGCCCGCCGTTGCGGTGCGGCGGGTCGTTCAGCTCCAGGACGAGGAGCGTGAGCGCGACCGCGAAGACGCCGTCGCTGATCGCTTCGAGGCGTGAGGTGTCGCTGCGCCGGAAGCGCGCCGAGGGATCGCGCTCCGCGTGCGCCCCGGGCCCCGGGCTGTCCCCGGGCGGTCCGGGCTTCGGCTCGTGCGGCACGGCGGCGGCTCCCCTCGGACCCGGTCCCGCGCCGGGCTCCGCCGCACTATGCCGCGCGGGGGCGGCGGCGGGCGGGTGCCGGGGCCGGGAGGTCCATCGGGCGGGTCAGCGGTGCGGGGCCCCTAGGCCGCGCGCGGGCCCCTGCCGCCGTGGGCGTGGGCGGGTCCGTCCGCCGGGCGGGGCAGCGCCGGGGGCGGGACGGGGACCGTCCGCAGGGCGAGCGGGAGCGTCTCCACCGGGAGCGGGTCAGGGACCGGCTCGCGCGGAGGGGCCTCCTGCGGCGGCGGTACGGAGGCGGAGCCGCGTACGACCGTCGAGGCGCCCGGCTGCCGTGCCGAGGCGCGGCTCAGCAGGACGACGCCCCAGGCGGCGACGAGCGCTCCGCCGAGCGTGAGGCCGAGACCGGGGGCGCCGCCGCGCAGGTGCTCGCCGAGGAGGCTGAGGCCGACGACCGCCGCCGCGACCGGGTTCGCGAGGGTGAGGACGGCGAGCGGGGCGCCGAGCCCGCCCCGGTAGGCGGTCTGGGCGAGGAGCAGGCCGCCCGCCGCGAAGGCGGCGACGAGCAGCGCGACGATCCCGGCCTGCCACAGCGGCAGGTGCGGGCCGCCCGCCGAGACGGTGAGGGTCTGGGTGAGGGCGGAGGCGATGCCCGAGGCGAGCCCGGAGGCGGTCGCGTGGCGCAGGCCGGGGCGACCGCCGGGGCGGGCGAGGAGCGCGAGGAGCGTGGAGGTCGCGCCCGCGACGAGGAGCGCCTCCGTGAGCGAGAGCGCGTCGTCGGGGGCGGGACCCGAGGCCGTGAGCAGGAGGGCGGCGAGGCCGGCGAGGGTGAGCACGGTGCCCTGCCACTCGCGGCGTGCCACGCGGCGTCCGGCGCGGTGCGCGCCGAGCGGGACCGCGGCGACGAGGGTCAGCGCGCCGAGCGGTTGGACGAGGGTGAGCGTCCCGTAGCGCAGCGCGGCGACGTGCAGCAGCGCGCCACCCGCGTTGAGCCCGACGGCCGCCCACCAGGCGCTGTTGGCGAGCAGGCGCAGGCCGCCGCCGTGGCCCTGCGCGGCGGTGCGCGCCGCGAGGCGCTCCTGGGCGACGGCGGCGGTCGCGTAGGCGACGGCCGAGATCAGCGAGAGCGCGACCGCGAGGAGGGTGGCGGTCATCGGCTCGCGCCGTGCGGGAGGAGCCGCCGCAGGGGCGGGCGGGGAACGGGGCGGGAGCGCGAGAGGCGGGCCGATGGGCGCGGGACGACGAGCAGGGCGATGCCGAGGAGGGCGGAGACGACGAGCACGTCCATCCAGTAGTGGTTGGCGGTGCCGACGATCACCAGGAGCGTGGTCGCGGGGTGCAGCAGCCACAGCCAGCGGGCCCGGTGGCGCCCGGCGGCGATGAAGCCGATCGCGACCATGAGGGCCCAGCCGAAGTGCAGCGAGGGCATCGCGGCGAACTGGTTGGAGACGGAGTCGGTCTGCGGGGTCGAGCCGTAGACCGTGGGCCCGTAGACGAGCCCGGTGTCCATGAGGTGGGTCGCGGCGAGCATGCGCGGGGGCGCGAGCGGGAAGAGCAGGTGCCCGGCGAGCGCGATCCCGGTCAGGACCGCGAGGACGCGGCGCGACCACACGTAGTGCGCGGGCTTCTTCCAGTAGAGCCAGACGAGGAAGGCGAGCGTGAGCGGGAAGTGCACGGTCGCGTAATAGGTGTTGGCGACGTGCACCAGGCTGTCGCTGTGCAGCAGCAGTGCCTGTATGTCCGTCTCGCTCGGAAGGTGGAGATACCGCTCCAGATCCCATATGTGATCCGCGTTACGGTATGCCTCCGAAATGTGTCCGTTCGCCAGCTTCCGCCCCAGTTTGTAGAGGAGGAAGAGTCCGACGACGAGCAGCAGTTCGCGGACGAGGGGTGGTCGGGCAGTGGTGTCCGGCTCCCGTGTCGCGGACCTGGAACGGGCGGTACTCATGCCCGGGGCCCCTTTGACGTGACGACTTGGTGGTGCGGTAGGGGCAGGGGTGACCCCTGGAGCCCAGCGGTACGCCAGTGTACCGGTACGACGTCGTATCGGTACACTTTCGTATCGGTACACCGGCGTACCGGTACTGCCACGTATCGATACGCCAGCGTACCGGTACACTGGCGTACCGGACGAGCGGATTTCTTGCTCTTCCCGATACGACTGCCGTACCGACCGCCATGGAGCCATGGGCCGCCGCCGGAGGACGAGGAGAGCGCGATGACCGCCGAAGCCGTCGAAGTCACCGACGAGAACCCAGCCGCCTCGCGCCGGTCCAAGCTCACGCCCGAGCGCGAGCAGGAGTTCTACGAGGCCGTGCTCGACCAGATCAGGCGCTGCGGGTACGACGCGCTGACGATGGAGGGCATCGCGCTGCGCACCCGGTGCAGCAAGTCCACGCTCTACCGGCAGTGGCGCACCAAGCAGCAGTTCGTCGCCGCCGCGCTGCGCGCCCGGACCAAGGAGCGCTTCAGCGGCATCGACACCGGGAGCCTGGCGGGCGATCTGCTCGCCGCGGCGCATGCGGCGGGGAGCGGCAGTTTCGGCGACACGCTGCTCGTCCAGGCGCTGACCCAGGCAGCGCTCCACGACCCGGACCTGAAGAAGGTCCTGCGCGAGACGCTCGTCGACCCCGAGCTGGCCGCGATCGGCGCCATGCTCGACCGGGGTGTCGCGCGCGGGGAACTGCGTGCCGACCACCCCGCCCGCCCGTACGTCGCCTCCCAGCTCCTCGGCGTGCTGCGGATGCGGACCTTCATCGACGGCAAGCACGCGGACACGCCGTACATGGAGTGCTTCGTGCGCGCGGTGCTGCTGCCCGTCCTCGGTCTGGAGGACCCGGAAGCGGCGGGGGAGCGGGACGCGGGCGAGAGCCCCTAGAGACCGGCGGTCGTCGTACCGGCGGATGAAGGACGACGACGCGCCCGCGCCGCACCGTGGGGACGGGGGCGGCGCACCCGGGCCCGGTGCCCCTTCCCCATGAGCGGTGGGAAGGGACACCGGGCCTTTTCGCTGTGCATCGGGCTGCACCGGGCTCCCGCGTGTCGGGTGCCGGGCCTCTCGTCCGAGAGGCCCGGCACGGGCGGTTCAGGCGTTCTCGCCCGTGCCGCCCCCGGCGGTTCCGGCCTCGCCCGCCTTGATGCCGTCGAGCAGCCCGTCGAGCACCGAGAGCTTCGGCGCGTCGTCGCTGATGTCGAGCCCGACGCGCAGGACGACCATCTGCTTCGTGGTGGGGGAGGGGAAGGCGACGCTCTCGGTGTAGCCGTCCGGGCCCTTGCTCGTGACGACCTTCCAGCGCACGAGGTAGCCCTCGCTGCCCGCGATCCGCACCGGCTTCGCCGCGTCCACGCTGTGCGAGGTGATGTCCCCGTACGCGCCGCCGCCGTAGGAGTCCTCGGCGTTCTTCGCGATGTCGGCCTTCGCGATCTCCTCCGCGGTCTTCGCGGTGATGCCGAGGGCGACGGCGGGCACCGACTGGACCCCGCCGTGCACGCAGCTGTCCTCGTCGCCCGCGGAGGGGTCGGGCACCGGGCAGGCGTAGGAGCCCGCGTTGACGGAGGCGCCCGTGGTGAGGCTCTGGCCCTCCCAGCCCTTCGGCACGGGGATGCGCAGGCCGTTGACGAGATCCGGCACCGTGCCCGAGCGCACCGTCCCGCTCCCGCCGCCGCTGCCCCCGCCGCCCTCGCCGCGCTGGCGCGGCGGCGTGGAGGGGTTCCCGCCGTCCGGCGCGCCCGGCTCGCGGGGCGCGGAGGCGGCCGGGCTCTTCGCGTCGTCGTCATCACCGGCGACGAGCGCCCAGCTCCCGACGCCGAGCACGGCGAGCAGCACGACGCCGACCGAGATCCCGGCGATCCACCGCCCCCGCCCGCGCCGCGGCGCGGGCGGCATCCCGTAGGGGCCGTAGCCGCCGTAGGGACCGGGGACCCCCGGCTGCGGGGCACCGTAGGAGCCGCTCGCGCCGTAGGGGGCGGCCGGGGGGTACGGGGGCTGGGGGCGGTACGGGGGCTGCGGGGCGGAGGGGCCGGGGGCGGACGGGGCCTGCGCGGACGGGGCTTGCGCGGTGGGAGCCTGCGCGGTGGCCGGGGCCTGCGGGGCGGAGGTGTCCAGCGGTGTGGCCGGGTCCCGCGTGGCGGCCGGGTCCCGAGGGTCCCGGCTCTCGGACGGCGCGTCGGCGGGTATCCCCGCGGGGGCGGTGCCCGGGGGCTCTGCGGGCGCGGCCTGCCGGGTCCTGTCGGTCCAGACCGTGCCGTCCCACCAGCGCTCGCCGCGTGGGCCCTCGCCCGAGTGCCCGGGGTCGGGGTACCAGCCGGGAGGAGTCTGTGGGGTCATGCCGCTCACCCTAGGCCGTGGTGCTGAAAATCGGATGAGAGGCGGCATGATAGCCGCTGGGACCGGAGGTCGCCTGAATTCGTGTCATATTCGGGCCCTGCGGTTAGGCTCGCCTCCGTGCGGACCGGGCCCGGCGGCCGAACTGCCGACCAACTCCCGGTCCTGGCAACGGCGGACGGGCAGGGGAGCGGGCAGGATGACGGCGAACGCGCGACAAGGCGCCCACGACCACGGCGAGTCCCCGTACGGCGAGGTGCCGGGGAACGGCGCGGGCGCCTCGTACAGCGGTGAGGCGCTGTGGGAGCGCGAGCGGGAACTGCGGCTCGTGGACGAGGCGATCGAGCGGCTCTGCGAGGACCGCGAGGGCGGCGGCAGCCTCCTCGTCTTCAGCGGCGTCGCCGGCATCGGCAAGACCCGGCTCCTCCAGGAGGTGCGCAGGCGGGCCACCGCGCGGGCGGCGGTGTGGAGCGCGCGGGGCGGGCAGACGGTCAGCTCGGTGCCGTTCAACCTCGTTCGGCAACTGCTCCAGCACAGCCTGCTCGCGATGACACCCGAGGAGGCCCGCGCCTACCTCGGCGAGCGCCACGACGTCGTGGGCCCCGCGCTCGGGATAGCGGACCCCGGCGGGCGCACCGCCGACCCGCGCGGCGTCATCGACTCGCTCGTCTCCGTCGTCACCCGCCTCGTCCAGGCGGACTGGCCCGTCGTCATCCTCGTCGACGACGTGCACTGGGCCGATCCCGAGACCCTCGACTGGCTCGCGGCCTTCGCCAAGACGCTCGACTCGACGAAGGTGCTGCTCGTCGTGGCGCTGCGCGAGGACGGGGCCACAGGGCGCACGGCCCAGTACCTCAAGAGCCTCGTGGATCAGGCGCGCCCGGCGGGCAACAGGCTCCAGCCCCTCGGCCCGGTCGCGGCGGCCGAGCTGACGCGTGCGACCTTCGGCTCGCTCGCGGAGGACGGCTTCTGCCGCGAGGTGTGGGCGGTGACCGGAGGGAACCCGTACGAGACCGTCGAACTGCTCAGCAAGGCGCGCGAGAACGGCGTCAGGGCCGTCGAGTCCGAGGCCGGGCAGTTGCGCGGCCTCAACGCCGCCTCGCGCGGCACCGGGCTGGTCGAGCGGATCGAGGCGCTCGGCGCCGGGGCCCTCAACCTCGCCCGCTCCGCCGCCGTGCTCGGCACCGACATCACGCTCCCGCTCGCCGCGCGGCTCAGCGACATGCCGCTCGACGAGGCGGCCACGCACCTCGCCAGGCTCCGCGCCGCGCGCGTCCTGGCCGGTTCCGACGACGACCTCCAGTTCGTCCACCCGCTCATCGCCACCGCCGTCCACGAGTCGATGCGCCCCTTCCACCGCACGGCCCTGCACGGGCGGGCCGCCGATCTCGTCATGGAGTCGGGGCGCGGCCCCGCCGCCGCCTCGCGCCACCTGCTCCAGCTCGTCCCCGACGACGACCCGCACGTCGTGGCGCAACTGCGCGCCGCCGCCCGCGAACACCTCGCCGTCGGCGCCCCGGAGGCGGCCAGGCTCTGTCTGGAGCGCGCGCTGCTCGAACCGCCCGCGCCCGGGGCGCACGCGCAGGTCAGCTACGAGCTGGGCTGCGCGACGCTCCTCACCGACCTGGGCAGCACCGTGCGGCACCTGCGCGCGGCACTCGAACTGCCCGACGGGCTGCGGGGCAAGGACAGGATCGACGCCGTCTGCCGCCTCTCGCAGGCCCTCGTCCACCTCGACCGGCTGCGTGAGGCCGTCGACGCGGTGGACCGCGAGGCGGCCCTGCTCGACGAGGGGCCGGACCGGATGCGGCTCCAGGGCGTGCACTTCATGTGGGAGGGGATCTTCGCGCGCGAGAACGACGCGGAGGGCCGCTCGGCGCGGCTCGCGGCGCTCGCCGATCCGCTCACCGGGCGCGACACCTCCGAGCGGGCCCTGCTCATCCTGCGCGCCTTCGACGTCATGGCGCGCGGCGAGAACGCGGAGCAGGCGGTGGAGCTGTGCGACCGCGCCCTCGTCAACGGGCAGCTCCCGCCCGGCCTCGGCTGGACCGACACCGAGTGGAGCTTCGAGCTGCTCGTCATGCTCGGCGGCGCGTACATCTTCTCGGACCGGCTCGACCGCGCGTCGAGCCTCTTCACCGAGGCGCTCGACGTGTACCGGCGCCAGGGCTGGAGCGGCAACCACCTCGGTGTGGCGCAGGCGTTCGTGGGCTATGTGAAGCGGCGGCGCGGGCAGTTGCGCGACGCGCGGGGGATGCTCAAGGAGGCGCTGCGGCTCGCGGACCGGGTGGGCTCGCGGATGCCGCTGCACTGGGACATCGTGTGCATGCTCGCGGACACGCTGCTCGCGCAGGGCGAGGTGCGCGAGGCCGAGGAGCTGATGGAGCAGTACGCGTTCCGGCCGCCCTATCCCGACGTCATCGTGCTGCCGGACGCGGCGGCGGTACGGGGCAGGCTGCTGCTCGCGCTCGGGCGGCGCAAGGAGGCGATCGACGAACTGGAGGCGGGGCTCGTCTCGCTCACCGCGCGGGGCTGGCACAACACGGTGCTCGCGCCCGTGCACGGCGAACTCGCCCTCGCCGTCGCGCCCGACGACCCGGGCCGGGCCGCCGAACTCGTCGCCACCGCGCGGCGCGCGGCCGAACGCTTCGGCACCGACACGGCGATCGGCGAATCGCTGCGCCAGGCCGCGGCGGTGAGTGAGGGCCAGTACGCCGCCTCGCTCCTGGCCCGCGCGGTCACCTACCTCGAACACTCGCCCTGTTCCTACGAACACGCCCGCGCCCGCGTCGAGTACGGCCTCGTCACGCGCTCGCGCAAGGAACTCGACCGCGGCCTCACGCTCGCCAGGAGCTGTGGGGCCACGGGCCTCGCGCGGCTCGCCGCGACCACGCTGGAGGAGGGCAGGGGGCTGTACTGAGAGGTGGGGGAATCCTCCCTTCCCGGTGAAGCACCGGCAAAGCGGTCAGCCGAAAAGGAATGGTCGGAATCGCCCATTCCGCAGGTGATTCCGCGCGGAAGCGGGCGCACCGGACACGCAGGTCACTGATTCATCAAAAAACCCGTCAACTTCCGGTCAGAACTAGGCATGTGACGATCTTGCGCCTACGGTGGTGCGGCGAGCGACGGCACGCCGCGTCGCGGTACGCAAGCACACCGAGGTTCAGGGACTTCCCACATGCTGATAGAGGTCGTGGCCGCAGCCGTCGTCGCCGGCGGGGCCACCGCTGCGGCGACCGGAGGCCCACTCGTCGCGGCGCGCCGGCGCGCCAGGCGGGCCGGCGAGGACATACGCGAGGCGTACGCGGCGCGGGACGCCGCGCTCGCCGCCGAGGGAGCCGCGCGGGCGGAGGCGGGGGCCGCGCGCACGGAGGCGCGTACCGTCCGCGAGACGGTCGAACGGGAGACGCGCCACCTGCTGGAAGCGCGCATGCCCGCTCTCCTCTCGCACCTGCGCACCCCGCACGTCACCGTCCCCGGGCTGCTCACGCCCGAACTCGCCGGGACCGCCGTCGACCGGCTCCACCGCGCGCTCCTCGACGCGGTCGCCGAAGGCGTCGCCGCCGAGAGCGAGCGGGTCGACGAGGCCGGACGGGCCGTCGTGCGCGGCGCGATGAGCCGCGTGCACTCGCTGCAACTGCGCCTCCAGGACGGCCTGAGCGAGATCCAGCGCCGCCACCCCGACGCCGACCCCGCGCTCATGGCCGACGTCCTCGCGCTCGACATGCTCAACGAGCTGATCGGGCGCGCCGCGCAGACCCCGGCCCTCGCCACCGGCTCCACGCCGATGCTCTTCCGCGACGACACGCACCTCGTGGACATCGCGGTGAGCGCCGCGAGCCGGGTCCGCGACTTCAAGGAGCGCGTCGGCGAACCCGTCAACCACCTGACCCGCTCCGTCGGCGTCATGGCGCAGTCCGTCGAGCCCCTGCGCGCGGTCCTCGCCGAACTCCTCGCCAACGCCGTCCACTTCTCGCACGGCACGCTCAAGGTCGACGTCTCGCTGCACGAGACGCAGACCGGCGCGAGCGTCATCGTCGAGGACGCGGGCGTCGGCCTCAACGCCGAGCAGTTCGCCCGCGCGGAGCGCCTGCTCAGCGGCGCGCACCCGGTGCGGCTCGTGGAACTCGGCGACCCGCCGCAGACCGGCTGGGCCGCGATCGGCGCGCTCGTGCGCCAGTACGGCTTCCAGGTCTCGCTGAAGAAGAGCAGCTACGGGGGCGTCGCCGCCGTCGTGAGCGTCCCCGCGGCCCTCCTCGTCGAGATGCCCGAGGGCCACGCCCCCTCGGTGCACGCCCCCGCGCCCGTACGGACCCCGGAGCCGGCCGCGCCGCTGCCCGCCGGGGTGCGCAGCGTGACCCGTACCGCCGAGACCGGCGACCCCACGGCGCTGCCGCGCCGCCGCCGCAAGACGCGCGAGCGCGGTACGGGCGGTCCCGTCGCGCCCGTCGCCGAACTGCCGCGCCTGGAGCCCCGCGAGGCCAAGGCCCGCTGGGGCGGCTGGCAGGCGGGCCGCGACAGGGGCCGCGAGGCCGTCGAGGCCGTCGAGCGCGAGAGCGCCGGGGCGACGCCCCACTCCACCCGCGAGGACACCCGCTCGCCCCAGGACCCACCCCACAGTCGCCCGTCCGAGGACGTGCGGGCGGCAGGGTCCGGGAACACCCCCGTACCCCCCACGGAACGCGCACCGCACGAGGGGCCGCGCAGCACCCCCCGGACGGCCCCCGCGCAGCAGAGAGGACACGACCTGTGAACAGCCAGGGAACCCCGCCGGTGAAGGGCGCCCCGCTCGCCCGGAACCTGTCGTGGGTACTGGAGCCCCTGCTCGAACTCCCGCACGTGGAGGGCGGCGTCGTGTTCAGCAGGGACGGGCTCATCCTGGGCGCCGCGCCCGGCGTCGCCACCGAGGACGGCGAGGCGGTCGCCGCGGTCACGAGTTCGACGCTCGGCAGCGTCCGCGCGCTCGTGGACCGCGCGGCGCAGGGCAAGGACCGCACGATCGACGAGGTCGTCGTCTCCACCCCGCAGGGCCTCTACTACGTCGCGCCCGCGGGCGAGGGCGCGGGACTCGTCCTGTGGGCGGGCCGGGAAGCCGACCTCGGGCGGATCGCCTACGAGGTGCAGGTCCAGGTGGGCAAGCTGGTCGCGGCGCTGAGCGAGGCCGCGAAGAGCAGGACCGCCGGCGCATGACCCCGCCCCGCAGGCGCCTCGTTCCCGACTACGTCGCGACCGCCGGGCTCGAAGTCCCCACGCGGATCGGCGTGGAGCGCACGACGCTGCTCCACGCCGAGCCCGGCGCCCGCACCGAGGGGCTCGACGCGGCGGCGCGCCGGCTGCTCTCGCTCGTCGAGGACGAGGGCACGCTCTCCGTCTACGAGTGCGCGGCGCAGCTCGGGCTGCCCTACGCCGTCGTCCGCATGATGGCCGCCGCGCTCGCCGCGAGCGGCGCCGTCATGACCCGCGAGCCCCCGGCCCCCGCCCAGCTCCCCGACCCCGCACTCCTGGATGTGGTGCTCCATGGCCTCCGTGCCCTCTGACCTGGCCCCCGCGCCCGGCATCCCGGCTCCCGAACCCGGCTTCGCGGCTCCCGCGGGACCGGCGTCCGAACTGCCGATCCCGGTGAAGATCGTCGTCGCCGGTCCCTTCGCCGTGGGCAAGACGACCTTCGTCGCCGCGGCCTCGGAGACCGCGCCCCTCACCACCGAGGAAGTTCTCACGCAGGCCGGCGAGAGCGTCGACGACCTCAGCGGGGTACGGGGCAAGACGACGACGACCGTCGGCGTCGACTTCGGGCGCCTCACGCTGCGCCCGCCCGAGCCCTCCGCCCACCCGGGCGCGGTGCTCTACCTCTTCGGCGCGCCGGGGCAGGAGCGGTTCCGGCTGCTGTGGGAGGAGCTGACGTACGGGGCGATGGGCGTCCTCGTCCTCGCCGACACGCGGCGCCTCGACGCGAGCTTCGACGTGCTCGACCTCGTGGAGCGGCGCGGCATCCCGTACGCCGTCGCGGTCAACGAGTTCGAGGACTCGCCCGCGCACGGCCCCGAGGCCCTGCGCGCCGCCCTCGACCTGGAGGAGTCCACGCCGCTCGCGGTGTGCGACGCCCGCGATCCGCGGTCGGCGAGGAACATGCTGATCATGCTCGTCGAGCACATCCGTGAGCTGGTGGAGAGTTGAGCAACCGATACGTCCCCGGCGCGACGCCGCTGTACGAGCCCGAGTTCGCCACCGACCCGCACGCCGCCTACGCGCGGCTGCGCGCCCGGCACGGCGCGGTCGCCCCCGTCGAGGTCGCCCCCGGCGTGGGAGCCCACCTCGTCCTCGACTACCGGGCCGCCTGGGAGATCCTGACCGACCAGGACGGGCACTGGTCGAAGGACCCGCGCCCGTGGGAGGCGAGCCTGCCGAGCACCCCCGAGGCGCACGGCGTGCTCGGCATGATCGGCTACCGGCCCAACGCGCTCTTCACCGACGGCGAGGTCCACGACCGCTTCCGGCAGGCGGTGAGCGACTGCTTCCGCATGATCCAGCCGCACCGGCTGCGTGCGACCGTCACGGAGATCGCCGACGACCTCGTGCGCGAGTTCGCCGCCGAGGGCCGCGCCGACCTCGTCGGGCAGTACGCGCGCCCGCTCATGGCGCGCGTCATCAACCGCCTCTACGGGCGCTCCGACGCCTCGGGCCGCGACCTCGACCGCATCCTGACGACCCTCTCGAACGCGGTGGGCGCCGACGCCGTCGCGGCCAACGAGGAGTTCGGCCGCTACATGAACGAACTCATCACGGCGAAGTACGAGAGCCCCGGCGACGACCTGCCCTCCTGGTTCATCGGGCACCCCGCCCAGCTCGCCCCCGAGGAGGTCGTGCAGCACGTCGTGCTGACCCTCGGCGCGGGCAACGAGCCCTCCGCGAACCTCATCAGCAACACCACGGCGCGGATGCTCACCGACGAGCGGTACTACTCCTCGCTCACGGACGGCGCGCTCTCCACCCGCGAGGCGCTCGCCGAGGTCCTGCGCACGGACCCGTCGATGGCGAACTACGGACCGTACTTCGCCACCCGGCCCGTCCACTTCCACGGCACCTGGATACAGCCCGCCGAGCTGGTCCTCGTCTCGTACGCGGGCGCGGGGTCCGACCCCACGGGGCTGCCCGCGCACGCCGACGAGCGCTCGGACGGCGGCGCGCACCTCGGCTTCGGCGCGGGCGAGCACCGCTGCCCGGCGGCCGATCCGGCCCTGCTGATCGCGGCGACCGCCATCGACCGGCTGCTCACCCTGCTGCCCGGCCTGGAACTGGCGGTCCCCTTCGACGAACTGACCTGGCGCCCCGGGCCCTTCCACCGGGCTCTCGCGGCGCTGCCCGTCACTTTCCGACCCGTACGTCCCGATCAGCCAGGAGTCACCCCGTGGACCAACTCCAAGCCGTCACTCTCGACCCTGTAGGCGCCGACATCCCGGCCGAGGCCGCCCGGCTGCGCGAGCGAGGCCCCGTCGTGGGGATCACGCTGCCCGGCGGCATCCCCGCCTTCGCCGTCACGCGGTACGAGAACCTGCGCACCCTCATCCTGGACCCGCGCGTCAGCAAGGACCCGCGCAAGCACTGGGACCGCTGGCCCGAGGCGTCCTCCAACCCGGAGTGGGGCTGGATACTGGGCTGGGTCGGCGTCATCAACATGCTCAGCACGTACGGGGTCGACCACAGCCGGCTGCGCAAGCTCGTCGCGCCCTCCTTCACGCACCACCGCACCGAGCGGCTGCGCGGCAGGGTCGAGGAGATCGTCACGCGCCTGCTCGACGAGATCGAGGCGCGGCCCGAGGGCGAGGTCGTCGACCTGCGCGCCGCCTTCGCGCGCCAGCTCCCGATGGAGATCATCTGCGAGCTGTTCGGCGTGAGCGGTGCCCACAAGGCCGAACTCGTGACGCTGCTGGACGACTTCATGGACGTCTCGCGGCCCGTCGAGGAGGCCATGGCGACGCTCGCCCGCCTCTACGCGGTGCTCGGCGAACTCATCGGGACCAAGCGCGCCGAGCCCGGTGACGACCTCGCGAGCGACCTCGTCACCATGCGCGACACCGACGGCGACCGGCTCTCGGACGACGAGCTGCGCGACACGCTCCTCCTCGTCATCGGCGCCGGGGTCGAGACGACCGTCAACCTCATCGGCAACGCCGCGTTCGCGCTGCTCACCCACCCCGAGCAGCTCGCACAGGCGCGGGCGGGCGAGCTGTCCTGGGAGAAGGTCGTCACCGAGACGCTCCGCTGGGCGCCGAGCATCGCCAACCTGCCGATGCGCTTCGCGGTCGAGGACATCCAGGGGCCCGAGACGGGCGGCGTCCTCATTCCCAGGGGCAGCGCGATCCTCACGACGTACGCGGCGGCCAACCACGACCCCGCGCACTACGGGGCCACGGCGCACCTCTTCGACGCGCACCGCGACTCCGGCGACCACCTCGCCTTCGGGATCGGCGCGCACCGCTGCATCGGCGCCCCGCTCGCCCAGCTGGAGGCCGGCGTCGCGCTCCCGGCGCTCTTCGCCCGCTTCCCGGGCCTGCGCCTCGCGGACCCGGACCCGCGGCAGGTGCCGACCTTCATCGCGCACGGCTGGGCCGAGCTGCCCGCCTACCGCACCGCCTGACCCGCCCCCGCCGCCCGAGCCGGGGCCCCACACCCGGCTCGCGGGCCGCCGCACGGCCCGCCTGTACGTCCCCCTGGCCCTCCCGCGGGCCGTCCCTCAGCCTGCTCCGCGCCTGCTGCCTGGGTTTCCGCCCGGTCCCCGCTTCGGCTCTCTCAGCCCCGTTCCGGATGCCGGTCGCCCTCGTCGATCGCCTGGTGCACATCGGCCGCGAAGCGCAGATAGGCCCGCGTCCCCGTCACGTCGAAGAGCCGCACCAGTACGTCGTCGAGCGGACCGGCGAGCAGCAGGCGCAGGCCCGCCTCCTCGTGCAGGGTGTGCGCCCGCAGCAGTACGCCGAGCACCGTGGAGTCCGCGAAGGTCGTCCGCGAGAGGTCGACCACGGTGAGCGGCAGCCCCGAGGCCAGCGCCCCGGTGAGCGCCCCGTCGAGCACGTCCGCCGTGTCCAGGTCCGCCTCTCCCACCAGCCGTACGACTCGCGCCCCGGGAATGTCCACGTGGCTGACGGCTTCGTCCGGCATGTGGTGGCGCCCTTCCTCGTCACGTCACGCGGGTGCGCGGCGTCGGCAACTGTTGCCTTATGGCAAACATTAGCCGAGCGTCATGGCGCCCGGTAGCGGTACCCGCATGTCATCGTGAACCGCGCGCCCCCGGCTGAGCAGGTGTCAGCCCGCGCCGCGGGCTCGTGACACTTGCCGTTTGACAACAGTGCGCCCGAGGAAACAATCTGAGCCCCGAAAGGACCGCCCGGCCCGACCGGTGGCGTGCGGACCGAGGCGAACCGGAGGTCACAAGCGTGTACTGGTCCAGGGGGCCGTTCCCGCACGACGGGCGGCGCTCAGGCGCTGTCGGCCGTCCCGTCCCGTACGGGCCCCTCGCGCGAGGATTCCGGCTGTCCCTCCTCGCCCCAGTCGGCGGCGTCCCAGTCGGCGGCGTCGAGGAAGCCGCCGAGCCCGCGCGCCAGCGCGTCCCTGTCCGCCTGCGGCATCCGTTCCAGGATCTCCAGGAGAGCGCTCTGCCGCCGCGCCCGCAGCTCGGCGAGATACCGCGTCCCCGGCGGGGTGAGCCGCAGCTCGACCTCCCGGCGGCTCGACCGGCTCGCCGCGCGCTCCACGTAGCCCAGCGCCTGGAGCCGGTCGCACAGGCGGCTCACCGAGGACGGCGCGGCCCCCAGCTCCTCGCCGAGGGTGCGCAGGTTGATCCCGTCCTCACGGTCCAGGATGTACAGCACGCGCAGCTGCGAGACTGAGACGGGCGCCGTCGGCGCCAGATCGCGGCCCTTGTGCCACATCACTTCCAGCAGCTCGATGACCTCCCCGGCCACCCGTGCCGCGGCAGCCCGGTTCTCCTGGGTCGCCGCCTCGGGACGCATGTCCTCAACTCTGACACTTCGCAAGGCTCCTGTCAGTCGCTGGGGCATGACGGTCCGGCTTCCCTTCTCCCGATCTCCGAGACAGGTGGTACACGTACGGTGGACAGATTCGCGGCGGTGGAACGCGCCCTGCGCAAGGCCCCTCCCCATGCTCTGCTCGACGCGTTGCGCACGACACTTCGGGCCCGTTACGGGGCCGCGGGCGCGGATCTGCTCATGGCCGACTACGCCATGACCATACTCCAGCCCGTCGAGCCCCCGGCCCTGCCGCCGGAGCCGCTGTCCGCCCACCTGGGAGCGCCCGGACGCGCCTTCGGGTCCCAGCAGCCGTACGCGGAGAACTCCGGCGAGTGCACCCTCGTCCACGTCCCGGTCACCGTGCGTGGCGACCGGCTCGGCATCCTCACCGTACGGCTGCCCGAGGGCGGCTACGACGAGGGGATGGCCGGGGAACTCGCCGACATCGGCGAAGTGCTCGGGCACGAGATCCTCGTCGCCGAACGCGATACCGACCTCTACCAGCAGGCCCGCCGCGCCCGCCGCCTCACCCTCGCCGCCGAACTCCAGTGGCAGCTCCTCCCCGGCCGGTCCTGCTCGCGCCCCGAGTACGCCCTCGGGGCCCAGCTGGAGCCCGCCTACGCGATCCGCGGCGACAACTTCGACTGGTCGGGCTCGGCCGAGACGCTGCACCTCTCCGTCACCAACGGCATGGGCGAGGGCATCGAGGCCGCGCTGCTCACCAACCTCGCCGTCAACGCGCTGCGCAACGCGCGCCGCGCCGGGCTCGGCCTCGCCGACCAGGCGGCTCTCGCCGACCAGGCGATCTACGGCCACCACCAGGGCAACGTGCACCTGTCCACCCTGCTGCTCCGCTTCGAGCTGGCGACCGGCGAGGCCGAGGTCGTGGACGCGGGCTCGCCGCAGCTCTGGCGGCAGCGCGACGGTGTCACCGAGCAGATCGAACTCGACGCGCAGCTCCCGCTCGGCATGTTCGAGGACACCGTCTACACGGCCCAGCGCTTCCGGGTCCTGCCGGGGGACCGGCTCTTCTTCTTCAGCGACGGCGTGTACGAGGCGCTGTCGCCGGCCGGCGAACCGTACGGGAAGCGCGCGCTCGCCGCCGCGATGACCGGCACCCGGCTGCTGCCGACCGCGCAGGTCCCGTACGCCGTCCTCAAGGAACTCGCCGCGCACCGGGGCGCCCTCGCGCAGGACGACGACGCGATGGTGCTGTGCATGGACTGGCACGGCCGCCAGGCGCCGCTGTAGCGGCGCTCGCGGCGCTCGCGCGGCCGGTCCGGGCGGCGTGGCGCCGTGCGGGTCGCGCGTGGGCGGTACGGGGCGGGCTCAGTTACCGCCGAGTACCGCCCCCAGCTCGTACCGCACCGGCTCGTCGACCTGCGCGTACGTGCAGCTCTCCGGGGTGCGGTCCGGGCGCCAGCGGCGCCAGCGCGCGGTGTGCCGGAAGCGGGCCCTGCCCGAGGCGACGGGGCCCTCCATGTGGTCGTACGCGACCTCGCAGACCCGCTCGGGCCGCAACGGCACCCACGACAGGTCCTTCGTGCCCGTCCACCGGCTCGGCCCGCCCGGGAGGCGCCCCGCCTCCTGCGCCTCCGCCTCGGCCCAGTGCGCCCACGGGTGGTCCCCGCCGGGCTTCCCGGCCCCCGGACCGTCCATCCGCAGTGGCTCCAGCTCCTCCATCAGCTCCGCGCGGCGCTTCATCGGGAAGGCCGCGCACACGCCCACGTGCTGGAGCGCGCCCGCGTCGTCGTACAGCCCGAGCAGCAGCGAGCCGACCACCGGGCCGCTCTTGTGGAAACGCAGCCCGGCCACGACGCAGTCGGCCGTCCGCTCGTGCTTGACCTTGAACATGACGCGCTGGTTCTCGCGGTACGGCAGCTCCGGCGGCTTCGCGACGATCCCGTCCAGCCCCGCCCCCTCGAAGCGCCCGAACCACTCCTCGGCCACCGCCCGGTCCCCCGTCGCGGGGGCGAGGTACACCGGGGGAGCCACCCGGGCGAGCACCGCTTCCAGCCGCTCCCTGCGCTCGCGCTGCGGGCGCTCCACGAGCGCGTCCTCGCCGAGCGCGAGCAGGTCGAAGGCGATGTACGAGGACGGCGTGGTCTCCGCGAGCAGCCGCACCCGCGAGGCCGCGGGGTGGATGCGCTCGCTCAGCGCGTCGAAGTCGAGCCTCCCCTCGCGCGCCACGACGACCTCCCCGTCCAGCACGCACCGCTCGGGCAGCCGCTCCCGCAGCGCCTCGACCAGCTCGGGGAAGTACCGCCCGAGCGGCTTGCCCGTACGGCTGCCCAGCTCCACCTCGGCACCGTCCTTGAAGACGAGGCAGCGGAAGCCGTCCCACTTCGCCTCGTAGTGCATCCCGGGCGGGATCTCGGGCACGGCCCTCGCGAGCATCGGGCGCACCGGGGGCATGACAGGCAGACGCATGGCTTTTGACCTCCTCAAACTACCGAAAGTGAGCGGGTGATCTCTTTCGCTGGCTTCCGCTGGCTTTCGACTGTTCCCGATGGCGTGTGCCCTGTGGCGTGCCCTGGACGACCGCCGAGGAGACCGCCAAGGCCCCGCTCTACCGCCCGGCGGGTGGTGGCGGCGCTGTCCGGCCAGAGGTGCGAGTACGTATCAAGCGTGATCGCGGCGGAGCTGTGGCCCAACCTCTTCTGGACCACCTTCACGGACTCGCCCTCCTTGATCAGTAGTGAGGCGTACGTGTGGCGCAGCGTGTGAAGGGTGACCTTGGCCGGGAGCGGCTGCTCACCCTGCGCGGCCAGGATCTCGTTCGCCCGCTTCACGATCTTCGCCCAGACGCGAGCCCACGGCGACCGCTGGACCGGCTCGCCCGAAGGCGTCGTGAAGATCAGCCGCACCAGGCGTTCCCGACGCTTCCCGCTGGTCGTGTCGGCCATGAGCTGGGCCACTGGCGGCTGGGCCTTGATGCGCGCCCCCACAGCGTCCGTGACGGCAGCGGGAACCGGGACACCCCGCAGGCTGGTCGCCGTCTTCACCGGGGCGATGCGGACCCCCTTGCCGTCGATCACCGAGAGCTGTTGGCGTACGAGGATTTCGCCCTCAAGGACATGCTCCGGCTCCAGGCCGAACAGCTCTCCTTGCCGAAGGCCCGAGGCGGCGGCGAGGAGGAGGGCCACCCAGTAGCCGTCCGGCGCCGCCTCGATCAGCGCCGAGACCTGGGCGGTGCTGAGCGGGATGATCTCCTTCGTCGGCTTGGCCGGGAGCCGTATGCGGTCGGCGCGGCCCCGGCTCTTGCATGGGCTCACGGTGATGTACTCGCCAATTGCCCACGAGAAAACGGCCTTGAGGGTGCCGTACACGACCTCGACGCTGGACGGGGCCAGTACCTCCGCGCGGTCGTTGACCCACGCCTGAACGTCGGCCTTCTTGATGGACGTGATCTTGCAAGAGCCGAGCTGCGGCAGGATGTGGAGCCGCAAGGAGCGCTCTACATTGCCCCGCGTCTGAGGGCGGTGCTCCACCCCGGTAGCTGCCTGCCACTTGGCCGCGACCTCCCCGAAGGTGATTTCGGTGGGCGTGACATAACTGCCGCTGTCCATGGACGACTTGACCTCAGCCGCAAAGGCGTTTGCCTCGGGCTTCGTCTTGAACATCCTCTTTCGCTGGCGGCAGTCGCGCTCCCGCCAGCGGACAGCCCAGCGGAGGGCTGCCCCGTGGGCCCCGCTCGCGTAGGGGTAGTCACGGGTCCCGCACTTCCGGCACGGCTGGGCGTCGTCGGTGGGGGGTGTCCTCCGGTGCCAGCGATCTTGAATCTGGACGGTTCCGCTCATGGGTGCTCCTCGGGTCACATGTGCCCTGTCGAGCGTTGCGGCGCGAACCGGTCAAAAGCGAGCAGATCAGGCGTCGGGTCGGTCACAGGGTCGGAGATCTACACGAACCGCGACCAACAGGTTCAGGGGTTGAGGAAGCGCTTTCCGTCAAGCCCCGCCTCTTGTCGCCCAGGAATTCGGGGCGGGCGCGAGGAGGCCCACTATGCGAGATATCTGAGGTTTTGTGCACGTTTTGTCGGGCGGGGCTGCTCTGGTTGAGGGAGCCAACCGAAGACCCTCCCCAGGAAGGACCGGGACGCATGGACAGGATGCTTTCCCCGAAGGACCTGAGCGAATGGCTCGGGATCTCGCTACAGGCCGTGTACCACCTCAACCACTCCGGCGCCGGGCCCCGCTATAGCAGGGTGGGCGGGAAGGTCATCCGCTACCGGCTCGCCGACGTTGAGGCGTGGCTCGACTCCCGCGCCGTGGAGCGCGGCGACCGCAGCGGGGCCGCCGCGTGAACCAGCCCGTACGCGTACCGGGCCGCCCCGTGAGGCCGCCCCACGCCGACACCGAAGCGGTCGTGCTCTACCTCCTGGAGTACCAGAAGACGCGGCCCTTCGAGAGCAGCACACAGGCCCGCCGCTGGATCAACACGCAGGTCTCGGCCGGGCGCCTCCGGAACGAGGGGGGTCAGGGCCGAGGCAACGCCCGCTACGACCTCCGGCAGCTCGACCAGCTCTTGCGCGAGGTCCCGACGCGCCGCCGGGGGCCCGCGTGAGCGCCCCGCTGACCGCCGACACCGAGCACGTACTTGACCACATCACAGCCTGGCGCAGGGATGGCCGGTTCTTCGTGGACCGGGGCGAGGCCCGGCGCTGGCTCCTCGCCGAGGCCGAGGCCGGGCGCCTCACGCGCTTCGGCGGGGCGGCATGGCGTCGGTGGGACCTCGCCGAGGTCGATGCGCTCCTCCGCGCCGACTGCTGAACGCATTTCGATCTTTGACAACTCAACAGCGTGCGAACGCAAGAAAGCGGCCCCGGCTGGCAGATAAACCGGGACCGCAACTCGTTAGGAGAGTACCTATGAGCATACCCGAAGAATTCGATATCGAGAAGACGACCGTGGAAGGAGAATCCGCTCTCATGTTTCAGCCGCCCATTCCTGATTCGGCGAGCCCCGCGCACAAGAACGGTAGCGATCCGCCGGGAGACCAACCGCACCGGTATTTGCCCCGTCGAAATGGGCGGATGCGGCGGACGGCGAGTCATGCCGAACCGCGCTCAGCGCCGGGCCGCGCGGAAGACCGGAACCGCGTCCATGGCTTTTACCCGGCATGACGATGACTGCCCCGTTCTCACCGTGGGGCGATTCAGTCCTTAGAGCAAGCGAAAGCCCCCGGTGACGACAGCCGGGGGGGGCTTCCAGTAACTACCAACTGAGAGGTATTACCGATGGTAACACCCGAGACGGACAATCCACCACCATTCGACCAGCCCTCGCCCAGCCCACCGGGCGCCGAACTCACGCCGGATGACGAGATGGAAGCCCTCATGGAGGAGTACCGCCTTGAGGGGGACGTTCGGAAGGCCACACGTGATCACGTGGTCTATGAGATGGCCCGCGAGCGCGCCAAGGCCGAGGTGGAGGCGAAGAGGTACGCGGCCGACATTGCCGCACTGGCCGCCTGCTCCCGGAATCTGACCAGCTTCCTCAACGAGGAGACAGCCGAGGCCAGTTACGACGTGGCCGACCTGTTGCCGGCAGAGGGGAACTTCACCCTCGTCGCGGCGAAGAAGACCGGCAAGACGAGTACGACCATCGAACTCGTCCGGGCCTACGCGGACGGCTCCCCCTTCCTCGGGCGGTTCGAGATCACCGGGGGCCCGCAGCACGTAGGCATGTGGGATTACGAGATGGGCGACCCCCAGCTACGGGAGTGGCTGCGGCGCGCGGGCATCCGCAACACCGACCGCGTGCACCTCCTGCCCCTGCGCGGGCAGCACCTCTCCCTACGCACCCCCGCGACGCGTGAATGGGCGGCGGGCTGGCTCCGTGATCGCCGGGTCGGGCTGTGGCTCCTCGACCCCGCCCACCGCGCCATGACCGGCTTCACGACGCAGGGAGACCCCAACACCGCCGCCCAGGAGTTCACGGAGACCCTTGAGCAGATCAAGCGTGAGGCCGGGGTGCGGAACATCGGGCTCCCTGTTCACACCGGGCTCAGCGGCGAGCACGCGCGCGGCGCCTCCCGCTGGGGGGAGTGGCCAGACGCAATCTGGAAGCTCAAGAAGGACGAGAACGGGCGCCGCACCCTGTCCGCCGAGGGCCGAGACGTGGACCTCGCAGAGACGACCGTGCAGCGCGACGCGGAGACGCGACGGCTCTCGGTCTCCGCGTTCGACAACGCCGGGAGCGCATACCAGGGGCCGAGCGACGTGGACCGGCTGTGCATGTGGCTGGACGCTCACCCTGACGATCACCCGTCGAAACGACGCGTCGCGGAGATCCTGAACGTGAGCCAGGAGAAGGCCGCGACCATCCTCGAAACGGCCGAGGACGCCGGACGCATCGTCGTCCGGCCGGGCCCCCGGCGGTCGCAACGGGCATGGCTCCCAGAGCACGTGGAGGCCGAGGCAGAGGCCGCCCAGCCCCGGCAGATGGAGCTGTAGGCGGTGACTGCTCGGTTGACTGCTCGGCAGTGCTTCGGAAGCAGTCACCGAGCAGTCGAAACGCCCAGGTCACACCGCTTCCGAAGCAGTCGGAAGCACTCACTGCTCTTAACCCTTTAGGGGGGAGCACTCAGCCGGAAGCACTGGATTCACCCCCTGGGCGCCCTCCCGAAGGGCCCCCGCCACCCCCAGAAAGGCACAAGATCATGGACGTCCCGAACTACCCGCCGCCGCCGAACCCTGGCGAGCTGGTCATGGCGCACTGGAAGCGCATCGAACGATCTCACCCGCTCGCCCCCGGCAACTGGACGGCGTTCACGAAGGCGGTCGATGAGGCGATCCGGGAGGTGATCACCCTGTACGCGGCCGCCGCCTTCGTAGGCATCCCGCTGGACGTACCGGCCCAGGTGATGGCGTGCGTGAACGCCGGGGAGTCCCCGCCGCCCCTCGCGGAACTCCTGCAAGCCTGGGCGACAGAGCTAAGCCTGAACGCCCCCGAGAACGCCCCTGGCGGCCCCTAGGAAGCGCTAGCACCCCGTTCCGGCCCCCCAGAGCCGTCAGCCTCCCGCCTGGCCCTCTGGGGGGCCTTTCTGGCCTTTCACCCCGGGGCGTTTATCAAAACATACTCCCTATTTCCTAATGTGACCGGTATCACGTAATTGTTTCGCTCTAATTCCATTGTGGATTGGGCAGGATTGGGCAGAATGGAATAGAGCGCGGGGTACTCGCTCAAGGCCGCGCGGCCTTTCTTCCCATCCCGAGGGTTCTCCTCGTGTTACCTCGGGGCGTCAAGTATCAGTTTCGGGCTTTCTCCCCTTTCACCGAAACCGGTAGGGATCGTCCAAGGAAGGCCGCGCGCACCTCTTCCCGGTAGCTAGGTGGCTACCACCGAATTCGGCGAGAAACGGCGTGGAGCCCTCGGAATTCGGCCAGTGGAGGCATTTGCCCCGAACTCCAGTCCCCGAAGCTGGTCGGCTGTCGTCGCACCGTTGGTAGTTGCCTCCGGATCGCGAATGGGATCTCAACAAGAAGTACCCGCATCCCTCAAGCGAAGAAGAAGGCATCATCATGTCCGACAATCCCAACCCCGAGGCGGCCCCCGAGGCGACGCCTGAGCGCGCAAACCAGTTCGCGACTCTCAGCCAGGTACGCGACGAACTCAACCGCCTCCTCGGCGAGGCGCGTGACGAGAAGTCCGGTGATTTCAACCTGGACGGCATCAAGTCCGTCAGCGGCACGCGGCACCAGAAGCTCCGTTACGTGGAAACGCTCAACGCTCGCCTTCGAGAACTCAAGGCCCGCGCGGACGCCCTTCACGGCAGCGGCGAGATGGACGGCTGGGGCCAGGGCTCCCACGAGATCCGTGGAGGCTCCCACGGCTCCGCGACGACGAAGCGTTCCAGCGTCACCCACGACACCCATGCATGGGCTCAGGACACGGCGCAGCGGCTCACTAAGGCCCTCGGCGGGCGCCACGGCACGAAGGCGATCGTAAGTGGGAGCTTCGATGCTCCAGGGATGGTCCGTACGGGCGCATATGCGCTTCCGGCGAATCCTTCTCGCGTGCTGGACCTCGTTGACCGGGTGTCAATCCCCGGCCGATCCTTTGAGTTCTTGCGCCAGACGGTGCGCACAGATGCGGCCACCGCAGTGCCCGATGGCACCCTCAAGCCGACCAGCCAGTACACGATGCTCTCCGTGCAGGACGTTGCGCACACGTACGCCCATTTGTCGGCCCCGGTCCCGCTCCAGGTGCTGGCCGACCACAGGGAGCTGTCCGGCTGGCTTGAGGATGAACTCGCGCGCGGAGTCACGGACGCCATCGACGCCGACATTGTGAGCGGGGCTTCCGGCGGCGGCCAGATTCAGGGCATCTTGAACACCTCCGGCGTGGTGGCGGTCAGCTACAGCACGTCTGTTCCGGTCACGCTGCGCAAGGCGCTGACCTCCGTACAGAGTGCGCACGTCGCCGCGAACGCGTGGGCCCTAAACCCTGCCGACCTTGAGACCCTCGACCTCCTCGTAGGGGCGGACGGTACCTACGTCGGGGCGAGTGCGGCCGGTACGCCGGGGTCGTTCAGCTACAAGAACATCTTTGGCGATCTTCCCGTGGTGCTGACGACTTCCGTCCCAGCGGGGACCGCCCTGCTCGGAGACTGGTCGAAGGCCCGACTTTTTGTCAGGAATGAGATGACCATCGACGTGGACACCTCGGGGCCGGATCTCTTTGATTACAACCTCGCGAAGTTCCGAGCTGAGCAGCGCGTCGGATTCGCGCTTGTGATGCCCTCGGCCTTCCGCGTGGTGGACCTGACGGCGTAGGCCCCACATCTCCGGGGGCCCCTCTGGCGTTGGGGGCTCCCGGTTAGCCCGCACAACAGGGGGCGTCGCTCAACTGGGCGGCGTCCCTTGCTTGTTGGAGAGGCCGGCAAAGACGGGCGTACCTCGGGGAACAGGGCGAGCTTAGGGTGCACTCCTCGGGCATAAGGGCGCACACCTCGGGCCAACGGTATGGGTACGGGCAGCGCACCCCCGCCCCTCGTACGCGCACCGATGTGTGCACCAAGCTCATAGCAACAACGTCATGTGAGCCTGAGTGCCAGTGAGGTCATGAGCTACACGAATAGCCAAGACATGTGCACGAAGGATAGTACGCACTGGATATAGCACACCTATGCCAATAGGTAGTACCCATACCGAGAGTCGAGTATGGGTGTGCACACCAGTATCACCACACTCTATGTACCTAGATGATGAACCTTATGTTGGTGATCACATGATGTTGCTACTGATCACGAGCACAAACCCGTTTGCCTAACCTTCGACTCGAAGCCACACAAAGTCCGTTCAATGTGGTTCATTGCGGATTGAAAGGCTTTCGCGCGAACCTTCGGGCTTTGGCGAGGCTTCGGGCTTGCGGACGGCTTCGGGAAAGCGTGGGTTCCCAGGAACCACGTACTACCCACCGTAGGTACTTAAAGGTAAGGAATCCCCTTACCGGACCGCCAACGGCACAGCTACTGCTGCAATTCCACAAGATCGCCGGTGGGAACCATAGTTCCCAAGAACGATCTTTCGACACCGAAAGCCACCCACCCCCGGTAAGCCAGCAACTCAGCGCGGAGTGGAACCGAAAACGCTAGACCCCCACTCCGGCGGACCAACCGCGACGCCGCCGCATAAATATCCACCGTTGGCCGACGCGACCCGGGGGAGGGGGCCGGACCGTTCGAAAACCGCCCGGACGACCCCCGCTGCTGTCGCCCGTTTCTCTCCCTATTGTTCGTCTGGGGAAAGCCGCAGGTCAGGGTATGTATATGCATTCGTTTATGCAGGAGGCTGGATCGATGCGAATTTACCGAAAACCGTGCGCTGAGTGCGGGAAGAGCTTCGACGGAAGCGCAGCGCAGGTGTTCTGCCGGAAAGTGGATTGTCTGCGCGTTCGGCGGGCCAGGAGCGCCCGACGCCAGTACGCGAAGGCTCGCGCGAATGGGATGCCGCCCCGTACTGGCAACACCGTTCCGTGTTCGGAATGCGGGAAACCCCTCACGGGCAGTAAAGGCAGCCTCCCCGCCGGACAGCGGACCTGCCGCCCATGCCGAGCGAAAAGGCGAATGTGAGGAGTCCACAAGCGGTGGGGTGGGGACCATAGTCCCCACCCACGGTCTTTCGACTCGTACTATCAGGAGGTGAAGCGTGGCCCCAAGGCCCGCAAGGCCGAGGTGGCCGCGCTCTCCGAACAGGGGATGAGCGGCCGTGCCATAGGGCGCAAGCTAGGCGACGATCGGCTACCTGAGAGCCGACTCCAGCGCCCTCGCGATGAGGCGTTGCGCTGCGGCCCCGTGAACCGCGATGCGTGACAGCTCGCCGAAGGCCCGCAGGTAGGTGTGGATCTCGCCGGGCGCCGTGACATTGACCTCGGCCGTCAGCGTTTCCACCGCCACCTGGGCGTCATCGAACACGTAGAAGGCTTCCAGCGGCCAGACCGTGCGCCGGACGCCGAACGGGATGATCCCGAGGGACACGTTCGGCCGAGACATGATCTCCAGCAGATGCCGGAGCTGGGCGGCAAGCTCGGGCCCGTCGCACACCCGGTAGTACAGCACCGCTTCTTCGAGGATCAGCCCGAAGCGGTGGTTTCCCGTGTGCACGACCCGGGACCGCTTGAGGCGTGCCCGTACGGCGTCGGCCACGTCGTCCGGGGTTCCCTGGAAGGCCGTGATGGACCGCAGGAGCCCTGTCGCGTAGTCGGCGGTCTGGAGCATCCCCGGTACGAGGTTCGAGGCGTACACCCGGAAGTGGGTGGTCCGCTCGTACAGGGGGACCGTGCTCTCGTGGACCCGGCGCATCCCGTCCCGGTGGATCTGCCGCCAGTGGACGTACATGGACTCGGCAGTCCGGCTCGCGGCGATGAGGTCGGCCGCCTGGTCGGCCACGCCGCAGGCTTCGCACCACGCCCTGATATCGGCGTCGGAGGGGGCCGTCTTGGCCCGTGCGATGCGGGAGGCTTTCGCTCTGTGCCACCCGCACCGCACGGCCAGGTCGTGCCCGCTGAGCCCCGCGTCCCGCCTCATCTCGTCCAGACGAGAGGCGATGCCCCTGCGGGCGGCCTGGGCGGTGGAAAGTGGTGACTCGGGCATGGACTTGATTCTCAGATGACGTACTTGTCGTGCGGGATGGCCCGCTCCCAGACGGCTTCGAAAGCGCCCGCGCAGAGCCCGACCGCAGCTTGGTCATAAGTCTGGTCGGTGTGAACCCAACGGCCCTCGCCGTCGAAGATGTTGAACTGGACGAGGTTGTTGTCGAACAACCAGAAGTCGTATTCGGGGAGGTCGAGCCCGGACGCCGCCTGACGCGGAAGCCACCGGATCTCTTCGCCCGCCGCGATGTTGGTGAAGGTGAACGAATGCTCGTAGCGGATGTACTCGCTGGGCGGCTCGCTCACGATGCGGGCCCGGCGCACGTGGACGCCCTTGGCGGTGACCTCCTGCACCAGGTCCAGCCACGGACGCCACCACGACTCGCGGTCGTCGGGGTCGAGCCGGTGACCTTCCCGCCACGCCGCAAAGCCCTTGTCCTCGTTCGGAATGGCGTACGTGTCGCGCATCTCCAGATGGACGGCGGACCACTCGGCGGACCGGATCAGGTCGGTGAAGTTAGCGAGACTCTGCGTCATCGAGCGCCTTTCTCAGCACGGGGATCATGCTCTTGGGCAACCACACCACACCCTCATGAGGCGGAAGCGGACTGTCCTGGACGGTCTGGGCGGTCGTCTCGGCATCGGCCGTCACTCCCTGGATGAGGAGTTGGTGCGTGTCCTCGTCCACCCACACGGCCGGGCAGCCGTGATCCCCGGACTCCGGGTCTTTCCCGACGAACCGTAGACGCATTGCATCTCCTCAAGTCGAGTCACGTTGCACGCTGTTGCAACGAAGCCTCACGGCGCCGAGGGCTAGCGTCAAGGCTGTTCAACGCGTACGTGCAACAGCGTGCAACACGCTGGCCCGGAGCCTTCGCCGCGTCCTAGCGTCGGTCGTCACAACTCCCGGGAGGCGTGATGAACGACCACAGGATCAGCTACCAGGAGAAGCCGGTAGACCTGCCGGTCGGCTTCTTCGCCTGGCTGCTCGACTGCCGCCCTGTCGCGGGCTGTAAGACCTGCCAGACCGCGTGGCAGAGCCTCACGGACGCCAAGGCGAAGGGCGACGACTGGGGGGCCTCGGGGTACGCCCACATGATCCGCGAGCACCACACCGGAGGCCACGCGTGACGACGACGCGCGACGGTCACAAGGCTGCCGCCGAGGCGGCGGAGGCTCTTCGGGGGGCCTTCGCCGACCTCGGCCTACCGGAGCGGGTGTGGGCCAGCCTGCGCCCCCTGGTCGCCGACGACAGCGGGAACCCGTACGTGTACCTGGGACTCGTTCGCGCCGAGGTCGCCCAGCGGATCGCCGAGGCCGTCAGGGCGGGCCGGACCCGCTGACCTAGCCGCCCCCTTCCCCGCCACGCGCGTACTGGACGGCGAGGACAAGATCAAGGTTGGCGGTGATCCACTCCCGGTGCTTGCTGTTCGACGGCGCCTCCATGTCGAAGGCGAAGAGAACGGCGGCCAGGTTCACCAGGTCTTCGGCGTCCGCGACGGCAACGGGGAGGGTCAGGTTCAGGTCGATGGTCGTCATGAGGGTCATCCCTTTCATGTCGTTATGTCCGCTTCGGTATCCACTGTACGGCGCCAACTCCCGTAATCCAAGGGCTTGTTGGGGTGAAAGGTTGAGTCCTCGCAAGTGCGGCCATACCCCCAGGTCGGCGGCCTGCGTCTTGAGCCCGCGCAAGCTTGCGCGCGAGGAAAGCCCCCCGGCCCGGGTGGACCGAGGGGCGGAGGCGTGCCCCGAGTGGCCGAGTGCCCCGGGTGTGCCCTGGGGGACTCTTAAGGGTGCAGTTCTTGCAGGTCAGAAGCCCTCTTTGTCACTTCGCCTCGTAGTGCATCCCGGGCGGGATCTCGGGCACGGCCTTCGCGAGCATCGGGCGCACCGGGGGCATGACAGGCAGACGCATGAGCCGATTGTGTGCCGGTATGACCGTCATTCGCACCATGAGTAACTGTGGACACCGATATGCGGAGGTACGCGCCCCCGCCTACCGTGGCGCCATGGCGGACGAAGCGGAGGAGCTGACGGCGGGCGGGCGCACCGTGCGGATCAGCCACCCGGACAAGATCTACTATCCGCGTCCCGGCTACACGAAGCGGGACGTCGCGGAGTACTACCTCACGGTCGGCGAGGGCATGACGCGCGCCCTGCGCGCCCGCCCCACGACCCTGGAGCGCTACCCGGAAGGCGTCGAGGGCGGGTCCTTCTTCCAGAAGCGCGCCCCGAAGAACCACCCCTCCTGGCTGCGCACCGCCCGGATCTCCTTCCCGAGCGGTCGGTACGCCGACGAGCTGTGCCCCGAGGAGCCCGCGGCGATCCTGTGGGCGGCGAACCTCGGCGGCCTCGTCTTCCACCCCTGGGCCGTACGGGCGGAGGACACGGAACACCCGGACGAACTGCGCCTCGACCTCGACCCGCAGCCCGGCACCGCCTTCGCCGAGGCCGTCGCGGTCGCCGTCGAGCTGCGGGGCCTCCTCGACGAGCTGGGGCTGCGCGGCTTCCCGAAGACCTCGGGCGGACGCGGACTGCACGTCTTCGTGCCCATCGAGCCGCGCTGGGACTTCGCCGGGGTGCGCCGCGCCGCGATCGCGGTGGGGCGCGAGCTGGAACGCCGGATGCCGGGCAAGGTGACGACGCACTGGTGGAAGGAGGAGCGCGGCGAGCGCATCTTCCTCGACTACAACCAGAACGCCAGGGACCGCACCATCGCCGCCGCCTACTCGCTCCGCGCCCGCCCGCACGCCCCCGTCTCCGCCCCGCTCACGTGGGACGAGGTCCCCGACGCCGATCCGCGTGACTTCGACCTGCGCACGATGGTGACCCGCTACCGCGAGCGCGGCGACGTGCACGCGGACATGGACGAGCGCCGCTACTCGCTCGAACCGCTCCTCGACCTCGCGGCGCGCGACGAGAGCGAGGGGCTCGGCGAGCTTCCGTACCCGCCGGACTACCCGAAGATGCCGGGCGAGCCCTCGCGGGTGCAGCCGAGCCGCGCCAAGAAGGAGACGGACTGAGTCATGGCCGACCCCGGCAGCCCCGGCCCCGACGAGGACACCGGGCGCCACTCCGGCGCCCACCCCGACCACGCCCACCGCCCCTCCGCCCGCGAGCGGTGGGCCGACTTCCGCACCTCCGCGTACTGGCCCGCCGCTGTGCTGTGCCTCATCCTGGCCGCCGCCGCCGGGCTCTTCGCCGGCTCGTACACGTACCAGATGGCGAAGCCGACGCCCCGCCACGTGCCGATCGCCGTCGTCGGCGAGCACCGCTGGCCGCAGGGCCTGCGGTTCGTGGACGGCATGGAGCGCGCGCTCGACGCGGGGCTGAGCCTGCACGCGTACCGCGACGACGGGGCCGCGCGCGACGCGATCGAGGAGCAGAAGGTGTTCGCCGTGCTCAGCCGCGACGGCGAGCGCGCGCGGCTCGACCTCTCGGGCGCCTCGGGTGCCTCGGTCGCCCAGCTCCTCGCCGAGGCCGCGCCGAAGGTCGGCAGGGCGACGGGGACGCCCGTAACCGTCCGGGACGTCAATCCGCTCCAGTCGGGGGACCCCCGCGGCCTCGCGCTCTTCTACATCTCGCTCGCCGCCGTCATCGTCGGCTTCGTCGGCGCCATCCAGCTCAGTGTGCACGCGCGGGGTCTGGACCCGCTGGAACGGATCGCGTGCACGGCCGTGTACGCGCTGCTCGGCGGGTTCACGATCGCGGCCGTCGTGGACTGGTGGCTCGGCGCGCTGCGCCTGCCCTTCACGCAGTCCTGGCTCATCCTCGCCTTCACGATGTTCACGTGCGGCATGGTCTTCACGATGTTCAACACCCTCGTCGGGCGCTGGGCGATGCTCCCGACCTGGGGCGTCATGGTGCTGCTCGGCAATCCGTCCTCGGGCGGCGCGGTCTCCTGGCCGCTGCTGCCCTCGGTCCTCGGGCACATCGGGCAGTGGCTGCCACCGGGCGCCTCGGTCAACGCGCAGCACACTGCCGTGTACTTCCGAGGCCACCAGCACCTCTTCCCCTACCTCGTGCTCGCCGCCTGGGCCCTCGTCTCCTGCGCGGTCTTCTGGATCTGGCGCCACCGGCACCCGGGTGGGCGCACCCCGAAGGCGGCGGCGCACGCCGCGCGCGGACAAGGGAGCGGCGACGGTGGGGGTGCCACCGCCGCCGCTCCCGGCTGAACCGTGCCGCGCGTCCGCGCCGGACTACAGCTCCTGAATCCGGATGTCCCGGTAGGAGATGACGTCGGACGTGCTGTGCACCTGGAGACCGACGTAGCCGGAGGCGTAGCGCCGCCCGTCGGTGCCCGGGTCACCGGACCGGGGCGGCTCGAAGAGCTGACCGCCCGTGTTGTCGAACTCGTTGATCAGCACCCCGTTGCGGAAGATCTGGAAGTGCTGGTCGACGGCCCGGATCTCGTAGTCGTTCCAGGTCCCCTTCTCGGTGACCCCGGCGCCCGCGAGACCGACCCGGTCGAAGCCGTACACGGACCCGGTCTTGTACATGTCCCCGGAGGGGGAGTCGAAGATCTGGATCTCGTGCCCGTAGTTGATCGCGACCCACTCGGGCCGCGACTCCTCCGGGTGGTCGTGGACGTTCGGGAAGCGGACGAAGACCCCGCCGTTGGCGTTGGCGGTGCCCGGCCCGTCGTCACGGAAGCGGAGCTTGAGCGAGAAGTCGTCGAACTTCCGCTCCGGGAACCACAGCATGCCCATGCCGTCGACGTCGGTGGAGCTGGTGATCGAGCCGTCGTCGTTCAGCTTGAACTTGCCGCCGCCCACCTGCTCCCACTTGTCGAACTGGGCCTGCGAGCCGTCCATGAGGTCCTTGTAGCCGGTCGTCTGCCCCGGCTTGCCGATCCCGGACGCCTTGGCGGCCTGGTTGATGGCCTTGCGCTCGCGCGCGTCGATGACGTTCTCGGCGCGCAGCTCGTCGAGCACCTTGGTGACGTGCTTGAGGAACAGGGCGTTCGACGACCAGTCCTTCTCGTCCTCGATGCGCTCGTTGATCCGGCAGCGGTTCTCCGTGATGCGGTTGGGCACCCCGGAGTCGACCGTGCCGACGAAGACGGTCTTCCGCTCGTCGAACTCGGCGCAGCCCGGCGCGGGGACGCCGCCCCCGGCCGCGACGGTGAAGGCCACCTGCCGCGCCTCGGAGGTGTTGCCCGCCTTGTCGCTCGCGCGGTAGTCGACGGTGTGCCGGCCGACGCGGTCGACCACGACCGGCTTGCTGTAGGCGAGGTAGGGGCCCGCGTCGAGCGAGTACTCGACCTTGTCGACGCCCGACTCCTCGTCGGTCGCGTTCAGGGTGAGCTTCGCCGAGGCGAGGTAGGCGCCGTCCGAGTTCTTCGAACCGGTCACCTCCGCGCCCACCACGGGCGCCGTGGTGTCCTGCGCGGGCGGCTCGACGACGGTGAACGAGACGGTCTTCTCGGCCGCCGCGTTGCCCGCCTTGTCGGTGGCCCGGTACCGCACCACGTGCTCGCCCGGCTCGTGGACCATGACGGGCCCGGTGTACTCCTGCCACGCCCCGTCGGCGCCGAGCGCGTACTCGATCTTGTTGACGCCGGAACCGGTGTCGGAGGCGGTGACGGTGACGGTCGCCATCCCGAGGTAGGCACCGTTCTCGTCCTTGTCGCCCGCGACGGTCGCCGAGGTCTCGGGCGCGTCCTGGTCGTCGGTCGGGGGGCCCGCGACGGTGAAGGAGACGGACTTCTCCTCGGCCGCGTTGCCCGCCTTGTCGGTCGCGCGGTAGCGCACGACGTGCTCGCCGACCTGGTCGACGACGACGGGCGCCGTGTACGGCTGCCAGGCGCCGTCCGCGCCGATCGCGTACTCGACGGTGTCGACGCCCGCGCCCTCGTCGCTCGCCTCGATCGCGACGGACGCGGAGCCGACGTAGGCCCCGTCGGCGTTCTGGTCGCCGCTCACCTTCGCCGAGGTGGTGGGCGCGGTGGTGTCCTCGCCGCCCCCGCCGTCGGTCACCACGAGGGTGCCCTCCATCGAGAGGTGCCCCGGGATCGTGCAGTGGTAGCGGTACGTGCCCGGGGTGAGCACGACGTCGACGCTGTGCTTGCCGCCCTCGGCGTCCGAGGGGTTGGCGAGGATGTTGACGTTGACGTCGTTGTTGTAGTCGGGGCTGGAGACGTCGAAGGTCAGCGTGTGCGGCATCCCGGTGGTGTTGCCGGTGGCCGCGCTGTTCTCGAAGACGATCGTGGCGGGCCCGGCGACCGCCTTCTCGGGCGCGGAGACGTAGTGCGTGATGTCGTCGCCCGCGCTCCAGTTGAGCACCTGCGCCGCCTTGGGCGCGGCGTCCTTCTCCGGGGCGGCGGTCTTCTGGGCGGCCGTGGTCCTGGCCCCCGTGTCGCTCGTCGCGCTGGTCGCGCTCAGTCCGAGGACGAGCCCGAACGCGGCGAGCAGGGTCAGCAGCAGCCGGGGGGCCCGGTGCCGCGCTCTCGTACGCCGTCGTGGTCGCACCGCTTACCTCCTCACGAGCTGGTCGGCGGCGGGGGTGGGGCCCCCGCCCTTGTAGGTCACGCGCCACAGCGCGGAGTGGCTGTCCGAGGTGAAGAAGCCGCGTCCGTAGTCGAGGACGTAGAGCGAGCCGTCGGGCGCGAACTTCCAGTCCATCAGGTTGCGGATGCCGTTCTCACCGACCGGGACGATCTTCCGCAGCGACTCGGCGTGGACGGGCAGTCCCCCGTCGCCCTGTGTCTTCGGGTCCATGAGCACCGCGTGCCGGGGCTGCGTGTCGTCGTAGAAGTCGCCGACGAACCACTTGCCGTCCCAGTACTCGGGCCACTTGACGGAGCTGGCGCTGTTCTCGTCGTACCGGTAGACCGGGCCGTCCATCGTGGCCTGGCCGCCGCCCTTGAGCCACGGCAGCTTGTACGTGGCCTCGCTCTGCTTGTACGAGGGCACCCCGGCCGCGTTGCGCGGGTAGTCCGGGCCGCCGCCCTGGGGCGAGTACCAGATGTTGTTGCCCGTGACGGGCGGGAGGTTGACGAGCCCGTCGTTGTTCGGGGACTCGTTCTTCGGGTGGTCGCAGTCGTACCAGCCGAGCGGCTTGCTCGGGTCGGGCAGGTTGCGGTCGCGGTACGGCTGCTTGTTGCCCATGCAGTACGGCCAGCCGCGGTTGCTCGCCTTCGTGATGACGGCGAAGGTGTCGTACTTGGCCGGGCCCCAGGTCTCGCTCGGGGCGCCCGCGTCGGGGCCGACCCAGCCCGCGTAGAGGGTGTCGGTCTTCTTGTCGATCGAGATGCGCGCCGGGTTGCGCACGCCCATCACGTAGATCTCGCCGCGCGTCTTGCCGCCGCCCTCGGCGGTCTCCTTGCCGGTGAAGAGGTTCCCCTCGGGGATGGTGTAGGTGCCGTCCTGCTCCGGGTGGATGCGCAGGATCTTCCCGTTGAGGTTGTTGGTGTTGCCCGCCGTGCGGCGCGCATCCGCGAAGGAGACGCCCTTGTAGTTGGGCTGCGGGTTGTTGCCGGAGTAACCATCGCTGAACTGCGAGGAGTTGTTGTCACCTACGGCGATGTACAGGTTGTCGTGCGAGTCCCAGGCCAGGCCGCCGCCCGCGTGGCAGCAGGAGTGCACCTGGACCGGCCAGGAGAGCAGGACCTTCTCGGAGGAGAGGTCCAGCTTGTTGGTCTTCTTGTCGAGCGTGAAGCGCGAGACCTGGCGGGTCGCCATCTGCTTGTCGCGGTCGAGCTTGGAGTGCGGCGTGTAGTGCAGGTACACCCAGCCGTTGTCCTCGAAGCGCGGGTCCAGCGCGATGCCGAGCAGCCCCTCCTCGACCTTGACCAGCTCGTCGCCCCCGCCCTTGTTGCCGAAGACGGAGAGCTTCCCGGCGAGCGTGACCTGCTTGGTCTTCGGGTCGTAGATGTGGATCTCGCCCTCGCCCTTGCCGACGTCGGGGTCGTTCCAGTCGGTCACGACCGGCTGGCTCCCGTCCTTGCCGCCGCGCCCGATGTAGAAGACGCGGCCGTCGGGGGCGGTGACGAGGCCGTGCGGCTCGCCGATCTGGTCGTTCTCGCCCGCCTTGTTCGGCTGCGTGAGCCGCTCGGCGACGTAGTTCGACTCGATCGTCGCCTTGCAGTCCGCTTGTACGAGACGCGTCGTCCACAGCAGGGCGCCGCGCAGGTGGGCGCGGAAGTCGGTCTCGGCGAAGCTGTCCGCCGTACCGCCCATCGCGGAGTAGAAGGACCGCCCGCCGTCGTAGTCGCGGCACCACGAGACCGGGTGGTCGGCGCCGTTGGCGCCCGCACCCGGGCTGTACGTGGACTCGCGGACCCGGGCGACGGTGTGCACCTTGCCGCTCGGGTTCGTCTGCCAGTTGAGCCACTTGTCGGGGTGCTTCCACTCCAGCGGCAGGTCCTTCGTCGCCGGGTTGAGCCGGTCGCCGACCTCGACGGTGGCGCGCTGGGCCTTCGCCCCGCTGCCCTCGACGGGCCGCGCCCCGATGAGCCCGGTGTACCAGTCGGAGTACGGCTCGGTACGCGCCGCGTCGTTCAGGCCGACGAAGCCGCCCCCGGCCTTGATGTACGCCTCAAGTCCCGCTTCCTGATCGGCGTTGAGGACGTCGCCGGGCCCCGTGAGGAAGACGACGGCGTTGGTCTTCCCGAGCTTGGTCGCGTTGGTGAAGACCTTCGCCTTGTCGGTCGCCTCGATCGTGAAGCGCTGACCGGCGGGCCCGGACTGGCCGATCTTCTCGATGGCCTCGATCCCCGCGTTGACCGCGGGGGACTCCGGGGCGGTGCTCCCGGTGTAGATGAGCACCTTGACCTCGTCCCCGCCGGGCGGCGAGGGCAGGGCGAGCGTGGCCTTGCCCGCGGCGCCGGCGGGCGGCCCGGTGAGCAGCCCGGTCGCGAGCGCGGCCGAGGCGAGGACCGCGGCCCCGGCGAGCCGTGCTCGCCGGCGGGCCCGGACCCGTGTGGGTGATGTTCTGGTGGCGCCGGTCCGTGTGGTTCCCGTGGGGGATGCGGAGTGTGTTCTCTCGGTGCCGGACACCTGAGTCGATGTCCGGTGGTGCGGTGTGAACCGCATGTGGTCCTCCACCCTCGTCAGTCGCAGCAACAGCGCCGCCGAAGCTAGACCCCTTTGCCCGGGAGGCCAATACCTATGACCTGAATGGCACAAACTTTGTCCTCACCGTGGATAAACGAGGCCCGCGCGGCTACCGTGTGCCCGTCCCTGGGGCCCTTGGGGTCCGGCAAGTCCGCACATCGGAAAAGGAGTTCGTGATGGCTTCGACGGACGAGGGCTCGGGAGGACGGCGCATCGGCAGGCGCTACCTGCTCGGCGGAGCAGCCGCGGCGGCCGGCCTCGGCGTGGTGGGCGCGAGTGCGACGAGCGGTACGGCGCAGGCCGCCGTGACGGCGCCGACCGCGCCCGCGGGGGGCGAGGTGCGCCGCATCACGATGTACGCGGAGCGCCTGGCGAACGGTCAGATGGGCTACGGCCTGGAGAAGGGCAAGGCGAGCATCCCCGGGCCGCTCATCGAGCTGAACGAGGGCGACACGCTGCACATCGACTTCGAGAACACCATGGACGTCGACGCGAGCCTCCACGTCCACGGCCTGGACTACGAGATCACCAGCGACGGCACCCGCATGAGCGGCAGTCACGTCCCGCCGGGCGGCCACCGCACGTACACCTGGCGCACCCACAAGCCGGGCAAGCGCGCCGACGGCACCTACCGCCCCGGCAGCGCGGGCTACTGGCACTACCACGACCACGTCGTGGGCACCGACCACGGCACGGGCGGCATCCGCAACGGGCTCTACGGGGGAGTGGTGGTCCGCCGCAAGGGCGATCTGCTGCCCGACCGCACGTACACGATCGTCTTCAACGACATGACGATCAACAACCTCAAGCAGGGCCCCGACTTCGAGGCCGTCGTGGGGGAGCGCGTCGAGATCGTCATGATCACGCACGGCGAGTACTACCACACCTTCCACATGCACGGTCACCGCTGGGCGGACAACCGCACGGGCCTGCTCACGGGCCCCGACGACCCCTCGGCCGTCATCGACAACAAGATCGTCGGGCCCGCCGACTCCTTCGGCTTCCAGGTCCTCGCGGGCGAGGGCGTGGGCGCCGGGGCGTGGATGTACCACTGCCACGTCCAGTCGCACTCCGACATGGGCATGGCCGGAATGTTCCTGGTCGCGAAGGAGGACGGCACGGTCCCGGGGCACGAGGGCCACACGATGAAGAAGAGCGGCGCCACGGGCAAGGGGACGGCGTCCGGGAAGAGCCCGGCCGGGGAGCACGCGGGGCACGGAGGCTGAGGGGCGGCGCCTGCGGGCGGGCGGGTCGGGCCCGTGGGTACGGGCTCTGAGAGGGGTCCCGGCCGCAGGCTGGGCGCGGGGGCCCCGTGCGGGGTTCGGGCGGGGTGCGGGGTTCGGGCGGGGGCCCGGAGGACGCCCCCGCCCACCGGCCGTCCGGGGGGGAAGGGGCGGCGCGGCGCCTGCGCGGGCGGGGGTCCCGCTCGTCGCGCGCCTCGCGGGCGGCGGTGCCAGACTCGGAGGGAGGGCGTCCGCCGTGCCCGTACCCCGTGGCGGCGGGCTCACGAAGCGAGCGAGGGAAGTTCCGCCATGCTCAACAGCGCACACTACGCCGACGGCGAGCCCGTCTGGCTCGAACTGTCCACGCCCGACCTCGACCGGGCCGAGGAGTTCTACGCGGGGCTCTTCGGCTGGTCGCTCCAGCGCATGGGCCCGGACATGGGGAACTACGGGCTGTTCAAGCTCCACGACAAGACGGTCGCCGCCGTCATGCCGATGCCGGCCGACAAGGTGCCGCCCGCCTGGACGATCTACTTCAAGACACCCGACGCGGCGGCGAGCGCGCGGACCGTCGAGCGGAACGGCGGCACCGTGACGACCTCGGCGACGGACGTCATGGACCTCGGCAGGCTCGCCGCCTGCACCGACCCCCAGGGCGCCGCCTTCGCCGTGTGGGAGCCGGGCACCAACACGGGCCTGGAGATCGTCACCGACACGAACGCCTTCTTCTGGGCCGAGCTGGAGAGCCCCGAGCCCCCCGCCGCCGTCACCTTCTACGGCCGGGTCTTCGGCTGGGAGACGACGACGATGCACATGGAGGGCGGCGACTACCTCATGCCGCACCCCGCCGGAGGCACCCCCGAGGACATGTTCGCCGGGGTCGCCCCGCTCGACCCCGCGACGAGCGGGCGCGGCCCGTACTGGCTCCCGTACTTCAACGTCTCCGACTGCGACGCGACGGCGGCGAAGGCGCTCGCGGGCGGAGCGAGCACCGAGGTGGAACCGCTCGACATCCCCGACGTGGGCCGCATGGCGCGCTTCACGGACCCGCACGGGGCGGTCTTCGCCGTGATGACGCCGAACCCGCGTAACTGAGCAGCGGCTTCGGGCGCCGCCGGGCGTGCCTCCGGACGACGCGGGGCGAACCGGCCCCGGTCCGCGCGGGGGCCTGGTCACCCGGTCCCGCGCCCTCTACCGTCCTGCCATGTCCGCACCAGCCGCCACCCCGCGCCCCCTCGCCCCCGCCGCCTTCGACCACGGCGACCCCGCCTTCCTCGCCGACCCCTACCCGGTCTACGCCGCGCTGCGCGAGGCGGGCCGCGTCCTCCACTACGCGCCGAGCGGCCAGTGGCTCGTCCCGCACCACGCCGACGTCTCCGCGCTCCTGCGCGACCGCCGCCTCGGCCGGAGCTACCAGCACCGCTACACGCACGAGGAGTTCGGCCGCACACCGCCCCCGCGCGCGCACGCGCCCTTCCACGAGCTGAACGACCTCGGGATGCTCGAACTCGAACCCCCGGACCACACCCGCATCCGCCGCCTCGTCTCGCACGCCTTCACCCCGCGCACGGTCGAGGCGCTGCGCCCGTACGTGACCGGGTTGGCCCGCGATCTCGCCGACGCGCTCGCCGAGCGGGGCGGCGGCGACCTCCTGACCGACGTCGCCGAGCCGCTGCCCGTCGCGGTCATCGCCGAACTCCTCGGCGTGCCGGAGGCCGATCGCCCGCTCCTGCGCCCCTGGTCGGCGGCGATCTGCGCGATGTACGAGCTGAACCCGTCCGAGGAGACGGCGCGTCGGGCGGTCGCCGCGTCGGCCGAGTTCTCCGCGTACCTGCGCGCCCTCATCGCGGACCGCGCGCGCCGACCGGGCGACGACCTCGTCTCGGCGCTCGTCGCCGCCCGCGAGGCGGGGGACCGGCTCAGCGAGGCGGAGATCGTCGCGACCTGCGCACTGCTCCTCAACGCGGGGCACGAGGCCACCGTGGGCGCGACCGTCAACGGCTGGCACGCGCTGCTCACCCACCCCGACCAGCTCGCCGCCCTCCGCGCCGACCACGGCCTCGTCCCCACCGCCGTGGAGGAACTGCTGCGCTACGACACGCCGTTGCAGCTCTTCGAGCGGTGGGTGCTCGACGACATCGAGATCGACGGCGTCACGATCCCGCGCGGCGAGGAGCTGGCCCTCCTCTTCGGCTCCGCCAACCACGACCCGACCGTCTTCGCCGAGCCGCACCGCCTCGACCTCACCCGCCCCGCCGTCCCGCACGTCTCCTTCAGCGCGGGCATCCACTACTGCGTCGGCGCCCCGCTCGCCCGCCTCGAACTCACCGCCTCGCTCGCGGCCCTGCTCGACCGGGCCCCGGGCCTCCACCTCGCGGGCGAGGCGAGGCGGCGACCGAACTTCGTGATGCGGGGGTTCGCCGAGCTGCCGGTGGGCGTGTGACGCCGTCGTGTCCAACCTCGACACGCCGCCCGGGACTCGGCGTTGAACGCGCGTTGATCGTTCGTCGATCGTTTGTTTCCGCGCCCACGGCAGCATGCTCGTCATGAGCGATCACGGGGACAGCACGAGCACGGGCGAGGAGCCCGAGGACTGGCAGGAAGCGGCCCTGTGCGCGCAGATCGGCCCGGACTTCTTCTTTCCCGAGCCGGGCGGTTCGGTCCAGGACGCCAAACGCGTCTGCCGCTCCTGCCCGAGCCGCCGCGCCTGCCTGGAACACGCCCTCGCCCGCGACGAGCGCTACGGGGTGTGGGGCGGCCTCTCGGAGAAGGAGCGGGGACGGCTGCGGAGGCTGCGGAGGGCGTGAGGGTGGGGACGGCGTGGGGGAGCCCCGGGCGGTGTGTGCGAACGGGGCGCCGGGCCGGAGTTCCGCGCGCCGCGTGAGGGTGGCAACGGTGCGGCGCGGGGTACCCCCTGCGCCGCGCGAGGGGGGAAACGGTGCGGCGCGCGGGGGTGTTCCACGCGCCGCGTGAGGGCGGGGGCCGTGCGGGGAGTTCCCGACTGCCGGGGGCGCCGCCGCCGCGTACCACCGCCCCCGGACCCGTACCGCCGCCCTCGTCCCGCCCGCTCAGCCCTCGGCCGCCGCCTTGGCCGCCAGTCGCGCTTTGCGCGCGGCGAGCTTCTCGTCGAACTCGCTCGCCTTGTCGTCGAGTCCGCCCATGAAGTAGCCCAGCTCCTCCTGCGCCTTGAGCCCCTCGGGGCCGAGCCCGTCGCGGTCGAGGACCTTGAGGTAGCGCAGCACGGGGGAGAGCACGTCGTCGTGGTGGATGCGCAGGTTGTAGACCTCGCCGATCGCCATCTGCGCCGCCGCGCGGCCGAAGTTCGGGATGCCGTGGCCCGGCATGCGGAAGTCGACGACGACGTCGCGGATCGCGGAGAGCGCGAGGTCGGGGGCGAGGTCGAGCGAGGCGCGCAGCAGGTTGCGGTAGAAGACCATGTGCAGGTTCTCGTCGGTCGCGATGCGCGCGAGCATCCGGTCGCACACCGGGTCGCCCGACTGGTGGCCCGTGTTGCGGTGCGAGACGCGCGTGGCGAGTTCCTGGAAGGCCACGTAGGCGACCGAGTGGAGCATCGAGTGCCGGTTGTCGGACTCGAAACCGGCGCTCATGTGCTCCATGCGGAACCGCTCCAGCGCGTCCGGGTCGACGGCGCGGCTCGCGAGCAGGTAGTCCCGCATCACGATCCCGTGCCGGGCCTCCTCGGCGGTCCAGCGGTGCACCCACGTGCCCCAGGCGCCGTCGCGGCCGAAGAGCGCGGCGATCTCGTGGTGGTAGCTCGGCAGGTTGTCCTCGGTCAGGAGATTGACGACGAGAGCGGTCCTGCCGACCTCGGTGACCTTCGACTGCTCCGGCGCCCAGGGCTCCCCGTCCACGAAGAACTCGGGGAAGTTCCTGGCCTCGCCCCACGGCACGTAGTGGTGCGGCATCCAGTCCTTCGTCACCGAGAGGTGCCGGTTCAGCTCCCGCTCCACCACCTCCTCCAGGGCAAGCAGCAGACGGCGGTCGGTCCAGCCGCCACTGAGGTCGTCGGGGGAGCGGCGCGGGGACACCAGACTCACGGATTCTCCTGGGGACGGAGGGGTGGGGAGCGGACGCAGGCGGGGCCGGGGCGCGGGGTGCGCGCGGCTACCTACGGACCCGTAGGTTACGACACCGTAGGTTAATGAGATGTAAGTGCCTGGCGCGGGGATTGTGTGTGCGATGCACGCGAGCGGGGTATGAGCAACTTTTCCGCGCGCGCGATTTCCCTCCCCCAGGGTCCCCGCTCACCTGCCGGATGTCACCCCCGTGCCACGCCCCACATCCTCCCTGCGCTCCCGCGCCTGTGCCTGTGCCTGTGCCTGCGCCTGTGCCTGTGCCTCCGCGCGGGCGGTGAGCGGGCCGGAGGCCGCGCCGGTGGCGAACCACATACGGGCCGGACGTGAGGGCGTCATGCGTCCACGCCGCCACCCGGGCGGAGCACCAAACTGGATTTGACAGTCCAATCTTGACGGCGCACAGTGGATCACGTAATCCATTCGCAGTTCCCCGCGACGCCCCAGGAGCATTCCGTGAGCGGACGACTGGCCGGAAAGACGGCCCTTGTCACAGGTTCCACCAGCAACATCGGCCGTGCGACCGCGCGGGCGCTCGCCGCCGAGGGCGCCCACGTCGTGGTCAGCGGGCGCAACGCCGAGCGCGGCAAGGAGGCCGTCGAGGCGATCCGCGCGGCCGGGGGGACCGCCGATTTCGTCGCGGCCGACCTCGACGGCAGCGCCGCCGCCTCGCGCGCGCTCGCCGAGGAGGCCACCCGGGTGCTCGGCGGTCGCGTCGACATCCTCGTGAACAACGCGGGGATCTACCCGCCGAACACGACGGAGACCGTCGACGAGGAGACCTTCGACCGGGTCTACGCGGTCAACGTCAAGGCCCCGTACTTCCTCACCGCCGCGCTCGCGCCCGCGATGGCCGCCGCGGGCGGCGGCGCGATCGTCAACCTCGGTTCGTGGATCGCCCGCCTCGGCGTCGGGGTCAGCTCGCTCTACTCCTCGACGAAGGGCGCCGTCGAGACCCTGACCCGCGCCTGGTCCGCCGAGTACGGCCCGCGGGGCGTCCGCGTCAACGCGGTCTCACCCGGCGTCGTGCACGAGCCCCTGCCCGAGGGTGTCGCGTCCCCGGGCGACGTGATGATGGAGGGCACCCCGGCGGGCCGCCACGGCCTCCCCGAGGACATCGCCGCGGCCGTCGTCTACCTCGCGAGCGACGAGGCCGGCTTCGTGCACGGCACGGTGCTCGACGTGGACGGCGGCAGGGTCGCGGCGGCGGTGGTACGGAACTGACAGCGCGACGCTGCGGGCGGGGGCCCGGGACGAGGTAGGGGTGCCGGTAGGCGGAACGGGCACGGGTGCCGATCCGGCGCCGGGGCCCGCCCCAACCCGTACCGCTGCCCCCTCCCCGTCCCGCCGCCCCTCAGCCCTCCCGCATGAGCGCCGCCAGGCACCTGTCGAGGTCCACCGTGATCCGCTCCTCACCCGGCGCGACGACGGCGGCCGTCCGCTCCAGGAAACCGCGCACCTCCGCGCTCGGCAGGTGCACGACGGCCATCCCCTCGGGCGCGTGGAACTCCACGATCAACCGTTCCCAGCCGTGCGGGCGCACCCGCACGTCACCCGTCCCGACGGGCCCCGTGAGGCCCTCGCGCAGGAGTTCGCGCGCGAAGGTCCAGCTCACCTCCGTGCCCTCCAGCGTGGCCGAGGCGGGGAAGTCGACGCGGACCGCGAAGGGGTCGCGCGCGTCGTAGTGGAACGTGGCCTCGACGGTGGGCAAGAAGGCGGCGGCGGCCACGACGTGGGCCTTGACAGCTTGTTCGATGGTGAGGGACAACGCCTGCTCCCCTGGTTGTCGACGGGCGGGACCTTCGGCCGTACACCAGGTAAAGACGTCGGAACGCCCCATTCAGTGGCCGGTCGGGGGCAGTGAACTTCGTCACCGCGCTCCCGGGAACCGCGTACCCCCAGGTGACGGCGGTCATGATGGGCGCGTGGAGATCTTGCGCACACCCGCCGACTGGCCACGTACCGAGACGGAGGCGCGCGCCGCGCAGGAGATGCTGCGCGCGCGACTCGTGCGCGACGAGGCGGGCCCCGCACCCGGCACCGTCCCCCTGACGGGCGTCGACGTCGCCTACGACGATGCCCGCGACCTCGTCGCGGCGGCGGCCGTCGTCCTCGACCCCGGGGGCCGCACCGTCCTCGGGCAGGCGACGGCCGTGGGACGCGTCGCGTTCCCGTACGTGCCCGGACTCCTCGCCTTCCGCGAACTCCCCGCCGTGCTCGCGGCCCTGGACCGCCTCCCCGTCGCTCCCGGCGTCGTCGTCTGCGACGGCTACGGCGTCGCCCACCCGCGCCGCTTCGGGCTCGCGGCGCACCTCGGCGTCCTCACCGGGCTGCCCGTCTTCGGCGTCGCGAAGAACCCGTTCCTCTTCACGTACGCGGCGCCCGGCGAGGAACGCGGCGCCCGCGCCCCGCTCCTGGACGGCGCGGAGGAGGTGGGCGCGGCGCTGCGGACCCGTACCGGCGTCAAACCGGTCTACGTCTCGGCGGGCCACCGCGTCACGCTCGACACGGCGTGCGCCCACACCCTCGCCCTGACCCCGCGCTACCGCCTCCCGGAGACGACGCGCCGCGCGGACGCCCTGTGCAGGGCGGCGCTCAAGGAGGCGGTGGGGAACTGAGGCACCGGCACGTGCCCGCCCGGAGGGCCGGGCCGCCTAGCGTGGGGGACGAACCTGCCCTCGCTGCCCGGGAGTCCGCCGCATGACCGCACCCCGCCCGCTTCCCCTGGAGGACGTCACCCTCCGCCGCGTCCCCGTCAACGGGGTCACGCTCAACGTCGCGCTCGCGGGCTCGGGGCCCGCCGTCCTCCTGCTGCACGGCTTCCCGCACACGTGGGAGCTGTGGCGCGTCGTCATGGCGGACCTCGCCGACCGGTACACGCTCATCGCGCCCGACCTGCGCGGGCTCGGGGCGAGCGACAAGCCCGCGAGCGGCTATGACGCGGGCACGCTCGCCGAGGACGCCGAAGCGCTCCTCGCCGCGCTCGGCGTGACGTCGGCCGCCGTCGTCGGCATCGACGCGGGCACCCCGCCCGCCTTCCTCCTCGCCCTGCGCCGCCCCGCGCTCGTCCGGCGGCTCGTCGTCATGGAGTCGCTGCTCGGACGGCTCCCCGGCGCCGAGGACTTCCTCGCGGGCGGCCCGCCGTGGTGGTTCGGCTTCCACGCGGTGCCGGGCCTCGCCGAAAGGGTCCTGGAGGGCCACGAGGCCGCCTACATCGACTGGTTCCTGACCGAGGGCACCCTCGGCGAGGGCGTCCCCGCCTGGGCGCGCGACGCCTTCGTCCGCGCCTACACCGGCAGGGATTCCCTGCGCGCCGCCTTCGCCCACTACCGCGCACTCCCCGAGAGCGCCGCCCGCATCGCCGAAGCGATCACCACGACCCGCCTCACGGTCCCGGCCCTCGCCCTCGGCGCCCACCCGGTGGGCGGGGCACTGGAGCACCAGCTGCGCGGCTGCGCGGACGACGTCACGGGCGGCCTGGTCGAGGGCTCGGGCCACATCATCCCGCTGCACCGGCCGGAAGCGCTGCTCGGACGGCTGCGGGGGTTCTTGGCGGGGTGAGGGGGCTTCACGGCGCGCCTCCTCACCCCGCTCAGCCCTCCCGCCGTGCCGCCTCCCTGATCACCAGCCCCGACCTCCGCAAGCGCTCGGTCAGCGTCTCGCCCATCGCCACGGCCGGTGTCAACTGGCCCGACAGCGCCGGGAGATCGTCCAGGGCGAGGCACAGGGCCGACTCGCCGAGGATGCGGGCCGTCTCGTCGTAGCCCGGGTCGCCGCCCCGCACCTCCGTGTACACGCGCCGGCCGCCGCCCTCCCCGATGAAGCGGAGCGAGAAGCTGCTGCGGGCGCGGCGCTCCTCGCTCGGGCCCGTGCCGGGGACGAGGCGCGCGGAGAGGGCACGGCGCAGCGGCGGGACCTGGGCGGCGGCGAGGAGAGCCGCCGCGCCCGCCAGTCCCGCGAGCGCGGTGGGGAGGCGGCGCGCGGTCACGTGGTGGCGGTAGCGGAAGTCCGGGCCGTAGCGGGGCAGGGCGCGGGCCGAGCGGGCGACGAGCAGCGGGTCGAGCACGGGCAGCGGCAGCGCCCAGGCGTCGAGTTCGCCCACGTAACGGGGCGGTCCCGGCGGGGCCGTGACGCGGCGCCCTGGCTCGGGCGGCGCCTCGACGGCGGCGCGCTCCCGGGCCGCGCGGGCCAGCGCGAGCGGGCGCCCGAGGGCGGTGAGCGTCGAGTCGACCGTGCCGCCCGAAGGCGCCGCGTCGACCGAGAGGAAGCCGTCGACCCGCAGCGGCACCCCCTCGGGCAGCAGCCCCACGGTGAAGTGCGCGCCGAGATCGGCGGGCACCGAGTCGAATCCGCAGCCGTGCACGAGCCGCGCCCCCGTGGCCCGCGCCCGCGCCTCGTGGCGCAGATAGCTCCGGTCGATGAACTCCGGCTCCCCGGCGAGGTCCGCGTAGTCCGTGCCCGCGTCCGCGCACGCCCCGACGAGCGCGTCCCCGTACCGCAGGTAGGGGCCCACCGTCGTCGCGACGACCCGGGTCCGCGCCGCGAGGGCGCGCAGCGCGGTCGCGTCCTCGGCATCGGCGGTCAGGACGGGCACGCTCTCCAGCCCCAGCGCGGCGCGCGTCCGCTCCAGCTTCTCCTCGCCGCGCCCCGCGAGCGCCCAGCGCAGCGAGGGCGGCGCGTGTTCGGCGAGGTACGCGGCGGTCAGCGCGCCGACGAAGCCGCTCGCGCCGTAGAGCACGAGGTCGAACTCGCGGTCCCTCCGGGCGGTTTCGTGGGGACGGCCGGGCAAGGTGTTCGGCTCCATGCCCCCACTCTCGCAGCTCGCCCCGGAATCGCGGAGAGCCCGGCCCGTGCCGTGGGCCCGGTTCCCCGCCGCGCGCTGTGCCCGGTCTGCTCCCCGGCTCGGCCCGGTCCCAGGGCCCGGCCTACGCCTTGCGGGCCAGGAGGTGGAGTGTCTGGAACTGCCGCTTGTCCGTGGGCCGCGGCTCGATCACGGTCCGGGCCGACTCGCGCAGCCCACGCTCGGCGAGGAGTGCGGCGAGGCGGTCGGGGGACCAGCGGTAGGCGGTGGTCACCGCGTGGTCGTACGACTGCGTCTCGTGCTCGGGCCCGTCGGTCGCCGCGAGGGAGAGCAGGAGGTGACCGCCCGGGGCGAGGACGCGGGCGAACTCGTCCAGGACCGCCGGTACTTCGGCCGGGAGGGTGTGGATGAGCGACCACCGCGACAGGACGCCGCCGAGCGCGCCGTCGGCGAGGCCGAGCGCGGCCGTCGAGCCGACCTCGAAGCGCACCCCCGGGTGGGCCTCGCGCGCGAGCCCGATCATCGCGGGCGAGGCGTCCACGCCGAAGGCGCGCAGGCCCAGACCGCGCAGGTGCGCCGTCACGTAGCCGGGCCCGCAGCCGAGGTCGCCGACCTCGCCGTCCCCGCCCGCCCGCACCAGCTCGGCGAACGCGCTCAACAAGGCGCGCTCGAGCGGGACGTCGCGCAGGGAGTCGCTGAACCGCTCCGCGTAGACGGGCGCGATGGCGTCGTAGGCGGTACGGGTGGCGGGCAGGCTCGCGAGTTCGGTCATCCGGTGAGGGTACGACCCGGACTACGCGGCGGCCTCGGCGACGACGACGTGGAGGGTCACGGCGGCGTGGAAGGGCTCCGTGGCGAGGTGGCCGAGCCACCGCTCGGCCTCCGCGGCGCTCAGCCGGCCGGCGGCCACGGCACGCTCGGTGGTGCGCCGCAGGCCGAGCACCCGGTCGGCGGCCTCGACCTCGCGGAAGACCGAGGTGACCGGGACGACGCCGCGCACCGCGAACCCCGCCTCGCGCGCGAGCCGGGGCAGTTGCCGCCCGATGACCCCGTTGCGCACGATCCGGTCCGCCACGTGGCGCGTGTAGGCGCGCGCGAGGCCGAGGTCGGGGTGGTCGATGGCGAGCGAGTCCCAGTCGGGTTCGCCCATGACGAGCCTGCCGCCGGGACGCAGGACACGCCGGATCTCCGCGAGGGCGCGGGCCGGGTCCACGACGTGCTGGAGGCCCCGGTCGGTACGGGCGAGGTCGGCGGAGCCGTCCGGGAACGGCAGGGCGTGGAGATCCCCGGCCACCACGCCGATGTGCGCCGTGGCCCTCGTCCGCTCGCGCGCCCGCTCGGCCAGGCCGGGCAGGAGTTCCACGCCGACGACCTTGCCGGTCGGGCCCACCGCGTCGGCGAGCGGGCCGAGATCCGCCCCCGAACCGCAGCCCAGGTCGAGCGCCGTCGCGCCCGGCCGGGCGTCCAGCGCGTCGAGGATGACGGCCTTGTAGGTACGCGCCGCGTCGGTCGCGGCCAGCCGGTCGAGGTAGGCGGCCGGGTCCGGTACGGCACGCTCGAACAGGTCGGTCATGGACGTGGCCCTCCGTCGGCGAATCCTCCGCTCCGAGGGCGAAGCCGTTGCCGCACGCCTCCCGGAACCCGGACCACGCTACGCCCGCCGCGCGTCCACGTCCTCGTCCACGTCCCCCAGATGCTCCACCACCGGCCAGTCCCCGCGCGCTCCCGCCGCGAGCAGCGCGGGCAGCCGGTCCGCGATCCCGCGCGGGCGCACCGTCTCCGCCGTCGTCGCGAGGGCCTCCGCGCTCCACCAGCGGTGGCCGTGCGTCGCCTCGCGCGTGTCGACACGCACGGCGGCGGTCTCGGCCGCGTCCAGGACGACCACGCGGAACTCCTCGTCCTGGTCGATCCGCACACCGTCCACCGTGAAGAGGGCCCGCCGCGTCCACACCACGGGGCCGAGCCGGCCGGACCGCAGCACGAGCCCCGTCTCCTCGGCCACTTCGCGCAGCGCCGCCTCCTCGGGCGACTCGCCCGCCTCGATGCCCCCGCCCACCGTGAACCACCACGCCGCGCCCGGCGTGCGCGGGTCGCGGGCGCACAGCAGGAGCAGACGCCCCCCGGGGTCGGTGAGCAGGACGCGAGACGTACGGCGCCTGCGGACGGCCGGGGTGCCACTCATACGCCCGGAGCCTCCCGTACGGCGATGCCGTGCCGCCTCAGCAGCGCGGCCGTCACGCCCTCGCCCGCCGTGAGCGTCCCCGTGAACGCGCCGTCGTAGACCCCGCCCGCGCCGCACGAGGGGCTGCGCGGCATGAGGACGGCCTCCGCGCAGCCCGTGCGGCGGGCCGTGGCCAGGGCGCGTTCGGCACCGGCGACGAAGGCCGCCGTCACGTCGTCCCCCGTGTCCTCCACGACCCGGGCCGTGCCCTCCAGCACCCCGTGCCCGTCCCCGCCGCGCAGTTCGGCGGGCCGGCGCGGCGTCGGAAGGCCCCCGGCCTGCTCGGGGCAGAAGGCGACGACGCGGCGCCCCGCGAGCAGTTCGTCCAGCGCCCCGCTCCGTTTGTCGCGCCCGTCGTAGCGGCACGCGACGCCGCGCAGGCAGGCGCTCACGAGGACGGGGGAGGGCTCGTTCAAGGTGTCCACGCCTTCACCGTACGCACCCCGCGCCCCTCGCGTACGACACTTCTGAGCGCTTGCTTTCCCGGGGCTTGTGCCGGGACCGCGCCGTTCATAGCATCGCCGGTGTTACATCAGTTGTGTCACAAGCCCTGGAGTCGTGCGGATGAGCGGAACAGCGGAGCGGGGCGGGCCCCTCGGCGGAGTGCGGGTCCTGGAACTGGCGGGGCTCGGCCCCGGGCCCTTCGCCGCGATGCTCCTCGCGGACCTCGGCGCGGACGTCGTACGGGTCGACCGGCCCGAGCGCGGCGGCATGTTCGGCATGGACCCCGCGCTCGACTTCACCAACCGGGGCAAGCGCTCCGTCGAACTCGACCTCAAGACCGAGGAGGGCGCCGCCGCTGTCCTCGCGCTCGCGGAGCGCGCCGACCTCCTCGTCGAGGGCTTCCGGCCCGGCGTCGCCGAACGCCTCGGCGTCGGCCCCGAGCAGGCGCTCGCCGCCAACCCGCGCCTCGTCTACGGGCGCGTGACCGGCTGGGGCCAGGAAGGCCCGCTCGCCCACCGCGCCGGGCACGACCTCACCTACCTCGCTCCAACCGGGGCCCTCGCGCTCGGCGGCGACCCCGAAGCGCCCCCCACCTTCCCGGCGAACCTCCTCGGCGACTTCGCGGGCGGCTCGCTCTACCTCGTCGTCGGTCTCCTCGCCGCGCTGCGGCACGCCGAGCGCACGGGCGAGGGCCAGGTCGTGGACGCCGCGATCGTCGACGGCGCCGCACACCTCACGACGCTCCTGCACGGCCTCATGGCGGCGGGAGGCTGGCAGGACCGGCGCGGCAGCAACCTCCTCGACGGCGGCAGTCCCTTCTACGGCTGCTACGAGACCGCCGACGGCAAGCACATGGCGGTCGGGGCCCTGGAGAAGCGCTTCTACAACGAGTTCACCGAACGCCTCGGCATCGCCGGAACGGCCCCCGCGCGCGAGGACTTCGACCACTGGGACGAGCTGCGCGCACGGATCGCGGCGGCCTTCAGGACCCGGACGCGGGCGGAGTGGACGAAGGTCTTCGCCGATTCGGACGGCTGCGTCGCACCCGTGCTGTCCCTGCGCGAAGCCCCCCACCACCCGCACCTCGCCGTCCGGAACACCTTCGTCCCCGGCCCCGACGGCACCCCGCAACCCGCCCCGGCCCCCCGCTTCTCCGCGACCCCGGCCCCGGCCCCCGGCCCGCTCCTGACCCCGGGCGCGGACACGGCGGCGGTGGCGGAGGAGTGGGGAGTCGAGGGCCTGACCGACCAGAGAAACAGCCCTTCCGGCGCTTGAGGAGCGGGGCCCGGGGCCGGAGCCCCGAAACGGGGCCGGGGGCAGTGCCCCGGCTTCGGGCCAACCCCTCGCCGGCACCCGCCCGCCCCCTCCCCGAAAGGCCGAGATGACCACCGAAGCGTACGTCTACGACGCCCTCCGCACCCCCCGGGGCCGCGGCAAGCAGTCCGGCTCCCTCCACGGCACGAAGCCGATCGACCTCGTCGTCGGTCTCCTCCACTCCCTCCAGGACCGCCTCCCCACCCTCGACCCCGCCGCGATCGACGACATCGTGCTCGGCGTCGTCTCGCCGCTCGGCGACCAGGGCTCCGACATCGCGCGCATCGCGGCGATCGCCGCCGGGCTGCCCGAGACCGTTGCCGGGGTGCAGGAGAACAGGTTCTGCGCCTCCGGGCTCGAAGCGGTCAACCTCGCCGCGGCGAAGGTCCGTTCGGGCTGGGAGGACCTCGTGATCGCGGGCGGCGTCGAGTCGATGTCGCGCGTCCCGATGGCCTCGGACGGCGGGGCCTGGGCGATGGACCCGATGACGAACCTGGAGACGGGCTTCGTCCCGCAGGGCATCGGGGCCGACCTCATCGCGACCATCGAGGGCTTCACGCGCCGCGACGTCGACGAGTACGCGGCCCTCTCGCAGGAACGCGCCGCGACCGCCTGGAAGGAGGGCCGCTTCGACCGCTCCGTCGTGCCCGTGCGCGACCGCAACGGCCTCGTCGTCCTCGACCGCGACGAGCACCCGCGCCCCGGTACGACGGCCGACAGCCTCGCGAAGCTCAAGCCGTCCTTCGCGGACATCGGCGAACTCGGCGGCTTCGACGCCGTCGCGCTCCAGAAGTACCACTGGGTCGAGGAGATCGACCACGTGCACCACGCGGGCAACTCCTCCGGGATCGTGGACGGTTCGGCGCTCGTCGCGATCGGTGGCGAGGAGGTCGGGCAGCGGTACGGGCTCCGCCCCCGCGCCCGTATCCTCTCCGCCGCCGTCTCCGGCTCGGACCCCACGATCATGCTCACGGGGCCCGCCCCCGCCTCGCGCAAGGCCCTCGCCAAGGCCGGTCTCACCGCCGCCGACATCGACCTGTACGAGATGAACGAGGCGTTCGCCGCCGTCGTCCTCCGCTTCGCCCGGGACATGGACGTCCCGCTCGACAGGATCAACGTCAACGGCGGCGCGATCGCCCTCGGCCACCCCCTCGGCGCCACGGGCGCGATGCTCCTCGGCACGCTCATCGACGAACTCGAACGCCAGGACAAGCGCTACGGCCTCGCCACCCTCTGCGTCGGCGGCGGCATGGGCGTCGCCACCGTGGTCGAACGCCTCTGACGGGCCCCGCCCCGCCCCCATTCGTACGCAACGGAGCCCAGGAGCCCACCCATGAGCGAGCCCACCCCCATCCGCTGGGAACGCGACGACACCGGCGTCCTCACCCTCGTCCTCGACGACCCCGCCCAGTCCGCCAACACGATGAACGCCGCCTTCCGCGCCGCGCTCGTCGCCACCGCCGACCGCCTCGAAGCCGAGCGCGACAGCGTCCGCGGCATCATCCTCACCTCCGCCAAGAAGACCTTCTTCGCGGGCGGCGACCTCCACGACCTGCGCGCGGCCCGCCCCGAGGACGCCGAGCGGGTCCTCGCCGACTCACTCGCGCTCAAGAGCGCCCTGCGGCGGATCGAGACCCTCGGCAAACCTGTCGTCGCCGCGATCAACGGGGCGGCGCTCGGCGGCGGTTACGAACTCGCCCTCGCGAGCCACCACCGCGTCGCGCTCGACGCCCCCGGCTACCGCGTCGGCCTCCCCGAGGTCACCCTCGGCCTGCTCCCCGGAGGAGGCGGCGTCACCCGCTCCGTGCGCCTCCTCGGCATCACCGACGCCCTCCTCACCCTCCTCCTCCAGGGCACCCAGCACACCCCGCGGCGCGCCCTGGAGAAGGGCCTCGTCGACGAACTCGCCACCGACCGCGACGACCTGCTCGCCAAGGCCCGCGCCTTCATCGACGCGCACCCCGAGTCCGCGCAGCCCTGGGACCGCCCCGGGTACCGCATCCCCGGCGGCACCCCCGCGCAGCCGAAGTTCGCCGCGAACCTCCCCGCCTTCCCCGCCAACCTCCGCAAGCAGACGGGCGGCGCTCCCTACCCCGCCCCGCGCGCCGTCATGGCCGCCGCCGTCGAGGGCTCCCAGGTCGACTTCGAGACCGCGCAGACCATCGAGGCCCGCTACTTCACGGGTCTCGTCACCGGCCAGACCGCGAAGAACATGATCCAGGCGTTCTTCTTCGACCTCCAGAAGGTCAACTCCGGTGCCGCGCGCCCCGCCCACGTCCCGCGCCGCGAGGCCGCGAAGGTCGCCGTCCTCGGCGCCGGGATGATGGGCGCGGGCATCGCGTACGCGTGCGCCCGCGCGGGCATCGAGGTCGTCCTCAAGGACGTCGACCCCGAGGCGGCGGCGCGCGGCAAGGCGTACTCCGAGAAGCTGCTCACGAAGGCCGTCGCGAAGGGCCGCAGGACCGAGGCCGAGAAGGCGGAACTCCTCGCGCGCATCACGCCGACCGCCGAGGCGAAGGACCTGGCGGGCTGCGACACCGTCATCGAGGCCGTCTTCGAGAACACCGCGCTCAAGCACCGGGTCTTCCAGGAGGTCCAGGACGTCGTCGCGCCCGACGCGCTCCTGTGCTCCAACACCTCCACGCTCCCCATCACGACCCTCGCCGAAGGCGTCGAGCGGCAGGCCGGCTTCATCGGGCTGCACTTCTTCTCGCCCGTCGACCGCATGCCGCTCGTCGAGATCATCAAGGGGGCGCGCACCGGCGACGAAGCCCTCGCGCACGCGGTCGACCTCGTGCGGCAGATCAACAAGACCCCGATCGTCGTCGCCGACGCGCGCGGCTTCTTCACCTCGCGGGTCATCGGGCAGTTCATCCAGGAGGGCGTGGCGATGGTCGCCGAGGGCGTCGAGCCCGCCTCCGTCGAACAGGCCGCCGCCCAGGCCGGCTACCCCGCGAAGGTCCTGTCGCTCGTCGACGAACTCACCCTCACCCTGCCGCGCAAGATCCGCGACGAGAGCCGCGCCGCCGTCGAGGCGGCGGGCGGCACATGGGCGGGACACCCCGCCGACGCCGTCATGGACCGCATGGTGGACGAGTTCCGGCGCCCCGGGCGCGCGGGCGGCGCGGGCTTCTACGAGTACGAGGACGGCAGGCGCGGGCGGCTGTGGCCCGGACTGCGCGAGCACTTCACGAAGCCGGGCACCGGGATCCCGTTCCGCGACATGAAGGAGCGGATGCTCTTCTCGGAAGCGCTCGACACCGCGCGCCTCCTGGACGACGAGCACGTGCTCGGCTCCGTCGCCGAGGCCAACATCGGCTCGATCCTCGGCATCGGCTTCCCCGGCTGGACCGGCGGCGTCCTCCAGTACGTCAACGGGTACGAGGGCGGACTGCCCGGATTCGTCGCCCGCGCGCGCGAACTCGCCGCCCGCTACGGCGAGCGCTTCGAGCCGCCCGCCTCGCTCGTGGCGCGGGCGGAGCGCGGGGAGCCGTACACCGACGAGGACTGACGCCGTACGGGGGAGTGGAGCCGGTCAGTCCGCGTCCGGCTCCCCTTCGCGCGCGCTCCCGCCCGCCGGGAACGCTCCCCGCAGCTCCGCGTTGAGCGAGCGCTGGAAAGCGGTGAGCAGCGCCTGGAGCACGAGCGGCTGCATGTGCGCCGACAGCGACCGCGCCTCGCCCGCCTCCCGCACCCCCACCTCGCCCCGGAACACCTCGCTCAGCTCGTGCGCCGTCCGCGCCGCGTTGCGCAGCAGCACCTCGCGCGCGCTCGCGATCGCCTCGCGCGACATGGGCAGGTCCAGGAGGCGCACGGCGAGCCCGACGAGGACGGTGTCGAGCACGTACCGCTCCCCGGCCCCCGGCACCGGCGTGAGCACCCCCATCGCCGCGAGCCGCTCCAGCTCGTCCGCCCCGAGGGGCCGCCCGATCCGCTCCTCCGCCTCCGCGCGCCCGCACTCCACGGCCGCGTCGGGCAGCCAGGAGGCGACCATCGCGCGGTGGATGGCCAGCTCGTACGCCGTCGTCTCCTCGGGAAGGCGTGCCACGTACCGCTCGATCGCGGCGAGCGTGAGGCCCTGCCGCCGCAGGTCGTCGACGAGCGCGAGGCGCGCGAGGTGCCCGGGGCCGTAGAGCCCGACGCGGCGCGGCCCGATCCGGGGCGGCGGGAGCAGCCCGCGCGTCGCGTAGAAGCGCACGGTACGGACCGTGAGGCCCGCGCGCGCCGCCAGCTCGTCGACCGTGTACGTGCGCCGCTCCTCCGGCTCGGGGGCGCCCGGCGTCGCGGGCGTGCGCGCGGTGCGGGTGACTGCCACGATCCTTCTCCCCGGGGGCTGCGGTGCGTCTGTGCGGTGGAACACTATTGCTGTCTCACCGATGTTGTGAAGATCCAGTCCGTCACCGAGGGTTGCGCACCCGCTCGTGCCGGGTAGCTCTTGGACATGCACCTGCTCCTCGCGGGATCGCTCCTGATCGCCTCAACCCTGCTCCTCGCCCGCGCGCTCTCCGTCCGCAGGCGCGGGCGCTGGGGCGCACCCGCCGCGGCGGCGCCCGCCGCGCCGCTCGCGGGCATCGTCGTCGCCGCCCCTGGCCCGCTGCCCCCGCCCGGTGGCCCCCGCCACACCGACCAGGCCCGCCGCGAGGCGGCCCGGGTCCGCGCCGAGGCCGAACTGCGCGACCGCGCGTCGGAACTCGCGGCCCTCCTCGCGGCCCGGAGCGCCTGAGCCCCGCCCGCACCTCCGGTCACTGCCCGTACCCGCCCCCCACCCCTGCCCTGGCCCCGCCCGCACCCCCGTCCCCCGGCCGTCACCGCCGCAACCCGCGCATACTGGAGGCACCCCGACCACCCCGAGGAGAGGTGCCCCGTGCCGCCCAGCGCCCCGCCGCCCGAGCCGCCCCCGCCCGGCGGGGTGCTGTGGAGTCTCGCCGGGGACGTGCGGATGCTGCTCGTGCTCCCCTCCGCGCTGCTCCTCCAGGTCGCGCACCCCGCCGTCGGCGCGGGCGTCGACACACACTCCGTCTTCCGCACCGACCCCTGGGGCCGCGCCGCGCGCTCCCTCGACTCGCTCCTGCTGTGGGTCTACGGGGGCGAGGCGGCCCGCGCCGAGGGCCGGAGGCTGCGCCGGATGCACCGCGACATCAGCGGCACCGACACCCGGGGCCGTGCCTACCACGCGCTGCGCCCCGAGACGTACGCGTGGGTGCACGCGACCGGCTACCCGGTCAACCGGCGCGGTCTCGCCCTCCTCGTCCGCCCCCTCACCCCGGCCCAGGACCGCGCCCTGTACGCGGAGTGGCTGCGGGTCGGGCGGCTGCTCGGGCTGCGCGAGCGGGACATGCCCGCGACGCCGGAGGAGTTCTGGCCGTACTACCGCCGGATGCTCGCCACGGAGGTGGAGACGAACGCGGTCGTGCGCGACCTCCTCGCCACGGACACCCGCGTCCCCGCCCCGGACCGCGGCCCGCTCGCCCTGCGCCTGACCCTGCGCGCCCTGTGGCCGCTCCTGCTGCCCCTCGCCCTGCGCGCCCGCCGCTTCCTGACGATCGGCTTCCTCCCCGCCGACGCCCGCGCCGCCCTCGGCCTGGACTGGAGCCCCGCGCGGGAACGCCGCCTCCGCCGTCTCGCGACGGCCTTCCGCCTCCTGACCCCCGCCCTGCCCGAACGCCTCCGCTATCTCCCGTACGCGCGCCGCGCTCGCGCGGAGGCCAGGCGGGGCCGCGCCTGAACCGCGGGCCCCCTCAGGCCCCCGGCACCTCCGTCACGAGCCGCGCGGCCTCCCGCGCGCACCCCCACGCCACCGTCACGCCCGCCCCGCCGTGCCCGTAGTTGTGCACGACCGGTGTGCCGTCCGCCAAGTGCTCCGCCGTGAGACGGACGCCGCCGGTGCGGGCGGGGCGCAGGCCGACGCGGTGGGCGAGGACGCGGGCTCCGGTGATCTCCGGGCGCAGCGCGGCGCAGTCGCGGACGATCGCCTCCGCCGTGGCCGGGTCCGGGCTCTCGCGGAAGTCGTGCTCCTCCGCCGTGCCGCCGAGGAGCAGCCCGTACGGCTGCGGTATGTAGTAGACCGAACGGTCGCCCCCGCCCGCCGTGGACGTGAACCACGTCGTCACGCCGGGGTTCTCGACGAGGACGAGCTGCCCGCGCACCGGGTGCACCGCCTCGTCGGGCACGAGGGAACGCGCGCCCAGGCCCGTGCAGTTGACGACGGCGCGCGCCCCGTCGGCCGCTTCGGCGAGCGAGGGGGCGGTACGGGGCAGGAGGCGGCAGCCCGCCGCGCGCAGCCGCTGCTCCAGCCAGGCCAGGTGGTGCGGCATGTCGACGACGGGCAGCCGGCCGAAGAGCCCGGGGGAGTGCGGGGACTCCGCCGCCGTCGCCGTGCGCAGACCCCGTACGGACCCGGCCCACGGCCCCAGCGTGTCGAACGACGTCTCCGCGTGCACGCCCTCGACGAGCCGGACGCCGGTCTGCTCGGGCTCCGCCGCCCACTCCTCGTACACCGCGAGCGTCTCCAGCGCCCACGCGCCGACCCGCTCCTCCGGCTCGATGTGGTACGGCCACCACAGGCCGCCCGCGACCGCCGACGTGGCCCGCGCCGCGGGCCGCTGCGCCCACACCTCCACCTCGTGCCCGGCGGCGCGCAGCTCCAGTGCCGTACTCAGCCCGATCACCCCCGAGCCGAGGACGCGGACCGGGGCCGAGATGCCGACAGAAGGTGAGGTCATGGCCCAAGACCGTACCGCCGGGGTGCTCGGCACACCCGGCCCACCCCTGGAGAGAGCCCGCCGCGCGGCACGACGCGTGCGGGAGCGCCGCCTTTGTCCCGCCTTGTGGCCGTGACGAGCCCGGGGGCCGCGAGGCCGGGCCCGTCGAAGAAGCGGTCTTCGGCGGTGCGGGTAACGGGCTTGCCGGGCCCGCGCACGTCGGCGGGCAGGCAGCGCGTCGCGCCGTCCGGACGCGGGACGAGCGGGGCCTGTGCGTGCGCGAGGGCGGTACTCGTCGACTCCTGCCCGAACACGGCCGCATACAGGGGCCGTTGGAGGCAAGACGCAGGGCAGGGGACGGGGGCGGCTCGTACGGGAGCCGCCCCCTCGTATCCCTTGTGCGGGGGGAGTCGTACGGGCTCAGCGCCCGGAGCGCCCCCCGCGCCGCTGACCGCCCTGGCCCCCCTGGCCGCCGTTCTGGCCGCCGCCGGTGAGGCCCGCGCGCCGCAGCGCGTCCGCCATCGCCGAGTTGACCGGCGCGGGGCCGCCCGCACCGCCGGAACGCGTCGAGCCGCCGGAACGCCCCGCTCCGCCGGAACGCGCCGCGCCGCCCGCGGTCCCCGTACCGCCCCCGCCACCGCCACCGCCACCGCGCTGGCGCGGCGGGCGCTGACCGCCCCCGCGCCGCTCGCCGCCGTTGGCGTCCTGACCCTGCGGGGCGCGCGGTCCGCGCTCCTGGCGGCCGGCGCCGCCGCGCCGTCCGCCGCGCTCCGCGCCGATCTCGTCGTCGAGCCGCAGCGTCAGCGAGATCCGCTTGCGCGGCAGGTCCACGTCGAGGACCTTGACCTTCACGATGTCGCCCGGCTTGACGACCTCGCGCGGGTCCTTCACGAACTCCCGCGAGAGCGCCGAGACATGCACGAGCCCGTCCTGGTGGACGCCGATGTCGATGAAGGCCCCGAAGGCCGCGACGTTCGTCACGACACCCTCCAGGACCATGCCCGGCTCCAGGTCGGAGAGCTTCTCCACGCCCTCCTTGAAGGTCGCCGTGCGGAACGCGGGCCGCGGGTCGCGCCCCGGCTTCTCCAGCTCGCGCAGGATGTCCGTCACGGTCGGCAGACCGAAGGTCTCGTCCACGAACTCGTCCGGGCGCAGCGAGCGCAGCGTCCCCGTGTCGCCGAGAAGCGCGGCGACCTCGCCGCCCGTCGCCTTCGCGATCCTGCGCACGACCGGGTACGCCTCGGGGTGCACGCTGGAGGCGTCGAGCGGGTCGCTGCCGCCGCGGATGCGCAGGAAGCCCGCGCACTGCTCGTACGCCTTGGGGCCGAGCCGCGCGACCTTCTTCAGCTCCGCGCGGGAGCCGAAGGGGCCGTTCTCGTCGCGGTGCCGCACGATGTTCTCGGCGAGCGTGGCACTGACCCCGGAGACCCGCGACAGGAGCGGCGTGGACGCGGTGTTGACGTCGACGCCGACGCCGTTGACACAGTCCTCGACGACCGCGTCGAGCGAGCGCGAGAGCTTCACCTCGGACAGGTCGTGCTGATACTGGCCGACGCCGATCGACTTCGGGTCGATCTTGACCAGCTCGGCGAGCGGGTCCTGGAGGCGGCGCGCGATGGAGACGGCGCCGCGCAGCGAGACGTCCAGCTCGGGGAGTTCCTGCGAGGCGAAGGCCGAGGCCGAGTAGACCGAGGCGCCCGCCTCCGAGACGACGACCTTCGTGAGCTTCAGCTCCGGGTGCGCCGCGATGAGTTCGCCCGCGAGCTTGTCGGTCTCGCGCGAGGCGGTGCCGTTGCCGATCGCGACGAGGTCGACGTGGTGCCGCTCGGCGAGCCGGGCGAGGGTCGCGAGCGATTCGTCCCAGCGGTTGCGCGGGGCGTGCGGGTAGATCGTGTCGGTCGCGACGACCTTGCCCGTCGCGTCCACGACGGCGACCTTCACGCCCGTGCGCAGGCCCGGGTCGAGCCCCAGCGTCGCGCGGGTCCCGGCGGGCGCGGCGAGCAGCAGGTCGCGCAGGTTCGCCGCGAAGACCGTGACGGCCTCGTCCTCGGCCGTCGTACGGAGGCGGAGGCGCAGGTCGATGCCGAGGTGCACGAGGACGCGGGTGCGCCAGGCCCAGCGGACCGTCTCGCGCAGCCACGCGTCCCCGGGCCGCCCCCGGTCGGCGATCCCGAAGCGGTGCGCGATGACGCCCTCGTACGAGGAGGGCGTGCCCGGCTCGGCGGGCGGCTCCTCGGGCTCCAGGGTGAGGTCCAGGACCTCTTCCTTCTCGCCGCGCAGGAGAGCGAGGACGCGGTGCGAGGGGAGCTTGGCGAAGGGCTCGGCGAAGTCGAAGTAGTCGGAGAACTTCGCGCCCGCCTCCTCCTTGCCCTCACGGACCGTCGAGGAGAGGCTGCCGCGCGTCCACATGCGCTCGCGCAGTTCCCCGATGAGGTCGGCGTCCTCGGCGAAGCGCTCCGAGAGGATCGCGCGGGCCCCGTCGAGCGCGGCCTGCGTGTCCGCGACGCCCTTGTCCGCGTCCACGTAGGCGGCGGCCACCTCGGCCGGCTCCCGCGAGGGGTCGGCGAGCAGCCCTTCCGCGAGGGGTTCGAGCCCGGCCTCGCGGGCGATCTGCGCCTTGGTGCGGCGCTTGGGCTTGAAGGGGAGGTAGACGTCCTCCAGGCGCGCCTTCGTGTCCGCGCCGAGGATACGGGCCTCGACCTCCTCGGTGAGCTTGCCCTGCTCCCGTACGGAGTCGAGCACCGCCGCGCGCCGCTCCTCCAGCTCCCGCAGGTAGCGCAGCCGCTCCTCCAGGGTCCGCAGCTGGGCGTCGTCGAGCGTGCCCGTGACCTCCTTGCGGTAGCGCGCGATGAAGGGCACCGTCGAGCCGCCGTCCAGCAGCTCGACGGCCGACCTCACCTGCCGCTCCTGAACTCCGAGTTCCTCGGCAATGCGTCCCTCGATGGACGCTGATTCGGTGGACCCCGTGCGGGCTGTCGTCACGTTCCCGTACCGCCTTCTGACTTGCGAAGCTTGGGGCCATTCTGGCAGGCGGCACCCGGACGGCGGGGCAGGGCCGAGGGGCTCAGGCGCGGTGGGCGGTGCTGGAGGCGCCGCCGAAGAGCCGTGCGACGGCGCGGAACGGCAGCGTGACGACGGTGGCGATGGCGGAGCCGATCTGTCGCAGGACGTCGGCGATGGCGCGGAACATGGTGTTCTCCTTCCGGGGGTGTCGCCGGGGGAGTCCCCTCTCCGGCGTACGGAACGGGTTGCCCCGCGCCGTACGCCTAAACCCCCGGTGATCACAAGCCCCCGCGCGGGCCTAGTCCTTGCCAAAGATCCCCGCAGGGAAGGCCCCCGCCGCGATGCCCGCGCGCGTGAAGCCGGTCGCGAGCTCGGTGAGGCGGGCGACGTCCTCGGCGCCGAGGTGCGCGTACGGGGCCTCGTCGAGCGCGTCCGTCTCCGTCTCGACACGGGTGCGCAGGGCCTGCCCCGCCTCGGTCAGTTCGCCCTCCGCGTCGAGCAGACCGCGCTCCCGCAGCCGGTCGGCCGCCGCCTCCCAGTCGGCGCGGCGCCAGCCGCGGCTCGCGATGACGAAGCGCGGCACCATGCCGCGTCCGGTGGCGGTGTGCGTCACGAGTGCCTCGACCGGGTCGAGCCCGGCCCGGAGCAGGACGTGCACGTGCCCGTCGCCCCGGTGCTCGCGCAGCAGCGTCGCCGCGTGCCAGTACGCGAGGTGCGGCTCCTCCGGCACGGGGAGGTCGGCGTGCGCCGCGTAGAGCGGGCGCCCCTCGGGACGGCACGCCTCGGCGGCCCGGAGCGCGAGCCGCGCGGCGTCCTTCATCTCGGCCGACTCCACGGCGTCGTCGCCGAGCAGCCGCCGCAGCAGGCGGTCCACGGTGCGCAGCCGGGCCGCGAGCACGACGTCGGGTGCGGCCGTGTCCCACGCGGCGGGCAGATGGCGGGCGACGAGTTCCGGCGAGAAGTTGTAGAAGCTCGCCGTCACGGCACCGGCCCCGACCGGGCCGAAGGCGGCGGCGCGCGTGGCGAGGTAGACGGCGGAGGAGTCGGTGAGCCCGGCCTCGCCCATCTCGGCGGCGAGTTCGGGCGAGAAGTAGTGGAAGGAGTGCAGCGGATTGACGGCGTTGTGACAGCGGCGCGCGGCACGCTCGGGCAGCGGGGTGCGGGTCGGTTCGCTCATACCCGTACGTTACCTACTGGTAGGTACGTGATGGCAGTGGCCGGGAGGACGGGATTCCCGTTGTCGCCGCGCGGACGGCCCCCGGGCACGTACCGTCGCGCCGTACCCGCACCACCCGAGAACCGGGAGCCCCCGTGCCGCTCATCGCCCTCGCCCTCTTCGACGGCTTCACCGCGCTCGACGCGATCGGCCCGTACGAGATGGTGTGCCGCGTCCCCGGGGCGCGCACCGTCTTCGTCGCCGACCGCCCCCGGCCCGTCCTCGCCGACCGCGGCGAGGTGACGTTGGGCGCGACGCACGCGTACGAGGACGTCGCGGCGCCCGACCTGCTGCTCGTCCCCGGCGGCCCCGGGCAGAGCGCGCACATGACCGATCCCGCGCTCCTCGGCTGGCTGCGCGCCGCGGACGCGCGCACGCGCTGGACGACCTCGGTGTGCACGGGCGCGCTGCTCCTCGCGGCGGCGGGCCTCCTGACCGGGCGGCGCGCCACGACCCACTGGCTCTTCCCCGACGTGCTCCGGGAGTACGGGGCCGAGCCGGTCGCCGAGCGCGTCGTGCGCGACGGCAAGTACGTCACCGCCGCAGGCGTCTCGGCCGGGATCGACATGGGCCTCGCGCTCGTCGGCGAACTCGCCGGGCGGGCCCGTGCCGAGGAGGTCCAGCTCGCCACCGAGTACGACCCCGAGCCGCCCTACGACGCGGGCTCCCCGGCGAAGGCCCCGGCCGCGCTCGTGGCGCGGTTGCGCGCCGGGCGCAGGCCCGTCGTCGACGACGGGACGTACAGTCCTGTGCGGGCGGCCCGGCCTGGGGCGGTGAGCGAGGGACGGCGGGATGAGTGAGGTGGCGGGGGGCTGCGGGCCCGCGGGGACGGGTCGCGCGCCGCTCGGCGCGATGGTGGTGCGCGTGGCGCGGCTGCACCGGGTGCTCGCCGGGCAGTTGCTGCGCGAAGTGGGGCTCCACGTGGGCCAGGAACTCGTGATGCTGGAGCTGTGGGAGCGCGGCAGGCTGCGGCAGGTGGACCTCGCGGAGGTCCTGGGCGCGGAGGCGGCGACCGTGACCCGCACCGTACGGCGCCTGGAGCAGGCCGGGTTCGTCCGCAGGGTGCCCTCGCCGACCGACCGGCGCTCCGTCCTCGTGGAGGCCACCGTCGCCTCGCTCGGCGTACGGCGCCGGGTCGAGGAGCTGTGGGACGAGCTGGAGTCCTGGCTGACCGAGGACCTCGGCGAGGACGAGAAGGCGGAGAGCGTCCGGGTCCTGGAACGCCTGGAGGAACGCTTGCTGCGGCGGGTGGAGCCGGGCGGGAGGGACTGAGCGGGCGCGCGGGCGGGGGCTGGGCTGATGGGGCCCGAGCGGGGCGTGCGCCGCGTCGCGTTCCGGGCGCTCGCCGCGCGCCGGGCCGGGCGGGAAGGGACCGGCCCGGCCGGGGAGCGTGCGTCCCCGGTGTGCCGACAGGCGGTCCCGCCCGGCCGCTCGGTCAGGCGCCGAGGGGCGGGTAGTCCGTGTAGCCGCGCGCGTCGCCGCCGTAGAAGGTCGTCAGGTCCGGGGTGTTGAAGGGGCCCCCGGCCCGCAGGCGGGCCGGGAGGTCCGGGTTGGCGAGGAAGAGCGCGCCGAAGGAGAGGAGGTCCGTCGTGCCGTCCTCGACGAGCTTCAGGCTCTCGGCGCCGGTGGGGGACCCGGCCGTGAAGGGGTTGAGGACGAAGGCCCCCGGCCACTGCTTCCGCAGGCGCAGCAGCAGCTCGCGCACCCCGGGCGCCTCCATCTGGTGCAGGTAGGCGAGGCCGAGCGGGGCGAGCGCGTCGACCAAGGCGGTGTACGTGGCCTCCAGGTCCGCCGGGTCGGTCTCGGCGATGTCGTTGAACGGGTTGCCGGGCGAGATCCGGAAGCCGACCCGCTCGGGGCCGATCGCCCCGGCCACGGCCTTCGCGACCTCGACCGCGAAACGGATGCGCCCCTCGGGACCGCCGCCCCACGCGTCGGTGCGGACATTGGAGTTGGGCGCGAGGAACTGGTGGACCAGGTAGCCGTTGGCGCCGTGGATCTCGACCCCGTCGAAACCGGCCTCGATCGCGTTCCGCGCCGCGCGCGCGAAGTCCGCGACCGTCTCCTCGACCTCCGCCCCGGTCAGTGCGCGCGGCTCCACGAAGTCCTGCGGGCCCTCGCCGGTGAACACCTGCCCGGCGGCCCTCACGGCCGAGGGCGCCACGGGCGTGAGCCCGGTCAGGCTCGGGTGGCCGATGCGGCCCGTGTGCATGATCTGGAGGAAGATCACGCCGCCCTCGGCGTGCACCGCCTCGGTGACCCGGCGCCAGGCCGCGACCTGCTCGGCGGAGTGGATGCCGGGCGTGGCCGGGTAGCCCTGGCCCGCGGGGGAGGGCTGCACCCCCTCGGTGACGATCAGCCCGGCGCTCGCCCGCTGCGCGTAGTAGAGGGCGGTCAGCTCGGTCGGCGTACGGCTCTCCGCGTCGGCGCGGCTGCGCGTCATGGGGGCCATGACGACGCGGTTGGCCAGGGTGGTGCCGGCGAGCGGGAAGGGCTCGAAAACCTGGGACATGGGCTGCTCCTCAACGTATTTCCTGTCCGGACAAGTGAAACCGCCCGGAGAAGCGGCGGGCAAACGGCCCGTGGACGCTTGGCACCTCAAGCGGTGCTGCGATGAGCGAAGTTATCGCGTCGGTCCCAGGTGCGATCCGTACGGGAATAGAAAGCTGACCGGGCAAGTTGAAGCCCCGAAATCGGTACGGGTTCCCGGGCGACCGGGGCGGCGACCGGGCGATCCGGACCGGGCAGCATGCGACCCGTATCGTTCAGCGCGTGGCCAAAGATGGTCGAAGACCGTCGATCCCCGGCCATTTGCTGTCAGTGGGGTGGTACGGACCTGCGAGGTGCCGACACTCGGGCGCGTGGTGACTACCGAACGCGACGACGACGAGCCGGACATGGACACAGAAGGGAACGGGGGCGACGGGCCGAGGCCCTGGGAAGGGGTGTGGCGCTTCACCGCCCCCGCCGTCGACGTCTCCGTGCCGCAGGCCAGGCACGCCGTACGCGACCTGCTGCGCCGCCAGGGCGTTCCGCTCGCCCCCGACCTCGCCCAGGGCCTCCTGCTCATCGTCTCCGAACTCGTCACCAACGCGGTCCGGCACGCGGCCGTCGTCTCGCCCGAGCTGGCCGTCGAGGTCGCGGCGGGCGCGGACTGGGTACGGGTCGCCGTCGAGGACGGCCACCCCTACCGGCCCACCGCGCTGGAGGCCGACGCGGGACAGACCGGGGGGCGCGGGCTGCTCCTCGTCCGGGAGATCGTCCGCGAGGAGGGCGGCGCCTGCGACGTCGAGCACACGGCGGGCGGCGGAAAGGTCTGCTGGGCCGCCCTGCCGCTCACCCCGCGCACGTGAGGACCGCCGCCGTCACGACCCCGGGCGCCGCGCGGGCGCGGGTCACACGGGCGCGGGCCACGCACGCGGGGGCCGCCGTTGTACGGACCGCGACGGCGGGAGCCGCCGCGGGGCGGGCTCACCAGTCCGCCGTACCGCCCGTCAGCTCCCGCACCGCGGGCCGCACCGCGTCCAGCACGGTCGGGAACCATGTCGAGAAGGTGTCCCGCGCGTGCCGCTCGGCCAGTTCCCGCGGCGTCACGAAGACGGTCTCCGCGATCTCCTCGGGGTCCGGCGCCAGCGTGCTCGGCGAGAGCCCGACGAAAAGGTGGTTGTACTCCTGCTCCACGAGCCCGGAGAGCGGGTCGGGGTGGTTGTAGCGGACCGTGCCGGCCTCGGCGAGCAGCGTGGGGGCGACCCCCAGCTCCTCGAAGGTGCGGCGCGCGGCGGCGGCGAAGGGGGCCTCGCCCGGGTAGGGGTGGCCGCAGCACGTGTTCGACCAGACGCCGGGGGAGTGGTACTTGCCGAGCGCGCGGCGCTGGAGCAGCAGCCGCCCCTCGCGGTCGAAGAGGAAGACGGAGAAGGCGCGGTGCAACTGGCCCGGGGGCTGGTGAGCGGCGAGCTTCTCCGCCGTACCGATGGTGGCCCCGCTCTCGTCCACCAGCTCCAGGAGGATGTCCTCGGTGCTGGTGGAGGGGGAGGAACTGTCGGCCGCGGTGGCTGATGAGATCGGCATGCGCATCCTTCGCTTCTGGCTTGCCCCAAGTCTGCCGTACGCCGCGCGCGCGCCCCGCAACCGCCCGCCCACGCGTCGTGCCCGCCCCGACGGGTCCCGCGAGGGCGCGGCCCCCGCCTACAGACAGCTTCCGGCCTCGTGCTCCGCGTGCCCGCCGGGCTCCAGCTGGAAGGTGCAGTGCTCCACGTCGAAGTGGTGCCCGAGGCAGCCCTGCAGCTCGTGGAGCATCTTCTCGTGGCCGACCGAGTCGAGGACGGCCGAGTCGACGACGACGTGCGCCGAGAGCACCGGCATCCCCGAGGTGATCGTCCACGCGTGCAGGTCGTGGACCGCCCGCACCCCGGGCGTGCCGAGGATGTGCGCCCGTACCTCCGCGAGATCGACCCCGCGCGGCGCCGCCTCCAGGAGCACGTTGAGCGTGTCCCGCAGCAGCCGCCACGTGCGCGGCACGATCATCAGCCCGATCAGCAGCGAGGCGATCGTGTCCGCGTACGGCCAGCCGGTGAGCCACACGAGGAGCGCCGAGACGATCACGGCGAGCGAGCCGAGCGCGTCGGCCATGACCTCCAGGAAGGCCCCGCGCACGTTGAGGCTCTCCTCCTGGCCGCGCAGCAGCAGGCCGAGCGAGACGCAGTTCGCGACGAGACCCACGACCCCCACCAGGAGGGCGAGCGAGCCGTCCGTCTGCGCGGGGTCCATGAACCGCCGCACCGCCTCGTAGACGACGTACCCGCCCACCCCGAGCAGCAGCAGGCAGTTCGCGAGCGCCGCCAGGATCTCCGCCCGCGCGTACCCGAACGTCGCCGTGTCGCTCGGCGGGCGCGCGGCGACGTGCACCGCGAGCAGCGCCATGCCGAGGCCGAGCGCGTCCGTCGCCATGTGCGCCGCGTCGGCGACGAGCGCGAGCGAGTGCGAGAGGAGGCCGCCCGCGATCTCGACGACCATCACGGCGAGGGTCAGGACGAGGGCGAGGCGGAGCCGGCCGCGGTGGGCGTGCGTCGCGGTGCCGTGCGCGTGGTCGTGACCCATGGGTGCCTCCCCTTCTCGCGGTCAGTGAACCCTTACCCGCCCGCGTGAGGCAACACGAGGCTGAACACCGTTGTCATTGCGCTCATCAGCGGCTTTGGCGGAACGCCGCCCCGCACTCCGCTCCCCGGGCGCCGGAGGGGCCTGATCAAAGGGAATCCCCTTCGTCCGGATACGCCCCCGCGCGTTTGGGAACCCGCCACCCGATCGCGCATGATGATCACGCGCTTCGGCGGTCCTCGGGCCGTGAACGGGTGGTGAACCCCCGGTACACGGCATCGGATAACCTCAGCCGACGCCCGCCCCTCACGCTCCCCCCGGTGTGGTCCGCGGTGCACGTCACCCCCTTCGCTGCCCGGCCCGGCGCCGGGCCGGCCCCCAAGGAGTGAGTTCCTCTGTCGACCGCCATCCTCACCGGTCCGCCGGTGCCCGGCTCACCCCTGGAGGGTGAGCTGCGGGCGCTCGGCTTCGGGGTGCGGGTCGTCACCGAACCGTCGCAGACCCCGAGCGCCCTCGCGAGTGTCCCCGCCGGGGAACGCGTCGCGCTCGTCGACTCCCGGTTCGTGGGCCACACGCATTCCCTGCGGCTCGCACTCACCGACCCCCGGTTCCCCGCCGCCGCCGTCCCCGGCGCCGTCACCGCGCAACCCGAGGCCCGCCCCGCCCTCGCCCACGCGCTCGACACCGCCGTACGCGGAGCGGCCCCGGCCGTCCCCGGCGCCCCCCTCGCGCCCGCCGCGCACCCCCTGCGCCAGCCGATGCCCGCCGAGGGCGGAGCCCCCGGCACCGAGGTACTCCCCCAGACCGACACCGGCGACCCGCTGCCCGACCGGCTCGCCGGACTCCTCGACGCGGACGGCACCGCCGTGCACCGCCCCGACCTCGGCTCGCTCGTCGCCGCCGTACCCGCGAGCCCGCAGCAGCGCAACGAGGCACGGCAGTCCGTCGAGGCCGTCGATGAGGAGGCGGTCCGGCTCCGCTCGGCCGTCAAGGCCCGCGACGGCTTCTTCACCACGCACTTCATCAGCCCGTACTCGCGCTACATCGCCCGCTGGTGCGCGCGCCGCGGCCTCACCCCGAACCAGGTCACGACCGCCTCGCTGCTCACCGCGCTCATCGCCGCCGCCTGCGCGGCCACGGGCACGCGGCCCGGGTACGTCGCGGCCGGCGTGCTGCTCCTCGCCTCGTTCGTCCTGGACTGCACCGACGGCCAGCTCGCCCGCTACTCGCTCCAGTACTCGACGCTCGGCGCCTGGCTCGACGCGACCTTCGACCGCGCCAAGGAGTACGCGTACTACGCGGGCCTCGCCCTCGGCGCGGCGCGCGGCGGGGACGACGTCTGGGCGCTCGCGCTCGGCGCGATGGTCCTCCAGACCTGCCGCCACGTCATCGACTTCTCCTTCAACGAGGCCAATCACGACGCCGCGGCCAACACGAGCCCGACCGCCGCGCTCTCCGGCAAGCTCGACTCGGTCGGCTGGACCGTGTGGCTGCGCCGCATGATCGTGCTGCCCATCGGCGAGCGCTGGGCGATGATCGCCGTGCTCACCGCGTGCACCACGCCGCGCGTCACCTTCGTCGTGCTCCTCATCGGCTGCGGCCTCGCCGCCTGCTACACGACCGCGGGCCGCCTGCTGCGCTCGGTGACCCGCAGGGCCACCCGCACCGACCGCGCCGCCCAGGCCCTCGCCGACCTCGCCGACTCCGGCCCGCTCGCCCGCGGCCTCGCCCGCGCGCTGCGCCCGCTCGGCCGCGCCCTGCCGCGCGTCGCCGTGCCGCTGCTCGCCCTGCTCGGCGCCGCCGCCGTCACCGCGAGCGCCGCCTTCACGTCGTACGGCTCCGCCTGGCCCGTCCTCGGCGCCGCGGTCTACACGCTCTTCTCCGCGCTCGCCGTCTCGCGCCCGCTCAAGGGCGCCCTGGACTGGCTCGTACCGCCCTTCCTGCGCGCCGCCGAGTACGGCACGATCCTGCTGCTCGCGGCGCGCAGTGACACGCACGGCGCGCTTCCCGCGGCCTTCGGGCTCGTCGCGGCGGTCGCCTACCATCACTACGACACGGTGTACCGCATCCGCGGTGGCACCGGCGCTCCGCCCCGCTGGCTCACCCAGGCCATCGCCGGACACGAGGGCAGGACCCTGCTGGTCGCCCTCCTCGCGGCGGTCCTCGGCGGGAGCGGTTTCGCCACCGCGCTCACGGCCCTGGCCGTGCTCGTGGCCCTCGTGGTGCTCTTCGAGAGCATCCGCTTCTGGGTGTCCGCAGGGGCACCCGCCGTACACGACGAAGGAGAACCCGCATGATCGGCCTCGTGCTCGCGGCCGGCGCCGGAAGGCGTCTGCGCCCGTACACCGACACCCTGCCCAAGGCGCTGGTGCCGGTCGGGCCCGAAGGCCAGGAGGAGAGCCTCACGGTCCTCGACCTGACCCTCGGCAACTTCGCCGAGATCGGCCTCACCGAGGTCGCGGTCATCGTCGGCTACCGCAAGGAGGCCGTCTACGCCCGCCGCGAGGCCTTGGAGGCCAAGTACGGGCTGAAGATCACGCTGATCGACAACGACAAGGCCGAGGAGTGGAACAACGCCTACTCCCTGTGGTGCGGCCGTGACGCGATCAAGCACTCGGTGATCCTCGCCAACGGCGACACCGTCCACCCCGTCTCCGTCGAGAAGACGCTGCTCGCCGCGCGCGGCGAGGGCAAGAAGATCATCCTCGCCCTCGACACGGTGAAGAAGCTCGCCGACGAGGAGATGAAGGTCGTCGTGGAGCCCGGCAAGGGCGTCCGCAGGATCACCAAGCTCATGGACCCGGCCGAGGCGACCGGCGAGTACATCGGCGTGACCCTCATCGAGGGCGACGCCGCCGAGCAGCTCGCCGACGCGCTGAAGACCACGTACGAGCGCGACCCGCAGCTCTACTACGAGGACGGCTACCAGGAGCTCGTCAACCGCGGCTTCACCATCGATGTCGCCCCCATCGGCGAGGTCAGCTGGGTCGAGATCGACAACCACGAGGACCTGGCCAAGGGGCGGGAGATCGCGTGCCGGTACTGACGCGGCTCATTCCCTCGCCGCTCGCCGTCGACATCCGCCCCGGCGCCCTGGACGATCTCGCGACCGTCCTGTGCGACCAGCGGATCTCGGCGTCGGGCAAGCTCGCCATCGCGATCAGCGGCGGTTCCGGGGCCCGGCTGCGCGAGCGGCTGGCCCCGGCCCTGCCGGGCGCGAGCTGGTACGAGGTGGGCGGCGGCACCCTCGACGACGCGATCCGGCTCGCCGACGCGATGAAGTCGGGGCACTACGACGCGGTCGTGGGCCTCGGCGGCGGCAAGATCATCGACTGCGCCAAGTACGCCGCCGCGCGTATCGGGCTGCCGCTCGTCGCCGTCGCCACGAACCTCTCGCACGACGGGCTCTGCTCCCCGGTGGCGACCCTCGACAACGACGCGGGCCGCGGCTCCTACGGGGTGCCCAACCCGATCGCCGTCGTGATCGACCTCGACGTCATCCGCGAGGCCCCGGCCCGCTACGTGCGCTCCGGCATCGGCGACGTGATCTCCAACATCTCCGCGGTCGCCGACTGGGAGCTGTCCCACCGCGTCACCGGCGAGTCGATCGACGGCCTCGCCGCGGCGATGGCGCGGCAGGCCGGCGAGGCGATCCTGCGCCACCCCGGCGACGTCAGCCAGGACGACTTCCTCCAGACGCTCGCCGAGGGCCTCGTCATGACCGGCATCTCGATGTCGGTCGCCGGGGACTCGCGCCCCGCCTCCGGCGCCTGCCACGAGATCAACCACGCCTTCGACCTGCTCTTCCCCAAGCGCGCGGCGAGCCACGGCGAGCAGTGCGGGATGGGCGCGGTCTTCGCGATGCACCTGCGCGGCGCGGGCGAGCAGGCCGGCTACATGGCCGAGGTGCTGCGCCGCCACCAGCAGCCCGTACTGCCCGGCGACATCGGCTTCTCGGTGGACGAGTTCGTCCAGGCCGTCGAGTTCGCCCCGCAGACCCGACCGGGCCGCTACACGATCCTCGAACACCTCAACCTGTCGACAGACCAGATCAAGGACGCGTACGCCGACTATGCCAAGGCCATCGGTAGCTGAACTCCGCCCCGTCGTCCACCCCGCCGGGGTCAAGGACCGACGCAGCGGCGAGCACTGGGCCGGCCGGATCTACATGCGCGAGATCTCGCTGCGCATAGACCGGTACCTGGTGAACACCAAGGTCACGCCCAATCAGCTGACCTACCTGATGACGTTCTTCGGTGTCCTCGCCTGCCCGGCGCTGCTGTGGCCGGGCATCCCGGGGGCCGTGCTCGGGGCCGTCATGGCCCAGCTCTACCTGCTCCTCGACTGCGTGGACGGCGAGGTCGCCCGCTGGAAGAAGCAGTTCTCGCTCAGCGGGGTCTGGCTCGACCGCGTCGGCGCCTACCTCACGGACGCCGCCGTCCTCGTCGGCTTCGGGCTGCGCGGCGCCGACCTCTTCGGCACCGGCCGCATCGACTGGCTGTGGGCCTTCCTCGGCACGCTCGCCGCGCTCGGCGCGATCCTCATCAAGTCGGAGACGGACCTCGTCGGCGTCGCCCGCCACCAGGGCGGACTGCCCGTCGTCAAGGACGCCGCGGCCGAGCCGCGCTCCTCCGGGATGGCGCTCGCCCGCCGGGCCGCCGCCGCCCTCCAGTTCCACCGGCTGATCCTCGGCATCGAGGCCTCGCTGCTCATCATCGTGCTCGCGGTGATCGACCAGGTCCGCGGCGACCTCTTCTTCACCCGTCTCGGGATCGCCGTTCTCGCCGCCATCGCGCTCGTGCAGACGCTGCTGCACCTCGTGTCGATCCTCGCCTCCAGCCGGCTGAAGTGAAGCTGTCCGTGACGAGCGAACACGTGCGACGAGCGATATGAGCGCCGCGTCCCGGGCACCGGGTTGTCCCGGGCTCGGGGGCGCAAGAAGGAAGAGGAAGCAGCCATGAGTCAGTCCGCGCCGACGGTGGGCGCCGTCATCATCACCATGGGCAACCGGCCCGAGGAGCTGCGACTGCTCCTCGACTCGGTCGCCAAGCAGGACGGCGAGCCCGTCCAGGTCGTCGTCGTCGGCAACGGCTCCCCGGTGCCCGAGGTGCCCGAGGGCGTCCGCACCGTCGAGCTGCCCGAGAACCTCGGCATCCCCGGGGGCCGCAACGTCGGGATCGAGGCGTTCGGCCCGGCCGGGCGCGAGGTCGACATCCTCCTCTTCCTCGACGACGACGGGCTCCTGGAGCGGACCGACACCGCGGAGCTGTGCCGCGAGGCGTTCCTGGCGAACGAGAAGCTCGGCATCATCAGCTTCCGCATCGCCGACCCCGAGACCGGTGTCACGCAGCGCCGGCACGTCCCGCGCCTGCGGGCCTCGGACCCGATGCGCTCCTCCGAGGTCACGACGTTCCTCGGCGGCGCCAACGCGGTCCGCACCCGGGTCTTCGCCGAGGCCGGACTGCTGCCGGGGGACTTCTTCTACGCGCACGAGGAGACCGACCTCGCCTGGCGTGCCCTGGACGCCGGCTGGTCGATCGACTACCGGGCCGACATGGTGCTCCTGCACCCGACGACGGCCCCCTCGCGGCACGCGGTCTACCACCGCATGGTGGCCCGCAACCGGGTCTGGCTCGCGCGCCGCAACCTGCCGCTGCCCCTCGTCCCCGTCTACCTCGGAGTGTGGCTCCTGCTCACCCTCGCGCGGCGCCCGAACGGTGCCGCGCTGCGGGCCTGGTTCGGCGGTTTCCGCGAGGGCTGGGCGAAGGGCTGCGGTCCGCGCCGCCCGATGCGCTGGCGCACGGTGTGGCGGCTCACCCGGCTGGGCCGTCCGCCGATCATCTGACACGCTGTCCCGCACAGCCGTACCGCGGCGGTGCCGGTGCCCCGGACGCGAGCGCGCCCGGGGCACCGGCGGACCGCAGTCCCCGCAGTCCCCGCAGACGAAGGTTCCCCCGTGAGTGACACAACGCAGGAGAAGGGCGTCACGGTGAGCACACCCACGCTCCCGCCCTCGCCCGACGAAGGGCTCAGCCGCCCCGAGCTGGCGGCGAAGTACGGGCTGACGGTGAGCGGCGCCCGGCCGGGGCTGCTCGCGTACATCCGTGAGCTGTGGGGCCGCCGCCACTTCATCCTGGCGTTCTCCCGGGCGAAGCTCACCGCCCAGTACAGCCAGGCGAAGCTCGGCCAGCTGTGGCAGGTCGCGACGCCGCTGCTCAACGCGCTCGTCTACTTCTTCATCTTCGGGCTGCTGCTCGGGGCGCGGAAGGGCATCGACAAGGACATCTACGTCCCCTTCCTCGTCACCGGCGTCTTCATCTTCTCCTTCACGCAGTCCTCGGTGCAGGCGGGCGTACGGGCCATCTCGGGCAACCTGGGTCTCGTGCGCGCCCTGCACTTCCCGCGCGCCTCGCTGCCCGTCTCCTTCTCGCTCCAGCAGCTCCAGCAGCTCCTGTACTCGATGATCGTGCTGGTCGTGGTGCTCTTCGCGACCGGCTGCTGGCCGAACATGCGCTGGCCGCTCGTCGTCCCCGCGCTCGTGCTCCAGTTCGTGTTCAACACGGGGCTCGCGCTGATCTTCGCGCGGGCCGGGGCGAAGACCCCCGACCTCGCGCAGCTCATGCCCTTCGTGATGCGCACGTGGATGTACGCCTCGGGCGTCATGTTCAGCCTCCCCGCCATGCTCGCGGACAAGGACGTGCCCGGCTGGGTGGGCGACGTCCTCCAGTGGAACCCGGCGGCCGTCTACATGGACCTCGTGCGCTACGCGCTCATCGACGGCTACGGCAGCAGCTACCTGCCGCCGCACGTGTGGGCCTTCGCGCTGGGCTGGGCCGTGGTCGTCGGGGTCCTCGGGTTCGTGTACTTCTGGAAGGCGGAAGAGCGGTATGGCCGTGGCTGAGGGACGCAACGCGGGCCGTGAGCACATGCCCACGGTGATCGCGGACGAGCTGCACATCGTCTACCGGGTGCACGGGGCCAAGGGCGGGAAGGGCAGCGCCACCGCGGCGCTCAACCGCATCGTCAAGCGCGGCGACTCGCCCGGGGTGCGCAAGGTGCACGCGGTGCGCGGGGTCTCCTTCACCGCGTACCGGGGACAGGCCATCGGCCTCATCGGCTCCAACGGCTCGGGCAAGTCGACGCTCCTGCGCGCGATCGCAGGGCTGCTGCCCGCCGAGAGCGGCAAGGTCTACACGGACGGGCAGCCCTCGCTGCTCGGCGTCAACGCGGCGCTCATGAACGACCTCACGGGCGAGCGCAACGTGATCCTCGGCGGCCTCGCGATGGGCATGAGCCGCGAGGAGGTCAAGGCCCGCTACCAGGAGATCGTGGACTTCTCGGGGATCAACGAGAAGGGCGACTTCATCTCGCTGCCGATGCGCACCTACTCCTCCGGCATGGCGGCCCGCCTGCGTTTCTCCATCGCGGCGGCCAAGGACCACGACGTCCTGATGATCGACGAGGCCCTCGCGACGGGCGACCGCTCCTTCCAGAAGCGCTCCGAGGCCCGGATCAGGGAGCTGCGCAAGGAGGCCGGGACCGTCTTCCTCGTGAGCCACAACAACAAGTCGATCCGCGACACGTGCGACCGCGTGCTGTGGCTGGAGCACGGGGAGCTGCGGATGGACGGGCCCACGGCCGAGGTGATGAAGGAGTACGAGAAGTTCACCAGTAAGTAAATAGCTGAAATGCCGTAAGAGAGCTTTTCGTCCCCTCTTCGCGGCATCAGGAGCGAAAGCGGAACCCCTGCCGGACAAATCCGGCGGGGGTTCCGTCGTGTCACGGCGGCGGGCGCCGTTTATTCCCCGCGCGCGGCCGAGCGGGTCAAAGATCAGTCAACTAAGTCGCAGGTCGGGAAGGTTGACGGCAATCGGTGTGTTCTTGTGACGTGCCGAACACCCCGCCGTGAGCGGTTGAGTTGTACAACGTAAGCTGTGCCGGTGCCGAATCGCGACGAGTGGTGCGATACCGCACAGGGGAACATGCTGCACCGAAACGCCTGGGCGGCGGCCGGGCGGCGTGTCCGAAATAGTGAGTTTTGTGTGCGCAGTGTAGAACGGGAGATGTGACGGCATTGGCTACGGACGACCTCCGCCTCCACGCTGTACCCGCCGTCCCCGCGACGGGCGGTCGCCGATGAGCGCCCCCCGCCCCGCGGCGCCCGGCGCCGGGACGGCGCACGCCACCGCGACGGAGAACGCCACGCTCGGCAAGGCCGGAGCGGAGAACTTCCCGGTGGCGCCCTTCTTCGTGCCCGGATCCTGGCGCGCCGACCTCATGGCCGTCTACGGATTCGCCCGGCTCGTCGACGACATCGGCGACGGCGACCTGGCCCCCGGCGGCGCCGACGCCCGCTACCTCGACGTGCCCGAGGACCAGGCGGGCGACCGCCTCGTCCTCCTCGACGCGCTCGAAACCGACCTCGCCCGCGTCTTCCGCTCCACCGGGACCCCCCACCACCCCCTGCTGCGCGCCCTGCGGCCCACCGTGCGCCGCCGCGGCCTCGTCCCCGAGCCCTTCGAGGCGCTCATCGGCGCCAACCGGCAGGATCAGAAGGTCGCCCGCTACGCCACCTGGGACGAACTGGCCGCCTACTGCGAGCTGTCCGCGAACCCGGTGGGCCGCCTCGTCCTCGGCCTCACCGGGACCGAGAGCGACGAGCGAGTGCGCCGCTCGGACGCCGTCTGCACCGGGCTCCAGCTCGTCGAGCACCTCCAGGACGTCGCCGAGGACCTGCGGCGCGACCGTGTCTACCTGCCCGCCGAGGACATGACGCGCTTTCACGTCACCGAGGCGGACCTCGCGGCCCCGCGCGCGAGCGCCCCGGTCCGCGCCCTCATCGCCTTCGAGGCCGACCGCGCCCGCGCCCTGCTCGACGAGGGACTGCCCCTCGTCGCGAGCGTGCGCGGACGCCTCCGGCTCCTGCTCGCCGGTTTCGTCGCCGGAGGCCGCGCGGCCCTGGCCGCGATCGCCGACGCGGGCAACGACGTACTCGCCACCACGCCGAAGCCCACCAAGGCCCGGCTGCTGCGCGAGATGGGAGCAGTACTGCGAGGAGAGGGGTGAGTCCGACGATGAAGGAGCAGGACGTACTGCCCGCGGCGGTGAGCGCCGCCTACGGCTACTGCGAGACCGTCACGGGCGCCGAGGCGAAGAACTTCGCCTACGGCATCCGCCTGCTGCCCGGCGACAAGCGCCGCGCCATGTCGGCCGTCTACGCCTTCTCACGCCGCGTCGACGACATCGGCGACGGCACGCTGGCGCCGGAGGAGAAGACGCGCCGGCTCAACGAGTGCCGCGCGCTCCTGGAGCGCGTACGGACCAAGGACGTCGCCGAGGACGACACCGACCCGGTCGCCGTCGCCCTCGCGGACACCGCGCGGCGCTTCCCGGTCCCGCTCGGCGCCCTGGACGAGCTGATCGACGGCGTCCTGATGGACGTACAGGGCCGCGCCTACCGCACCTGGGACGAACTCGCCGACTACTGCCGCTGCGTCGCCGGGGCGATCGGCCGGCTCTCGCTCGGCATCTTCGGCGTACGGCCCGGCGCGCGCGACCGCGTGCGCGCCCCCGAGTACGCCAACACGCTCGGTCTCGCGCTCCAGCTCACCAACATCCTGCGCGACGTGCGCGAGGACGCCGCGAACGGCCGCACCTACCTGCCCGCCGAGGACCTCGACAAATTCGGTTGCTCCGCGGGCTTCGGCTCGGCGACGCTGCCCGAGGGCGCGGACTTCCCGGGTCTCGTCCACTTCGAGGTGCGCCGCGCCCGCGCGCTCTTCGACGAGGGCTACCAGCTCCTTCCCATGCTCGACCGGCGCGGCGGTGCCTGCGTCTCGGCCATGGCCGGGATCTACCACCGCCTCCTGGACCGCATCGAGCAGGACCCCGACGCCGTGCTGCGCGGCCGGGTCTCGCTCCCGGCGCGCGAGAAGGCGTACGTCGCCGTGCGCGGCCTCGCCGGTGTCGACGCCAAGGCGGCGGCCCGTCAGAGAGCCGGGGGACAACCGTGACACGAGAGGCCCCGCGGCAGGGCCGCGCGAAGGCACCCGTACCCGGTCACGACCGGGCAACCTCCGGGCTGAGGTCCGCGTCCCTCACTGCGCACGCCACCACCCCGGGGGCAGGCAGGGAGGACGCATGACCGAACAGGCCGATTCAGCCACCACCCCCACCGGCGGCGCGGGACACGCCGTCGTCATCGGCGGCGGACTCGCCGGAGTGACCGCCGCGCTCGGCCTCGCCGACGCCGGCGTCCGCGTCAGCCTTCTGGAGGGCAGGCCCCGCCTCGGCGGACTCGCCTTCTCCTTCCGGCGCGGCGACCTCACCATCGACAACGGCCAGCACGTCTACCTGCGCTGCTGCACCGCCTACCAGCAGTTCCTGCACCGCATCGACGCCGCCCACCTCGCCCCCGTGCAGGACCGGCTCGACGTCCCCGTGCTCGACGCCGACACCTGGCGCCTGGGCCGACTGCGGCGCACCCAGGCCCCGGTACCCCTGCACCTCGCGGGCGGCCTCGCCACGTACCCCCACCTGAGCCCGCGGGAACGCGCGTCCGTGGCACGCGCCGCGCTCGCGCTGCGCCGCCTCGACCCCGCCGACCCGGCGCTCGACCGGCGCGACTTCGGGAGCTGGCTGCGCGCGCACGGGCAGAGCCCCCGCACCATCGCGGCCCTGTGGGACCTCGTCGGCGTCGCCACGCTCAACGCCCGCGCCGACGACTCCTCACTCGCCCTCGCCGCCAAGGTCTTCAGGACCGGGCTGCTCACTGAGCCGGGGGCCGCCGACATCGGCTGGGCCCGCGTCCCGCTCGGCGAACTCCACGACACCCTCGCCCGCCGCGCCCTCGACAAAGCGGGCGTCACCACCCGGCTCCGCGCCAGGGTCGGCGCCGTCGAGCGCGCCGAGGGGGGCGGCTGGCGGGTGCGCACCGAGGACGGCATGCTCGACGCGGACACCGTCGTGCTCGCCGTGGCCCAGCAGGAGGCCCACCAACTGCTGCCCGACGGGGCCCTCGACCACCCCGAGCACCTCACCGCGCTCGGCACCTCGCCCATCCTCAACGTCCACGTCGTCTACGACCGCAAGGTGCTGCGCAGGCCCTTCTTCGCCGCGCTCGGCAGCCCGGTGCAGTGGGTCTTCGACCGCACCGCGCCCTCCGGGCTCACCGGGCCCGGCCAGTACCTCGCGGTCTCGCAGTCGGCCGTCGGCGAGGAGATCGACGCGCCCGTGAGCACCTTGCGCGAGCGGTACCTCCCCGAACTGGAACGGCTCCTGCCCGCCGCGCGCGGCGCCGGAATCCGCGATTTCTTCGTCACCAGGGAACGCACGGCGACCTTCGACCCGGCCCCCGGCGGCAGACGGCTGCGGCCCGGCAACACCACCCGTGCCCCCGGGCTCTACCTCGCCGGGGCGTGGACCGACACCGGCTGGCCCGCCACGATGGAGGGCGCCGTGCGCAGCGGCAGCGACGCGGCCCGCGCGGCGCTCGCGAGCCTCGGCCGCACCGGCGCGCACCTCTTCCACTTCCAGGAGGCGGCATGAGCACCGAGGCCCCCGCCGACCGGGTGCCGCTCGGCACCCCCAAGACCAGCACCGCGAACAGAGGAGAGAAGAACGTGCCGACTGTGCCCTCGGCCGAAGCCGCCGCCGACGCCCCGGACGTGACCGCGCTCGTCGAGCGCAGCCGTGCCCTCGTCACGCCGGTGCTGCGGTCCGCCGTGGACCGGCTCGCGCCGCCCATGGACTCGGTGTCCGCCTACCACTTCGGCTGGACCGACGCGGAGGGCAGGCCCGTCTCGGGCGACGGGGGCAAGGCCGTGCGCCCCGCCCTCGCGCTCATCTCCGCCGAGGTCACCGGGGCGAGCGCCGGGACCGGCGTGCCCGGCGCCGTCGCCGTGGAGCTCGTGCACAACTTCTCCCTGCTGCACGACGACCTCATGGACGGCGACGAGCAGCGCCGCCACCGCGACACCGTGTGGAAGGTGCACGGACCCGCGCAGGCCATCCTCGTCGGCGACGCGCTCTTCGCCCTCGCCAACGAGATCCTCCTCGAACTCGGCACCCCCGAGGCCGGCCGCGCGACGCGCCGTCTCACGCGCGCCACGCGCGCCCTGATCGACGGTCAGGCCCAGGACATCTCCTACGAGCACCGCGACCGGGTCACGGTCGAGGAGTGCCTGGAGATGGAGGGCAACAAGACCGGCGCCCTGCTCGCCTGCGCCGCCTCCATCGGCGCCGTGCTCGGCGGTGCCGACGAGGCCACCGCCGACACGCTGGAGCGCTACGGCTACCACCTCGGGCTCGCCTTCCAGGCCGTGGACGACCTCCTCGGCATCTGGGGCGACCCCGAGTCCACCGGCAAGCAGACCTGGAGCGACCTGCGCCAGCGCAAGAAGTCGCTGCCCGTCGTCGCCGCGCTCGCCGCGGGCGGCCCGGCCTCCGACAAGCTCGCCCAGCTCCTCGCCGCCGACGCCGCCGCCACCGGGCCCGACTCCGTGCCGCAGGAGGAGTTCTCCGAGGAGGAGTTCGCCGCCCGCGCCGCCCTCATCGAGGAGGCCGGGGGCCGCGAGTGGACCTCGCAGGAGGCGCGCCGGCAGTTCGACATCGCCATCGGGGCCCTCGACAGCGTCCCGATGCCCCCTCACGTGCGGGCGTCCTTCGTGGCGCTCGCGGACTTCGTCGTCGTACGAAAGAGATGATCACCATCAGACGGACATGCCAGCGATGACGCGCAGTCGCCGACCGGTGCGGTCCGCCCGACGTCCCCGCCCCCTGCCGGCGGACGCCGGGCGGGCCGCGGCTCCGGCCGACGGCGGACCCACAGCAGATGATCGAGACTGCACGAAGGGGAAGCCATGACAGCGACGACCGATGGAAGCACCGGGGCGGCGACGCCCCCGGCTACCACGGCCAGTGCTCCTTTGCACCTCAGCCCCGAGGCGAGTGAAGCCCACGAGGCCACCGCCCGCGCCACCCGGCGAGCCGTGGACTTCCTCCTCGACCGGCAGAGTGACGAGGGCTGGTGGAAGGGCGATCTCGCCACCAACGTCACCATGGACGCCGAGGACCTCCTGCTGCGGCAGTTCCTCGGCATCAGGGACGAGGCCACCACCCAGGCCGCCGCGCTCTTCATCCGTGGGGAGCAGCAGGAGGACGGCACCTGGAACACCTTCTACGGCGGGCCCGGGGACCTGTCGGCCACCATCGAGGGGTACGTCGCGCTGCGCCTCGCCGGGGACAGCCCCGAAGCGCCGCACATGCGCAAGGCGGCCGCCTTCGTCCGCGCCCGGGGCGGGGTCGCCCGCGCACGGGTCTTCACGCGGATCTGGCTCGCCCTCTTCGGCTGGTGGAAGTGGGAGGACCTGCCGGAGATGCCTCCGGAGCTGATGTTCTTCCCCAAGTGGGCGCCGCTCAACATCTACGACTTCGGCTGCTGGGCCCGCCAGACGATCGTGCCGCTCACCGTCGTGTGCGCCCAGCGTCCGGTGCGGCCCGCGCCCTTCGCGCTCGAAGAGCTGCACACCGACCCGGCCGACCCCAACCCGGCCCAGCCCGCTCCGCCGGTCGCCAGCTGGGACAACGTCTTCCACAAGCTCGACAAGATGCTCCACGGCTACCGCAAGGTCGCCCCGCGCCGCGTGCGCGAGGCCGCGATGCGCGCCGCCGCCACCTGGATCGTCGAGCGCCAGGAGAACGACGGCTGCTGGGGCGGCATCCAGCCCCCCGCCGTGTACTCGATCATCGCCCTGCACCTGCTGGGCTACGACCTCGACCACCCCGTGCTGCGCGCCGGGCTCGAATCGCTCGACCGCTTCGCGGTGTGGCGCGAGGACGGCGCCCGCATGATCGAGGCGTGCCAGTCCCCGGTCTGGGACACCTGCCTGGCCACCGTCGCGCTCGCCGACGCGGGCGTCCCGGCCGACCACCCGCAGATGATCAGGGCCGCCGACTGGATGCTCGCCGAGCAGATCGTGCGTCCGGGCGACTGGGTCGTGCGCCGCCCCGACCTGCCGCCGGGCGGCTGGGCCTTCGAGTTCCACAACGACAACTACCCCGACATCGACGACACCGCCGAGGTGGTCCTCGCGCTGCGCCGCGTCGCCCACCCCGACGCGACGCGGGTCGACAAGGCCGTGCGCCGCGCCGTCGACTGGAACGCGGGGATGCAGTCGAAGAACGGGGCCTGGGGCGCCTTCGACGCCGACAACACCAGCCCGTTCCCCAACCGGCTGCCGTTCAGCGACTTCGGCGAGGTCATCGACCCGCCCTCGGCGGACGTCACCGCGCACGTCGTCGAGATGCTCGCCGAGGAGGGCCTCGCCCACCACCCGCGCACCCGGCGCGGCATCGAGTGGCTGCTGGAGAACCAGGAGGCGAACGGCTCCTGGTTCGGCCGCTGGGGCGTCAACTACGTGTACGGGACGGGGGCCGTCGTCCCCGCGCTCGTCGCGGCGGGCATCCCCGCCGCGCACCCGGCGATCCGCCGCTCCGTCTCCTGGCTCGGCCAGGTGCAGAACGAGGACGGCGGCTGGGGCGAGGACCTGCGCTCGTACCAGGACACCGCCTGGCACGGCCGCGGCCACTCCACCGCCTCGCAGACCGCCTGGGCGCTGCTCGCGCTCCTCGCGGCCGGGGAGCGGGACTCGGAGCAGGTGCGCCGCGGGATCGCGTACCTCGTCGAGACCCAGACCGAGGACGGCACCTGGGACGAACCCTGGTTCACCGGGACCGGCTTCCCCTGGGACTTCACCATCAACTACCACCTGTACCGGCAGGTGTTCCCCGTGACGGCGCTCGGCCGTTACCTCAACGGCACGGGCCCGGGGGAGAACTGATGGCACAGGCCCCCGGAACCGGGACCGATCCCGGATCAGCACCGCTGCTCGTCGCCTGCGCGCTCGGCATCGAGCACTTCGCGCTGCGCAGCGGCGGGGGCCGCACCCTGCGGCAGGCCGGCGGCGCGGTGTCCGTGCTGCGCACGGGCATGGGGCCCCGGGCCGCGGAGCGCGCCGTCGAGCGCGCGCTGCGGACCGCACCCCCCACGACCGCCGTCCTCGCCACCGGGTTCTGCGCCGGACTCGCCCCCGGGATGCACCCCGGCGACCTCGTGGTCGCCGAACGCACCGAGGACGCGGCCGGCTCGACCTCGTGCTCCGCCACCGCCGCGCTCGCCGCCGCGCTCGCCCGCGCGATCCCCGGCCGCACCGTCCACACCGGGGTGCTCGCGGGATCGGACCACGTGGTGCGCGGCCCCGAGCGGGCCACGCTGCGCGGGACGGGCGCCGTCGCGGTGGACATGGAGTCCGCCGCGACCCTGCGCACGGCCCGCGCGCAGTCCACCACCGCCACCCGTCCGGTGGCCGCCGTCCGGGTGGTGGTGGACGCACCGGAACACGAACTCGTCCGTATCGGCACGGTCAGCGGGGGAATATCTGCCTTCCGCGTACTCCGTGCCGTCCTGCCTGCTTTCTCTGAATGGCACCGTACTTTTCTGCTCCCCAGGAGGTGAGCCAGATGGCCATGCCGCTTCGCCAGACCATCAGGATCGGGACGTATCTGATGGAACAGAAGCTCCGCAAGCGGGAGAAGTTCCCGCTCATCGTCGAGCTCGAACCGCTCTTCGCGTGCAACCTGAAGTGCGAGGGCTGCGGCAAGATCCAGCACCCTGCGGGAGTCCTCAAGCAGCGCATGCCGGTCGCCCAGGCCGTCGGCGCTGTCCTGGAGTCCGGCGCCCCGATGGTCTCCATCGCGGGTGGTGAGCCCCTCATGCACCCTCAGATCGACGAGATCGTGCGGCAGTTGGTGGCCAAGCGGAAGTACGTCTTCCTCTGCACCAACGCCATGCTGCTCCGCAAGAAGATCGAGAAGTTCACCCCCTCGCCGTACTTCGCCTTCGCCGTGCACATCGACGGCCTCAAGGAGCGGCACGACGAGTCGGTCGCCAAGGAAGGCGTCTTCGACGAGGCCGTCGCGGCGATCAAGGAGGCCAAGCGCCGCGGCTTCCGCGTCACGACCAACTCGACCTTCTTCAACACCGACACCCCGCAGACCGTCATCGAGGTGCTCGACTTCCTCAACGACGAACTCCAGGTCGACGAGATGATGATCTCGCCCGCCTACGCCTACGAGAAGGCCCCCGACCAGGAGCACTTCCTCGGCGTGACCCAGACCCGCGAGCTGTTCAAGAAGGCGTTCGCGGGCGGCAACAGGCAGCGGTGGCGCCTCAACCACTCGCCGCTCTTCCTGGACTTCCTGGAGGGCAAGCAGGACTTCGACTGCACCGCCTGGGCGATCCCCAACTACTCCCTCTTCGGCTGGCAGCGCCCCTGCTACCTCATGAGCGACGGCTACGTGCCCACGTACCGGCAGCTCATCGAGGAGACCGACTGGGACAAGTACGGGCGCGGCAAGGACGAGCGCTGCGACAACTGCATGGCGCACTGCGGCTACGAGCCGACCGCCGTCATGGCCACCATGGGCTCCCTGCAGGCCTCGCTGCGCGCCGCCCGCGAGACGATCGCGGGCAACCGCTCCTGACCGTGACGGGCCGCGCCCGTCCCGACCGGCCCCCACGCGGCCCCGGCCTCGCATCCCCGCGAGGCCGGGGCCCCGTGCCTGCCGCTCCGGTGCGCCGCACGGCCCCGCTCACGCATCCCGCCGACCCGACCGGGCCGGACGTCCGAAGAGAGAGGGCCCGAACGTGACACTGCTCGAAAGCATCCGGGGGCCGCGCGACCTCAAGGCCCTTGGCAGCGACCGGCTGCCCGAACTGGCCGCGGAGATCCGGGAGTTCCTGATCCAGGCGGTCGCCAGGACCGGCGGCCACCTCGGCCCCAACCTCGGGGTCGTCGAGCTGACCATCGCCCTGCACCGGGTCTTCGACTCGCCGCACGACCGCGTCCTGTGGGACACCGGGCACCAGGCGTACGTGCACAAACTCCTCACCGGGCGGCAGGACTTCTCCAAGCTGCGCTCCAAGGGCGGCCTCTCCGGCTACCCCTCGCGCGCGGAGTCCGCGCACGACGTCATCGAGAACAGCCACGCCTCGACCGTGCTCGGCTGGGCGGACGGCCTCGCCAAGGCGCGCGAGCTGCGCGGCGAGGACACCCACGTCGTCGCCGTCACCGGGGACGGGGCGCTCACCGGCGGCATGGCCTGGGAGGCGCTCAACAACATCGCCGCCGCCAAGGACCGCCCCCTCGTCCTCGTCGTCAACGACAACGAGCGCTCCTACGCGCCGACCATCGGCGGCCTCGCCCACCACCTCGCGGCGCTGCGCACCACGGACGGCTACGAGAAGGTCCTCGCCTGGGGCAAGGAGGTGCTCGACCGCACCCCCGTCGTCGGCAGGCCGCTCTACGAGTCGCTGCACGGCGCGAAGAAGGGCTTCAAGGACGCCTTCGCCCCGCAGGGCCTCTTCGAGGACCTGGGCCTCAAGTACGTCGGCCCCGTCGACGGCCACGACATCGCGGCCCTGGAGTCGGCCTTCGCCAGCGCCAAGCGCTTCGGCGGGCCCGTCATCGTGCACGTCATCACCGAGAAGGGCCGCGGCTACGAGCCCGCCCTCGCCAACGAGGCGGACCGCTTCCACACGGTGGGCGCGATCGACCCGCTCACCGCCGAGGCGCTCACGCCGTCCGCCGGGCCCTCCTGGACGGCGGTCTTCGGCGAGGAGCTGGTGCGGATCGCCGAGGAGCGGCACGACGTCGTCGCGCTCACCGCCGCGATGCTCGACCCCGTCGGCCTCACGCCCTTCGCCGAGCGCTTCCCCGAGCGGATCTGGGACGTCGGGATCGCCGAGCAGCACGCGACCGTCTCGGCCGCCGGGCTCGCGACCGGAGGACTGCACCCCGTCGTCGCCGTCTACGCGACCTTCCTCAACCGGGCCTTCGACCAGCTCCTCATGGACGTCGCCCTGCACAAGTGCGGGGTCACCTTCGTCCTGGACCGGGCGGGCGTCACCGGGACCGACGGCGCCTCGCACAACGGCATGTGGGACATGTCGGTGCTCCAGGTGGTGCCGGGGCTGCGCATCGCGGCGCCGCGCGACGCGGGCGAGCTGCGCGCCCAGCTGCGCGAGGCGGTCGCCGTGGACGACGCGCCGACCCTCGTGCGCTTCCCCAAGGAGACGGTGGGGGCGGACCTGCCCGCGCTGCGGCGCGAGGGCGGCCTCGACGTGCTCGCGGAGGACGCCGGGGACGAGGAGGAGGCCGACGTCCTCTTCGTCTCGGTCGGTGTCATGGCGCCCGTGTGCCTCGCCGCCGCCGCCCTCCTGCGCGAGCGGGGCATCCGCTCGACCGTCGTGGACCCGCGCTGGGTCAAGCCCGTCGACCCCGCCCTCGCGCCGCTCGCCGCGCGGCACCGGGTGGTCGCGGTCGTCGAGGACAACAGCCGTACCTCCGGGGTCGGCGCCGCCGTCTCGGTGGCCCTCGCCGACGCCGAAGTCGACGTCCCCGTACGCCACTTCGGCATCCCCGAGCAGTTCCTGCCGCACGCCAAGCGCGGGGAACTGCTCGCCGACCTCGGCCTCACGCCGGTGGAGATCGCCGGACGCATCGGGGCCCACCTGGCCCGTAAGGAGAAGACGCAAGGATGACCACCGGCACGACGGACGCCGCGGCTCCCGGGGGCGAGGGCACGCAGGGCAAAGGTTTCGACCTCAACGGACTGCTCGCCGCGCGTGGCGGCGAGCGCTACGAGCTGCACACCAAGCACCTCAACCACCAGTTGCCGCGGATGCTCCACACGATCGGCTTCGACAAGTACTACGAGCGCGGCGAGGGCGCCCACTTCTGGGACGACCAGGGGCAGGACTACCTCGACATGCTCGCGGGCTTCGGCGTCATGGGCCTCGGCCGCCACCACCCGGTCGTCCGCCAGGCGCTGCACGACGTGCTCGACGCCCAGCTCGCCGACCTCACGCGCTTCGACTGCCAGCCGCTGCCCGGCCTCCTCGCCGAGAAGCTGCTCTCGCACAGCCCGCACCTGGACCGCGTCTTCTTCGGCAACAGCGGCACCGAGGCCGTCGAGACGGCCCTCAAGTTCGCGCGCTTCGCGACCGGGCGCCACCGCATCCTCTACTACGACCACGCCTTCCACGGCCTCACCACGGGCTCCCTCTCCGTGAACGGGGAGAAGGGCTTCCGCGACGGCTTCGCGCCGCTGCTCCCCGACACCGCGCTCCCCGTGGGCGACCTCGCCGCGCTGGAGCGGGAGCTGCGCAGGGGCGACGTGGCCGGGCTCATCGTCGAGCCGATCCAGGGCAAGGGCGTCACCGAGACCCCGCCGGGCTACCTCAAGGCCGCGCAGGACCTGCTGCGCAAGCACAAGGCGTTGCTCATCGCCGACGAGGTGCAGACCGGGCTCGGGCGCACCGGGGACTTCTACGCCTACCAGCACGAGGAGGGCGTCGAGCCGGACCTCGTGTGCGTCGCGAAGTCGCTCTCGGGCGGCTACGTCCCGGTGAGCGCGACGCTCGGCAAGGAGTGGATCTTCAAGAAGGTCTACTCCTCGATGGACCGCGTCCTCGTCCACTCCGCGAGCTTCGGCGCCAACGCGCAGGCGATGGCCGCGGGCCTCGCGGTGCTGCACGTCATGGAGGACGAGAACATCGTCGCCCACGCGCGCCGCACGGGGGACTACCTCAAGCAGCGCCTGACCGACCTGATCCCGACGTACGAGATGCTCGCCGACATCCGCGGGCGCGGCCTCATGATCGGCATCGAGTTCGGCCGCCCCGACTCGCTCAAGCTGCGCAGCCGCTGGGCGATGCTCCAGGCCGCGCGCAAGGGGCTCTTCGCGCAGATGGTCGTGGTGCCGCTGCTCCAGAAGCACCGCATCCTGACGCAGGTCTCGGGGGACCACCTCGAAGTCATCAAGCTCATCCCGCCGCTCGTGATCGACGAGAAGGACGCGGACCGCTTCGTGGACGCCTTCACGGCGGTCATGGACGACGCGCACAACGGCGGCCTCATGGGCGACTTCGCGAAGAACATCGTGAAGCAGGCGGTCGCCCACCGCTGACCCCGTGTTTTGCCTCTCGGGCAAAAAATTTGCCCGAGAGGCACGACGGTGGCTGAATGGAGGCATGAGCACCGAGCCCGAAGGCGCGTCCGAAGAACTCGCCGTCACCGTCGCCCCGCACCTGCGGGAACTGCGCCGCCGCGCGGGCCTCACGCTGGAGGCGGCGGCGAAGGCCGCGAGCCTCTCCCCGGCCCACCTCTCCAGGCTGGAGACGGGCCGCAGGCAGCCGAGCCTGCCGATGCTGCTCGCCCTGGCACGCACCTACGGTACGACGGTCTCCGAACTCCTCGGCGAGACCCCCGCCGGACCGGGCTCGGTCGTCCGCGCCGGCGCGATGGAACCCACCGAGGCGGGCGGCTGGACGTACTGGCAGGCGGGCGGCTCGGGACGCGGGATGCAGGCGCTGCGCGTACGGGTCCCGTACGGCAGCCAGGGCGACATCGTGCGCGTGCACCCGGGGGAGGAGTGGCTGCACGTCCTGACCGGACGGCTCCGGCTGCGCCTCGGCGACAGCGCGCACCTGCTCGGCCCGGGGGACAGCGCCCACTTCGACTCGCTCACCCCGCACCGCATCGCCGCCGCGGACCCGGACGGCGCGGTGCTGCTCTTCGTCCACACGCTCTTGCAGAGCCCGCTCGGCGCGCTCTGCCTCGGCGACGTCCACCCAGGAGGCGCGTAATGCCCGAGTCCGAGTACCAGCCCGAGCCCGCAGGACGGGCCACGGCGGAGGAGCCGAAGGCCCCCGAACCGCAGTCGCCCCCGTCCCCGCGGGCCCCGGAGTCCTCGCCGGAGGACAGCCCGATCCGCCGCTTCGTCGAGGACAAGATCCCGACCGGGCTGTGGGTCCGCGTCTTCGTCTACGTCGTCGCCGCGCACGGCGTCGCGGCCTTCCTCTACCTGCTCTTCGTGCTGGGAGCGAAGAACCAGTAGCGGAGAGATCAGCCCCTCCACCCGCGCGATGCCAGCCCCTCCGGCGAGTGAGGAGCGGGGGTGTGGGGGCGGGGCCCCCACGGTGGGGTCATTCCACGAGCCGTTCCCTCAACCGCTCGCGCAGCGCCCCGTCCATCCCCAGGACTTCCCCGAAATACCGCTCCCGGCCACCCCAGTGCGTGTCGATCGTCTCGAACGCCGCCCGCAGATAGCTCGCCCGCGCCGCGAAGAGCGGATCGAGCAGCTCGGCCACCTCCGGCGCCGTCGGTGCCACCGCGTCCTTGCCGCGCGAGACGCGGTAGCGGCGGTGGCGCGCGTCCGACTTGAGGTAGTCCTCCTCGATCGCCTCCTCCTCCACGCCCACGGCGAGCAGGACGAGCGCGATCGAGGTGCCCGCCCGGTCCTTGCCCGCCGCGCAGTGCAGCAGCGCGGGCACGCTGTCCTCGGCGATCGCCCGCAGCAGCCGCCCGTGCTCGGCGGTACGCTCCTTGATCAGCTGCCGGTAACTGGCCTCCATGCGGGCCTCGGCGCGCCCCTCGCCGAGCGCCGCTCGCAGTTGGCCCACCTCCCCGTCCCGCACGATCCGCCAGAACTCCGCGCCGTCCGCCGGGTCGTTGAGCGGCAGGTGCACATTGCGCACGCCGGGCAGTTCGACGTCGGGGCCTTCGAGGGCGCGGTCGGCGGCGTTGCGGAAGTCGAAGACGGAGTGGAGGCCGAGGCCCGCGAGGTAGGCGGCATCGGTGTCGGTGGCGTGCGCGAGGTGGCCACTGCGGAAGAGGACGCCGCGGCGGGTGCGGCGGCCGTCGCGGGTGGGCAGCCCGCCCACGTCGCGGAAGTTGCGGACGGCGCTCAGCGCGGGCTCCTCCGGCCCCGCCGAGGGGGTGGCGACGGGCTCGGGCGCGGTCCCCGGGGACGGCTGCGTCACGGGACTCCTTCCGGTCGGCCGCCGGCGCGGCTCGCCGGCGGGGGCGCGAGGCCGAGACTCGCACGGACCACGGGGCCGGGCAAGGTACCCGAGCGCGGGAGAACCCCGAGGTGAGCAGCGTCATAGCGGTGACGGACGGTGCCGGATGGGGGTCCGGGGCGGGGTGGACCGTTTTCGCTGCAAACGGCGTACGTCCGGTTCTGTCCGTATCGAGCTGTTTCCACGGAGAGTGACGGAAATCTTCGGAATGGATCACCAAATGTGATTCACAGCGCAAAAAGGCTGCTTGTCCGGCGTGTCGCATTGCCTTTACGGTCACCACCAGTCCGGCCGGAACGCCGAATCCTGCCGCCGCCCCGGACTCTCACGCTCACTCACACCCGTACCGGCAGGAGCGGGGGACCCACACGCTTCACGCCGTTCCCGGTCCTCCCGGGACGGCTCGGGGTGAAGTCACCGCGCGCACCGCGCCGGTGGCCGGGCAGCTCCAGCCCGAACCCGACAGCTCACCCCGCAGGCGACGGAGAAGGAATCCGCATGTCCGCCACGGCCAACCGCCGCTCGTTCACCCGTCGCCTCGCGCTGCTCGGCACCACCGGTGCCGCCGTCGTGGCGCTCCCGCTCACCGCCCTCGGCGGCGCCCACGCCGCGAGCCCCGCGAAGGACGCGACGTACACCGTCAAGACCGGTGACACGCTCATCAAGATCGCCAAGAAGGAGAAGGTCTCCGGCGGCTGGAAGAAGCTCTACGAGCAGAACAAGGGCACCATCGGCGCCAACCCCGGCATCATCAAGCCCGGTTCGAAGCTCGTCGTGAAGAAGGCCGCGACCCCGGCCCCCGCCGCCAAGAAGGCCACCACGGGCTCCGGCTGGACCGCGCCCGTCGACGGCGTCAAGGGCAGCGGCTACGGCCGCAACGGCAGCCTGTGGTCGCACGGCCACACGGGCGCCGACTTCCCGGTCAACACCGGTACCCCGGTCAAGTCCGTCGCCGCCGGCACGGTCGTCACGGCGGGTTGGGGCGGCGCCTACGGCAACCAGATCGTCATCAAGCACGCCGACGGCCACTACAGCCAGTACGCCCACCTCTCCGCCTTCAAGGTCTCGGCCGGGCAGAGCGTCGGCGAGGGTCAGCAGATCGCCGTCTCCGGCGCGACCGGCAACGTGACCGGCCCGCACCTGCACTTCGAGGTCCGCACGGGCCCCGACTACGGGAGCGACGTCAACCCGATCACCTTCCTCGCGCAGCACGGCGTCAACGCCTGAGCGCCGTACCACCGAGAGCCGCCGCGGCCCGTTCCCCCAAGGGGCGGGCCGCGGCGGCCGTTTCGGGACACGACCGCCAAGGGGTGCCGTTTATTCCGGGGTTGGGGCTTTCTTGACCGGTGGTCTTTCTCACTCCGTGTCACCCCCTCCCTACGGTGGCGTAAGTCTGGCGTAAAGGTGAAGGATGCCGAGGTGGCACGAGAAGCGAGGATTCCCAGCAGCAAGGCCCTCCGCGCGGAGGGCACCGTGACGTCCTACGTGGCCGTGGGCGACAGCTTCACGGAGGGCGTGGGCGACCCCGGGCCCGACGGGCTCCTCACCGGCTGGGCCGACCGCCTCGCCGTCCAGCTCGCCGACCGCCTCCCCGAGCGCTCCGCCTTCCGCTACGCCAACCTCGCCGTGCGCGGCAAGCTCCTCGACCAGATCGCCGGGGACCAGGTCCCCCGCGCGGCGGCGCTCGCCCCCGACCTCGTCTCCTTCGTCGCGGGCGGCAACGACGTCCTGCGCCCCGGCAGCGACCCGGACGACCTCGCCGAACGCTTCGAGAAGGCGGTCGCCACGCTCTCCGGCGCGGCGGGCACCGTCATGATCGCGACCGGCTTCGACACGCGGGACACGCCTGTCCTGCGCCACCTGCGCGGCAAGATCGCCACGTACAACGCGCACGTACGCGCCGTCGCCGACCGCCACGGCTGCCTCGTCCTGGACCTGTGGGCCCTGCGCTCGGTGCGCGACCGCCGCGCCTGGGACAGCGACCGCCTCCACCTCGGCCCCGAGGGCCACACCCGCGTCGCCCTGCGCGCCGCCCAGCTCCTCGGCCTCGACATCCCCGCCGACCCCGAGCAGCCCTGGCCCGCGCTGCGCCCGCGCGGCACCTTCGAGGAGCGGCGCGACGACATCGCCTGGGCCCGCGAGTACCTCGTCCCCTGGATCGGCCGCCGCCTGCGCGGCGAGTCCTCGGGCGACCACGTCCACGCGAAGCGCCCGGATCTGCTGCCGCTGTAGAGGGAAGCAGAAGCAGCCCCGCCGGCGGAACCAAATCCGGCCCCTCCGGCGTTTGAGGGGCGGGGGCCCGGGGGCGGAGCCCCCGCAAGGCCCACCCCGGCGAGCGCCGGGCCGACGGACCCGCCGAGTATTGACACGTACCGCCCCGGAACTTCCGCACCCGAGGAGACACCCGTGCCCCCCACCCGCCGCCTCCCCACTCCGCCGGCCTTCGGGGCCGATCCGCGCGGCGCCCGCATGGCCCGTATCCGCCGCTCCCCGCACTTCGACCCGGCCAAGGGCGTCTTCACCAACCCGGAGGGTCCCGCGGGCGAGATGACGGGCGGCGCCCCGACGCCGGACCGCAAGGAACTCCTGCGCACGTACTTCCGCTCCGAGGACCGCGCCCGGCGCGCCCCCTCCGGCGTCCTCCCCGTGCATCCCACGACCCTCGCCGACCTCGCGCGGCCCCCGCGCGAGGGCCTGCGCGTCACCTGGACCGGGCACTCCTCGGTGCTCACCGAGATCGACGGCGCCCGCATCCTCTTCGACCCAGTGTGGGGCGAGCGCTGCTCCCCCTTCTCCTTCGCCGGGCCCAAGCGCCTGCACCCCGCCCCCTTCCCGCTCGCCGCGCTCGACCGCGTCGATGCCGTGGTCATCTCGCACGACCACTACGACCACCTCGACCTGCCCTCGATCCGCACCCTCGCGGCGAGCGGCACGACCTTCGTCGTCCCGCTCGGCATCGGCGCCCACCTGGAGCACTGGGGCGTGCCCGACGCGCTCGTGCGGGAGCTGGACTGGCACGAGTCGACGGAGCTGGCCGGGGTGCGGCTGACCGCGACGCCCGCCCGGCACTTCTGCGGACGCGGCCTGCGCAACACGCAGCACACGCTGTGGGCCTCCTGGGTCGTCGCGGGGCCCGAGCACCGCGTCTTCCACAGCGGGGACACCGGCTACTTCCCCGGCTTCGCCGGGATCGGCCGCGAGCACGGCCCCTTCGACGTGACGATGATCCAGCTCGGCGCGTACAGCGAGTACTGGCCCGACATCCACATGACCCCCGCCGAGGCGCTCCGCGCTCACGGGGACCTCGGCGGCGGGGTCCTCCTGCCGATCCACTGGGGCACGTTCAACCTCGCCCCGCACCCGTGGGCCGAGCCCGCCGAGTGGACGAAGGACCTCGGCGACGCCTCCGGCTCCCGGATCGCCTTCCCGCGACCGGGCCAGCCCTTCGAGCCCGCGGGCGAGCTGCCGGAGGAGCCGTGGTGGCGCGCGGTCTCGCTGCCGCTGGAGCGCCACTGGGAGTCCGCCGGGCCCACCGGTCCGGCCGCGCACCCGGGCGGCGAGCCGGCCCAGGGCCCGGCCCTCGGCCTCGCCGCCGACCGGTGAACGCGGTCCCCACCCCGCGACCGGGCGCGCTCCAGCCTCCCGGCGCGCTCACGCCCCCGGAGGCCGTCCGACCTCCCGGCGTCGCGCCGTCCTCGGTCGCGCCGTCCTCCGTCGCGCCGTCCTCCGTCGCGGCCGACGGGGACGCCTTCCGGGGCGACTGCCCGGGACGTACGGTTCTCGACCACGTGACGAGCCGGTGGGGCGTCCTCATCCTCGCCTCGCTGCGCGCGGGACCGCTGCGCTTCTACGAGCTGCGGGACCGCATCGGCGGCATCAGCGAGAAGATGCTCTCGCAGAACCTCCGCGTCCTGGTCCGCGACGGCCTCGTGGACCGAGAGGTGGAGCCGACCGTGCCGCCGAAGGTGAGCTACGCGCTCACCTCCCTGGGGCGTGAGCTGTCCGACCCCCTCCAGAGCCTCATCGACTGGATCGCGACCCGCACCCCCCAGATCGTCGCCGCCCAGCGCAGCCACGACCTGGGCACCCCGGAGTCCTGAGGCCGGGCCGCACGCTCTCGCCCTGCCGTTGCCCGCAGCCGACGGCCTCGGCCGCCCGGGTCATCCCGGAGCGGGTCCCCGGGACCCGGCTCGGGCGGCAGGCCGAGGAGACCGCTCAGGACCGCCGGGTCCGTCGTGACGAAGAAGGCGCGCACGAGCCGGAGGGCGAGGTCCGGGCGCTCGGCCGGGCGCGCCCCGGGGGCGGCGAACACGCCCTCCGCCCCGGCGGCGGCCGTCCCCGTGTCCCGCGCGCGGCCCGCCGGTGCCTGGCGCGGGTATTTCTCGCTCGCCGGGCGCGGCTGCCGCCGGGGCGGTGCGCGGTGGGCCTCCGTGTTCCGGGGTGCCTGGGGCATCGGCTTCCTCCTCCGTCTCGGGACCGCGGGTCCCTGCCACCGTGGGCCGGGCCGCTGGAGAGCCGGTCGAGCAGGGGTCGGGCCGCCTCTCCAGTCCCGCTTGAGCGGTATCCAGATCCCTTTCCGATACTCGGGGCGCAATCGAGCCTCGACCGGGAACGGGAGTGCCCCCATGAGCAGGCAGACACCACGCGCGGTCGCGGTGATCGGCACCGGAACCATCGCCCTGGGCTGGATCGCCCTCTTCGCGGCGACGGGCCGCGACGTACGGGTCAGCAGCACCCGCACCGACGCGCGGGAACACCTCGACGCGGCGCTCCCCGCCTACGCGGCCTCGCTGCCCGGCGGGGCGCGCGAGCCGAGGGAGATCCTCGCCCGGGTCCGCGTCGTCCCGGAGGCGGGGGAGGTGCTGTCGGCGCCCTCGCACCCGTACACGCGCGCCCCGCTCGCCGCGGAGGCGGACCCTTCCGACACGCCCGGAGAGGAGTGAGCCGCGTCACAACGTGGGGGGTCGGCGCGGCTCTCGCCAGCCTGCCTACGCGAAGGGAGGGGGCTTACCTGGAGGTATGGGCTTACCCGGGGAAAGTCTTCAGCCTAGGCTCGCCCCGTGAACGAGATCACTGTCGAGATCTGGACCGACGTCGTCTGCCCGTGGTGCTACATCGGCAAGCGGCGCTTCGAGCGGGCGCTGGCCGCCTTCGACGCGAAGGAGGACGTGCGCGTCCACTGGCGCAGCTTCGAACTCGACCCCGCCGCCCTGCGGGTCACCGACGAGACCATCCCCGAGCGCATGCTGCGCCGCCAGGGCATCCCGCCCGAGCAGGCCGCCGAACTCCTCGCCGGGGTGAGCGCCCAGGCCGAGGCCGAAGGGCTGGAGTACCACCTCGACCGCGCCCGGCCCTGCAACACCTTCGACGCGCACCGGCTCGTCCACCACGCGGGCACGCGGGGCCTCGCGGAGACCTTCCAGGAACGGCTGATGCGCGCCTACACCGCCGAGGGCGTCTCGGTGGGCGACCACCCCACCCTGCTGGCCCTCGCCGAGGAGGCGGGGCTCGACGCGGCTGCCGCCGCCGAGGTGCTGGCCGGTGACGCGCACGCCGAGGACGTACGGGCCGACGAGGACCGGGCCGCCCGGCTCGGCGTCGGCGGGGTGCCCGCCTTCGTGATCGGAGGACGCTGGTCCGTCTCGGGCGCCCAGCCCGCCGAACTCCTCACCGGTCTCCTGGAACGGGCCCGGACCGGAGCCACCGCCTGACGGTCACCCGGTCCGTCCGCGGGGTGGGCGCGGCCGGGTGCCGTCGCGCCCCGCCGTCCGCGCACCCCACCTCGCCCCTCCGCGCCCGCACCGCCCCCGGGCCGTCCCGCCCGGGGGCCGGTCACCCGGGTCACCACGACCAGCGCGTAGGACTCCGTCTCGACGGCGCCGTCCGCACCCGGGCGCACGTCCCAGCATCGAGAACCAGTGCCGCCGCTGGACGGGGTCGTCGGCGAACCGGCGGGCGTTGAAGCCGCGCACCTCCTCCGCGATCGCCGCCCTGCCCCGGGCCGCCGGGGTGTCGGGGGAGTGGGCGAAGACGCCCTCCGCCGCGAAGGTGGCCGCGAACTCCTCGGCCCGTACCGCGTCCAGGTGGTGTGCCTGGCGCGCGTAGAACGCCTGTACCTCGGTGTAGAGCGCCGCGGAACGCGCCGCGTCGCCCGGCAGGGACCCGGCCCTCACGTCGTCCGGCGGGGTGGTGGTCGTCACGGGAGCCTCCCAGAAGGTGTCTGACCTGTCCCGGCAAGCCTCCGCGCCGTGGCTCGACGGCCCCTTGAGCCCCCCTCAAGGGAGCGCCGCGAGGCTGGCACCAGCACCGCGGCGTCACCACCGACGCCCCCGCGCCGAGGAGGAAGGCCATCATGACCACAGCAGCTCCGCACACCCGCCCCGGGGAGGCAGGCACCACCCGGGGACCCGCTCTCGTGACCGGCGCGACCCGGGGCATCGGCCTCGCTGTCGCCGAGGCGCTCGTCGCGCGCGGCTATCCCGTGGTGGCCCGCGCCCGCGACGCCGAGGCGGTCGCGCGTACCGTCAAGGAGCCGGCAGCGGGCGGCGCCCGCGTCGAGGGCGTCGTCACCGACGGCGCCTCCGTGCACGAATACGTCGCCACCCAGTGGCCCGCCCGGCTCCCGCACGTCAGCAGCGTCGCCTTCACGACCACCCCGGCGACGCCGCTCACGGCGGGCGCGGAGGTGCAGCACCTGGAGATGGAGACGCGCGCGGACGACGGCACGCGCCACCTCACCCGCTCGATCCGCCTCGGCTTCGCCACCCTCGGCCTGCCCCTCCTCGGGCAGGTACGCGGCGTACCGCCCGGCGTAGGCGGAGAGCGAGGCCGCCCACGCGGCCGAGGTGCAGCCCGTCCCGAGGCGCAGGACGGCCTCGGCGAGTCCCCCGAAGCCGCCTTCGGCGCCGCCGTGGGCCGCGGGCACGAAGTGGCGGGCGAAGCCCGCCGCCACGATGCCCGCGACGACTTCCCCGGTGAGACCCCGCTCCTCCTCACCGCGGCGCGCGTGCCCGGCCGCGAGCGCGGCGAGCGCCCCGGCCCGTTCCGCGAGCGCTCCGGGGGGCGTCCCGGCCCCTTCGTCCGCCGCCCCGGTCCGCTCGGCGTGTGCGGGTGCGGCGAGGGTGGTCGATTGCTCCGTCATCGGTACGTCACCTCCACGCCGAACATCTCCCGGCCTGCTGGAGGCGCGCTCGACTCGCGCTGGACGAGGCGGGGACCGAGCGCTCAGACGAGGGGGTCCTCGGCCGGTGCGCCGGGCGTGGGCACCGGGGCGTGGACCTGCGGCGCGGTGTGGGCCTCGGCGCGCAGCCGCGCGAAGGCGGGCCTGATGCCGGGGGCGCTCGCCGCCGCCCGGTGGGCGGCGGCGTCGCTCCAGTCGGCGAGCATGGCCCACCGCTCGGGGTGGTCGGGCGAGCGGTGCAGGCGCAGGGAGAGGAAGCCGGGTTGCGCGCGCATGTGGGCGCAGATCTCTTCGAGGACCGCGAGGAAACGGCTCTCGTCGCCGTGCAGGAGCACCTGGTTGATCATGGTCACCATGTGTCCACCCGACACCGTCCCGCTTGAGTCCCGCTCGAAGAGGCACCGCCGACACGCGGGCGGGCGCGGGGAGTGAGGGGTACGGAGGCGTCGTGGTGACGCTTTCGGAGGCGGCCGGTGACGCGCGGGGGCCGCCTGTGGGGGTTCCCCACCGGCGGCCCCGGGCCGTGCGTGCTCAGCCGAGCGGTGCGGGGAAGGTCGGGTACTCGACGCCTGAGACGTGCTGGACGACCCGTACGACCTGGCACGAGTAGCCGAACTCGTTGTCGTACCACAGGTAGAGGATCGCGTTGTCGCCGTCGACCTTGGTCGCCCCGGCGTCCACGATCGAGGCGTGGCGCGAGCCGACGAAGTCGCTGGAGACGGCGTCGGCGGAGGTGGTGAAGTCGATCTGGCGGCGCAGCGGCGAGGTGAGGGAGACCTCGCGCAGGTGGGTGAGGACCTCCTCGCGGCTCGTCCCGCGGCTCAGCCGGAGGTTCAGGATCGCGATCGACACGTCGGGGACGGGGACGCGGATCGAGCTGCCGCTGATCTTCGCCTCGAGGTCCGGCAGGGCCTTCGCGACGGCCGAGGCGGCACCCGTCTCGGTGAGGACCATGTTGAGCGGCGCGGACCGCCCTCGCCGGTCGGACTTGTGGTAATTGTCCAGCAGGTTCTGGTCGTTGGTGAAGGAGTGCACCGTCTCGACGTGGCCGCTCTCGACGCCGAACTCGTCGGCCATCGCCTTGAGCGGCGGCACGATGGCGTTCGTCGTGCAGGAGGCGCAGGAGATGATCCGCTCGTCCGGCTTGATCGTCTCGTGGTTCACGCCGTGCACGATGTTCGGCACGTCGCCCTTGCCGGGCGCGGTGAGGACGACCTTCGCGACACCCGGGCGCAGGTGCTGCGAGAGGCCCGCGCGGTCGCGCCAGCGGCCCGTGTTGTCGACGAGGATCGCGTCGTTGATGCCGTAGGCGGTGTAGTCCACGGTCGCCGGGTCGTCGGAGTAGATGAACCGGATCGTGTTGCCGTTCGCGATGAGGGTGTCGTTCTCCTCGTCCACGATGATCGTGCCCTGGAACTGGCCGTGCACGGAGTCGCGGCGCAGCAGTGAGGCGCGCTTGACGAGATCCTGACCGGCGGCCTTGCGGACCACGACGGCGCGCAGGCGCAGGCCGTTGCCCGAGCCGGCCTTCTCGATGAGCAGCCGGGCGAGGAGCCGCCCGATCCGCCCGAAGCCGTAGAGGACGACGTCGCGCGGGGCGGCGCGCTCGATCTTCCGCTCGCCGGTCGCGCCCTCGACGGCCCGCGCGGTGAACTCGGCGACGCTCAGGCCCCGGTCGTCGCTCTTGTAGGTCTCGGCGAGCATGCCGATGTCGATCTGGGAGGGGCCGAGGTCGAGCGTCGTGAGCGCCTGGAGGAACGGCATGGTCTCGGTGACCGACAGCTCCTCGCCCGCGATCTGCCGGGCGAATCGGTGGGTCTTGAGAATCCCGACCACCGACTTGTTCACCAGCGAGCGGCTGTGCAGCAGCACGGTGACGTCCCGTTGCCGCTGGAGCCTGCCGATGACGGGGATCATCGATTCCGCGATCTCCTCGCGGGTCTTCCAGTTGGTGAACGAGTCCTCGTTGACAGTCACAGATCCATCTTTCGAGCTAGGCAGCGCTCATATGTTAACCCGATGGGTGTGATCATCTGCCGGGCGCGGGTGTGATGTACGACCAGTTCGGGGCGGGTGCGGGACGCAGGGGGCGGGGCGCAGGGGCGGGGCGCGTCGCTCAGCCCGCGTACGTCCGCACATACCCGAACCGTGCCGTCGCGCCCGCCGTGTTGAGTGCCACGAGGCCGATCCGCAGCGGCGCCGAGGCGTCCGGGAGCGTCCACGTGCCGGTCCACGTCCAGTGCGTGCCGTCCGTGCTGCTCGCCGCGCGCACCTCGTGCAGATCGCGCGCCCTGTCGACGTGCCGCGCGAGGCGCAGCCACACCGTGGCGCCCGGGGCCCCGCCGAACATCGGCCCGTACGCGTTCGCCGCCGGTGGCCGCGCGGCCGGGAGCGCGCCCTCGCGCGCGAACTCGGTGACGTGGGTGACCTGCCCGTCCTTGTGGCTCACCGGCAGCACGGCGTGGACGAGCTTCACGTACCGGTCGTCGTCCCCGTACAGGACGAGCCCGGCCTGCTGATTGCCGGGACCGTTGGTGATGCTCAGCTTCGTCTCGACGACGAAGTCGCCGCTCGGCGCGGGCCTGTTGAGGACGGACGCGGTGTTCGTGCCGAGGTTCAGCTCGGCGTTCTGGGTGGGGAGGAGGAAGTCGCCGCCGCTCGTGCCCGCGCCCGTCGTGGGACCGCGCACCCAGCTCCAGCCCGCGTTGGGGGCCGGACCGTCGAACTCGTCCCCGTAGAGGCCCAGTTGCGGTCCCGTTCTCGGGTCGGGGACGCGCTCCGGCACCGGGGTGTACAGCCGCGCGCCGCCGACGTTGTCCGCCTGCGCGCCCGCGCCGCGCGCGGCGATCCCCACGTGTCCCGCGCGGACGGCGGAGTCCGGCACGGTACGGGTCTGTGTCGCCACCGCGTCGTGCAGCCGGTCGGCGCTCACCTCGACGGTGAGCCGGGTGCCGCGCAGCTCGGCGGCGACGTTGCGCCAGGCGCCCCACTGGAAGCCGGAGGGCAGCGGCGTCGACCACCGGCCCGCGCTCCTCCCGTTCACCAGGACGTCGGTGACGAGGCTGTTGGTGGGCCGGTCGAGCCACGCGACGATCTGGTCGCCCGCGTCCTGGTGCGCGAGGACGAGCCCCGCCGAGCCGCCCGCCGCCGTGACGCGCAGGTCCGCCTCGGCCCGTACGCGCGCGGGCGCCGAGCCGGGGGAGACGAGGTACCCGGCCTCCCGGCCCGCACCCGTACGGCTCACGAGGCCGCCCGCGTCGCGGTCGCTCCCGGGCGCCCAGGCCCCGGTGTCCGCGCCCCGCGCCTGCCAGCCGTCGAGGCCACCGCTCGCGAAGGTGCTCCCGGTGTCCCACGCGGTGACCGGTGCGGGCCGCGCGTCGTGCGAGGGTCCCGCGCCCGCGCGGACGACGGGCCAGCCGTCGATCCAGTCGAGCCGGTCGATGAGCAGCGGGCGCCTGCTGAGCGTCCGGTCGATGCCGGGGACGCGCGCCAGATCCGGGTCGGCGGCGGGGATCGCGTGGTAGACGAGCCAGTCCTGCCCCGACAGGTCGGTCTGGAGCGCGTTGTGCCCGGCGCCGATCCAGCGCCCGTCACCGCCCACCACCACCGTGCCCTTGCTGCTCGCCGCCATGAGCGGGACGCCCTGGTCGTCGCTGAAGGGGCCCGTGGGGCTCTGGGACCGGCCCACCTTCACCTGGTAGCCGCTGGCTCCGCCGTCGCAGCACCCGGCGTCGGAGTAGAAGAGGTAGTACCAGCCCTCGCGGCGCACGACGAACCCGCCCTCCACGCGCCGCCCTTGGGCCACCTCGGTCACCTGGCCCTCGACACGGGTGCGGTCGCCGTTGAGGCGGGCGACGCAGATCGTGTCGTAGCTGCCCCAGTAGAGGTACGGCTGCCCGCCCACGTCGGTGAACTGCGCCTGGTCGATGTTGCCGCTCGCGCAGCCGCTCGGGCTCGGCAGCACGGCGCCCCGGTCGGTCCACGGCCCTGTCGGCGTCGGCGCGGTCGCGACGCCGACGGTGTTCCGGTCGGGCACCGAGTAGTACAGCGTGTACTGCCCGTCCGTGTAGCGGATGTCGGGCGCCCACAACCGCGAACCGCCGTGCCAGGCGGGCTGGTCGGCCGGGGTGAAGACCTCGCCCGCGTACGTCCAGTGGGTCAGGTCGGCGGAACGCAGGATCGGCAGCATGCGCTCGCCGGTCTCCCCCTTGCTCTGGAAGACGGGGTTCTGGGTGCCGTACGCGTACCAGTAGCCGTCCTTGCCCCGGATCATCGCGGGGTCGGGGAAGGTGTCGACGGCCTGCCCGGAGACGGGGTTGGTGTACGTGGCCGGGGCGGCCTCGTACCGTACGCCCGCCTCCGCCGCGTGCGCGCGGCCCGCCGGGGGCAGCACGCCGAGCAGGAGCGCGGCGAGGGCGGCGAGGAGGAGTTGGGGCCGTAGGAGTGCGGGTCTGCGCTGCACGGCGGATGGAACCTTTCCGTGAGGTGAAGTGCGCGGTGGGGCAGAGGAGTTCAGTCGCGCTCGAAGGCGCTCAGCGTCGGGTCGTGGTCGGGGGCGCCGATGTCCGCCATCGAGGTCATCCAGTGGTGGAAGTTGTCGCCGCGCTCCCGCAGCAGTTCGTACAGGCGCCGCGACAACCTGCCGCGTACGGCGAACAGTTCGGGGTCCTCGTAGCGGTTCACCAGCTCGTGCGGGTCCGTCTCCAGGTCGTACAGCTCGTTGAACGAGTCGGGATTGACGACGAGTTTGAAGCGCTCCTCGCGGATCATCCGTTGCGGGTACGGGAAGTGGTGGCCGTGGAACTCGGCGAGCACCTCGGCCGGCCACTCCGGGTGCTCGCCGCGCACGAGCGGGAGCAGGCTGCGGCTGTCGGTCGCGGGAGTGGTGTCGCAGCCCGCGAGGTCGAGCAGGGTCGCCGTGCAGTCGGTGAGCGTGGCGAACTCCTCCCGCACTTGTGCCGGTTGACCGGGCACCCGGATGATTCCCGGGATGCGGTAGATGTCCTCGTACATCGCCGGGCCTTTGTCGTGCAGCCGGTGCGCGCCCGTGAACTCGCCGTGGTCGGCGGTGAAGAAGACGGACGTGCTGCCGGCGAGCCCCAGCTCCTCCATCCGCGTCAGGATGCGCCCGATCTGCTCGTCGATGAGGCTCACGTACCCCCAGTAGACGGCGACGAGTTTGCGGCTCACCTCCTCGGGCATCGTGTCGAAGGCCCAGTGCGCGCTGTAGTTGCGCTGGACGGGCGGTTTGCCCGCGAAGGTCTCGGCGACCGAGGGCGGCAGCTCGACGAGCGCGGGGTCGTAGCGGTCGTAGTAGGCGTCGGGCAGCAAGTAGGGCAGGTGCGGGCCGAAGAAGTGGGTCGCGAGGAAGAACGGCCGCCCGTCCTCCGCCCCTTCGGCCGCGTACCGCTCCAACCGCTCGATGGCGCGCGTCGCGAGGTAGTGCTCGAAGGTGGCCTCGACGGGCTGGTCGAGGCGCGCGGCGAGGAGATTGCCCGGACTGCCGTTGGGTGCCGTGCCGCGCACCGGGTCGGTGATGCGGTACGGGGGCAGCCCGCGCTCCGCGAGGTACGCGAGGTAGTCCGGGTGGTCCACGGGGTTGTGCCAGCCCGGGAGCCGGGGGCCCTCGAAACCGTACGAGGCGGCGTCGCGCCGCGTCCCCACGTGCCACTTGCCGATCAGCCCGAGCCGGTACCCGCGCGCGGCGAGCGCGGCCGGGAAGGTGAAGGCGTCCTCTGCCAGGTCCTCCAAGTACCCGACGTTCCGCTCCTGGTTGGCGAGGAGCCGGTGCCGGAAGGGCGCCTGCCCGGTGAGCAGGCTCGCCCGTGCCGGGGTGCAGATCGCCGTCGGCGTGTAGAAGCGGTCGAAGCGCGTGCCGCTCGCCGCGAGCCGGTCCAGGTGCGGGGTCGCGACGTGCGGATTGCCGTACGCGCCGAGGGTGTCGACCCGGTGCTGATCGGTCATGAGGAACAGGAGGTTCACTTGCCCGCCTTCACGAACTTCTCGCCCGCGTAGAACGACGACGCCTTCGGCGCCTTCTTCAACTGCCCTGTCCCGACGAAGAATTCGCTCATGGCGTCGAGCCAGCCGTCCACCGTGCCGTCCTGCGTGCGCGCCACGAGTTCCTTCGTCGGGAGCGTCTTGACGTGACTCGCGTCGGCCTTGACCTTCGCCTCGTCCACCTTGAGCAGCTTCGCGCTCAGCGCCACCGACTCCCTGGGGTGCGCGGCGCGCCAGTCGTTCGCCTCCTTGAGGACCGCCACGACCTTCGCCTCGGCCGTCGCGTCCGTCTTCGGCCCCGCGACGAAGGCGGTGGGGAAGCTCCCGCCGATGTCCTCCGTGCTCGCGACCTCCACGAGCTTCGGCACCTTCTCCTTGATCGTGTCGATGAGCGGGTAGTTGATCCCCGCGCCGTCGATGCGGCCGGAGGAGAAGGCGGCCACGATCGTCGGCGCGTCCATGACGACCTTCTGGATGTCGTCCATCGTCATCCCGGCCTTCTCGAGCGCGAGCCGCAGCACCATCTCGCCCGAAGTCCCCTCCGGCACACCGACCTTGCGGCCCTTGAGCCCCTGGATCGAGCTGATGCCCGGCTTCGCGATGACCCGGTCCGCGTAGGTGAGCGTGTCGATCGCGACGATCCGGGCCTTCCCCGAAGCGGGCAGCCACATCGCGCCGGGGCCTATGTACCCGTAGTCGAGATCGCCGGTGCCGAGTGCCTGGATCTGCACGGGGCCGTTGACGAAGACGCTGTACGAGGCGGTCAGGCCGTGCTTCTTCCACAGCTCCCGCTCCCGCGCGATGGCGAGAAGGCTCGCACCGTTGTAGTCGGCGATGTAGCCGAAGCGGACGTGCCGCGTACCGCCCCCGGAACCGCTGTCCGACGAGTCGTCGGAGCAGGCGGACACGGCGAGTGCCAGCGGGGTCGCGGAGAGTGCCGTGAGCAGGGCGCGGCGGGAGAGGGACATGGCGGCGGGGGCCTTTCGGGAGGTCGGGATCGCTGAAGGAGGAATGAAGGGGGCGCCGAGGGGGCCCGGCGGTCGGAGTGCAGGGGCCTCAGGCAAAAGGGAGTCGGGGGAGGGGAGAGGGCATCAGGCGTCCGGTGTCGCGGGCTCCTGGTGGTACACCGCGTGCCACACCTCGTTGCGCACCTCGGCGAACTCCCGCGAGAGCCGCAGCTCCTCGGTGCGCGGCCGGGGCAGCGGCACCTCCACGACGCGGTGCACCCGGCCGGGCCGGGCGGCCATCACGACGACTCGCCCGGCGAGATACACCGCCTCGTCGACATCGTGCGTCACGAACAGCACCGTGCGCCGCTCGCGCGTCCACGTCGCGAGCAACTGCTCCTGCGAACGCACCCGGGTGAGCGCGTCGAGCGCGCCGAAGGGCTCGTCCATGAGGAGGACCGCGGGATCGACCGCGTACGCCCGCGCCAGCGCGCACCGCTGCTTCATGCCGCCCGACAGCGTGCGGGGCAGCGCGTCGGCGAAGTCGCCGAGCCCGACGAGGCCGATGGCGTGGTCCGCGCGGCGGCGGCGCTCGGCGGCCGGCAGCCGGGTCAGGCGCAGGCCGAACTCGACGTTGCCGCGCACGGTGAGCCACGGGAACAGGGCGTACTGCTGGAAGACGACACCACGGTCCGGACCCGGCCCGCGCACCGGCACCCCGTCGACCAGTACCTCGCCGCCGCTCGGCGCGTCGAGCCCCGCCGCGAGGTTGAGCAGCGTCGACTTGCCGCACCCCGAGGGGCCGACGACCGCGACGAACTCGCCCTCGGCGATGTCGAGCGAGAGCCGGTCGAGCGCCGTGAACGCGCCGCCCTTGACCGGGTGGTGGCGGCTCACCTCGCGGAAGGAGATCTTCGCGCGGTCCGGCGCGGGGGTGCGCGTGAGCGGGGCGCCGGTCTCCTCGCGGGACTTTTCGCGGGTCTCCTCGCGCGTCTTTTCGCGGGTCCGGTCACGTGACGCGTCGCGTGTCTCGTACGGGGGCCGTGTCATCGTCGTTCCTGCCAGGAGGTGAGGTGCCGCTCCGCCCGCAGCAGCAGGCGGTCCATCACGAGTCCGACGACCCCGATGGTGAGGAGACCGACGAAGATCGTCGGCAGGTCGTAGTAGGTCTGCGCGTGCGTCATCTCGTAGCCGAGTCCCTTGTCGGCGGCGATGAGTTCGGCCGCCACGAGCGTCGCCCACGAGGAGCCGAGCCCGATCCGCGCCCCCACGAGCAGGAAGGGCGTCGACGCGGGGATCACCACCTTGAGGAAGATCACCCGGTCCGGGGCACCGAGCACCCTTGCCGCGTTGATGAGCGTGCGGTCCGTCGCCGTGACGCCCTCAAGCGCCGCCACGACCGTCGCGAGGAACGAGGCGAGGAAGATGACGAACACCTTCGGCGTCTCGCCGATCCCGAGCAGCACGATCGCGAGCGGGATGATCGCGAGCGGCGGCACCGCGCGGAAGAACTGCACGTACGGTTCGAGCAGCGCCCGCACGGGCGGGTACCAGCCCATCAGGAAGCCGACGGGCACGGCGAGCACGACGCCGAGGACGAAGCCGATCAGCACCCGGCGCAGGCTCGCCAGCGTGTCGGTGAGGAGCGAGCCGTCGGCGATCATCTCGCCGGCCCGCCGCGCCACCGGCCAGGGCCCCGGCACGTCCACGAGCCCGGTCGCGGCGAGCACCCACCACACCCCGATCCCGAGCACCAGCGCGAGCAGGTTGAGGAGCGGCGCGGGCGGCAGCCGCCGCGCGCGCCGCGGCGCGGGCCCCTTCTCGGGGACGGTGGCGCTGTCGGGGGCGGGGATCACGGCCACGACGGCCTCCCCCGGGACGGGACGGGCACGGTTGCTCCCTGGGGTCGCGCGGCGGCGGCCGGGCGGCGGACGGCGGTCGGGTCGGGTACGGGGACGGCGGGGCCGGTCGGCGGCGGGGACTCGCGCAGGACGAGCGCGAGCGCGCCGAGCGCCCCGCCCGCGTCGCCGAGCCGCGCGGGGCGCACGTCGGGCGCGGGGCGCCCGGCGGGCATGAGGTGGGCGTCGAGCGCGCGGCGCACCGCACCGAACAAGGGCTCGCCCGTCGCGGTGAGTTCCCCGCCGAGCACGACGGCGGACGGGGCGAGCGCCTGGCACACGGCGGCGAGCACCCGCCCGGCCCGCTCCCCGGCGAGTGCCACGGCGCGGACGGCGGCGGGCTCGTCCGGCAGCGCCGCGAGCAGCCCCGCGAGGTCGCCCGCGGGCGGGTACGCGTCGAGCACGGCGCCCAGCGAGGCCGCCGACTCCAGGCAGCCCCGCTTGCCGCAGGAGCAGGGCGCGCCGTCCTCCTCGACCGTGATGTGCCCGAACTCCCCGGCGAGCCCGCCCCGGCCCCGGTGCAGGTTCCCGGCCACGACGAGCCCGCCGCCGACGCCGTACGAGAGCCGCAGGTACGCCACGTCGGGCACCCCGGCCGCCGCCCCCCACGTCGCCTCGGCGAGCGCCGCGAGCCGCGTGTTCGTGTCGAGCAGGACGGGGGCGCCGAAGCGTTGGCGCAGAAGCTCCGTGACGGGGGTCAGGTGCGGCGCGGGGCCCGCGCGCCCCACGGCGCCCGCCGGGCCCACGACCCCCACCCCGACCCCGCTCAGCGAAGCGAGCCGCACACCGCCGCCCGGGAGTTCGCCGACGAGGCGCGTCGCGAGGTCGAGGCGCTCGGCCCACGTCACCTCGGCCCCGTGCGCCGCGCTCGCGGTGCCCACCACCTCGTGCGCGACGTTGACGGCGGCCACGTGCACCGCGCGGCGCGCGAAGTCGATGCCGAGCGCCTGCCCGGCCGCCGGGTCGAGGGACAAGGTCTCGACGGGACGCCCGCGACGGCGGCCCTCGGCGGGCGGTGCCGCGCCGACGAGCGCCCCGCGTGCGACGAGGTCGCCCACGATGGCGTACAGCGTCGTGCGCGAGAGCCCGCTGAGCCGCGTCAGTTCGGCGCGGGACAGCGGGCCGTGCGTGCGCAGCAGGGACAGGACGAGTTCCTCGTGACCGCGGCGCAGCCGCGCCAGCGGTCCGCCCTCAAGGTCGGTCGGCATGCGGGTCAGGGTGCGCGGCCACCCCCTTTAGGTCAACGCCCCGGAAAAAATCCCCGGTCGCGTTCCACGCGCTGTTTTCGCAGCTCAGCGGTGTGTGCGGGGAGGCCGCGCGCGGACGGGTTTTCACGAGCCCGCAACGCGCGGCAACAGCGCGGCCGGGATCAGGCGTCCCAGGCGCAGCGGAAGCCGAGGTTCCCCGCGCTGCTGTCCGGCGTGTTGGAGGTGCGCGCCGCCACGCGGTAGCGGTTGCAGTACGAGTGGTGGCACAGGTACGAGCCGCCGCGCATGACCCGCGAGGTACCCCGGCGCGGGCCCCTCGGGTCGCTCGCCGGGCGGGCGGAGTGGTCCGTGCCCCAGCGGTCGGCACACCACTCCCAGACGTTGCCGGCGACGTTGTGCAGCCCGTGGCCGTTGGGCGGGAAGGCGTGGGCGGGCGCGGTGCCGCGGTAGCCGTCCTCGGCGGTGTTCGTGGTGGGGAAGCGGCCCTGCCAGATGTTGCAGCGGTGCTCCCCGTCCGGGGTCAGCTCGTCGCCCCACGGGTAGCGGCGCCCCGCGAGGCCGCCGCGTGCCGCGTACTCCCACTCCGCCTCCGTCGGCAGCCGCCCGCCCGCCCACCGGCAGTACGCCGCCGCGTCGGCCCAGCCGACGTGCACGGCCGGGTGGTCCCAGCGCTCCGCGAGACCGCTCCCGGGCCCCTCCGGTGCCCGCCACGTCGCACCGCTGACGCCGCACCACCACGGCGTCGCGTCCGGGCGCGGCGAGACGCGGCGCAGCGCGCCGGGCAGGAACGCGGCGAACACGAAGGACCAGCCGAAGCGTTCGGCCTCGGTGACGTGCCCCGTCGCGGCGACGAAGGCGGCGAAGCGCGCGTTGGTCACGGCGAGCGTGCCGATCCGGAACGGCGACAGGCGCACCTCGCGCACGGGCCCCTCCCCGTCGGCGGCGAAGCCGTCCGCGTCCTCGGCGCCCATGAGGAAGGTGCCGCCGTCGAGCGCGACGGAGGGCTCGGGTCCCGGGTCCTCCGGCGGCGCGGGGACCCCGGCCGGCGCCCCGCCCCGCAGCGGCACCGAGAACGAGAACAACTCCCCGTCCGCGCCGGGCGCGCAACAGCCGCCCCCGTGCGCCTCTTCGCGCGCTCCCTCAGGTGACCCGTGCGGCATCCGTCTCCCCTTCCCCTCCCCGTCCGACATCGGCGGCCCGAGGCTACGGGACGGCACGGGGACCTCCCGTGCGAGGGGGCGCACGCGTGTTCCCGTACGGGTGTACGAGGAAAAGCATGGGTACGCACTGGTGTTCGCCATGGTGTCCGTACGCCTGTTCGTCACCTCCCGCTGAAGCGGGACCTCGGCCGTACGGGTTTGTCAACAGGCCCCCTTCGTTGTTCAGTTGGTCACTACCGTGGGCTGCCGTCGCCCCCCGCCGCACCAGCGCCGGGAGTGGCGCGAGATCCGTGCCCGCAGCATGTAATCCCCCCGTACCGAGGACGTCGATGACACACCTCCGCGCCTCCGCCGGGCGAGCGGACCGCCGAGACGGCGGGGCCCGTCACGGCAGACCGGGCGCCCTGCTGCCCGAGTCGCACATACGGACACTGCTGCTGCGCACCGCGGTCCTGCCCGCGCTCGCGGTCGCGCTCAGCGGCCTCGCCGCGGTGCTGCTGCTCCTCGGCGCCGAGGACGACCTCGGGGGCGCGGTCCGGCTCGGCGTCGGCCTCTGCGCCGGGGTCGCGCTCGCCGCGCTGTGCGGTGCCGTGCTCGCCGCGCGCCGCGCGACCCGCACCGTGCTCGACCGCGTCGGCGCCCTGCGCACCACGAGCGCCCGCCGCCAGACCGAACTGCGCGGGCTCGTCGACCGCTTGCGGCGCGGCGAGCTGCCCCCGGTGCGCGAGGCGCCCTCACGCCCGGATCGCGGCGGCGACGGCCTCGACCTGCTCGCCGACGAACTCCACCGCTTCCACGACGTCGCCATGGCCTCCGTCGTCCGCGCCTCGCAGCTCTCCAGCCACGCGGGCCACGAACAGAAGGTCGAGGTCTTCGTCAACCTCTCGCGGCGGCTCCAGTCCCTCGTGCACCGGCAGATCCAGGTGCTCGACGAACTGGAGAGCGGCACCGAGGACCCCGCGCTCCTCAAGGGCCTCTTCCACATCGACCACCTCGCGACCCGCACCCGCAGGCACGCCGAGAACCTCGCCGTGCTCGGCGGCTCCGTCTCGCGCCGCCAGTGGAGCACCCCCATCCCGCTCCAGCAGGTGCTGCGTTCGGCGGTCGCCGAGGTCGAGCAGTACCCGCGCGTCCGCCTCGTGCCGCCCGTGGACGGCGCGGTGCACGGCCAGAACGTCGCCGACATCGTCCACCTCATCGCCGAACTCGTCGAGAACGCGACGCTCTTCTCCGCGCCGCACACCCCCGTCCTGCTCCGCGCGGGCCGGGTCGCGGCCGGGCTCGCGGTCGAGATCGAGGACCGGGGCCTCGGCCTCGACCCCGCCGAGCGGCACCGCATGAACACGGTCCTCGCCGACCCCGACCAGGTGAACCTCGCGGGGCTCCTCCAGGACGGCCGCATCGGCCTCTACGTCGTCGCCACGCTCGCCCGCCGCCACGGCATCGCCGTCCGTCTCCAGAGCAACATCTACGGGGGAGTCCAAGCCGTCGTCGTGCTGCCCACCGCCCTCCTCGGCGAGGAGCCCGCCACCCCGGCGCAGGTCGCGGCGGGCGGCAGGGCGGCGGAGGCCATCGCGACGGAGCCCGCCGGGGCCGAGCCCGTCGAGGCGGAGGTCGTCGACGAAGACGAGGACGGCGCGGGGGCGGGGGCCCCGGAAACAGAGGCCGTCCCGGTCGCGGCGGAGGCCGCCCCGGTCGTACGGGAGGACTCCTCGCGTACAGGCGGGACGCCGCTGCCGGGAGGCACGGACCGGACGCCCCCGCCGGGGGAGCCGGAGCCCGCGCCCGCGCCGGTCGGCACGCCCGCGACGCCCGCGCCGGACGGGACGCCCGCGCCGCACGAGACGCGTGGCGCGCCCGCCGCGCCGGAGCCGCCCACCGCGCCCCGCAGCCCCGACGCCCCTGACTCCCCGTCCGCCGCCGGACACCCCCCGCTCCCCGTCCGCGGCACGATCGACTCCCTCCCCTCCCGCCGCACCCCGCACCCGCGCGTCCCCGAAGAAAGCCCCCGACCGCCCGCACCCGCCCCCGAGCCCGCGGCAACCGAAACCACCGACGAGCCCGCCGTTCCGAAGCCCCGTCCCACCGCGCCGCTCCCCAAGCGCGGCGCGCCCGGCGCGCCCCGCGCCACCCCCGCGGAGGCCCGTCCCGGCACCCAGCCGGGCGCGCCCCGCGTCTCGTTCGCCGACGCGGGCGCGATCCTCGCGCTCACCCGCCGCGACGGCAGCCCCGTCAACGATCCCGAGGGCCCCGCGCCCGGACTCCCCAAGCGCGAGGCGCAGACGCACATGGTCCCGCAACTGCGGCGAGACAGTGACGAGTTCGCCGAGGTGCGCGCGGAAGTGGCGGGCGGGGACGACACCTTGCACACGCCCGACCTCATGGCCGCCTTCCGGCAGGGCTACGACCGCGCGCTCTCCACACCCGAAGAGATGCCCACACACGAGGAGTTCGCCGACCGCACCCCGGCCGACCGCACCCCCACCGACCGCGCCCTGGCCGACAACGCCCCCGCCGAGCCTCCCGCGCGGGCCGACTGAGCCGCCGCCCCGCGCCGGAAGGCGCCCCCAGGGCCGCACGGCCCCACCGTCCGTACCCGTACGCAAGGAGCGACACCCCCATGGCGAGCGAAGCCCCCGGAGCGGGCAGCGTGTCCGACCTCGACTGGCTGCTCAGCGGCCTCGTGCAGCGCGTCGCGCACAGCCGCAGCGCCGTACTCCTCTCCGCGGACGGACTCGTCAAGTCCGTGCACGGGCTCGACAAGGACAGCGCCGACCACCTCGCGGCGCTCGCCTCGGGCATCCACTCCCTCGCGCGCGGCGCGGGCGTCCGCTTCGCGGACGGCGGCGAGGTCCGGCAGGTCGTCATCGAGCTGTCCACCGCGCTGCTCTTCGTCTCCGCCGCCGGCTCCGGCACCTGTCTCGCCGTCCTCGCCGGGCCCGAGGCCGACCCGGGCGTGCTCGGCTACGAGATGGCGATGCTCGTGAAGAGCGTGCGCCCCTTCCTCGTGACCCCCGCCCGGCGCCCCGCGCGCGTGGCGAGGACGAGCTGAGCGGCCCCGTGACACTTCAGCCCGCGGGCGGCCGGCGCCGCCGCAAGGAGGGCAGGGCCTGGTACGACGGCGAGGCCGGGCGCCTCGTCCGCCCCTACACCGTCAGCGGCGGGCGCACCACGCCCCGTACCGCCTTCGGCCTGCTCTCGCAGGTGCGCGCGACCGGCACCCCGGCCCCCGCGCACCTCGGGCCCGAGCACAGCGAGGTGCTCGGGCTGTGCTCCGTACCGGCCTCCGTCGCCGAACTCGCCGGGCGGCTGCGGCTGCCCGTCGTCGTCACCAAGGTGCTGCTCTCCGACCTCGTGGACTGCGGCTCCCTCGTCAGCAAACAGCCGGACACTTCCCCCCACCCCACGGACCGGTCCCTACTGGAGGCATTGCTCGATGGACTACGACGACGGCTCTGAGACCTTCCCCACCGCCCTGAAGATCCTGGTCGCCGGTGGTTTCGGAGTGGGCAAGACGACGTTCGTCGGCGCGGTGAGCGAGATCGCCCCGCTGAGCACCGAGGAACTGCTCACCAGCGCCAGCGCCGGAACCGACAGCCTCGAAGGCGTCGAACGCAAGACGACCACCACCGTCGCGATGGACTTCGGCCGCATCACCCTCGACCGCGACCACGTCCTCTACCTCTTCGGCACCCCCGGCCAGGAACGCTTCTGGTTCATGTGGGACGAACTCTCCGAGGGCGCGCTCGGCGCCGTGATCCTCGCCGACACGCGCCGACTCGCCGACTGCTTCGCCGCCGTCGACTTCTTCGAGGAACGCGGCCTCGGTTTCGTCGTCGCGATCAACGAGTTCGACGGCGCGCACCGCTACGAGGCCGAGGAGGTGCGCGCCGCGCTGTGCCTGCCGCCGCAGGTCCCCGTCGTGCACTGCGACGCCCGCATCTCCAGCTCGGGCATCCAGACGCTGCTGACCCTCGTCAAGCACCTGCTGACGGCCGCGCGCCCCCCGGCGCCCGCCTCCGTTCCGGGCGACCGGGCCAGCGCATGAACACAGGCCGCCTCCTGCTGCTCCCCGACGACCCCGAGGCCCCCGAGCGCGAACGCCGCCTCGCCGCCCGCGGCCTCGGCGCCGCGCCCGTGCCCGCCCTCGACGCCCACGCGGCCCGCCTCGCCGCGGGCGCGGGCGCCCCCTTCGCCGGGGTCAACTTCGTGCACACCGACCACCAGTACCTCGCCGGGCTCCACCCCCGGGGCGTTCCCGCCGCCGCCCGCCGCGTCGCGCGCGCCCACGGCTTCTCCCCGTACGTCGTCGTCCGCCGCAAGGCCCTCGTCCTCGACGACGTACGCGACTACCCGCGCTTCTCGCCCAACGAGGCCGTCGACTTCTCCGGCATCCGCGCCTACCTCGGCGCCCCGCTCACCGACCACGACGGCTTCGTCCTCGGCACGCTGTGGGCCGCCGCGCGCGAACCGCGCGACTGGGGCCGCGAGGCGCTGGCCCTCGTCAAGACCCTCGCCGCGGAGGTCGCCCCCCTCGTCCGGGGGACGGCCGGGGCATGAGCGGGCCGCCGCGGGGGAGGGGACTTCCCAGGAAGCCCCCACGCGAAGGAGCAGGACCACCATGACCGCACCCACCCCCGGCGTGCTCCAGAGCGGCGACGGCGCCCAGATCGCCACGTACACCTGGCTGCCGCCCGAGGGCCGCCGGCCCCGCGCCTTCCTCCAGCTCGTCCACGGCGCCGCCGAGCACGCCCGCCGCTACGAGCGCTTCGCCACGCACCTCACCGCGCGCGGCTACGCCGTCCTCGCCTCCGACCACCGGGGCCACGGCGCCACCGCCCCCTCGACGGGCGGCTACGGCGTCACCGGCACCGACGAGGGGACCGAGGCGGACGGCTGGCTCGCGATCCTCGCCGACCTCAAGGCCGTCGGCGACCAGGCCCGCGCCCTGTACCCCGAGGTGCCCGTCCTGATGCTCGGCCACAGCCTCGGCTCGATGCTCGCGCGCGAGTACGTCCAGGAGTACCCGGACGACCTCACGGGACTCCTCCTCACGGGCGTCTTCCGCTCCCTGCCCGGCGCCGAGTACGCGTCGAGCACCGCCCGCCTGGAGGAGGAGATCGCCGCGCACGGGCGCGCTTTCGTCAGCGACTTCGTGCCCCGCCTCTTCGCCTCCTTCAACGACGGCTTCGCGCACCGGACCGGCTTCGAGTGGCTCTCACGCGACGAGGCCGAGGTCGACGCCTACGTCGCCGACGAGCGCTGCGGCTTCCCCTTCTCGGCGGGGCTCGCGTACGACTGGGTGCGCGCCGCGTACCGCGTCAACGACCCGGCCCGCCTGGCCCGGATGCCCCGCGACCTGCCCGTCCACCTCGCCGCGGGCACCCTCGACCCGTGCAACCAGCGGATGACCCTCGTCAACGAACTCCTCGACGACTACCGCTACCACGGCGTGAGCGACCTCACCTGGACGGGCTACGAGGGCGCGCGGCACGAGATCCTCAACGAGACGGAACCCGACCGGAGCAGGGTGTACGAGGACCTGACGGCCTGGCTGGACGCCCACACGCTCTGAACCGGCGCCCGGGGCACGCGCGCATCCCCCGGCCCGCTCTCCGTGCCCCGGCCCGCACTCCGCGCCCCGACCCCCCGCTCCGTGCTCCACGCCCCGGAACGCGCCGACGCCTTCGGGCGCGCGGTGGCATGATCTCCGGCGGCGGCATCAGGGCCGCGCGGGCACGGAGGGACGAGCGGTCATGGCGGCTGGACGGGAAGCGACGCGGGAGCGGACCGGAGGGCGCGGGGGCCGGGGAGCGGGGAAGGGGAGGGCCGGGCGGCGGGAGGAGCCGCGTACCGGCCTGTGGACCCGCGACTTCGGCCTCTTCTTCACCGCGCGCGCCGTCGCGAAGCTCGGGGACACGATGCTCCCCGTCGCCCTCGCCGCCGGGCTCCTCCAGGAGGGGTACGGGGCGGGCGCCGTCGGGCTCGCGATGGCCTCGTCGGTGGCACTCTTCGCCGGGCTCGTCATCTTCGGCGGCGTCATCGCCGACCGCTTCGACACGCGCAAGCTCATGACGGCCGCCGACTCGGTACGCGTCCTCACGCAGTCCGTCGCGGCCCTGCTCTTCTTCACGGGCAGCGCCCAGCTGTGGCAGATCTGCGTCATCGGCGGCCTCAACGGCATCGCGTCGGCGCTCTTCCAGCCCGGTGTCGCCTCGACCGTGCCGCGACTGGCCGCCGACGTGCAGAAGGCGAACGGCGCCGTGCGCGTCGCCGAGTCCGTCGCCGCCCTCCTCGGCCCCGCCTTCGCCGGGATGCTCGTGGGCCTCGCCTCGCCCGGCGCCGTCTTCCTCGTCCACGCGGGCACGTACCTCGTGAGCGCGCTGTGCCTGATCACGCTGCGTCTCCCCGCGGCGGCGCCGCGCGCCGAGACGGCGGCCCCGAGCCGTTTCCGCGCCGACCTCGTCGAGGGCTGGCACGAGTTCCGCTCGCGCGTGTGGCTGTGGGGCGTCATCTCGGTGTGGGGCCTGTACATGGTCGCCGCCTGGGGCCCCACCGTCCCGCTCGTCGCGACCCGCGTCGTCGACGAGCACGGCGCGGGCGCGTACGGCCTCATCAACACGGCGCTCGGCGCGGGCACGGTGCTCGGCGGGCTCATCGCGCTGCGGCTGCGCCCCCTGCGGATGCTCCGCGCGGGCGCGATCGCCTTCTTCTCCGTGAGCGTGTTCCCGGCCGCGGTCGGCGCGGGCCTCCCGGTCCCGGGGATGGCGGCGGGCGCCTTCGTGGCGGGCGTCGGCACGGCGTTCTGGGGCGTGATGTGGGCGACGACGGTGCAGACCCAGGTCCGCCCCGAGGTACTCAACCGCATCCACGCCTACGACGTCGCGGGCTCCCTCGCCCTGCTCCCGGTCGGCCAGGCTCTCGCGGGCCCTGCGGCCTCGCTCTTCGGCACCGACGCGGTCCTCCTCGCGGGCGGCGTCGTGATCCTCGTCTGCGGCACCGTCCTCCTCCTCGTCCCCGGCATCCGCCGCCTGCCCCGCGCCGAGCCCCGGCTCACCCCCGCGGCGAGCGGCGGCACGCTGCCCGCGCAGGACGAGCCCAGGCGGCAGGCGACGGCCTGAGCGGAAGCGAGCGGCGGCGGAGAAGGGGCACGGCTTCGGTACGGGCCGCCACAGGCGCCTCAGCCGCCGGTACCGAGGAAGCCCCCGATCCGTCCGCGCAGCCCCGCCGCGTCGAGGCCGTGCGCCGCGACGTGCTCGGCCGGGGAGCCGTAACGGCGCAGCTCCGCGCGGCCGACACCGAGACCCAGGACGCGGTGCGGCCTGTCGACGAGCGCTTCGGCGACGGCCGCCGTCGAGGTCCCCGCGAGGTACGGCTCGACGAGGACGACGTCCGCCGTGTCGGCGGCGTCCACGGCGGCGCGCAGTGCCGCCCCGTCGAAGGGCCGCACCGTCGTCGCGTAGAGGACGGTGACGTCGAGGCCCTCGGTCGCGGCGAGCACCTCGTCGAGCAGCGGCCCCACCGCGAGGACGACACCCGCGCGCCCTTCGCGCAGCAGGAGCGGGCCGCTCCCGTCGACGGGCCGCCCCCGCTTGTTCGTCTGCTCCGAGAGCCGTACGTAGACGCGGTCCTCGCCGCGCACGGCATGGCGCAGCAGCGCCTCGGCCTCGTCGGGGTGTCCGGGGACGTGCACGGTCCACCCGTCGAGCGTGTCGAGGAGGGCCACGTCGCCCGGCGACATGTGCGTGAAGCCTCCGGAGGAGATGTCGTACGAGGCCCCGGAGCTGACCAGGACGCCGCCGACGCCCTGGTGCCCGAAGTCGAGCTTGACCTGCTCGAAGGGGCGCTCGACGAGGAAGCTCGCGAAGGTGTGCAGGACGGGCCGCATCCCGGCGAGCGCGAGCCCGCCCCCGGCGCTCACCAGGAGCTGTTCGCGGATGCCGAGGTCGATGACCCGGTCGGGGTGGCGCTTCGCCGCCTCGGTGAAGCGGTCGCCGCTGATCACGGCGAGGACGACGGCGAGGCGCTCGTCCTCGCCGAGCAGGGGGGTCATGGTGGTGCCGAAACGGTCGCGCATGGATTCCACGGTGGTGCTCCTCGTTCAGTTCTTGGCTTCGACGTGGGCGACGACGGCGAGGGGGCGGCCCGCGTGCGGGGTGGTGAACGCCGCGTACAGCGCCTCGTGGTCGCGGCCGTCGACGTCCTCGACCGCCCAGCCGCCCGCGGCGAACCGTGCGGAGAGGGCGCCGGGCCGGCCCCAGCGGGCCGAGGAGTTGTCGATCACGACGGTGTGCAGCCGGTCGAGTCCGGAGGCGCCCGCGAAGGCGACGGCCTCCTCGTTCGAGCCCTCGTCGAGTTCGGCGTCGCCGACGAGCACCCACACGGCCGCGTCGTCCAGCCCGCGCGCCTTGAGCCCGAGCGCGACCCCGACCCCGAGCGGCAGCCCGTGCCCGAGGGAACCGCTGCCGATCTCGGCCCCGGGCACGAGCGTGCGGTCGGGGTGGAAGCCGAGCGGCGAGTCGAAGCCGCCGAAGTCGTCGAGCCACTCGACGGGCACGAAGCCCTTCGCGGCGAGCACGGCGTAGTACGCCATGGGCCCGTGCCCCTTGGACAGCAGGAACCGGTCCCGCCCCGGCTCGTCCACCGTCTCCGGCGTGATCCGCAGCACCCGGTCGTAGAGCACCCACAGCGCGTCGAGCGTCGAGGTCGCCGCGGGCCCGTGCTTCTCGTCGCCGGTCAGCCGCGACATGAGTCCCGGCAATTCCGCGTACCCCTCGGATCCGGCCCGAGCCGGCGTGAAGATCGTCATGCGGACGACGATAAAACCTCAACCAGACTTGAGGTCAACGTCCGCCGCCCCCGGAAACACGGCACGACCACACCCCGGAATGCGGTAAGCTTTCCGTGCGCGTCCGGCCCCGGGCCTTCCACCCGAAAGCCCAGGTCACTCGCGCATCGGGACGTGGCGCAGCTTGGTAGCGCACTTGACTGGGGGTCAAGGGGTCGCAGGTTCAAATCCTGTCGTCCCGACTGTACGAAGTCGGCTTTTCAGGGCCGGTACCGGAATTCTCCGGTACCGGCCCTGAGGCGTTTCCGGGGACCAGGGCCCGCTCGACCGGTGTTCCAGCGGATCATGGCGATGGGGTGGGGGAGGGGGTGTGGATAACGCCCACGAACACGAGGCCGTCCTCGCCGCATGCTCCCACGATCCCGCGCCCGGCCACCCCGGCTGCCCCGTCCGGCTGTGCGGTGGAGGCAGGTCATCAGGGCGGCTGGGCGGGACAGGGGCAGGAACGGGGACACGCGGAGGATGAGCGACGCGAGCATGTGAACCGCCCCGGGGCCTGCTTGAACCGGCGGGCCGGTTCGGCGGGCGCCCCGCCTTCAGCCGAGGCGCGCCGTGGTGCACAGCTCTGCCGCCGGGTCGTCGGCGCCGTCCAGCTCCAGGACCACGATCTCGTTGCGGCCCGGGCGCAGCAGAGGCCACGGCAGGTACAGCGTGCGCTGGGGGCCGCGGTCCGGCCAGTAGCGGCCCAGGCAGAAGCCGTTGATCCACAGGTAGCCCTTGCGCAGTCCCGGCAGCGCCACATGGCTGTCCGCCGGTTCGGTGACGTCGAGGAAGCCGCGATGGAAGGTGGGGCCGGGGCCGGGATCCGCCGTGTCGCGCCAGGGCAGGCCGTCGGGTGTGCCGTGGCCCAGGGGGACGGGGCGGGCGGTCCAGTCGTGCAGGATCTGCTGGGTGTGCAGCACCCGGCGGACGCCCTTGCGGTCGGCGGGGCCGCTTCCGTAGTTCACCCGGCCCATGGACTCGACGAGCAGTTCCAGGTGTGCCCGCGGTCCCGGGACGGCGAGGCCGGGCAGCGACTCGGTGGCGTCCCGTTCCAGTACGCCCGCCTCCCCTCCGTCGACGAAGACGTGGGCGCGGTCGGCGAGTCCGTGCACGGACAGCGTGTGGGGGCCGCGCGGACCGGGGATGCCGGCGGAGTACAGCACGAGCCCGTGGGCGATGCCCAGTTCCTCGAAGGAGGGCGGCTGCGGGGCCCGCGTCTCCTCGCCCGCCAGATCGTCGAGTACGTCGAAGAGCCGCACGGACTCGTGCAGCGCGATTCGTTGGGGAGGCAGCAGGGGCGCGGGGGCGGGCGGTTCAGGCAGGGGGCCCTCGGCGTACGTGGCCAGTACAGCGCGAAAGCTCTCGAACTTCGCGGTGACGGCGCCCCGTTCGTCGATCGGCGCGTCGTAGTCGTAGGACGTCACCGTGGGCAGGTAGCCCGCGCCGGTGGCGGGGTCCTCGGTGTTCGCCCCGGCCCAGGTGGAGAAGTTGGTCCCGCCGTGTGCCATGTAGACGTTCACCGAGCCGCCCGCGCCGAGGGTGGCCGCCAGCTCCTCGGTGGCCTCCGCGGCGTCGCGCACCGTGCGGGGGGCGCCCCAGTGGTCGAACCAGCCGCACCAGAACTCGGCGCACATCGGCGGGTCGTGGGGGCGCAGCCGCTTCAGACCGGCGAATGCCTGGGCGGGCCGGCTGCCGAAGTTGACGGTGGCCAGGTGGCCGGGGAGCGTGCCGCCGGTCAGGAAGAAGTCGTCGGGGCCGTCGGAAGTGAACAGCGGGACGTCGATGCCCCGGCGCCGCAGTCCGTCGGCGAGGTGTTCCAGGTAGCCGGTGTCGGTTCCGTAGGAGCCGTACTCGTTCTCGACCTGCATCATCACCACGTTGCCGCCCCGGGTCACCTGGTGGGCGGCGAGGCGGGGGATGAGCGCGTCGTACCAGCGGTCGACGTGGGCCAGATAGGCGGGGTCCTGGCAGCGCAGCGCGCGCACTTCGGGGTCGGCGAGCAGCCACCAGGGCAGACCGCCGTTCTCCCACTCGGCGCAGATGTACGGCGAGGGGCGCACGATCGCGTGCAGCCCGGCGTCGCGGGTGGCGTGCAGGAACGCGTCCAGGTCGGCCTGGCCGGTGAAGTCGTGGTGGCCCGGGCGCGGTTCGTGGAAGTTCCACGGGACGTAGGTCTCCACAGTGTTCAGGCCGAGGGCGCGCAGCATCCGCAGCCGGTGCGGCCATTGCTCGGGCAGCACCCGGAAGTAGTGCAGAGCGCCGGACAGCAGGCGCAGGGGACGCCCGTCGAGGCTGAAGCCTTCGGGGGACACCTGGAACATGGGGGCTCTCCGTGCGGGTGTCGGAAACGGGAGGGGGAGGTCGGGGTGCGGAAGCGGGAGGTGTGCGGGTGGGGGACGCGAACGGACGAGGGGAGGTCCGGTCATACAGCGCGGGCGCGCCCCCGGGTCAGGTTCTCGCGGGCCGCCAGTCGGCCGTCAGGTCCGCGAGGGCGGTCAGGAGGCGGCGGCCCGGGGCCGCGGCCGGCGAGGCCGGGGACGGTGCGAGCGCCACCCGGCAGCCCGCCGCCTCGGCCGCGGCCACACCCGTGGGGCTGTCCTCGACGACCAGACACGCCTCGGGCGGGACACCCAGCCGGGAGGCCGCCTCCGCGTAGGGGTCGGGCCAGGGCTTCGAGCGGACGGTCTCACCGGCGGCGACGGTGGTGCGGAACGGAACGCCGCCGAGAGTTTTGAGGACGGTGTCCACGACGGGCCGGGAGGAGGCGGAGACGAGCGCGGCCGGAACGTCGAGGGCGGTCAGTGTGTCGAGCAGGTCCCGGACGCCCGGCAGCACGTGGGCCCGCGTCTCCACCGCTGTCAGGAAGAGCTGTTCCAGTGCGGACTCCAGCGTGGCCGGATCGTCCGGTGCGGCGTCCGGTGCGGCGCACAGCCGCGCGAGGTAGGCGGCGGTGTCGGCCGAGGTGCGGCCGAGGACCTGGGCGCCCTCGTCGTCGGTCAGGGTGTGGCCACGGGCGGCGGCCACGTCACGGGCGGCACCGAGCCAGAGGGGCTCCGTGTCCACGAGGGTGCCATCCATGTCGAGCAGGACCGCCCGCGGCAGCGTCGGCACGACGGCGCCGTCGAGCGTCCAGTGCGAGTCGGGGGTACGGCCGAGGGCCGCGTACACCTGAGCGGCCACGTCCTCGTGCCGCACCGGGCGGGTCGGCCGGGCGCCCGCCGTGAGGTCCGGGCCCGCCGCGGCCAGCCACGCGGTGCGCTCCTGTGTGCCGTAGCCGCCGTGGCCGCCCTCGTCGCGGTGCCCGTGGTCGGTGACGACGAGGACGGTCCACGCCTCCTGGTCGTACGCGGGCCGGGCGCGCAGCGCGGCGAGGAGACGGCCCAGGCGCCGGTCGGCCGCCTCGACGGAGCGCCGGTAGGCGTCGCCGCAGCCCAGGTGGTGAGCCGTCTCGTCGGGCGCGCCGAGGTAGACGAAGGAGGCCGTCGGGTCCTCGTGCGTGAGCACCTGGACCGCGTCGCGCACGATCGCCTCGTCGGCGTCCTCCCAGTCGGCCGGCGTGTCGGCGGCGGGCGCGTGGTGGCTGAGCCGGGAGGGGTGGCGGAACATCGGGCCGCCGTCGGCGAGGGTGACCAGGGGTTCCCAGGCGGCGGCGACGTAGGTGCGCAGCCCGTCCTGCCGGGCGAGGCGGGTCGTGAAATCGGGGAAGACGCCGAGGCGGTGGCCGCTGAAGTCGTTGCTCCACACCGCGTGCTTGGCGATGCGTACGCCGGTCACGACGGTCGCCCAGCACGGCCCGGACATGGTGGGGGTGTCGTCCGCCACCGTGACCGGCGTCAGGAACCCGGCGCGGGCCACCTTGTCGAGGTGCGGTGTGCCCGCCCGGGTCAGGGTGTCGAGGCGGACCCCGTCGATGCCGACGACGAGGACGTGGCGGGCGCGGGACATGGTGGTCTCCTGAGAGGGACGAGGAGGGGCGGTCAGGCGGAGCGGTGGAGGGTGTCCGGGTCGACGCGGTGCGCGAAGGGCAGCCCCCGCGCGTACCGTCCGACCTCGTCGACGGCGGCGTCGGCGAGCCGGTGCAGCTCGCCCCCGAGGGAGCCGGCGAGGTGCGGGGTGAGCAGGACGTTCGGCAGGTCGTAGAGCGGCGAGTCGGCGGGCAGGATCTCCGGCTCCGTGTGGTCGAGGACCGCGTGGAGCCGTCCGGAGGCCAGTTCCTTGACGAGCGCGTCGGTGTCGACGAGCGAGCCGCGCGCGGTGTTGACGAAGGTGGCGCCGTCTCGCATCGAGGCGAGCCGTCCCGCGTCGAACAGGTGGCGGGTCTCGGGGAGTTCGGGCGCGTGCACGGAGACGACGTCGCTGAGCCGCAGCAAGGTGTCCAGGTCGACGGCGCTCACACCGAGGGTGTCCGCCTCGTCCGGGGTCAGATAGGGGTCGTGCACCAGGACGCGCAGGTCGAAGGGGCGCAGCAGCTCCACTACGCGGCGCCCGATGCGGGAGGCGCCGACGAGGCCGACTGTCCGGCGGTAGTTGCCGACATCGGGGAAGCGTTCCAGCAGGTTCACCCGGGAGCGGGCCTCGCGGTAGGCGCGGGCTCCGTCCAGGACGCGCTTGTTGGCGAGAAGGACGGCGGCGACCGTGTACTCGGCCACGGGCAGGGCATTGGCCGCTGCGGCGGTGCTCACCGCGATGCCGCGGTCCCACACGTCCCGGGTGATGTGGTGTTTCACCGAGCCCGCCGCGTGCACCACGGCGCGCAGCCGCGGCAGGAACTCCAGGGCCGAGGCGTCCAGGGCGGGGCAGCCCCAGCCGGTGAACAGGACCTCCGCCTGTCGCAGCGCCTCGACGGCGCCCGAGCTGCCCGGGGTGAAGTCGGTGACGAGCAGGCCGGGTTCGAGCGTGGTCAGCTCCTCCAGGCGGACCAGTGAGGCGGGGGACAGGATCGCGTCGCGGGTCTCGGCGCTCATCGCCAGGACCGTACGCGGCCGGTGTCGTGGAGCGTGGGGGGTCACTTGACGGCTCCTGCGGTCAGACCCGAGCGCCAGAAGCGCTGGAGGCAGAGAAAGGCGACGATGAGCGGGACGACGGCCACGAGCGAGCCGATGATGACCAGCGGGTAGAGCTGGGGCTGCTGGTAGACGTTCTGGTTCCACATGTAGAGGCCCAGGTTGACGGGGTACAGGCGGTCGTCGTTGAGCATCATCAGAGCGCCGTAGAAGTTGTTCCAGTTCGCGGTGAACGAGAAAAGGAAGATGGTCACGAAGCCGGGTGCCAGCATCGGCAGGGACACCTTGGTGAAGGTGCGCAGCTCCCCCGCGCCGTCGACGCGCGCCGCCTCCAGGACCTCGTCCGGTACGTAGCCCTCGGAGAAGACACGGGCGAGGTAGACGCTGAACGGGTTGACGAGGCTCGGTATCAGGACCGCCCAGTAGGTGTTGACGAGTCCGAGCCCGGAGGCCATGAGGTAGAGCGGCAGCTGGACGACGGTCGAGGGGATGAGGACGCCGACGAGGACGACGCCGAACAGCTTCTCCTTGCCGCGGAAGGCGTACTTGTCGAAGGCGTAGCCGCAGGCCACCGAGATGAGGGTGGACAGGATCGAGCCGGCCAGGGTGTACAGGAGGCTGTTGAGCAGCCAGCGGCCGAACACCCCGTCGTCGTAGTCGAACAGCGCCCCGAGGTTCGAGAAGAGGTGGAAGGAGCCCAGGCTGAACGGGTTGGTGGCGAACAGGTCGCGGTAGTTCTTCGTGGCGGCGATGATCAGCCAGGTCAGCGGCATGAGGGTGTACACGGCCACCACGGCGAGAATCGCGTTGACCACGGTCTTCGAGGTGCGGCCGCCCGCCGGGCCGGTGCGTCGCGCCCGGCGTGGAGGGCGGGCGCGCGGGGGGCGTCCGGTGACCGGGGCGGGCGCTTCGGGAGGGGCTGTCCGGGTGCTCATGATGCCTTCCACCGGTTGCCGAGCTTGGTGACGACGAAGGACAGCAGGCCGGCGACCAGGGCGAGCAGCAAGGAACTCGCGGCGGCCAGTCCGTAGTCGTGGCCCTTGAAGGCCGCGGTGTAGATGAACATGGTCGGGGACCAGTCCTCGCCCATCGCGTTGGCCCGCAGCTGCACCAGCTTGGGCGCGTCGAAGAGCTGGATGGCGCCGACGCAGGTGAACAGCAGGGTCAGGACGACGGTGGAGCGGATCATCGGCACCTTGATGCGCAGCGCGGAGCGGACGGCGCCCGCTCCGTCGACGGTCGCGGCCTCCAGAACCTCGCGCGGGACCGCCTGCAACCCCGCGTAGAAGATGATCATGTTGTAGCCGATCCACTGCCAGGCGGAGATGTTGACGACCGAGAGGATCGCCTCGTCCTCACCGAAGAAGTTCCAGTGGGCGCCCAGCGATCCGAGCACCTCGGTGACCGGGCTGAGCCCCGGCGTGTAGAGGTAGAGCCAGATGAGCGAGGCGATCAGTCCGGGGACCGCGTGCGGCAGGAAGTAGGCGATCTGGAAGAAGCGCCGGGCGCGCGCCAGGGCCGAGTCGAGCAGAAGCGCGAGGATCAGCGCCCCGCCGACCATGGCGGGGATGTACAGCACGCAGTAGAGCGCGATGTGCCCGAACGAGCGCAGGAAGTCGGCGTTGCCCAGCGCCTCGGTGAAGTTGCCGAGCCCGGAGAACACCCGGCGCGTCCCGCCGAAGCCGAGGCCGGAGGACTCCTCGCGGAACAGACTCATCCACGCGGCGTAGCACAGCGGCGCCACGGTCGCGGCGGCGAACAGGACGAAGAACGGCACCATGAACAGCGCGGCGGCGCCCCGCTGTCTGCGGCGCGCGGCCGGGCTGCCCGGACGCCTCGGTGCGGGCCGGCCGGTCGCGGACTTGGCCGGCCGGGCAAGAGGGACTGCCACCTGATACTCCTTCGGCAGAGCGGCTGGGGGAACGGCGAGTGGTGCGCCGGCACGGGGCGCCACGGATGGCCTGGTGCCGGTCACGAGGGGGCGGGGACGGGTCGGCGGCTCCTGAAGAGGCCGACGGGGGACGGCACTTGCAGTGAGAGAGCTGCTCCCCGGCGGGGGTGGCACTTGCAGTGAGAGAGCCGCTCCCCGGCGGGGGTGGCACTTGCAGTGAGAGCGCCGCTCCCCGGTGAGAGGGCACCGGTTTCGGTGAGAGAGCACCGGCGGGACCGGTGAGGGGGCACCGGGTGCGTGCGAGCGCGGTGGTGGTCGGCGCCGCTGCTCGCCGCGCCCGCGCTCCGCCCCTCCCTCGCGCCGTGCCCCGTTTCGTACGGCGCCTCTCCCGCGCGCCGACCGCGGTGTTCCGGCCCCCGCTCCGGAGGAACCGCGGGGCTACTTCGCGAGCTTCAGGCCGCGGTCCGTGACCGCCTTCTCGCCCTTGGCCTGGCCGTCGCGGAGCATCTTGGTGTGGTCGCCGCCCGCGGCCATCTGCGCCGAGGTGACCTGCTGCTGCACGGGTCCCCAGGTCCAGCCGGGCACGATGGAGTCGGCGGCCCGGCCGGCGAGCGCGTAGACGTCCTGACCGCCGAAGTAGGAGCTGTCGAACTCCTTCGCCGCGACGGCGCGCATTTTCTCGTTGGCGGGCAGCGCGCTGCTGGGGGTCTTCAACGAGGCGAGGCGGGCCTTCATCGCCTGCGGGTCGGTCGTGACCCACTTGATGAACTCGGCCGCCTGTTCGGTGTGGCCGCTGCCCTTGGGCACGACGTAGGAGGTCCCGCCGTACATGCCGGTGACCGCCTTCCCGCCCCAGGTCGGCAGCGGGGCGACGCCCCACTTGCCCTTGCTGTCGGGGTAGCTGACGGGGAAGTTGCCCGCGCTCCAGGCGGCGCCGATGACGGTGGCGATCCTGCCGGTGGCGCGCTCCTTGGTCTCGCCCTCGCCCCACAGTGGCGTCTTCGAGGCGAGGCCGTCCTTCAGCAGGTCGTCCCAGTAGGCGGCGACCTTCTTCGAAGGGGCGCTGTCGATGTCCAGCTCCCAGGAATCGCCCCGCGTGCTGTACCAGCGGGCGCCCGCCTGCCAGGCGAGGCCGGCGAGGAGTGCGGGGTCGCCGCCGCCGAAGTTGGTGATCGACACCTCCGGGTCGGCCTTGTGGATCTTCTCGGCCGCGGCCCGGTACTCGTCCCAGGTGCGCGGCACGTCGACGCCGAACTTCTTGAAGAGGTCCTTGCGGTAGTAGAGCTCCAGTGGCGTCACGTCGAAGGGGACCGCCCAGGTCTTGCCGCCGAGGTTGACAAGGGACTGCACAGCCTGCGGGAACTCCTTGTCGACGAATTCGCCGGAGGAAGGGCTGAGGTCCTCCAGGTTGCCCTCGCTCGCGTACTCGGGCAGCGCCGAGTAGTCCATGGTCGCGATGTCGGGGGCGTTGCCGCCCTTCACCGCGTTGGACAGCTTGGTGACGCCCTCGGGTCCCGCGGGCACCAGCGAGAAGCTGACCTTGACGCCGGTGTGCGTCTTGTTGAAGGCGTCGACGGTCTCCTTGGCGCCCGCGGTCGCCGACCAGAAGGTGAGAGTGACGGGCTTGCCGTCGGCCGCGCCGGCCGAGTCCGAGCCGCCGCCGCACGCGGTGGCGAGCAGGGCCAGCGAGGCGGTGGACGCGGCGAAGGCGATGCGGGACGTGCGGGTGTTACGCGGCATGGGTCGGCTCCTGGAGACCTCGAACTGCGGGAGATGAGGCGAACGGGACACATCATTTTGCGCGTCATCGATCACGTCAAGAGCTAAACGACCAATTCAATCGACTCGATCAGATCGTGATGTCACAGTTCCGGTCACCGAAACCGCCCCTCCCCATGCGAAGAGCCGCGCCCTGGACGCCTGTGGGGCGCGGGGCACGGCTCACGGTGGGGTCGCCGGGTCGCCGGGTCGCCGGGTCGCCGGGTCGCCGGGTCGCCGGGTCACGGGGGCACGGCCCCGGCCGCCCGCCGTCACGCGGGGACGGAGCGCGGGGCCGCTGGGGGTCAGGACACCGCGTCCCGCGCCCCGCAGGAGACGCGGACCCGCAATGCGGGCAGGATGTCCAGGTGGCGCCGGGGCGGTTCCGTCTCGCCCTCCGGCGCCGTCAGCCGGGACAGCAGCAGCCGCGCCGAGGCCGCGCCCACCTCGTACTTGTCCGGGGCCACGGCGGTGAGCGGCAGGTCCGCGAGCCCGGCCACCTCGTCGTCGTAGGCGATCACGGCCAGATCCTCCGGCACCCGCACGCCGCGGGCCTGGAGGCGCGGGATGAGGACGATCGCGTCGGCGTCGCTGTGCACGAGCGCGGCCGTGACGCCGTCGCGCGCGACCGCCTCGCACAGGTACTCCAGGGTGCGCTCGAAACGGTCGGTCTCGGAGTGCGGCGGCTCTCCGTCGAGGGGGGAGTCCGGGGCCCTGTCCAGGCCGAGCGCGCTGACGGCCGCCTCGTAGCCCGCCCTGAGCTGCGGGGCCGTGGGGCTGTCCTGCACGGCGAGGGCGACGGCCCGGTGCCCCAGTGCGGCCAGGTGGGTCACCGCCTCGGCGGCCCCGTGCGCGTGGTCGGAGCGCACCCGGTCCAGTGCTGCCGCGGGGTGCCCGAGCGGCGCCCAGCGCTCGACCAGGACGACGGGCGCCTCCTGGGCGACGGTCCACAGCCCGGCGCCCGCTTCGGCGTGGCCGTGCTCCCAGCTGGGGGTCAGGAGCAGTCCGTCGGCGCCGGTGGACAGCAGCCGGCGGACCTGGGCGGCGTCCTCGTCCGGCAGGTACCGGGAGAGGCCCACGGCGAGGCGGGCCCCCGCGGCCTCCACGGTCTCCCGGGCGCCGCGCACCACGTCGGCGTAGTAGTAGCCGGTGGTCGGCACGACCATGCCCACCACGAGACCTTCGGCGGAAGGCGCGGTGGGCGCCAGGTCCTCCCGCTGCCCACCGGGCCACACCACGGCACCGTGCAGCCGCCGCACCAGCCCCTGCGCGGCGAGGGACTCGACGTCCCTGCGCAGGGTCACGGCGGACATGCCCAGCTCCTTGGCGAGCTCTGCGACGCGCAGGCTGCCGCGTGCGCGGACGAGTGCGAGCACGCGCTCGTGGCGCTGGTCAACGTGGAGTCGCATGGAGCCCCCTGGTCTCGGCGCTGAACAGTGGGACGGTCTCGCGGACCCGGTGCCCACGACCGGATCGCCCCGACGCCCGCCAATCATATCGATCGCATCCGATCAAATCGATGACGCCCGTCCCCGGGGCCCACAGGGCTGGAGCGCGGGTTCGCTGCCGGGCGCGGACGGGCGCCGTCGGCAGAACCGACCGGTCGGCGGCGCTCCTCCAGGCAGATGGTCAAAACGATCGATTGAGTCAGATGTATTGAGCGACCGGGTCGCGGGCTGTTAGAAAAGCGCCAGCTCGCTCAGAACAGTCGGTGCGTGGGGCTCACCCGGCGACTCGCCGCTTCGTGTCCCGGCACCGCGTTCCGCGGATCCAGACATCCCACCGGAGCCCTCATGTCGCCCGCTTGGTCCCGCCGCACCTTCCTGGCCGCCGCCGGCGGCGCCGCGCTCACCGCCGGCTCGCTGCTTCCCTCGTCGGCCGCTGCCGCGACCGCCGCCGATCCGTACACCGCGCTGCGCGCCACCTGGCGCACCCTGATCCTCGGGGAGGGTTTCAGCCCGACCGCGGAACCGTTCAAGAGCCGTCTCGCCGACCTGGGCAGCCAGGCCGGCACCTGGCACGACAGCATGACGCCGGCCACCGGGTCCCTCTGGCCCGACGCCGTGTTCGCCGACCCGGACCCCGACACCGACGCCGAGTCGTACGCCTTCTCCGCGAAGATCGTCGACAGCTACACCCGGCTGAGCACCATGGCCCAGGCGTACTCCCAGCAGGGCACGGGCCTCACCGGGAACACCGCCCTGCGCGACGCCGTCGTCACCGGCCTGGACCACCTCCACGCGCAGGTCTACAACGACCGGCAGACGCGCTACGGCAACTGGTACAGCTGGCAGATCGGCGCGCCACAGGCCCTGCTCGACACCTGCGTGCTGATGTACGACGCCCTCGGCGCGGCCCGGATCGACGCGTACTGCGCCGCGGTCGACCACTTCGTCCCGGACTCGGCCGTGGGCTCCTACACCGGCACCAGCACCGGCGCCAACCGCGTCGACCTGTGCCGGGTGCTCGCCCTGCGCGGGGTCGTGGGCGCCAGCTCCGCCAAGCTCGCGCTGGCCCGCGACGCCCTTTCCCCCGTCTTCCCGTACGTGACCAGCGGCGACGGTCTGCACTCCGACGGTTCCTTCATCCAGCACACCACCGTGCCCTACACCGGCAGCTACGGCTCGGTGATGCTGGGCGGGCTCGGGATGCTCTTCGCCCTGCTCAAGGGAACGCAGTGGGAGGTCACCGATCCCCGGCGGCAGATCGTCTTCGACGCGGTGGAGGGGGCCTGGGCGCCCTTCCTCTACAACGGGCTCGTCATGGACTCCGTCGCGGGCCGCGCCATCAGCCGCGGTCTCACCTCGACGGCGCCGGACGCCGTCCAGCAGAACGATCATCTGCGGGGTCACCCCATCCTCGCGTCCATCGTGCTGCTCGGCCAGGGCGCCTCGGCGACCGAGAACGCCCGGTGGCGCGCGCTGGTGAAGGGCTGGGCGCGGCGTGACTACTACAGCCCGCCGCTGGAGAACCCCACGCTGGGCCTCACCGCCCTGTCCCGCCTCGCGTCCGTCCTCGACGACTCCTCGGTCACCGCCCTCCCCGAGCCGACCGGCCACCGGCTCTTCACCGACATGGCGCGCGCCACCCACCGCCGCCCCGGCTGGGCGGCCTCGCTCAGCATGGCGGACCGGCGCATCACGTACTACGAGACAGGCAACGGGGAGAACCTGCGCGGCTGGCACACCGGCTCGGGGATGCTCTACTGGTGGGGCGACACCTATGCCAACGGGCAGTACAGCGACGCTTTCTGGCCCACCGTCGACCCCTACCGGCTGCCAGGCATCACCGCGTCCCGCAAGGCGCTGGCCGACGCGGCGGGCGGGGACTGGGGCGCGTCGCTGCCCGACGTGAACTGGGTCGGCGGCGTCACCGACGGGCAACGCGCGAGCGTGGGCCAGTACCTCAAGGGCCTCTCCAGCACGCTGCTGGCGAAGAAGTCCTGGTTCTTCCTCGACGACACGGTCGTCGCGCTCGGCGCGGGCATCACCGGCACGGACGGCGCGGCGGTCGAGACGACCGTCGACAACCGCAATCTCGGTCCCACCGGGGGCAGCGCGTTCACGGTCGACGGCGCCACGAAGCCGCTCGCCTACCCGTGGTCGGCGACGCTGACCGGCGCCTCCTGGGCGCACCTGGCCGGCCACGGTGGCTACGTGTTCCCGGGCGGCGCGACCGTCAAGGCCCTGCGGGAGAGCCGGACCGGGAGCTGGCGCGACATCAACACCGGCGGGGCCACGACATCCGTCTCGCGCAAGTACCTCACCCTGTGGTTCGACCACGGCAAGGACCCCCGGCAGGCGTCCTACGCCTACCAACTGCTGCCCGGCGCGGACGCGGCCCGTACCGCGGCGCGCGCGGCCGACACGACGTGGCTGCGTGTCCTGGCCAACACGGACGACCAGCAGGGCGTGTCGGTGCCCTCGCTCGGCCTGACCGCCGTCAACTTCTGGTTCGGCGGCACGGTCGGCACCCTCGTGGCGGACAATCCCTGCTCGGTCATGGTGACGGAGCACCCCGACGGCACGGCGACGGTGTGCGTCAGCGACCCGATGCGGATGCGGACGAACCTGACGGTCACCTGGAACCGGGCGGTCGCCGCGGTGGTCTCGAAGCCTTCCACGGTGTCCTCGGCCACCACGGGGGCCTCCCTGCGGCTCGTCTTCGGGGACCTGTCGGGCACCCGCGGCACGACCCAGACCGTCAAGGTGCGCTTGGACTGAGCCCACTCGCCGCCCCTCGACCCTCCGGGTGGAGGGGCGGCGGACGAGCCGTGCGGGTGTGCCCGGTCCGGTCGCCGGGCCGGGCACACCCGTCCCCCGGTGTCCTCAGGCCCCAGGCGGCGGACAGAGCGGTGAGCGCGGGCCGGCCCGAGCCCGGCCGCGCGCGGCGCGGAGACGGTGAGGGCCGCGGTGTCCTCGTGTGCGAACCGGCGCGGAGACCTGCCCTCGGGAACGCGGGTGCGGGCCGTCGTTTCCGGCTCTTCGCCGTCGGCTTCCGTCCCTGCGACTTCCGGGGCGTGGTGTGCTCGGCAGTGCCCCTACTGCCGGTCGGCGACCTTGCGGGGAAGGCCGGCCGAGGCTTGCGGGAGCGACTCCTCCGGCCGGGCCAGCAGCAGTTCGGTACCGCCGGCCCGGATGCCCTCGGCGGCGGCCTCCGCCAGGTCCTCGTCGGTGATGACCACGTCGAAGGAGGTCAGGGGCGCGACACGGTACTTGCCGAAGGTGCCGTACTTCGAGGAGCCCGCCACGAGGACGGAGCTTCCCGCGCACTCCATGGCCGCCTTCTTGACCTCGACCTTCAGCTCGGAGGGGGTGGTCACCCCTCGCAGCCGGTCCCAGGAGCTGGTGCTGACGAAGGCCAGGTCGAGGGCGAGCTGGCGCAGGGTGCGGGCGGCGAGGCGGCCGACGCTGGAGCGGTTGGCGGGTTCGACCCTGCCTCCGACGTGGATGACGTCGATGTGGGGGGAGGCCATGAGGAGGTCGGCGGTGGTGAAGTCGTTGGTGACCACCGTGAGCGACTCGCGGCGTGCGAGCAGCGGCACCATGGCCGACAGAGTGGTGCCGGCGTCCAGGTAGACGGTCATCCCGTCCTGGACGAGCTCGGCGGCGCGCGCCGCCATCGCCTGTTTCTGCGGCTGCTCGACGGCGGTCTTGGTCTGGTAACTGGGCTCGGTCTGTACCGGACTGGCGATGCGGACGCCGCCGGGGACGGAGAACACGAGCCCCTGGCGTTCCAGTTCCGCGATGTCGCGGCGGACCGTCATGTGGGAGACGCCGAAGAGCTGGGTGATCTGCTGGACGCTGAGCACACCCTCCCGCCGCAGGTGCCGCACCAGCAGTTCGCGTCGTTGATCGGGGATCAGGGACGGGGCTGCCTCTTCGGCCATGGTGTTCTTTCCTCCTGTCGGCCGGACCCGGCCGGTGCGGGTCCTGATCGATTGTGCCGCCTCGTCCGGGCTGCCGTGCCCGGACGAGGCGGCGCGGGTCTCCCGGGGGGCCGGTCCCGGGGTCTCCTCAGCCGCTCACGAAGGTACTCAGGAGCAGGACTCCGCCCAGGCTCAGCAGCGACTGGAGGGAGAGCATGAGGGTCCAGGTGCGGAACGTCTGCGGCACGGTCAGCTGGAAGTACTCCTTGAAGAGCCAGAATCCGGAGTCGTTGACGTGGGAGAGCATCACGGCGCCGGAGGCGGTGGCGAGGACCAGCAGCTCCGGGGAGAGCCCCGGGTAGGCACCGATGAGCGGAGCGACGATCCCGGTGGCCGCCGCGACGGCGACCGTCGCGGAGCCCAGGCAGACGCGCAGCAGCGCGGCGACGAGCCAGGCCAGTACCAGCGGCGGGATGGACCAGTGGACCGCGTAGTCGGAGATGAGCTTGTCGATCCCCGTGGCGGTGAGCATGGCCTTGAGGCCGCCGCCGGCTCCGAGGATGAGCACGATCCCGCCGACCGGTCCCAGCCCCTTGCCCGCCATCTTCTGGAGCTGGCCCAGGCCGAAGCCGGAGCGCAGGCCCAGCGCGAAGAAAGCGAAGACCACCGCGACCAGCAGGGAGATCACCGAGGAGTCGCACGCCTCGAAGAGCGCGTAAGGGATGGTGCCCTTGGCCGTGTTGGAGGTCCCGACGGTGCCTATGAGCATGAGTACCGGCGGCAGCAGCACGGTGATCAGCGCGAGCGGGAACGAGGCCGGACGGCGGCGGTTCTCGGGCGCCGGGTCGGGCTCCGGTACCGGGCCCCGGTCCAGGTCGGGGGCGGGCCCGAACCAGCGGCTGGCGACCTTGGTCAGCAGCGGGCCGCTGAGGACGGCGATCGGGATGCCGATGATCAGGCCGTACATGATCGTCAGGCCGGTGCTCGCGTGGTACGCGGAGACGGCGAGGGTGGGGGAGGGGTGCGGGGGCAGCAGCCCGTGCGAGATGTACAGCCCGGCCGCCATGGGCAGCCCGACGTACAGCAGGTGGGTCTTGGTGCGCTTGGCGACCGCGTACACCAGCGGTACGAGCATGACGAAGCTGACGTCGAACAGGTGCGGCATCCCGATCAGCAGGGCCGCCGCGGTGATCGCTGTGGGAACCCACTTGACGGGGCGGGAGCCGATGAAGGCGGTGGCGATGCGGTCGGCACCGCCGGAACCGAGAAGGATGCCGCCCAGGATCGTGCCGAGCCCGATGGTGGGGCCGGTGCTCTTGAGCGCGTCGCCGAAGCCGTCCTGGAAGTGCCCGACCGTGTCGGCGGGGCCGATGCCGGCCGCCAGCCCGAGGCCGAGCGCGGAGAGCATCAGGGCGATGAAGGGGTGCAGCTTCGCCTTGGTGATCAGCAGGATGAGGACGACGACGGCGGCCGCGCCGAGGAAGAGGTGTTGCAGGTCCGTGCTCATGGCAGTGTCACCGTCGTCGTGTCGGTGTCGGTGTCGGTGTGCGTGGACCGGGTGGCCAGGCCCTCGGTCCAGGCGGTGAGAAGCTCCGTGTCGGGGTTCGCGAGATCCGCGATGCCGATCAGCTCGCCTGCCCGCACGTCCCTCGCGAGGGTGGTGTGGGCGGCGAGGTAGAGAGGCGCGACACCGGCGGGCGCGTCCTCGTCCCGCAGCAGGACCGCCCGCACCCCGGTCACGTCGTGGTGGTGGCCGCCCATGTCCAGGACGGTGCCGGCGGGCAGGTCGCGCCGCGCGCGCCCGGCGAGGACGGCGTGGGCGCGCGGGTCGGTGCCACCGGAGGGCCGGTGGTGCACGACGGCCGACAGGAGGGAGACGGGGGTCTCGACACCCATGAGGTGGTACGGCAGGTAGATCGCCGCGTACCGGCCGTCACGGCTGAGCACGTGTCCCTTGCCCCGCAGGGTCTCCCAGGTCCCCGGGTCAGTGGTACGCACCACCACGAACACGCCGCCGGCGAAGGACGCCTCCCCGGGCAGCCGCAGCGCCCGGAAGACGTCCACGGCACCGGTCCGGTTCAGGACGCCGCCGTCCTCGCGCGGCGCGTAGATGTCGGCCAGCTCCGCGATCCGGGCCACGGGGTAGTGCAGCAGCTCCGTGTCGGGACGGAATCCGGTGTTGGTGGCGACGACCGCCATCTCGCAGTAGTCGGCGGTGGCACCGACCGGCAGCGCGGCCACGGCCTCGGCCCGCGCGGCCAGCGTGGCGGGTACGTCCGCGTCCAGTTCCAGCAGGCCGTTCAGCCCGGGGGCGGGCACGGTGGAGTCGAGCTGGGTGACGGTCTCCGCGGCGGGGTCGAGGACGAGGTCGTACTCGCTCGACTTGCCGACGGCCACGATGTCCAGGCCCAGCAGCTGGGCCCAGGTGATCAGGCCGATCAGGTTGGCGGGCTGGTCGCCTTCCGCCGTCGTGTAGACGACGCCGTTCTCCTCGGCCAGGTCCGCCAGGCGGAGCCCCGCGACCGAGTCGACCTCTTTGCTGACCATCGCCACGTGGCGCTTCGAGGCCAGCGCCGCACGCGCCATGGCGTAGCCGTGCACCGGGCTGCCGGTCGCCTCCACCAGGATGTCCCACTCACCGGCGCCCAGCAGCGCACCGTCCGCGACGAGGGCGATGGCGCCGTCACGGCCCGCGACCGCGACCTCGTCCTCGTCCGCGCACACCCGCAGCGCGTCCGGCTCGTAGCCCAGCTCGATCAGCATGTCCCTCAGCCGCGCCACCTCCCGGTCGCACAGCACGGCGGGGGCCAGGCGGTCGACACGAAGGGTCTGGGACAGCAGGGTCCTCGCGAAGCCGCCACCGGCGCCGGACAGTGCGTAGCGCACTGTCCGGTCGCTGCCTTCGGCGAACAGATGGCGCAGGTTCATAGGGATTCTCCTCAGTGTTCGCGCTCGTACACGGCGTAGTTGGCGCGTAGCGCGATGGCTCTGCCCCCTGTGGCCGCCGGGCACGTCCGCCCCGTGAGCGGGGCGCGTGCGGGCGACACAGACGAGCTGATTAACAACATGTATCAGGAGATCCCATATACGTAAAGACTGGTAACATAATTTCACATCACGCTGTTCAGGCGTCCTCCCCTGGTGGAGGGGCGGCCCGGAACGGCTCATGCCCGCCAACGCAAGGAGCGCCCCGATGCCGACCCTCGGAGCCATCGCCGACGACTTCACCGGAGCGACGGACCTCGCCACCACGCTGGTGGCGCGCGGCTTCCGAACGGTGGTGACGGTCGGTCCCACGCCTCTCGTCCCACCCCCCGCGGGTGGCGGCGGAGGCGAGGAGGACGCGGTCGCTCGCGCGGTGCTCGACGCGGACGCCGTGGTGGTCGCCCTCAAGTCGCGTTCGGCCCCCGTCGAGGAGGCCGTGGGCGACTCGCTGGCCGCGCTGGAGGGCTTGCGGGCCGCCGGGTGCACACGCTTCTACTTCAAATACTGCTCCACCTTCGACTCGACCCCGCAAGGAAACATCGGCCCTGTGACGGACGTCCTGCTCGACGCCCTCGGGGCGACGGGGCCCACCGTCGTCGTCCCGTCCTTCCCCGCCACGGGGCGCACCGTGGCGGACGGGCTGCTGTACGTCCACGGCGAACCGCTGGAGCGCAGCCCGATGCGGCACCACCCGCTCACCCCCATGCGGGACTCCGACGTGGTCCGGCTCCTGAGTCCGCAGACCCGCCGCCCCGTCGCCCTTGTCGCGCTGGGGAAGGTCCGGGAGGGCGAGGCGGCCCTGCGGGACGCTCTGAACGCGCCGGAGCTGTCCGGGTCGCTCGTCGTGGTAGACGCCGTCACCGAGGAGGACCTGGGCGCGATCGCCGCGGCGACGGCGGATCACCCCCTGGTCACCGGCGCCGCCGGACTCGCCGTAGGGCTCCGGGGCCCGCGCGCGACCGCGGCGGCGGCGCCGGACCCGGACGCGGCGAGAGCCCCGGCCGCCTCCCGGCCCGGCGACCCGGCTCTCGTCCTCTCCGGGAGCGCGAGCTCGGCGACCCGGGCGCAGGTGGCGCACGCACGCGATGCCGGACTGCCGTCCCGCAAGCTGGACCTGGACGCGCTGCGCGCGGACTTCGAGGCGGCCGTGGAGGACCTCGTCGCCTTCGCCCGGTCCTGCTGGGAGGAGTCCACCGGCCGGCCACCACTCCTCTACGCGGTGGCCGACCCGGCCGACCTGGAGACGGGGGACGGTGACGCGGCGCCCGGAGGCGTTCCCGCCTCGGCGCTGGTGGAGAAGGCGCTCGCCGCCTGCGCGAAACGTCTCGTCGCCGCGGGGGCGCGCAGGGTCCTGGTGGCCGGCGGCGAGACCTCGGGCGCCGTGGTGACCGCGCTGGCGGTGCGCGCCCTGGCGATCGGGGCGCCGATCGCCCCCGGCGTCACCTGGGCGAGCGCGCGCAGCCGCGTGGACGGCCGGGAACACGAGGTGGACCTGGCCCTGAAGTCGGGCAACTTCGGCAGCACCGACATCTTCACGGAAGCATGGAGCACCCTCGCATGACCTCCCAGCGGGCCGCGCTCGCGGCAGCCGGCGCCCACCTCGCGGCGCTCGGGCTGAGCCCGGGCTCCTCCGGCAACCTCAGCGTCCGGGAAGGGGACCGCGTCTGCATCACCCCCACGGGGACCGACCTGTCGCGCATCGACCCCGACGCTCTCAGCGTCCTCGATCTGGACGGCGCTCTCGTGTCCGGCCCCCGCCCGTCCAAGGAGTTCCCGCTCCACACGGCCTTCTACCAGCGCGACGCGGAGGCGCGGGCCGTCGTGCACCTCCACTCCCGGCAGGCGACCGGGGCCTCCTGTCTGGAACCCTGGTCGGACAAGAGCGCCCTGCCGCCCCTGACGCCGTACTTCGTGATGCGCGTGGGCCAGACACCACTACTGCCCTACGCGCCTCCCGGGGATCGCGAGCAGGCCGAGCGGATGCGCGCGCTGCCCTTCCCCTTCCGCGCCGCACTCCTCCAGAACCACGGCCCCGTCGTGACGGGCACGAGCGTGCGGGCGGCCGTCGAGACGGTCGTGGAACTGGAGGAGACGGCCGCGCTCCTCCTCGCCCTGGGGAGCAGCGCCGCGCGCTTGCTGACGGCCGAGGAGGCCCGGGAGCTGGCCCGCCGGTACGAGTCCCCCTGGGGGGACTGAGCAGACCCCGCCCGGGCCGGGTGTCCCCTCGCCCCTGGTCCGGGCGGCCGTTGTGACCGAGCAATGATCTTCAGAGCGCTGACGACGAGGGCCGCACATCGGCGACCGCCGCTTCCCGTTGCGGCAGAGGACGGCGGATGAAGCGGTTCCACTGCCTCCCCTCGGCAGCCGAGTCGCACCAGTCGTCAGGGGAGATGAGGGCGTCCCCTTCTGGAGTCCGGCCACAAGCGAGACAATGCCCCTTCCCAGGCCGGGGCGGCCAGGACCCACCGGACCTCCAGGGTGAGGTCGTGAGACCTCGGTCGCGGCCCTGGTGCCGACAGCCGGGGGAGTGAGCCCGGCCCGTGAACTGCCCTGCGGGGTCCGTCGCATACGGCTGCACGGATGCCAGGGCGCCAGCGGCAGACCCGGCCCTCCACCTCCACCACGCCGTGCACCGTCCTCGCACGCGGCGTGAAGCCGTTGGTGTTCGTCTTCCAGGGGAACGCCGCGCGTGCGGTACAACTCAACCGTCTGGTCGACGCCTTGGGGACGGAATCCTTCTCGTCGCCGCGCGGCGGGCGGGCAACGGCCTTTGGCCCGCCGGGTCGAGGCATGTGGACTCGGCCTGGCCGCAGTGCGGGTGCACCACCCGGTCGTTCTCCTTGGACCGGCAAGGCCGACCACCGCTTCCGTGACGCAGCCGCCCCCGCCCGACGAGCGCCCCGGGAGTCTGCGCGCCGCACCGTCGAATGTCCTCCCAGGAGGCCGGGTGAACGGACCGGTCGCAGCGGGCGGCGGGACGCGGAGGCCGGCCACCGCGTCAACTCCCCAGGGCACGAAGGGCACTCAGAGGGTGTCCACATGCCGGACGGTGTCTTGATTCAGGACGGCACCAGCCCGACTCTGTTACGCAACAGTCTTCTTAAGCAATAAGAAAGCTGCTGCGAAACCCGTGTGTCGTGTCCTGGCGGTGCGAGCGAGGAGGCCGTTGCGTGGCAAGTTCGGACGGAAAGCGGGTGAACGGTTCCCGGGCGCTCTGCGTCGCCGCGATCCGGGACCTCGGCCGGGCCACCGTCGCCGAGACAGCGGCCCGGGCGCGGCTGTCGCGGCCGACCGTCGAGGCGGCGCTGGCGGATCTCACCGCCGAGGGCCTGGTCGAGACCGCGGCGGACCAGGTACAGCACGGCGAGGCCGGTGGGCGGCCGGCCAGGCAGTCCAGGTTCCGGGCCGAGACGGGCGTCGTCGTCGGCGTCGACCTGAGCGGGGCCGAGATGCGCGTCCTGCTCACCGATCTGGCGGGACGTACCGTCGCGCTCGGCCCTTCGGGGCGGCCCAGTTGCACCGATGCCGCCCCGGAGCTCGGGCCGGTGGTGGCCGTCATCGAGGAGACGCTCGCTCGCGCCGGGTTCAGCCGTGCCGACCTGCGGGCCGCCGGGATCGGGGTGGCGGGGCTCGTGAGCCGGGACGGCGAGATCCTGACGTCACCGGTCGGCTCCTGGGTCGGCACCAACCTGGCGGCACGCTTCACCGACCTGCTCGGCGTCCCCGCTGCCGTCGACAACGACCTGTCGCTCGCCGCCGCGGCCGAGTCGCGCTTCGGCGCGCTGGAGGGCGCCGGGACCGGCGTGTACGCGCTCACCTGGCACCACGTCTCGGCCCGGATCACGGTCGACGGAGCGGTGCTCCGGGGCCGCCACAGCAGCGCCGGTGAGGTCGGCCTCCTCCGGTCGTTCAGCGACATCGAGGTCCCCGCCGGGCCGCTGAACGAGTCCATCGCCCGGATCTCACGGCCCCTGGAGCGGCTGCTCGCCGATCCGTCGGACGCCGAGGGCATCAGGACGCAGCAAGTGCTGGTCTCCGCCATGACCCCCGCGATCGCCGCACTCGTACTGGCCGTCGATCCCGACGTGGTCGTGCTCGGCGGCGAACTCGCCCGGTACGGGCAACTGCTCGGGCCCGACCTGGCGGCGGCGGTCGGCGAGTTCGCCGAGGGCGCGGGCGAGCTCGACGTCGTGATCACCCCGGCCTCGCTCGGCCGGGACGGGGTCAGCGTCGGTGCCGCCCATCGTGCCTTCGAGGACTTCTCCACCGCGATCTACGGCACCGACGGAGTGGCGCCGCCGCGCGTGCGCCCCGACCTCAGCCGCGGCGACGACCGGTCCCCGGCCGTGCCGCGGCTCGCCCTGCTGGACGGCGGCGGCGCGCTGGGCGAGGCGGTCAGGGCGGCGCCGTGGGCGAGCGGCATCCGCGGCCACGCCGACGTGGCCGACCTGCTGGCCCTCGACCCCGCGCCCGAGCACGTGTTCGTCGATCTGGCGGGACCTGCGCGCGCCGAGGCGGCGAGGGCCGTACTGGCGCGCGGGATCGCGGTCACGCTCGCGGCGCCGCCGCCCGCGCTGGACGAGCTGGACGAGCTGCTGGAGGTGGCGGTCCGCGACGGCGTGTCGCTGGCCGTCGACCACGCACCGCGCAGATCCCCGGCCGTCCGCACCCTCAGGGCCTGCGTCGACGCCGGACTGGTCGGCGACGTCACTGCTGTCTGGTGCCGCCATCTCGCCGCTGACGGAGAAGCGGTGACAAGGGATCAGCTCGCCTCGGATGTCGACGTGCTCCACTGGCTCGCCCGGGGCACCACCGAGTCCTGCGGCGCTGTCGGTTCCGCGCCCGGCCCGGCCGGGCGGGAGGGCGGCGAGCCGCAGGTCTCGGCGATCGCGTTCACGCTGGACAACGGGGTGTCCGCCGGGTACTTGCGCGGCTGGGCTGCCGGTCCCGGCCGGCGCTTCTACACCGTCGTGGGAACGGCGGGGCGGCTGGAGGGCGTCGGCGACGACGTGCGGTTCATCCGGGCCGGGGGTTCCGAACCGCCGGGACCTGTGCCCCTGTCCCCGCCCGAGCCGCTGCCGCACCCGTCGGCGGCCACCCCCGGACCCGCCCGCTCGGTCCTGGAGGCGCGGGCCACGCTGGCGGCGGTCCAGGCGGCCTGGCTCTCGCTGCTGCGTGACGGGGAGCGCTGCCGCGTCGACCCGCCAGCCGCCCCCGTCACCCACTCCACCCGCGAGAACGAGGAGGAAAGCCGGTGCTGAGGTACACGATCACGCGCGTGCTGTTCATGATCCCGACCGTCGTCGGCTCGACGCTCCTGATCTACCTGCTGGTCTTCCTGGTGCCCGGCGATCCGGTGCTCGCCCTCGCGGGCGGCAACAAGCGGCTCTCGCCGTCGAGCATCACCGCCATCCGGGACCAGTACAACCTGGACGACCCGTTCTTCGTGCAGTACGGGAAGTACCTGGGCAACGTCCTGCACGGGAACTTCGGCTACGACTTCAACGACAACTCGGTCACCGAGCTGATCAAGACCGCCTTCCCCTACACCCTGGCGCTCGCGCTCTCCGCCTTCGTGCTGAAGATCGTCATCGGTGTGCTGATGGGGGTATGGGCCGGGCTGCGCAAGGACGGCATCCCGGAGAAGTTCAACCTGCTCTTCACCGTCCTCTTCCTCGCCGTACCGAGCTTCCTCGTCGCCTACTTCGCCCAGTACCTGGTCGGCATCAAGGGACACTTGCTGCCGATCGCGGGAGTGCAGTCCGGCTTCCCGAAGGCGTTCGTGATGCCGGCGCTGGTACTGGCGCTGGAGACCGCCGCACCGCTGGCCAGACTCACCCGGACGAGCCTGGTCGACGTCCTGAAGGCGGACTACATCACGACAGCACGGGCCAAGGGCGCGTCACCGGGCCGCGTGGTCTGGCTGCACGCACTGCGGAACGCGTTCCTGCCGGTGGTGACCTACCTGGGGCTGAGCCTGGCCAGTCTGCTCGGCGGCTCCGTACTGATCGAGACCATCTTCAACCTGCCCGGCCTCGGCGGCACCCTGTCCACCGCGATCGCGCAGCAGCAGGGGCCGGTCGTCGTCGGCGTCTCGGTGTTCCTGCTGCTCTTCTACCTGGTGACCGCGCTCCTGGTCGACCTGCTCTATCCGATCATCGACCCGAGGGTCCGTCATGTCTGATGCCGTCGAGGCCCTGGTCGCGACCGGGGCCGTACCCGAGACACCGGTCCCCCCGCGGGGCGGCGAGAAGCGCCGCGGGCTGATGGCCGAGGGCTTGCGCCGCACCCGGAGCCAGCCGTTCTTCATCCTCTCCGTCCTCATCATCGCGGCGGTCGGGCTGATGGCCGTCGCACCGGGGCTCTTCACCCGCACCGACCCGCGGGACTGCTCGCTCATCCAGTCCAGGCTGGGCCCCCGTGAGGGGCACCCCTTCGGCTTCGACATGCAGGGGTGCGACTACTTCTCCAACGTGGTCCACGGAGCGCGGATCTCCCTGGAGGTCGGCCTGCTGGTGGCGCTCTTCACGTTCGTCATCGCGACGGTCGCCGGTGCGCTCGCCGGATACTTCGGCGGCCTCGTGGACACCGTCATCTCCCGTATCGCCGACATCGTGCTGGGCGTTCCGGTCGGGATCGCCAGCCTGGTGATCCTCTACCAGTTCAGGTCCCGGACCGTCTGGACCATCGTCTTCGTCCTGGTCCTCTTCACCTGGGCCGGAACGATGCGGTACCTGCGCGGCTCGGTGCTCCAGGTCAAACAACTCGAATACGTACAGGCCGCCCGTGTGCTGGGGGTCGGGCACTGGGGAATCCTGCGACGGCACGTCGTCCCCAACGCGATCACACCGCTGGTCGTGATGTCGACTCTCGGCGTCGGCGCCGCCATGACGGCGGAAGCGGGCTTCTCCATCCTCGGAGTCGGGATCAAGCTCCCGACGTTTTCCTGGGGCGTCCAGATCGCGGCCGCCAGTACCAACGGCAACTGGCAGATCGCGCCGCACCTGATGTTCTTCCCGGCCGGAATGCTCGGCCTGACCACCCTCGCCTTCGTCGTGCTCGGCGAGAACCTGCGTGACGTGCTCGACCCCAGGGGGCGTTGATGAACAACCCGCGGCAACACCCGCTGCTCCACGTCGAGAACCTGGGCATCGAGTTCCGCTCCGGCGACCGCCGGCTGCCCGCCGTCCAGAACCTCAGCTTCAGCATCGAGCGCGGCAGGACCCTGGCCGTGCTGGGGGAGTCCGGTTGCGGCAAGAGCGTCACCGCCAAGGCGATCATGGGCATCCTGCCGACGCCACCGGCGCGCGTCACCGGCGGGCGCGTCCTGCTCGACGGCGTCGACCTGCTGGCCCTCGCGCCCAAGGCGTTCCGCAAGGTGCGGGGCGCCGACGTCGCCATGGTCTTCCAGGACGCGCTCTCCGCGCTGAATCCCGTGGTGCCGGTGGTCCGGCAGATCGCCGAGGTGTACCGCATCCACCGCGGCGCGAGCCGCCGGGACGCGGAGACCGCCGCCGTCGACATGATGCGGGCGGTGAAGATACCGGACGCCGCGAACCGCGCCAGGCACTACCCCTTCCAGTTCTCCGGTGGCATGCGGCAGCGGATCATGATCGCCATGGCGCTGGCCCTGGAGCCCAGACTCCTCATCGCCGACGAGCCGACCACCGCGCTCGACGTCACCGTCCAGGCACAGATCCTCGACCTGCTCGCGGAACTCCAGCGGGAGCGTGACATGAGCCTCATGCTCATCACCCACGACCTCGGAGTCGCCGCCCACATCGCCGAGGAGGCACTGGTGATGTACGCGGGCGGCGCGGTCGAACAGGCACCGATCGCCGAACTGCTGGACCGGCCGGCGCACCCGTACACGATCGGCCTGCTCGGCTCGATCCCCGGGCCGGAGCACCGGGGGGCGGACCTGCCGACCATCCCGGGGCTGCCCCCTCAGCTGGACAACCGGCCCACCGGATGCGGCTTCCACCCCCGCTGCCGTTTCGCCACCGATCTGTGCCGCGGGGAGGCCCCGCCCGCGCACCGGGTGTCCGCCGGCCGCACGGCGGCCTGTCACCACTGGAAGGAGGCCATGGATGACTACCAGGTTGCTGGCGCTTGAGGACGTCAAGCAGGCGTACAAGCCGAAGAGCTCCACGTTCGGTGCCCGCCGGACAGGCACGGTCCGGGCAGTCGACGGCGTGACGCTCGACGTGACGGCCGGTGAGACCGTCGGCGTCGTCGGCGAGTCGGGCTGCGGGAAGTCCTCTCTCGCCAAGCTGATCGTCGGGCTGGAGCAACCGGCCTCGGGGCGGGTGCTGTGGAAGGGACGCGACGTCGCCGGGATGAGCCGCGCGGAGAAGAGCGCCTTCCACCGGGGCGTCCAGCTGATCTTCCAGGACCCGTTCGCCTCGCTCAACCCGCGCCGGACGATCCGTGAATCGATCGCGGAGGGCATCCTCACCCACAAGTCGCTGCCGCGGCAGCGCGTCCACGACCGGGTCGACGAGCTGATGGCCGACGTCGGGCTGGACCCGGCGCACGCGGACAAGTACCCGCACGAGTGCTCCGGCGGCCAGCTCCAGCGCGTCGGTATCGCGCGGGCGCTGGCGCTCGGCCCCGACCTGCTGGTCTGCGACGAACCGGTGTCCGCGCTCGACATCTCCGTCCGGGCGCAGGTGCTGAACCTGCTCAACGGGCTCAAGCGGAAGCACGGCCTGACCATCGTCTTCATCGCGCACGACCTCGACGTGGTCCAGCACATGTCCGACCGGATCGTCACGATGTATCTCGGGAAGATCGTGGAGGAGGGCCCGTGCGACGCCGTCTACGGCACCTCGGCGCACCCCTACACCCGGGCACTGCTGTCGGCGGTGCCGAAGCGGCTGCCACCGGGGCACCGCATCGACCGCGTGGTGCTGGAGGGTGACCCGCCGTCGCCGATCGACCCGCCGCCGGGCTGCCCGTTCCACACCCGCTGCTACACCGCCGTGCCCGACTGCGCCAGTACCGTCCCCGCGCTGACCGAGATCGGCGCCGGTCACCGGGCGGCCTGCCTGCGCGCCGATGACGTGCGGTCCTCCCAGATCGGCCTGCCCTACCGGGCCTCCTGACCCCGTCGCCCGCCCGGACCCGCGCACGCGGCCCGGTCCTCCCGAGAGGAACACCATTGCGAGTCGCCAGAACCGCCGTCGCCGCGGTCGCGGTCGTCGCCGTCTCCACAGCCCTGACGAGCTGCGGCAGCCTCGACGGCACCTCGGGCAGCGACCTCCGGTCGGGTGCCCTCACCGCCGTGCAGATGGCGACGATCGCCCGGATCACCGGCCCGCAGAACCCGGGCAGCCAGATCGGCATGGCCCTGTGCGAGGGGCTGACCAGGATCGACGACGCCGGCAAGGTCCACATGGACGCGGCGGAGAGCGTCACCAGCTCCGACCGGGTCACCTGGACGATCAAGGTCGCGCCGGGCCGGACCTTCTCCGACGGCACGCCGGTCACCGCGAAGACCTGGGTCGACTCCTTCAACTTCACCGCGCTCGGGTCCCACGCGATGGCCAGTAACTTCGCCTACGCGCACGTGGCGGGCTATCCGGCGCTGAATCCCGCCAAGGGGAAGGCGAAGAGGACCACCTTGTCCGGCCTGAAGGTGACCGGCAAGGACACCTTCACCCTGACGATGGACGCCCCCAACAACGACCTGCCGTACATGCTGGCGACTCTGCCGTTCTGCCCCATGCCGGAGTCGGCGTTCAAGAACCCGATCGCTTACGACAAGAAGCCGGTCACCAACGGTCCCTACGTCCTCACCAAGCTGAAACCGCAGTTCGAGGCCGTCGTGGAGCGGCGGAAGGACTACAAGGGCTGGATACCCGAGGGGGCGGCGGACAAGATCACCTTCCGGGTCTACAACGACGCCAACACCGCCTACCAGGACGTGGTCGCCGGGAACACCGCCGTCCTGCGCAGCCTGCCACCGGGCCTGATCGCCCAGGGCAGGAACGCGCTCGGCGCCAAGGCCCTGACCCCCGTTCCCAGGAACACGCTGGAGACCTACATCACCTGGCCGACCTACCTGGACAAGAAGTACCCCAAGGAGGTCCGGGAGGCGTTCTCGATGATCATCGACCGCGACGCCATCTCCAAGAACCTCTTCCTCGGCTCCAGTCAGGCAGCCCGCTCGCTGATGCCGAACTCGGTGTCCGCCTACCGCCCCGACCCCTGCGGCACGACCTGCTCCTACGACCCCGCCGCCGCCAGGAAACTGCTCGACAAGTCGGGGTTCAGGGGCACCATCCCGCTCCTCTACGACTCCACGGACACCACCTTCGCCGAGGCGGCGCTGGCCATCTCCAACGAGGCGAAGAGGATCGGGCTGAAGGTCGAGCCGCAGCCCAGGCCGACGGCCGCGCTCGGCGCGGACACCAACAACTACGCCCTGGACGGGCCCAGCCTCGCCCTGTGGGGCTCGTCCTTCCCGAGCGCGTCGGAGTGGGTGGCCTCCATCATGGTCGACGCCAACTACCGCCTGAAATACACGAATCCGACGGCCTCCTCCGAGGTCGCCAAGGCGTGGGCCGCCAGAAGCCCGGCGGAGGCCGACCGGCACTGGCGGGCGGCGGAGAGCTCCATCCTTTCCGACCAGGTCATCCAGCCCCTGTACTACCAGGTGATGTACATCGCGCACGACCCGTGCCTCAAGCCGCACTCCGCCGGCGGCGACATGCAGATCTACCGGACCCAGATCACTTGTGGAACGGGCCACTGACCCCCGCGCCGGGGGCGAGGGCCGCAGCGGGCCGCCGCACCCGGTCGCGCCCCGGCGACGGACGACGGCCACCGAGCAACACAACGAGGAGTCATCGCACATGGTTGACGCACGTATCGGCATCATCGGCTTCGGGCTCAGGTCGAGCCTGTGGCGGTATGCCCACAACCCGGGGAACGGCTCGCGGGTGGTCGCCGTGTGCGACACCGACGAACGCGGTCGCGCCGACGCGGCGGAGAAGATCGGCGACGGCGTCCGGGTGACCGCCGCAATCGACGAGTTGCTGGCCATGGACCTCGACGCGGTGATGGTCCTGACGCCCGACCACCTGCACGCCGAGCACGCGGTGCGGACGCTGGAAGCGGGGGTGCCGACCTTCCTGGAGAAGCCGATGGCGATCACCGTCGCGAGCGCGGACCTGATCCTGGAGACGGCGTACCGCACCGGGACCCGTCTCTACATCGGGCACAACATGCGGCACATGCCGGTGATCAGGGCCATGCGCGACGCGGTCCTCGCCGGCCGGATCGGAGAGGTCAAGGCCGTCTGGTGCCGCCACTTCGTCTCCACGGGTGGCGATTTCTACTTCAAGGACTGGCACGCCGACCGCACCAAGTCCACCGGGCTCCTGCTCCAGAAGGGCGCCCACGACATCGACGTCATCCACTGGCTGGCCGGTGGCTACACGACGACCGTCTCGGCCGTCGGGGCGCTGAGCGTCTACGGCGACATCACCGACCGGCGGGACAATTCCGACCGCCGGATGTGGGACTGGTACGACAAGGAGAACTGGCCGCCCACCGCCCAGCGGGAAATGGCCCCGCAGGTCGACGTCGAGGACATCTCGATGGCCAACCTGGTGCTGGACAACGGCGTACTCGCCTCCTACCAGCAGTGCCACTTCACGCCCGACTACTGGCGCAACTACACCATCATCGGCACCGAGGGCCGACTGGAGAACTTCGGCGACGACGACGCCGCGACGGTCAAGCTCTGGAACAAGCGCTCCGACTCCTATCAGGGCGAGGCCGACGAGATCATCGAGGTGCCGCCTGCCGAGGGCGGCCACGGCGGGGCCGACCCGCTGCTGATCTCCGAGTTCGTCCGTTTCGCCCTCACGGGCGGCCCGACGATGACGTCCCCGGTCGCCGCGCGGCAGTCGGTGGCGGCCGGTGTCGCCGGAACGCGGTCTATCCGCAGCGGGGGAGGAGTGGTCCCGGTCCCGCCTCTCCGCCCGGAGATCGAGGCGTACTTCCACGGTGACCAGGTGAGGAAGGCGGTCGAGGCCGAGCCCACGGTGAGCTGAGCCACCCGGCGGGGCGTGTCGGCGCGGGGGTCGGCGTCCACCGGATCGGCGTCGGGAGCGATCTCCCTCGCCCTGGACGACGGCACGATGACCGAGGTGACCGCGCCGACGTGATCGCCGGGGCCAGCGGTTGTGCTGACGGCTTCAACGACGCCCCACGATCCGCACCGCACGGACCGAAGTACGGACGCGGGCCCGGAGGTTGGCGGTGCGGGGGGTGCGGGTGGTGCGGGTGGTGCGACTGCCGATGGCCAGGTGGCCGTCGGCAGTCGCGGCGTCCTGCTCAGCGGTGAGTGGCGGATACCGCCGCGTGCGCCTCGGCCCGCAGAACTTCGGCGTCGGGCTGTTCGCTCGCCCAGGCGACATGGCCGTCGGGGCGGACGAGCGCGGCACGCACGGTGGACCAGGCGGGGCGCGGGTCGGGCCGGTGTGTGGTGTGCGTGATGACGTGCGGGGAGGGCGGCGCCGGGGTGCCGGTGAAGTCCAGCAGGACGTGGCGGCCGGTGCGGAGCAGCGTGAAGAGGTCCGTGCTGTCGGAGAGTTCGAGGTTGGGCGCGCGGTGGCCGGTCAGGGGGTGGTGGGGTGCGGGGGCCGGGTAGTGGACGGCCAGCGCGGAGAGCCGTTCGGCCAGGCTCCGGGAGAACTCGGGGACGGTGGCGATGAGTTGGCTGAGCAGTGCGCGCAGGTCCTGCCCCTCCGCCGAGTAGGCGTTCATGAGTGCCGTCTGGGCGCGGGTGCTGAGCAGCAGGTCGGCGCCGACCGGGTGGCGTTCGGTGTGGTAGCTGTCCAGGAGTCCGGTGGGGGCGGTGCCCGCGACTGTGGCGGCCAGTTTCCAGCCGAGGTTCATGGCGTCCTGGACGCCGACGTTGAGGCCCACGCCTCCGGCCGGGTAGTGCATGTGCGCCGCGTCGCCCGCGAGCAGGACGCGGCCCCTGCGGTACTCGGCGGCCTGGCGGGTGGCGTTGCCGAACCGGGAGAGCCAGCTCGGGTCACGCATGCCGAAGTCGGTGCCCGCGATCCGGGTCACCTTGGCGCGCAGCGCGTCGAGGGTGAGTTCGCCGGGGTGGCCCGCGCCGGTGCTGTCCGGGTCGCCGCCGACGATCCGGTGGATGCCGCCCGGCATCGGGACCACCATGACGCCGCCTGTCGGGCCCGACACGGCGGACACCGCTGCCTGTGGCGGGTTGTCCAGGACGACGTCGCCCAGGAAGCCCCAGGTGGTGGCGTCGTCGCCGGGAAAGTCGATGCCCGCCGCTTCGCGCACGGTGCTTCGGGTGCCGTCGCAGCCGACGACGTAACCGGCGCGCAGTGTGTACGGGCCGTCGGGGCCGCTTGCCTCGACGCTCACCCCGTCCTCGTCCTGGACGAGTCCGGTCACGTGGTGCCCGCGCCGGATTGTGGCTCCGGTCGCCACCGCGTGCTCCTCCAGCAGCTCCTCGGTGCGGGCCTGCGGCAGGGCGAGTGTGAAGGGAAAGGGGGTGTCGAGGGCCTCGAAGTCCATCCGGTCGTCGAGCCCGCCGAAGTGGCCGCTGGGGATGCGCCGCCCCTCCGCGAGGAAGGGCTCCTGCACGCCCCGGGTGGCCAGGACCTCCAGGGTGCGCGGGTGGAGGGTGAGGGCCTTGGAGTGGGAATCCTGCTCGCGACGGGTTTCCAGGACGGTGACGGGTGTGCCGCCCAGCCGCAGTTCGGCGGCCAGCCACAGCCCGGTGGGGCCGCCCCCTGAGATGACTACGTGTTCGTGTTCCATGGCAGCTCCTCGAAAGAGCCTTGGTCGGTGACCAAGGTGTGACGCGTCCAGTAGACTGGGTCAGTGACCAAGAAGCAAGCGGAGGATCTCGCCCGGACCCGGCTCGACCCCGCGACGGTGGTGCGGACGGCCCTGGAACTGCTGGACGAGAAAGGTGCGGACGGGCTCTCGATCCGGGGCATCGCGGACCGGCTCGGCGTCCGGATGAACACAGTCCTCTGGCACGCCAAGACCAAGGCACGGCTGCTGGAGTTGATGGCGGACGCGATCGTGGCCGGGGCGCCGGTGGACGGGCTGCCCGAGCCCTGGGAGCCACGGGTCCGCGAACTCTTCCGCCGCTACCGCCGCGCCCTGCTGGCCCACCGGGACGGGGCCAGGATCGTGGCCGGTACGTACGCCGCGGAACCCGCCACACTCCGCTTCGCCGACCTCATGACCGAGGCGCTGCTGGCCGGCGGGCTGACGGAGCGCGAGGCGGTCTGGACCGGCTGGAGCCTTGTTTACTTCACCCTGGGGCTGGCCCAGGAGGAACAGGCGCAGCCCGACGTGAGGGGCCCGGCGTTCGTACGACGGCTGGAATCGGGCGAGTACCCCTCACTCTCCCGGGCCGCCCCCTACTTCGAGGACACCTCCTTCGACGAGCGCTTCGACTACGGGCTCTCCCGCATCCTGGGGGTGTGAAACGGAAGGGCGCTCAAGCTCGTTCCGTGTCTGTCCGCGTGGCCTTGCGGTCGATCCGACGCCGATCGTGTGCGGGGTGGGGAAGGCGGGTCCAGGTGTTCCCTCGACCGGGGTGTGCTCACGCGGCGGTCCGCCGTGTGGACGCGGCGGCGGGCATTCGCCCGTTGACGGGTCCGGTCCGTGGCGACCGGGAACGCGCGCGGGACGGGGCATGGCGTGGAGGGCCCGGCCGGCACATCCCCGTTTCGCGCCCGGCGTGTCTCTCGTCACGCGGGCTCGCGGGGTACCCGGGGGGCTACCCGGCTGCGGCGAGTCGCCGGGTGAGGCCGGCCTTCACCTGGGGCACTTCGCCGTACTCGGGGTCGTCGCTGTCGACGGGAAGCTGGTGGATGATCGCCGCCAGCCGTGGGGGGAGGCGCACGTCGAGCCCTTCGTGGCAGCGGTTGATGATGTCGGCGCGCACGTGCTCGGGCAGGAGCTTGTCCGCGGTGTCCGCGATCCTGGGTGCCTGCCCGCGTCCGGTGGCCAGGGCTTCGGCTGCCCGCCGCCACACCTCCGCATCGCGGAGCTCGGCCAGGCTGCGGTGCAGCAGGCTGAGGAGCGAGGCCGCGGTGTAGCTTCCGGCGCCGGCGGCGAACTGGAGCCAGAACTGACAGGCGTCGCGGTGGTCGGCGAGGTAGAGGAGCGCTCCGAAGACGAGAGCGCCTTCGGGGTGGATGTCCCCGTTGTTGACGAGCAGGTCGAGGGAAGCGGCGGCCGTCGGCATCGCAAGGACGAGCGCGGCCGCGAGGTCCATCTCGTGAGCGGCCTGTTCCTGATCGGAAGGCAGGAGAACCGGAGCCGACAGGAGCCGCTCCATCTCTCTTCCCTCTCCCGGATATGCCTGTTCGGGCAGGGGACGGGGGCTGCTGGTCACATTTCTCCCTGCCTGCCGTCGAGAATCCTGGCCAGCCGGTTGAGGGCCTGACTCGCGGTGGAGCGCACCGTGGTCTCGGTGGTGTTCAGGTAGTCGGCGATGTCCGCGTCCGGCAGGTTCAGGACGTACCGCAGGACGATCACATCATGGCGCCGCTCGGACAGCCGCCGGATCGCGGCGTACAGCTCCTCGTGGCTGCCGTGGCTCTCCGCGAGGTCGAGGGCGCGAACGGTGGCGCCGCGCACGCTCTCCACCCAGTCGGGAGCCGGAGTGGTATCGGCGCTCACCTGGTGTTCGGCCAGCGCCGCGACGATCTCCTCCTTCAGGAACCCCCAGGCGTGGAGCGCCGGGACCGCCTGCCGCATCAGCCAGCTCCATCGGAGCTGGACCCGTTCCCGGGTCCGGGCCACGACCTCACGTGCCATGCCCTCCTCGCGCAGCCGCGCGAGGGCGAACCCGCTCCAGGCCCGTTCGTGCGTTTCACAGAACGCGTCGAACGTCACGCGCAGACCCCGCACCATCCGGTCGCTCTCGTTCACAGCCCATCCTCTCCTGGTGACACCCGTGCAGGGCACCACCCGGTACAGGCGGCGGCGGGCGGGGCGGGAATCCGCAACGTCCGGCACCGCGGCCAACGGGGAACTGGCCGTCCCCACAGGCATATTGGAGCGCAGAATCATCCCCTTCGTTCACGTACCGCAGAGGTAATCAGCCAATCTCCGCGTTCGAACACCGGAGGACAACTGTGATCGATTTGTTCGAACCTGTTCGCGCGAAAAGCGATCACTTCTGATCGATGAGGGATGTGATGATGCGGTGACTTTTCCGGGGGTTGAATGTCGGGCCGCCGGTGTGGGCATAGTGCTGGTGGTTGCGCCAGGGTTCGCCAGCACGCGCCACCCCGACGCAGCCCCGTCGCGCCGCCGCAGCGGCGCGCGGGCCGGTGACTGAGGGGGAGCAAGTGGCTGAGGGCACCAACCATGCCGACACGGAGCTGGACGTAGAGGTCACCCTGGACATTCACGTGCCGCATTCGGCACGGATGTACGACTACTTCCTCGGCGGGACGACGAATTTCCCTCCGGACAGGGAGGCGGCGGGCCGTGCGCTGGCCGTCTTCCCGTACGCCCGGACCGCCGCCCGCGCCAACCGCGGATTCATGCGCCGGGCGACCCGCTACCTCGCCGAACACGGTTACACGCAGTTCCTCGACATCGGCACCGGCATCCCCACCTCGCCCAACCTCCACGAGGTCGCCCAAGAGGTGAACCCCCGCGCGCGCGTGGTCTACGCGGACAACGACCCCATCGTCCTGCTGCACGCCGAAGCCCTGCTCCGGGGCTCATCGCAGGGGCGCACCGCCTACGCGCAGGCGGACGTCGGCGATCCCGAGGCCGTGCTGAAGGCCGCCGCCGAGACCCTCGACTTCACCCAGCCGGTCGCGCTCAGCATGAACGCCTTGCTGCACTTCGTCCCTGACCGCGCCCATCAGCTCTGCGAGACCTTCAAGGCGGTGCTCCCCCGGGGCAGCGCCCTGGTGATCAGCCACCTCACAGGTGACTTCGCGCCCCAGGAGACCGCCCATCTCACGCAGGTCTACACGTCGGCCGGAACGCCGACGCGCGCTCTCGACCGCGCCACCTTCACGCGCTTCTTCGACGGCTGGGACCTGCTCGATCCCGGCGTCACCTCCACCCCCCGCTGGCGCCCTTCCGCCGCGGACGAACCGCTCACGGATCCGGAGGCCTCGTGCTACGGGGCGGTCGCCCAACGCCCCTGATCTACTGGCAAGTCTGCCAGCCGAGAACCCGGTTTGTTGAAGCGGCCGCGAACTTTTACGCGTGAGCGCGAGGGCGACCTCGTGAGGGGTGCCGACGCCTTCTTGGACGGGAGTGGGGCGGAGCGTGAGGGGCGGCGGTGGAGCGTGTCGCGGGTGGTGCGGGAGCGGTCGCGGCCCGCACCACCTCACGGCCGACGCGCTCCCGTCGCCGCACACGCGGCCCGCTGGGGAAGGGATCTCCCTCGCGATCACGCGCCCCGGGGAATAGTGGTCCGGGTGCTCATGAGCGGGATATCCCTTGGTGGGTTCACGTGCGGCGGAGGGAAACCCGGGCACTCGTGGGGTGCCGGGTCGCCCCCGCGACGTGCCGGTCAGCCCCGCGTCGTGCACGTCTCCGCCTCCGTACGAGATGGCGCCTCCGCCTCCGCCTCCGCCTCCGCCTCCGCCGCCGCCTCCACCGCCTCTGCCGACGCGGGGCGGTCGCGCAGTACCGCCGTTGCCACCACGAGGGCTGTCAGGACCAGGGCGGCGCCCACCCGGAACGCGAGTTGGTAGCCCTCGGTGAGTGCGGTCGGCTCGGTGGTGCCCTCGGCGCGGAGTGTGCGCGTGTGGGAGGCGGCGAGGGTGGAGAGGACGGCGAGACCGAGGGCCGCGCCGATCTGCTGGACCGAGTTGAACATCCCGGAGGCGAGGCCCGCATCGCTCGGGGTCGCCCCCGACATCGCGAGTCCGGCGAGCGAGGGCATCGCGAGCCCGAAGCCCACGCCGAGCGGAACGGTGGCGGGGAAGACGTCGGTCAGGTACGCGCCGTTCGCGCTGACCTGGCCGAGCAGCGCGAGGCCGGCGGCGATGAGGACGAGCGCCGCGGCGAGCATCCGGCGGGCGCCGATCCGGGCGATGAGGCGCGGCGCGACGAAGAGCGACATCGCCCCGATGAGCAGCGAGACGGGCGTGACGCCCAGCCCCGTGCGGATCTCGTCGAAGCCGAGAACGCGCTGCATGTACAGCACCGCGAGGAACTGGAAGCCGAACATCCCCGAGATCAGGAGCAGATGCGTGCCCAGGGCCCCCGACACATTGCGGAAGCGGAACATGCGGGGCGGCAGGAGCGGATCGGTGCCACGGGCCTGCCGGACGAGGAACGCCGCGAGCAGGACGAGGGCGCCGAGCCCGCAGCCGAGGGTGCGCGAGGAGCCGAAGCCGTGATCGCCGCTCTCCACGATCGCGTAGACGGCGGTCATCAGCGCGGCCGTCACGAGGATCGCGCCCGGCGCGTCCAGGCTGCGCCCCGTGCGCGTCGTCTCCTCGATGCCCAGCTCGCGCCGTGCCAGCAGGAGCACCACGAGACCGATCGGCACGTTGACGATGAAGATCCAGTGCCAGCCGACGAGTTGGGTGAGTGCTCCGCCCAGCAGCAGCCCCAGTGTGCCGCCCGCCGATTGCACGAAGCTGTAGACGCCGAGCGCCTTCGCCCGCTCCTTCGGCCCGGAGTAGAGCGTGACGACCATCGCGAGGGTCACGGAGGAGGCGACCGCGCCGCCCACCCCCTGGAGGAACCGGAAGGCGAGGAGCGTCCCCGCGTTCGGCGCGAGGCCGCACAGCAGGGAGGCGAGGGTGAACAGGGCGAGCCCCGCGAGGAACACCCGGCGGCGGCCGAAGAGATCGCCGAGGCGCCCCGAGAGGAGCAGCAGCCCGGCGAAGGGGATGAGGTACGCGTTGACCACCCAGGCCAGGGCCGGGGCCGACATGGCCAGGTTCTCCTGTATCGCGGGCAGGGCCACGTTCACGATGGTGCCGTCGAGTATCACCATCAGTTGCCCGACGCACAGCACGGCCAGTACCAGCCGACGTGACATGGCGCCCGCCTCCGGGGACGCGGCTGCAGAAAACACAGAACTCCCTTTCATGGGTGCGTGTTTGTTACGGGAGCCATCATGTGTAACCATGGCGCCCGCCGTAAGGAGGCACTTTTATGTCCCAGGGGCACACGGATGTGACGGACCAGGCCGAGACGGTGAACCCCGCGTGCCCGGTGGCCGAGGTCCTCGACCGCGTCGCCGGGAAGTGGGCCGTCGGCATCCTCGTCGCCGCCGCCAAGGGCCCCGTGCGTTTCACGGAGTTGGAGCGTCAGGTCGAGGGGGTCAGCCGCCGTATGCTCACCCTCAATCTGCGCAAGCTGGAGCGCGAGGGCCTGCTCGTGCGCACCGTCCACCCGACCGTGCCGCCCCGCGTCGAGTACGCGTGCACGCCGATGGCGCTGGAACTGTACGAGACGCTGCTCTCCCTCGTGAGCTGGGCCGAACGGCACGCCGTGGACATCGCGCACGCGCACCTCGTCTACGACACCGAGCACGCCGCCCCGGCGGAATCCCCCGAGCGCGCCTCGCGTTCTAGGGTCCCCGCCACGAAGTAGGCGCGGTCCGGCGCCTGGCGAGAGGAGAAGTGCGGGGCGCGGAACGACCCACGGTGGCCCGTGAGGTCGCCGGTCCGCCGGACACCGTCCAGGAGGTCATGCGGCCACCGCGACCGTCCCGCCTGACACCGGCACTCCCGAAACAAACGCGACCGGCGCCGGTTCGCGGCAACCGGCGCCGGTGCATCGGCTGTTCGGGCCTGCGGGGTGCGGAGCCGGTCAGCCCGGCAGCGTCCACCGCTGGTTCGTCGCGCCCGAGCAGGTCCACAGTTGGAGGCGGGTGCCGTTGGCCGTGCTCTTGTTCGTGGCGTCGAGGCACTTGCCCGACTGCGGGTTGACCAGGGAGCCGTTGGCGCCGGTGCGCCAGGTCTGCGAGCCCGTGCCGTTGCAGTCGTAGAGCTGGACGGTCGTGCCGTTGGCGGTTCCGGCGGCGGTCACGTCGAGGCACTTGCCGAGGGCGCGGAGCGAGCCGTCAGCGGCCACCTGCCACGTCTGGGCGCCGGTGCCGTTGCAGTCGTAGAGCTGCACGGCCGCGCCGTTGGCGCTCGACGCGCCCGCGACGTCGACGCACTTGCCGCCGTTGCCGACGATCGCGCCCGAGGCGCCGCCGCCCGGCGGGTTCGAGGGCCCCGGGGCGCCGCCGAGCCACCGCAGGCCCTGGAGCAGGAACGTGTTCTGCCGCGCGCTCGCGAAGGTCGAGGAGAGGCGGGTGTTGGTGCTGTAGTTCATCGCGTTGTGGCCGAAGTTGTTGTAGATCATGCGGTAGTCGCGGTTGGTCCACGAGATCGGGTAATACCCGCTGTACCAGGTCTGGTTGGGGTCCGTGCCGATCGGGAACGTGGACGGGTCCATCGCGGCGAGGATGTCGATCGCCGGGTTCTGCCGCAGGTCGTTCTGCCAGCTGTACCACTCGCTCACCGACGAGGTGATCGTCGCGGGGAGACCGGCGGTGGCCGCGTGCCCCGCGTCCTCGATGCGCAGTGTCTCCTGGGTCGGTCCCCAGGTGTTGCCGCGGAAGGCCCCGGTGCCGAGGAAGGTGTTGTGGTACCAGGGCCAGTCGCCCGGGTCCGTGGTGAACGCCGAGACGTGGAAGCCCATCCAGCCGCCGCCGTTGTCCATGAAAGTCTTGAACGCGGCCTGCTGCGAGGCGGTGTGGGGGTAGTTGTCGAGGAAGATCACCACCTGGTACTTCGCCAGGTTGGCCGTGTTGAGCTGCCCCCAGTCGGAGGTCGAGGTGTAGGTGAAGCCGTTCGCCGCGCCCTGCTGCGGGAACCAGGCGTTCGCCTCGTGGACGAAGTCGATGTGCGCGGCGTCGTAGGTGCCGTCGTAGAACGCGAGCACCTTGAAGGGCTCGGCGGCGCGGGCGTCGGGGGCCGGGAGGGTCTGGAAGCCGAGGACCACGGCGAACAGCGCGAGCAGACCGACCAGGAGACGTCTCGGGAACGCGGCCGTACGGGTGGGGGTCATGGGGGAAGTACCTCCTGTGCGGGGCGAGTTGGGGGTGCGGAGCCCCGCATCAGGATTCAAGGGTTGAAGGCGTGTGCACGTCAATAAGCGCGTCGGTGTGAGTCCGGACCAGTCGCGGGATGGCTTGCCGGTCGCGCCCCGGGGCGGGAACGACCCCTCGCTCCCGCCCCGCGGGCCCCCGTACCCGCTCAAGCGCACGGCCGCGCTCCTCGCCACCGTGCCCGTCGCCGTCCTCTTCTTCGTCTTCCAACGCCACTTCGTGCGCGGCGCCCACGCGGGCGCGGTCAAGCAGTGACCCGCCGCTGAGTACGCGCCGCCCCCTCGCCCGGCGGGCGCCCCACCTGACGGGGGCGCCCGCCGTACGTCCCTCTTCCGGGGGTACGTACCGCGCGGCCGGTTCGCGCGGCCGGGTGCCGGGGCAGGTGAGCCCCGCGGGGCACGGCGACGAGGGAGACGGCGGATGGCGGAGCACACGGTCCTGGAGGCGCTGCGCGAGCGCGCGCACGAAGCGCTCTTCGCGCGCGTGGCCGGGCCCTCGGCGCGCGCCGTGCGGGCCCGTATCCACGAGACGCCGGGGCCGCGCTGGTTCGGGCCCGGACGGCCGATCCGCGTCGTGCACGGCGACGCCTCGATGTTCGTCGGCGGCCTCGCCGCCCTCCTGCTCCAGTCGCTCCACCCCCTCGCGATGGCGGCGGTCGCGGCGCACTCGGGCTACCGGGGCGACCCCTGGGGCCGCTTGCAGCGCACGAGCACCTTCCTCGCCACCACGACGTTCGCCACCGCCGACGACGCCGAGTGCGCCGTCACGCGGGTACGGGAGGTCCACGAGGGCGTGCGCGGCACGGCACCGGACGGCCGCCCCTACCACGCGGCCGACCCGGAGCTGCTGCGCTGGGTGCACGTCGCCGAGGTGAGCTGCTTCCTCGGCGCGCACGAGCGGTACGGCGCGCACCCGCTCGACGCGGCCGGCGCGGACGGCTACGTCGCGGACGCGGCCCGGGTCGCCGAGGCGCTCGGCGCGACGGAGGTGCCCCACGACCGGGCCGCGCTCGACCGCTGCCTCGACGCCTACCGCCCCGCCCTGCGCCGTACCCCCGAAGCGCTCGACGTCGCCCGCTACCTGCTGCGCGAGCCCCCGCTGCCCGCCCCCGCCCGGCTGCCGTACGCGGGGCTCGTCCTCGGCGCGATCGAGACGCTGCCGCCGTGGGCCCGCGCCCGCCTCGGCCTGCGCCCGCTGAGCGCGCCCGGGGCGGTGGTGTCGCGGGCGGCGGGTCGCGGCGTGACGCACGCGATCCGCTGGGCGCTCGGCGGCTGACGGCACCTGGCGGGGGCGTGGCGCGGGGTGGGTGCGCGGCACCGGGCGGGCGCGGCACGACACCCGGCGCCCGCGCGACATGGGGAGACGCGACGCCCGGCGCCCGCGCCACGACGCCCGCGCCACGACGTCCGGCGCCCGCGCGACACGCGGGGGGAGCCCCCGGTCTCCGCCGGGAACGCCCCCCGCCCCCGAGCCGAGCGGATCAGCCGTAGACCCGCATCTCGTAGAGCGAGTAGCCCCATTGCCCGGACTTCTCGGTCCCCTGCATCCGCACGTAGCGCGCGGAGCCGCTGACCGGGATCTTCTCGGTGCCGCCGGAGCCGTTCGTCCGCGTGGCGAGGTCGCGCCACGTCCGCCCGTCCGCCGAGCCCTGGAGCTTGTAGCCCTTGGCGTACGAGTCCTCCCACGCGAGCTGGACCTCGCTGAGGGAGTGCTCCGCGCCGAGGTCCACCTGGAGCCAGCTGTCGGCCGCCGGGCCGGCGCTCCAGCGGGTGCCCATGTCGCCGTCCACGGCCTTGGCGGCGCCCTGTTCGGCGTTGGACTCCGAGGAGGCCGTCGCGGTCCGGCCCTGCGCCAGGTTCTGCTTCGCGGCGGCCATGGTGAGGTCGACGGTGACCTTCTTGCCCTTCTTGAGTGCGAGGACACGCGCGATGTTCCCGAGCGGCGAGGTGCGGATCGTGACGCCGTCGCCGCTGATCGCCTGGATGCCCGCGCGCTGGATGAGCGTGAGGTCCTGGTCGATGCCGGAGGTGAGCGTGACCTTCGCCGTGCGGGCGTTCGTGTCCCAGCTCAGGTCGTCGATGGTGAACCGGCCCTTGCCGAGCATCCCCTTGACCGAGCCCTTGTCGAGCCCCTGGGGCAGCGCGGGCAGCACCTCCAGGGTGCCGGGCCCGGTGGCGGCCAGCATTTCCATCATCACCGAGGGCACGGAGTTCACGACGTCCGTGGCGAAGGTGTTGTGGTTGTCGTAGTGCGAGGTCGCCATGCCGCTGTAGTAGTAGTCGTCCTTCGCGAACCGCAGGAGCTTCGCGCCCACCGAGCCGGCCTCGCCGAGGTCGGCGGCGACGAGGGCGCCGTGCAGCAGGCCGTGGCCCGCGTTCTCGTAGCTGCCGCCGTCCTTCTTGGCGAGGAAGACCCGCGCCGCGTCGTAGAGCGGCTTGTTCTTCTCCGGCGTGATCTCCCGGTAGGGCCACACCGGCATGAGGCCGCTGGAGTGGCGGTGCTGGTAGTTGTTCTTGTCGGCGAGGTCGGGCCACGCCCACTCGGCGAGCGCGCCGTCGTCGTTGACGAGGTACGGCGGCAGGTTGTCGAGCTTCTCCTGCCACACCGCGATCCGGTCGGCGTCGCGGCCGAGGGTCTTCGCCGTCTCGATCAGCGTGGAGAGCGCGAAGCGGGCGCCGGAGATGTCGTACACCGAGTTGACCGAGAGCGGCACTCCGCCGGGCGGGGTGTTCTCCGGCGAGATGGAGCCCGCGAAGACGTACGTGCCGTGCGCGTCCTTCCTGGTGAGGAAGTCCTCGTAGAAGTCGCCCATGTCGCGGACGAGCGGGTAGTACTGGTCGGCGAGGAAGGTGGTGTCCCCGGTGACCTGGTAGTACTCCCAGAACGGCTGGAGCAGCCAGGACTCGCCGCCCGTGACGTACTGGTAGGGGTAGTCGAAGTTGATGTTGGAGATGAGGCCCTCGCCGTTGGGCGTGTTGCCGCCGGTGAGCATGCCCCGGGTGCCGAGCAGCTTCTTCGCGTTGGTCCGGAAGTCCTTCTGCCACTGCCGGTTGAGCGAGAAGTAACCGGCCATCGCCTCCGGCATGTTGCCGACGTTGCCCCCGGATATCTGGAGGTTGAGGTTGGCGTCGAGGTGGTAGTAGCCGTCCCAGCCGACGTCGCTGTCCCCGGTCCAGTTGCCGAGCAGATCGGGCGCCGCGGTCGTGTTGCTGGAGCCGAGCAGGTGGTAGCGGCCCGCCGCGAACATCCGCTCGTACAAGGCCGGTACGGGGGTGGAGCGGGTCTTCTGCTCGGCGAGGAGCTGCTCGGTGGACTTGGCGCGGTCCGCGTCGCTCGCGCCGAAGTCGGCGGAGACCCGGCCGAAGATCTTGCTGTGCTCGGCGCTGTTGCGGGCGAGGAGGGTCGCGTAACTGTCGTTGACGCCCGACAGCTTCTGCTGGAGGAGCTGCTTGTCCCACTCCTGCTCGGCCGGGACCCCGCCGTTGTACGTACCGTTGTAGCGCTGCGTGAGCGACAGGAGTGTCACGTAACTCGCCCCGGTCACCCGCACCTTGTCCCCGGAGACGGTCTTCTTCCCGTCGGTGACGATGCGGGTGACGCCCTCGTAGCCCGCGTTGTAGCTGCCGTTGGGGTACTTGGCGCGCAGGTCGAGGAAGTCGGCGCTCGTGCGGTTGGTGTACGTGACGCCCTTGGTCAGCAGGTGCATCCCGGGGTCGATCGAGAGGCCGAGCGTGACGTCGAGCTTCTGCCCGGAGGGTGCGGGGAGGTGCTGGACGGTGACGCCGTCGGTGCGCGAGACGAAGGAGTCGCGTTCCCATTTCCCCTTGTCGTCGGTCCAGTTCACCTTGACCACGCCGTTGGAGTAGTCGGTGGAGCGGACGTAGTCGCGGACGGTGCCGCTGTCCGGGAGCGTGAGGCTCATCTTGTAGCCGGGGTGCTTGCTGCCCTCTCCGCCGCCCTGATAGCCCTGCACGTCGGCGGCGAGCTGGTTGGCGGCCCGGTAGTCGCCGGCGATCAGCCCGTCGCGGATGCGGTCGAGGTCGCCCGTGCCGACGGTGTTGAAGGTGCGGTGCGGACGGGCCTCGGTACGGGACATGAAGAAGTCCTTGTCGTCGAAGACGACGGTGTCGTTCCTGGGGTCGCCGAAGACGATGATGCCCTGCTTGCCGTTCCCGGCGAGCAGCCCGTTCTGCCAGTCGCCGTAGGCCGTCGGGTACGTGGTCGAGGGCGCGACCACGGGGGAGCCGGCCGCGACCGGGCGCGGGGCCTCGGCCGGGCTCCCGAGGACCCGGAACTCCCGGACCGCGTAGCCGTGCCGGGTGGCCGGGGTGGTGCCCTGCATGCGCACGTAGTGCGCGTCCTCGCCGAGACGCACGCGCGTCGTCCCTCCCTTGCCGCCGGTCGTGGACCAGGCATCCGTCCAGTGCGTGCTGTCGTCGGAGACCTGGAGCCTGAACGCCTTGGCGTAGGCGGCCTCCCAGACGACCTCCACCGTGTCGACGTGGTACTCCGAACCGAGGTCGACGGAGAGCCAGGCGCCCGGGTCCCCGCCGGGCCCGCTCGACCAGTGGGTCCCCTCGTCGCCGTCGATCGCCTCGGCCGCCGTGGCGGAGCCGTCCTCGGAGGAGGCCCCGGCTCTCGCACCCGGGCCGAGCGCCACGTTCACCGCTGCCGCTGACGGCGGTTCGGCGGCCCCGGCGTCCAGGCCCGTGGCGAGCACCAGGGTGAGGGGGAGGGCGGCGCCGAGCAGTCGCCTGGTGACGGCGCGGCCCGGTCGGGTTCTTCTCGTGCGCGGTCTCATGCCGGGGCCTTCTCTGTGGGAGGGGGGTGAGGGGAGGAGAAGTTTCATTATTAATCTATTTAATCGGCGCGCGTCATGCGTCGGAAACGGTGCTGTGGCGGCGCAAGCACGGTAGCGACGGGCGCCGGTCGCCATCAAGAGGTCGGACCATACCGATTCAACGGGTCCCAGCGAGCCGGTCGTCGGGGAGTGGGGGCGGGGACGTGATCGCTGGTGCGCGGAAGGGCAGTTGGGGCGTCCGTGGCGGCCGGGGGTATGGCGCGTGGGCCGTGGATGGGGCACCGTGAAGGCGTCGCGTCCGGCGAATCCGGGTGGTGGTGCGGCGTGGTGCGGAAGGGGGAGTCGTCGTGCTGATCGGTGTGGTGCGGGAGGACGTGGCGGGGGAGACCCGGGTCGCGGCCACGCCCGAATCCGTCGCCCGCTTGCGGGAGTTGGGCTACGAGGTGGTGGTCGAACCCGGAGCGGGGGAACACGCCGGGTTCCCCGACGCCGCCTACGCGGAGGCGGGCGCCCGCACCGGGGCGGCGCGCGGGGCGGATGTCGTACTCGCCGTGCGGACACCACCGTTGGACGGACTGCGGGCCGGGGCGACCCTCGTCGGGCTCCTCGATCCCGCGCACGAGCCCGAGCGGCTGGCGGAGCTGGCCCGGCGCGGGATCACCGCGCTCGCGATGGAGGCGGTGCCCCGTATCTCCCGGGCGCAGTCGCTCGACGTGCTCTCCTCGACCGCGAACATCGCCGGGTACCGGGCCGTCGTCGAAGCGGCGCACGCGCTCGGGCGGTTGTTCGGCGGACAGGTCACGGCGGCGGGCAAGACACCGCCCGCGACGGTGCTCGTGGCGGGCGCGGGCGTCGCCGGGCTCGCGGCGATCGGTACGGCGGGTGCTCTGGGCGCTGTCGTACGGGCCACCGACCCGCGCCCCGAGGTCGCCGAGCAGGTCCGCTCGCTCGGCGGTGAGTACCTGCCCGTCGCCCCGGCGGGCGAGGAGGGGGCCGGGACCGGCTACGCGCGCGAGATGGGCGCGGAATACCGGGCCCGGGAAGCCGAGTTGTACGCGCGCGAGTGTGCCGGGGCCGACGTCGTCATCACCACCGCGCTCGTCCCCGGGCGGCCCGCGCCCCGCCTGCTCACCGCCGGGACCGTGGCCGCGATGAAGCCCGGTAGCGTCATCGTCGACATGGCGGCGGCGAGCGGCGGCAACGTGGCCGGGACCGTGCCGGGCGAGCGCGTCGTGACCCCTGGGGGCGTCGTGATCCTCGGGTACACCGACCTCGCGGGCCGCCTCCCCGGCCAGGCATCGCGCCTCTACGCCAACAACCTCGTCGCCCTCCTCACCCTCCTCACCCCGGACCGGGACGGCACACTCGTCCTCGACACGGACGACATCGTGCAGCGCTCCATCGCCGTGGTCCGCGCGGGCGAGGTGCACTGGCCGCCGCCCCCCGTCCCCGTATCGGCGACACCCGCCCCACCCGCCGAAGCGGAGCGGACGGCACCCGCCGAAGCCGCTCCCGCGCCTCCGCCCCGGCGCGGACGCCGCTACGCCCTCGCCGCCCTGGCCGCCGCCCTGCTCCTGCTCGGCGGGGCCACCGCGCCGGCCGCCTTCCTCGGGCACCTGACCGTCTTCGCGCTCGCCGTCGTCATCGGCTTCTACGTGATCGGCAACGTCCACCACGCGCTGCACACCCCGCTCATGTCGGTCACCAACGCGATCTCGGGGATCGTCGTCGTGGGCGCGCTGCTCCAGATCGGGCACGGCGACACCGCCGTCACGGTGCTCGCGGCCCTCGCGATTCTGCTCGCCTGCGTCAACATCTTCGGCGGCTTCGCCGTCACCCGCCGCATGCTCGGCATGTTCTTCGGGAGCGGGTCATGACCGTCGCGACCGCCGCGCAGGGCGCGTACATCGTCGCCGCGCTGCTCTTCGTCCTCGCTCTCGCGGGGCTCTCGAAGCACGAGACCGCTCGTGCGGGGAACGGCTTCGGCATGGCCGGGATGGCGCTGGCCCTGCTCGCCACCGTCGCGCTGGCGGCGGACCGGGACATCGAGGCGAGCGGTACGGGGCTCCTCGTGGTCGCCGCCGTGCTCGGCGCGCTCTTCGGGCTGCGCAGGGCCCGCGCGGTCGAGATGACGGCCATGCCCGAACTCATCGCGCTGCTGCACAGTTTCGTCGGTCTCGCCGCCGTCCTCGTGGGCTGGAACGGCCACCTCCAGGTCGAGGCGCACCCGGGCGGTGCCGAGGCGCGGGCGCTGAGCGAACTCGGGACGCTCGGCATCCACCACGCCGAAGTACTCATCGGCGTGAGCGTCGGGGCCGTCACCGTCACCGGGTCCCTCGTCGCGTTCCTCAAGCTCTCGGCGCGGATCGCCTCGGCGCCGCTCTCGCTGCCGGGCAAGAACGCGTACAACCTCGGCTCCCTGCTCGTCCTGCTCGGCCTGATCGCCTGGTACGTGGCCGCTCCGCACCTCGCGCTCCTGATCGCCGCCACCGCGCTCGCCCTGCTGCTCGGCTGGCACCTCGTCGCCTCGATCGGCGGCGGGGACATGCCCGTCGTCGTCTCGATGCTCAACAGCTACTCGGGGTGGGCCGCGGCGGCCTCCGGCTTCCTGCTGGAGAACGATCTGCTGATCATCACGGGCGCGCTCGTCGGCTCGTCGGGCGCCTACCTGTCGTACGTCATGTGCAAGGCCATGAACCGCTCCTTCCTCTCCGTCATCGCGGGCGGCTTCGGCGCCCCCGCGGTGGGAGGCGTGGCGACGGAGCTGGGCGAGCACCGCGAGATCCGGGCACCGGAGGCCGCCGCGCTCCTGTGCGCCGCCGAGTCCGTGATCATCACCCCCGGCTACGGCATGGCCGTCGCGCAGGCGCAGTACGGCGTCGCCGCGCTGACCGAGCGGCTGCGCGAGCGCGGCGTGCGCGTCCGGTACGGGGTGCACCCCGTGGCGGGACGGCTGCCGGGGCACATGAACGTGCTGCTCGCCGAGGCCAAGGTGCCCTACGACGTCGTCCTCGACCTCGACGAGATCAACGCCGACTTCGCGAGCACCTCCGTCGTCCTTGTGATCGGCGCCAACGACACCGTCAACCCTGCGGCGGAGGAGCCCGACAGCCCGCTCGCCGGGATGCCCGTCCTGCGGGTGTGGGAAGCCGGGCAGGTCGTCGTCTTCAAGCGCTCCATGGCCTCCGGCTACGCGGGCGTGCCGAACCCGCTCTTCTTCCGCGAGAACACGGCGATGCTCTTCGGCGACGCGAAGGAGGGGGTGGAGGGCATCCTCCGTGCCCTCTGAGAGCCCGGCGCGCCCCCGGGCCCCCGGGCCCCGGGCCCCCGGGGCGCATCGGGCGCCGCACCGCTCAGGCCCGGGGGCGCCCGGAGCCGAACCGCCGCTCGGCGACGGCGCCCGGCACGGCAAGGCGTCCCGGGCGAGCGCGGACCCCGCCTCCGTGACCGACGCCACTCCCCGTACCCCATGGACTTCCCGGCCTCCCCGGCACTACCTTCTAGACATGCCTGGACAGGTTCAGAAACATCACCGCATCGCCGAAGTGCTCGCCGCCGAGATCCGTTCCGGTGTGCACGGCCGGGGCAGTCGGCTGCCGGGGGAGCACGCGCTCACCAAGCGCTTCGGCGTCAGCCGGACCACCCTGCGGCAGGCGCTGCGCACGCTCGGCGAGGAGGGTCTCATCGAGACCCACGCGGGCATCGGCTCGATCGTCACCTTCGACGGTACGCCGCTCGACCACCGACTCGGCTGGGCGCACGCGCTCGCCGGGCAGTCCCGCGCCCTGCGCACCGAGGTGCTGCGCCTGGAGACGGCGAGCGAGCCCGCGCTGGCCGCGGAACTCGGCTGCGCCACGGACCGCTTCCTCGCCCTGGACCGCGTACGGCGCTTCGCCGAGGACGGCACCGCCGTCTCGCTCGAACGCAGCCGGGTCCCGGCCGTCGGTGCCGTCGCCGACATCCCCCGCACGGGGCTGCGCGAGAACTCGCTCAACCGCACGCTGATCGCCCTCGGCCGCGTCCCGCACTCCAGCGAGGGCACGGTCTCGGTGCGCGGCCTCTCCGCCGAGGACGCGACGCTCCTCGGCCGCGCTCCCGGCGAGCCCTTCCTCCACCTGTCCCAGGTCTACCGGGCCGCCGACGCCTCGCTCGTCGAGCGCGTCGTGAGCCTCCTCGACCCGGCCCACTTCGAACTGCACGTCCGCTCCACCTCCGGAGGCACTCCGTGACCCCGCCCCCCACCACCCCCGCCCTCGACCGCGCGCTCGGCGCCTACTACGGGCTCGCGCTCGGCGACGCGCTCGGGATGCCGACGCAGGTCATGTCCCGCGCCGACGTCGCCCGCGTCTACGGCCACGTCACCGGCTTCGAACCGGCCCGCCCGGACAACCCGGTGAGCGCCGGGATGCCCGCCGGGGCGGTGACGGACGACACCGACCAGGCGGTCATCGTCGGCCGGCTCATCGACGAGGGCGAGGGCCGCATCGACCCGCTCCGGCTCGCCCGCGCGCTCGTGGAGTGGGAGGACGGGATGCGGGCGAAGGGTTCGCTCGACCTCCTCGGCCCCTCCACCAAGGCCGCCCTGGAGGCCGTGCAGCGCGGCGTCTCGCCCGCCGAGGCCGGGCGCAGCGGCTCGACCAACGGTGCCGCCATGCGCGTCACCCCCGTCGGCATCGCCTTCCGCGCCGAGCCGCTCGACACCTTCCTCGACCACGTCGTGGAGTCCTGCCAGGTCACGCACGACACGACGGTGGGCATCGCGGGTGCCGCCGCCGTCGCCGCCGCTGTGAGCCGGGGCATCGACGGTGGCACCCTGGAGGACGCGGTCGAGGCCGCCGTCACCGCCGCGCGGGCCGGTGCCCGGCGCGGCCACTGGATCGCGGGCGCCGACATCGCCACCCGGATCACGTGGGCGTACGACCTCGCGCGGAACCTCGACGAGGCCACGGCGCTCGACCGCATCACCGACCTCGTCGGGACGAGCGTGGCGAGCCAGGAGTCCGTCCCGGCCGCCTTCGCCGTCCTCGCCCTCACCGGCGGCGACCCCTGGCGCACCGCGCTGACCGCCGCGAACCTCGGCGGCGACAGCGACACGATCGCCGCCATCGCCGGGGCGATCGCGGGCTCCGTGCACGGGCTCACGGCCCTCCCGGCCGAGGCCGTCCGCACGCTGCGCGAGGTCAACGCCCTCGACCTCGAAGCCCTCACGGCGCGCCTCCTCCGCTTCCGCTGACCTCTTCCACGGACCCGTACTCGCTCCGCTCCGTCACCACCGCACCCCCGCACTCCTCCCGCTCCCACCCCCCGTCCCCACCGCACCACCACACCGCAAGGAGGTCCGTCATGAACGACTCGAAGGCGAGCGCTCAGGTCGGTACCGTCGAGACGCGCGGCATCGAGCCCGTGCCCGACAACGAGCGGCACGGCCACGCCGGCCAGATGTTCTGGACGTGGTTCGCCGCCAACATCTCCCTCCTCGGGCTCCCGCTCGGGGCGACGCTCGTCGCCTTCCGGGGCCTCAACATCTGGCAGGCGATGCTTGTCGCGCTCATCGGCTCCTTCGGCTCCTTCGCCCTCGTCGGCGTCCTGAGCCTGGCCGGCAAGCGCGGCGGCGCCCCTGCCCTCACGCTCTCGCGCGCCGTCTTCGGCCAGCGCGGCAACACCGGGCCGACGCTCATCAGCTGGCTCAGCCGCGTCGGCTGGGAGACGATCACCACGACGACCGCCGCCTTCGCGCTGCTCGCCCTGCTCAAGCAGGTCTTCGGCGTCGAGCGCAACGACGTCCTCGTCGTGGTCTGCCTCCTCGTCTTCATCGCCTGCACGCTGCTCATCAGCGGCCTCGGGCACGCCACGATCATGTGGATCAACAAGTGGGCGACGGTCGCCTTCGGGCTCCTCAACCTCGTCGTGATCGGCTTCCTCGTGGACAGCGTGGACTGGCACAAGGTGACGAGCGCCCCCGCCGGTCCGCTCTCCGCCGTCATCGGCGGCATCGGCTTCATCGCGGCCGGTACCGGCATCGGCTGGGCCAACGCGGGCGCCGACTACGCCCGTTACCTGCCCCGTTCCGTCCCCGGCTCGCGCCTCGTGACCGCCTCCGCCTTCGGCGCGGGCATCCCGCTGCTCGTCCTCGTCTCGCTCGGCTCGCTGCTCTCGGCCGGTGACTCGACGCTCGCCACCGCCTCCGACCCGGTCGCGGCGATCAACGGGATGCTGCCGTCCTGGATGGCGATCCCCTACCTCATCGCGGCCTTCGGCGGCCTGCTCATGTCGAACCACCTCTCGACGTACTCCGCCGGGCTCACGATGATCACCCTCGGGGTGCGCGTGCCGCGCCCGCTCGCGGTCGGCATCGACGTCCTGCTGATGTTCCTCGGCGGCATCTACTTCATGCTCATCGCCGGTGACTTCTACGGGCCGTTCTCGACCTTCCTCACTCTGCTCGCCGTGCCGATCTCGGCCTGGGTCGGCATCGTGCTCGTCGACTCCGGACGCGGGCGCCGCTACGACCCCGAGGCGCTCATGGACCGGGGCCGGGGCAGCCGCTACTGGTACACGGCTGGTTTCCGGCTCCCCGCCGTCGCCGCCTGGGTCCTCGCCATCGTGGTCGGCCTGCTCTTCACCGAGGCGTCCACGAGCGCCGACGACGTGTGGTTCGCCGGTCCCTTCGCGCACACCTGGCTCGGCACCAACGGCCTCGGCTGGGCGCTCGCCATCGCCACCGGGGCCCTCGCCTACGCGCTCGGCGCCCCGAAGGGCCCGCGCACGCCGGAGGACCCGGCCGACGACGAGCCGGGCGAGCGCGCCGCGAGCCGCCACGAGGTGCTGCGATGAGCCGCCGCCTCGTCCTGCTCGGCAACGTCATCGCCGACCTCGTCCTCGACGTGCCCGCCCTCCCCGAGCGCGGCGGCGACGTCGTCGCCACCGGAGGCGGCCTCACCGCGGGCGGCGGCTTCAACACCCTCGTCGCCGCCCGCCGCCTCGGCACCCCCGCCCTCTACGCGGGCCCGCACGGCACCGGCCCCTACGGCGACCTCGTCCGCGCGGCGCTCGACCGCGAGGACGTCACGACGGTCCTGCCCGCGCACCCCGGCACGGACACCGGCTTCACCGTCGCGCTCGTCGAGCCCGGCGAGCGCAGCTTCGTGACCCGCTTCGGCGTCGAGGACCTGCTCGACGCCGGGAACACCGCGCGGATCGCCGCCGCCCTGCGCCCCGACGACCTCGTGATCCTCTCCGGCTACGCGCTCGCGCTGCCCACCGCCGGGCCACTCCTCGCCGCCCTCGCGGCGGGGCTCCCGGCCGAGACGCTCCTCACCCTCGATCCGGGGCCGCTCGTGGACACGATCCCGGACGCCGTCCTCGCGCCGGTCCTCGCCCGTACGGACTGGCTCAGCTGCAACGCCCGCGAGGCCGCGCTGCTCACGGGCGCGCACGGCGAGACGGCGCTCCCCGCGCTGCGGGCCCGGCTGCGCCCCGAGGCCGGGGTCCTCGTCCGCGCCGACAAGGACGGCTGTTTCCTCGCCGCCCCCGGCGAGGAGCCCCGCCACCTGCCGGGCTTCCGCGTGGACGCCGTGGACAGCAACGGGGCCGGGGACGCCCACGTCGGCGCCTTCCTCGCCCTCCTCGGCCGCGGCCTGCCCGCCCCCGAGGCGGCCCGCGCCGCCAACGCCGCCGCCGCCTACGCCGTGGCCCGGCGCGGCCCCGCCACCGCCCCCACCACGGCCGAACTCCTCGCCTTCCTCGGCCCCGACCCCCTCGCGGAGCGCCTGACCGCCACCGCGTGACCCCCGCCGCGCTCCGGTCCCGAACGGGACACGCGGCGGGGGCGCGGTCGTGTCCCCGGCACCCGGCCCCGGGGCCCGCCTCGTCACCAGCGCCCCTGCCCGCGGTCGGCGCCGCGCCCTCGACGGCGGGCGGCTCGGCCGCACCCGTTCCGCGCGCCTTGACGTACCGGCCGCGGCCAAGGCGCGCGCCTTCACGAGCGGGTTCAGCGCCGGTCTGCCCGAGCTGCACCTGCTGCGGCTCATCACCCTCAGCACCTCCGGCGGCCGGGTCCTTTCCGAGAACACCTACTGGCGCCACCGCTCGCCGGAGGCGATGCGGGCCCTCGGCGGCCTCCCCGACGCCCGCCTCACCGTCACCGCTCTCGGCCGCGCGCGCAAGGGCGACCGCGAGGAGGTGCGGGCACGCGTCGGCAACCGGGGCCGCGCGGTCGCCGCGATGACCCGCCTGTCGCTGCGCGAGGCGCGGGGCGGGGACCGTGTCCTGCCCACCCTCTACAGCGACAACTACCTGTGGCTCCTGCCGGGCGAGTCGCGCACCGTCACGGCCGCCCCCGCGGGCCTCACCGTCCGCGCCGAGCCGTTCAACGGGAGCCCGGTCAGCGCCGGGGCCTGACGCGCGCTCACGGCCCGCACCGCGCTTGTCCGGTGCGGGCCGTGGTTCTTTTCGGTCCGGGAGCCGGTGCTCAGGGTGTCCCGTCCGCCGTGCCGGGCACCACGCGCATCCCCAGGCCGCGTACGCGGTAGATGCACGTGTCGTCGTTCCACAGCGTCGCCTCCGCGAGGGCAAAGGCGCCCTCCGGGGTTCCCTCCGCCTCCAGGATCTCCATCTCGATCCGGACCCGGCGGCTCGCCGGGGTGACCTGGCCCCGGTAGGTCCAGCTCAGCTCGGTCCCCGGCGGCGTCGTCACGAACCGGGGAGAGGCGATCCCGGCCGTCAGCCCGCCTTCCCGCAGGTGGTGCCGGAGGAGCTGGCACATCGCCTCGATGCCCAACGAGCCTGGCTGCACCGGGTCCTGGAAGAAGTGGGACCGGAAGAACCACGCGCCCGGGTCCACCTCCTTCTCCGCCCGGAGCCGCCCGCGTCCCGCCCGGCCGCCCTCGGGCCAGTAGCCCGTGACACGGTCGAGCATGCGCAGCATGGGACCGGGCTGCCCGAGGTCCCGGCGCGCGGTGAGATCCGCCTCGTACGCGCACGGTTCGTCCAGGCGCGCCCGGTCCGCGGCGGACACCGGGAGGCCGGGCTGGTCGGCGAAGGACGAGGACGGGAAGTAGCCGAACACCGTGGACACCGCGAGGAGCGGCGCGCCGTCCGCCGTGCACGCGACGTCGAAAGCCTCGATGATCATGTCCCCGACCCGGGAGACACGCGTCAGGCGGGCCCGCGTGCGCACCGTCCCGGTCCCCGGCGTGACCTCGCCCGAGACGGTCCCGGAGCCGTCCAGATTGCGGAACCGCAGGTCGGTCGCGGTGGTGAGGGCGCTGCCCACGTACGAGGCCAGCCACCCGCAGGGTTGCAGCGCCACCTCCAGGAGCACGGCGAAGGGCATCGCGCGCCCGTCGCCCTCCCGGAAGTACCAGGCGTCGGCGGGCACGTCGTACTCCGCGACGACCTCGCTCCCCTCCCTCATGCCGCCCTGCCGACCGGTCACGGAGGTCACGCGGCTCATGAAGTGGTACGGCGGGCCGGGCAGCCGCGCGACCTTGCGGGTCCCGTCGAAGACCGCGTACGGCGGACCGAACGCCTCGCTCGGCCTGCCCCACGCGCACGCGAGCAGGGAGTCGCGGCCGAAGGAGAAGCCGTCGGCCTCGGCCACCGGGCGCGGCTCGCCGCGCGCCTCCCGCGGTACGGCGATCCCGCCGCCCTCCACGGCGGGCCCGCCCGTGTGCCGCCACTGCGAGAGCGGCCAGTCCGGCACCAGGCGCAGCGCCACGTTCCGGCCGTGGAACGCCTTCACCCCGTCCACCGAGCCGAGCACCTCGGCGTACAGCGTCGGCTCCGGACCCGCCGAGACCCCGCGCACGAACACCTCGTACACGATCCGCCCGCTCCCCGGCGTCGCCTGCCCCCGGCAGTCCGCCGTGAAGGGCGCCTCGCCGACCGGCTCGAACCGCCAGCCGTCCCGCTCCACGGTGAAGCCCATGGCCGTCAGGTAGAAGGCCATCGCCTGGAGACCGCCCTGGAGCATCAGGGTCCCCGGCATGCACGGGTCGTTCTTGAAGTGCCCCGCGAAGAACCAGTCGCCGGGCGACACGGGCGTCTCGGCGCGCAGATAGCCGCGCCCCCAGGGCCCACCGGACGGGTCGAACGCGGTGACCTCGTGGAGCAGCAGCAGGCGGCCCTCGTCGATCCTCGGCGTACGGACGTGCGCGGCCGTGGCCTCCCAGCCGCGCCCGAAGCACGCGGCGGGCCGCCCTTGAGCGAGCGACCGCACCTGGGCGGCCGTGAAGGACGCCGCCGGGCAGCGCACGTGCGGCGGGTCCTGCGGCAGTTCCTCGCCGGGCGGGCTGTCGGCGGGCGACCAGCGGACGCCGCCGCTCGCGGCGAGTTCGGCCGGGGTGAAGAAACCCGCCCGCCCGTCCCGGACGCTGAGCCGCCGTTCGCCGTTCACGGTGCAGTCGTAGTGGAAGAAGAAGAGCAGCACGCCGTCGTGCTCGGCGTGGCCGTCGACGTGGATCTCGTAGCGCGCCGTGTCACCGGGACCCGGCGGCGGGCCGTGGAACGTGACCTCGCAGCCCAGCAGCCGGTACGCGCGCTCGCCCCGGTTGAGGAGGTCCACACCGAGCCAGCTCAGCAGCAGCAGATCGGCCTGGCCCGCCTCGATCATCAGCCCGGCGGGCATCCGTCCGGTGGCGTCCAGGTACCAGCTGTCCCCGCGCACATCGGTCTCGGTCCAGACCGTCCCGCCCACGCGCGCCCCCGGACCGGCGACGAGCGCGGCCGGTTCCGCGTCGATGCCGGTGACGCGGTCGGCGAGGAGCATGGGCGGCTCGGGCATCCGCGTCTGCACCGCGTACGCGTCCTGCGCGGCGAACCGCGCCCCGAAGAGGGCGGAGATCTCCCCGGAGGCGAGGTGTTCCAACTGCGCGCGGCCGAACTTCGGGCCGGGGAGGACCGGAGGGGGCGAGGCGGGGGCGGTCCCTGCCAGGTCGGGGGAGGGGAGGGGCACGAGGGGCCGGGCGAGGGCGGTCGGAGGGAGGGCGAGGCGGGGGCGCTCCGTGGCGGCTCGCGGGGGCACGGGAGAGTCCGCCCCGGTCTGCGCCAGCGCGACGACCACCCGCGCCGACAGACTCAGGAACGCCTGGTGCGCGGCGACGTGGTGGGCCGTCACCTCCTGGTGCAGCGCGACGACCCGACCACTGTGCCGGGCGGCCAGGGCGCGGAGATCCGCCGGGGCCGGGGCGGCGGCGGGTGGCACCGCGGAGCCGGGTTCCCGGACGGCGGGGGCTGGCACGGGTACCAGAGCGGGCGCTCGCGGCATGGTCAGCGGGGGCACGTCTGCCGCGGGAGACATGCGGACCGCCACCTCGGAGGCGGGCGTCTCCCCGGCCGCCGGAGGCCGGGTCGCCTCGGCCGCCGTACGGGCGAGCACCTCCGCGACCGCCGGGGAGGGCGGCCCCGGGACGCCGACGGTACGGACGGGGCCGGGCGCGGCGACATCCGTGACCGCCCCTGCGAGCCCGTCGAAGAGCGCGTCGGCCCGTACCGGCACCCCCGCGACGACGAGTTCGGCCACCGCGAGGCACACCTGCCGCAGCCCCGGGTCGCCCTGCGCGTCGAGCGCCACGGCCACGTGCTCCCTGTCCCCGAGCACCCGCCCGATCCAGCCGGTGCACAGCCCCCGGGGACCGTGCTCGACGAAGACCCGCACCCCGTCGGCCCACGCCTGTTCCACCGTGCCCGCGAAGTCGATCGTCCCGAGCCCCTGCGCGGTCAGCGCGTCGGCGACCCGTTCGCTCGTCGGCTCGTACGCGCGCCCGCTCGCCCCGCTGTAGAACCGCACCCCGGGCACCGCGACGGTGGGCCGGCGGTGGATCTCGCGCCAGGAGTCCCGTACCGCCGCCAGCTCCGGGGCGTGCGCGGCGATGTCGTAGTCGATCGGGAAGGCCCGGTCCGTGCCGAGGCGTTCCACGACGGCCCGGCACGCCCGCTCCTCGCCCCCGACGACGCAGACGCCAGGTGCGTTGACCGCCATCAGGTGGACGGCGGCCTCGCGGGCGAGTTCCGCGCGGACCGTGTCCAGCGGCGCGGTGACCAGGTAACTCGCCCAGCGCTCGCCCCGTAGCCCCGCGCGCTCCCACACCCGGCGTACCGCCCGCAGCTCCCCGGTCAGCTCCGTCGTGAACAGGCCGCTGTCCCGCGTGGCCGCGTACAGCCCCGCCGCGTCCGGCCAGGCCCCCAGGGCGATCAGCGCGGCGGACTCGCCCGAGGAGTAGCCGATGGCCGCGTCCGGCCGGAGGCCGAGCACGTCCCTGGTGAGCACGGTGTGCAGGGTCGCCAGTTCCGCCGCTCCCCAGATCCGGCCGAGCACCCCGCCGCCGGCCCCCGCCCGCTGGGGTCCGCCGAGCGGCCCGTGCGCCGCCCGGACCGCCTCGCCGAGCGAGGGCAGCGCGAGCGCGAGGGCGCGCCCCATCCCCGGGTACGAGGCGGAGCCGTTGGTGTACACGAAGGCGGTCCGCCCGGCGACGGGCCGTTCCCGGTAGCGCACCCCGCTCGGCCGGACCCCGCCCCGCTCCAGCCAGCGCCGGGCGGCGGCACGGCGGGCCGGGAGGTCGGCGTCCCGCTCGACCAGGAGCGCGAGCCGCGCCGGACCCGCCGGGGACTCGGCCCCGGTCTCCAGCGCGGCGAGCACCTCCCCGCGGTCGTTCCCCGAGTAGACGTGCAACCGCGGCGCCGGGCCGGGGGACCACGCCCGCGCGTCCCCCGCCCGCAGCCCCACCCGCACGGTGTCGCCCTCCAGCGGCGAGACGACGGCGACGGCGGTGCGGGGCGGCACGGAGCTGTCGGCGGGCAGCCCCGCGCACGGCACCGCGCGCGCCTGGAGCGCCGTCACGGCGACGGCCACCGAGACGAGTCCCTGCGCCGCGTGCGCCCGGCCAAAGGCGGACACGGGGTCGAACGCCGCCCCGGGAGCGTCGCCGATGACCATGTCGGGCGCCCCGGCGGCCTCGTCGTCGAGAACGGCCAGCACCGTGTCGCCGTCGCGGCGCGCCGCGTCGAGCGGCTTCACGACAAGGACCACGGCGGCGTCGCCGGGCTCCGCCTCCTCGCCCAGCTCCCGCAGCGCGGCCCGGTGCACGGGCTCGGTGGACAGGTCGACCGCGCCGACGAGCGCCACGTCCGCCTCGCCCGCCCGCAGCGCCCGCGCCGCGAGGTCCAGCGCCACGAGCCCCGACGCCTCCTCGGCCGACACCGCGAACCCGGGTCCCGCGAGGTCGAGTTGTGTGCTGATCCGGTTCGCCACGAGGTTGGGCAGGCTGCCCACGACCCGCTCCGCCGCCATGGGCGGCGCGAAGGCGTCCCGGATCTCCGCCGTCCGCGCCCCCGCGTCCACTCCGCCCCGCTCCAGCCAGTACGGGACCCGCCAGCGCGCACCGGCCCGCGCCACCCCGGGGTCCACCCCCATGCCGATCACGACCATGGTCCGCTCGCGCGGCAGCGACAGCCCCCGCACGGCCTCCCGGGCGGCCTCCAGGACAAGGAGCTGCGGGGGCATCGTCCGGTCCATCGACAGCGGCGGGAAGGCGAGGCCCGTCAGCTCGACGGCGATCTCCGCGACGGGACCGCGCCGCTCACCGCCCAGCACCGCGCGGCGGAAGTCCTCGGTGCCCCGCCCCTCCCCGACGCGCGCCCCGAGCGCGACGACCGCGAGCGGCGCGGGCCTCTCCCGTACCGGCACAGGCACCGGCACCGATACCGGCACAGGCACCGGCACCGATACCGGCTCAGGCACCGGCTCCGCCGCGTCGGGGCGCGCGTGCGCGAGCGGCGGCTCCCGGAGTGCGGCGGCCGGGGACGTGCGACGCGGCGAGGGACCGTCCCGCTCCGGCTCGAAGTCCGGGGCGTCCACGATCAGATGGGCGTTCGTGCCACCGAATCCGAAGGCGCTGACCGCCGCCCTGCGCGGTCCCGGCCACGGTTCCGGCGCGGTCAGCAACCGCAACGGGGAGCCGTTCAGCGCGTCGATCGGCCGCTCGGCCCCGAGCGAGGCGGGACGGACCCCCGCCCGCAGGGCGCCGAGGACCTTCAGCAGCCCGGCGATGCCCGCCGACGCCAGGAGGTGCCCCACATTGGACTTGGCGGAGCCCACGGGCACGTCCGTGCCCCGGGCGTAGACCTCCGCCATGCTCCGCGCCTCCACGGCGTCCCCCACCGGGGTCCCCGTCGCGTGGCACTCCACGAGCGACACCGACTCCGGAGCGACCCCCGCCGCCGCGTACGCCTGCCGCATCGCGCGCACCTGGCCCTCCGACGCCGGGCTGAGCAGCCCGCCGCCCCGCCCGTCGTTGGACAGCCCGACGCCCCGGATCACACCGAGTACGGGCAGGCCCTCGGCGCGCGCCCGCGACAGCCGCGTCAGGGCGACGAAACCGGCGCCCTCCCCGTGCGTCAGCCCGTCCGCCGCGCGGTCGAAGGGACGGCCGCGCCCGGTCGCGCTGACCGCCGACAGGCCGCAGAACCCGACGTGCAGGAACAAGTTGTCGACGCGGTTGACCGCGCCCGCCACCATCAGGTCCGCCGTCCCGTCGTGCAGCCGGTCGCACGCCAGCTTGATCGCGTAGAGCGAGGAGGCGCACGCGGCGTCGAGCGCCCACGCGCCCGCCCCCAGCCCGAGGGCGCGGGCGGCGAGACGCGCCGGGAGACCCGACGAGAAGCGGTTGCGCGCGTCGGGCCGCTCGCGGCGCCCACCGGTCAGCAGCGCCTCGCGCGACGAGGGCGGCAGCGCGGACAGCCACACGTGCTCGGCGAAGGCCGATCCCGCCGCGGTGGGGTAGGACAGGTTGCCGAGGACGAGCCCGGCGCGGGGCAGCGGGCCCGCGCACCCGGCCTCCCCGAGCGCCTGCCGCGCCCCGTGCATGACCCAGTGGAACAAGGGGTCCAGTGCCAGGATCTCCTCCGGCGCCATCGCGAAGCCGCCCGGGTCGAAGACCGCGTCGAAGCCCCGTACGTACCCGCCGCGATCGGTCCACGTACGGTCCAGGTGCTCGTCCACCGAGCCCATGGCGAACCGGTGCGGGAGCCGCCAGCGGCCCTCCGGGACGGCAGAGAGGCTGTCCCGCCCGGCGGCGATGTTCTCCCAGAACATGTCGGGATCGAGCGCGTCGGGCAGCACGCAGCCCCGGCCGACGACAGCGATCGGTTCGCGTCCCACGCGTACTCCTTTCAGAAGGGACGGCATACGGGTCCCCGTCCGGACGAACGGCGGTCCCCTCCGGAGGACAGCGGTCCCCTCAGGAGGGGCGGCGGACGAGTTCCACGCCGAGGAGGGCGAAGCGCACCGCGCCGTCGGGGTCCAGGACGGCGACGTCGCACCGCGCGCCCGTCTCGTGCGTCTTGCGCGCCCGGACCACGCACCGCGCGGGGCCTCGCGCCGGTCCGCGCCGGTACACCCCGCACTCCGCGACGGCCATCGGCAGCGCCGCCTCACCGAGCACCCCGTGCGCCCAGAGCAGGGTGACCTGGAGGGCGGCGTCCAGCGCCGCCGCGTCCAGCGGCCAGGCGTTCCCCGGCCAGCCGAGCTCCCCCGCTCCCACGACGGTCGCCTCCGCCCCGTGCCGCGAGACTCCGCGCAGCGAGCGCACGGACCGGAACAGGGGGCCGTGGAAGAGGACGTGTCCGTCGTACACGTCGGCCGACGCGGGCCCGTCGAGTCCCTCCGGGGTCGTCCACTCGCCCGGATCGGGGACGGCACCGGCCCGCTCCAGGACGGCGCCGACGTGCGGAACGCCCGTCTCGTCGCGCAGTTCCGCCTCCCAGCGCGAGGGGGCGCCGGTCGTGGCGGCGGCGACGCGCACGTCCAGCCGGTGCCCGGCGCCGCCGAGCCCAGACAGCACGCACTTGCGGTAGACGCGCACGTCCCGCAGCACCAGCGGCTCGTCCGCCCGCCACCCCGAAGGGGCCGCGCCGGTCAGCCAGTTGAGGGCCATCGCCAGGGGCAGGACGGGGACCCCGGCGATCTCGTGGTCCGCGAGCTGCGGAAGGCGGCTTCCCCGGACGAGGACCCGCGCGGCGCGCGGCGCGGTGTCGGCGGCCGGGGCCGCGTCACCCGCCGCGATCACGACCCGTGCGGCGCCGCCGGGGTCGCCCAGCTCGGCCGAGAAGGCGGCGGCCCCCTGGTCCACGGGGAGGAGCGCGACGCCGGAGCGGCCGAAGTGCCCGGCCAGGGCGGGGGTGACCATGCCGCCCTGCCAGGGGCCCCAGGCCACGGAGCGCACCAGGCAGCCGGGGCGCCGGACGCTCTCCGCCGAGGCCACGTGGTCGAGCACCCCGTTGGCCATCGCGTAGTCGGCCTGCCCCGCGTTGCCGAACGCGGCGGCGACGGAGGAGAAGAGGCACAGCAGGTCGAGCGGGTCGTCGGCTGTCGCGGCGAGCAGCGCGCGCAGCCCGTCCACCTTCGTCGAGAGGACCAGGTCGAACTGGGCGTCGGTCTTGTCGGCGAGGTGCTTGTCGGCGAGCACCCCCGCACCGTGCACGAGGCCGGTCACGGGGCCCCACGACGCGCGCACGTCGCCCAGCGCGGCACGCAGCGCGGCCTCGTCGCGTACGTCGACGGTCACGTAGCGGACGGGGGAGCCCGCGGCCTCCAGCGCCGCGACCGTCGCCCGTACCTCGCGGGCGGCCAGGATCTCCCGGGCGCGGGCGGCGAGCGCGGACGGCGAGCGGCCCTCCTCGCGTTCGGCCTCGCGTTCGGCGAGCAGACGGACGAGCGAGGGCTCGTCGTCGGCGCCCTCCAGCCCGGCGGGCTCCGGCTCCGTACGTGTCCGGCCCAGCAGGACGAGGCGCGGGCGGTGGGCCTTCGCGAGTGCCAGTAGCGCGGCCGCCGTCACGCCGCGCGCGCCGCCGCTCGCGACGATCACCGCGTCGGACGTGACGCGGGACGGCCCGGCGGTCGCGGGAGGTGCGGGGACGGCGCGGGGGACGGCGCGCGTGCCGTCGGCGCGCAACCCCACCTGCCCCTCGGCGCCGCCCTCCAGCACCTCCCGCACGAGCGCGTCGGCGACGGCCTCGGGCGCGCGTCCGCCCGCCTCGCAGTCGACGGCCCTGACGGTCGCCCCCGGCCACTCCTTCCCGGCCGTCGCGGCCAGAGCGGCGATCCCGCCGAGCCAGGCACGCCCCGGCGCACGGCCGTCGAGGCCGAAGTCGCCGCCCGTGTCCTGCACCGTGACGAACACGCCGCCGTCCGAGGACATGCGCCGCGCGACCGCCCGTGCGGCACGGAACACCGAGCGCCGCACCTCGCCCGCCTCCTCGGGCGCGCCGGAGGAGGTCAGTCCGCCGAGGTGGATCACCCCGCGGGCGTCGTCGGGGACCTCCGTCACGGCGGTCGCCTCTACGCCGTGCTCGGTCAGGCGCCGGGCCACGAGAGCGGCGAACTCCCCGCCCGAGTCCCCGGTCACGCCCCCCTCGGTCACCACCAGCGGCCCGTCACCGAGACCCGCCGGAGCCAGGCCGGACGCGGGCGTCTCGACCATGCGGGTCACCAGGCGGGTCGGGGCGGGTGGCGCGGGAGTTGGTTCGGAGGCGGGTGACGGCGTCGGTGCGGGGGCGGGCGTCGCGGCGGGGTCGGGCAGCGTCACAGGGGCGGGCGCGGGCCGCTCGGCTGTGAGCGCGTCGCGGGCGGGCGGGTACCCGGTCTCCGGCGTCGTGCCGGTGGTGAGGGCGCGCGTGATCTCGCGCAGGGTGCGCAGCTTGCCGAGTTCGGCGACGTTCCCGGTCGGCACGTCGCCGAGCTGCCGTCGTACGGCGGACAGGATCTCGACCCGCTTGATCGAGTCCACCCCGAGGTCCGCCTCCAACTCCATGTCCAGGCCGAGCATCGGCGCGGGATACCCGGTCAGCCGCGCCACGACCGAGAGCAGCAGCTCTTCGAGTTCCCCCGTGGACAGGGATCGGCCGTCGGCGTTCCCACCGGGCGTGTCCGCCTCGGGGCCGGGGACGGCGGGGACCGACGGCGGGGGTACGGGGGAGGGGACGGGCGCGGCGAAGGAGGCCGGGGGCCGGGGGAGGACGTCGGGCGCGGGGACCTCGTGGGGCGGGGCCGGGTGGTCTTGCGCGGAGGGCCACGTCCCTGTGTCGGCGAGGGGCGGGGGAAGGGGGGACGGCGCGGGGACGGACAGCGGCGAGGGAGCGGACGGCGAGGGGGGAAGTGCCGGTGAGGGCGCAGTGAGACCTGCCGCTCCCGCGCCGCCCTGGACCCCGAGCATCGCGCACAGCGTGCTCTCCGACATCCGCAGGAAGGCCGTGTGGCTGTCGATCAGCATGCGTTGGCAGGCGGTGTGGGCCTCGGCCGTCTGCCGCTGCACGCTCTCGACGAGGGCGTACCAGTCCGCACTGCGGGAGGGGACGGGCACGGCGGGCGGGATCGGCGCGGACGGGGGTGGGACCGGGGCGGACGGGAACGGGACCTGCCCGTGCGCAGGCGCCGTCGCTCCGTACGTGGGCACGGGCTGCCCGTACGCAGGTGCCGATTGCCCGTACGCGGGCACCGGCTGCCCGTACGCGGTCGGAGCGGCCCCCTGCGAGGGCGCAGCCTGCCCGTGTGAGGGCGCCGCCTCCCCGTACGCGGTCGGAGCCTCCCCGTACGCCCGCGTCCGCTCGTACCCCGGAGCCTCGTCCCCCGGCGCCTGTTCGTGGCGCGGTTCCGGCACAGTGGGCGGCGTCGTGGGGGCGGGCGGTACCGTGTGCTCCCGGCGCTCCGTGACGTGAGCCGTGTCCGTCGCCGTGCCGGGGCCGGTCTCCGGCGGCACGGGGTCGCGGTGGTTGGCCCCGCCGATCTTCACTGTCATGCGCGGTTCGCGCTCCTTCTCGGGTGTGCGGGCCGGTCCGTAGGGTGCCCAGAGGTGTGCGAAGTCGAGGGGGACGCCCGCGACCGCGAGGCGGCCGAGCGCGGAGTGCAGGCCCGTGACGCCGTCGGTGTCCGGGCGTTCCAGCGCGACGGCCGTGTGGGCGCGGTCGCCGAGGATCTGCCCCACCAGCCCCGTCAGGGTGTGGCCCGCGCCGACCTCGACGAAGGTCCTGACCCCCGCGGCGTGCATCGCCTCGACCTGCTCGCGGAAGCGCACGGGCGAGGTGAGGTGCCGCGCGAGTGTGCGCCGCACCTCGTCGGGCGGCGCGGGATAGGGCGCCGCGTCGGCGTTGCCCCAGACCTCCAAGTCCGGTTTTGAGAGCGGAAGTTCTTCCAGATACGCGGCGAGTGCGTCGGCGGCCGGGGCCACCAGCGGGCTGTGGAAGGCGAGGGAGGTCCGGAGTCGGCGGGTGGTGATGTCCTCGGCCGCGAAGACGCGTTCCGCGTCGGCGATCGCCGCGAGGGTGCCCGAGAGCACGACCTGACGCGGGGCGTTGTCGTTGGCGGGCCACACGTCGCGCGCGCCGGACGCGGCCAGCACGGCGCGCACCCGGGCGCGGTCCGCGGCGACGGCCAGCATCGCGCCCGGGGCGACGGCCGTGTCCCGCAGCACGACACCGCGCCTGCGGGCCGCGGCGAGCAGGGACTCGGCGTCCAGGACGCCCGCGCAGTGCAGGGCCACCAGCTCCCCGAAGCTGTGGCCCGCGACGCAGTCCGGCCGCAGCCCGAGCCCGCGCAGCACGTCGAGCAGTGCCAGAGCGTGCACCGCGAGAGCGGGCTGCGCCCACTCGGTGGCGTCCAGCGCGGCAGCGGCCCGCGCGCTCTCCCCGGAATTGAAAGCGGGTGGCGGGAACACCACTTGGTGCAGGGGGATGCCCTCGAACTCCCCGCCGCCCAGCCGGTCCCACACCCGCTGGGCGTCCGGCGAGTACATCGCGAGATCCGCGCCCATGCCGGTGAACTGGGCGCCCTGGCCCGGGAAGAGGAACGCGATCCGGCCGGGCTCGGGGCTTCCGGCCGCGTAGTGCGTACCGGCCGGTGTCGAGAAGGACTCGTCCGGGTTGCGCCGGATCTCCGTGAGGGCCGCCGCGTACTTCCCCGCCAGGTCCTCGGTGTCCTCGGCGACGACGGCCAGCCGTACCGGGGCGGTCGGGGAGCAGGCACTCTGGCTCCCGCGCGCCACTTCCGCGAGCGACCGGCCGTCCGCGAGCGCTTCCGGGGCGGGCAGTGCCGCCACCGACGAGGCGCTGAACAGGACGAGTTCGGTGGGGGCGGTGCGATGGCGCCACGCGGTGCGGCCCGAGGCACGGGAGGGGACGTACTCCTCCAGCGTGACGTGGAAGTTGCTCCCGCCGAAGCCGAAGCTGGAGACCGACGCCCGCCGGGGGTGGTCGTCCGGGCGCACCCACGGCCGGGCCCGGGTGCTGACGTAGAAAGGGCTGCCGGGCGCGGTGACTTCGGCGGCCGGGCGCTCGACCTTGATCGTCGGGGGCAGGACCCTGTGACGCAGCGCCATGACGGCCTTGAGCAGTCCCGCCGCGCCCGCCGCGCACTTCGTGTGGCCGATCTGCGATTTGACCGAGCCGAGGGCGCACCACGGCCGCTCACCGTGTCCCGGTGAGCCGAACACCTCGCGCAACGCGGCCAGTTCGGAGGCGTCCCCGGCCCGCGTCCCCGTGCCGTGCGCCTCCACCAGCTCGACGGTGTCCGGCCCGTACCCCGCCTCCTCGTAGGCGCGGCGCAGGGCGCGGGCCTGACCGGCGGGGAGCGGGGCGTAGATCGCCGTGCTCCTGCCGTCGGACGACGTACCGATCCCGCGGATCACGGCGTGGACGCGGTCGCCGTCCCGTTCCGCGTCGGAGAGGCGCTTGAGCGCGTACATGACGACGGCCTCGCCCAGCATCGTGCCGTCCGCCGCCTCGGAGAACGGGCGGCAGTCGCCGGTGGGCGAGAGCGCGGGCGTCTTCGAGAAGCAGACGAACATCCCGATGTCGTTGCCGGTGTCGACGCCGCCGCTGATCACCAGGTCGGAGCGGCCGAGCGAGAGCTCGGCGACCGCTGTGGAGAGCGCGGCGAGGGAGCTGGCGCAGGCCGCGTCGGTGGTGTGGTTGGTGCCGTGCAGGTCGAACCTGTTGGCGATCCGGCCCGCGACGACGTTGCCGAGCAGCCCGGGGAAGGTGGACTCCCGCCAGGGGGTGTACTGCCCGGCGATGCGCTCGCACGCCGCCCGCGCCGCCGCCTCCGTCAGCCCGCTCTCGCGCAGGGCCTTGTGCCACACGGGCCGGTGGGTGCGCGCGTACATGTGCGGAAGCAGCTCCAGCGCTGCGGCGCCGAGCACCACGCCGACCCGCTCGCGGTCCACGTCCTCGAGGCCGCCCGCGTCGGCGAGCACCTGCTCGGCCACCACGAGGGCGAGCAACTGGGCGCTGTCCGTGGCCGACAGGTTGGTGGGCGGAATGCCGTGGGCGAGCGGGTCGAAGTCCACCTCGGGCAGGAAGGCGCCCCTGCGGGCGTAGGTCTTGTCGGGCGCGGTGGGATCGGGGTCGTAGTGGTCGGCCACGCGCCAGCGGGACGCGGGGACGTCCGTGATCATGTCGCGTCCCGCGACGACGGCCCGCCAGTACCCCGCCGCGTCCCGCGCGCCGGGAACCAGCGCACCGATCCCGACCACGGCGATCGGCACCTGGCGGTGGGTGTCGGACACGGTCTCTCCCCGCTGTCGAAGGTCGGGCACGGCTGCCGGTACGCCGTGGGGCGGGCCCGGTGGTGCCTCGTCGGGCGCGGCTGCTGGTACGCCCTCGGGCGTCGCGGTCCGTACGCCCTCGTCCGCCGTCGTGCGCGCGGACGCCGGTACGTCGCCGTTCGCCCTCATGCGAGCGGGCGCGGCGCGTAGGCGAACGCGGCGGCCGGGACGGGCACGCCGTAGGTGCGGGCCTGGTGGGCGCGCGTGAGCACCGCCGCGCCTTCGAGGAGGTTGAGCGCGATCTGGGTCACGGACCGGTGCGCGGGATCGGCCAGGAAGGTGCCGGCCACCCACCGGTTGAAGGCGCCCGTCGCGGGCCCGCACCAGATCTGGTAGTCGGCGCGGCGCGCGGGGTCCCCCGCGATCGCCCACTTGCTGGAACTCCCCAGATACCAGCGGAAGACGAGCGCCATACGGTGCTTGGGCTCCGCCCGCGCGCGGGTGAGCTGGGCCGGGTCGCGGACCTCCCAGAAGGCTCGCGTACGGTCCCAGACCTCGTCGAGGGAGGCGCCGAGGACGTCCCGTTCGAGCGCCGCCCGCAGGGGCGCGGGAAGCGATTCCAGCCCGTCGTGCTCCTGGTAGGCGCGGTACAGGCGGTCCGCTCGGCGCGCGAACATCGTTCCCCGGGACAGCACTTGGAGGCGGACGCCCCACTCGAACATGTCGGCGGCCGGTGCCATGGTGACGTCGGCGACGTCCGCCGCGCGGAGCATCGCCTTCGCCTCGTCGGACAGCCCCGCCTCGGTGGCGGTCTGGTGCGCGGAGCCCACGACCACGTACGAGGCCCCGAGCGCGAACGCCGAGGCCACCGCGTCCGGCGTGCCCAGCCCGCCCGCCGCGCCGATCCCGATCGCCTGGCGGTAGCCGAGGTGCCCGGCGATCTCGTCGCGGAGCCGGGCGATGCGCGGCAGCAGGGCCGCGAGGGGCCGGTTGTCGGTGTGCCCGGCGCTGTCGGCCTCCACCGTGAGGTCATCGGCCACCGGCACGCGACCGGCCAACTCCGCTTCTTCGGCTGTCAGTTCGCCTTGGGAGACGAGTGCGCGCAGGAGCGGCGGGGGAGCGGGGGAGAGGAAGGCGCGGGCCACCTCGGGGCGGGAGACCTTCGCCAGCAGCTTGCGCGCGCGCAGCACCCGCCCCTCGGCGTCCCTGCGCAGCCCCCGCGCGGAGCACAGCACGACGGCGGGGGTCAGCTCCATGTACGCCGAGGCCGAGACGCGCGGCACGCGATGGCGCAGCAGCAGCTTCGCGACCTCGCACTCCAGCGCGGGCTCGGCCGGTGTGTGCAGCAGGTTGACGCCCCAGTTGTCCCGGTCCGGCAGCTCCGCCGTCAGCGCGCGCACCGCTCGCTCGACCTCGTCCGCCCGCAGGCCGCCCGCGCCGAAGAAGCCGAGCATCTCGGCCCGTGCCATCGCGGTGACCATCGCCGTGGTGGCGATGCCGTTGGCCATCTCGCCCGCCACGTAGGGGAAGCGCACGCCGTGCGCCTCGCAGAAGGTCCGTCCGCCGAGCCACTCGGGGTACAGCGGAGGCAGGGTGCCGAGCGTCACGGTGCCGGGTGGCGGCTCCGGGGCGAGCCCCCTTTCGCGGCCGTCCGGGCCCGTGACGACGTGCGCGGGTTCCCGGACGCGCTGGGCGCAGGCGGTGATGCCCTCCGGCGAGAAGGCCGAGGCGGTGGGGGAGTGGGGGTCGGTACCGGCGAGGACGGACAAGGGCGGGCTCCCAGCGCGCTGGTGACGTGGTGTTCCGTGGACGGGTCCGGGGACGGGCGTTCCCGGACCGCTCGTTGCCGGGCGGGACAGGAGGGCCGGGGCGCGCGTCAGCCCCGCACCGGCCGGCCGCGGAGCAGCCCCGCGCACAGGTAGTCGAGATCCACCCGGTACCCGGAGGGCCGGGCCCCGAAGAGGGTCCGTACGCGGGTGTCGTCGAAGCGGCGGCGGTGGCGGAGGTAGGAGGTGAAGCCCGGGTAGAAGTCCATCAGGGCCTCCAGCGGTGTCGCGTCCCCGGGCCGCTCGGGGACGACGTCGAGGTCCAGCGGCACGAGCCGTTCCAGGAGCGCGACGATGGCCGGGACGGGGACGTCGTGGTGGTGGACGACGTGGTACGTGGCGACGCCGCCCGAAGTGGCGAATCCTGGCCCGGTGACCTCCGGGGTGGTGACCTCCGGGGTGGTGGGTCCCGGGGTGGTGGTGATTCCCGGGTTGGTGGCCCCCCGGGTGGAGACCTCCGGCGCGGGGTCCCTCGCCGCGTGGTGCTCGGAGAGCCGCACCATGACGTCGGCCGCCTCCTCCACCGGCATGAGGTTCAGGTGGCCGTACGGGTGCCCCACCATCCGCATCCGCGCCCGGTCCGCGCCCGGGACGTCCTGGTGACCGGTGGTGCGCAGCGAGTCCCGCAGGATCTGCTCGATGACCTGCAAAGGGTGCGTGGGCAGCTCTGGGTCCGGCGGCAGGTCGGTGACCAGGATGCTCGGCCGCAGCACGAGGACGGGGCGGCCGTGCGTCCGCGACCAGTCCCGTACCAGCCTCTCCGCCTCGAACTTGGAGCGCTCGTAGGCGTTCTCGAAGCCGTGGGAGCCGCTCAGCTCGTCCTCGTACGCGACCCCTTCCCGCCGCGCCCCCGCCACGAAGGCCGTGCTGACGTGGTGGACGAGGGGGGCGTGCCGTCCGGCGGCGGCCAGGTCGAGAACGTGCCGGGTGCCCTCCACGTTGGTGCGGCGCAGGTGTGCCAGGTCGCCCTCGAGGTTGATGCTGCCCGCGCTGTGCCAGATCGTGCCGAGGCTGTCGGCGAGTTCGCGGAAGGCGGACCGCGACAGCCCCAGGCGCGGCTCCTCCAGAGAGGTCTCCACCACGCGCAGGCGGCCGGGGAGCGCCCGGATCAGCTCCTCCGGGGCGCCCGACAGCGCGAAGAACCTGGTGATGCGGGAGAGGGCGTCGCCCGAGCCCGCGTGGGTCAGGACCGTCAACGAGGGGTGAGTGGTGAGGAGTCGGCGCAACAGCCGGAGTCCGAGGAATCCGGTCGCGCCGGTCAGGGCGACATGCACGGCCTGGACCCCCAGGGGCTCCGAAGCGGAAGTGGCGAGGAGAACCGTCGCAGATGACGACGAGGGGAGCGGAGCCCTCGTCCCGCAACTCACCCGAACGACGTAGCGCGAGGTGGAGGAGGTGACGAACAGCCGTTCTCGCGAGCGGCTCAACAGGCCGTCCGGGAAGGTGCGATGGCGCCCGCCCGGCCCGCCTCCCCCGCTCCACCCTTTCGAGTGAACCCCGCCGGCGGGGTGCGGCACCCTCGTGGAGGGCGCGCACAGGGGCTGACGTGGGCGCGAGGGAAGCGCGGGCCCGTCACCTTACCGATGGTCACAGCGGCCGGGGGCCGCGCGCACGGGTTCCGGCGCGACAACTGCCGGATATAACCCAGGAGGTACGCACCGGGCCGGTGCGCCGGGCGCACCGGCCCCATCGGACGGTTGCCCGCATCCCCCGGGAGCGCGCGGGCCGACGAGAACGGGAACGTCCATGCCCACGTCCACCACCTCCGTCCCGGCCCTCCGCCACCCCGCCCACTCCGTGGACCGCGCCTTCCTCGACCTGGAGCGCACCCGCCCCGACGTGCGCTGGGACTCCGGCGGCGTCGCCTACCTGAGCGGCCCCCCACCGACCCTCGACGAACTGCGCGCCTACGTGAGCCTCTGCCTGCCTCGGCTCCCGCTCTTCACGAGCCGCGTGGAGGGCGGGGCGCGGCGTTCCCGCTGGGTGACCGACGCGGACTTCACGGTCGAACGGCACGTCCACGAGGCCGTCGCCGAGGGCCCGGACCAGGAGGAACACGCCCTGGACACGGCACTCAACGCGCCCTTCCCCGCCGGGGCGCGCTGGGGGATCTGGCTCGTCCACGGGCACGCGCCCGACGCATACGCCATCTGCTACCGCTTCCAGCACGCCTGCCAGGACGGCTCCGCCGCCGCGCTCGCCTTCCGCACGCTGCTGAGCGGCGGAGAACCCTCCGCCCGCCCCGTGCCCCGGCAGCGCACCGGCAGCGGAGCGCCGCCCCGGGTCGCGCGCGCGGCGGGCCTCGCCGCGCGCGCCGCGCTCACGGCGTTCACCACCCGTCGCCGCGGACCGGTCCTCCCGTACACGCCGACGGGCGACAGGCGGCTGTGGCGGGGCCGCGTCCCCCTGGACACCCTGCGGCGGATCGGCGACGCGCGTGGCGGCTCCGCGCACGACGCCCACCTCGCGGCGCTGGCCGGAGCGTTGTCCGCCTGGTCGACGAGGACGGGCGTACCGCTGCCGCGCGTCTCGGCACTGGTGCCCCTCGACGCCCGGCGCGGGGAGGAGGAACAGACCTGGGGCAACCGCTGCTTCGCCCTGCCGCTCCGCCTCCCCGTGCGCGCCCCCGCGCCCGCGGCCGGGGGCCGCGAGGAGCGGGACGTAGCGCTGTGGCGCCTGCGGCGGGTCACCGAGACGACCGCGCGGCTGCGGACCGAGCCGTGGCGGCAGGCCGTGCAGGACGTGGTGCGGTTCATGCCCGACCGCCCGACCGCCTGGTACATGCGCGGGATCTTCTCCTCGCGCGTCACCGACATCCTGGCCACCTCGATGCCCCTCGCCGAGGAAGGTGCCCTCGGCGGCACCACGGTGACGGGCACCGCTCTCCTCCCGCTCCTCCTGCCCGGACACCTCTTCGGCGTCGGCCTCTCGCTCTTCGGCACCTGGGCGGACGTGTCCTTCGTGACCGACCGCGCGCTGCCGGGAGCGGAGAGCCTGCCCGGGCTGTGGGAAGAGGCCGTCGCGGAACTCGACGCGGCCACCACCCCCGCGGACACCGCATGAGGTGGACGCACCAGGGCGGGCGCGGGCGCGGCGGCCTCCTGGAAACCGCCGGCCGGTCAAAAGGCTCGGTCCGGCCGGAGGACATCGGTCGGCCGGAAACCGCCGGCCCGTTGGAACCCGCCGCCTCGTCCGAACGTGCCGCCCCGCCGGAAACCGCTGGCCCGGCCGAAGCCGCCTTGTCTGAACCCCCCGCTCCGCCCGAAGCCGTCTCGCCCGAACCCCCCGCGCTGCCCGAACCCCCCGCGCTGCCCGAACCCCCCGCTCCGCCCGAACCCGCCGCCCCGCCGGAAAGCCGCGACGGCCCGCCCGGAGCCGGGGCCCTGCTGAAGGTCGGCAGCCTGCACCACTCCTACCGGCGGCGCCGCGTCCTGCGCGGAATCGACTTCGCCCTGCGCCCCGGCGTGCTCGCCGGGATCGTGGGCGAGAACGGCGCGGGGAAGTCGACCCTCCTGAAGGCGCTCTCCGGCGAGCTGCGACCCGATCGCGGCACGGTCGGGCGCCGGGGCAGCCTCGGCTACTGCCCGCAGACCGTCGTCCTCGACGACGCCTTCACGGTCCGCCAGCACCTCGATCTCTTCCGCGCCGCCTTCCGTCTCCCGGACCTGCGCCGGGCCCACGAGGTGCTGGAGACATTGGCCTTCACCGAGTACCTCGACGAGCGCGCGGGCCTGCTCAGCGGCGGCTCCCGGCAGAAACTGAACCTGACCCTGGCACTCATGCACGACCCGGACGTCCTCCTCCTCGACGAGCCCTACCAGGGCTTCGACTGGGAGACCTACCTGCGCTTCTGGGAACTCGCGGGCGCGCTGCGCGACGCCGGGCGCTCCGTGCTCGTCGTCTCGCACCTGGCCTACGACGCGGGCAGGCTCGACGAGTTGTGGCGCCTGCGCGAGGGCAGGCTGACCCGCCAGGACCCGCGTGCGGGGGAGGTGACGTGAGCGGACACCTCTCGCTGTTCGCCACCGCCACCCGGTACGCGCTCACCGGCCACGCCCGCAACCGCTTCGCCATGCTGCTCGTGGCCCTCTACATCCCCACCTGGATCACCCTCGCCTACGTCACCATCCCCGACCGCCCGGCGCCCTTCCGGCTCCGCGCCACGGGGCAGGTCCTCTCGCCCGCGGGCAACCACCTGACGCAGATCACCGGGGCGCTCAACGCCGTCACCCTGATCGCCGGGTTCATGATGTTCGCCGCCACGTTCACGGGCGGCGCCTTCGACCGGCGCCTGGCGATGGCGGGCTACCCCCGCTTCCACCTCGTGCTCGCCAAACTCTCCGCGCTGACCCTGGTCTGCGCCGCGATCTCCGGCTACGCGACGGCTGTCACGGGCCTGGCCTGGTCCCCCCGGCAGCCCCTCCTCCTCACCGCCGCGCTCTTCTGGGCCGCCCTGACGTACGGCGCGCTCGGCGTGGTCTTCGGATCGGTCCTCCGGCACGAGGTGGAGGGGATGTTCGCCATCCTCATGATCAGCATCCTCGACGTCGCCCTCCAGAACCCGCTGTCCAGCTCGGGTTCCGACAGCACCCTCGTACGCTTCCTGCCGTCGTACGGGGCGGTGCAGGCGGGCATGGCCGCCGCCTTCTCGACCGACTCCTCCCTCCAGGGGCTGGGCATCCAGATCCTGTGGTGCGCGGCGGCCGTGTCCTGCGCCTTCCTCGTCTTCCGCCGACGCACCCGCGACGCGCTCCCCGCCCGCCGCGCACCCCGCCGCCCCGCACCCGACGGCGCCCCGGCCACCCCCGCCCCCGCCCGCCCCTGACCGCTCACGCGGGCGACCGGCGCACGCCCGACCGGTCCCGCACCAACCGGCGCACACATCTCACCGGTCCCCATCCCGACCGGCGAACGTCCCGGCCGCGCACCGTCGCGCCCGGCCGGGGCACCACCACCCCTCCCCAAGGAGCACACCGCCATGGCCCTTCGCCGCCCCCTCCGCCGCACCCTTCTCGCCGCCGCCGTCCTCTCCGCCTCCGTGCTCACCACCCCCTCCGCGCACGCCGCCCCCCTGCCGCCCGCCTGCCAGGACGCCCTCCTGAAGACGCTCGACAAGTTCCCCGTCACGTACTTCACCGTGCCCGAGAAGGCGAAGACCGCGCTGTTCGACGAGGTCGGGGCGCTGAGCGAGGCGGACCAGGAAGCGTTCACCCAGCCCGCCTGCACGGCGTGGAACAACTGGGCCACCGCGAACGGGCAGGCGGTGGCGACGGACCTGGACAACCGCTACCAGAAGGCCGGGGGAGGGGCGTGCGTCAAGTTCGCCGCCTCCTCCGTCGGCACGCTCAAGAAGTTCGCGCCGCAGATCCCCGAGAAGACGCGCGGACTGGAGAAGGTGGCCAAGAAGGTGTGGAAGAACGCCATGCGGAAGCTCTCCACCGAGGCCACGAACGCCGACTGCCGCAAGGCGTACGACGGCGCGAAGGCGGGCTGGTAGCCCCGGGGTTGTACGGGGCGGGGCGGGGCCCTCACCGCGCGGCGAGGGCCCCGCCGCTGCTCAGCGCGAGGAACGGGCCGCCCGTCGTCCCCGCCGGGGCGCGCGGAGGCGTGAACACCGCGCCGACTGCCTCCGCGCGACCCCGTCGGGCACTGCCCGCGCCCCCGGTCGCCGGGCCAGACTCGGCCGGCGCCGCTTCGTGGCGCACGGGCTTCGGGAGGGTGCTTTGGCCGAGGTGTCACAGGCGACCGGGGAGGGCGTGCCGCAGGCGCGGACGGGGGAGCCGGACCCCGCTCCCACCCCGCTCATGCGGTACGTGGATCTCAGCGGCAGCAAGGAGGCCGCCGGACGCACGATCCGGATGCGGGACATGGCTCGTCGGCTGCCCGTGCTCGTACGGCGCTCGCTCGCGCTCGCGTGGCGCGTCGACCGGCGCGCGACGGTGGGACTGCTCGTGTGCCAGGCCGGGGCCGGGGTGATGCAGGCGCTGGGCCTCGTGGCCATCAGCGGGACGCTGACCGCGCTGCTCACCGGCGGGGACGTGTACGAGCGGCTGCTCGACGCGTGGCCGTCCGTCGCGCTGCTCGCCGCCGCCGCGGGGGTACGGGCCCTGCTCGGCATCACCGTGGTGTGGCTCTCCTCGCGGCTCGGGCCGCTCATGTCGCGCGAGGCCGAGCAGATGCTCCTCGCGGCGTGCGCGGAGGTCGAGCTGGCCGCGTACGACGACCCCGCCTTCAACCGCGACCGGGAGGCGGCCGACCGGGGCGCGCAGGTGACCGGTGAGCTGATCGACGAGGGCCAGGACCTCATCGCCTCGGCGGCCTCCTTCGTCGCGGGGGCCGTCGTGCTCGCCGGGGTGCACCTGGCGCTCCTGCCGCTGCTCGTCCTCGCGAGCCTGCCGCAGGCGCTCGCCCAGGTGAGCGCCGCGCGTGTGCGCTACCTCGCCAACATGCGCAACAACGGCGACATGCGCCTGCTCTCGGTGCTGCGCTGGCACATCTACACGCGGTACGCGGCCGACCAGATCAGGGCCGGGACCATGTCCGGCTTCCTGAGCGGCCGTTACCGGCAGACGGTCCTGCGGATCAACCGCGAGGACCGGGCCGCCGCCGACAAGGGCGCGCGCATGTCGCTCGTGGGCGCGGTGTGCGGCGGCGCGGGCTCGGCGCTCGTGTGGGGCGCGGTCGTGGTGCTCCTCGCGACCGGGCGGATCAGCGTGGGGCACGCGGGCACCGCGGTCTTCGCGCTCCAGACCTCGGGCCAGTCCGTGCGCGGCCTCGTCGCGATCGGCGCGCGCGCCATGCGCACCGGGCTCTACATGGACGACTGGCGCGACTTCCTGGACCTCGCGGGCGGCCACCGCATGCGGCGCGGCGAGCGGGACCCGAGGGCGCCCGAGGCCATCGAGGTACGAGGCGTGACGCACCGGTACGCGGGCAAGGACACCGACGCGCTGACCGACGTGTCGCTGACGCTGCGGCGCGGCGAGGTCACGGCCCTCGTCGGCTACAACGGCTCGGGCAAGTCGACGCTCTCGAAGCTCGTGAGCGGCCTCTACCTGCCGACCGGCGGCGAGATCCTGTGGGACGGGGAGCCGACGACGGGCGCCGATCCGCAGGCGCTGTGGCGGCGCGTCGCGCTCGTACCGCAAGACTACGCGCAGTGGCCGCTGACCGTGCGCGAGAACGTCACGCTCGGGCAGCCGTCGCCGCGCGGGGACGCGGCCGTGCGCGAGGCGTGCGAGGCGGCGGGGGCCGACGAGGTCGTGGCGGGGCTCGGCGCGGGGCTCGACACGCTGCTCGCGCGCGAGTGGCTCGGGGGAGAGGAGCTGAGCGGCGGACAGTGGCAGCGGATCGCGCTCGCGCGGGCCTTCTTCCGCGAGGCGGGACTCCTCGTGCTCGACGAACCCACGGCGAACCTCGACCCGCGCGCCGAGTACCGGATCTTCCAGCGGCTGCGCGGGCTCGCGCGGGAGCGCGTGGTGCTCCTCGTGACGCACCGCATCACGAACGTGGCCGTGGCGGACCGGATCGTGGTGCTCGACGAGGGGCGGATCGTGCAGGAGGGCACGTACGAGGAACTCTCGCGGCGTCCGGGCCAGTTCCGTGACCTGCTCGCCTATCAGGTGACGGCCCGTCCGCCGGAGGCGGCGGGGGAGGAGGGGGCGCGCTGAGGGGATTGCCGGGGTTCCGGGCCGGGGATACCCTGGGTGACCCCGTACGGGGGTGCGACGCGGCTCCTCGGGGACGCGGGGGAGATCAGGGGGACCCGTCATGGCCACGATCGGAATCCTGCTCGGAACGATGGTGCTCCTCGCCGTCGCGCTCGTCGTCAAGGTGCTGTGGCGCCCCTACTCCAGGACGGAGCACGCCGAGGGCCTGCGCCTGGAGGAGAAGGCCCGCCGCGAGGTGCGGGCCAACCGCTCCCAGTACGGCTCCCACTTCGTGCACAACGCGATCGTCCCGCCCAGGAGCGACCGCAGGCCCTGAAACACAGGTCGCCCCCGCTCCGGCGGTGAGCGACCCCTTGACACGAATGCTGTAGCAAATACGGTACTGCCCATGGGACAGCTACCTCACCTCGCCGCTTCCGAGACGCTGGGCGACCAGGCTTACGCCGCGATCCGTGACGCGATCGTCTCCGGGGACCTCGTGCGCGGGCAGAAGGTGACGGAGCGGGGGCTCGCCGAATCGCTCGACATCAGCGCGACGCCCGTACGGGAGGCCCTGCGGCGCCTGGAGCAGGACCGCCTCGTCGAGCGGACGGGGCCGCGCTCCGTGCGGATCGCGAAGTTCGCGGCCGAGGAGTTGCGGGAGTTCACCCTGATCGGGGATTCGCTCCGCGCGCTCGCGGCCCGGCTCGCGGCCGAGAAGTCGACGGCCGCCGAACGGCGGGCCATGCGCGCGGCGCTCGACGGGGCGGACGCGCTGCTCGCCCGCGCCGCCGGGATCGAGGCGGGCGGTGAGGAGGAGCGGGCGGCGATCGAGGAGATCCTGGAGCGCATGCGCGCCTTCCACGCGCTCGTCGACCGCGCGAGCGGCAACGCGACGCTGCTGCACATGCTCGACATGGTCGACGCCTTCGGCACCGACGAGCGGCGCGGCGCCGTCCTCTCCGAGATCGGCGGGGACCGCCGCGCCGCCGTCGAGGAGCGCTACCAGCAGCACCGCGCGATCTACGAGGCGATCGCCTCCGGTGACGGCGACCTGGCCGCCGCACTGATGGGAGCCCACAGCCGTGCGGCGGGCGACTCCCTGATCGCGGGCCGCTTCCCCGCCTGAGCCGGGCGGGGCGGGACCGGCCACGCGGCCCCCGGGCCTCTTCGTTCCGGGGGTCCCTCCCCGGGCCCTACGCACCCCCGCCCCACGCATTCGCATGAAGCTATAGCAAACAGCAAGCGGGCTTGCTATGGCATATGGCAAAGGAGCCGCCATGCCGCACCACGCACCCCCTGAAAACCTGTCCCGCACCCCGCTCCGGCCCGCGCGGATGCGCCCGGACACCGTCCTGTGGGTCACGCTCGCCGTCTTCGCGCAGGAGTCCGTCTGGAACTTCTACGACGCCCAAGTGCCCGCCCAGTTGCGGCAATACCTCACCTCGGCGGGCCTCATCGGCCTGATCATGGGCCTGGACAACGTGCTCGGCGTCCTGATCCAGCCGTGGACGGGCTTCCTGTCCGACCGGCGCGCGCGGCAGGGGCGGAGCCGCTGGGGGATCATCCTCGCGGGCGCCGCGCTCGCCTCCGTCCCGTTCGCGCTGATCCCCTGGGCGGGCGGCCTGCCCGCGCTGATGCTGTGCGTCATCGCCTTCGCCGCCACGGCCAACGCGTTCAAGGGCGTCACGGAGACCCTGGTCTCGGACTACGTGTCCCCCGTGCACAGGGGCCGGGCCCAGGGCTTCGTGAAGGCGGGCGTCGGCCTCACCATCGTCGTCTCCTCGCTCATCAGCCTGCTCGTCGTCGACCGCGGCATCGGACTCGCCTTCGCGATACCGCCCGCGCTGCTGCTCGTCCTCCTCCTCACCTCCTGGACCTTCCTGCGCCACCGCCCGACCGGCGGCGGCGCGAGCGACGTGACGACCGGGCCGGAAGGCGACGAGGGCCGGCGCACGGGACCGGACGGGCCCGCGCTCACGCCGCCGGACGGAGCCGCCGGTACGGGACCGGACGGGGCCGCGCGCACGGGTCGCGCACACGGCGCCATCACCGGGCGCGACGAGGGCGCCGTCCTGGCCTCGCCGTGGGCCGTCGTCAGGGACCTCGTACGCGACCCGTCCCGCGCCAGGGTCCTGCTCATGCTCGGCATCTTCTGCTTCGCCGGCATGTGGTCCGCGCTGCGCACGCTCCTGACCCCGTACGGCACCGAGACGCTCGGCCTCTCGCGGGGTGCGGCGGGCGGGCTCGCCCTGCCGGGCGCGATCGTCTTCCTCGTCTGCGTCATCCCGCTCGCCTACCTCTCCTCGCGCCTCGGGCAGATGCGCGCGATCCGCCACGGCGTGGCGCTGTTCGTCGCCGGGCTGCTCGTCGGTGCCGCCGTGCCCACCGTGCCCGGCACGGTCACCGCTCTCGTCCTCGCCTCGGCCGGGTACGCGACCTTCGCCGTCAACGCCCTCGTCGTGCTCTGGGACCTGGCCCCGAGCCGCCACGTCGTGGGGACGTACACGGGTCTGTACACGGTCGCCTCCTCAGCGGGGGCCACGCTCGGGCCCGCGCTGCTCGGCCTCGTCGTCGACGCCACGGGCTGGCGGTTCATGTTCCTCGACGGCCCGGCCTTCGCGGCCGTCACGTACCTCGTCTTCACCCTCCTCGCCCGCCGCGTCACACCCGCCCGGACCTGAGCACGCCGCACCCCTTCGCGGACCCCGGCCCACCACGCAAGGAACCACTCATGGAACTCCGTATCCTCGCCCCCACCGGTGCCCTCGGCGCCGGTTTCGACGCCGACGCGTTCCGGCGCGGGGTCGCCGCCCGTCCGCACGTCATCGCCTGCGACGCGGGATCGACCGACTCGGGCCCCGCCGCGCTCGGTTCGGGCACGCCGAAGCTCTCCGACCAGGCCGTCGCCCGGGACCTGCGCCTCCTGCTGCGGGCCCGCGCCGAGCTGGGCGTCCCGCTCGTCATCGGCTCGTGCGGCACGAGCGGACGCGACGACGGCGTGGACCGCGTCGCCCGTCTCGTACGGGAGATCGCGACGGCCGACGACCTGCGTCTCACCCTCGGCCTGGTCTACTCCGACCAGCCCGCGGCCCGCCTGGAAGCCCTCCACGACGCGGGCCGGATCAGCCCCCTGCTCCACGCCCCCGAGATCGACAGGGACGTCTTCGCGCGGAGCCACACCGTCGCGATGATGGGCGTCGAGCCGATCCAGGAGGCCCTCCGCTCCGGCTGCGACGTCGTCCTCGCCGGGCGCGCGAGCGACACCGCGCTCTTCGCCGCGCTCCCGCACATGGAGGGCGCGGAACCCGGGCTGACCTGGCACATGGCCAAGACCATCGAGTGCGGGGCCGCCTGCGCCGTACCGCCCTCCGCGAACGGCCTCCTCGTCCACCTGCGCGACGACCACTTCGACGTCACCACCCTCGCCGAGGGCAGCCGCCTCACGCCCCGCTCCGTCGCCGCCCACACGCTCTACGAGAACGCCGACCCGTTCCGCGTCGCCGAGCCCTCGGGCACGCTCGACACCACCGACGCCACCTACGAGGCGGTCGACGAGCGGACCGTACGGGTGCGCGGGGCCCGCTTCGTACCGGCGGACGGCTACACGAACAAACTGGAGGGCGCCGCACTCGTCGGCCACCAGACCGTCATCGTCGGCGGCGTGCGCGACCGGGTCGTCATCAAGCACCTGCCCGCCCTCGTGCCGTACGCCCGGAAGTACTTCGCGGACAAGATCCTCGACGTCTTCGGCGGCACCGTCGACCCCGCCGACGTGGACATCGACTTCCGTCTCTACGGCGCCGGAGCGGTCCTCGCCGTGCCCGAGCCCGAGCCCGAGCCCGAGCCCGGCCCGGCGCGTGAACTCGGCGTCCTCATCACCGTGACCGCCCCCTCGCAGGAGACCGCGCACGCCGTCGCGACCTTCGTCGCGCACGCGAGCAGCCACCTCCCGATCCCCGAGTACGACGGCCTCGTCTCGACGCTCGCCTACCCCTTCTCGCCCCCCGAGACGGACCGCGGCCCGCTGTACCGCTTCACCCTCCACCACGTCGTCACCGGCGTCACCCCCACCGAACTCTTCCGCACCGTCACCGAGGAGATCTGAGCATGGCGACCCTGCTGGACCTCTGCTCCCTCGTCCGCTCCAAGAACGCGGGCCCCTTCACCCTCACCTTCGACTTCATGTGTCATGACGAGGCGGCCTACGCGGCCCTCACCGCGAGCGGCTTCCTCACGAAGGACCTCTTCTCGCGCCTCTACGGGGCCGATCCGGCGCGCATCCTCCTCGTGCACCACCCGCGCGCCCTCGCCGTCAAGGTCTCGCTGCCCCGCCCGGAGATCCAGGGCGCCCTGCGGGACGCCGACTGCTACGCGGGCCAGCAGTACGCGCCGCTCATGGACCTCGCCTTCGAAGCGGCACCCGCGATGACCCCCGCCACCTCCCGCCCCGTCGCGACGGAGCCCGCCTCATGACCTCCCCACGTCCCCTGTCACCCTGGGACTTCCCCCCGGGCCACCCCGGCACCGCGCTCCTGACCGGCGCGACCCCGCAGTTCGCCCTCTCCACCGACCCGCGCTTCTCCTTCTGCCTCCAGGTCCCCCGCTGGCACACCCCCGACGGCCCCCCGCGCGCGCTCGTGGTCGCCGTCCACGGCACCGGGCGCCGCTCCCAGGCCCTGCGCGACGCCTTCGCCGACTTCGCCGAGCGGCACGACTGCGTGGTCCTCGCACCGCTCTTCCCGGCCGGGATCGACGGGCCCGACGACGTGGACGGTTACAAGCTGCTCTCGCCCTCCGGGTACCGGGCGGACGCACTGCTCCTCGCGATGGTCGAGGAGGCGGCGGCCCGCTGGCACATCCGTACCGACCGCTTCCACCTGCACGGCTTCTCGGGCGGCGGCCAGTTCGCCCACCGCTTCGCCTGCCTGCACCCCGGCCGCCTCGCCTCGCTCTCGGTCGGCGCCCCCGGCCGCGTGACCCCCTTCGACCCGGCCACGCCGTGGCCCCGGGGCACCGCCGACGCGAAGCGGCTCTTCGGGTACGAGGCCGATCCCGCCCGGCTGCGGGAGGTGCCCGTCCAGTTCGTCATCGGCGCCGACGACACCCGTACCGAGGAACTGGCGCCCGGCGACGAGGCCCCCACGGTCCACCGCCTCGCCCGTCTCCGCGCGCTGCGCGCCAACTGGCACGACCACGGGATCGCCTCGCGGCTCGACACGGTCCCCGGCACCGGGCACGACCACTTCGCCGTGCTCCCGGCCGTGCGGGACTTCCTCGCGGAGTGCGTGGACGATCGCGGGGGTAGACGGCAAGGACGGTGCTCCACCGGCCCGTGAACCGAGCGGGCGGGGGGACACCCGCAGCACCCCGTCCCCCTCCCTGTCCACCCCCCGGACCGCCCCATGTTCCGATACGCCGCCGACTGGTGGCCCGCCCTGCGCCGTACTCCGCTCAGCCTGTGGAACGACGACGTCACCGACGACGCCGCCGCGCTCACCTACTACGCGATGCTCGCCCTGCTGCCCGCCCTGCTCGTCACCGTCGTCGCCTCCGCCCTCCTCGGGCCCGACACGGCACGCACCCTGATCGCCTATCTGACGGACTACGCTCCCGGGCAGGCGGGCCCGCAGTTGCACGACCTGCTCACCCGGATGCTCACCGAGAACGCCACGGCGTGGCCGCTCATCGCCACCGGCGTCTTCAGCGCCTTCTGGTCCGCGTGCAGCTACCTCGCGGTCTTCCGGCGCTCCCTGCACCGGATGCACCGCACGACGGACGCCCGCACCCCGGTGAAGCGCGCCCACCGCATCGTGCTCACGGCCCTCGCCCTGCTCGGCCTGCTCGTGCTCACCGCGCTGCTGCTCGTGCTGAGCAACCCCGTCGTGGACGCGATCGGCCGCGCGCTGCACCTGGACGAAGGGGTCGCGCTCGCCTGGCGGGTGCTGCGCTGGCCCGCCCTGCTCTGCCTCGTCTCGGGGCTGGCCTGGGTCGCCTTCAGCAACGGCCCGCGCATCGCCCGGCGCCGCCGCTACAGCCTGCCCGGCGGCGTACTCGCCACCGTCCTGTGGCTCCTCGCCACCGCCGGCTTCACCCTCTACACGAGTCTCATCGGCACCTACAGTGCCCTGTACGGCTCGCTCGCCGGGATAGTCGTCTTCCTCATCTGGCTCTGGCTCTCCAACCTCGCCCTGCTCGCGGGCGCCCAGTTCGCGGCCGAACTCGGCAAGGCGGACAGGGCGGAGGCCGAGGCGGAGGCGGGGGACGGGGCTCGAAAGGAAAGTGAGCTTAGGCTAACCTAAGGCCATGGCGAAGAATCCCCGGCTGATGCCGAAGAACCCGGCCCTGTACCGCGGTGAGGTGCTCCGCAGCGCCCGCCTCACCCCGTCCATGCAGCGCGTGACGGTGACAGGTCCCCAGTTCGCGGACTTCCCCTACCTCGGCCACGACCACTGGTTCCGCCTCTTCGTACGCCTCGCCCACCAGCCGCGGTTCGAACTGCCCGAACTCTCGGGTCAGCGCTGGTGGGAGCCGTACTTCGCGATTCCCGACGAGGTCCGCCCGCACTGCGCCAACTACACCGTCGCGGGCTTCCGCCCCGAGACCGGCGAGCTGGACATCGACTTCGTCGTGCACTGCGGCACCGGCGGCGAACCCGAGGGCGCGGCGGCGATCTGGGCCTGCGCGGTCCGGCCCGGCGACCCCGTCGCGCTCTACGACCAGGGTGCCATCTTCGACCGTCCCGAGGACGCGAGCGAGGTGCACCTCGTCGCCGACGAGAGCGGACTGCCCGCCGTCGCCGGCATCCTGCGCTCGCTGCCCGCGCACACGACGGGCCGCGCCCTCGTCGAGGTCCCGCTCGCCGCCGACCGCAGGGACCTCGAAGCGCCCGCGGGCATGGAGATCGTCTGGGTGGTCCGCGACGACGTCCACGCCGTCCCCGGCGAAGCCGTCCTCGCCGAGCTGCGCCGCCGCACCGCCTTCGCCCCGACCGGCTACGCGTACGTCGTCGGCGAGTCCCGCCTCGCCACCGAGGGCCGCCGCCACCTCGTCGCCTCCGGCCTCCCGAAGGACCGCATCACCTTCTCCGGCTACTGGAAGCACGAGCGCGGCAAGGTCCCGGCGGCGGTCTGACGGGGCCCCACCCGCAGCGGTACGAGCCGGCGCGAGCGGGCCGGGACGCGGTCCCGCCGCGCCGGGCGAGCGGCCCGGGACGCGAGTCCGCCCCCGGTCAGCCCACGCCCCGCTCCCACGCCGCCACGTATCGCCGCGCCGCCGTCTCGGGGTCGGCCGCCGCGCAGATCCCCGAGACGATCGCCGCGCCGGCCGCGCCCGCGCGCCGCAGCGCGGGCAGGTCGGCGGGGACCACGCCGCCGATCGCGACCGCCGGGGGGAGACCGGCCGGGGCGAGCAGGCGCGCGAAGCCCTCGATCCCGAGCGCGGGCGGCGCGTCCGCCTTGGTGGTCGTCGCGTGCAGCGCGCCGACCCCGACGTGGTCCACCCGCGCGGCGGCGGCCTCCGCCAGCTCCCCGGGCGTCGCCGCGCTCAGACCGAGCAGCGCGTCCGCGCCGACCAGGTCCCGTACCGCCGCGACCGGCAGGTCCGACTGGCCCACGTGGACCCCGTGCACGCGCGCCCCGGCGGCGCGGGCCGCGAGGTAGACGTCGACGCGGTCGTTGACGAGGAGCGTCACGTGCGCGGGCAGCACGTCCGCCACCGCGCGCACCTGCTCCAGGAACGCCCGCCCGCCCGCGTCCTTCTCCCGTACCTGCACCGCCGTGACCCCGCCCGCGACGGCGGCGGCGACCGTCTCCGGGACGGTCCGCCCCCGTGCCGCGCACTGCGCCGTGTCGGTCACCAGGTACACCGACAGATCGGGCCTCACGACAGCGCCGCCCGCGCGACGAGGTCCGCGTCCCCCACGGCGGCGAGCGCGTCCACGAAACGGACCGCGAAGGTCCCCGGACCCGGGCGGCCCTCCGCCGCCAGCTCGGCGGCGACCGTGTACGTCGTCACCGCCGCCACGGCCGCGTCGAACACGTCCTCGGTGACCGCCGCGAAGGCCGCCATCACCGCGCCGAGCGCGCAGCCGCCGCCCGTCACCTTCGTGAGCAGCGCGTCCCCGTTCGCGATCCGCACCGTCCGCGCCCCGTCCGTCACGAGGTCCACGGGCCCCGAGACCGCGACGACCGCGCCACTCGTCCGGGCCAGCCCGCGCGCCGCCTCCGCCGCCTGCTCGACCTTCTCGGCCGCGTCCACGCCGCGCCCGCCCGCACCGGCCCCGGCGAGCGCCAGGATCTCCGAGGCGTTGCCCCGTACGACCGCGGGTCCGAGCGCGAGCAGGGCGTGCGCGAGTGGCGTACGCACCGGGAGCGCGCCGATCGCGACCGGGTCGAGCACCCACGGCGTGCCCGCCTCGCGCGCGGCCGTCGCCGCCTCCGTCATCGCGGCGCGCTGCTCGGCGTGGGGCGTGCCGAGGTTGACGAGGACGCCGCCCGCGACCCGCGCGAAGGCGTCCGCCTCCCCGGGGACGTCGACCATCGCGGGCGAGGCCCCGAGCGCGAGCAGCGCGTTCGCGGTGAAGTTCGTGACGACCGTGTTGGTCAGGCACTGCACGAGCGGCTCGGCGCCGCGCACCCGCGCGAGCGCGGCACGGGTGGCTTCCAGGGGCTCAGTGGTCATGGCAGGACTCCCAGGGGTGGTACGGGGATCACGCGGCCTCGCGGCCGGCGCGCAGCCGCAGCGGGGCGTAGACGAGCAGCGCCACCACGAAGGCGACGTAGTACGCGAGGTCCGCGCCGTGCAGCGCGTCGGCGACCGGGCCCGCGTACAGCGAGGTGTTCATGAAGGGCACGGCGGCGGCGAAACCGACGAGGAACGCGAGGGGCGCGGGCCACCACGGCACGGGCCGCGCGCTCTCGACGCCGAGGTCGAGCCCCGTACCCGTACGGGCCCTCGCCCCGGCCCGCGCGCGCCAGTCCACGACGACGACGGCGACGAACCCCGGAATCCAGTAGCCCACGAAGAGCAGCACGTTCTGGAAGCGCGCGGTCGTGTCGGCGGCGTGCATCCACAGCACGAGCGGGAAGCCGAGCGCCGCCGCGCCCGCCGCGGCGAGTGGGCGCGGGACGCGCACGCCGACCGTCTGGAGCGCGAGCGAGCCGCTGTAGTCGTTCATCGCGTTGCTGCACAGCGCGGCGAGCGCGACGGCGAGCAGCCCGAAGGCGCCGAGCCAGCCCCCGCCGAGCAGCTTCTCGACGCCGCCCGCCGTCTGGTCGGTGAAGACCGAGGCGCCCCACAGACCGAGCGTCTGCACGACGACGAAGGACAGGCTCACACCGAGCAGCGTGTACCAGAACATCCGCGTCCGCGAGGTCTTCGTCGGCAGATAGCGGCTGAAGTCGCTCGCGTACGGGGCCCAGGACAGCGACAGGCTCAGCGCGACCGTGCTGGTCAGCATGATCGCGCCGAAGCGGTCCATGCCGTGCGCGCTGCCCGAGGCCGCCGGGCTCACGCCGTCGAGCATCTTCACGGCGAGGATCACGAAGGCCACCGCGAGGACGAACGACATGAGCTTCTGGAGCCGGTGGATCGCCTCGTAACCGAGCGCCCCCACGAGGCCCTGCCCGGCCATCATCACGAGCACCCCGAGCCAGAACGGCCAGTCGAACAGCCGCGCGAGCGCGTCCCCGCCGAAGAGGCCGATGAGCGCGTCCCACGCGACCGACGAGAGCCACTGGAGGACCCCCGGCAGCACGACGGCGGGCCCGAAGGCGAGCCGCGAGAGCGGGAGCTGACCGGCCCCGGTCCCGCTGCCCCACGTACCGAGGTACGCGACGGGCACCGCCCCGAGGAGCGTGCCCGCGACGACCGCCGCGAGCGCGGTCGCGAAGTCGAGACCGAGGACGATGCCGAGGGTCCCCGTGAAGACCCCCGTCATGGTGAGGTTCGGCGCGAACCACACCGTGAAGAGCCTGCCCGGACCGCCGTAGCGCCGGTCGTCGGGCACGGGCGCGATGCCGCGCGCCTCGACGCGCAGATCGCCGGGGGCCTCGGGCATCCGGCCGCCGAAGACACGGGAGGCCGGGTCCGAGCGCTGAAGGGCCGTGCCCTCCGGGGCGTGACCGGGGGCATGCGGCAATGACATGGAAGACATCCCTCCGCCAGTACGAGCTGGTTCAGGTTCGACGGGTGTGATCTCAGCCCCTGGCGGGGCACCCCGTGTCCGGTGATGCCGCCAGCGTAACGCCTGGTCGCGCGGCGCCGCGAAGGACCTTCGCGCCCCCGGATCGCGGAAGCACGGCCTCCGTGCGCCGGGGCGCCCCGTATGCGCTCTCCTGCGACCTTTCCGCCGGCGGCAAAGTGGATAGGCCCGGCCCCGGGGCCCGCCGTTCGGGCCTCCCGCGTCCCACTCCACTTCACGAGGAGCTGCCGCATGCCCGCCAGCGCAACGCAGAGCGGGGGCGCGGGCTTACCCGCGGCCCACAGCGCACCCCCCACCCTCGGCGCCGAGGAGGAGTTCCTGCTGGTCGACGCCGAGACCCTGGTCCCGGTCGACGCCGCCGAACGGGTGCTCGACGTGCACCACAGGCTCCACCCCAAGGGAGCGGTGACGGTCCCGCAGCGCGAACTGCTCAGCAGCATGATCGAGACCACGAGCCCGGTGTGCGCGGGCCTGCCCGAGCTGCGGGCCGAGGTCTCCGCCGCGCGCGAGCGCCTCGTCGAGGCGGCGGGAAAGGCCGGCTGCCGTGTCCTCGCCCACGGCACGGCGGCACGCCAGGCCCCGCCCCGCACCCCGACGGAGGCTCCGCACTACCGCGACGTCGCCGGGCTCTACCGCCTCCTCGCCCAGGGCACCGAGACCTGCGGCTGCCACATCCACGTCGGCGTCCCCGACCGCGAGGCCGCGGTGCACGCCCTCGACCACGTCCGCCCCTGGCTGCCCGTGCTCCTCGCCCTCTCGGCGAACTCCCCCTACGAACACGGCGTCGACACCGGCTTCGCGAGCTGGCGCACCATGGTCCTCTCGCGCTGGCCCACCACGCAGATCCCGCCGTACTTCACGGACGCGGCCGACTACGACGCGACGCACCGCAGGCTCTTCGCGACCGGTGTCCTCCCTGAACGCGCCCGCAACGCCTACTGGCTCGCCCGCCCGTCCGCGCACGTCCCGACGCTGGAGGTGCGCGTCGCCGATGTCATGCCGACCGTGCGCGAGGTCGCCGCGCAGGCAGGGCTCACGCGCGCGCTCGTCGTCACGGCGCTGCGCGAGCGCGCGGCGGGCCGCGTCCCGGCGCCGGTCCCGGCGCACGACGTCGCCGCCGCGCTGTGGACCGCGGCGCGGTACGGGCTCGGCGGCTCGCTCGTCCACCCGGAGAGCGGCACGGCCGTACCGGCGGGCGAAGCGGTCGCGGCCCTGCTCGCCCACGTCGGCGAGGCGCTCGCGGACCTCGGGGACGAGGAGGAGGTCAATGCGGTGGTCCGGGACCTCCTCCACCGGGGCGAACCGGCCCGGCGGCAGCGGGCGGCGGCGCGGGGGCAGGCGCCGGGGGACGTGGGGGAGTGGGGAGTGGTGGGCTGACGGACGCCCGGCACAGAGGGGAAACCCCCTTTCGGTAAAGGCAGTTGATACGGGACGACGCCCCGGCCACCTGAGGTGGCCGGGGCGTCGCGTCCGGCGGGGGGTCCAGTTCCGCCGAGATCTTGCGAGGGGGTTTACGGGAAGGTCAGCGACCAGCCGTTGATGGTGCCCTTGTCGCCCGAGTAGACGTCCTGCACCTTGAGCTTCCACGTGCCGTTGGCGGCGACCGAGGAGGCGTTGACGGTGTAGGTGGCCTTGACGTTGTCCGCCGAGTCCGAGGAGCTGGAGTTCTTGAGCCGGTAGCTCGTGCCGTTCGGGGCGACGAGGTCCACCACGAGGTCACCGCGGTAGGTGTGCGTGATGTCCACCGCGACCGACAGGTTCGACGGCGCGTTGCCGCTGCGACCCGTCACCGCGAGCGAGGAGGTGACGGCCGAACCGGCGTCCGGTATCGCGACCTTGGTGGTGGAGGTGAACACCGTCCCGCCGCCGTTGCCCGGGTCCGTGCCGCCGCCGGAGCGGGCGCCGACGTTGATCGCCGCCCAGGCGTCCTGCACCGCCTTGTACTCGGCCGAGGTCGCCCCGTAGAGCGAGGAGGCCGCCGCGAGCGTGCCGGTCCTGGCGCCCGCGTAGTTGGTGGTGGAGGTGAACTGCGTGGTGAGCGCCTTGTACCAGATCTGGAGCGCCTTGTCCCGGCCGATGCCGGTGACCGGAAGCCCGTCGTACGTCGGCGAGTTATAGCTCACGCCGTTGACGGTCTTGGCGCCGCTGCCCTCCGAGAGGAGGTAGAAGAAGTGGTTCGCGGGGCCCGAGGAGTAGTGCACGTCCTTGTTGCCGAGCGTGGACGACCAGTTGTCGGCCGAGGCGCCGTCCTTGCTGGGCTTGTCCATGTAGCGCAGCGGGGTGCCGTCGCCGTTGATGTCGATCTTCTCGCCGATGAGGTAGTCACCGGGGTCGGTCGCGGTGTTGGAGTAGAACTCCACCCCCGTCCCGAAGATGTCGCTCGTCGCCTCGTTGAGACCGCCGGACTCGCCGCTGTAGTTGAGGCCCGCGGTCTCCGAGGTGACGCCGTGGCTCATCTCGTGGCCCGCGACGTCGAGCGCGGTGAGCGGCGCGGCGTTGCCCGCCCCGTCCCCGTACGTCATGCAGAAGCAGCTGTCGTCCCAGAACGCGTTGACGTACTGGTTGCCGTAGTGCACCCGCGAGTAGGCGGCCACGCCGTCACCGCGGATACCGCTGCGCCCGAAGGTGTTCTTGTAGAAGTCCCACGTCTCCTGCGCGCCGTAGGCCGCGTCGGCCGCCGCCGTCTCGGGAGTGGTGCCCTTCCCGTCGCCCCACACGTCGTCGGGACCGGAGACGAGCGTCCCGGTGCCCGAGGTCTTGTTGGCGAGGGTGTACGTCTTGTGGCCGCCGCGCGTCGCGTCCGTCAGGTTGTACGTCGAACCCGACTTCGTGGTGCTGATCGTCACTGTGCCGCTGTACTGCGTGTTGGCCGTGCCGTTCTCGATGCCCTGGTACTCGTACAGCTTCGCGCCCGTCGCGGCGTCCGTCACGACGTGCAGTTCGTTGGGCGTGCCGTCCTCCTGGAGCCCGCCGATCACGGTCTCGTACGCGAGTACGGGCTTGCCCTCGGCGAGCCACACGACCTTGCGCGGCGCCTGGTCGGTCGCCGGCTTCGCGGCGCCCTGCGCCTTCGCCGCGCCGAGCGCCTGCTTCTGCGCCGTCGCCGCGGGGACCTTCGCGGTGGTCTTCACGCCGCTGAGCTTCGCCTGCGAGGCCCGTACGACCTTGCCGGTCTCACCGGCCGGGTTCGTGGTGACGACCAGGTCGCCGCCGAGGACGGGCAGTCCGTCGTACGTGCGCTCGTAGCGCGTGTGCAGCGTGCCGTCCTGGTCCTTGATCACATCGCGGGCGACCAGCTTCTCCTGGGCGCCGAGGCTCAGTTCGCCCGCCGTCGCGGCGCTCTTCTTCTGTGCCTTGGCGATGAGTTCGGCGCGCTGTGCGGGGGACAGCTTCGCCGGCAGGGCTCCCGGCCTGGCCGCCGAGGCGGCTTTCCCGGTGGGGGAGGGCGCGGCGGTGGCCACGCCCGTCTGCATCGCGGCGGTCAGCAGCGCGGAGACCGCGAGCAGTGCGCCGCCGGTGGCGGCGGCGCGGCGGGAGGAGGTTCGTCTCAAGGAAGGGCTCCTTCAACGGGCCGCGCACAGGCGGCCGGTGGGGTGACGAAGGGCCCGCGGTGGGCGGTGGGGAAGGAGCGTGCCGACCGCTGGCCGAGGGAGACTGTGGCAGCCCCGGCCGCTGAATGTCAGGTGCGCATCACGAGGTTGGCGGATTCCGTTCGGCTCCCGGACGCGCGGGGTCGCTATGCGGACCCGTTCCCGGGGAAAGAATTGGAAAAGAAGCCGCTTGCCGTCCGGCCGGGAAAGCCCCGCTTCGTCCCCCGTCGACATGTGCCCGCAATGTCGCCGCCCGCTGAATCGTCCGGACCGCCCGTTTCCCTCCTCTTCCTCCCGGGACCCGCACCTTTGACGCGCATAGATCACCAGGTTTGAGCCCTGGATGGCCGGAAACTGCGGCGGCAGGCGTCCCCGCGCGGCCGAGGGCGGCGCGCGCCGCCCTCGCGTCTCCCCGGACCGGCGTACGCCCGCGTGGTCGGGCCCGCTTAACTCACTTACTGAGACGGGGCGTTGGGGCGAAGGCGGGGCGCCGTACACGGGGGCGGTGCGGCACGTGCGAGGGGGGTGCGGCGTGTGCGAAGGCGGCGCGGCGTGTGCGAAGGCGGCGCGGCGTGTGCGAAGGCGGCGCGGCGTGTGCGAAGGCGGCGCGGCACGGACCGGGCTCACGCCCTTGTCCGTGCCGCGCCGCCGTTCCTCCCGCGCGGGTCCCGCTCAGTCGTCGTAGTGCGTGGGCGGGTACGGGTCGCGCTCCTTGCGGGCCTCCAGCTGGTCCGGGCGCGCCTCGCCCCTGCGGACCTCGCGGTCGAGCTCCGTCTTCTCGTCGCGGTACTCGGGGCTCTCCGTCACCCGCCCGGGCGGATTCGTGTCCGTCGCCGGAGGTACGTCGGCGGGGTCGTACGCGTCGAGCCCGGCCCGCACCCGCTCCTCCTCCGCACGCGCGGCGAGCCGGTCGTCGTCGGGCCTGCGGGGCATCCCGCGACGGGGGCTGTTCTCCTCGGACTGGGAGCGGTGGTGCTTCGACATGCGGCCTCCTGGGTGGTGCGGGGCCCCGGCCTACGGGGCGCGCGACTGCGGTACCCGCACTCTCCAGCGTCCCATCGCGGCCATATCTGTCAAACGGTACGAAGGTGTCGAAGTGGTCCCGTGCGCCCCGGGCCGCCGGGATGTGTCTCGCCGGGATGCGTCCCCGGCCCACCCGGAGCAGCCTGGAGGCGGAGAGAGGCGGAGAGGAGAACGCGCATGCGCAGCTACCAAGGTCCCGCCCTGCTGCTCGGCGAGGGCACGGGGGTGAGCGCGGCCGGCATCGACGTGGTCGTGTCCCTCACGGTCCTGGAGCCCTCGGACGGCCCCGAGGGCCGCGGCGAACCCTGGACCGCGACCCTGGAGGCGGCGGCGGGCTCCCGCGCCCTCGCGGACCTGAGCGGCCTGGCCCTCCTCCTGCGCCTCCCGACCGGCGCCGAGGGGGAGATCCTGCTGGAGTGGGTCAGCGAGGACACGCGGGAATCGGGCCGGGCGACGGGGAACGGCGCGCCGCCGCTGTGAGGAGCGGGCCGCGGCTCGTCCAAACCGTCGTTCCCCTCCCGTGCCGACCTGGCACTCGCCGTTGGGCTCTGTGGTGAGGTGCACCCGCTTCCGCGAGCCGGGGCTCAACAAGCTGATCCCGCCGCACCCCAGTCGCCCCGCGTCCGCGCGCTGTTGCTCCGGCTGACCGCCGGGCCCTCGCCGTGCCCGGCGCGCGGAGGCGCCGTTCGCGCTGGTCGACCGCCCGCACGCCGGAGCATTTTGCAGACTCTGCATTTTTGCCTACTATGCAGGGCGTGACGAACGACCACGCGCCCGGCGGCGGGCTCCGGCAGCGGAAGAAGCGCGCGACCCGCGCCGCCCTCGCCGAGGCCGCCATCCGGCTCGCCGCGGAGCACGGGGCCGAGAACGTCACGGTCGAGGCGATCAGCGAGGCCGCCGGGGTCTCGCCCCGTACCTTCTTCAACTACTTCGCCAGCCATGACGACGCGTTCGTCGTCATCGACGAAGGCGTCTCGGAGCGCATTCACGAGGCGGTCCGCGCCGCCCCCGCCGAACTGTCACCGCTGGAGGCGGTCCGCTCCGCGTTCGTCGGCGAGCTGACGGGCTTCGAGGAACGGCAGGAACTGCTGAACCTCCAGTTCGAGGTCTTCCAGCGCTCCCCGCACCTCATCGTGCGCGGCCTCAACGCGTACTCCAGCGACGAGCGGGAACTCGCCCGCGCCGTCGCCACCTGGCTGGAGCGGACCTCGCCCGGCACCGCGCCGGCCCCGGCACCCACCCCGCCGAGCCCTCCCGAAGGCGCGGCGGACCCGGGGGAGTGGGCGGGCGCCGACATCCCCCTCTTCGCCCGGCTCCTCGCCGCCGTGGCCCACACGGCGGTACGCGTCACCTTCGAGCACTGGTGCGCGCGCCCCGCCGACACCGACCTCGCGGAGACCTTCGCCGAGGTCTTCACCCACCTCGCCGCCGGACTGCGGCGGCCCACCGACTGACGGGCGGACAGCCCCCACCGGGAAGCGGTGCCGGTCCGCCGCCCCGGGTGTCCTCGTCCCGTATCCCCGTACCGACCGCTCGACCCCGACCGTCCCGGGAGCCCGGCGACCCCGCCCGTTCCCTCCGGGGCCCGGACGCGGCACCGCCGCACGGGCTCCGCCCTGTCCCCCCACGTACCACCGTCTCCCTCTCAAGAAGGACAACGTGAGCACAGCCGAGGCGACCGCGCCGTCGCCGACCTCCATGACCAACCGCCAGATACTCCAGGCGATGTCGGGCCTGATGGCGGGTATGTTCGTCGCCATCCTCGCGGGCACCGTCGTCGCCAACGCCCTGCCCCGCATCATCGCCGACCTCGGCGCGAGCCAGTCCTCGTACACCTGGGTCGTCACCTCCGAACTCCTCGCGATGACCGCGACGGTGCCGCTGTGGGGCAAGCTGGCCGACCTCTTCAACCAGAAGCTCCTCCTCCAGCTCTCGCTCGGCCTCTTCGTCGTCGGCTCGCTCGTGGCCGGCTTCTCGCAGGACGTCGTCACGCTGATCATCAGCCGCGTCCTCCAGGGCATCGGCGGCGGCGGTCTCACCGCCCTCGCCCAGGTCGTCATGGCCGCGATCATCCCGCCGCGCCGCCTCGGCAAGTACGCGGGCATCTTCGGCGCCGTCTTCGCGGTCGGCACCGTCGCGGGCCCGCTCGTCGGCGGCGTCCTCGTGGACACCTCCTGGCTCGGCTGGCGCTGGTGCTTCTTCATCGGCGTGCCCTTCGCGCTCGCCGGGATCGTCCTGCTCCAGCGCACCCTGAAGCTGCCCACCATCCGCCGCGAGGTCCGCATCGACTGGCTCGGCGCCTTCCTCATCGTCGCGGGCGTCTGCGACCTGCTGATCTGGACCTCGCTCGCGGGCGACAAGTTCGACTGGGCCTCGACCGAGACCGCGCTCCTGGTCGGCCTCGGCGTCGTCCTGCTCGGGCTCGCCGTGTGGGTCGAGACCCGCGCGAAGGAACCGATCATCCCGCTCGGCATCTTCCGCAACCGCACCGTCACCCTCACCACCGTGGCGAGCTTCCTCGTCGGTATCGCGATGTTCGCGGGGACCGTCTTCCTCTCGCAGTACTTCCAGGTCTCGCTCGGCAAGTCGCCGACCGTCGCCGGGCTCATGAGCCTGCCGATGATCTTCGGCCTGCTCGTCTCCTCGACCGTCGCCGGGCAGATCATTTCCGCCACGGGCAAGTGGAAGATCTACCTGGTCGCGGGCGCGATCGTCATGACCGCCGGTCTCGGCATGCTCTCGACCATCGGTTCCGACACCCACTTCGGGCTGCTCAGCGTCTACATGGGCGTCATGGGCCTCGGCGTCGGCATGCTGATGCAGAACCTCGTGCTCGCCGCCCAGAACGACGTGGACGCGCACGAACTCGGCGCGGCCACCTCGGTGCTCTCCTTCTTCCGCTCCCTCGGCGGCACGATCGGCACGAGCGTCCTCGGAGCGGTCCTCGCCAACCGGGTCAGCACCGAGCTGAGCAAGGGCTTCAAGGACGCGGGCATCCCCGCGGCCGAGGGCGGCGGCAACTCCGTCCCCGACATGACGAAGCTCCCGCCGCAGGTCAAGGGCATCGTCGAGCACGCGTACGGCGTGGCGACCGGCGACCTCTTCCTCGTCGCGACGCCCTTCGCCTTCCTCGCGATCATCGCGGTCCTCTTCATCAAGGAGAAGCCGCTCAAGACCACGAGCGGCATGGAGCGCCTCGCCGCCGAGGGCGGCGCCGACCCCGTCGTCCCCGAGCAGGCCGCGGCTCCGCGCGACGCCGTCGCGCTCGGCAAGGAGACCTCCGACAGCGGCACGGCCCCGGGCACGCCCCGCGACTGAGCCGCACCGCCGACGCACGCCGCCCCGTCCCGCCCGCGCGGGACGGGGCGGTCGTGCGTACGGCGACGCGGAACAGGTCGCGTGCGCGGGCCGAGCGGGCGCGGGGCGGGATGGCCGCGTGTGTGTAAGGCGAGCGGGCGCGGGGCGGTCGGGCATGTACGGCGAGCGGGGCGCGGGGCGGGGCGGTCGCGCGGGTGCGGCGTACTAGCCTCGGCGGCATGGAGTACGACGAGCAACAGCGCGACATCATCCTCCGCATCATCAGCCTCCTCACCGCGTCGGCCGAGTGGATGCGGGCCGAGGAGGGCACGGAGGACGAGGAAGACGACCTCAGCAGGCTCGGACTCGTCGGCGACCTCGTCAAGGAGGTGCTGCCTGCCGTCGAGATCCCCGAGGGCACAGCGATCTCCGACCTCGGGGCGGTGATCGGGGAACAGATGAGCCATGCCCTGACGCGGCTGGCGGCGGGGTTCGTCTTCGCCTGGTCCGAACTGGCGGAAGTGCACGACGAGGGACGGGGGGACATCAGCTCGGCGGACGTCCTGAGGGAACTGGCGCTGGAGGTGGAGGCGCGCCGGGGCTGACGCACCGCCTCCTCCGGCGTCCGCGGCCGACATGCCGGCCCCTCCGGCGTACGAGGAGCGGAGCGCAGGGGACGGAGCCCCCGGCAGGGGCGCCCCCGCACGACCGTCAGCCCGCTCCCGCTCCCGCCCCGGAGGGGCTCGGCCTCCCGGCCGCCACCGGCGAAGCCATCCGGCCCTCCGCCAGGTCCTCCGCCAGCAACCGCTTCGTGATCGCGTCCAGAGCCGCCCGGACCTCCGCCTCGTCCGGCCGTTTCAGCGTCGCGCCGGTCGGCGCGCCCTCGCGCACCGGCTCCTCCATGCCCTCCAGCTGGTCGCGGAGCCACTCCGACCAGGCTCCCGTGATGAGGGCTGTCTCGCGTTCGCCCGCCGGGGTGTGCGAGAGGACGGAGCCGTGGCGTGTCACGTACCCCTCCTCCACCATCCGGTCGAAGACCGGGACGAGGACCTCCGGCGGCAGCCGGTGGCGGGAGGCGATGACGCCGACGCTCGCGAAACCCACGAGCCGCGTGAACAGGTAGATCTGCATGACCGCCCACGCCCCCGCGATGTCGAGCCGGGTGTCCGACGCGGCCACGAGCCGCCGCCCGGTGTCCTTGGGCGTCCTCAGCATGATCCGGGCCACCGCGAGTTCGAGCACCTCCTGCGAAGCCCGTACCGCCGGGGCCTGGAAGCCCTCGCCGAGATCCGTCGAACCGCTGCGCGCCGGGTCGTTGAGCTTCACCTGCTTCAGGAACAGCGCCACCAGGAAACCGAAGACCGCGACCGGCACCGTCCACAGGAACACCGTCTGGAGCGATTCCGCGTACGCGTGCACGATCGGCGCGCGCGCCGCCGCCGGGAGCCTGTGCACGCCGTCCGGACTCCCCGCGCCGCGCGCCACGACCGCCGGGTCGAGCCCCGCCGCGCGCGCTCCCTCGCCGACCCCCGTCCGCAGTCTCGGCGTCAGCGCGTTGGCGTAGATGGTCCCGAAGACAGCCGTGCCGAAGGAGCTGCCGAGGGTTCGGAAGAAGGTGACGCCCGAGGTCGCCGCGCCGAGGTCCGAGTAGTCCACGGTGTTCTGCACCGCGATCGTCAGGACCTGCATCGAGAGCCCGATGCCGACCCCGAGCACGAACATGTACAGGGACTCGCGCCACGCCCCCGAGTGGTTGTCCATGCGGGACAGGAGGAACAGCCCGACTCCCATCACGAGCGTCCCGACGATCGGGAAGATCCGGTAGTGACCGGTCTTGCTCACCACGTTGCCGCTGAAGATCGAGGCGATCAGCAGCCCGATCACCATGGGCAGCGTGCGGACGCCGGAGATCGTCGCGGAGTCCCCGTCCACGTACTGGAGGTAGGTGGGCAGGAACGTGAGCGCGCCGAGCATCGCGAAGCCCACCACGAAGCTCAGGATCGCGCACACGCCGAAGACCGGATTGCGGAAGAGCCGCATCGGCAGCATGGGCTGCCGCGCCCGCGTCTCGACGAGGCAGAAGAGCCCGAGACCGGCGACACCGGCCGCGAAGAGCCCGATGACGACGCCCGAGCCCCACGCGTACTGGTTCCCGCCCCAGCTCGTCGCCAGGATCAGCGCGCTCGCCCCGATCGCGACGAGCGCGATGCCGAGGTAGTCGATCACCGGCTTGACGCCCGAGCGCACGGAGGGGATCGTGCGCGCGGCGGCGATCACCACGACGATCGCGATCGGCACGTTGACGTAGAAGGCCCAGCGCCACGTCAGGTGGTCGGTGAAGACCCCGCCGAGCAGCGGACCGACGACCGTCGAGACCCCGAACACGGCCCCGATCGCGCCCTGGTACTTGCCGCGCTCGCGCAGCGGGATGACGTCCGCGATGAGCGCCATCGCCGTCACCATGAGCCCGCCCGCGCCGATTCCCTGGAGCGCGCGCCACATGATGAGCAGCAGCATGTCCGAGGCGAGCCCGCACAGGAATGAGCCCGTGATGAACACGATCGCCGAGACCTGGAAGACGACCTTGCGCCCGAAGAGGTCGCCGAACTTGCCCACGAGCACGGTCGAGACCGTCTCGGCGAGCAGGTACGAGGTGACCACCCACGACATGTGCTCGCCGCCGCCGAGGTCGGCCACGATCGTCGGGAGCGCGGTGCCCACGATCGTCTGGTCGAGCGCGGCGAGGAGGATGCCGAGCGTGATCGTCGCGAAGACGATGTTGCGGCGGCGTTTGTCGAGCACCGGCGGCTGCGGGGCTGCGGGGGCCTTCTCGGGAGCGGTCGTCACCCTGCCAGGCTCACACCGGCCCCCACGGGCCGCACGAGGTGCGCACCCGGAAGGCGGAAGGCGGGGCCGCAGGGCGGGGGCGGTCGCGCGGCGGACCTCGGAGCCCCGGGCACGCGGCGGATCTCGTGGCCCCGGCACGCGGCGCACCCCGGGGCTCCGGGCACACGGCGGGCGTGGGCGCGGCGCGCACCCCGGAGCCCCGGGGCGGTTCCTCCGGGTCAGGCTCCCGGCAGGACCACCGGCGCGCGCTCGGCGCCCGCGTCGCGGTGACGGCGCAGCAGATACGTGTCCATGATCCAGCCCTTGCGCGCCCGTGCCTCCTCGCGCAGCCGCACGAGCGGCGCCGACACCTCGGAGAGCGGCCCCGAGACAAGCAACTCGTCCGGGGTGCCGAGGTAGGCGCCCCAGTAGATGTCGAGGTCCTCGCGGGCGGCGTACGCGGCGAAGCGTGTGTGCGCGTCGAGCATCACGACGACGTCGTCGGCCTCCTCGGGGAAGCCCTCGGCGAGCCGCCGCCCGGTGGTGATCTGCACGGCGCCGCCGATCCGGTTGAGGACGGTACGGTGCCGCGCCGCGAGCGTCGCGGGAGCCGTGACCCCGGGCACGACGGTCGTCGCGAAGTCGATCCCGCCCGCCCGCACCTCGGCGAGCATCCCGAGCGTCGAGTCGTACAGCGCCGGATCGCCCCACACGAGCAGCGCCCCGACCCCGTCCTCGCCCAGCTCGGAACGGAAGAGGCGGCCGAAGAGCGCGGCCCGCGCGGCCCGCCACTCGTCCACGGCCCGCGTGTACCGCTCCCGCCCGGCCCCCCGGTCCCTGTCCCGCTCGGGATCGGGCACGCCCACCACGCGGTACGCGCCGGGGTCCGGCAGATGCGCGTCGAGCATCCCGTACCGCAGCGCCGTGAGGTCGGACTTCTCCTCGCCCTTGTCGAGCACGAAGAACACCTCGGTGTCCCGCATGGCCTCGACCGCCTCCAGCGTGAGCTGCCGCGGGTCCCCCGCTCCGATCCCGATGACGTGAATGGTTCGCACGGGAGGAGTCTGCCGCATGGGGGTGGGGCGAGCGGGGGGCGGGGTACGGGGGTGGAGGCGCGGTAGGGGCGGGGACGGCGGCGTCCGGGCGGGGACGGCGCGGTACCGGGCGGGGACGGCGCGGTACGGGTGCGGAGGCGGGGTACGGGCGGCGGCTCAGCCGCGCAGCCGTGGTGCCTCGGCCACCGGGTCCACGCCGTCCCCGTCCCGTACGGCGGCGTCCAGGCGATCCGCGAGCGCGTGCGCCCAGCCGACGAGCCCGGTCAGGTCGAGCCCGTACCCGCCCCGGCACCCCTCCAGCCCCGCCGCGCCGCGCAGCAGCAGCCGCGCCCCGCCCCGCCCGTTGCCGCGCGCGGCGTGCGTCAGCCCCACGGCGAGCTGCGCGAGCGCCCGCCACAGGGCCCGCTCGCTCTCGGGCCCGCTCTTCCAGGCGTCCTCGAAGACCTCGTGCGCGTGAAAGGGCCGCCCGGCGTCGAGCAGCGCCTGCGCCTCGCGCACGGTCTCCGCCCCCGCCCGCACCACCCCCTCGGGCTGCCGCGCCACCCCGCCGGTGTCCCCGTACCGAAGAGGCCGGCCCAGCCCGTCCCGCGGTCGCGCACTCCGCGCCCGCCCCTCCGCGTCCCGGTCCCGCTCACCCAAGGCCCCCACACTCCCTCCGTGTCACACGACCCCCGGACGTGCGGTAATGTACTTCTCGCACGGAGCGGGGAACACCTCGACCGGGCATCGGGACGTGGCGCAGCTTGGTAGCGCACTTGACTGGGGGTCAAGGGGTCGCAGGTTCAAATCCTGTCGTCCCGACTTTACGAAGTCGGCTTTTCAGGGCCGGTACCGGAGAATTCCGGTACCGGCCCTGAGGCGTTTCCGGGGACCGATGGGGGACCGGGGGCACTTGACCGGTGTTGCAGCGGGTCGTGGCGACGGGCTGTGGCCCTTGCCATGGCCGAGCTGCTGTCGAACGCCGAACGCCACCCCGCCGGGAGCTGGCGGCTCGTGACCAGGCACAGCACTCGCCTGCCGAGCATCGCCGTCCACGACCTGGGCCGCCCCCTCCCGCCGCCGCCCGGCAAGACGGCCTTCGACGGCACCGGGCAACTCGGTTCGCGCATGGAACGTCTCCCTCGTGGGGGCTCGCCCTCTCAGCGGTGGCACGCGGCGACCTGCTGCCCCCCCCCGCGCGGACCGGGCCGGGCTCTGAGCGTTCAGAGCTATCATCCCGGCGCATCGCCCGCCTGCTCCGCGCGCTCCGATGACGGGTTCGAGCCCGTCGCCGCGTCGAGGGGGCCCAGCACGTTGGCGAGGTACACGTTCTGGATTGTGACACCGGCCGCGTACCCGGCGACGCGGCCCGGCGCGGCCGATGAGAGGCCGGCCATCTCGATTGGGCAGCTCGGCTGAGTGGTGGTGGGGAGAGTCGAGCGGCTGGTGCCGGAGGCGCCGCCGCGGTCGCCGGGCGGTGCCGGTGGAGGCACGGCCCGTTGTCGCTCGCTGCGACTGGGTGGTGCGACGTCCTGGTCTGAGTGCGCGTACTCATGAGGGCGGTTGCCGTCGGGGCTGAGAGTGGGGGTCCGCCCCGAACACGAGGAGATGGCGATGACCGCCACCCGCCCCGTCCCTGTCCCGACGCCGAAGGCGAGTCCGTCTCGGCGTCGTCTGCCGGTCGCCCTTGCCGTCGCGGTGACCGCGGCGCTCGTCGCGTCGCGGTTCGGCGCTGCCGATCCGACGACCTGGGTGCTGGAGACGGTGTGGGTGATGGCTGGCCTGCCCCTGGCGATCCTGATGCGCCATCGCTTTCCGCTGAGTGACCTGTTGTGCGGGCTGCTGGCGGCGCACGCGCTGGTCCTCATGGTGGGCGGTCACTACACCTACGCGGAGGTGCCGGCGGGGGACTGGGTGCGTGACTGGCTCGGATGGGAGCGCAACCCGTACGACCGCCTCGGCCACTTCGTGCAGGGATTCGTCCCGGCCGTCCTGGTACGCGAACTCCTCGTCCGTACCTCCCCGTTGCGCGGCAGCCGCTGGCTGGCGCCGCTCACCGTCTGTGTCTGTCTGGCCTTCAGCGCCGTCTTCGAAATGCTGGAATGGCTCGCGGCGGTCACCGGAGGTGAGGCCGCGGACGCGTTCCTGGGCACACAGGGGGATGCCTGGGACACGCAGTGGGACATGTTCTGCGCCCTGATCGGGGCTGTCTGCGCCCTGCTGCTCCTGAGCCGCGTCCACGACCGCGCCCTCGTCCGCCTGGGCGTTGACAGGCCGGCCGCCGCCTCCTGAGGGAGGCCGCTGAGTGGCAGGACACACCCGTGATCGCCATAGCAACCGCCGTCGCGCGGATCATCGTGATCCTGCGGCATCGCAAGCGGACCTACGTCGACAGCGAGGTCCACCACAACACCCTGGGCCTACATGGCTGCCTGCCTGATTGCTTGCGCAGCAGGGTGGCTCGTCATCGGGCGACCCGCTATCGGATGGGGAGACCTGTTCCTCACCATCATGTTCGGGGTACTGCTCGGCTCGGAGAGTGCAAAGGCGGTCGACGAACTCCCCACCCACCGCTGGGCAGCCTGGACAGCGGCTTGCGTCTCCGGCATCGGCTCGGCCACCTGGCTCTCCCAGAGCCCCTGGTCCTTCACCTGGCCCGGGGAAGGATTTCCGCTACCACTCCCGCACCGACCCCCAGATGGAATGAGCGTGTGTCACGCACGACGGCCAGTGACGACGGCCTCGTAAACGAGGGCCTGGGGCCATCAAGGCCCTGAGCCCTTTCGCGGATGTCGGGGTGTGGGTAGCGCTGGGTGGTGGTGAGGGAGCCGTGGCCGGGTGATGCGGCGCAGGATGTGGGCGGGGGTGCCGGCGTCGGCGATGTGCTGGAAGCGGGGCCCGGTGTCGGTGGCTTCGCATCCTCGTAGGACCACACGGAGGGTCGCCGCGTGCGCGGGGAGGCCGACGGGGCGAGCGGATGGAGGGTCGCCGTCCGGTCAGATCCCCTCTCACGCGCATGCGAATGGATCGCGCCTGCGCCCGCCCCCCGAGCCCCGGTCGCTGTTCTCCCCCCGTGGGACAGCGGCCGGGGCCGGCGCGTGCCTGCCTGGCACTCCGAGGGTGGAGCGCGTGAGGCGTCTACCGGGAGTTCGGTGGGTGGATGTTCGTGGCGTCCGCCCTCCAGGTGTCAGCCCCAGTACACGCGGAACTGCTTGGAGTCACCCGTCCAGCCCGGCGTGCACGCGGCCTCACCGCCGATGACCTGGAGGTAGCAGCCCTTGTTCTCGTTGTAGAAGTTGGTGTACGAGCCGTTGAGCGAGTCGACCTTCCAGTCCTGTCCCCACGTACTGCTCGCACCGCAACCGGCTGTGAAGACCCCGCCGTAGCTGTCCGCGCTCATGCAGAGGCTGACGAGCCCGCCGGCGGTCATGACGAAGTTGGACTTGGTGTTGGCCCATCGCTGGGTGTTGCTGCTTCCGCAGGGAGCCTCGTAGATCTGGGCGGCGTGGCCGGGGCTGTCCACCGTCCCGGCCAGACACAGGCCGGTCGCCTTGTTCTGGATCTGGAAACCGGTGACGGCCTGGGCCTGTCCGGCGGTCGCGGCCAGGCCCGCGAGGCTCAGTGCCGATGCCCAAATGGCGGTGCGTGCGATGCGGTTCATCCCTGTCTCCCCTGATCTGCGCGCCGCTCACGATCGGCGGCGCCGAGGAGAATGCTTCCAAGCAAAGGATCACCGGAGTTGACACGGAGTCGCCTCGCATTAGCATCGCGTCTACGAATTGTGCCCCTTGCACGGAAGCCGCCGCGGACGAGGTCCGCGAAAGGGGCGGATGGGGGAAGCCTGCCGTCGGGCAGCCGGATCAGCGGGGATGCCATGCAGGCCGGGACGACTGGTAGCGAGTCCTTCGAGCAGTGGCGCGAGACGATGCGGCACACCCGCGCGGCCGAGCTGACCAGCGACCACGCCGACACCTTCACGGCGGTCGTACACCAGACCCAGGTGGGGCCGGTCTCCGTCCTCAAGACCTCGTTCCCCTCGATCCAGGTCAGGCGCACCCAGCGGATGATCCGTCGCTGCGACCAGGAGCTCTACCACTTGACGCTCCTCACCTCCGGAAGCGGCCTGGTGGAGACCGGCGGTGCACCACAGCCACTGACCGCGGGGAACCTGCACCTGGTAGCGAGTCCGCAACCGTACGATGCCCGTTTCCGCGGCGAGCCCGGCGCGAGCGGCGAGCGCGCCCACGTCGACGGCGTCGGTGTCGACCTGCCCATGTCGATGCTGCCGCTTCCCGCCCGTCGCGTCCGTCCTTTGCTCGGCCGGGCGCTTCCCGCCGACCGGGGCGCGGGAGTACTGCTCGCCACGTTCCTGACCGGCCTGGCCGCTCAGGCGGCCCTGCTGCGGCCCGGTGAAGCGGCACGCCTGAGCACCGCCACGGTCGACCTCCTGTCGGCATGGCTGGCCGGCGAACTCGACATCGAAGGCTCGCTGCCCCCGCAGACGCGGCAGGCGGTCATGCTCCACCGCGTCAAGTCGTTCATCCACCAGAACCTGCACCACCCCGACCTGACGCCGTCCGTGGTTGCCGCCGCCCACCATGTCTCCCTCAGCTACCTCCACCGGGAGTTCACCCGGGACAGCCAGGGCGAGACGCTGGCCGCCTTCATCCGCCGACAGCGCCTGGCCAAGGCGTACCGTGATCTCGCCGACCCCGCCTTGCACGACCTGCCCGTACACGTAGTGGCCGCCCGCTGCGGAATACCCCAGGCATCCGTCTTCACGCGCGCGTTCAAGGCGACTCACGGCATGACTCCCAGCGACCATCGACGCCGAGCCAGGACCGTGGTGCCTCCCGGGAGCGAGCAGGCTAAGGCTGATGAGTAGCTCGCTGTCCACCGGGGTGGTGCCCGCCGTCCCGGACGGCGATGGAGACCGTGACGGGCTCGTCCACCTGCTGACCATGCGAGGCAGCGCGGGGACATCGGCCCCGGACGCCGGTACGGCCGGTTCGGCTGGAGTATGCGCGGCAGTGGCCCGCCCGTCGTCGGCCGGTCGGGCCACTGTCCAGGCGTGGGCGCGCTTCCCCGGCGTCACCCACGCCCGCGTCGCTCAAGGCCGGCTCGGTGGGAGCGGCCACTGCCGCTTCGCGGGAACGAAGGTGCCCGCACCCGCGCCGAGTCCCGCTTCCGGCGCACCCAAAAGATCAGGACCGAGGCCACGGCCGGCCCCGGCCCGCCGCTCGCTCGTCGTGTCAGTCTCCTCGACCGGGGAGCGTGAGCGAGGAGGGCCGGCTGTGGGCGTACTCAGCCGAGCCGTCGTGATGCGGCGGCGATCAGCAGGGTGACGTGCTCGCGCCGGTCGTCGGCCCTGCGGGCGATGACGATCCGGCTCGGCCCCGCGTCGGGAACGGGGATGCACACGAGGCCCGGCGCCACGGGCGTGACGAGTGAGCGAGGCAGTACCGCGACGACGCGGCCGATCCTCACCAGAGCGGTGAGTTCGCTGGCATTGGCGATCTCCGGGCCGCTCCCGCCGCCGGGGACCCCCGCCCACCGCGGGAAGACCTCGTCGCGGAGGTCGCCCAGGGAGATGCTGTCGCGTCCGGCGAGCCGGTGGTTTTCGGGGAGGACGGCCACGCGGTCCTCGACGTGGAGGGTCTCGCCGGTCAGTCCGCCGAGGTCGTCGAACGGGGTGTAGAGCAGGCCCGCGTCGGCGCGCCCGTCGAGAAGATGATCGGTGCGGTCAGTGGCGCCACTGAAGAGGATGTCGACCCGCCGGGCACCGGGCTGCTCCGCGTACGCGGCGAGGATTCCGGAGAGCAGGTTCGCGTCCCCTCCGGGTTTGATCACGAATCTGAGCGGTGCGTCGTCGGCGGCGCGTTGGGTGTTCCGCACGGCGACTGTCATCGCGTTCAGCGCATGTCGGCCGTGCTCCAGCAGGGCCGTTCCGGCGGGCGTCAGTACGACGCTGCGGCTGGTGCGGTCGAAGAGCGTGACGCCCAGCCGGGACTCGATGCGTTTGACGGTCTTCGACAGGGCTGGCTGCGCGACGGCGAGCCTGTCCGCGGCGCGGCCGAAGTGCAGCTCCTCGGCGACGGTGACGAAGTACCGCAGCTCCCTTACCTCCAACAGATCCATTCCTGCAGGTTATCGAACCTTCGTAGAAGAGATCTTGGACGTGGCCGGGTAACCGGTGTTCCTATGGGGTCATGATGCAGCACACCATGTTCGTCCAGTTCACCGAACCGATTCCCGACGCCGACCTGAACCAGTATCTCGCGGACCTCGAAAAGGCCGCGAAGGGCACCGGCGTGCTCCAGACGTTCGCCGCACAGCGTCACATCCCGGTCCCCGGAGAGGAGCGGATTCCGGCGTTCATCGCGACCGCCGTCGTCCAGCTCGGCGCCGCCGATCTGGAGGCGCTCGGGGCCCTGTTCGCCGCGCCGGAGGTCGGCGAGGTCTTCAGCACGTGGCGCGCCCGCTACCCGTTCAAGGCGGCGTGGGCGAACCACGAGGTGCTGGCGTGAGCGACTTCACCGACAGGGTCGGCCTGGTCACCGGGGCGGGCAGCGGGATCGGGCGGGCGATCGCCTCCGGTCTCGCCCGCCGCCGGGCGGCGGTGGCGGTCCTCGACCTGGACGAGGCGGCGGCGTACGGGACAGCCGAGGAGATCACCGAGGCAGGCGGGCGGGCGATCGCCGCCCGGGTCGACATCGCCGACGAGGACTCCGTCCGGTGGGCGATCGGCCGTACGGTCGCCGAGTTCGGGCAGCTGGATGTGGCGGTCAACAACGCGGGCGTCCCGTCGAGCGGCCAGCAGCTGACCGGGATGCGGGCGCAGGAGTGGGACCGCGTGCTGCGGATCAACCTGACCGGCACGTTCTTCTGCCTCAAGCACGAGATTCCCGCACTGCGCCGGGCCGGGGGCGGAGCGATCGTCAACATCGCCTCCGGCGGCGGCCTGCACGCCATCCCGCTGTCCCCGGCATACGTGGCCGGCAAGCACGGCGTCGTCGGACTGACGAAGGCTGCCGCCGTCGACTACGCCGTTGACGGCATCCGGGTCAACGCGGTCGCCCCCGGGATGACCCGCACCGCGCATCTGGACCGGGCCACCGAGGGCACCGGCATGATCGCCCGGCACCAGGAACTGACCCCGCTCGACCGACTCGCCACCCCGGACGAAATCGCCGATGCCGCCGTCTGGCTGTGCTCGGACGAAGCCTCCTACATCACCGGAACCACCCTGTCGGTCGACGGCGGACGCCGCACATGACCGCACGAAGACGCCCACACGCTGCGCGCCGTCCGAGGCCGAGGACGAGAGGAGTGAGGCCGCGGACGGCCACCCGTCACCGCCCGCCTTTTCAGGGGCGGCATGGGCTGGGCGCTCCGAGGGCAGTTGCGTAGGCGGGTGGGGGTGGCGTGGCCTACCGCGTGGTGCCCGCGAGAACCCTCACCACGGCTGCGCCGTCGGTGAGGCGCCGGGTGCCGGGGGCGTGAGCGGCGCCGGTGTCGTGCCCGAGAGGCAGACGACGGAGTTCGACGGCGAGCGCGGCGGGCAGTCGCTGCGAGCGCTCGGTCGCCTCTCGGCCAGGAGGACGAAGGGGCGCCCGGGGTCACGAGGGCGGTTCCCGGCAGTCGGTCATGACGGGGTCGACGGTGCCGGCGCGACGGGCTTTCGCGCAGAGCCGGCCCGATGCTCGTCATCCACGCGGTCACGACCTCCGGTCGTGGGTGGTCGCCGCGGCCCGGAGCGGCGGCCACGACGGTCGGGAGCAGAGCGCGGCGCGCCCCATACGGCAGGGCGCACGTCGTGACCTATCGCGTGCGGACATCGAGGGCCCCATAGCTGGGCGTCTGGCGGGCGGCGACATCCTCCAGACGGCACCCGCGACCGGCGGCCCCCACGAACCGCTCCGAAGTCCAGGCTCCCTGGTGGTGGATGACGAGCCCGCCGTCGGGGACCGTCTTCGACGGGAGCACCGCCGGGATCGCGATGTCCGGCCCCCAGTCGGTGACATCGCGGCCCGTGCGGGGCTACAGCTCCATGGTCTTCCACCGCCACGGCAAGTACCGGTCGCCCGCTGCTATCCCGGGCCTTGAGGATGTTGGGCCGCCCTGCGCGTCGGCCGGGAGCCGCCTCGGCACGCTCAGCCCACCTGGGGTCCGCGCGTGATACGCGAGAGCACGGGGTTGACGCGGAAGATCCGGCCCCGGATGCCTGACATCCCCCAGGCGCCGAGCCGAGCGGTGTGCTTGTCGAGGTAGGTCCGTGCGTCCTTCTCGGTGCGGAAGACGTAGACGCCGCCTGCCTCCTGGGTTTCCGGGCTCTCCGTCCACAGCTTCCGGACGAAGCCGGGCTCGCGCGTGATGGTGTGTGCCAGTTCTTCGTACGCCGCGGCCGTCTCAGCGCCGAAAGGGCCCTCGGAGGGAAAGTCGACCTGGACGAGCCAGGAGGTCTCGTCGGACGGGGAGGTCGGGGGAAGGGGGTCATACACGTCTCACCACTTCGTTGATCAGGACGAGGAGGGCGGCACCGTGGCCGAAGCCGACGAAAGGGGCACGGACGGACTCGGGCGACGACTGTCCGCGCTGCGCGCCCGCGCCGGTCTCACGATCTCGGCCCTCGCCGCGGCGGCGGGCGTGAGCCAGGGACTCGTGAGCCAGATCGAACGGGGGGCCGGCAATCCCTCATACACGACCCTGATCAAGCTCGCCGACGCGCTGCGGGTGCCCGTGGGGGCCTTCTTCGACGGCAGCGAGATTGCCTGGGAGCCCGCAGCGGTCGTGCGGGCGGGGGGCCGCCGACGGCTTTCACTGAGCGACGAGGGGCTGGTCTACGAGCTGCTCACCCTCTCTCCTGCACGGCCGCCTCGGCATGATGCGCGCCGAGATCCCGCCGGGGTACAGCAACGCCCTCGCGCCGCACCGGCACGAGGGCGAGGAGGTGATGCTGCTCCTGGAGGGAGCCCCGCACGTCACCGTCGGCGGCAAGGAATCCGTCCTGGAGGCCGGCGACGCGATCACCTACGACGCCTCGGTGCCGCACCGTTTCCACAACAAGGGAACCCGGCCTGCCGTCATCGTCGGGGCCATGACCCCGGCCTCCTTCTGACGAGGCCCGGAGGGCCGGTGATCGCCGACGGTCAGGAGCTGGTCGCCGTCAGGCTGTGGGCAAAGCCACCGCGATCCCGTCGTCACCGCCGGCCGGTTCGGCCTCCCATGCCCACCCACCCCACCAAGGAAGACGATGACCGGGCCGAAGCGCTCCGGAACCTCTTGTCGCGGGCTGAGGCGACACCGAGCGCTTGCGCTCGGGCAGCTCGTACGAGGGCTGGCCCACGGCACCGGCACCGCCCAGCCGGCCTGGCAGGTCCGCTCGTCAGGCTGCGGGCGGCCGTACCTCGACTGATATCGAGGAGCCCACCGAGGAGGCGCGGTAAGGGGCCCGGAGTGCCTGAGCCGGCGGATGCCCTCGCCGTCAGTGCCGCCCGCGTGCGCTGTCGGAGGCGCCGCCGAAGAGTCGGGCGACGGCACGGAAGGGGAGGGTGACGACGGTGGCGACGGCGCTACCGATCGAGCGCAGTACGTCCGCGATGGCCTTGAACATGGTGTCTCCTCATGGGGGTGGTGGGAGCGGCTGTACGGGACGGGCCTGTCGGCCGCTTGCGGCGGTTCAGGAGCCGACCAGGGCCTTGCCGACGGCGCCGAGGAAGTCGTCGAGGTCGTCGGGTGTGCGGGAGGTGACCAGGGTGTAGCCGCCCTCGCTGTCGCTGACGACGGACTTGTCGACCCAGGACGCCGCTCCCGCGTTGAGGATGTCGGTGCGCAGCGACGGGTAGGAGGTCAGGGTCTTGCCCCGGACGAGGTCGGCCTCCACGAGGGCCCAGGGGCCGTGGCAGATGGCGGCGATCGGGCGACCCGAGGACGCGAACGCCTTGACCAGGGCGAGCGCCTTGTCGTCCAGGCGCAGCTGGTCGGCGTTGAGGGTGCCGCCGGGCAGCAGCAGGAGCTGGTGGTCGCCGGGGTCGACGACATCGAAGGTGGCGTCGGGCTCCACCACCTCGCCCGGGTCCTTGTCGCCCACCAGGGTCTGTACGGGCTCCGCCTCGGCGGCGGCCACGGTCACGTCCGCGCCGTCCTCCCGCAGCCGCTTGAGCGGCACCAGGAGTTCGTCCTGCTCGACTCCGTAATTGGTCACGAGGGCCAGTACGCGATGTCCGTTCAGGGGCCGGTCAGCCATGATGCGCCTTCCTTCCGACGAGGTGGTGCCCCAGCAATGTCGCCCGGACCGAGCGGCCTGGCCTTGGGGGCTCTCCTCCCGGTTGCTCGCTACGGCGCGGGTCACACTCCCGTTGCACCTCCAGTGCACGCCGTCCGGCCGCCCGCCGCGACCGGGAGCCGCCCGAGCCCCGGCCCGGCCACCCGCCCAGATGCGGCACGGGCCAGGAGGGCTCACCATGGCGACTGGCCCTGAGCGCCGTCGGCACTCGGAGCGCGTGAGCGCGGATCGGACACCTGGACAACTGGACAAGGGGTGTGACCGAGACGCGCGCCAGAGGGACCCTCGCCACTCCGCGCGATCGCTGACAGGCGGCAGGCCGCCCCCCCGGCGTACGCGACGAGCCGACCGCCAGGGCGCGCAGCGGGATGAGGCGAACCGAGCCGCAGCGTGGACGAAGCCGCGCGGCGACGGTACGGGCCGCGCGCGGGGCGGCGGCGATCGCTTCCGCCCTCGTCCTCGCGCGCCGCCCACCCCGGGGCTTGTCAGGCTGCGGGCCGCTGCCCGGCAGGTGTGGCCGCTTCGCGGAGGAGTGGGCGCCGAAGGCCGGAAGGTGTCCCAGCCGCGTACGGGCGTCGGGAGCGGTCCCGGCGTGAGGGCGGAGAAAACCACCCACGCCCTCCTCCTCACCGAACTCCGCGATGCGGACGCTTTGGACTCCTCCCGGGCGGCGATCGACGCTCCCGCATCCTGGCCTTGGAAGGATGGTCGATCGACCGGGAAATCCTTCGTCCCGGCAACCGCTTGCTCCTCCACGTGCGTCTGGACGTGCATCAGGCGCGCATGTGAGAAGGCACGCCGTACCGAGCACGAAGGAAGTCAGCATCTCGTGAAGACCACCCGCGCCCTCGTCGCCCTGACCGCCGTGGCAGCCGCCGGCCTCGCCACCGCCACGCCCGCCCTCGCCGCCTCCGCGAAGGCCGCGCCGACCCGTTGTCACACCGCCGACCTGAAGGCCGGTTTCGCCACCGGTGGGGACGCGGCACCCGAGATGGACAAGGTCAACAGCCAGACGCAGGCGTTCATCTGGTTCACCAACAAGAGCACGCGCGCGTGCACCCTCTACGGCTTCCCGGGCGTGGACATGGTCGGCGCGCAGAAGACCGACGGCACGTGGTCGCTGGTCCGCTCCTCGCGGAAGCCCACGAAGATCACGCTCGGCAAGGGCGACACCACCGACTTCAGCGTGAACCTCCTCCCGGTGGCCAAGTCGACCGCCGCGAAGGAGAAGTTCGTCCCGGCGAAGTTCCTCGTGACGCCGCCCGACGAGACCACCCACTTCACCCTCAAGTGGCCCTTCGGCGGCCAGATCCTCAAGCAGGACGGAGCCACCCACCCGGGCACCTTCCTCAACCCGGTCGGGTTCTGAGCCGGAAGGCAACCTGAACCCCCGCAGCCGACGGGCCGCGCGCGAAGTGCCACGTCTCACGCCGCCGCGCGCGTGTCCGCCGGTCGACGGCGCGGTTCCGCGCGGCGGAGAGCGGGCGGTACGTACGAGACGTCGAGCGGGCCGACCCCGGTGCCGGGCGGGACGACTGCGCGGATGCGGTCGAGGACCTCGCCGTCCGGCGTGAGCCCGGCGCCTGCCAGGAGGCCGTCGAGCTGGTCGAGCGTGCGCGGCCCGATGACGGCGGCGGTGACGTCGGGTGGGCGTGTGCTGTACGTGACGTGAGCGGCGTCGGCCGTACGTGACGCCGCGTGCGGCCGGGGGAGGGGCGCCGCCCCCGGCCGCACGGGCGACGCGTCAGCCCTCGTACGGCGCGGTGACGTCCAGGACCCACGTGACGCCGAAGCGGTCCGTGAGCATTCCGTACAGCGGCGCCCACGGCGCGGGGCCCAGCTCGCGCACGAGCGTCGAGCCCGCGGCGAGCCCGGCCCACAGGGCGCTGATCTCCTCGGTGTCCGCGCCGCGCACGGAGACGAAGAACGGGTTCTCGCCCCGGTCGAACGGGAGGGCCGAGGGCACGTCGTACGCCATGACGTGGAAGCCGTTCTCGCCCGTCACCTGCCCCCACATCACCCAGTCGGCCTCCTTCTCCTCGCCGACAGCGCCCGCGTCCCGGTACGTGACCGCGACGAGGTGGCCGCCGAAGACCGACCGGTAGTAGTCGAGCGCGGCGCGCGCCTCGCCCCGGAAGTTCAGGTGCGTGGTGGTCGTGACGGACATGATCCGCTCCTTGCCTCGGTGGTGCGCCGCTCGTGCGAACGGCTCGGGGACCACCTTGGCGGGGGTACAGGACAGGGTGTGTCCTGTACTGCGGGGAGGATGGGCGCCATGCAGAAAACCTCCTCCCGGCTGCTGGCGCTCCTTTCCCTCCTCCAGGCGCACCGCGACTGGTCGGGCGACGCCCTCGCGCAACGTCTCGACGTCACCTCACGCACCGTGCGCCGGGACGTGGACCGGCTGCGCGAGCTGGGCTACCGCATCGCCACCGTCAAAGGACCGGCCGGCGGCTACCGCCTGGAGGCGGGTGCGCAGATGCCGCCCATGCTCTTCGACGACGGGCAGGTGGTCGCCCTCGCCGTCGCCCTGCGCACGGCAGCCGCCGACGCCTCGGTCGCCGAGGACGCCGCCCGCGCCCTGACCACGCTCCGCCAGGTCATGCCGCCCCGCCTGCGCCGGAGCGTCGACCTGCTCCGCGTCACCGCCGTCGAGCCGCCCACCGCCCGCGACTCCCCGCCGGCCGACCCGAGGGTCCTCCTGGAGCTGAGCCGCGTCATCCAGGCGCGGGAGGAACTGCGCTTCGACTACGTGCCGCTGCCGGTACCCACGGCCGGAAGGGGCCCCGGGGCCGCCACCGCCGGGGAGGCCGCACCGGCCGCCGGGGGCGCTCCGGGGACAGTGGCCGACGAGGCGTCACCGGTCGGCGCGCCCGCCCCGGCCGATGCCGACGAGGCGTCACCGGTCGGCGCGCCCGCCCCGGCCGATGCCGACGAGGCGTCACCGGTCGGCGAGCTTGCCCCGGCCGAGGGGGCCGTACCCGTCCCCGCCGGGGAGACCGGACCCCGGGAGCCCACACCTCCGGCCCCCGCCGGTCCCCGCCTCGACCCGGAACCGCCCCGCCGTGTGCGGCCCCACCACCTCGTCACCCGCCGACACCGCTGGTACCTCGTGGCCTGGGACCTCGACCGCGCCGACTGGCGGGTCTTCCGCGTCGCCCGCATCCGCCCCCGTACCCCCACCGGGCCCCGCTTCACCCCGCGCGAACTCCCCGGCGGCAGCACCGCCGCGTTCATCACCAGCCGGTTCCGGGGGAACGACGGGAGCACCGCGGACTGGCCCTGCCACGGCGAGGTCGTCCTGCGTCTCCCGGCCGCCGAGGTCGCCCCGTTCGCCGGGGACGGGATCGTGGAGGAGCTGGGCCCGGACCGCTGCCGGCTCGCCCTCGGGTCCTGGTCCTGGGCCGGGCTGGCCGCCGCCTTCGCCCGCTTCGACGCCGAGATGGAGGTCATCGGCCCGCCGCGCCTCGCCGCCGCCTTCGCCACACTCGCGGCGCGCGCCTCCCGTGCCGCGCACACCACGGAACCGGAGCCGGAACAGGACGGATGAGCGGCGCCGGGCCGACCGGTCACCCCGCGTGCGAGGTACGGCCGACGGACGGCACCCAGGGACGGGGTTCGCCGCCGTTCCGCACCACGTCCCTCCCTCATCCGGACGACGGCGACGGCGACGGCGACGGGCGACGGGCGACGGACGAGGGACGACGGACGACCAAGATCCAAAAACCCGGCGCGGCGCGGAACCGTTTCCCGGGACACGGCGTCCTCCGCGACGCATGCCTCCCGCACCCTGTCGTCGGTGGCAGGGCGCATATTCGGACGGAGAGAAGGATCTTGCACGAACGGAAGTCCAAGCGGTGGCTCACCCAGGCCGTCGCCGCCGGCGCCGTCGCGGCGGGAACGCTCGCGTTCCTGCCCGCTCCGGCCCAGGCACAGGGCGCACCCCCTCACGACGGGGGCCTCCAGGCCGACTTCGCGGCGGCGGCGGCCTCGTACGGCGTGCCCACGTCCGTACTGATGGCCGTCACGCACGAGGAGTCGGGCTGGCGGTGGCACAAGGGGTACAGCGAGAGCGGCGGTTACGGGCTCGCGGACCTCACCGACGTGACGGCGGACATGCTCGTCGACGGTGACGCGGGGGCCGGGGGACGCGCGGACCTCGCCGCCATGGTCGACAAGCCCGAGCTGCACACGTTGCGGAAGGCCGCGAAGCTCACCGGCATCCCGGCCGCCAGGCTCCGGACGGACCGCCGCGCGAACCTCGACGGCGCGGCGGCGCTGCTGGCCTCGTACCAGAAGTCCCTGAGGGCCGAGGCGTCGAAGGACCCGGCCGACTGGACGGGCGCCGTGGCCGAGTACAGCGGCCTGAAGGACGAGAAGGCCGCGCGCGGCTACGTTGACAACGTTTTCCGGACCATCAGGTCCGGGGCGAGCCTGCGGCAGGCCGACGGCAACACCGTGCGGCTCGCGGCGGACCCGTCCGCGCGTCCGGCCGTCGGGCGGCCGGCCGGGCTCAAGCTCCGCACGACGGCGGCGGCTCCGGACGCGGAGTGCCCGGCCTCGCTGAGCTGCGCGTTCGACCCGGTGCCGATCGCCGCCAACGGCCAGGTCTCCGACCGGCCCGCGAACGGTATCGCGATCGACCGCATCGTCCTGCACACGGCCGAGGGCTCCTTCGCGAGCGCCAAGCAGTCGCTCTCCGCGCCGGGCGCGGTCTCGGGCGCGCACTACCTGATGGACACCGACGGCACGACCACCCAGCTGATGGCGAACAAGGACCTCGCCTTCGCCGTCGGGAACTACCACTACAACCTGCACTCGGTCTCGATCGAGCAGGCGGGCTTCACCGCGCGCGGCGCCGACTGGTACACGGACGCCGTCTACCAGCGGACCGCCGAGCTGGTGAAGTACCTGGCGGAGCGGTACGACGTGCCGCTCGACCGCCAGCACGTCCTCGGCCACGACAACGTGCCGGGCTCCCTCGACTCCAACCTCGCGGCGCAGCACTGGGACAAGGGCACGGCCTGGGACTGGAACCGCTTCATGCGGCTCCTCGGCGCCCCGACCGACGCGGGTACGCGCGGCGTCGGCAAGGCCGGCTCCGTGGTGACGATCGCGCCGCAGTTCGGCACGAGCGCGGAGCAGACGTACACGGTGTGCCCGGCGGACGACCCCTCGGGCGCCACTCCGGCGTGCGCGAAGGTGCCGCAGCCCTCCAACTCCCTCTTCGTGCGCACCGCTCCGGCCGCCGACGCGCCGCTCTTCCTCGACCCGGTCGTCCACCCCGGTGACCAGGCGGGCACGGACGCGATCAGCGACTGGAGCGACCGCGTCCAGGCCGGCCAGCAGTTCGTGGTCGCGGGCCGCGAGGGCGACTGGACGGCGATCTGGTACGGCGGCCAGAAAGGCTGGATCCACAACCCGGGCGGCAGGAACACGATCCCGGCCAAGGGCGTGAAGGTCATCAAGGCCCGTGGCACCACGGCCGCTCCGGTCTACGGTCAGGCGTACCCGGAGGCGTCCGAGTACCCGGCGGGCCTCTCCCCGTCGACGCAGAAGCCGCTCACGGCGGCGAACTACGGCATTCCGGTCGGCCAGGCGTACGTGGCCGACCAGCCGCCGACCCCGGCCGACGACTACTTCACGTCGGGCGGCGAGGTGGTCACGGGCAGCCGCACGTACTACCAGGTCCAGTTCAACCACCGCACCATCTACGTCAATTCGGCGGACGTCACGGCGACTCCGGCCTGCTGACGCGTCGCGCTCCCCAGCGGGAGTACGAGGAAGCGCCCGGAGCACAAGGCTCCGGGCGCTTCCGGCTGTGCGGAGAGGATCGGTGGCCGGCGCGGTCCGGCGGCGGAGCGGTGGCATCCGGCGCATTCCGCGGCGGCGTGCGCTCAAGACGCCCCCGACGACGCGGCAAAAGGCGGGGGACCGTCCCACCGGAAGCAGACCCACGCCGACGCGACTTCGGACCGAGGAGCGGCGGGAATCCCGTGACCTGTCGGCTGCTCGGGGCCCCGCCGCCCCGTCCCCGGCGGCACTCCGCTGCCGTGTCAGCCCGTGCGTGCGGAGCCGGTTGACAGGAGAAGTCGCTGGAGTTCGGCGGTGCACATCATGTAGCCGTCGGGCGTCGGCAGGTGTGCGAGGTAGTGGTCGAGGTCCGACGCCAGGGAGAAGACCCGTACCGGCGTGCCCGCCGCGCGGGCGGATTCCACGACGTGGCGTACGCCGTCGAGAACCGCCGGGTGGCGGGTGCGGTAGGAATCGGCGACCAGGTGGTTGCCGCGGTCGGCGGCGAGATAGAACTGCACCAGGTCCTTGAGGCCGACGAACAGCTCACTGGCTCCGGCGAGGCACAGCGCGGTAGTGGCGTGGACGGCGGAGGGTGTCTCGACGAAGGCGGACAGGGGGGTGCCGTCGGGCAGGCCGAGATGGTCCCTGAGCTGTACGAACTCCGTCTCGTCGCTGACGAACGGCACCGACAGCCCCACCCGGTCCGCCTCCTCGCCGAGGTGTTCACGCAGGGTGGCCAGCACCGCGTGGAGGGCTTCGCGGTAGCCAGCGGAGCCGAGGAGCCAGCGCGCGCCGTGCAGGCCCATCTCCGGGTTCGGCTCGACCGCGACGGGGGCGGTCGCGGTGACGTCGGCCGCGTGGTCCGAGCGCAGGTCGAGCATGCGCAGGACGAGCCGCTGGCCGGGCAGGAGCGCTCCGACGAAACTGCGGAGCCGTTCCCCGATGGCCCGTCCGTAGGCCGCGATGTCCGCGGCTCCGCCGGCCATGGCGTCGAGCGGGCTCAGCCCCAGGGCGAGGCAGAGGAACTCCTCCCGGATGAAGAAGGACTCGACGCGGGCGGCGTCGGGCCCGCAGGCGTTGATGGTCGTGATGTCCTGCAGGTCCGCGATGACCGCGCACGCCGAGCCGACGGCGTCCAGCGCGGGCTTGCCGGACCCGGGCGGTGGGGAGGGCCGGGACCCGACGACGATGGACGCGCTCTCCAGGTAGAGCGTCACCTCGCCGACGAGATCGGCGAGGTCCTCCTCCTCGACGCGGAGGACCGGTATCCCTCTGCCGCGGCAGAGGGACTGCATGTGGCCGGTCATGCCGCCGGAGCCGCACACCACCGCCCGCGCGGCCACGATGGCGTCGTACAGCCCGGCTTCCAGGGAGGGCGCTATCAGGATGGTCCCCTCACGCGGGCTGCGCGTGCGGTTGCAGGTGCCCCGGAGCACACTCTCGGTACCGCCGGCCAGGAGGGATCCCCGGATGCGTCGTCCGGTCCCGTTCACCTAGTCCTCCACATGTTCGTCGTTCTCCAACCCCAGTTGTCGACGTAGTTGCCGTGGTGTCACGGAGACGTCGTTGAGCCGTTCCACGGCGACCCGGTTGACGACGGCCCTCATCAGGCGTTCATCACGGGGGACGTCCGCCGGAAGGACGGGGAGGCCGCCCATGGAGCGAATGCGGGCGTTCAGGCGGGACTCCAGCGCTTCCCTCCTCCTTCGTTCGCGGGCGGCCAGCCTCCGTACCTCCAGTTCCACAGACTCCTCCAGCGCCTCCCTGACCGCTTCCTCCGGATTGCTGACGTAGCTCCGGTAATGGGGGTGTCGTGCGGCGAGGTCGTCGAAGCCGTCCCTTCGCAGCTCAAGCTGTTCGACGACATGGGCGGCGACGGAGACGGACTGGTTCTTGATGGCCGCGAGGTTGAACGCGAACGCGCCGGTCCGGCCGTGCCGGACGATCTCGTCCCCCTCTCTCGGTACTCCGACGGTGGAGATCGGCCCGGCCGGGGTGCCGTCGGCACTCAGCAGCGTTCCGCACTCGTCGACCTCCACACCGCGCCCGGTGCGCGCGTGGGGGACCGCGATGCCCTTCCGGAGCAGGTCGCGCCAGAGCGGCTGCTCGACCTTGGCGTAGTCGAACTCCCTGCCGAAGTTGGACACCACGAGGTCGGCTTCGAGGCTGTGCCGCCCGTGCCGCCCGGCGACGGTGACCGTCAGCCGCCCGGACTCCGTGGGGGTGATCTCCCGCACCCGGCCGACAAGCAGCTCCACGCGCCCGTCCTGGGGCCGCATCGCTTGCTCGATGATCCCCATCGTGTACTCCACCGCCCCGACGCGCAGGGCGGCGAGGCCGGTGGCGAACTCGTCGAGCAGACCGCGCAGGTCGTCGGTCGGGATGCGCGCGATGGCCTCCGGGAGGTACGGCTCCCAGGCTTTGGCGACGCGTTCGGAGACGACCACGGGGTCGATGCCGGGATGCCGGTCCTGGACGGCCTGGCGGGCCTCCTGCCAGGCGGTCCCGAGGCGGTCGAGGAACTCCTCGCGGTCGCGGTAGGGCTCCATCAGGAGGCCGGGGCGCGGCAGTCGCAGCACTCCGTGTTCGTGGGTGCCGGGGTAGGTGCGGAAGATCGTCCCCGACCCGGAGATCAGACGGATACGGCCGACGTGTCCGTTGCGCAGCAGCAGCCCTGCCGAGTCGTACGCGCTCAGCACGGAGCCGACGATGGCCACGGAGGCGTCGGGCGGGAGCTGGGCGAGGGTGCGGACGGCGGACGCGGAGTACGGGTCGCGGACGAAGGCGGGGTGCCCGGCGACGCGTGCCGCGAAAGGAGGTTCCTTGAGTTCGAGGCCGGTGGCGAGAACGACATGGTCCGCTGCGAGTACCCGCGTGTCCGCGAGCGGGCCGGGGCGCGGCTCTTCGGTCTTGTACGAGGTGAGGCCCCTGACGGTGACCTCGAAGCCGCGGTCGCCGGGCCGGGTTTCGAGTGCCTCGCCGTCCGCTTCCACGAGGACGACTCCGGGGCAGGCTTCCCGCGCGGCCTCGGCCAGCCGGTCGTCGAGGTAGTCCTGGAAGATGCGGCGCGGTGCGGGTCCCTGCTCGGTGAACTTCCACGAGGCCCAGCGTGGGGGCCAGTCCCGGCGGTCGGCCTCCTGGTTGGCCCAGTTGATGAAGTCGAGGACGTCCTCGCGGAACACCGACATCCGCCCGGCCTGGATGTTGAAGACGTGGTCCCAGGGATTGCCGTCGCGGTGGTAGGCGACACCGGCCGAGCGGTAGTCGGCCCGCCGCTCCAGGAGGACGACCTCCAGCGGTCTTCTCGCGAAATGGAGCAGCCGTATCGCGGTCGCCGTACCGGCCAGGCCCGCCCCTACGACCAGCACCCTCGGGCGCACACCCGTCTTGCCCATGAAGCCTCCCCGCTGACCCGGGGAGCGCCCCGCCGTGCGCTCCCCGTCATTGTCCCCACTGACTGGAAGTTCCCTGACCAGACATCAACTGTGCTCATGCTGAATGAAATTGAGCTGGAATGACGATGCCTGGACAGGGTCGTGCACGATCGTGGCGCCGACGATACCGCAAGGCACCGAAGAAGAAGCCCCCATCGGTGAGCCGCCTTGGAGGCTGAAAAGAGCGGGTCACCGACAGGGGCGTCGCGGGGTTCGCCGGAGTCCGTCCGGGGTCGTGGAGGCGGACCGTCAGCCGTCGATGCCGGGAGCGGCGGGGACGTCGATCTCGGTGCGGGCGTAGTGGTTGAAGTAATTGGTGTAGAGGTTCACGGCCACATGGACGAAGAGCTCGGCCAGCTCGGTGTCGGTCCACCCCTGTGCCACGGCCGCGTCCCACGAGGCGTCCGACGCTTCGCCCACCTCGCCGGCGATCTCCCGCGCGACCTGGACGAGCGCTTCGAGCCTGGCGTCGTCCCCGGGTACCCCCCGGCGTATCGCCACGGTCTCCTCCGGCGTGAAGCCCGCCGCCTTCGCCGACACCGTGTGCGCCGCCTGGCAGTACGCGCACGCGTCGACCGCGCCCACGGCGAGGGCGATCGCCTCCCGTGTGCGGGCGTCGAAGGTCCCGTGTTCCGCGACGGCTCCGGTGATCGCCGCGTAGGTCTCCAGAACCACGGGCGAATGGGCCATCCCTCCGTGGATGTTGAGCACGCGCCCGAAGCGCTTCTCCAGGCGGCGCAGAATCTCTCCGCCGCCTTCGGGCGCGGTCTCGATGGTGTGGACGGGAATCCGCGGCATGGGAATGCCTCTCCTCGTAGTGGTGGGAGTTCCTCGTCCTCGCAGTCTGCCCACGTGCCCTCCGCCGTGAACGGTCTTCGCCGCCGGGCGGCCTTTTCCGAGAAGGCCGCCCGGCGGCCCGGCCCGACGAGGCCGGGCCGGGCCGCCGGGGGCGCGGAGGGGAGCCGGGGTCAGAGGCCGAGCGCCTCCGCGGCCAGCGCGGTGCCCCGGACACGGGCGTCGATCTTGGCGAAGGCCACGTCGCGGCTGGTGGAGGAGTCGTCGGCGAACGGGGCGAAGCCGCAGTCGTCACACGTTCCCAACTGCTCCACCGGGATGTAGCGGGCGGCGAGCAGGACCCGGTCGCGTACCTGCTCGGGGGTCTCGACGGCGGGATCGATCGGGTCGGTCACCCCGACGAAGACGCGGGCGGTGGCGGGCAGGTGGTCGCGGACGATGCTCAGGACCCGCTCGGGGTCCGCTTCAGCGGCCAGTTCGAGGTAGAAGTTGCCCGCTTTCAGCTGGAAGAGCTTGGGCAGGAGTCCGGCGTAGTCGATGTCGAGACTGTGCGTGGAGTCCTGGTCGCCTCCGGGGCACGTGTGCACGCCGATGCGGGCGCGTTCCTCGGGGCTGAAGCGTCCCAGGACCTCGTTGTTGAGGGCGATGAAGTCGTCGAGGACTCCGCCGCTGGGGTCGAGCTTGAGGGAGAGCCGCCCTTCGGTGAAGTCGAGCTGGACGACGTGTGCCCCCGCGTCCAGGCAGCCGCGGATGTCTGCCTCGGCCTCGTCGGCGACGTCGCGCAGGAACTCCTCGCGGGGGTAGCCCTCGATGGGCGTGGCGGGGTAGAGCAGGCTGAGCGCGGAGGGCGCGATGACCGCCTGCTTGAGGGGGCGGTCCGTGAGCCGCCGCGCGGCGCGCAGGAAGGTCTCGGCCCGCACCTGGTAGCGGAAGGGCCCTTGCGTGATGCTGGGGAGCTGCCGGGTGTGCCCGTCGGCGAAGGGGATGACGGCGCCGTCCGGGGAGAGGGTGTCGAGGCCGGTCACGGGGTAGGTGGCGAAGCTCGGCTTGGACTGTTCGCCGTCCACGAGGACAGGGCTGCCGACCCCCTCCAGCCGGGCCAGGGTGTCCGCGACTGCTTGCTCCTGCTCCTTGGCGAGGTCCGCGTCGTCCAGGGTCCCCTGCGCGTGTGCGGTGAGGGCGTCCCTGAGGGTCGCGGAACGAGGAAGGCTGCCGATCGGCTCTGTGGCGATGGTCATGATCCGAAGGATAGGAAGAGGGCGTAGCCGGTACCACCCGAACGCCTGATTGCCGCGAATACAGGGGAAGTTGAGGCAAAAGAGCCACGAGAAGGGACGGGGTGGTGTAACGGGGGAGGGGAAGCGTCGGCGGAGTTCGGGGATCAGGTCGCGGCCACGGAGATCCCGGCGGGGAACGCCTTTCCGGGGTCACGTGACGGGGACGAGGCGGCCGTTCGGCGTTTGAGGAGTTCGTGGGAGTGTCCCGCCGACAGGCCCTCTTCCTCGCCACGGCCGTCGCGCTCCTCGCGGCCGGATGCGGCACCTCGTCCGACAGCTCCTCCGGCGGACCGGTCACCGTCGAGGCGATGGACTACTTCACCGCCGAACCCCAGCGCGGCGCCGCGGAAGATCTCCTCAGGACGTGCGGCCGGACGACCGGCGTCAAGGTCGAGCACCAGAGCGTCGCCAACCCGCAGCTCATGCCGAAGGTGCTCCAGCAGTTCTCCTCGCACCCGCTCCCCGACCTGCTCGTGCTGGACAACCCGGCCCTCCCACAGATCGCGGAGACCGGCGCGCTCGCCGAGCTGAGCAGCGCGGGGGTCGACCTCGACAACTACTACCTCGATCCTGTCGGCGGGCACGTACGAGAAGAAGGTCTACGGCCTCGCCCCCGGCGTGAACTCGGTCGCACTCTTCTACAACAAGGACCTGCTCGCCGCCGCGTGCGTCGAACCGCCCCGCACCTGGGCTGAACTGACCGCCGCGGCGAAGAAGCTCACGAAGGGCGACCGCTACGGCTTCGCGATGTCCGCCGACAACGACGGCGAGGGCGCCTGGCAGTTCCTGCCCTTCCTGTGGTCGCGCGGCGGCGACCTCGACACGCTCGACTCCGCGCCCTCCGTCGCGGCCCTCGACCTCGCCTCCGGACTCGTCGAGCAGGGCCTCACGCCGAAGTCGGCCGTCACCTGGGCGCAGAGCGATGCCAACGACCAGTTCGCCGCGCGCAAGGCCGCCATGATGATCAACGGCCCCTGCAGTGAATGGTCCTCTCCCGCCCCGTCAGTCACGAGCCCGCGTGGTCGCGCGCTCGTCGGGCGGGCGGCGCGTCCCGGCGAGACAGGCCCGCCGACCGGCGGCTCTTCGCCGTCCTGGGGTAAAGCCTTTTTCTGCTGTCGCGGCATTCTCGACGAAAGGTGGAAGAGAATTAGCTTTCCCGCGTACATGGCAGAGAATTCGCTTTCTGCCCTCTGGTGTCAGGGATTTCATTGACACGGCACCCGAAGCGAGCGGTCAGGAGTATTGACCACATCCATTGAATGGCCTTTCATGCTGTCACGTGCGGCCCCTGAGCGGCCGTCACCTCCCCCCACTGACGAAGGCAAGGTGCTGCATGCATCACCGTAAGAAGCGAAGAGTGACCCTGTGGGTCGCCGGTGCCGCGGTCCTCGGTTGCGGCGCCTATGCCGTACTGCCCGGGGCGCGGAGCGAGGCCGACGCCGCGCCCGCCCCCGCCGCCGGGGCGGCACCGGCGGCCGAGCAGGCCGGTGCGCGGACGCCCTTCGTGATCGCCGAGGCGGAGAAGGGCGAGCTGGGCGGTGGTGCCACCACGCACGCGCTCAAGCCCGGCGATCCCGCGCCCACCAAGGCGAGCCCGGAGACCGAGGCGTCCGGTTACTCGTACGTGAGACTGGCGAAGACGGGCCAGGCGGTCGCGGTGGCGAACACCAGCGGCAAGCCCGCCAACACACTCGTCGTGCGCGCCTCCGTTCCCGACGCGCCCCAGGGCGGCGGCATCGACGCCTCCCTGAACCTCTACGTCGACGGCGCGTTCCGGCAGGCCGTCACGATCAGCTCCAAGCAGGCGTGGAACTACCGGGGGGCCACGACCAACGCGGACGACCCGAACGCGGGCGGCGTCGCGTACCGCTTCTACAACGAGTTCCCCGTCCGGATCACGGGCGCCCCGATTCCCGCGGGCAGCAAGGTCACGCTGCGGAAGGACGCCGCGAACACGGCCGCCTACTACGACGTCGACTCGCTGGACTTCGAGAACGTGGGGGCCCCGCGTACGCGCCCGGCCGACTCGCTGTCGGTGGTCGACCAGGGAGCCGACCCCGCTTTCGCGAAGGACTCGACGGTCGCCATCCAGAAGACCGTCGACCTCGCCCGGCAACAGCACAAGTCCGTATGGATACCCGAGGGCAAGTACCTGACCAACAGCTACGCCGGTGCCGCGCCGCTGGACTTCAGCGGTGTGACCGTGCGGGGCGCCGGGATGTGGTACACCACGATCTACCGCAGGCCGCCGCTCCCCGCGCAGCAGCGCACGAAGATCCAGGTCGGCTCGCACACCGTTCTCAGCGACATCCAGATCGACAGCAACGCCGTGTACCGCGACATCGGCGGCCCGGGAGGCGCCGACTACGGGATCGCCGCGAACGGCTCCGAGGGCTGGCTCGTGGAGCGGATCTGGACCCGCCACACCGACGCCAACTGGCTCTCCGGGACGGGCGGCACGGTCCGCGACAGCCGTACCTCCGACTCCTACGGCGACGGCTTCAACATCAACAACGGCGGCAAGCCCAGCCCGGACGGGCGCGGCGACGACATCACCGTCCAGAACAACTTCGCCCGCAACACCGGCGACGACTCCTTCGCCGTCTACTCGGACGCGGGCGCGAACGGCGACAACGGTCAGCTCACCGGCGCCCGGGTGCTCAACAACACCGCCATCGCGCCGTGGTGGGCCAACGGCCTCCGGATCGCGGGCGGCAAGGACATCCAGTTCAAGGACAACCTGGTGCAGAGCGTGTCCTCCAACAGCGCCATGGAGGTGGGCATCTTCGGCGACACCGGCCACCCGCTGGAGTCCGCCACGGTCAGCGGCAACGTCCTGATCGGCGGCTCCGGGTGGAACGGGACGCGGCACGGCGTCCAGATCACCTCGCCCGGCCCGAACTCCCGGTTCCCCGACGCCTACACGAACGTCACCATGACGGGGAACACCCTGCGCGGGTCGCTGCGAGCCGGTCTCTTCGTCAGCAAGAGCCACGTCCGCATGACCTTCACCGACAACGTCATCGACGGTCCGGCGAAGCAGGGCATCTGGATCGGCGAGGGAGCCGTCGGAACCGGCACGTTCGCGCGCAACACCGTGCGGAACCTGCTGCCGGGCCAGGCGGAACTGCAGAACGACGCGAAGGACACCTTCAAGCTGACGCAGTAGCTCACGACCGGCGCCGGAGAACATCCCTCCAAACCGCCGCACACCGTCAGCCCGACCAGGCCGTACCCGGGGCCCCGTACCCCGGGTACGGCCGGCCTTTCGCGTTCGGGCACCCGGTGCGGGCCCCAGGGGCCGCACCGATCGCGGCGTCGATGATGGTGGCGAGCCGGGCGAGGTCGTTTCCGACGCCTTCGCGTACGCGCACGCCGAGCGCGGTGGTGAGGAGCAGCCCCGTCGAGGCGTCCGGGCCCCCGGCGACCTCGTCGCGGGGTCGTCCCTCGGTCGGCGGGGCGCGCAGTGCCGCGCGGGTGGTCTCGAAGGCCGTCTTGGCCCGCTCGCGCGCCTGGTTGTCGCGGGCTCCGATCCCGGCCGCCGTATCGACCACGGAGCGACCGGGCCCCGTCTCCCGGAGGCGCGGAGCCGACCACCGCCCCCGGGCACGAACGCGCGAAGGTGCCACCAGGCGGCGCGGCCCGGTGGCACCTTCGCGCGTTCTCACTCCACGGAGGGGGCCGTTTCGGCGCCGGACATGAAGGCGTCGCTGTCGGACACCGCGGCGACCTCGGAGTCCTGGGCGGGGCTGGTGATGGCGACGCCCGCCCCGTTGTTGTTGCCGGTCTCCCTGACGCCCCTGCTGTTCTTGTCGAGGTGGCTGGCCTCGTGGGCGAGGATCTTCGTATCGCCGAGGGCGGACGGGCCGAGGAAGACGTCCATCCCGACCGTCATGGCCTCGGCACCCATGGCCGCGGTCGCGCGCTGCGCGACGGGGTCCGCGTGGACGCGCCCGGCGGCGATGCCCGGATTCTGGTAGAACGACGTCGCCTTGGCCAGGAACGAACTGGGAAGCGGCGAGCCGGGGGTCTTCTGGGCGGCTGCCAGGAGCTGGCTCTGCCCCTCCGGGCTCCTGTCGGCGTCGTCGTGCCCGCAGCCCGCGCCGTGCTGGTGCTGCTCCGGGTCCATCCGGCGCTGGATGGTCCGGCTCACCGCCGCATTGCCCGCCCGGCTCTGCAGGGCCAGTACGCGGGCCGCCGCCGTTCCCGGCGAGCCGACACGGCGGACCGGGTTTCTCCCGTCGGCCTGCTGGGCAGCCTCGTTCTCGCGCGCTCGCACAGCACTCCTCCGGTGAATGACGGGTCGGCACCTCGTGATGGCCTTCGCAGGTCTACCCGGAGCGCGCGCCCGGTGCAAGAGCCGAGGGGCAGGCTTGAGGGCACATCGGGGAGCGACCGGCGGGGCAGGCCGGGCGGCGGAGACCCCCGGCCTCCCGTGCGCCCACGACCGCCCGGCGGATGTACCCGCGCGCGCTGCCCCCGCAGACACGGTGAATGCCCCGGAGGCCCTGGACCGGGTACGGGCGAAATGATCATGATGCAGGACTCACCGACGAAGGCGCAGAGGAGCCCGTCGCCTTGCACGCACATGAAGAACAACAGACCGGGGTGCGACGGCCACCCCTGCGGCGTCCGTCGTCCCCGGCGGACGCCCGGTCCGCCGCCGCGGACCTTTCCGCTTCGCCCACGTCGATCCTCAGCCTGCAGCGGTCGGCGGGCAACGCCGCCGTCACGCGGGCGCTCTCCGGCCAGTCGGGCGGCCTGCCGGTGCAGCGCGTCACCGGCGCTCCCGTACAGCGGGTGAGGGACGACGAGTACCCGGACGGGACCTACGGGCGGCGCGGGAAGGACAGGAAGTACCTGGAGGACGAGTACGACCTGGACATGGGCGGTTCGAACTTCCAGGTCGAGCACGCTCACGGCTACGCGTCCACCGCGCGCCGCGCCCCGCGCTCCCGTAAGAGCAACACGCGGCACGAGGGCGAGATCCTGGCGTACCACGAGACGCTGAGAGCCCACCGCGACCACCCGGGCACCGGCTCCAGTCTCAAGCGCCGGACCACCGGTCTCAACAGCAGGGACTACCGCGACCGGCAGGAGGAGTACCTGCTCGACGACGACCCGTTCAGCTCGCTGGAACTCAACCAGCTCGAGTACAACCCGCTGCCCTCCTTCCACGCGGCGAGCGGGTCACGAGAGGCGGAGGCGGCGGACACCAGCTTCCGGCGCTCGATCAAGGCCAACCCGCGCACGCCGATCTACGACAGGAACGGCGAACGCCGCTACACCCGTTCGCTGCGCCCCGGCGAGCAGGCACAGCTCGACATCGGGCGCACCTCGATGCGTGAGCGCAGAGAGGTCCCCCACGCGGAGCGGGTGCGCGTGCTGCGCGAGGAGTACGGCGGCTCGCGCTTCGACGAGTACCCCACGCGGTCGCGTGGCGCGGCGGACGGCGACGAGCTGACCGAGTTCTTCGACGCCCCCCGCGAGAGGGAGAGCTCTCAGCGCAGGGCGCTCAGGAAGCTCGCGAAAACTCCGTACAAGCGGGACTACGACCTCGACCTCGACGACCGGGACCGGAGGCGCAGCCGGAGCCCGTACGTCGACGACCGCGACTACGAGCGGCCGAGCAGGCGGGACAAGAGCAGGGGACGCGGGCTGTCCGAGCGGGACTACTACGACGAGCCGCCGAGGCGGAGCAAGAGCAGCGGGCGCGGCTTGTCCGACCGGGACGCCTACTCCAGCAGCAGACGGTACGACGCTCCTGAGGAGGACGACTTCCAGCTGAGCCAGCCCAGCGAGATGCCGTACAGCCGTCGTTACGACAAGTACGACGACTACGACGACTACGGGAGCCGCAGGTACTGAACCGCTGCCGGTTCCGGCAGAACCGGATGCCTCGGGCGGCCTCCGTCGACGGGCTCCACGTCGGCGGGGGCCGCCGTCTTCCTTCACGGTCGAACCGTGCCGGGTGGATTCGGCCGGGGTCAGGCGCTGCCGAGGATGAAATCGGTGAGCGCGGCGGCGACGGCTTCGGGCTGCTCGTCCGGGATGAAGTGTCCGGCCTCGGGCACCACGACTCCGGTGGTGTCGTCGGCCCAGGGGCTGAGGGAGGCCGCCATGTCCGGGATCGAGCCGTGGCTGCTGGAGATGCCGAGGACGGGCAGCGTCAGATGCCGTCGTTCGAGCGCTTCGTGGTTCCGCCGTGCCGACTCGGCGGCCTCCCGGTAGTAGGCGAGGGAAGCGCGGAGGCCGCCGGGGGCGGCGAGGGCCGCCGCGTAGTGGTCGATCTCGGCTTCGCCGAACGTGTCGGGGGAGAGGGCCTTCTTCCTCAGGAACCAGCCGACGTACTCGCGTTCGCGGCCGGTGAGCAGGGTCTCGGGCAGCTCCGGCACGAGGTGGAAGGCGAAGTGCCAGGTCTTCCACGCCTGGTCAGGGTCGGTGGGAATCGCTTCGGGGAGGGTGATGCCGGGGATTCCGGCGTCGAGCAGAGCGAGCCCGCGCAGTCGGCTCTCGTGTCCGAGCGCGAGGGAGAAGGCGACCCAGGCGCCGATGTCGTGGGCCGCCAGCCAGTAGGACGGCACCCCGAGAGCCTGCACGGCGGGATGGACGTGCGCGGCGACCGTGTGCGTGTCGTAGCCCCTCGCCGGGCGCTCGGAGTGGCCCTGCCCCGGCAGGTCGATCGCGAGGACGCGGAACCGGCGGGCGAGGAGGGGCATGACCTCGCGCCACGCCCACCAGGTCTGCGGGAACCCGGCGAGGAGGACGACCGCCGGGCCGGTCGCCGGGCCGCCTTCGACGGCATGGAGGCGGACGCCGTCGCCGTCGACCCAGCGGTGGGTGAATCCCGCCAGGTCGTGCGGGGGCAGTTCGCGCACGGGGTCGCTCGCGGAGAGGTGCCGGGCGGTGCGGGCGGGGTCGGTCACGGAATCCTCCATCGGCGTCGGGAGCGCTGGTGCGGGACGCTCACACATCTTGAACCGTTCGGTTCAGGATAAGGTGGGCCCGACGCAGGCTCGGACATCGACGCACCGCGAGGAAGTGCCACGTGGCAGGCAAGAAGCAATTCGACATGGACACGGCGCTCGACGCCGCGATGATCCAGTTCTGGCGCGCCGGCTACGCGGACACCTCGGTGGGCGACCTGTCCCGGGTGACCGGGCTGAACCGCAGTTCCCTCTACGCCTCGTTCGGCGACAAGGACACGCTCTTCTTGCGCTGCCTGGAGCGCTACGCCGCGCGCTACGGCGCCGCGTACGACGCGGCCCTGTCGTGCGCGGCCACGGAGCCCGTCGCGGCCGTGCGCGCGTTCTTCGACGTCACCCTTGAGCGCATCGCCGATCCCGCGCTGCCGGACGGATGCCTGGTCGCCCAGTCGGCCATGGCGATCCCGGTACTGAGCCAGAGCGTCGCGGCCCACGCGAAAGAGGCCCTGGGCTTCCAGCGCCGCCGCCTCCGCGCCGCGCTGGAAGCGGGCCCGCTGGGCGACCGGGACGCGGAGGCGTTCGCCGAGCACACGGCCGCGGTGAACCAGTCCCTCGCCGTCATGAGCAGAGCCGGGGCGAGCCCGGCCCAGCTCCTCGCCGTCGTGGGCGTGACGCTGGACGCGCTCTCCGTGGCCCTGGGCGGGCGCTGACGCGGTGAGCGGGCCCGTCCTCGGCTCCGCTGCTCCAGCAGGAGCGCGGGAAGCCGGCTTCCACCGGGCCGCGCCCGTCACCGCCTCCCTCATCGGCCCCCAGGGCGAATACGTCGCGATGCGGAACGTCATCGCGGCCGGTTCCGCCGTCGCCGCGGACCCGACGGGTCTGGTATTCCTGCGCTTTCAGCGCTACTTCGTCGCCGGACTCAACCTGGGAGCCGTCAAGTGAGCACCTACGAGACCACGAGCGGGCCGAGCGGGACCACCACCGGGAAACCGCGCTGGGTGCTGCGCACCGAGCGGACCGTCTACGCCGTCACCCTCGGCGGCGACGGGGACGGCGACGGGCCCGCCGCCGGACGGTGGCCCGAGCTGTCCGTCTGGGGACCGCGGGGCCGAGGACGGGCCCTCGCCGCTGGACTGGTCGCGCCGCACCCACTACCTCACCCCGGCCGACATCGCCCCCGCCGAGTACATCCCGGCCGGACAGCGGCCCTTCACCGGCGCCGACCTCGTCGTGGCCCGCCCGGACGGGGAGCGCGGCGTGTGGTGGCGCTTCGAGACCGCCGAGCAGGACGACGACCGCTCCCTCGCGCTCACCTTCCTCGACGAGCACCTCGGCCTGCGGGTCGTGCTGCGCTACGAGAGCGTGCCGGACACCGACGTCGTGCTGCGCTGGACCGAGCTGAGCTGCGCGGGCGCGGACCCGCTGCGCCTGGAGCGGCTGGACTCGGCGGCCGTGAACGTACCCGTCGGCGCGCGCGGCGCACGGCTGACCGCGCTGAGCGGCCAGTGGGCGCAGGAGTTCACCCGTACCCGCACCGAACTGATCCGGGGCCGCTACGAGATCGGCAGCACGCAGGGCGTGCCGGGACACGCCTACGCCCCCTGGCTCGCCGTCCAGGACGCGGCCCTGCCCGAGGAGGGCGACACCCCCACCTACGGGATCGCCCTGGAGTGGTCCGGGAACTGGCACATCAGCGCCGACGCGGAGCCTCCCGGGCTGGTGCGCGTGCGCGCGGGGCGGGTGCCGCACGAGGGCGCGGTGCTGCTCCGCCCCGGACAGGCCCTCAGCACCCCGCGCCTCGCCTGCGCCTTCAGCCCCGACGGGCTCGGCGGGCTCTCCCGCGTATGGCACCGCTACGAGCGGCGCCTCTCGGGCGACCGCCTGGAGCGCACCCGCAAGGTGCTCTACAACTCCTGGGAGGCCACCTCCTTCGCGGTGGACGCCGACTCGCAGCTCGAACTGGCCCGCGCCGCCGCCGACATGGGCGTGGAACTGTTCGTCGTGGACGACGGCTGGTTCCCCGGCCGCGACGACGAGACCGGCGGACTCGGCGACTGGTACCCGGACCCGGCGGCCTTCCCGCGCGGCTTCGGCGCCTTCGTCGACGACGTACGCGCCCTCGGCATGGACTTCGGCCTGTGGGTCGAACCCGAGGCGGTGAGCCCGCGCTCGCGCCTGTACGCGGAGCACCCCGAGTGGGTGTACCGCGTGGAGGGGCGCCCCTCGCGGCGCGTGCGCGAGCAGTTGCTGCTCGACCTCGGGCGCGAGGACGTCCAGGAGTTCGTCCTCGCGACGCTCGACCACCTGCTCGGCGAGTACGCCGTCTCCTACCTCAAGTGGGACATGAACCGGCCCCCGACCGAACGCGGCAGGCCCGGCACCCGCCCGGCCGACACCGATCTCGACGCCGAGCACGTCGCGGGGTACCTGCGTGTGCTCGACCACCTCAGGGAGCGCCACCCGCACGTCACGGTCGAGGGGTGCGCGAGCGGCGGCGGTCGCGTCGAGCACGCGACGCTGGCCCGGACCGACGTCGTCTGGCCCAGCGACAACACCGCCCCGCTCGACCGCCTCGCCATCCAGTACGGCTACCTCCACGCCCACGCCCCGCACACCATGAGCGCGTGGGTCACCGACTCGCCCGGCGTCTTCGACCCCCGGCCGCGCTCGCTCGACTTCCGCTTCGTCAGCGCCCTGTCCGGCGTGCTCGGCATCGGCGCGGACATCCGGCAGTGGCCGGCCGCGCGGCGCGCCCGCGCCGCCGAGTGGATCGCGCGGTACAAGGACGTGCGCACCCTCGTGCACCACGGCGACGTCCACCTGCTCGGCACCCCCGAGGACGCCACGTACGGGACCCAGCACACCGCCCCCGACGGCGGCAGGATCGCTGTCACGGCCCTCGCCACAGGCCGCCTGGACGGTGCCCCGCTGATTCCCGGCCGCCCGGCGCGGCTGCGGCTGCGCGGACTCGACCCGGCCGACCGCTACCGGGACGAGCACTCCGGCCGCGAGTACGGCGCCGCCCACCTCCTGCACGCCGGGCTGCCCTTCACCTGGAGCGCGGACCACGACGCCGAGCTCGTCGTCCTGTCCCGGCTCGCGCGCGAGAGCGCCGCCACCCCCGCCGCTTCCCGCGCGGCTCGTCCGGAGGAGCAGACCCGCCCCTGAACAGCGCGGGCCGTTTCACCGGCGAAGTGGCCGTCGTCACCGGTGCCGCCTCCGGCATCGGCGCGGCGACCGCGCGCGGGCTCGCCGACGTGGGCACCGCCGTGGTGCTCGCCGATGTCGCGGAGACGGCCGGTGAGCACGTCGCCGCCGGGATACGCGACACAAGGTGACGCTCGCGTCGCGGGAGCGCCGGCTCTCGGCCGACCTCACCCGCGCCTTCCTCGGCGTCAAGGCGCTCCTGCCCGACGTGCGGGAGCGGCGGAGCGCACGGGCAGACCCCGGAAAGGCTCGTGCGCCGGATGCCCGGCGAAAGTTCCCCGCGGGGCTCGCCCCCGACCCGGTCGGTCTCCGGACCGAGCTGGACGCGAGCCCGACCACGCCGCCTGAGTCCCCGAAGGCGCTCGCGGCGCCGCGCCGACGCAGCGCGGCGCCGCGCCGGAGGCGATGGGCACGGACGGCGACGCGCGCCGCTGGGTCCCGGCGGGTGGTCCCGCTGCGGTACGCGTCAGGCCGTGGGGTCCGCGCCGTGGACGAGTTCGTGCTGCCACTGCTCGCGCGGCTGGGTGTGCAGCCGCCAGTAGTGCGCGGCGATCTCGTCCGGGTCGTTCTCGCCGCCGGGCGCCACCGCGCCCGGCACGGTCACCGAGGCCACGTGGACCCCGGCCGCCCCGTACGCCCCGTGCAGGAGGCCGACGAGTGTGCGCACGCCCGCCTTGCCGAGCGACAGGCTCACGTACTCCGGCTCGGGCTCGGGCATGCCCCCGGTGACGAGGATCGTCCCCCGGCCGCGTGCCGCCATGCCGGGGGCCACGTGCGCGGCGGCGGTCAGCGCGCCGACGACGTTCACCGCCCACGCGTCGAGCTGGCCCCGGGCGTCCAGTTCTCCGGGGGCGTCGGGGCGGATCAACGCCGCGTTGTAGACGAGGAGTTCGACCGGACCGTCAGCGCTCGCCGCCGTGTCGAGGGCGGCGCGCAGGGCCTTCTCGTCCGTGCTGTCGGCGATCAGCCCCCGTACGGTCCCGCCGCCCCGCCCGATGCGCTCGGTGACGTCCCGCAGGGTCCCGGGGCTCCGCGCGACCACCGTGACCGCCAGTCCCTCGCGGGCGAGCCGCGCCGCCACCGAGGCCCCGGTGCCCGGCCCCGCCCCGACCACCACCGCTGACGCCATGTCCGCCCCCGCTCGTCCGCCCGGCGTTCCCTCCCGGACCACCGGCACACGGGCGGAACATCGCCCGCCCGCGCGGCATTCCCCGCGCGAACGCTCAGTCCGCCGCGACGAGTTCGATCTCGAAGCCGTCGCGGTTCTCCAGGTAGGCGGCGTACTGGTCGGGGCCGCCCGCGTGGGGGTGGCGGTCGGGGAAGAGGAGCGTCCAGCCGTGCGCGAGGGCCTTGTCGGTGAGCGCGTCGACGGCGGCGCGGGGACCGGCGTGGAAGGCGAGGTGGTTGAGGCCGGGGGCGAGGCGGTCGTGGCGCGGCCCGGAGAGCGCGGGGGACTGCTCGAAGACCAGGTACGTGCCGCCCAGGCGCCAGCTCCTGCCCCCGTCCCACTCCTGGTGGAGCGTGTGGCCGAGCGCTTCGAGGAGCCAGGCCCAGTCCGCGACGGCGCGGGGGAGGTCGGGGACCCAGATCTCGACGTGGTGCAGGGTTCCGGGAGTGGGCGGCACGGCGGGCTCCAAGGGGGCGGCTCGGTGGAGGAGGTACCGGCACTGTACGCAGCCGGGTGGCGCCCCGTCGGGGAAGCCGCCGACCGCCGTGCGCAAGGCGCCCCTGCCACCGTGCCGCCCGGCACGGGAGCGTGCGCGGTGCCGCCCGCTCCCGTGCCCCGTTACGGCGTGCGCACCTCGAAGGCCAGGTTGTGCGCCCCCGTGAAGAAGACGCGGGCCTCCGTGCCGTCGCGGCGGGTCGCCGGGACGAGGTCCGTCTTGTTGCGGTCGATGATGTCGCCGCCGATGCGGCCGAGCGCGACCGGCACCTCGTGCGCCGGGACGCGGAGGTAGAGGTCCCAGCGGGAGTGCGGGGCCGCCACGGGTCTCGCGTGCGGGAGCGTGAAGACGAGACCCGTGCCGTCCGGGGTCACGGGGAGGCTGAAGTCGCCGGACTCGCCCTGGCGCGAGACCGCCACGACGACCGCGCCCGTCGCGGGCACGGACAGCGCGGCGCGTACCGTCGTCCCCTCCGGGCCCACCGCGATCCGCGTGACCTCCGCGTGCGCGGGACGCCGCCAGGCCCGTACCGCCAGGAAGCCGTCCACGGTCGCGTACGGCAGCGCGCTCACCGTCTCGCCGTCGGGCGCGGTCAGTGGCGCGCGCCCGACGCGGCGCGCGCGCTCGGCGACCTCGCACACGAGCCGCTTGCGTCCCCGCGTCGCCCCGCGCGGCACGACGTAGCAGTCCCAACGTCCTTCGGCGAGCGGGTGCGTGAGCGGGTCGAGCGTGACCCGGACCTCGCTCGCGCGTCCGGCCGGGAGCGGTACGCGCACCTCGCGACCCTTCGGGTCGCGGCGCAGCCGGGCGAGGAGGTCGAGTTCGCCCCACGGGAGGGACGCGGCGGGGAAGCGGAACACGATCTCGCCGTCCGCTCCCGAGCGCGCCGAGGCGAGCGGGCGGCTGTCCGTCGCGCGGCGCGGCGGCCTCGCCCGTACGGGGAGGAGCGCGGCGCGCAGCCTGCGCCACCACGGGGCGGGGGCGGCCTGTGCGGGGACGCGCCCGGCGCCGAGCGCGTGGAAGAGGTCCTCGTACCGCTCGGCGACCCGCTCCGGCGCGAAGTCGGCGGCGCGCCGCAGCGCCCCGGCCGCGAGCCGCGCGCGCATCTCACGGTCGCTCATGAGCCGGTCGAGCGCGTGGGCGTAGCCCTCGGCACCCGAGTCGAGCGGGACGAGGACGCCGTCGTGGTCGTGCGTGATGATCTCGCCGGGGCCGTGCGGGCAGTCGGTGGCGATCACGGGGACGCCGCAGTGCATCGCCTCGACGATCGTCATCCCGAAGGACTCCTTGTCCGAGGAGACCGCCGCGATCGAGCCCTTGGCCCACTCCGTCTCGATCGGCGCGAAGGACCCCATGAGCTGGACCCGCTCGTAGAGGCCGAGGCGGTCGATCTGTTCCCGCAACTGCGCCTGCTTGGGGCCGCGCCCGTACAGCCGCAGCGTCCACGTCGGGTGCGCGTCGGCGACGCGCGCGAAGGCGTCGACCAGGCGGTCGTAGCGCTTGACGGGGATGAGCCGCCCGGCCGCGACGATCACGTCCGCGTCCCGCGCCGAGCCCTCGACGACGGGCGCGGGCACGCCGTTGGGGATGCAGCGGATACGGGTGGGCACGTCGGGGAGCGCGGCGCGGTAGGCGGCGGCGTCGGCCTCGGAGACGGTGACGAAGGCGTCGAGCCGCCCGATCACGCCGTTCTGCGCCGTACGGACCGCGTCGCTGTGCCCGGCGAGGCTGAGGTGCTCCTGCCCGACGCGTACGCAGCGGCTCTGTCCGTCGCGCGCGAGGTAGCCGTTGAGGTCGGGCCGCGTCGCGATCACGACGTCCGCGTCCGTCGTACGGAGCCAGCGGCCGATGCGGTCGTCGTGCAGCGCCGAGTACGGGGTCCTGCCGGAGACGCGCGGCGCGGCGGGCCCGGGGAACATCGTGCAGGGGCGCTGCGTGAGCGGGCCCGTGGTGAGCGCGCGCGAGCCGGGGCGCGTGTCGATGAGCGTCGTCAGCTTCACGCGGGGGTCGAAGGGGATCGCCGGGGTGTCCTTCGAGCGGTGGACGCTCACGACCTCCACCTCGTGGCGGTCGGCGAAGGCGCGGGACAGGTTGGCGGTGGAGCGGATCGTGCCGCCGATGCCGTAGGCGTTGTTGATCAGGAAGGCGATCTTCACGTGGCTTCTCCTGGCACGGAGGGGCGAGTCGGGGGAGGGGAGCGGGGGAGTGGACGCCGGGGGAACAGCGGGGGTCCTGCGGGGGGAGGCACGGCGAATTCACATATCAGCACAAAACGGGCATAACGCGAAGGTCGGGGAGGGGCGGGCGTGTCCCCGCGCCCCCGGTCCGGGACCGTGTCGTGGCGCGGACCCTGGTCAGGCGCGGCGGGTGGCGGGACGCTGTCCGGTCCGTGCCCGTGCAGCGGGCTCACGCCGACGAAGGGGCACGCCGTGGTGGACCCGACCGCTCTGCTGACCGACCTGGCCGAGGAATCGGCCGCACTGGACCGGGTGGTCGCCGGCCTGCCCGCGACCGCGTGGGAGCGCGAAACGCCGTCGCCCGGCTGGACCGTCGCCCACCAGATCGCCCACCTCGCCTGGACCGACCACGCGGCCCTCCTCGCGGTGACGGAGCCCGAGGAGTTCGCCGCGCGCCTGGCCCGCGTCCGCCCGGAGCGGCTCGCCGACGAGGGCGCCGAGGAGTTCCGTACCGCGCCCGCCGCGCTCCTGGAGGGCTGGCGCGCGGGACGTACCGCGCTCGCCGAAGCCCTCGCGCGCGTCCCCGGGGGGACGAGGATCGCGTGGATCGGTACCCGCATGGCCCCCGCCTCGATGGTCACGGCACGGCTCATGGAGACCTGGGCGCACGGACAGGACGTCCACGACGCGCTCTCCCTCACCCGTCCCCCGACCGCCCGCCTGCGCCACATCGCGCACCTCGGCTTCCGCACCCTCGGGCACGGCTTCGCGACGTACGGACGCCCCGTGCCCACCGCTCCGGTACGGGTCGAACTGGCCGCACCCGACGGGGACACATGGGCCCACGGCCCCGCCGACGCCGCGAACCGCGTGACGGGCCCGGCGCTCGACTTCTGCCTCCTCGTCACCCAGCGCCGCCACCGCGCGGACCTCGCCCTGACCGCCACGGGCCCGGTCGCCGCGGAATGGCTCGACGTGGCCCAGGCTTTCGCGGGCCCGCCCGGCGGGGGACGCCGGGCGGGCGGGGGCGCGGGGCGTCTTCCCGGCGGGGGCGCGGGGCAGGGACCCGTCGGCGCGGGGGCTTGAGGGCGGGTGCAGGCGCGTACGGGGACACCGCGCCGGGAGCGGGCCCCACGCGAGCGCCCCGGAGGACGGCGGGCGAGGTGGCGCGCTTCGACGGGGACGGCCTCGGCCCTGTCGGCGCACGCGAAGCCGTGTGCGTCTCAGGCGGCGAGAACATGCCCCCCGTCGGCGACGCGCGCCTGCCGGGGGTACGGACGGGGTGTCAGCGGGACGCCCCGACGTCCGGACCCGGTCGGGCGGGCTCCCCGGACTCCGGCAGCACGAGGCGGAAGACGCAGCCCGCGCCCGGCCGGTTGTCGAGCGTGAGGCGGCCTCCGTGAGCCGTCGCGATGGCGGAGGCGATGGCGAGGCCGAGCCCGGAACCGGGTTCTGCCTCGCCATCGGGTCCGTCTCCGGCCGCGGGGCCCGCTCCGGGCGGTCGCGCACGGTAGAAGCGGTCGAAGACGTACGGGGCCGCCTCCGGCGCGATGCCGGGGCCGTTGTCCGCGACCTCCACGACGCAGACGGCGGCTCCCGCCTCGCGGCGCGCGCCGACCCGCACCGTGACCGCGCGGTCCGGCGGGGTGTGGACGCACGCGTTGCCGAGGAGATTGCCGAGGACCTGGGCGAGTTGGTGGGGATCGCCGGGCGCCTCGATGACGTTCAGGTCGTGTGCGGGGGACGCGGTGAGGGGCTCCAGGGTGATCGGGCGACGCGGGTGGCGGATCGCGGTCGTGGCGATGGCGTCGGCCGCGAGCGAGAGCAGGTCCACGGGCTCGCGGTGCGCCGCGGGCGTGTCACCGAGTTTCGCGAGGAGGAACAGGTCGTCGACGAGGCGGCTCATGCGGTCGGCGTTGCGCGCGACGAGAGCGAGCGCCTCGGCACGCCGCTCCGGCGCCGTCGCGGGCTCGTCGAGGAGGAGTTCCGCGAAGCCCTGCACGGCCGTGAGCGGCGTGCGCAGTTCGTGGCCCGCGTCCGCCATGAAGCGCCGCAGCCGGGTCTCGGACGCCTCGGTGCGGCGCAGCGCGTCGCGCAGCCGGTCGAGCATCGTGTTGAGAGCGAGGCCGAGCCTGCCGACCTCGGTGTCCGGGTCCGCGACCGGCACACTGAGCCCGAGCGCGCCTCTCGTGATGTGCCGTGCCGTGTGCTCGACGCGGGTGAGCGGGCGCAGGCCGAGGCGTACCGCGCCGCCGCCGAGGACGACGACACCCACGGAGACGGCGAGGCCGAGCCCGAGGCTCAGCCACAAAAGCTTCGCCGTCGCGCCGTCGACGGTGTCCAGGGGGAGCGCGACGACGGTCCGGATTCCGCCGGGGCCGGTGAAGGTGACGGCCCGCCACGCGGAGCCGCCCTCGTCCTCGGCGGCGAGCGTGCGGGGCTGACGCCCGGTGAGCCGCAGCGCGGCGGCCTGCCGCGGGAGCTTCGGCCCGGGACCGTCGTCGGTGCCGAGGCTCACCCGGGACAGACGGCCGTTCTCGTCGTAGAAGAACACCCGGTAGTCGCTGGGCAGGGCGTCCTCGGCGCCGGGGCCGTGCGGCTCCCCGCCGGTTCTGAGGTCCTCGTAGACGCCCGGTGGCGGCCTGAAGTGCGAGAGCCGTTCGTCGACCTGGTCGGTGAGCCAGCCGCGCAGCACCACGAGCCCCGCGAGCTGGCACAGGAGGACGGCGCTCGTGGCGAGCAGCGTCGCGATGAGGACGAGGCGGGCGCGCAGGGAACGGGGCCGCAAGCGGCGCGCGACCGCACCGGCGCGGGAGACGGAGCGACGGACGCGGGAGCCGACGCCAGGGAGGCGGCGCGCGGTGGCGAGGGGCGGTCGCACCCGGTCGTGCGGGCTCATCGCGTACCGGCCCCCGGCTCGTCGCGCGGCAGCCGCAGGCAGTACCCGACGCCGCGCACGGTGTGGAGGAGCGCGGGTGCGCCGCCGTGGTCGAGCTTGCGGCGCAGGTTCTTCACGTACGTGTCCACGATCCGTGTGTCTCCCGAGAAGTCGTACCGCCACACCCGCTGAAGGATCTCCGCCTTCTCCAGCACGCGTTCGGGGTGCGCGAGGAAGCACGCGAGGAGGCGGAACTCGGTGGGGGACAGGCGCAGCGGACTGCCCGCGTGCCGCACCTCGTGGGTGCTCTCGTCCAGCGAGAGACCGGCGTACCGCAGTGGGGGCCGCACGGGCGCGGTGGAGGCGGGCGCGCCCGCGCGGCGCAGGATGGCGCGGACGCGGAGCAGCACCTCCTGGACGTGGAAGGGCTTGGTGACGTAGTCGTCGCCGCCCGAGCTGAGTCCCGTGATGCGGTCCTCGACCCCGGCCCGCGCGGTGAGGAAGAGCACCGGCGTGTAGACGCCCTGGGCGCGCAGTTCGCGGGTGAGCCGGAAGCCGTCCGTGTCGGGCAGCATGACGTCGAGCACGATGAGGTCGGGCCTGCGGCTGCCCGCCTGGAACATGGCTGCCTGGCCGTCCACCGCGCTCGCCACGGTGTACCCGGCCGCGCCCAGTGCTGTCGTGAGGAGGGTGCGGATGCTGGCGTCGTCCTCGACGACCAGGACGGTGTGTCCGGTGGCGGGGGAGCGGGGGACGGTCACGGACGGCACCTCGGGGGACGGCGAAGGGAGTGGGAAACGGGGAGAGTCCCGGACGGCCGCGCGTCGCGGCCGTCCGGGACATCGGGGGGGGTGTCAGCCCGTCACCTCCTTGTCCTTGCCGAGGGCGGTGGCCCGGTCGGTGACGGTCTTCCGCAGCTTCGCCACGGCGCTGTCCAGCGCCTTCGACGCACCGCCCGCCGCCCGCGCCTGCCCGGCGATCGACGTGAGTCGCTCCGCCGCGGTGCCGGAGCCGTAGAACGTCTCGTACAGCTCCCGGTAGGCGTCGTGGTAGACGTCGTCGAACGCGTCGGACGCGAGGAACTTCGTCTTCAGCACGTGTTCCATGCGGGCGCCCATGCCGCCCTTGGCGTCCTTGCCCGCTTCGCCGGTACGGGCGCCGTCCCCGCCGGGCGCTCCCTCCGGTTCCCCGGCAGCCGCACCGTCCCTGGGAGCCGCGCCGTCTCCGGCAGCCGCGCCGTCCCCGGAAGCCGCGCCGCCGCCCGGCAGCGTGCCGCCCGGACCGCCCATGCCGACCGAGTCGTCGGGGCCGGTCGACGCGTCCCCGCTGAACGTGAGGTTGTAGTCCCAGCCGAGCACCGAGAACTTCTTCGTGTCGAGGTCGTACCACAGCAGGTAGTTCTTGCCGGGGCCCGCCATGTCGTCGAAGTTCAGCAGGAGGTTCTGCGCGGCGAGGTAGTGGGCGAACGAGTCGACGTCCACGTACCGGTGAAGGTCGCGGGCGAACTCCTTGTCGGACGCCTTGTTCGCCCATTTGATGAGCTTCATGACCGGTTCGAGGTCCTGACTGCCCACCTTGTTGAGCTGCTTGAAGGAGTCCTCGTAGTCGGTCGGGTCGTCGCCCTGGTACGCGAAGCTCCCGCTCGCCTTCGCCTTGTACAGCACGCCGTTCCCGTCCGCCACGTCCTCGGCGTAGTCGGTGTCGGGCGCCTCGACCATGAGCCGTGTCGCCGCCGGGCGGTTGTTGACCTTGAGTTCCGTGAATCCGTACCGCTCGGCCTTCTGCCCGCTCTTCGCCGTCAGCGACAGCGCCAGGGCCTCGTTGAGCGGGACCTGGTCGTTGCTCCCCGGACGCAGCGAGATCTCCCGCTCCCCCTGGTAGGCCCGGCCTTCGACGAACTCGTCGATCTTGACGAGCCAGGGCAGTTCCTCGGGCTTGGCGGCGGAGAGGTCGTACTGGACCATGCCGCCCATGCCGCCGCCCGCGCGCGCACCGGCCTTCGCGTCGTCACCGGCCTTCGCCTCGTCACCGGCCTTCGCGCTCTCACCGGCCTTCGCGCCGCCCCCGTCCGGCGCTCCGGACGGGGCCGTGCCCCGGCCCTCCTGCCCGCCGCCGGGGAGCCCGCGCCCGCCGCCGGGCATCCCCTTCGACCCGCGCAGGGACGAAAGCGTGGAGTTGCCTTTCAGCCGGAGCCCCACGTCGTTGAGGGAGACGCCGTCGATGGTGAGATCGGCCTTGATGTAGTCCTTCGTCCCGTCCTTCTTGAACTCCTTCATCATCTTGTCGAAGTCGGTCTGCTCGTACGTCAGCTGGATCGCGTGCTGCGCCGAGGTGTCGTAGAGCCCGACCGTGCCCTTGACGTCCTCCGTGACGGGGTCCGCCTCGGCGCGCGAGGCGGAGGTGACGTACGGGGAGATCCGGGCGTCACCGAGGAAGGCGACCATCGCGGCGAGCCCGACACCGAGCGCGGCGGCCGGCTTCCAGTGGTGCCGCAGCCGGACGGGCACCCGGTCGCGCAGCCGCGGCCGACGCCGCTCGCGAGCGGGGAACCCCGGTTCCGCGCCGCCGCCCATCACAGGTCCGTCGTGTCGTAACCGGTCAGGACCGTGACCCGCTGTCCGGAGGTCCGTTCCTGGAGGGCAGCGACCAGGTCACCGGGCTCGGCGCCCTTCTTGAGCCGCACCGTGTAGAAGACCTCGCTGAGCGCGCCGCCGCGAATCGTCTCGGTGCTCACCAGCTCGAACTCCGTCGTGTACTTGATGAGGACGTCACGGATCCGCGGGGTGTAGTCGTCACCCGCGGGGACCTGCACTTTGACGACCTGGCGCTGCACGTTGAGCGCGAACCAGTCGAACTTGAACATGATGAGGACGACGGCGCAGACGACCACCGCGCCGACCGCCGCCAGCGTGTAGAAGCGGGCACCGCAGGCCATGCCGATGGCCATCGCCAGGAAGATGAAGCCGACGTCCCTGGTCTCCTTGACCGCGTTGCGGAAACGGACCACGGACAGCGCCCCGACGAGTGAGAAGGCGCGCGCGAGGTTCGAACCGACGACCAGCATGATCAGGGCGACGATCATCCCGACGACGACGAGCGTCTGCACGTAGGACTGGCTGTACGAGACGTTGCGGTGCGTGTAGCGGTACACGAAACCGATGAGCGCGGACAGGACGAAGGACAGGGCCATCGCGGCCACGACGTCGGCGACGCTGAACGTGCCGCTCAGTTCCTGCAGATCGAGATCGAAATTCACTGTGCTCCTGCTTTCGACGGCGCGTCGTGCCGCGCGGGCCGCTGCGCGAGCGGCTGCTTCTCGGTGGGGACGGTGTCGGTGGGGACGGTGTCGTTGGGGAGGGTGCCGTCGGCGACGGGCTCGACGGGGGGAGGGCAGTCCGCCTCGTGGACGTGGAAGACCGAGCGCGGGGCGAGCCCGAAGGTCTCGATGGACTGCACGTACTTCGAGATGCGGACGAGGTGGAGATCGCGCCGGGCCGCGAGGTCCGTGATCCAGTGCGGCGTGCGCTCGTTCACCTTGATCTCCATGACCGTCATGTGCGGCGGGAGGGTGAAGCGGTTCTCGGGGGTGGGGGTGGCGAAGTGGAAATCGCGGTCCCGGCCGCGAATCCGCCGGTCGAAGGTGACACGCAGGCCGGTGTCCGCGTCACGGCCGACGAGCGCCTCGCGCTGGTAGCCGGTGATCGCGGTGGGCCGCAGATCGAGCCGCACGACGAGTTCGAGCACCTCCTGCACGAAGGCGCTCTCGCCGGGAGAGTGGTCGACCAGCTCACGCCCGTCGCACAGGCGCCGCGCCTCGCCGTAGGGCAGCGTGATGCGGCGCTTCTGCGTGACGCGGTTGACGCGCTGCTTGATCTCGACGCACACCGGGGAGGTGTCGCTGACGCCGTCGAGATCCCCGTAGTGGCGGATGCGCAGCTTGCGCCGGAACTTGAGACCTTCGATCTTCTCCCAGTAGAAGCGGAGCTGCGGCGTGTCGTAGTAGAGGCTCCACACGCCGTAACCGCCCACCGGGCTGTGCGCGTCGGTGTCCATCCGCTCGGCGAGTTCCTCGCGGATCTCGGCGGCTTGCCCGACCGGGACGAGGTACTTCAGCTCGAACCGGTTGAACGCGTGCAACCGGCTGGCGACGTGCGGGGGTTGCGCCGCGTCGGGAGCCGCGGTGTCGGCGGCGGGCGTCGTCGCTTCCGGACCCCGCGTCCTCTGCTCCGCTTTCCTTCTCGTGGCTGCCCTCGACAGGAACACCATGCGCCTCCTCGCTCGTACGTCGTGGTCCGACCGGCCACGGCCACGTAACCAGCGGCGTATGAGGAGGCAATGAGAACGGCGGGTGCATCGCGGGAGAACCGGGGAGGGCGGTGAGGTGAACGGGAGGCGGCGGAAGGGTGGTTGAGGCGGAAAGTGAGGCGCGCCTCAGAGACCCCCCGGGTGCGCGCCTCTCGGCGGTGCCCGGTCCCGCGCGACTCACCGGCCCCGCTTCCCGCGCCCCTCGGCCGCCGCCTGGTCCCGCGTCCCTCAGCCGTTCCCCGCCACGCGCACCGTCAGGACCGTCACTCCCGCCGCCGTGAGTGCGGCGACCTCCTCGGGCGGGGCGTCCTCGTCGGTGACCACCGTGTGGAGCGCGGTCGCCGGGGCGACGTGGGCGAGGGCGGTGCGGGAGAGCTTGGCGCCCTCGGTGACGGCGACGACGCGGCGGGCCGAGGCGATCGCGGCCCGCTTGACGGCGGCGTCCGCGAGGTCGTACGCGGTGAGCCCGTCCGCCGTCGTGAGGCCGCAGCAGCCGAGCACCGCCGTGTCGAAGCGGAGCGCGGCGAGCGAGGACTCGGTCAGCGGCCCGGTGAGGGCGAGTTCCCCGGGGCGCGGCTCGCCGCCCGCGAGGAGCAGGCGCGTCGCGGGGGGCTCACCCCCCTCGTACCGCTCGGTGAGGACGTTCACCGCGTGCAGGGAGAGCGGCATGACGGTCAGGCGGCGCCCCGCCAGCGCGCGGGCGACCTCGACGCACGTCGTACCGCTGTCCAGGACGACCGACTCGCCGTCCGCGAGCAGCGCCGCCGTCTCGGCGGCGATACGGAGCTTCGCCTCGTTCCCCTCGCGGGCGCGCGCCGCGAAGGGCTCCTCCTCGCCGCGCGGCACGAGGCTGCGCGCCCCGCCCCGGTAGCGTTCGAGCACTCCCTGGCGCGCGAGCGCGTCGAGGTCGCGGCGGATCGTCATCTCCGAGGCGCCGGTGAGCGCGGCGAGTTCCGCGACACCCAGCCGCCCTGCCTCACGCACCGCGTGCGTGATCAGCTTCCATCGATCGGTCCCAGACACACCTCCAGTAAACACGCCACGTGTGAGAAACGCCGTCGCCGCATGCCTTGGTCGCGGCTTTACGCACAGAAATCGTGTGCGCTATGTTCGTTCCATGAACAAAGTGCTGCGGGCCGGGCGCCGCGCGACCTTCGCCGTCTTCCTGCTCAACGGCTTCGTCATGGGCATGTGGGTCGTCCACATCCCCGCTGTCGAGGACCGTGCCGGAATCGATCACGCCCTGCTCGGCTGGCTCCTGCTGCTCCTCGGTGGTGGCGCCTTCCTCGGGATGCAGGCCGCGGGTCCGCTCAGCGACCGCTTCGGTCCGCGCCGTACGGTCCCCGCCGGGCTCGCGCTGTGCGCCGCCGCGCTCGTGCTGCCCGGCCTGGCGACGAACGCGTGGACGCTCGCGGGGGCGCTGCTCGTCCTCGGCTTCGGCAACGGGTGCCTCGACGTCAGCATGAACACGCACGCCGTGCAGGTCGAGCGCGGGTACGGGCGGCCGATCATGTCCGCCTTCCACGCGGTCTTCTCGGTCGGTGGCGTCCTCGCCGCCCTCGCGGGCTCGCAGACCCGGCGCCTGGACTGGTCCCCGGTCGCGGTCTTCGCGGCGACGGCGGCCGTGGGGGTCGCGCTGGCCGTGGTGGTGGCGCCGATGCTGCTGCGGCCGGAGGCGGGGGAGACGGGCGCGGCCGGGGAATCCGGTGAGGCGGCGACGCGTACCGGTGCCGCGTCACCGGAGAAGGCCGCTTCCCGTACCCGTACGCCCGGACGTATCTGGCTCCTCGCCGCGCTCGCCCTGATGCTGATGCTCAGCGAGGGCGTCGCGAACGACTGGAGCACGCTGCACCTCAAGGACGTCCTCGACGCCCCCGAATCCACGGCCGCCTTCGCCTACGGCGCCTTCGCGACGGCGATGACCGCCGGGCGCTTCCTCACGGACCGCGTCGCCGCGCGCTTCGGCTCCTTCGCGGTACTACGGTACGGGGCCGCCCTCGCGGCGGTGGGCATGACCCTCGCCGCGCTGTCGCCCTCCGTCTGGGCCGCGCTCGTCGGCTGGACGGTCTTCGGCGCGGGCCTCTCGGGCTGCATCCCGCAGCTCTTCAGTGCGGCGGGCCACGCCGACCCGGCCGGCGCGGGCGTCAACGTCTCCCGCGTCGCCGGCCTCGGCTACCTCGGGATGCTCGCGGGCCCCGCCGTCATCGGCCCGATGACCCACCTCATGCCGCTCAACCTCGCCTTCTTCCTCCCGGTCGCCTTCTGCGTGATCGCGGCGGTGGCGGCGGGCGTCCTGCGGACACCGGAGGGCGCCCCGGCGGGGGAACCGCGTACCGCCCTGAGCGAGAGCTCTTCCTGACGACCGCGCACGCCGCCGCGCGAGCCGCAGGGGTCCTGCCTTGTCACCGTGCCCGGCCGGGCACGTGACGGGCCGCCGCGAAGCCCCGGCCGCCATAGGGGTTTCGCGGCGGCCCGGGACGTGGCGCGGGAGCCGGGCCGCCGGACTCCCGGGGCCGGACTCCGTACGGCGGAAGCCCGCTCCGGCCCGAGCCTGACGCCCGAGGTCTCGTACCGTTGACCCGCGCTGCCGACTCCTGGGGGGACCACATGTCCGGCCACTTCTTCTCCGAGCCCGAGCCCCTGCCCGTGTCCGAGCCCGATCCCTTCGCGCCCCGCTTCGTGGAGCCGGGCGAACACCCCGGCTGGGACACGGCCTTGGCGGTCGTCAACAGGGACGTCGCGGCGACCTTGCCGGACGAGGCGCCGCTGCGCCTCCTGACCTGCCCCGGCGACCCCGATGAGCCCGAACGCCTCTACGTGGCCCGCGCGAACGGCGAGTGGCACGGCAACGGCCTCCCCGCCGAAGTCGCCGGTTCACTCCCCGACGCCTGCGACGCGGTGGCCGCCGCCGCCCAGGACACCCTGAGGGAACTCCTCCACAGGGCCTGGCCGGTCTGTCCGGACCACCGCCTTGGCATCCACCTCCGCGCAGCGCCCGGCGCCGGGACCGCATGGTGGTGTGCGGGGCGCACCGCGAGCGACCCGTCCCCCCACGTACTTGCTCCGGTCGGAGGTCTGGCCGACGAAGGTGGCCGCGCCGCCGGAGCGCGGGAGCAGTAGCGAGCGCCCGGCACGCCCCGCACGCGCTCCTTCGGCTCCCCGGCGTAGAAGCGGGGCAGCGCTCATCCATGACGTCGGCGCCGAAGCGGGCCGTCGCGTTCGTCAGCCCCTTGAAGGCGCTCAGCGCCGACCAGCTCCCACCCCGGCCGGGCCCCCGGCCTTTCGCCTCGCGTCGGACGGGACCACGGACGACCGGGCGGTATCACGCCTTCGTCGCCGTCCGCAGGGCGGCAAGGGCCTCCGCGTACAGGCCCTCCTTGATCTCGGCGCGGACCGGGACCGCCTTCGGGGCGAGGGTGCGGGCGCGGGTCAGGGCCTCGGTGACGACCTCGTCCGCCGCCGCCACGGCGTCCACCAGGCCGGAGGCCATGGCCTCGGGGGCGGGATAGCGGCGGCCCGTCGTCATCGCCTCGTGGGCCGTCGCGGGGGTGAGGCGGGACCGGATGAGGGCCGTCATGCCGGGCTGGAAGGGAAGGCCCAGGTCGACCTCGGGCAGGCAGAACCAGCCCCGGTCCGCGCGCATCACGCGGACATCGTGGGCCAGCGCCCACATCGCGCCCGCCGCGAAGGTGTGCCCCGTGAGCGCCGCGACCGTCACGACGCGCGAGGCGAGGGTACGGGCCAGGAGGGCGTGCACCCGGTCGAGGTAGGCCGCGTACTGGTCCCCGTGCGCCATGAGCCACGCGAGATCGAGCCCGTTCGACCAGTACTTGCCCTCGCCCGCCGTCACCAGCGCGCACGGCCCCTCGGCCGCCTCCACCTCGTCGAGCGCCCGCTCCACCGCGCCCAGCCAGCCGGGGTGGAACAGGTTCTCGCTGTCCGCGTCCAGACGCAGGACGAAGACGTCCCCGTCACGGGTGAGTTCAGGCATGGCGTGGTCCTTCCAGCGGGATGGCCGGCGGGCGGCCGGGACGGCGCCCACATGTTAACTGGTGAGTAACTTACGGGGAAGCGGTGCCGACCGGCGGAGTGGACCCAAGCCGCCGCCCACCTGTCGCGCCCGGCGCGACCCGTAACTCCTGCTACCTTCCTGCCGATTCCGACGGTTTTGTCACCGTCGACCGAGAGAAGCCACAGAAGCGACAGAGCGGGAGCGCACGTGAAGATCGTCTGTGCCGGAGGCGGCCCCGGCGGGCTGTACTTCTCGATCCTGATGAAACTCCAGGACCCCGCGCACGAGATCAGCGTGCACGAACGCAACCCCGCCGGCTCCACCTACGGCTGGGGCGTGACCTACTGGGAGGAACTCCTCGACCGGCTCCGCGCCCACGACGAGCCCAGCGCCCACGCCCTCCACGCCGCCTCGCTCCCCTGGAAGAACGGCCGCGCCCGCATCCGCGAGCAGGTCACCGAGCACCACGGCGACCAGGGTTACGGCATCGGCCGCCACCGCCTCCTCGCCCTCCTCACCGCGCGCGCCCGCGACCTCGGCGTCGACGTCCGCCACGGCAGCGCGATCGACCCCGCCGCACCCCCCGCCGCCGACCTCCTCGTCGCCGCGGACGGCGTCGGCAGCACCCTGCGCCGCCACCACGCGCACCACTTCGGCCCGCGCCTCACGGAGGGCCGCAACGTCTACGTCTGGCTCGGCACCCCCAAGGTCTTCACGAGCTTCAGCTTCGCGTTCGTCGACACCCCGCACGGCTGGATCTGGTGCTACGCCTACGGGTACGGGCCCGAGGGCAGCACCTGCGTCATCGAGTGCGCCCCCGCCACCTGGCGCGGCCTCGGTCTCGACACCGCCAAGGAGGACGTCCAACTCCGCACCCTCGAAGGGCTCTTCGCGGGACTCCTCGACGGAGCCCCGCTCCTCGGCCAGGACGCCACGCACCCCGCCCCCGACTGGCGCCCCTTCCGCACCCTCACCACCCGCCGCTGGCACCACGACAACCTCGTCCTGCTCGGCGACGCGGCCCACACCACCCACTACTCCATCGGCGCCGGGACCACGCTCGCCCTCGAAGACGCCATGGCCCTCGCCGACGCCCTCGGCGAGGGCGGCCCGCGCGAGGCCGCCTTCGCCGCGTACGAACGCCGCCGTCGCAGGGAACTCCTCTCCGTCCAGAGCGCCGCGCGCCACAGCGCCCACTGGTACGAGAACCTGCCCCGCTACATCGACCTCCCGCCCGAGCAGATGTTCGCGCTCCTCGGCCAGCGCCACTCCCCGCTCCTGCCCTACGTCCCGCCCCAGCTCTACTACCGCGTCGACCGTGCCGCCGAACGCCTCGAAGCCCTCCGCCGCCTCAAGCGCTGGCTCGGGCCGCGCCTCGCCCGCGGCCTCCAGGCCCGCGACACGGAACGCCGCTGAACGACGCCGCTTCCACCGGCCTCCGGCGGGAGGGCGTCGACCGGGACACGGGAAGGGCGCGACGGGGGAAGCCGTCAGGGCTTTGACGGCGCCCCCGTGCCCCGGTAGGTTGCCGATTCCGCGGCCGGGCGGGGGACTTGGCGCACGCGGTACACGGGGGAAGCATGGAGACGACCACTGGCGCGGCCCTGTTCCTGGCCGTCCTGGCCACCGGTCTCATGGCGGGGCTCTTCGCCGCCTTCGCCTACGCCGTCATGCCCGGACTCGGCAGGAGCGGCGACCGGACCTTCGTCGAGGCCATGCGGAACATCAACAAGGCCATCCTCAACGGCTGGTTCCTCACGCCGTTCGGCGGCGCGCTCCTCGCCCTGGCCCTCGCCGCGACCGGTGCCTGGACGAGCGGCGAGCACCGCGTCTTCTGGTGGGTGCTCGCCGCACTCGTCCTCTACGTCGTGATGTTCGCCGTCACGGGCGGGATCAACGTCCCGCTCAACGACCGCCTCGCGGACGGCGAACTCCCGCGGGCCGCCGACGCGCTCGCCGCCGCCCGCGAGCGCTTCGAGTCCTCGTGGGTCGTCTGGAACGTCGTCCGCGCCCTCGCCGCGACCGGCTCCTTCGCCTGCGCCGCCTGGGCGCTCGTGCAGTACGGGCGCGGCACGGCCTGAGCCGGACACCTCAGCCCAGGAGCAGACGGCGCAGGTGCGTGCACGCCTCCGGCTCCTCGGCGTGGGACGCGTACGGCGTCCAGTGGCCCCGCTCGTAGCCCCCGGTCTCCCACCGTCCCGCGTCCCCCGGGACGCGGCGCAGGTAGAGGAAGTCGGGTGGCAGCGGCGCGGGTTGGTGGGCGTCCTCGATCCAGTAGACCGACGGGGGCAGGCCCGCCGCGCGCAGTGCGGCGGCGAGCGCTGCCCGAGGGTCCCCGGCCTCAGCCGACGAGGACACGCAGGTAGTCGTGGTCGAGCAGCCACTTCACGTTGAGTCCCTCGCCCTCGCCCGGGTTCAGCAGTGCCGGGTCCAGTTTGATCTGCTCGCCGCCGCCCGGCTGCCCGAACCACGGCGCGATCGGCCCCTGCCACACGGTGAACCGCTTCGTCACCTCGTACACGTGGTAGCTGCACGGCGCGCTCACCTCACGGGTGGTGAGGTTCTGCGGCGGCAGCGCGCGCTTCGCGTAGGCGTCCCCGGCGGGGGCGAGGAAAGCCCCGTACACCGAGCCGAACCGGTCCAGGCGCTCCCCGCGCCGCAGCCGCGTCGCCGTGCGGTCCGGCTCGCCGTTCGTCTCCGTGAAGCCGTCGTTCGGCGGGTACTTCCAGCTCCCCTTCGTGGCGTCGCCCTCCCAGTACTTCTTCAGGAAGGCGCGCTCGCCGAGCCCGCCCGTACGCTTCCAGCCCTTCAGGAGCGGGCCCACCGGCTCCTCGCGCGGCCCCGGCAGGTGGCGCGGGCCGAGCCGCGCGTCACCGCGGAACTCGCCCGTGCACGGGGCGGCAGCGGCGGCCTTGGCCGGTTTCGCCGCCTCGGCGGGAGCGGTGGCGAGCGCTGCGGTGGTGAGCGCGGCGAGCAGCAGCGCGAGCGGCTTGGCGGTCACGAAGGGGTACCTCCGGGCTGTACGGGAGCCCGCGCGGCGGGCGCGGGTGGTGACCTGCCGCAAGCTAGCCGCGCGCCGTCCCCGCGCCCGCCGCGCGGGACCCGTACCCGCCGGAGTTCCCCCGAACGAGTGAGGCGGACTCAGTTCAGCGCGAACCCCAGTTCAGCGGCGGCCCGTTCGGGTGCCGGGTCGTTCCAGTACCGGAGCAGGTTCTCGTTCGAGGTGAGCGAGCGCGGCAGCGCCCGGTCCACGTACAGCGTCCCGTCGAGGTGGTCCGTCTCGTGCTGCACGATGCGCGCCGGCCACCCCCGTACCTCCTCGTCGAGCCCCCTGCCGTGCTCGTCCTCGGCGCGCAGCCGCACCACCGCGTGCCGCGCCACGACGGCCTGCCAGCCCGGCACGCTCAGACAGCCCTCGTAGAAGGCCGCGCGCCGCTCGCCGACGCCCTCGCACACCGGATTGACCAGCACGCGGTACGGGAGCGGCTCCCGCTCGCGCACGCGCCGCACCTCCTCGGGCACCGTCGCCGGGTCCTCCAGGACCGCGAGGCGCAGCGGCACACCGATCTGCGGCGCCGCGAGACCGACCCCCGGGGCCTCGCGCATCGTGCGCCGCATCGCCGCGAGCAGCCGGGAGAGCAGCGCCTCGGGCAACTGGCCCTCGTACGGTGCGGCCGGGGTGCGCAGGACGGGGTCACCCGCGGCGACGATCGGCAGCGGGTCCTCGGTGGCGAGCAGGCGCTCGACCCGCTCGGGCAGGGGCGGCAGGGTGCCGGGAGTGGTCATCGGGCCAGTCTCGCAAAACGGTCCGCGCGCGTCAGTCCCGCAGGAGGCCGGTTTCGCGGGACCGGGCCCGGCTCGCGCCGCGGTCCGTCCACTCCCGTACCCCGCCCGCCGAGAAGACCACCGGCAGCTCCTCCAGGCCCCGCTTCCACAGCGAGCGGCGCCAGCGCAGCTCCTCGGCCTCGACCGCGACCGCGAGGTCGGGCAGCCGGGCGAGCAGCGTGTCGATCGCCGTGCGCGCGATGACGCGGGCCATCTGCGGGGACGGGTGCGGGCAGCGGTGCTCGCCCATGCTGAACGACAGGTGCGCCGTGCTGCCCTCGCCCATGCCGCCGTGCGGCCACAGCTCGGGATCGGTGTTCGCAGCGGCGAGACCGAGCAACACGCAGTCGCCCTGTTTGACGGGCCGACCGCCGAGTTCCGTGTCGCGCGTCGCCCAGCGACCCAGGAAGTTCTGCACCGGGGTGTCGAGCCACAGCGTCTCGGTGAGCGCTTCCGGGACCCCGACGCGACCGCCCGCGACCCTGTCGGCGAAGCGGTCGTCGAGCAGGAGGAGACGCAGCGCGTTGCAGATCCAGTTCGACGTGGGCTGCTGACCGGCCAGGATGAGCACCGTGAGGTCGTGCACCGCCTCCGTGTCGGTCAGCGCCGCTTCGTCCGTCACGAGGTACGAGGTGAGGTCCCGCTCGGGCCGCTCCCGGCGCGCGGCGACGAGCGCCCCGAGCTGCCGCGCCACCCGCCGGTACGCCTCCACCGGATTCTCGCCGCGCTCGGCGTCGAGAGTGATCCGCAGATCCTCGGCGAGGTTCTCGGTGATGTCCTCGCCCGCGGGCATCCCGCACAGCTCGATCATCACGCGCACGGGGAGCGCGTGCACGTACGACTCCAGCAGCTCCACCCGCCCGTCGTGCACGAAGCGGTCGATGAGACGACGGCCGACCGACTCGCACACGAGCGAGACGTCGTACATGTCCATCGCCTCCAGCGCGCGCGTGAGCGCGCCCGCGCGGCGCCGGTGCTCCTCGCCCTCGGCGAAGAACACCGAGGGCTGGTAGCCCGCGTAGGCGAGCAGCGGCCAGTCGCCCGGGATGTTCTCCCACTGGTGCCAGCGCCGCGAGTCGCGCCCGAACTCCTCGTCGTGGCCCGTCACATAGGCGACCTCGGGGTAGCCGAGGGCGAGCCAGGCGGGGATGTCGTCGTCGAGCAGCACGGGGGCGACGGGCCCGAAGCGCGCACGCAGTTCGCGGTACAGCTCGGCGGGCGGCCGGTCCGAGTCGAGCGTCGAGAGGCGTACGGGCTCGTCCTCCCAGCGATCGCCGTGCGCGGGGCAGGCGGGCGGGGGGCCGCCCGCCGCGGTGGGACCGCGCAGCGGCGGCGTCGCGGACTCCTTCGGGCGGTGGTCCCAGGGCCGCAGCGGTTCGGGCCCGTAGTCGTCCGAGGGGGGCGGGAAGAGCGGGTTCTTCATACGCCTGCCTCCTGCGCGAGGGCGCGGTGGTAGAGGTGGTCGACGAGGGTGAGCAGGACCTCCTTGCTGGAGGCGCGTTCGCGCGCGTCGCAGTCCAGGACGGGGACGTGCGCGGAGAGGTTGAGCGCCGCGCGGATCTCGGCGAGTCCGTAGCGGCGCGGGTCGTTCTCGAAGCGGTTGACGGCGACGACGAAGGGGGTGCGGTGGGCTTCGAGGCGGTCGACGGCGTACCAGGAGTCGGCGACCTTGCGCGTGTCGACGAGGACGACCGCGCCGAGGCTCCCGGCGAAGAGCTGGTCCCACAAGAACCAGAAGCGCTCCTGCCCGGGGGCGCCGAAGAGGTAGAGCACCGTGCGCTCGTTGAGGGTGATGCGGCCGAAGTCGAAGGCGACCGTCGTGGTGGTCTTCGACTCGACGCCCGCGAGGTCGTCGACGCCCTCACCGGCCTCCGTCATGACCTCCTCGGTGCTCAGCGGGCGGATCTCGCTCACCGCGCGCACCATCGTCGTCTTGCCGACGGCGAAGCCGCCCACGACGACGATCTTCACGCCCTGCTCGGCGGTCGCGGGCAGCGGCGTGCGGGGCCCCGGGGGCGCGGTGGCCTGGGCGGGGACGGCGTCGGAGGGGGGAACGGCGGGCGCGGACGCGGCGGCGGGCCCGGCGGGTGTCGTGGGGGTGGCGGGTTCAGAGTCTGCGCAGCGCATGGAGCACCTCTTCGAGTACGGCGGTGTCCGGCCCCGTCGTCCCTGCCGCGCGGGCGGCGGGGCGCGGGGAGCGGACGCGGATGTGCCCGGCGGCGAGCAGGTCCTCCAGCAGAATGCGCGTCACCACCACGGGGAGGCCCAGTTCGGCGGAGAGTTCGACGACCGCCACCGGGTGCTGGCACAGGTCCAGGACGCGCTGGTGCTCGGGGCCGAGGTCCCGGGCCCGGTCCGTCTCGCGCACGACCAGGGTGACGAGGTCGAAGACGCGCGAGCCGGCCGCGGTCCTGCCGCCGGTGACGAGGAAGATCCGGTCGGGTTCGCCCACGTCGGCCGGACCGCGTGGCGTCACGGGGTACCGGCGTTCGGTGCGGGGCTGCGCGGTTCGGCGCGCAGGTGTGCGCCGATCGCGCCGACCAGGTGGCTCATCTCCTGTCCCACGTACTCGGGGTCGGCGTTCTCCTCGGCGACCACCGCGAGGTGCGCGCCGTCGCCCGCGTCCACGATGAACAACTGTCCGCCGTAGTACGCGGTCATCGAGTGCCGCACCCCGCCGCGCCGGTCGCCGAACTCGACGGACGCGCCCTGGGCGAGCGCCTGGATGCCGGAACAGATCGCGGCGAGCTGGTCGGCCTGGTCGAGGGGGAGGTCGGGGGTCCAGCAGAGCTTGAGGCCGTCGCGGGAGAGGACGAGGGCGTGCCGGGTTCCCGGGGTGTGGTCCAGGAGTTTTTCGAGGAGCCAGTCGAGGCTGTTGTCGGTGGTGGGCATGGTGTGCGCGGGCGGGGTCCGGGCGGGGGCACGGACACCGGCCCTTGTCTCCAATCACGTGCGCCGGTCCGGGGCCGCCGCGGGGGCGGCCGGGGGCGGGGCGGGGGGAACTCGGGGGCGGCCCTGCCGGGGCTCAGGGGGTCTCGCGCTCCGGCAGGGGAGTGGGGGGCGGGGTGGGCCCGGGGGGCGGGTCGCCGTGCGGGCGCGGGCCTTCGGCGGGCGCGGGGCCCGGTGGCGCGGCGGGGTCCGGCGTGGTGGGCGGGGCCGCCTGCTCCGTGGCAATCGCCTGCTCGGTCGCGACGGTCTGTTCGCTGGCGAGCGCCTGTTCGGTCGTGGCCGCTTCGCGGGCGGCGCGGCCCGCGCGCATCGCGCGGTCGAAGCCGCCGAAGCTGCGGCCCACGTCCTGCTGCGGGGCGGGCGCGGGGGGCTCCCCAGCGAGGAGTTCGGCGATCATCTGGTCCACGGCGGCCATCGTCCGGCCCGGCGGGCGCACGGGGAGACCGTTCTCCGTGGAGACGAGCGGCCCGAGCCCCTGCAAAGGGTCGAAGAACAACTCGCCGCTGTCGTCCCCGAAGAAGCGCGCCCGCGCCGAGTCGGGGTCGGTGCGGAAGCGCTCGCGTTCCATGAAGCCGGGCACCGGGTCCTCGCTGTCGGGCTCCTCCGGCAGGTCCCGGGAGTACGGGCCCACGGCGCCGGACTGGTGACGCGGCGAGGGGAGCGGCCCGTGCGAGCCGGGGCCACGGGTGGGGAGCGGGGGCGGGGCGTCCTGCGCGGGGGCGCCGGTCCGGGCGGGGGTGCCGGGAGGGATGCCGGAACCGGCGGGGGCGCTGGACCCGGCGGGCGCGCCGGACCCGGCAAGGGCGTGGGGCTCGGCGGGACGCGCGGGCGCCCCCGTACCCCCCGGCTCCGTCCCCGTCCCGTACGAGTCGGTGCCGCCCGTACCGCTCGTCGGCGCTTCCCCCGCCGAGGCGGCGTCCGTCGCTTCCGGGGCCGGTCCGTCGCGGAACGGGTCCCTCCCCGTCACCTCCTCGTATCCGCCCGGCGGTTCGCTGTCGTACGGGTCCGCGCCCTCGGGCAGGTACGGTGCCCGCCTCCGGCGGCCTCGCGGCTCCTGCTCGGGGGCTTCGCCCCGGTGCTCCTCGGGGGCGGGCGCGGGCTGGGCGAGCCAGGGAGCCGTCAGGCGCTCCAGCTCGGAGGGCGGTCCGGGCGGGGGCAGCGGGGTGCCCGCCTCGGCGGCGGCGCGGGCGCGCTCCTCCTTGTGGGCCTTGACCCATGCCCGGTGCTTGGCGAGGGCCTCGGCGGGCGGTAGGTCGCGGTCGAGCGGCGGGGCGACGGGCGCGGTGATCTCGGGGAGCTTCTGCTCGACGACGAGCGCGGGGTGCTGGGGGTTGCGCTCGGAGATGTGCGCGGAGGGGAGCAGGACGACGAAGCCCGTACCGCCGCGTGAGGAGGGCCGGATGCTGACCTCGATCTCGAAGCGCTGGGCGATCATGCCGACGACGTTGAAGCCGTAGTGGTGGTTCTTGAAGTCCGCGAGATCGAGCACCTTGCCCGCGAGACAGTCCTCGACGTACTCGCGCATCGCCCAGGGGATCTTCATGCCGCTGTCCTCGATCGTCACGACGATGCCCGCGGGACGCTCCTCGGCGTAGACGTGCACCTCGGCGGTGGGCGGCGAGAACTGGGTCGAGTTGTCGATGAGTTCGGCGAGCAGGTGCATGATCGCCTCGGCCGAGCGGCCGACGATCGACAATTCGGTGTCGCAGTGCAGCACGACCCTGCGGTACGCCTCGATCTTGCCGATCGCGCCGCGCAGGATGCGGTACATGACGATGGGCCGGGTCCAGATCCGGCTGCCCCGGCCGCCGACCATCCAGGCGATGCGGTCGGCGGCGAGGGCGAGTCGCGAGGCGGTCTCGTCGAGGAAGAAGAGGTCCTTGAACGCCTCCTGCCCGTACCGGAACTGCATGTCCTGGAGGCGGTGCAGCACGGTGGCGTTGCGCGCCTGCACGCGGGTGAGGCTGTGCCTGACCATGCCGTAGGCGACCTTGGCGCGCCGCATGCCGTAGTGCGCGGACCACGCGAACTCGTCGAGCGCGGCGCGCAGCCGCTCGTCCTCGGGGAGCGGGACGCGGTGCAAGGCGTCGCCGTGGTTGCGCAGTTCGGCGAAGCGGGCGACGACGAGCGGCACTGTCTCGTGCGCGAAGGTCTCGATGTCCTGGTCCAGGCGCTCGGCGTGCCGCGCGGCCTCGACGCTCAGGGCGTGGGCGTCGCGCGCCGCCGTGTGCGCGGAGCCGAGCGCGGTCGCGACGGAGTGGAGGGCCGCCCGCAGTGAGGGATCGGACGGGAGCGAGAGCGCGTCGAGCGCGCGCGTCGGGTCCTCGCCCTCGGCGAGCCTCGCGCCGAGGTCGGGCAGGAGGACGCGGACGAGCCGGGCGATCTCCGCCGTGTGCCCGGAGAGCGCCTCGCGGGCGTCGGTACGGGCCTGTTCGGCGCGCTCCGCGCGGCGCCGGTGCACCCGGACGAGCAGGGTGGCCCACGTGGTGGCGAGGGCGAGGAGCAGCCAGCAGACCGCCGCGGTCGTACCCGTCCAGACCTGGGCGGCCGGGGGCGCGGCGGTCGTCGCGGCCATGGCACCGACAGCGGTGAGGGCGAGCAGGAGCAGGGGGGGCGCCGCCCGGGGCAGCCGCCCGGGGCGGCCCGCGCGGCGCGGGTGGTGAGCGGTCACTGGCATTCCGCGGTTCCCTCGGTCTCGATGGTGGGGGAGGGGAGTACGGGGACGTACGAGACGCGGACCGGGGCCGCGTGCGGGTCATGCTAACCGTGCCGAAGCGGACCGTTGGGGTGCTGTAGGGGCATAGCGCCCGATGGGGGTGTTTACTGCCGAATCCCTTTCAGGGGTGGGGTGATTGTGGTAGAGGAGGCGGATTTGCCGGACGGGGTCAGCCGGTCCGGCTGAAGTGGCGCCCTATCGGAAGGACGAGGGGCGTGCCGGACACGGGGTCGGGGACGACGCGGCAGTCCATCGCGAAGACCTCGCGCACCAGGTCCTCGGTGACGACCTCCGCCGGGGCGCCCTCCGCGACGACGCGGCCCTCGCGCAGGGCGATCAGGTGGTCCCCGTACCGGCAGGCGAGGTTGAGGTCGTGCAGCACGGCGACGACCGTCGTGCCGCGCTCGCGGTTGAGGTCGGTGACGAGGTCGAGCACGTCGACCTGGTGCGGCAGGTCGAGGTAGGTCGTCGGCTCGTCGAGGAGCAGGATGCCGGTGCGCTGCGCGAGCGCGACCGCGATCCACACGCGCTGGCGCTGGCCGCCGGAGAGTTCGTCGACGGGCCGGTCCGCGAGGTCGAGCGTGTCGGTCGCCGCGAGCGCCTCGGCGACGGCCGTGTCGTCCTCGGTGCTCCAGCGCCGGAAGAGCCCCTGGTGCGGGTAGCGACCGCGGCCCACGAGGTCGAGCACGCGGATGCCGTCGGGCGCCACGGGGGTCTGCGGCAGGATGCCCAGCCGGGCGGCGACCTCGCGCGAGGGGACGGAGTGGATGTCCTCGCCGTCGAGCAGGACGTCACCCGCCGTGGGGCTCAGGAGCCGCGCGAGCCCGCGCAACAGCGTCGACTTCCCGCAGGCGTTGGGCCCCACGATCATCGTGACCTTGCCGGTGGGCAGCGCGGTGCTCACCCCGGCGACGACGCTGCGCCGCGCGTACCCGAGGTGCAGGGCGCGTGCCTCCAGGCTGCTGGGCGGGGCGGCGTCGGGGGCGGACCGGGCGTCGGGGGACGGCGCGGGCGCGGGGGTGGCCCGGGCGTCGGCGGACGGGGCGGGGGCGGTGGTACGGGGCATGGGTGCGGTCCTCATGGTGTGTCAGCCCCCCTGGCCCGCGCGGCCCGCGCGGGCGAGGAGCCACAGGAGACAGGGGGCGCCGACGGCGCCCGTGACGACGCCGACGGGGTAACCGCCCACGCCGGGCAGGTGCTGGGCGAGCAGGTCGCAGCCGAGCAGGAGACCCGCCCCGCACAGCGCGGCGGTGCCGAGCACGGGCCCGCCGCGTCCGGTGAGCCGCTGGGCGAGCGGCCCGGCGAGGAAGGCGACGAAGGCGACGGGCCCGGTCGCCGCGGTCGCGACGGCGGCGAGGCAGACGGCGGCGAGGACGAGCCACAGCCGTCCCGCCTCGACGCGCAGCCCGAGCCCGGCCGCCGCGTCGTCGCCGAGCGAGAGCGCGGGCAGGACGCGCGCGGCGAGCGCGACGGTGAGCGGGAGCAGCGGGATCAGGCAGAGCAGCAGCGGGCGGGCCTTGTCCCAGTCGGCGCCGCCGAGGCTCCCGGTGAGCCACAGCATCGCCTCTTGCGCGGTGTGGACCTCCGCGCGCGTCGTCAGGTACGAGACGACGCTGCCGAGCACGGCCGAGACGCCGATGCCGACGAGCACGAGGCGGTACCCGCTCACGCCGCGCCGCCACGCCAGCGCGTACATCAGGACGGCCGTCAGCACCGCGCCGACGACCGCGGCGAGCGGGACGGGCGGGCCGCCGAGGTGGAGCACGACGATCGCGAGGACGGCGCCCGTGCTCGCGCCCGAGGTGATGCCGATGACGTCGGGGCTCGCGAGCGGGTTGCGCACGAGGCTCTGGAAGACCGCGCCCGACATGCCGAAGGCGGCGCCCGCCGCGAGCGCGGTCGCGACGCGCGGCAGCCGTACGTGCTGGACGACGAACTCCGACGCGGCGTCGCCCCGCCCCGCGAGCGCGCGCGAGACCTGCCCGAGCGGCACGGTGAAGTCGCCGGTGCTCAGCGCGAGGCAGGACAGCGCGAGCAGCAGCGCGGTGAGCGCGGCGGTCACCACGAGGAGCCGCGGCAGGGCCCGGCGGCGCACGCCGCGCAGGGCACGCAGGGTCTCGGGGGTGACGGGCGCGGGGGCGGGGCGGCGGAAGGCGGGGGTCCCGGTATGGGTCCGCTCGAGCGCGGGGACGGGGGCGGTGGTGCGTGCGTGGGTCACAGTTCCGCCAGCCGGCTCTTGCGGACCAGGGCGATGAAGACGGGCGCGCCGATGACGGCGGTCACGATCCCGACCTCGATCTCGCCCGGCCGTGCCACGACGCGGCCGAGCACGTCGGCGACGAGCAGCAGCGCGGGCGCGAGGACCATCGTGTACGGGAGGATCCAGCGGTGGTCGGGCCCGGTGAAGGCCCGTACCGCGTGCGGCACCGTGAGCCCGATGAAGCCCAGCGGCCCGGCGAGGGCGGTCGCCGCCCCGCACAGGAGCACGACGGACGCCGAGCAGAAGACGCGGGCGAGCGCCGGGTTCTGGCCGAGTCCGCGCGCCGCCTCGTCGCCGAGGCCGAGCGTGTTGAGCATGCGCCCCGACAGGAGCGCGCACACCGCGCCGACCGCCAGGAAGGGCCCCGCCTGCGCGGCGACGCCGAGCCCGCGTCCGGCGAGGGAGCCGACCTCCCAGAAGCGGAACTGGTCGAAGGTCTTCGTGTCGCTGAGCAGGACGGCGCGCGTGAAACTCATGAGCCCCGCGCTCACGGCGGCCCCGGCGAGCGCGAGTTTGACGGGCGTCGCGCCCTGCCCGCCGAAGGAGCCGACGAGGTGCACGAGGAGCGCGGCGAGCGCGGCGCCGGCGAAGCCGAACCACACGTACCCGGTGAAGGTCGTGACCCCGAGGACGCCGATCGCGAGCACGACGGCGAAGGAGGCGCCCGCGTTGACCCCGAGGAGTCCGGGGTCGGCGAGCGGGTTGCGGGTCAGGCCCTGCATGAGGGTCCCGGCGAGCCCGAGCGCGGCCCCGGCGAGCAGGCCCACGACGGTGCGCGGCAGGCGCAGCGAGGTGACGACGGTCTGGTCGTCGTCGGAGGGGTCGTGGTGCAGGACGGTGTTCCACACGGTGTCCAGCGGCACGGACTTGGCGCCGATCGCGAGGCTCGCGAGCACCGCGAGCGCGAGGACGACGAGCGCGAGCGCGAGGCCGCCGCCGAGCGCGCCGCCCCTGCGACGCCGCGCGGGGGCGGCGGCGGGTGGTGGCCCTGTGGCCGTACGGGTACTGGACATGAACGACTCCTCTGGAATCAGGGGAGGCTAACCTAATATCTGCTCCCCATAATTCGGTCGCTAAGTGCATGAATATGAATAAAAAGCTCGTCTGTCTGGTCGTTCTCGGTCATTCAATGTCGATGAACGGACGCGGGGAAAAGTCGGCCGTTCCGCCTCCGTGGCGCCTGTCGCCCCGTTATCGGGCCTGTTCGCGAGGGGAGTTGGCGAGCGGGCTCGGCGCGGAGCGGCGCCGGGCCGCGCCGGGGCGGTGGCCGGGTGGCCGTACGACGTGTCCGTGTGGTCCGTGGTGGGGTGTGCGGCTGGTTAGGCTCGCCAAAGTTAGGCAAACCTAAGTCGCCTTGGAGTGCACATGTCCCGCCCCCTCGCTTCCGCACCGTCCCGTCGGCGTGTCCTCGGTTCCGCCGCGGGCATCCTCGCGGCGGCCGGCCTCGCCGCCTGCTCCAGCGACTCGGACGACGGGGGCAAGAAGGGCACCGAGTCCCCGGGCGCCTCGGGGACCCGTACCGTCGACACCGCCAAGGGCAAGGTGAAGATTCCCGCGCGGCCGAAGCGGGTCGTGGCCATCAACGACTTCCCGATGTCGGCGATGTTCGACATGGGACTCACGCCCGCCGGGGTCTTCAACGCCGGTGAGGAGTACGTGCCCGCGCGGGATCTCCAGCGGTGGCGCGCGGTGCCGAAGGTCTCCGACGGGGTCGGCGGCGAGATCCAGGTCGAGAAGGTCGCGGCGCTCCGCCCCGACCTCGTCATCGGCATCGACGCGCAGACCAACCTCCCGTACAAGCAGCTCAGCGCCCTCGCCCCGACCGTCCTGCTGCCCTTCAGCAAGTCGAAGAGCCCGTGGCGCGACATGGCGGAGCAGACCGCCGACGTGCTCGGCGAGCACGGCAGGCTCGACGCGCTCAAGAAGGAGTACGAGGCGAAGGCCGCCGCCGTCCGCGAGAAGCACGCCAAGGCGCTCGCCGCGACGCACTGGGCGCTGCTCCAGGGCGGTTTCGACGAGGGCCAGTGGTGGCTGTACGGGCACGGCTCGCCGATCGGCGGCATCCTCGCCGACGCGGGCGCGGTCTTCTCCTCGGCGAGCCGGCGGCTCGACGTGCAGCAGGCCGTCTCGTACGAGCTGATCGCGAACAAGCTCGCCGACGCCGACGCGGTCTTCTACTACACGACCAACGACGGGAAGCCCGCCAACCTCGGCCCCAAGCTCTTCGCGCAGCCCGCCTTCGAGAAGCTCGCCGCGACGAAGGCCGACAAGCTCTTCGGCAGCATCTACTTCCTGCCCGGCGGCATGCGCGACGCGATCGCCGCGCTCGACGACTTCGACAAGGCGCTGCGGAAGCTGTGAGGCGTGGGCGGAGGCAGCGGGTGCCCCGGTCCGCGCCGCCTCAGTCGCCGCCGCCCTGCCCCTGGCTCGCCGAGAAGTAGGCGCCGGGGGTGCGGCCCGTCTCGTGGCGGAAGGCCGCGACGAACGAGCTGGGCGAGGTGTAGCCGACACGGTGCGCGACCGCCGTCAGCGGGCGGTTGACCGCCATGTGCTCCAGACCCGCCCGCAGCCGGGCCCGCGTGCGCCAGCGCCCGAAGGACAGGCCCGTCTCCGCGCTGAAGAGCCGGGCCAGGGTGCGCGCGCTCGCGCCGACGAGACGGCCCCACTCGTCCAGCGAGCGGGGATCGGCCGGGTGCGCGACGAGCGCCTCGGCGACGCGCAGGGCCCGCTCGTCGCGCGGCATCGGGACCTCGATCGTCGTCACCTCCACGGGCCGCAGCAGATCCGGGAGCAGCGCCTCGGCGCGGGCGCGCGGGCCCGGTTCCAGCGGCGTGTCCGCGAGGTGTGTGATGAGTTCGCGCAGCAGCGGGCCCACCGCGACCACGGTCGGGCCCGGCCGGCGCACGGGGGAGTGCCGGGGCAGGAGGTAGACGCTCCGCATGAGCGCGGGACGCGTCGCGCTCGTCGTGTGCGGGGTCCCCGCCGGTATCCAGAGCGCGAGCGTCGGCGGCAGGACCCAGGAGTGCGCGCCGATGTCCACCGTGAGGGTCCCCGCCGCAGCCCAGGCGAGCTGGTGCGCGGAGTGCTCGTGCCGCTCGAAGCGACGGCCGCCCGGCATCTCGAAGTTCATGACCCGCAGGGCGCCCCGGGAATCACCGGGGACCGCGCCCTTGCCGCCGGGAGCGGGCTCGGCGCCGGGTTGTCTGTTCAGCGACATGGCGCGTCACCGTATCGCACACCCGTCAAACTTAGCCAGCCCTAACCTGAGGCGGGGGCGCCGGGACGGCCTCCCGCTCGTTCGCACGGACGGCCTTCCGCTCGTCCGCACCCCGGACCACGACCGCCCCCGCAGACCACGCCTCCGAAGGTGATGCCCGTGAAGCCCCCCGCCCAGGACGCCCGGCCCGTCGCCCCGCCCCCGCGCGGACCCGGTGCCGTTCTCGCCGCGGCGGCCCGTTCCGTACGGGGCCCGCTGCTCGGCTCGCTCGTCCTGCTCGCGGGGCACCAGGCGGGCGAGGCGCTCGTGCCCGTCGTCGTCGGCGTCGTCGTGGACCGCGCCGTGGACGGAGGGGCGGCGGGGGCGCTGCTCGGCTGCCTCGCCCTGCTCGCCGCCGACTTCCTGTTCCTCTCGCTCTGTTACCGCTTCGGCTCCCGCCTCTCCACCCGCGCGCGCGAACACTCCGCGCACCGCCTCCGTGTCCGGCTCGCGGGGCGCCTCCTCGCCCACGACGACGCGGCCGGCCGCGACCGGCTCCCCGGCGACCTGCTCACCGTCACCGGCTCCGACACGCAGGTGGTCGGCCAGTTCACGAGCTGGCTCGGCATGACGACGGGCAACCTCGTCGCCGTCGGCCTCGGTGCCGCCCTCCTGCTGCGCATGTCCGTCCCCCTCGGAGTCCTCGTCCTCCTCGGCACGCCCGCCGTGCTCCTCCTCATGAACCGCGCGGGCCGTCCGCTGGAGCGCCGGGGCGCCGCCGAGCAGGCCGCCGCCGCGCGCGCCGCGGCGACCGCCGTCGACTACGTGAGCGGACTGCGCGTCCTCAAGGGCCTGCGCGCCGAACGCACCGCGCTGCGCCACTACGAGGGCGTCAATCGCGAGAGCCTGCGCGCGACTGTCACCGCGGCCCGCACCGAAGCGGTGCTCGACGGCGCCGGGACGCTGCTCGCCGGGGTCCTCGTCGCCGCCGTCGCACTCGTCGCCGGGCGCCTCGCGCTCGGTGGGGACCTCGGACTCGGCGACCTCATCGCGTGCGTGGGGCTCTGCCAGTTCCTCCTGGCCCCGATCCAGGGCCTCCTGGAACTCGGCCCCGCGCTCGCCCGCGCCCGCGCGAGCGCGCGCCGCGTCGCCGTCCTCCTCGACGCGCCCGCGCCACCGCCCGGTACGGCCCGGCTGCCCGAGGACGTGCCGGTACGGGGCGAGCTGACGGTACGGGGCCTCGCGCACGAGGCGCTGCGCGGCGTGGACCTGCGCCTCGCCCCCGGCGAACACCTCGGTCTCGTCGTCCCCGAGCCGGTCGCGGCGGCCGAACTCCTCGCCTGCCTCGCGGGCGACCTCGCCCCCGCGCACGGGACGATATGCCTGGACGGCGTGCCCCTGACCGCCCTCGACCGCGCGGAGGCGCGCGGCGCCGTCCTCGTCGCCCCCCACCAGGCGTACCTCTTCGACGGCACGGTCCTCGACAACCTCCGCCCCGACGAGGGGGAGGCCGGGGAGACGGCCACGAGCGCCGACACCGAGGCCCTGCACGCCGCGGCCGCCACGGACCTCGTCGACGGTCTCCCGCACGGCACGGCGACCCGGGTCGGCGAGCGCGGCGCCTTCCTCTCCGGCGGGCAACGCCAGCGCCTCGCCCTGGCCCGCGCGCTGCGCGCCGCGCCGCCCGTACTCGTCCTGCACGACCCGACGACCGCGGTCGACGCGGTGACACAGACCCGTATCGCACGCGGCATCCGCACCCTGCGCGCGGGCCGCACGACCCTTGTCCTCACCTCGTCCCCCGCCCTCCTCGGCGCCTGCGACCGCGTGGCCGTCCTCCGCGAGGGCCGCGTGACCGCGAGCGGCCCGCACACCGCCCTCCTCGCCACCGACAGCTTCTACGGAAAGGTGGTCAGCGCATGAACGCCACGGACGGGACACCGGCGGGGACGGAGGGCCCCGGCGAGCGGGGCGGCCTCGCGGCGCGGACGCGCGCTGTGCCGGGGCCCGCCGCGCCGGCGGGGGAGCCGGGCGGCGGGCGGTCCGCCTCCGGGAGGGACGGGAAGAACGCCGTCCCGCCCCGTGACGGCGACACCCAGCGCTCCCTCCTGCCCACCGCCACCTCGCGGCGTACCTGGGGCGCGGCGCGGGAGTTGACGCGGCCCCACCGGGGGCGGGCGCTCGCGGCCGTCGCCGTGTTCGCCGCGGACGCGGCGGCCGGGCTCGCGGGGCCCTTCGCGCTGGGGTGGATCGTCGACACCGTGCGCGAGGGCGGGACGAGCGGCGCCGTCACCGGGGCCGCGCTCGTGCTGTTCGGGGCCGCGCTGCTCCAGGCCGTCCTGACCGCGACCGGGGCCGGGCTCGTGGCCCGCGTCGGCGAGGGGGCGCTCGCGCGGCTGCGGGAACGGGTCGTCGCCCGCGCCCTCGCGCTGCCCTCACAACGCGTCGAGGAGGCGGGCACGGGCGACCTCGCCGCGCGCATCGGCGACGACGCGGCGCTCGTGGCGCGCGCCGTGCGCGACGTCGTCCCGGGCCTCGCGGGCTCCGCGCTCACGCTCGCCGCGACCCTCGTCGGGCTCACCGCGCTCGACTGGCGCTTCGCCCTCGCGGGGCTGTGCGCCGTACCGATCCAGGCCGCGACCCTGCGCTGGTACCTGCGCCGCTCGACCCCGCTGTACGCGCGCCAGCGCGAAGTCGGCGCCGAACGCGCGCGGCAGACACTCGAATCGGTCTCGGGCGCGGCGACGGTACGGGCCTTCCGGCTCGGCGCCCGCCACACCCGCCGCATCGAGGAGCGCTCCGCCGACGCGGTCGCGTACGCCCAGCGCGCCACGACCCTCCGCTCCCGCTTCTACGGGCGCCTCAACGTCGCCGAGTTCGTCGGCCTCGCGCTCATCCTCGTCGTCGGCCACGTCCTCGTCCGGGACGGCTCCGCGCGCGTCGGCGAGGCGACGGCCGCCGCGCTGCTCTTCGTCCGGCTCTTCGACCCGGTGAACATCCTGCTCGCGCTCGCGGGCACCGCGCAGGAGGCCGCCGCGGGCCTCGCGCGGCTGGTCGGTGTCGCCGACCTCGTAGCGGCGTCGCCGCCAGGAACGTCCGAGGAGGCGCGTACCGCGCCGTCCGCGCCCGGCGCGTACGCCGTCTCCGCCCTCGGCATCCGGCACGACTACCGCCCGGGGCACCCCGTCCTGCACGGCGTCGACCTGCGGCTCGCGCCCGGCGAGCACGTCACGCTCGTCGGGGCGAGCGGCGCGGGCAAGAGCACACTGGCCCGGATCGTCGCCGGGGCCCACGCCCCCACCGCCGGGAGCGTCACCGTACGGGCCGCGGCGGGCGAGGGCCCCCGCGTCCTCCTCGTCGACCAGGACACGCACGTCTTCGCCGGGACCCTCGCCGACAACCTCCTCCTCGCCCGGCCCGGCGCCGCCGCCTCCGACCTCGCCGCCGCGCTCCGGGCCGTCGGCGCCGAGGGCTGGACCCGCGCGCTGCCCGAAGGGCTCGCGACCGTCGTCGGCGCGGGCGGACTGGCGCTCACCCCGCTCCAGGCGCAGCAACTCGCCCTCGCCCGCCTGGTCCTCGCCGACCCGCCGGTCGTCGTCCTCGACGAGGCGGCGGCGGAGGCGGGCAGCGAGGGGGCGCGGGGGCTGGAGAAGGCGGCGGAGGAGGCGATACGGGGCCGCACCGCACTCGTCGTCGCCCACCGGCTGGGGCAGGCAGCACGTGCCGACCGCGTCGCCGTGATGGAGGCGGGCCGCGTCGTCGAGGAGGGCACGCACGCCGGACTCCTCGCGGCGGACGGCGCGTACGCCCGGCTGTGGGCGGCGTGGGCGGCGCGCGGGGCGGAGTGACGGAGGAGGTGGGCGGGGCGCGTTGTCAGTGGGGCGTGCGAGAGTCCCGTACATGCTTGCGATCGTGATCAGGACGGAGCCCGGCGAGAGCCACGAGCGGGTGTCCGCGGAGGGGCTCGCCGGGCTGGTGCGGCGCGTCGGGGGACGCAAGGACCGGTTCCTCGTGCTCGAACGGCTGCCGGACGAACCGGACTTCTACGCCCAGGTGTGGCACGAGGACGAGGGCTCCTACCAGGTGGAGTACCGGGACGGCTCCGCCCGGCGGCACTTCCAGGCGCACACCGACGACGCCGACGCGGTCGCCGCCGCCCTCACCGGCTGGGCCCGCCGCACCCCCGGCTGGGACGCCGCGCTGACATGGAGTCCCCTCGACCTCGGGGAACCGGACGGCCCGGGGGACTCCGCGCCGCACGAGGCGGCTCCCGCGCCGCACGAGGCGGCTCCCGTACCGGACTCGGGGGCTCTGGCACCGGATCAAGAGCCTCCCGCACCGGACGACGCGCCCCCCGCGCCCATCCTTTCCGCCGGGGACCTCACCGAACTGGAGGGTGTCGTCCGCGTCGCCCTGCACGGCGGCTACCGCGACCCCGAGGCCCTCGCCGAACTCGCCGAGGAGCATTTCGTCGCCGACGACCGCCGCCCCGTGACGGCGGCGCAGGCGCGGGCCCTCGTGGACCGGCTGTGGGGCGAACGGCTCGCGGAGCAGGAGGCGTGGCACGGCGAGACCGACCCCGAACGCCTCACGCGCGCCTTCACCGCGCTCGACGCGGCGGGTGTCGTCGCCCGCGAGGACTTCACGTGCTGCCGCTCCTGCGGCATGGGCGAGATCGGCGCGGAGGCCGGCCCGGGGGGAGCGCGGGGCTTCGTGTTCTTCCACGAGCAGTGCACGGACGACGCCGTGACCGGTGGCGGGCTGCGGCTCTACTACGGCGGGTTCGACGACGAGGAGCGCACGACGGCCGCGATCGGGCGCGAGGTGGTGGCCGCGCTCGCCGCCGCGGGACTGCGCACGACGTGGGACGGGAGCCCGGCGCGGGCGATCGAGGTGACGCCGCTGGACTGGCGCCGCCGCCTGCCCGTCGGCTGAGCACCCCTCGCGGCCGTACCGGCCGCCGGGCCGCCGAGGGCGCCTGACATCATTGACCGGCACATGAACGAAAAATGACCCGGGGGGGCCATGGGAACGATCAACACCGCGCTCCGCGAGCTGAGAACCGCGCAGAAGTCCTCGAAAGGCGTCTCGCTCTACTCCCGCTTCGCCAACCGCCCGGCGGGACGCGTCCTCGCCGCCTGCGCCTACGCACTGCGCCTGACACCGAACCAGGTGACGGTGATCAGCGCGCTCTTCAGTTTCGCCGCCGTGGTCGGTCTCGCGATCGGCACCCCGGCCGTGGGCCTCGGGATCCTCGTGTGGCTGGGCCTCGCGATCGGTTTCGCCTTCGACTCGGCGGACGGCCAGCTCGCCCGGCTGCGCGGCGGCGGCAGCGCCGCCGGGGAGTGGCTCGACCACGTGGTCGACTGCGCGAAGATCACCGCCCTGCACACGGCGGTGCTCATCTCCTTCTACCGCCACCCGGACGCCTACGGCATCGACGGCGAGGACGCCTGGCTGCTGCTCCCGCTCGTCTTCCAGTTCGCGGCGGTCGTCACCTTCTTCGGCGGACTCCTCACCGAGAAGCTCACCCCCCGCCCGGCCCCGGGAACGCCCGCCGCGGCCCCCTCGACGCCGCGGGCGATCGCGCTGCTCCCCGTCGACCACGGCATCTTCTGCCTGGTCTTCCTCTTCCTCGGCGCCGGGAGCGGATTCCGCTGGGCCTACGCGGCCCTCGCCCTCGCCGCCGTGCTCTTCCTGCTCGCGTTCCTCGCCAAGTGGTTCAGGGAACTCAGCGCAGTTCGGCGCTGAGCGGCCCGGCGGGCCGCTCGTCCCCCGTGAGCACGTCCAGCGCGCGCCGCAGTTGCGTGCTGGACGTGTGGACGGTGTACGGGAAGTAGACGATGTCCACGCCGACCGCCGCGAAATCGCGCTCCAGCTTGTCCCCCTTCGGCGTGCCCCGCCAGTCGTCGCCCTTGAAGAGGACGTCGAAGCGGACCTGCTTCCAGGTGTCCACCTTGTCCGGCACGGTCTCCACGAAGGCGGCGTCGACGTACTTGACGCTGCGTACGATCTCCAGGCGCTCCACCAGCGGGATCATCGGCCGGCGGCCCTTGGCCTGCTCCAGCATCTCGTCCGAGACGACGCCCGCGACGAGGTAGTCGCAGTGACTCTTCGCGTGCCGAAGGATGTTGAGGTGTCCGATATGAAAGAGATCGTAAGCACCCGGGGCATAACCGACTCGATACGGTCTGTGCTCCGTCATGAAAGAAACCCCCCTGGTCTCGTTCGCACCGTTCGTGCGGTGCGGCTCCGACGATAGCGTGCGCGTTCACTTCGGCGTGAGTGAACGTTTAGGCTAGGAAAGCTTCGCCTGGAGGACCGAGAGGGTCTGTACCTGCGCGAACGCCCGGGGGATTGCAGCGAAATGCTGGGGGAAGGGGAGCGCTGCGTGAGCGCAAATGATCAGAACGGGGACATAGCGGGGCGACGCACCCTGCTGATGGTCTCCACCAACTACGCGCCCGAGCACGCCGGGATCGGCCCGTACGCGACACAGATCGCCGAGCACTGGGCCGCTTCGGGTCATGAGACGCACGTCCTCGCCGGGATGCCGCACTACCCCTCGTGGAGCCTCGACCCCGAGTACGCCGGTGCCTGGCGGCGCACCGAGCAGCGCGCGGGCGTCACCGTGCACCGCCGCAGGCACACCGTGCCGCCCCGCCAGACCGCCGTGCGCCGCGCCCTGTTCGAGGGCTCGATCCTCCTGCACGGCGCCGTCGCCCCGCCCCGTATGCCGCGCCCGGACGCCGTGCACGCGCAGATGCCGAGCCTCGCGGGCGGCGTGCTCGCCGCACGCCTCGCGCACCGCTGGAAGGTCCCGTACGTCCCCGTCGTCCAGGACCTCATGGGCGCCGCCGCCGCGCAGAGCGGCATCAGCGGCGGCGACCGCGCCGCCAAGGTCGCCGCGCGCGCCGAGTCGTTCGCGCTGCGCCGTGCGACCCTCGTCGGCATCATCCACGAGACCTTCCGCGCCAAGGTCGAGGCCCTCGGCGTCGCCCCCGAGCGCGTCCGCCTCGTGCCCAACTGGTCCCACGTCACGAGCCCCACGGGCGACCGCGAGGCGACCCGTGCGCGGCTCGGCTGGGCCCCCGGCGAGACCGTCGTCGTGCACTCGGGGAACATGGGCCTCAAGCAGGGCCTCGAAGTCCTCGTCGAGTCCGCCCGCCGCGACCCCGCCGTCCGCTTCGTGCTCATGGGCGACGGCAACCAGCGCGCCCACCTCGAAGAACTCGGCCGGGGCGTGCCCAACCTGGACTTCCTGCCGCCCGCCGACGACGCCGACTTCATGGACGTCCTCGCCGCCGCGGACGTCCTCGCGGTCACGCAGCGCGCCTCCGTCCTCGACATGAGCGTGCCCTCGAAGCTGACCTCGTACTTCGCCGCAGCGCGTCCCGTCATCGCCTCGGTCGCCGCCGAGGGCGGCACCGCGCACGAGGTGCTGCGCTCGGGCGCGGGCCTCCTCGTCGCCCCCGAGGACCCCGACGCGGTGCTCGAGGAAGTGCGTAGACTCGCCGACGACCCGGCGCGGGCCCGGGTACTGGGGGACGCGGGACCGCGCCACGTCGCGGCCCACCTGACGCGCGCGGCGGGACTCGCCCGCATCGACGCACTCATCGAAGAGGCTCTGGGGGTTTGGCGCACATGACCGACTCGCACGTCAGTCCGGCGGGGGACGAACCGGAACTACTGCGCGACCAGTTCCGGCAGCTTCTTCGCTACCGCTGGCTGATCGGCGGGGGCATCGGGATCGGCCTGATCGGCGGTGCCTACCTCGGCATCACCTCGGCGGACTCGTACGCGGCCAACAGCGACATCGTCGTCCGCACCCCCACCACCAACCCCTTCGACAGCTCCACCGCGCCCGACAAGAGCGTCAACATGAACACCGAGCGCCAGACGGCGCTCTCCTCCAACGTCGCCCAGATCGCCGCGAAGAAGCTCAAGGACGGCACCTCGGCGCGCACGCTCAAGAAGGGGCTCCAGGTCACCACGCCCCCGCAGAGCCTCACGCTGCGCTTCACGTACACCGCGGACTCGCCCGAGGCCGCCGCGCGCGGTGCCAACGCGCTCGCCGACGCGTACCTGTCGGCGAGCGAGAAGAAGTGGTCCGACCTGCGCGACAGCATGGTCGCCCGGCTCAAGAAGCAGATCGACCCGCTCGGCAAGCAGCAGAACGAGCTGGCGCAGCAACTGGACGCGATGACGAAGGGCACCTCCGCCTACGACGCCCAGCAGACCGCGAACGTCAACCTCAAGAGCCGCATCAGCACCCTCCAGAACCAGCGCGACACCCTCATGGGCCTCGACATGGCCGCGGGCTCCGTCACGCAGGAGGCCACCCCGCCGACCGGCTCGGACGGCCTCGGCCTCGTCATATCCCTCGCGCTCGGCGGCGCCTTCGGCATCGCCTTCGGTCTCCTCGCCGCCTGGGTGCGGCTCGTCTTCGACCCCTCGCCGCGCTCCACGGGCGACGTCGCCCGCGCCGTGCGCGCCCCCGTGCTCGGCTCGCTCCCGCGCGGCGCCGCGAAGGGCCTCCTCGCCGTCGACCAGACCGGCTCGCGCACCGCCGAGGAGTACCGCTCGATCGCCTTCCGGCTCGCCTACGACGCGCGCTTCGCCGACCGCCGCCGCCTCCTCGTCGTCGCGGCCCGTGACGCGAGCGCCCAGGCGGCCACCTCCGTCGCCACCAACCTCGCCGCCTCCTTCGCCGAGACCGGCAAGGACGTCCTCCTCGTCGAGGCGGACCTGCGCGCCCCCGGCCTCTCCGCCCGTCTGCACACGACCGCGGGCCGCCCCGGCTGGAGCCTGCCCGCCGACACCGACGACAACGGCTGGCCCGCTACCCGCCCGCTCACCGTGGACGCGGGCGAGGCGGGCTCCTTCGACCTCGTCGCGGGCCAGCGCGTGCGCAACGTGGCCCGCGCGCTCACGTCGACCCGCACCACCCAGCTCATCGAGGACGCCGACGAGAGCGGATCGACCGTCGTCGTCCTCGCCCCGCCCGTCCTCTCCTACGCCGACGCGCTCGCGCTCGTCGACCGCGTCGACGGCGTCGTCATCGTCTGCGACCTGCGCAGCGTGCACCGCACCGAACTCGTCCGCATCCGCGAGCTGATCGTCGGTGCGGGCGGCACGGTGCTCGGCGCGGTCACCCACGACGAGGGCGGGCACCCGGCCAGGGACAGGGGCGCGGCCAAGGGCAGCGGACGCCGCGCGGCGGGCAGTGAACTGCCGCCCCCGGCCCCGCGCCCGGCACCCCCCGTCGAGCAGCGCCTCGGCGACGGCACCGAGACCGTGACGCTGCGGCAGCTGCGGCCCGAGGACCTGCGGACGGGCGACAAGAGATGAGACGCTCGGCCACGGTCGCCGCGTCCGTACTCGACCAGGCCGCCTCCAGCCTGACCAACATCCTGGTCCTGGTGATCGTGGCCCGCGTCTCGACGGCCGCCGGCTTCGCCGCCTTCTCCATGGTCTACGTGACCTTCACGGTCCTGCTCGGCCTCAACATGTCCTACGTGGGACAGGTCGTCGTCCTGGAGAAGGGCGGCGCGCGCGCTCTCGCCGCCGCCTGCCGCTCCGCGACCGCCTTCACCGCGCTCGCCTCGCTGCTCGCCGGAGCCCTGCTCGTGGCGGGCGGCGCGGCCGTCGGCGGCACCTCCGGCACGGCCTTCGCCGCGCTCGGCGCCGTCCTGCCGCTCGCGCTGCTCCAGGACGGACTGCGCTACTCCTTCTCCGCGCTGCGCGTCCCGCACCGCGCGCTCGCGGCGGACACGCTGCGCCTCGTGTGCGTCGTGCCCGCGCTCGCCCTCCAGCCGCACCACGCGAGCCCCGCCCGCATGGTCCTGGCCTGGGGCCTGTCGGCGCTCCCCGCGCTGCTCCTCGCGCTCGCGCTGCTGCGCCCGTACGTGCGCGACACCCGCGCCCGCCTGTCCACCTACCTCGGCCGCGGCCACCTCGGGCGGCGCTTCGTCGTCGAGTTCGCCGTCGGCAACGCCTCCAGCCAGCTCGCCGTCCTCGGCCTCGGCCTCTTCGCGAACCCGCTCGCGGTCGGCGCGCTGCGCGGGGCGACGACCCTCTTCGGGCCGCTCAACGTCCTCTTCAACTCCGTCAACGCCTTCGGCCCGCCGATCCTCGGCCGCTTCGGCGGCCGTCGCGCGACCGCCCGTGCCGCCGCCCTGCTCGGCGCCGTGCTCGGCTGCGTCGCCCTCGGCTGGGCGCTGCTCCTGTACGCGCTCCCCGCGAGCGCGGGCAAGCACCTGCTCGGTGCCACGTGGGAGGCGACCGCGAAGCTCCTGCCCGCGACGGGCGGCCAGTACGCCGTCATGGCGCTCGGCACCTGCGCGCTCGTCACCCTCCGTGTGCTCAGCCCCCGCGCGACGCTCTCCCTCCAGGTCGTCTTCTCGCTTCTGTCGGTCGCCTTCATGCTCGGCGGCTACGCCCTCATGGGCGTTCAGGGCGCCGCGTGGGGACTCGCGCTCGGCTCCGCGCTCAAGGCGGTCGGCGCCTGGAACCGCGTACGGAGGCTCCCCGAGCACCCGCCCACGGCGGCCCCGGACCCGGACGACCGGCAGGAACCGGCGGCGGCCTGAGCGCACGCGCATCGGCGGGCCGGGGGGACTTGACCTGGAGCGCGCTCCAGATCCGAGCATGGCCGTCATGGACCACAGCGAACCCGTGATCATCCTCGGCACCATGGACTTCGGCACGCGCGTCGACCGCGCGCGTGCCTTCGCCCTCCTCGACGCCTTCGTCGCCAGCGGCGGCGTCTGGCTCGACACCGCGAACTGCTACTCCTTCTGGTCCGACCCGACCGGCGCGGGAGGCGCGAGCGAACGCGTCATCGGCGCCTGGCTCCGGGCCCGCCCCGGAGCCCGCGAGACCGTGCGCATCGCCACCAAGGTCCGGCAGAACCCCCTCGTGCCGCACTCCTGGCCCGAGAGCGCGGAGGGCCTGTCGGCACGCGCGGTACGGGACGGCGTGGCGGGCAGCCTCGCCCGTCTCGGCACCGACCGCGTCGACCTCCTGTGGGCGCACGCGGAGGACCGCTCCGTACCGCTCGACGAGACCGTCGGCGCCTTCGGTGAACTGGTCGCCGGGGGAGTGGCCCTGCGGATCGGCGCCGCGAACCACCCCGCCTGGCGCGTCGAGCGCGCCCGCTCCCTCGCCCGGGCCCGGGGAGTGGCGCCGTGGACGGCGCTGCAACTGCGCCACTCGCTCCTCCAGCCGCGCCCCCTCACCCCCGTCGCCGAGGCGGGACACCGCTTCCTGACCCCCGACGACCTCGACCTCGCCCGCGCGGACGGACTCGACGTGTGGGCGTACAGCGCGCTGCTGTGGGGTTCCTACGGACGCGCGGACAAGCCGCTGCCCGCGACCTACGGTCACCCCGGGACCTCCCGCGTGCTCGCGGTGCTCGACGGGATCGCCGGAGAACTCGGCGTCACGCGCAACCAGGTCGTCCTGGCCTGGCTGCGCGGCCAGGGGATCGCCCCCATTGTCGGCGCGAGCCGCGTGGAGCACGTCACCGAGGCACTCGCCGCCCGCGACGTACGGCTCGACGAGGGGCACCTCAAGCGCTTCGCCGAGGCGCGGTAACGGCGGCGGGCGCGCAGCCGCGAGCGGCCGGCGCGCCCGGAGCCGCGCCACCCCAGAACGCCCCACGAGCCGCCCAAGGAGCCCCATGAGCAGTACCCTCACCCCGGCCGCCGCCGTCGAGCGCACCGGCGTCCCGCTCGACACCCTGCGCTACTACGAGCGCGAGGGGCTCATCGGGCCGATCCGGCGCTCGGGCGGCGGGCACCGGGAGTACACCGAGGACGACGTCTTCTGGATCGGCCTCGTCACGTGCTTCCGCGACGCCGGCCTCGGCATCGCGGACCTCCGCGCGTTCGTCGCGATGCTGCGCGCCGAGCACCCGGCCGCTGACCGCGTCGGCTTCCTGCGCGCGCGCCGCGCCGCGCTGGAGGAACGCGTCGAGGCGCTGCGCCGGGCGATAGGCGTCCTGGACGACAAGATCACGTACTACAGCTGAGCGGGGGCGGGCGCCCGCGCAACGGGCGTCCACCGGCGGCCGGTGAGCGCTCCCGCCGCCGGAGGTGCGGGAGGCCGGCGACGGGCCGCGGGTGTCAGTCCTGGACCGGTGTGCCCGGAGTGATGTCGTACGCCTTCTGCACGAGGGCGGGCCGGCCGCCGTCGTTGAGCCGCCGGTCCCACAGGGCGTCAACCTGTGCGCGGGCCTGCGGCTCCATCTCTTCGGGCAGCAGGTTGCGGTAGCGCCGGTCCTCGCCGAGCAGCACCCGTACCGTGCGCGCGTAGACCGGCTCGGGGTCGTACTGCTCGTGCGGGAAGGCCAGCTCGGCGTAGTCGTAGAGGCGGTCGGCGGGGTCGTCGCGCCATTCCCTCCATGTCTCGAACATCGTGTCGTTGAAGCCGGTCAGGAAAGGACCGGGGTTGATCGTGGCGACCGTGACGCCGAACTCGGCCAGCTCCTGGTCCAGCGCGTCGGCGAACGCCTCCACCGCGTGCTTCGATCCGGCGTACGCCCCGGTGAACGGGTCGACGGTGAGTCCGGCGACCGAGGACATGAAGACGATCCGCCCCCTGCGGCGCGCCGCCATCCGGCGGGCGATGCCCTGCGTGAGCAGGACAGGCCCGAAGACGTTCACCTCGAACTGGCGGCGCAGCCGCTCCTCGGGGATGTCGGCGGTGGCACCGCCTTCGGAGACGCCCGCGTTGTTGAGGAGGACCTCGACGTCCCAGGACCAGGCGTTCTCGCGGTCGCCGGGATCGGTCACGTCGAGTTTCTCGACGCGCAGCTCGACGCCCCGCTCCCGCGCCTCGGCACGGACCGCCGTCACCTGGGCGATGATCTCCACACCCGCGATCACCTGGTGCCCGGCCGCCGCGAGCCGCAGCGCGACCTCCTTGCCGAAGCCGCTGCCCGCTCCGGTGATGAGAATCGGTCCCGCCATGATGGTTGAGCCTTCCTGCGCTGGTGTCCGGCCTGTCCACGAGGCCGCCGCCCCTGCCGCCGCCACCCGCGTCCGCGACGGCGACGCCGCCGGGAGAGCGGCACAAGACAGACGGTAGGTCCTGCGACGTCAGAACGCCTTTCGGCGCGAGCACCCCGTACTCCTCTGCGGCCGAACGACCGTTCGGCAAGGCGGCGACATGCCGTCTCCGCGCCAGGCACCGTGGCCAGGAGGCGTACCAGGGGGTGACCGCGGCGGTGTCCGGTCGGCGGCCCCTCCCGCTTCCCGCCGCCGCCTCACCCCCGCCCGCGCCTCACTTCATCCATGCCCGCCCGTCCCTGCTCCGCGTCGAGATGACCGCCACGCACACCGCCGCGATCGCCACGCGGCCCGTCGCCTGGAGCAGGGGGCCGCGCAGCAGGATGAAGGAGTAGCCGGCGACGAGCGGGACGAGGACGGAGACAAGCGCCCCCGAGGGGGTGCGGCGCACCGCCCTGCTCGCGTAGCGCCTGTCCACGCGCGCCGCGAGGAAGCCGACACCGAGGAGGCCGCCGAAGACGCCGAGCGGGCCGAAGTCGATCCACAGCTCGGCCCACACGGGCGAGGAAAGGTTGGTGTTCTTGTTGTCCATCCACTCGCCGACGATGACGCCCGTGTCCTTCGGCTTGCTGTCCCACACCGAGCGCGGCACCGCGAAGAACACGTCCCCGAGCAACTGGAGGCCGAAGGTGTGGCCCTCGCCGGAGTGCACGTACGTGATGGTGTTGGAGAACATCGCCGTCTGGTCGTAGTCCTTGAGCGCGAGCGGCTCCAGGATCGACGTCGTCTGCATCGGCTTGTAGTTCTTCTCGTCGTACCGGAAGCGGTCGGCGAAGGGGAAGACGACGAGCGCCACGACGACCCCGAGGCTCAGCGCCGAGCGGTACATCGCCGCGCTGCGCGGGAAGACCGTGAAGAGCAGTGAGAACATCACCGTCAGGAACCAGTAGCGCGGGTTCGAGATCGGGTTGTTCACGACGCAGTTCAGGAGCGCGAGCGCGAGCCAGGTCGCGAGGATCACCGGGGAGCGCCTGGCCCGCTTCGACGTCACGACCCACCGCGTGTAGATGAGCAGCGAGAGCAGCGCGGGCACGGTGCCGAGGCCGCGCAGGATCGCCTGCCCCGCCTGCGAGCCGTCCTGCGAGAGCCCCGCGTCCTCGATCCCCGCGATGATCTCCTGACGGCTGCTGAAGAAGACGGCGGGACCGCCCAGCTTCTGCACGAACAGCGCGCTCGCCACGAAGGAGAAGGCCACGAGCGCGTACAGGCGCCTGCGGTGCACGAGGCGCAGCGCGCTCTCGTCCCGTCCGGGCCGCTCCGGGCGGGTACGGCCGAGGAGCGCGCCGAGGTCGAAGGCGATGCACCCGGCGAGGATCAGCGCCGTCGCCTCGACGAGGTCCCCCCGCGCGCCCACGACGACGGTCGGGGTCTGTCCCAGGACGGCCTGCGCGAGCGGGGCGACGCCCATCGCCATGTAGACGAAGAGCCAGAACGAGCCCTGGAGCAGTTTCCGCTTGTTCGTGAGGATCATCGCGGCGAGCCGCGCGCCGGAGTAGACGGTGAGCGCGAGTTGCAGCCAGAAGACCGCGTCCTTGATCCCCGCGCCGCGCTGCGCGCACACCCACAGCGGGAAGAACACGGCGAGCCCGAGGACGAGGGGCACCGAAAGAGCGCGCGAGAGCAGGGTGCGCGGCGAGGTCGGCTTCCCCCACTCCGCGTCCACCGGGCCCCGCGGCGGCCTCTCCTCCACGCGCGCCCCGGCCTGCTCCGTGCCTGTCGCCATCCAGCGACCCCCGCCCCAACTCGTGCCCCGACCACGGCCGGTGGTCACCGGCCCGCGCCACCCTTCCGGTACGACAACCGGAAGAGATCCCCGGCGGCAGTCTACCGACGCCCCTCGGTCACCTTGAGTCAACCATTAGGCTGAGCACCGAGGGCGCCAGGGGAGGCGCCGGTGGGGGTTACACACATGCGCAATCTCCCGGCCTTCACGCTGGCCGGTTACGACAAGGGACGCGGGAAACTCGTCCAGGCCCTGTGGTTCGCCGTCATGAACACCGTCTTCATGGCGTGGTTCACCCCGGCAGGGGTCCGCACCATGCTCCTGCGCGCCTTCGGCGCGAAGATCGGCGAGGGGGTGCTCATCCGGCACCGGGTGCGCGTCCTGTGGCCGTGGAAGCTGGAGATAGGCGACCACACCTGGATAGGTGAGGGCGCCTTCCTGCTCAACCTGGAGCCCATCCGGATCGGCGCCCACGTCTGCGTCTCGCAGGAGGCCATGATCTGCACGGGCAGCCACGACCACCGCAAGGCCGACTTCCGCTACCGCAACGCCCCGATCACCGTCGAGGACGGCGCCTGGATCGCCACCCGTGCCACCGTGCTCGCGGGCGTGACGGTCGGCGCCCAGTCCGTCGTCGCGGCCGGCACGGTGCTCACCCGCGACCTGCCCGCCCTGACCCTGCACGCCGTCGACGGCAGCCGCAGGCCCGTACCGGAGCCCGTATGAGAGTCCTGCACGCCGTCACGCTGCACAGCCCGACGCACGCCTTCGGCGGCCCCGTCCGCGTCGCGCTCAACCTCGCCAAGGGCCTCAAGGAGCGCGGCCACGAGGCCGGTCTCCTCGCGCTCGGCGACGGCTTCGACAGCGCCCTGCCCACCGACGTCGAGGGCGTGCCCGCGCGCCTCTACCAGGCCCGCAGGCTCGCCCCGCTCGGCTTCAGCGGCATCACCTCGCCCGCGCTCCTCGGCTCCGCGCGCCGCCTCGTGCGCGAGGCCGACGTCGTCCACGTGCACCTCGCGCGCGACCTCGTGACCCTCCCGGTCGCGCTCGCCGCGCTGCGCGCGGGGCGCCCCCTCGTGCTCCAGACGCACGGCATGGTCGACCCGAGCGGCAAGGCGCTCGCGAAGGTGCTCGACGCGCTCGCCGTACGCCGCCTGCTGCGCGGCGCGGGCGCCGTCCTGTACCTGACGGAGCACGAACGCGCCGGGCTCGACGCCGTCGTGGGCGCCCCGCCGCTCGCCCGGGCGGTACGGCTCGTCAACGGCGTCCCCGCGCAGGAAGCGCGCGCCCCCTGGGACGGCACCGCGCCGCACCTCGTGTACGCCGCCCGCCTCCAGGCCCGCAAACGGCCCACCGACTTCGTCGCCGCGATCCCGGCGCTCCTCGCCGCGCACCCGGACGCCCGCTTCACCGTCGCGGGGCCCGACGAGGGCGAACTCGGAGCCGTCCGCGCCCTCGTGGACACGCTCGGGCTGCGCGACAAGGTCGCCCTGCCCGGACCGCTGAGCGGCGAGGCCATGCTCCGCACCCTGCGCGAGGCGACCGTCTACGTCCTCCCGGCCGTCGACGAGCCCTTCCCGATGTCCGTCCTCGAAGCCCTCTCGGTCGGCACCCCGGCGGTCGTCACGACGTCGAACGGTCTCGCCAAGGACATCGCCCGCGCGGGCGCGGGCCGCGTCGTCACCACGGCGGACGGCCTCGCCCCCGCCGTCGGCGACCTCCTCGACCCGGCCCACCACGCCGAGGCGTCCCGCGCCGCGCACGCCCTGGCGGGCGGGACCTTCGCGATGGACGCGGTCGTGGACCGGCTCCTGACGGTCTACGAGGGCCTGTAGGCCCGGCCTGGATACGGGGCGGGGGCGGTCACCCGCGCGAGTGACCGCCCCCGCCCCGTACCCCCGTCGCGTCGGCCACGCCCGGCTTGCCGTTGAGCACCCGGCTCACCGTCGCCTCGCTCACCCCCGCCTGCGCGGCCAGATCGGCGAGGCGCGCCGTGCCCTGCGGCTCCGGGCGCGCGCCCGCGCGACGGGCTGTCGCGGGCTTGCGCCCGTACTGCTGTGTCATGGGGTCCCCTCGACTGGCCCTGCCTCGATGTACAGCGCTGCCCAGGTCACGGGTCCCTGACGGCCCCTCCGATGATTCCCGTTCGGGCGCGGACTGACAAGGGCCTGAGGATTCTTGCACAAGCCTTGCAAGCCCGGACGCGCCGGGCCCGCACCGGGAGAGTACGCCGCAGGTGGAGGCGGTGAACTGACGTTCAGGGCGGCGCGAAGGTTTCTTGCAGATTCTTGCTGCAAGGTCTTTCGCAACGGCTGCGGCGCTGTTACTTTCTCGTTCGCCCGGCCGTCGCGATGGAGCGGCCGGCGGCGGCCATCCGCCGCGAACGGGCTCACACACCCTCAAGGAGTACTCATGCGGCGTGGCATAGCGGCCACCGCACTGCTCGCATCGCTCGCCCTCGCGGCGACGGCCTGCGGCGGGGACGACGGCGACGACGGCGCCTCCGGCGGCGGACCGGTCACCCTCACCTGGTGGGACACCTCCAACGCCACCAACGAGGCCCCCACCTACAAGGCGCTGGTCGAGCAGTTCGAGAAGTCGCACAAGGGCATCAAGGTCAAGTACGTCAACGTCCCCTTCGACCAGGCGCAGAACAAGTTCGACACCGCCGCCGGGGCCAAGGGCGCGCCCGACATCCTGCGCGCCGAGGTCGGCTGGACGCCCGCCTTCGCGAAGAAGGGCTACCTCGCGCCGCTCGACGGCACGGACGCGCTCGCCGACCAGGACTCCTTCCAGCCCGCCCTGCTCCAGCAGGCCCAGTACGAGGGCAAGACCTACGGCGTCCCGCTCGTCACCGACACCCTCGCCCTCGTCTACAACAAGAAGCTCTTCGCCGACGCGGGCATCAAGGAAGCCCCCACGACCTGGGAGCAGCTCAAGAAGGACGCCGCGACGATCAAGTCCAAGACGGGCGTGGACGGTTACTGGGGCTCGACGGCCGGGTACTACGCCCAGCCCTACCTCTTCGGCGAGGGCACCGACACGGTCGACGCGAAGGCGAGGAAGCTCACCATCGGGAGCCCCGCCGCCGTCAAGGGGCTCAAGGAGTGGCAGGGCCTCTTCTCCGGCAAGGGCCTGCACAAGGCCGACATCACCGCCGACAGCTACGCCCACATCCAGGACGCCTTCGCGGGCGGCAAGGTCGCGGCGACCCTCCAGGGCCCCTGGGAGCTGACCAACTACTACAAGGGCACCGCCTTCAAGGACCGGAAGAACCTCGGCGTCGCCGTCGTCCCCGCGGGCTCGGCGGGCAAGCCCGGCGCCCCGACCGGCGGGCACAACCTCTCCGTCTACGCGGGCTCCGACAAGGCCCACCAGAAGGCCGCCTTCACCTTCGTCCGGTTCATGACCTCCGCGAAGACGCAAGAGAAGATCGCCCTCAGGAACGGCACCCTGCCGACCCGCCAGGACGCCTACACCGAAGCGGTCAAGGCCGACCCGGGCACGGCCGGCTTCCAGCAGGTCCTGGACGCCGCCCGGCCGCGCCCCGCGCTGCCGGAGTACAGCTCCCTGTGGGGCCCCATGGACACCGAACTGCCGCGCGTCGCGAGCGGGAAGGAGTCGCTGGACGACGGCATCCGCAAGGCCGGGGACGCGATGCAGAAGCTCCTCCCCGACTACAAGCGCTGACCGGCGCGGGAGCGGGGCCGGCCACCTGACGGGCCGCCCCGCCCCCGTACCGGCGCCGCCGCCTTCCCCCGTACACCATCCCCGCCCCCGGAAGGGCCGCCATGACCGTCGCCGTCGACACCGAGACCGCGCCCCCGCGGCAGCAGCGGCCCCAGGGCCGCAGGACCGGGCCGCTCGCCCGCCTGCGCCGCGGCAGCCGGAAACACTGGTACGCGTACGTGATGATCGCCCCGGTCGTCATCGTCCTCGGCGTCCTCGTCGCGTACCCCCTGGCCCGCGGCTTCTACCTCACCCTCACCGACGCCACGAGCCTCAACTCGGCGCGCACCATCGGCGTCAACCACATCGACGCGACCTACGAGTTCATCGGCCTGCACAACTACGCCGACATCCTGTGGGGGCCCACCGCCTACGAGCGCTTCTGGTCGCACTTCCTGTGGACGGTCGGCTGGACCGTCGCCTGCGTGGCGCTGCACTACTGCATCGGCCTCGGCCTCGCGCTGCTGCTCAACCAGAAGCTCCGCGGCCGGGTCGTCTACCGGATGCTGCTCATCCTGCCGTGGGCGGTGCCCGCCTTCGTCACCGTCTTCTCCTGGCGGATCATGCTCGCCGACGGCGGCCTGATCAACACCCTCCTCGGGCACCTGCGCCTGCCGCAGCCCGCCTGGCTGGAGGACACCGCCTGGCAGCGCGTCGCCGCGATCCTCGTCAACACGTGGTGCGGCGTGCCGTTCATGATGGTCTCGCTCCTCGGCGGGCTCCAGTCCATCGACGCGAACCTCTACGAGGCCGCCGAGATGGACGGGGCGAGCGCCTGGCAGCGCTTCCGGCACGTCACCCTGCCGGGACTGCGCCCCGTGAGCGCCACCGTCGTCCTGCTCGGCGTCATCTGGACCTTCAACCAGTTCGCCATCATCTTCCTGCTCTTCGGCGGCACCAGCGCCCCCGACGCACAGATCCTCGTGACCTGGGCCTACCGCCTCGGCTTCGGCCAACAGCCGCGCGACTTCGCCCAGTCGGCCACGTACGGCGTCCTGCTCCTGTCGATCCTCGTCGTCTTCACCACCTTCTACCGTAGGTGGCTGAACCGCAGCGAGCAGTCCACCCTCTGACCCCGCCGACAGGAGCCACGCCATGAGCACCGAGTCCACCACGCTGCCCGCCGCGCCCGTCGCCGCGCGCCCGGCGCGCACCGCTGCCCGCCCCGCGCGCGTGCGCCGCCGGGGCGAGCGCGGCCCGCTCGCCACCGTCCTCACCCACGCCGTCCTCGTCCTCGCGAGCCTCATCGCGCTCGTGCCCGTCGTCTGGCTCGCCTTCCTCTCGCTCGGACCCGGGAAGGACGACTACCTCCACCCGGGCCGCATCCTCGACCACCTCACCCTCTCCAACTACTCCTACGTCCTCGAACACACCAAGTTCTGGGACTGGCTCCAGTCCACCCTGATCGTCGCGCTCGGCACCACCCTGCTCGGCGTCGCCTTCGCCGCCACCACCGGCTACGCCGTCTCGCGCATGCGCTTCCCCGGCCAACGCCCCCTCATGTGGGTGCTGTTGCTCACGCAGGCGTTCCCGATCGCCGTGCTCATCGTGCCGATGTACGAGATCTTCTCCGAACTCGGGCTCATCGACAGCTACTTCGGGGTGATCCTGCTCAACTGCACGACCGCCATCCCGTACAGCGCCTGGCTGCTCAAGGGCTACTTCGACACGATCCCCTTCGAGATCGACGAGGCCGGGCGCATCGACGGGCTCAGCCCCTTCGGCACCTTCTGGCGGCTCGTCCTGCCGCTCGCGAGGCCCGGCCTCGCCGTCGCCGCCTTCTACACCTTCATCACCGCGTGGGCCGAGGTGGCCTTCGCCTCGACCTTCCTCCTCGACGACGAGAAGTACACCTTCGCCGTCGGCCTCCAGACCTTCGTCAGCGAACACGACGCCCAGTGGAACCTCATGGCCGCGACCGCCGTGCTCATCGCGGTACCGGTCACGATCTTCTTCTACCTCGTGCAGCGCCACCTCGTCACGGGGCTCACGGCGGGCGCGGCGAAGGGCTGAGCCCCGGGGCCGCGCCGGCCGGGCCGGTCCCGCTCCCGTACCGCACGACGCACCACTCGTACGTCCACGTCACCAGCAAGGACCCCATGAGCCAGCACCACGCCGACTCCACCGCCGCCCTCGCCCCCGCTCCCCTCCCCGCGCAGGCCGGGCCCGCCACCCCGGCGCCCGGCGACGACTGGTGGCGCGAGGCGGTCATCTACCAGGTCTACCCGCGCAGTTTCGCCGACGCGAACGGCGACGGCATGGGCGACCTGGCCGGTGTCCGGGCCCGTCTGCCGCACCTGCGCGACCTCGGCGTCGACGCCGTGTGGCTGAGCCCCTTCTACGCCTCGCCGCAGGCCGACGCCGGTTACGACGTCGCCGACTACCGGGCCGTGGACCCGATGTTCGGCGACCTGCACGACGCGGACGGGCTGCTGCGCGAGGCGCACGCGCTCGGGCTGCGCGTCATCGTCGACCTCGTCCCCAACCACTCCTCCGACCAGCACGAGTGGTTCAAGCGCGCCCTCGCCGAAGGACCCGGCTCGCCGCTGCGCGAGCGCTACCACTTCAGGGCCGGGCGCGGCGAAAACGGTGAACTCCCGCCCAACGACTGGGAGTCCGTCTTCGGCGGGCCCGCGTGGACCCGTACCGCCGACGGTGAGTGGTACCTGCACCTCTTCGCGCCCGAGCAGCCCGACTTCAACTGGGAACACCCGGCGGTGCACGACGAGTTCCGCTCCGTGCTGCGCTTCTGGCTCGACATGGGCGTCGACGGCTTCCGCATCGACGTGGCGCACGGGCTCGTCAAGGCGCCCGGACTGCCCGACGTCGGCGGCGCCGAGCAGGTCAAGCTGCTCGGCAACGGGGCCACGCCCTACTTCGACCAGGACGGTGTCCACGAGATCTACCGCTCGTGGCGGCGCGTCCTCGACGAGTACGACGGCGCCCGCGTCTTCGTCGCCGAGGCATGGACGCCGACCGTCGAGCGCACCGCCCACTACGTGCGCCCCGACGAACTCCACCAGGCGTTCAACTTCCAGTACCTCAGCACCGACTGGTCGGCTCCCGCGCTGCGCGAGGTCATCGACCGCACCCTCGCGGCGATGCGCCCGGTCGGCGCCCCCGCCACCTGGGTGCTCTCCAACCACGACGTCACCCGGCACACCACCCGCTTCGGCAACCCGCCGGGGCTCGGCACCCAGCTCCGCACCCCGGGGGACCGCGCGCTCGGCCTGCGCCGCGCGCGTGCCGCGACCCTCCTGATGCTCGGGCTGCCCGGCTCCGCGTACCTCTACCAGGGCGAGGAACTGGGTCTCCCGGACGTCGTGGACCTCCCCGACGAGGTCCGCCAGGACCCCTCGTACTTCCGCGCGGCGGGCCAGGACGGCTTCCGCGACGGGTGCCGGGTGCCGCTCCCCTGGACGCGCGAGGGGGGTTCGTACGGATTCGGGTCCGGCGGAAGCTGGCTGCCGCAGCCCGCCGAGTGGGGCGGCCTGAGCGTCGAGGCCCAGACCGGCGCCGCGGGCTCCACGCTGGAGTTCTACCGCGCCGCGCTCGCCCTGCGCCGCGCACAGCCCGCGCTCGGCGCGGGCACCGAGGTGACGTGGCTCGACGCGCCCGAGGGCGTGCTCGCGCTGCGCCGCGAGGCGGCGGACGGGCGGCCCGTCGTGGTGACCGCCCACACGGGGAGCGCCCCGGTCACCGTCCCGAGCCCCGGCGAGGCCCTGCTGAGCAGCGGGGACACACTCCCGGTCGCGGACGCGGCGGGGAACGTCGTACTGGCCCCGGACACCACGGTGTGGTGGCTCGGCTGAGAACGCGCGGCGCGGAGCCGAGGACCCGGGACTCCGGGGCGGGGGCGGCGAGGCGCGAGGGGTGAGCGGCTGAGGCGGGTGCGCGCGAGGGAGGCGCACCCGCCTCAGCGCGAACGGCTCGCCTCAGCGCGAACGGCTCGCCTCAGCGCGAACGGCTCGCCTCAGCGCGAACGGCTCGCCTCAGCGCGAACGGCTGGCCTCGACGGGACCGGCTCACCCCGACGGGACCGGCTCACCGAACAGGGCCGGGTCGTCCGAAAAGATCGGTTCGCCTCGGTACGACCCCTCGCCGCAGTCCGCCCGCCTCGCGCCGCCCCTCCCTCGTCACCCGTCCGTCCCCGTCCCGCCCGCCACCTCCTCCTGTCGCGCCAGGTGTCCCGCGAGCCAGTCCTCCACCGCTCCCACGTGCGCCGCCGCAGCCGCGCGGGCCGCCTCGGGGTCGCGGGCGAGCAGGGCCCGGTGGATGCGGGCGTGCTCGTCCCTCGTCCGGTCGAAGGCGCCCTCCTCCTGGAGACCGCGCCACACCCGGGCCCGGAAGGTGCGCGAGGACAGGCCCTCCAGGATCGCGGCGAGCGAGGCGTTCCCCGAGGCCCGCGCGATCACCCGGTGGAAGGCGAGGTCGTGGGCGAGGATCACCTCGGAGTCCTCGGTCGCGCGCATCGCGGCCAGCTCGGCCTCCACGTCGGCCAGCCCCGCCTCGTCGATACGGGCCGCCGCGAGCGCCGTCGCGGTCGACTCCAGCACCCGCCGCACCTCCAGGAGTTCGAGCAGCTGCGGGCCGCGCGAGAGACCGGCCACCACGCCGAAGGTCTCCAGGAGGTCCCCGGCCCGCAGGTGCGTCACGTACACGCCCGAACCGTGCCGCGCCTCCAGGACGCCCATCACCGTCAGCGCCCGGATCGCCTCGCGCATCGAACTGCGCGAGATGCCCAGCCGCGCCGCCAGCTCCCGCTCGTTGGGCAGGCGCTCGCCCGGGTGCAGCCTGTCCTCGGCGATCATCGCCTTGACCTGTTCGATGGCGCGCTGGGTCACCGTCACCCCGCGCCCCGCGCCCCCGTCCCCGCGCGGCTCCTCCGCCTCCGGCACGCCGGTCCCCTTCCCCTGGTACGGGCCCGCCCCCACGGGCTCCGCACGCCTGTACGGGCAGCGAGTCTAACCCGCCCCGCCCGCTCCCGTACCGCCAAGTGATCCGACCACTACGTGAGTTGAGCCCCAGAAAACCGCGTCAGGGGGCTTGCGCGCGGCAAGTGGTCGGATCACTATCGCAGCGGCCGGGCTTTTCCGGCCGCCGTACGGACCACCCGTGCGGGCAGCACCTCCAGGGGACGCGCGCCAACCACCGCCCCCGCCCACGCACCCGACACCCGCACGACGAGGAGTCACGAGCATGGCCGGCAGCACAGCGCGAAGCAGCACACGACGAGGCAGCACCGCGCGCGGCAGGACAGGGCGTACGGGGACCCCGCGGAGCCGTACGGGGCGCGGGGCCGGGGCCGTCGCCGCGCTCGCCTGCGCGGCGCTCCTCCTCGCCGCCTGCGGCAGCACCGGCAGTCCGGGCGCCGCCGCGAGCGGGGGCGGGCCCGCGAAGAAGGACGGCAAGGTCGGCGTCATCCTGCCGCTCCTCACCTCGCCCTTCTGGCAGTCGTACAACGACTACGTGCCGAAGATGGCGAAGAGCGGGGGCGTCGACGCGCTCAAGACCGTCAACTCCAACAGCGACCCCGCGCAGCAGATCACCGACATGAACAACCAGCTCAACCAGGGCGTCGCCGGAATCGTCGTCGCCCCGCTGGACAGTGCCGCGATCGCCGCCGGGCTCCAGCAGGCCGAGCGCAAGAACGTGCCCGTCGTGGCCGTGGACGTCGCCCCCGAGAAGGGCAAGGTCGCGATGGTCGTGCGCGCCGACAACGTCGCGTACGGCGAGAAGGCGTGCGACTACCTCGGCCAGAAGGTCAAGAAGGGCAAGGTCGTGCAGATCATGGGCGACCTCGCCTCGGTCAACGGGCGCGACCGCTCGACGGCCTTCCGCGACTGCGCCAGGAAGAAGTACCCGGACCTCAAGGTCCTGGAGATCCCCGCGAAGTGGGAGTCCGACACGGCGGCGGCGAAGCTCGACACACTCCTCGGCGCGCACCCCGACATCAAGGGCATCTACCTGCAGGCGGGCGGCGTCTACCTCGCCCCGACACTCCAGACCCTCAAGTCGAAGAAGCTCCTCTTCCCCGCCGGGGACGAGCGGCACATCGCGATCATCTCCAACGACGGCATCCCGCAGGAGTTCGACGCGATCCGCCGCGGCGACATCGACGCGACCGTCTCGCAGCCCGCCGACGCCTACGCCAAGTACGGCATGTACTACATCAAGGCCGCGATGGCCGGGAAGACCTTCGAGCCCGGCCCCACCGACCACGACTCGACCATCGTCAAGACCCCCTCCGGGAACCTGGAGGACCAGTTGCCCGCGCCGCTCGTCACGAAGGAGAACGTCGACGACCCGAAGCTGTGGGGGAACACGATCAAATGACCGCGACCCCCACGGAGTCCCCGTCGCCGCCCCTCGCCGAGGTCCGCGCCGTGAGCAAGCGGTACGGCGCGACGGTCGCCCTCGCCGACGGCCGGCTCACCGTCCGGACGGGCGAGTCGCACGCCCTCGTCGGGCGCAACGGCGCGGGCAAGTCCACCCTCGTCTCGCTCCTCACAGGGCTTCAGGCACCCGACAGCGGCGGCATCCGCTTCGACGGCGCCCCCGCGCCCGCCCTCGCCGACCGCGCCGCCTGGCGCGCCAAGGTCGCCTGCGTCTATCAGAAGCCCACCGTCGTCCCCGACCTCACCGTCGCCGAGAACCTCTTCCTGCACCGCCAGCCCACCGGGCGCGGCGGCCTCATCTCCTGGCGCCGCCTGCGCGCCGAGGCCGCCGAACTCCTCGGCCACTGGGACGTGCGCGTCGACCCCGGGGCCCGTACCGGGGACCTGCGGGTCGAGGACCGGCAGATGGTCGAGATCGCCCGCGCGCTGAGCATCGGCGCCCGCTTCATCGTCCTCGACGAGCCGACGGCCCAGCTCGACAGCCGCGAGATCGACCGCCTCTTCACGCGGATGCGGGCGCTGCAGGAGGCGGGCATCACCTTCCTCTTCATCTCGCACCACCTCCAGGAGGTGTACGAGGTCTGCCAGACCGTCACCGTCCTGCGCGACGCCCGCTGGATCACCACGGCCCCCGTCGCCGAACTCCCGCGCGCCGCACTCGTCGAGGCGATGGCGGGCGAGGCCGTCACCGCCACCGCGAACACCCCCCGCCACGCCGTCCCCGCCGAAGCGCCCCTCGTCCTGGACGTCGTGGGGCTCACCGGCGAGGGCTACACGGACGTGTCGCTCGGCGTGCGCGAGGGCGAGGTCGTGGGGCTCGCCGGGAGCAGCGGCAGCGGCAAGATCCAGCTCGCCGAGACCCTCGCCGGACTGCGCAGCCCCCGCTCGGGGCGCGCGAGCGTACTCGGCCGTCCGCTGCCCTTCGGCGACGTCGCGGCGACGCTGCGCGCGGGCGTCGGCTGCGTCCCGCGCGACCGGCACGAGCAGGGGCTCGTCTTCGGGATGACGGTCGGCGACAACGCCACGCTCGGAGTGCTCGACCGGCTCGGGCGCTACGGGTTCGTGCCGCCCGCGCGCAAACGCGCCCTCGCCACCGCGCTCATCGAGCGCCTCGGCATCCGCACCGAGGGCCCGGCCCAGCCCGTCTCCGGCCTCTCCGGGGGCAACGCGCAGAAGGTCGTCATGGCCCGCGCGCTCGCCTCCGACCCGAAGGCGCTCGTCCTCGTCAACCCGACGGCGGGCGTGGACGTGCGCTCCAAGGAGTCGCTGCTCGCCCGCGTCGACTCGGCGCGCGAGGACGGCACCGCCGTGCTCGTCGTCTCGGACGAACTCGACGACCTGCGCCGCTGCGACCGCGTCCTCGTCCTCTTCCACGGCCGCGTCACCGCCGCCTTCCCGGCCGGCTGGCACGACCACCTGCTCATCGCCGCCATCGAGGGGGTCTCCGGGGCCGGCGACGGGGCCGGGACGGACGCGGGGCCACCGTCCGCCCCGGGCCCCGTCGGCCCCGTACCCCCGCAGAACCCACCCGAAGGGAAGAGGCCGTGACCCAGACCACCGCGCCCGCCGAGACCCGCGAGAAAACGGCCGCCGCCCCGCCCGGGACCCGCTCGGTGCTGCTCCGGCGCGCCCGCGAACTCGCCCTCGTCCCGGCCCTGTTGCTGCTCCTCGTGCTCGGCGCCGTGCTCAACGACGCCTTCCTCACGGAGGCGAACCTCGTCTCCGTGCTCGGCGCCTCGGCGGCGCTCGCGCTCGTCGTCCTCGCCGAGTCCCTCGTCCTCATCACGGGGAAGTTCGACCTCTCGCTCGAATCGGTCGTCGGCATGGCCCCCGCCGTCGGCGCGATGCTCGTCCTCCCGGCGAGCGCGGCGGGCTTCGGCACCGAGGTGCCCGCCTGGCTCGCGCTCCTCGCCGTCCTCGTCGCCGGGGCCCTCATCGGCGCCTTCAACGGCTTCCTCGTCGTCAGGCTCAAGCTCAACGCCTTCATCGTGACGCTCGCGATGCTCATCGTCCTGCGCGGGCTCCTCGTCGGCTCGACGGACGGCAAGACGCTCTTCGGGATGCCCGACGCCTTCTACACGCTCTCCACCACGACGCTGCTGCGCGTCCCGCTCTCGGTGTGGGTCGCCGCCGTCTGCTTCGCGATCGCGGGGCTCTTCCTCACGTACCACCGCATCGGCCGCGCGCTCTACGCGATCGGCGGCAACCCGGAGGCGGCGCGCGCGGCGGGGGTGCGGGTCGAGCGCGTCATGCTCGGCGTGTTCGTCGTCGCGGGACTCCTCGCCGCGCTCGGCGGGCTCATGCAGACGGGGTACGTCGGCGCCATCAACGCCAACCAGGGCCAGAACATGATCTTCACCGTGTTCGCGGCGGCCGTCATCGGCGGGATCAGCCTCGACGGCGGCAAGGGCACGATGTTCGGCGCGCTCACCGGGGTCCTGCTCCTCGGCGTCGTGCAGAACCTCCTGACCCTCGCGCAGGTCCCGGCCCCGTGGACCCAGGCGATCTACGGCGGCATCATCCTCGTCGCGCTGATCCTGGCCCGGGTCACCACCGGGCGGGCGCAGGACTGAGCCGCTGCCGCAGCGCCCGCCGCTCCTGCCGCGCGCCGGTGCGCCGGTACGTGCCCCGCCGCCCCCGACCGAGAGAGGTCACCCGTGACCGCAACGCCCGCCCGAGTCACCGCCGTCGACACGCTCGACGTCCGCTTCCCCACCTCGCGGGAGCTGGACGGCTCCGACGCGATGAACCCGGACCCCGACTACTCCGCCGCCTACGTCGTACTGCGCACCGACGCGGACGACGGGCACGAGGGGCACGGCTTCGCCTTCACCATCGGGCGCGGCAACGAGGTGCAGGTGGCGGCGGTCGAGGCCCTGCGCCCGTACCTGCTCGGCCGCTCCGCCGACGCCCTGTGCGCCGACCCGGCGAGCCTCGCCCGGGATCTCGTCGGGGACAGCCAACTGCGGTGGCTGGGGCCGGAGAAGGGCGTGATGCACATGGCGATCGGGGCGGTGCTCAACGCGGTGTGGGACCTCGCGGCGAAACGGCGCGGGCTGCCGCTGTGGCGCCTGCTCGCCGAGGCCGAGCCCGAGTGGCTCGTCGCCCAGGTCGACTTCCGCTACCTCAGCGACGCGCTCACCCCGGCGGAGGCACTCGGCCTGCTCACCCGCGGCCGCGAGGGCGCCGCCGCGCGCGCCGAGCGGCTGCGCGCGCGGGGCTACCCCGCCTACACCACCTCGCCCGGGTGGCTCGGCTACGACGACGAGAAGCTGGCCCGGCTCGCCCGCCGCGCCGTCGCCGACGGCTTCCGGCAGATCAAGCTCAAGGTCGGCGCCGACCTCGCCGACGACGTCCGCCGCTGCCGCGTCGCGCGCGCCGCGATCGGCCCCGACGTGCGCCTCGCGCTCGACGCCAACCAGCGCTGGGACGTCGAGCGCGCCGTGACGTGGGTGCGCGCGCTCGCGCCGTACGAGCCGTACTGGATCGAGGAGCCGACGAGCCCCGACGACGTACTCGGCCACGCCGCGATCCGCCGCGCCGTCGCCCCGGTCCGCGTCGCGACGGGCGAGCACGTCGCCAACCGCGTCGTCTTCAAGCAACTGCTCCAGGCGGGGGCGGTCGACGTCGTGCAGATCGACGCGGCCCGCGTCGGCGGCGTCAACGAGAACCTCGCGATCCTCCTGCTCGCCGCGAAGCACGGCGTCCCCGTCTGCCCGCACGCCGGGGGAGTGGGGCTGTGCGAACTCGTGCAGCACCTCTCCATGTTCGACTACGTGGCCCTGTCGGGGACCACCGAGGACCGCGCCATCGAATACGTGGACCACCTCCACGAGCATTTCCTCGCCCCCGTCGTCATCGACCGCGCCCACTACCGGGCCCCCGAGACCCCCGGCTTCTCGGCCGAGATGCGCCCGGACTCGCTCGCGACGTACCGCTTCCCGGACGGGAAGTACTGGGCCGCGGAGCGCGAGCGGGAGGCGGCGGGGCAGGGCGGGTGAGGCGCGGAGGGGGATGACGGCGGGACGGGGCGGGGCCGCACGCGCTCCCGGGAGCCCGTGTCCCGAGCCGCCCGGAGCGCCCTCGCGCGGATTCCTCCCGTTTGCGTCGTTCCGTCCCGACCGGCACACAATGGCGCAGCACCCGGAGCGGTCCCGCGCGGTCCGTGCCGGGTCCGAGCGGTCGTGCCCACCGGGGGCGCCGCCCGAGCCGGGAGGACACCGTGCGCACAGCTCTCCGGACGACCCCCGCCGTTCTCGCCTCGGCCGCGCTCGCGCTGCTCGCCCTCGGGGCCGCCGGGTGCGGCGCCGGCGAGCAGCGCGCCGAGGCGGCGGCGGACACCGTCCTGGAGCCCGCGGGCTCGCGCGGGCCCGACCCCTTCACGGCCTCGGCGACGCGCGCGGCGCCCACGCCGCTCACCCGGACGGAGCAGCCGCTGCCCGAGGGCGAGGGCGGCAAGGACGACGGGCCGCGCCTCGTCGCGGGGGACACCCCCGGGCTCTACGCGGGCCTGCCGGCCCGTACCGGCTGCGACGTCCGCGCCCAGTCCCGGCTCCTGACGGCCGACCGCCCCCGCGCCGGCGCCTTCGCCCGAGCCGCCGGAACGCCCGCCGACGGGCTCGGCCGCTGGCTCGACGACCTCACCCCCGTCGTCCTGCGGGCCGACACCCTCGTCACGGCCCACGGCTACGCGAAGGGCGACGTCACGACGTACCGCGCCGTCCTCCAGTCGGGCACCGCCGTCCTCGTCGACGCGCGCGGCGTGCCCCGGGTGCGCTGCGTCTGCGGCAACCCGCTCGGACCGGCGGGCGGCGACCGCGTCGGGGCGCCGCGCGGCAAGCGCTGGAAGGGGTACGAGGCGGGCGAGGTGCGCGCCGTGGCGCCCGCCGCGCGCCCCCTGTCCGCGCTCACCCTCGCCGACCCCGCGCACGGCCACTGGCTGGAGCGCCCCGTGGGCGACGACGGCACCCACGACCGGGCGGTACGGGAGCCGAGCGCGACGCCGAGCGCGCCTCCCACCGAGCCGCCCGAGGAGGAGCCGAGCCCCGAGTCCTCCGGGCCCTGGGAGACCGTGCCGCCCTCCACGGACCCCGGTGAGACCCCGACGGAGGGCGGTCAGGAGACGGCCCGCAGCGTGCGGCTCGGGCCGGAGGGCGAGGACTGAGGCGGGTCCGGGGGCGGGTGCCACCGGGTGGGGACCGGGGGCCGGGGGCGTCGTATCCGGCGCCGGGGCTGTTCTTGGCCACCACAACGGAGCAAAATGGGATAAAACCTACCTTTCGGGAGCGGGTCCTCGGAGCAGAGGCCCACCACCAGGCGGGAACCGGACGAGGGCCTAGGGGGCTTCATGGCAGAACGGGGAGCGATGCGGCACGGTGCGGCCTCCGGCACCCGCCCGGGGGCCACGCCGCGCCGCGAACCCGTGCCCGCCCCCTCCGGGGACCCGGAGGAGGAGGCCGCCACGTGCCCCGAGGACTGGCCGGCCCGTCCCGACCCGATCCTCGCCATGAACCGCATGGGCAGCTTCGACTGGGACCTCGACAGCGGGCGCATGCACATGGACCGGCAGGCCCTCGCCGTCTTCGGGCTGCGCCCCGAGCGTTTCGACGACATGGCCACCACCGCGTCCGCGCAGATGCCCCGAGCCGAGCGCGACCGGATGGCCGCTCTCGTCAAGGACGCCATCACCGCGGGCCACGAGACCTACGCGGGCTACTTCCGTATCCGCCGCGCGGACGACTCGCTGCGCTGGACCCACACCCAGGGCTACATCCGCCGCGACGCGGGCGGCCGGGCCCGCCGCATCTTCGGCATCGTCCGCGACGCGACGCAGGAGCTCAGCGACACCACCGCCCGCCGTGAGCAGGCGTCCGAGCTGCGCCGCCGCACGACCGTCGTCGAGCGCACGACGGCCGCCCTGGCCGCCGCCCGCACGGTGGCCGACGTGCTCGACGTGCTGCGCGAGCAGGACGGGCTCGTGCGCCTCGGCGCGGACTCGCTCGTCGTCGGCCTCCTCGAACAGGGCCGCATCCGCCTCGTCCCGGACGGACCCACGGGCGGCGTCATCGACGCCGGCCGCCACACCCGCCTCGACGACCCGTACCCGATGGCCGATGTCGTGCGGACCATGCGGCCCGTCTACCTGGAGGACGCCGAGAGCTTCGCCGCCGCCTACCCCGAGCTGTGGAAGCAGATCGCCCACCTGCGGCCCGGCGCCGCCGCGTACCTGCCCCTCGTGGCCCAGGGCAGCCCCATCGGCTCCCTCGGCCTCTTCTACGGCGGGACGCACCACTTCGCCCCCGAGGAGCGCAACGTCCTCGTCGCCCTCGGCAGCAGCCTCGCCCAGAGCCTCCAGCGCGCCATGCTCTACGAGCAGGAGAAGGACCTCGCCCAGGGCCTCCAGCAGGCGATGCTGCCGCGCACCATCCCGCACGTGCCGGGCGCCGAGGTCGCGGTGCGCTACCGGGCCGCGAGCGCGGGCCGCGACGTCGGCGGCGACTGGTACGACCTCGTCCCGCTGCCCGGCGGCCGTACCGGCGCCGTCATCGGCGACGTGCAGGGCCACGACACGCACGCCGCCGCCGTCATGGGCCAGCTCCGCATCGCGCTGCGCGCCTACGCGGCCGAGGGCCACCCGCCCGCGACCGTCATGGCCCGCACCTCGCTCTTCCTCGACGAACTCGACACCGACCGCTTCGCGACCTGCCTCTACGCCGAGGCCGACCTCAGCACCGGCGTGCTCCAGCTCGTACGCGCCGGGCACCTCGACCCCTTCCTCATGGCCCCCGACGGCTCCGCCCGGCGCGTGCCCGTGCCCGGCGGGCTGCCGCTCGGGCTCTCCTCGCAGTTCGGCGCGCTCGACTACCCCGTCTCCACCCTGGAACTGGACCCCGGCGCGACGCTGCTCCTGTGCACGGACGGCCTCGTCGAAGTCCCCGGCGCCGACCTCGACGACGGCTTCGCGAAGCTCGCGACGCGGCTGCGCACCGGACCGCGCGATCTGCGGCTCCTCGCCGACCTGCTCACGACGGCCGTCGAGCGGCGCGGCGGCGAGGACGACGTCGCGGTGCTGCTCCTGCGCCGCCGCGCCACCGTGGGCGCCCCGCTCTACGGCGGCAGGCTCCAGCAGCACGTCGCCCCGGGCGACCCCCGCGACCTCGCCGAGGCCCGCCGCATGATCCGCTCCGCCGTCCGCTCCTGGGGCGCGGGCTCCCGCTCCGACGACATCGAACTCGCCACGGACGAACTCGTCGTCAACGCGCTCACCCACACGGAGGGTCCCGCCCTCGTCACCCTGCGCGTGCTCACCGGGGCCGTGCGCCGCCTGCGCGTCGAGGTCGAGGACTCGTCGAGCGCCCTGCCGAGACGGCGCCAGGCCGAGGCCGAGGGGCAGTCGGGGCGCGGCCTCATGCTCGTCGACCTGCTCGCGGACGCGTGGGGCGTGGAGGCGCGGGGCGCGGGCAAGTGCGTGTGGTGCGAGTTCGAGGTGCGCAGGCCGGGCGAGGAGGTCGCGGGGCCGGGCCCGGCGGGCTGATCCGGCTCCGGTACGGCACGGCTTCGTGGCGTGCCCCGGCCCGGAGGCGCGGCGTGACCCGGGTCCCCGGGCGAGCGCTGGCTTTCGCGCCGCCGGAGAGGCAATCTGGGAGCTATGCCCGAACTGCCCGAGGTCGAGGCCCTGCGGGACTTCCTCGACGACCACCTCGTCGGACGCACCCCCACGCGCGTCCTGCCCGTCGCGGTCAACGTCCTCAAGACCTACGACCCGCCGCCGAGCGCCCTGGTGGGCCACGAGGTCACGGACGTACGCCGGTACGGGAAGTTCCTCGACGTCGTCACGGACGGCGGCCCCCACCTCGTGACGCACCTCGCCCGTGCCGGGTGGCTGCGGTGGCAGGCCAAGGTGCCCGACACACCGCCGAAGCCCGGACGCGGCCCGCTCGCGCTCCGCCTCGTGCTCGACGACGGTTCCGGCTTCGACCTCACCGAGGCCGGTACGCAGAAACGCCTCGCGGTGTACGTCGTCGACGACCCGCGGACCGTCCCCGGCATCGCCCGGCTCGGCCCCGACCCGCTCGCCCCCGGCTTCGACCGCGCCGCCTTCGCGGAACTCCTGCGCGGCGAGCGCCGCCAGCTCAAGGGTGCCCTGCGCGACCAGAGCCTCGTCGCAGGGGTCGGCAACGCCTACAGCGACGAGATCCTCCACGCCGCGAAGCTCTCCCCGTTCAAGAACGCGGGCCGCCTCACCGAGGAGGAGACGAGCCGCCTGTACGAGGCCCTGCGCACGACCCTCACCGAGGCCGTCGCCCGCTCCCGGGGCATCGCCGCGGGCAGCCTCAAGGCCGAGAAGAAGAGCGGCCTGCGCGTCCACGGCCGCACGGGCGAGTCCTGCCCCGTGTGCGGCGACACGATCCGCGAGGTCTCCTTCGCGGACTCCTCGCTCCAGTACTGCCCGACCTGCCAGACCGGCGGCAAGCCCCTCGCCGACCGCCGCCTCTCCCGCCTCATCAAGTAGCTGCCGGAGCCCGGGGGTACGCTGCGGCCCACCGCCCGCCGCCACCGACAGGGGAGCCCGTGGACACCGTCTTCTCCGCCCGCGTCATCGAGTGGCGCGGGCCCGCGCCGTTCTCCGGCGACGAGGTGACGGTGCGGCTGACGGTCCGCGTCTGAGGCGTCCGAGGCGTCCGGCACGTCCGCGAGGCGACCGGCGACCCGGCCCCGCACGAGGCCACGGACTCACTCGTACGGGCGAAACGCCGTGTTGACGCGAGAAGGTGGCTCCGACCCCGGGTCGCCCCGGCCCCGTACCGCCTAGACTCCAGCGCCATGCTGCGCGTACTGGCCGTGGACGACGAGGAACCCGCGCTCGCGGAACTGCTCTACCTGCTGCGGGCCGACCCGCGCGTCACGAGCGCCGAGGGCGCCACCGACGCGACCGAGGCGCTGCGCAGGCTCGGCCAGGGGATGGACGACGGGGGCGGCGCCGAACCCGTCGACGTGCTGTTCCTCGACATCCGCATGGCCGGGCTGTCCGGGCTCGACGTGGCACGCCTGCTCGCCGGCTTCGCGCGGCCCCCGCTCGTCGTCTTCGTCACCGCGCACGAGGACTTCGCCGTCACCGCCTTCGACCTCAAGGCCGTCGACTACGTCCTCAAACCGGTCCGCAGGGACCGCCTCGCCGAGGCCGTGCGCCGCGTCGTCGAGCGCGTCGAGGCCCGCGAGCCGCGCCCCGCGCTCCCCGCCACCACGACCTCCGCGCACATCCCCGTCGAACTCGGCGGCGTGACCCGCCTCGTGCCGGTCGCCGACATCGCCTACGTCGAGGCCCAGGGCGACTACGCGCGCCTGCACACCGCCGAGGGCAGCCACCTCGTGCGCGTCCCGCTCACGACGCTGGAGGAGCGCTGGCAGCCGCACGGCTTCGTCCGCATCCACCGCAGCCACCTCGTCGCCCTCCACCGCGTCGAGGAACTGCGCCTGGACGGGGGCGGCATGAGCGTCCGCATCGGCACGGCGGTCCTCGCCGTCTCGCGCCGCCACGCGAGCCGCCTGCGCGAGTCACTGCTCAAGCGGGCGGGGGGCTGACCCCCGCGCGCCCGGCCGCGTACCCTGCCGCGCATGTGCGTCTCCGCCGCGCCCGCCGCCTTCACCGGCACGACCCTCTACTGCGGGCGCGTGCGCCACGAGCGCCACGGACTCGTCCACGTCCTCGGCTACCAGAACACCGCCGAGAACCACGCGGACGGGCCCAACGCGATGATCCTGCACCTGCCCGCACGCGAGCTGACACCCGGCCACTTCCTGCGCACCGCGGGCGACGACGGCATCCTGCGCCGCATGGTCGACGCCGTGCGCCCGCGCCGCGCCGCCGCCGGGGGCATGGACTGGATGGACTTCGAAGCCCCGCGCCCGGTCCAGGTCTTCGAGCACGACGTCTACACCGTGCTCCTCGCCGCCGACCCCAGCGACGTCCCCGCCGCGCTGCACCGCGTCCCCGCCCGCCGCCGCCCCGCGCTCGACCCCGGGCTCCTCGCCTTTTACGCCGAGCACTTCCCCGCGCACACCTTCGCGATCTGCTGCTTCGACAACGCCGAGGCCCGCACCGCGAAACCGCTCCTGCTCTGGTACGAGCCGCTCGACCCCGACGTCCTCACGGTCCCCGCCCTCGACAGCCACACGGGCGGCGCCCCCGACCTCGCCGCGCACGTGCCCACCGACCACTGGGTGCTCTTCTCGACCGACGAGGCCCCCGAGGGCTGGGGCGCGCCCGTCGCGCACCCGCCCGCCACGCGCCACGCCCTGCGCGCCTTCCTGCCCACGAGCGTCGTGGGACGCTCCTCCGCGGAGCCGCTGCCCAACGGGGATTTCAGCGTCACGCACGCCGCACTCCTCGCCGACGAGACCCTGGAGCGTGTACGGCGCGTGGCCCCCGGCCGACCCTGAGCGACCAGGCCACTTTCCCCCGGGGCACCCGCACCCCTACACTCCGCCCCGTGCCCGCAGAGCAAGCCCCCCGCCGCGAGGTCGTGACGGGGGACCGCAAGGCCGTGCGCCGGCCCGCCGGGCGGCGCACGCAACTGGAGATCCACGAGCAGACCCCGCTCGGCGCCGCCTACGTGCGCTCCCTCATGCGCAGTCAGCTGCGCACGGGCCTCGCCGCGCTCGCCGTGCTCGCGCTGCCCGTCGTCACGCTCCCGCTCTTCCTCGGCGCCCTGCGCAGCCCCGCCACGACCTGGGCGGTCCTGGGCTTCGCCTGCTACCCCGTGCTCGTCGCCCTCGCGTGGGCCTACGTGCGCAGGGCCGAGCGCAACGAACGCGACTTCGCCCGCCTCGTACGCGGCGCCGAGCACCCGCCCGAGCCCGCCCGCCCCGCCCCCGTACCGCCGCCCCGCACCGGCGAAGGACCGCGCCCCGCCCCCGCCGACGACACCGACCGGGGCGGTGCCGCGTGAACCAGGCGTACGCCGTTCCCGCCGTCGCCGTCGTCGTCCTCGCGACCGTCCTCATCGGCGGCTTCGGCCTCCGGGTCTCGCGCACGACATCCGACTTCTACGTCGCCTCACGCACCGTGGGCCCCGCGCTCAACGCCGCAGCGATCAGCGGCGAATACCTCTCCGCCGCCTCCTTCCTCGGCATCGCCGGACTCGTCCTCCTGCACGGCCCCGACATGCTGTGGTACCCGGTCGGCTACACCGCCGGGTACCTCGTCCTGCTCCTCCTCGTCGCCGCGCCCCTGCGCCGCTCCGGCGCGTACACGCTCCCCGACTTCGCCGAGGGCCGCCTCGAATCGGCGACCGTACGGCGCGCGGTGAGCGGCTGCGTCGTCGGCGTCGGCTGGCTCTACCTGCTGCCCCAGCTCCAGGGCGCCGGACTCACGCTCTCGATCCTCACCGGGGCGCCGCGCTGGTTCGGCGGCGCGCTCGTCGCGACCGTCGTCGTCCTCGCGGTCGCGGCCGGGGGGATGCGCAGCATCACCTTCGTGCAGGCGTTCCAGTACTGGCTGAAACTCACCGCGCTCCTCGTCCCCGCCTTCTTCCTCCTCCTCGCCGCGCACGGCGACCCCGCCGTGCCCGCCGGGCTCCCCGCCGAGAGCGGCTACCTCGGCGGGGCCGGCTCCGGGCAGCCGCTCGCCACGAGCCGCGCCGACCACCCGCTGTACGCCACGTACGGGCTCATCGTCGCGACGTTCCTCGGCACGATGGGCCTCCCGCACGTCGTCGTCCGCTTCTACACGAGCCCCGACGGGCGCACCGCGCGCCGTACGACCGTCGTCGTCCTCGCCCTCCTCGGCGCCTTCTACCTCCTCCCGCCGCTCTACGGCTGGCTCGGCACCCATTACGCGCCCGAGCTGAGCCGCACCCAGGACGCGGACGCCGCCGTGCTGCTGCTCCCCGGGCGCGTCGTCGGCGGCCTCGGCGGGGACCTGCTCGGCGCGCTCGTCGCGGGCGGCGCCTTCGCCGCGTTCCTCTCGACCGCATCGGGGCTCACGATGGCCGTCACCGGGGTCCTCACGCAGGACGTCCTGCCGCCGCGCGGACTGCGCCACTTCCGGCTCGCCGCCGTGCTCTCGGTCGGTGTGCCGCTCGCGGGCTCGCTGCTCGTCGCCGGGGTCCCCGTCGCCGACGCGGTCGGCATGGCCTTCGCCGTCTCCGCCTCGTCGTTCTGCCCGCTGCTCGTGCTCGGCATCTGGTGGCGCCGCCTCACCCCGCCCGGCGCCCTCGCGGGCCTGATGGCGGGCGGCGGCAGCGCGCTCCTCGCCGTCGCGCTCACCGTCGCGGGCGTGGTCCGCACCGGGTGGCTGCACACGCTGCTCGCCTGGCCCGCCGTGTGGAGCGTCCCCGTCGGCTTCCTCGCGATGGCCCTCGTCTCGCTCGCCACCCCGAAGAGCCTCCCGCCGCACGCGGGCGCCACGATGGCCCGCCTCCACCTGCCCGAGGCGCTGCGTGCCGAGGACGAACCCCTCGGGGAGCGCCCGTGATCGCGTCGGCAGCGCCCGTGACCGCCCCGGGAGAGCGCCCGTGACCGCGACCGCCCTGCTCCTCGCCCTGTGCCCGCTGCTCCTCGCGGGCGGGTTCCTGCTCGGCCGCCGCACCGCCCACCCGGCGGGCCGCAGCGACCTCGGGACGCCCGTCGAGCGCGCCACCTTCGAGACCCTGCACACCGCCTCGCTCGCCGCGCCCCCCTTGCGCGCCGGGCTCGCCGACCTCGGCGAGGAGGGCGCGCGCAAGGCGCTGCGCAGGCTTCGCACGCTCCTGGGCACCGAGGCCCTGTGCCTCACCGACGAGGACCGCGTGCTCGCCTGGGCCGGGCACGGCGAGCACCACGCGGCGCACCTGCCCGCGCGCCTCGAAGGGGTGCTCGCCCACGGCCGCAGCGCCGCCTTCGACTGCGGCTGCGCGCCCGAGGCGGGCTGCACGTCCCGCTGGGCGGTGGCCGCGCCCGTCGTGGTCGAGGACCGCGTCCTCGGCGCGCTCGTCACCTACGCGCCGCGCGAGTCCGCCGTCCTCGCCCGCGCCCTCGACGAGGTCGCCCGCTGGGTCTCGGTCCAGCTCGAACTCGCCGAGCTGGACCATTCCCGTACGCGCCTGATCGAGGCCGAGATCAAGGCGCTCCGGGCGCAGATATCCCCGCACTTCCTCTTCAACTCGCTCGCGGCGATCGCCTCCTTCGTGCGCACCGACCCCGAGCGGGCCCGCGAACTGCTCCTCCAGTTCGCCGACTTCGCGCGGTACTCGTTCCGCAGCCACGGGGACTTCACGACGCTCGCCGACGAGCTGCACTCGATCGACCAGTACCTCGCCCTGGTCCGCGCCCGCTTCGGCGAGCGGCTCTCGGTGACGCTCCAGATCGCGCCCGAGGTGCTGCCCGTCTCGCTGCCCTACCTGTGCCTGCAACCGCTCGTCGAGAACGCCGTCAAGCACGGTCTGGAGGGGGCGCTGACGCGCAGCCGTATCACGATCGGGGCGCGGGACGCGGGCGCGGAGGCCGAGGTCGTCATCGAGGACGACGGGGTCGGCATGGACCCCGAGCGGCTGCGCCGCGTCCTGCGCGGCGAGGGCGGCCCGGGGGCGGGCATCGGGCTGCTCAACGTGGACGAGCGCCTGCGGCAGGTCTTCGGCGAGGACCACGGCCTCGTCATCGAGACGGGCGTGGGCGCGGGCACTCGGATCACGGTCCGGCTGCCGAAGTACCACCCGGGGGTCCACTCGACCCCGATGCCGCACCGCGCGTGAGCGTCGCGGAGCCCGGACCGCGCCGTCCCGACGTCGCGCGGCCGTGACCGGCCCGGCCTCAGAAGAGGTGGATCGCCAGGTGCCCGAGCGGCAGCCCGAGCCGCCACGCCGCCGTCCACACCTTCGGCCGCTCCTCCTCCGGCACCGCCGCGCCGCCCGGCACCGCGTCCAGGTCCGGGGCCAGCAGTTCCGTCTCGTGCAGCCACTGCCAGGCCGCGCGCGCGAGCCGCAGTTCGGCGCGGCGGCGCGGTCCCGGCCGGGAGGCGGCGGCCTCCGCGAGCCGCTCGGCGACCCAGTCCTGCCAGGGCTGGTCGTGCGCGGTCAGCCCGAGCCAGGTCTCCAGTTGTGTGATGACCCGGATGCCGCTCAGCTCGTCCTCGGTGTCCGCCAGGTAGACCGTGAGCGCGAGCGCGTCACGTCCCGCGCGGAACTCGAAGGAGTCCGGGGGCATCAGGTCCCCGCTGCGCAGCAGTTCCTCGGCGATGTACTCGGCGTACAGCCAGCCCATCGGAACCACGAGTGTGCCGGTTCCGGCCGTCTCCCCGCTCCCGTTGCCCATCGCGTACGTCCTCCTCAGATCGACGAGTACAGCCGATTACCCGAGGGGCGGTCACGGCAAGCGTCTTTACGGAGACTTGACTCAGTGTCCGGTTTCAATGCGCCGCGGGGGTGTATCCGGGCAGCACGTTCCGCAGGGAGCGCAGCGCGTAGTAGGCGCGCGACTTGACGGTCCCGGCGGGGATGCCGAGCGCCGTCGCCGCCTCCGCGACGCTCGCGCCCCGGAAGTACACCTCGACGAGGACGTCGCGGTGCTCGGGGCTCAGCCCGCGCAGCGCCTCGCGCACGTCGAGCGCGGCGGCCGAGCGGTCGGCGTGGTCGGCGCACGGCGGGGCGTGAGCGAGCAGCACCTCGCCGACCTCGGCGGGGCGCGCCCGGCGGGCCCGGCGCGCGTCGATGGCGAGCCGCCGCCCGACGGTGAACAGCCAGGGCCGCACCGAGGCGTAGTCGGCACGGCGCAGCGCCTCGGGGTGCTGCCAGGCCCGTACGAAGGTCTCCTGCACGAGGTCCTCGGCGCGCTGCCGGTCGCCGTCGCACAGCCGCAGCAGCAGCGCGAAGAGCGCGTGGCCGTGCGCTCGCTGGAGTTCGGCGAGTTCGCGCTCCCCGGTGACCTCGCGGGGCCGCTCCCGGTCGGCGTCGCCGGGTCCCGCGCGGCGCGGGGAGCGCTGGCGCGGGATGGCGGCGAGGGCGGCAGGCATCGTCGTCGTCGGCGGTGTCATGGCGGTATGCCAGCGCAGCCCGCCGCCGGGCGCACATACGCCGTACGCGGCTGTGCGGCGGGCGGTCGAAGCGCTCGACGAGCGGTGCGACGAACGGTCGGCAAGGGCGCGCGCGGGGTGGCGGGGGAGTGGGGGGACGGCGTGAACGGGGGCGCGTGCGCCGGGGTCGGGGCTGTTGCGGTTGCATTCGCGCGCTGCCCGGGATGGGGACTTGCGTGCCGACGGCGGGGCTATGTCTTGTCGTTTTGTCATATTTACGCCCGTGTGTCGCTCCTTCGGAGGTCGCCATGCCCCGTCCCGCTCGTCCCCGCCCCCTCCGGCCCCGCCTGGCCGGACTGCGGACCGGCCTGCTGCTCGCAGGTCTCGCCTCGACCGCCACCGCGTGCGCCGGACTCACCGGCGCGGAGGACGCCCCGGCCGCCCACGCCCGGCCGCAGGGCGCGGGCGGCGCCCCCGCCTCCCCCTCACCCGCCTCGCCGTCCCCGTCCGACAACCGCCACGCCTTCACGCTCCTCGCCTCGGGCGACGTCCTGCCGCACGACTCGGTCATCAAGCAGGCGCACGCCGACGCGGGCGGCAAGGGCTACGACTTCCGCCCGATGCTCTCGGGCGTCAAGCCCGTCGTCTCCCGCGCCGACCTGGCGATCTGCCACATGGAGACGGTGTACGGGGACGACGACGGGCCCTACACGGGCTACCCCGCCTTCGTCTCGCCGCCGCAGGTCGCCACCGCCCTCGCCACCACCGGCTACGACTCCTGCTCGACCGCGTCGAACCACAGCCTCGACGACGGCACCGCCGGGGTCTCGCGCACGCTCGGCGCCCTCGACCGCGCGGGCATCGCGCACGCGGGCACCGGGCGCAGCGAGGCGGAGGCGCACCGGCCCGCCTGGCTCACGGCGGGCGGGGCGAAGGTCGCCCACCTCAGCTACACGTACGGCACCAACGACATCCCGTTGCCGAAGGATGCGCCCTGGACCGTCCGGCTCATCGACGAGGGCCGCGTCGTGCAGGACGCGCGCGCCGCGCGCGAGGCCGGCGCCGACGTCGTCGTCGTGAGCATGCACTGGGGCACCGAGTGGCAGACCGCCCCCGACGCCCAGCAGCGCCAGCTCGCCCAGGCGCTCACCGCCTCGCGCACGGGCGAGCGCCCCGACATCGACCTCGTCATCGGCACGCACGCGCACGTCCCGCAGGCGTACGAGAAGGTCAACGGCACGTGGGTGATCTACGGCATGGGCGACCAGATCGCCGGCCGGATGATCAACTACGACGACGTGCACGACCCGCGCGGCAACGAGGGCACGCTCGGCCGCTTCACCTTCACCCCGCCCGCGAAGCCCGGCGCCCGCTGGGAGGTCACGAAGGCCGAGTTCCTGCCGCAGTGGTACGACCTCGCGGTGAACCGCGTCGTCGACGTGGACGACGCGATCGCGAAGGGCCGCGACCTGACCGCCGTCCGCGACCGCCTGCGCGAGGTCGTCCTGAGCCGGGGCGCGGCGAAGGACGGGCTGGTCGAGGGGCGCTGAGGCCGACGTCGAAGGGTGGGGGGCCGCTCAGCGAGGGGCGTGCGCCGGGACGGCGTGCGTCCCCCGCGCCGCGTCGCGCCGCTGGACCCCGCTCCCTACGGCACCACCGTCACGGGCCAGCGGCCCGTCTTGACGAGGCGGACCGCCACCGAGCCCACGAAGCGGTGGCCGGCCTGCTCCGAGGCGCCGACCACCACCGCGTCCGCCTTGAGTTCGTCCGCCGCCGTCACGAGGCCCGTGTACGGGTCGCCGCGGAAGGTGTGGAACTCCCAGCGCAGATCGAAGATGCCCTTGAAGAGTTCGGTGCCGTGGCGCAGTTCCTCCATGAGGGACTCGGCGATCTCGTCGGTGGTCTCGGCCACGGGGGCGCCCATCGCGGCCCCCGCGGCGAGCAGCGGCTGCACGTACACGAAGGCCAGAAGGGCGCCCTGTCGCCTGGCCAGTCCGCCTCCGTAGGCCGCCGCGCGGAAGGAGGAAGCGGAACCGTCGACGCCGACCACGATCACCTTCGGTCCGTCGGTGCCACGTTCGAACTGGGATGGCTGCTGTTCGGTCACGCAGTGAGGTTAGTGCCTGGCCCCCGTCGGTCACAGGGCTGGTCCGGCCGGGTGTACCCCGCACCTTGTGACGGCGTTGCGCCGGTGCCCGAGGTGTCCGGAGTGCGTGGGATCGGCCCATGCACGCGGTACGAAGCACAGTCGCGCCCCGCCGCGAAACGGACCCCGCGCCCGGCGCCCCCTCGCGCCGCGCGCTGCTGCGCACCGCCGGGCTCCTCGCCCTCACCCCCGTGGCGGCCTGCGCGGGCGCGACCGGAGCGCGGCCTCCCGCGGCGGCGACGACTCCGCCGCGCCGCCTCCCCCCGCCCCGCGCGCAGCGGGCGCGGGCCCCCGAGGAGCCCGACGCGAAGCCCCCGGAGCCCGCACCGGGCCCCCGTACCACCCCTCCCGTGCCCCCGCCCCCGGTCCGCACCCGGCCCTTCGCCCGCCTCCCGCGGGCCGGGCACGCGCTCGCGCTCACCTTCGACGACGGGCCCGATCCGCGCTGGACGCCCGAGGTCCTCGCCGTGCTCGCGGCCCACGACGTCCGCGCGACCTTCTTCGTGTGCGGGAGGCAGGCCGCGAAGCACCCGGCCCTGCTGCGCCGCATCACCGAGGCGGGCCACCTCGTCGGCAACCACACCTGGGACCACCGCAGGCTCACCGGGCTCGGGCGCGCGGCGGTCGAGGAGCAGATCGCCCGCACCAGCGAGACCGTTCGCCGCGCCACGGGCCGCGCCCCCGCCTGGTTCCGCGCCCCCTACGGCGAGTGGGACCGCACCGTGTACACGCTCGGCGCCCGGCACGGCATGGAACCGCTCGCCTGGAGCGTCGACACGGAGGACTGGTCGCGCCCCGGAGCCGCCGCCATCACCCGCCGCGTCCTCGCCGGGGCGCGCCCCGGGGCCGTCGTCCTGTGCCACGACGGCGGCGGCGACCGCGCCCAGACGGTCACCGCGCTGCGGCGCTTCCTGCCCCGCCTCAGGGCGGACGGCTGGGACCTGGTCCGCCCGGACCGACGGCTGACGCAAGGTGCCGCGCGGTAGGGCGCGGGGCACGGCGCGCTGAGGTACGGCGCTACGACGCGGAGCCCCGCGCGGCCGGGCTCCCCTTCGATTCCAGGCGCCCCAACGGGTGCGCCCCGCCCGCCAGTTCCGCGTGCGCCCGCGCCCACGCCGTGCCGTCCGTGCCGAGCGCGTGGTGCAGGTAGGCCGTGGTGACGTCCTGCACGAGGGCGAGGCGGGCCGGGTCCTCGTCGGTGGTCTCGGCGGACCCGTACCCGGGTATCCCGCCGAGGGAGTGCTCCCCGCCGTACACCGTCAGCAGGCTCTTCGGTCCCGGGCTGAGCGTGTACGGGTCCTTCGTCCACTCCGCGCCCCGCACCGAGAGCGGGAGGTCGTCCGCGTCCCCGGCGACGACGAGCGCGGGGCGGCGCAGCGCCGAGAAGTCCTGGCCGCGCAGCCACGGCAGGTGCGTCGTGGCGAAGGGCGTGAGGTCGGAGCCGCCGCTGCCCGCCGTGGCGAGCAGCACGCCCGCCGAGACGCGCGGGTCCGACAGGTCCCGTGCCGCGCCGGTCTCCGGGTCGGTGACGAGCAGGCCGAGCAGCACGCCCGCCGTCTGGCCCCCGAAGGAGTGCCCCGCCGCCGCGACGCGGCCCGTGTCGACGCGCCCCGCGAGCCCCGGCACCGCCGCCACGACCTCGCCGAGGTGGTCCAGGACGCGCTTCATGTCCTCCACGCGGTGCCGCCAGAACCGGGGCCCGCGCGGATCGTCCGCGGCGAGACCGAGCGTCCTGGCGTCCAGGTGGGTCGGCTGGACCACGACGAAGCCGCGCGCGGCCCAGTGGTCGGCGAGCGGCCCGTACCCCTCCAGCGAGGAGCCGAAGCCGTGCGCGAACAGCACGACGGGCAGCCGTTCGCCGGTCGCGGGCGCGGAGACCCGTATCCGCAGTGCGGTGCCGCGGCCGGGCGCGGGCAGTTCGAGGGGCTTGACGGAGAGGACGGGGGAGGGGAGGGACATGGGGCGTGCTTCTTTCCGGTGATCGTCCACGCTCTACTTGAGCGTTCAAGTGCTACGGTAGGGACCTGTCACTTGAATGGTCAAGTGAGGATGTCGCGTCCGGAATCGCGAAGGGAGCGCCATGGCCCACCGGCCCGTGCTCAGTGCCGAGGAGGAAGACGCGTGGACGCAGTTGCACCTCGTGGCGCAGCTCCTGCCCGCCGTCATGGACCAGCGCCTGCGGCGGGACGCCGGGCTCGGGCACTACGACTACGCGGTGCTGCTGACGCTGTACCGCGCGCCCGAGCGCACCGCCGCGATGACCGGGCTCGTCGAGATCACCTCGGGCTCCTTCTCGCGCCTTTCGCACACCGTCACGCGCCTGGAGGGGCGCGGCCTCGTCACGCGGGAGCGGCGCGGCTCGCACCGGTACGTCTCGCTCACGGGCGAGGGCCGCGACGTCTTCCTGACGGCCGCCGCCGGGCACATGGACGAGATCCGGGAGCAGGTCCTCGACCACCTCTCACCCGAGGACGTGCGCGCGCTCGGCGACCTGCTGCGCCCGATCGCGACGCGGCTGCGGGCGAACGCGCCCCGGGGCTGAGCGCCGGGCTCAGCGCGCCGAGCCCACCATCCGCGCGAACACGACGACGTTGCCGTCGTACCCCGTGCCCCTGTGGTACGCCCCGCCGCACGTGATGACCCGCAACTCGGGGCCCGCCGTCGGCCCGTACACGCGCTCGCCCGGGAAGTCGTCCTGGGCGAAGACCTCGACCCCGTACACCTCGAAGAGCGCCGTCCGGCCGTCCGCCCGCTCGACCGCGATGTGCCGCCCCTTGCGCAGCGCCCCGAGCCCGTAGAAGACCGCCGGGCCCTCCTTGTTGTCGACGTGCCCGACGAGCACGGCGGGGCCGCGTTCGCCGGGCGAGACGCTGCCCGTGAACCAGCCCACGAGATTGCGCGCGCCGGGCGGCGGTGCCTGCACCCAGCCCTGCGCGTCGAGCCCCACAGGCCGCACGGGCGCGTCCACCCGGATGTCCGCCACGCGCACCCGCCGGGGCCGCGAGAAGCCGAGCCCCCGCGTCCCGCCGGTGGCAGGAGAGGCGCTGTCGGGCGCGGCGGCGCGCGCGGGCTGCGGCGGCGCGCTCACGTGCTCGCCCGAGCCGTCCCTGAGCAGCGCGATCCCCGCCAGCAGCACGAGCGCGAGCGCGCCCCAGGGGGCCCGCCCCCGCACCTTCCCCCGCCCGGCCTGCGCCTCCATCCGCTCCTCCTCCCGCGCCCTCGTTCCACGGGCAGCACGCTAGGCGCGGGGGCCGGGAGCGGCGACGGGGGATGGGCGAACGGGTGGCGTGCGCGGCGGCTACCGCGCGCCGGGGGGCAATCCACCGCGATGCGCCCGCTCGACTGACGGAGCGAAAGGTGCACCGGGGCGGCGTATCCCCGGGTGCGGCGCGGGGCGCGCCGGGCGAAGGCTCGTGGTGCGGGGGCCGCCATCGACCGCCGGGGAAGGACCCCGGGGGCCGCCCGCTTCCCCGGAGGCTTCCATGCGCACCATCCCCGCCGCCCTGGCCGCAGGCTGTGCCGTCGTCCTCGCCCTGGGGGGCGGCCCGCCCGCCTCGGCGGGTCAGGCAGGCCCGAGCCCCCAGGAGATCGTGGTGACCCCCACGTCCGTGCCGCTCGGCGGGAAGGTCACGGTCGTCGTACGGGCCTGCGCGGGCGGCACCGTCCACTCGCCCGGCTTCCCCTCCGCGCGGCTGCGCCCCGTCGACGGCGGGGACAGCGCGACGGCCGCCTTCACGCTCGGCGCCGCCTCGGCGCCGGGTCGCTACGACGTGACCGCCCGCTGCCCCGGCGGGGAGCTGACCCGTCCCGCCGCCTTCACGGCCTTCCGCGGCGCGGTCCACGGCGGTGTGGGCGGCGCCTCGGCCCGCAGGGCGAGCCCGGCGGACATGGCGGTCGGCGGCGGACTCGTCGTCGCCGCGGTCCTCGGCGGCGGCGTCCTGTGGCTCCGCCGCCGCGCCGAGGACCGCGCGGCCCGCGCGGCGGCGACGCGCCCACGACGCGGGGTGGCGCCGCAGGCGCGGTGAGCGGGAGGGAGCGAGGGCGGGGCCCCGCGTCGGAGCGCCCGCCGCGCGGGGTCGGGCGTGCTCCCCGGCGTGCGCGGGTCCTCGTCGCGCGGCCGTCGTCGCGGAGCGCGTCGTCGCGGCACCCGTTGCCGCAGAGCCCGTCGTCGCAGCGCCCCTCGTCGCCGAGCCGCTGGAGCACTCCGGCGAAGTCGCCCGAGCCGAGCGGGGCCGAGGCACCCGCGTCATGCCGGTGACGCCGGGGTCCCGGTCGGCCAGGCCGTCGCGGTCAGCCCCACGTCGACGTCCACGGTGCGCACGGTTTCCACGTCCTCGCCCGGACCGGAACGGCACGAGGCCGGGAAGGGACCCCGTACCAGGGCGCGTCCCGCTCCCGCCCGAGGACGACGGTGTCGGCCGTCCCGCGCGTGTGCGGAAGCCACGTCATCCACTACGCCCTGCTCCTGCGGTACGCGTACGTCAGCACGCCTCCGACGAGCAGGGCCCCGAGCGCCAGGTTGCCCGTCGAGAAGGTGCCGGAGACGCCGCCGCCCTCCCCGGCGCGCACTCCCTTGTCCGGCGCGCGGGAGGGCGCGTGGTCCGGTTCCGCGCGCAGGCCGGTCCCGGGGCCGAGGTCCGCCTCCGGCCGCGTGTCCTCCGCCCGCCGCCGCGGTCGCGACGTCTCCGAGATCTCGCCGCCGCCCGCCGCCACTTCCAGGCGGGCGCGGTGCTGGCGGCCGTCCGCGCAGTCGAAGGTGAGGTCGTACGCCGTGCCGTGGCGGGCCTCGAGCGAGACCGTCACGAGGGCCGAGGCCCCGGGGGCGAGCGTGCGCGGCGCGAAGAGGGCCGAGCGGACCGTCGTACTCCCCGCGCAGCCCCGTACCGACACGCGGACCTGGGCGCCCGGGATCGCCGTCGCGGGGCGTACCTCGGCGGTGAGCGGGGACGGGGCCCCGTCGGCCGCGGCCGGCCACGGCAGGGAACCGGCGAGAGCCGTGAGACCGACGAGAACGGCGCGGCCGGTACGTTGCGGGCGCATGCGAGCCTCCCAGGCGCGGACGCGGCACGAGCCGGAACACCCGTACCCGCCCCGACGCTAGGGAGCGGCGCCGCGTACCGCGCCCGCTGCCGGGCGGACGGGTCACGCGGTGCGGCGCCCGGGTGAAACACCCGCCGGTAACGTGTGCGGAAGCGGTGCCCCGCCCGCGAGCGTCACGGGCCCGCGGGAAACCGTCCCGCCGACGCCGATAAAGTCGGACGAATTCTGTGGGCAGGCGAACGAAAGCACACGCGAACGCCCAGTTCCCCGAAATCACCCCCTGTCCGTCCTCCGGCCGGTTTTCGCCCAGCGCCCGCCCGGACGAAACGGATGAATTCCAGCTAATTCGCCGCCCCGCGTGAAAACTTCTCCACCGCCTGCGTCAAGTCGGCCTGCCCCGACCGTAGTTCGGCAGGGGTTGCGGAACCGGCCCCGTTTTCCGCGCGGGCCCCGGCGACGTAAAGTGCTGGCGGGCCGCCAGCGGGCCGGGGAGAAAGGGAACCGTGTCGTCGCCGCCCAGGTGATGACCGGGAACGGACGGTCATTTTCCGTTTTTGCTCGCTCTTCTGGCGCCTGATCAGTAGCCTCTGCGCAGGCGACCTCACCCGCGCGCGAGCGCCCCGGAGCCCGGGACACCGCGCACGAGGGGGCGCCGCACCCGGAGAAACGAGCACCGCACCCCACCACCGGCTTCGGCCACCCCGGCCCCCACCCGCAGCGACTTGGAGCACCGATGGAGCGACCCGCCTGGGCCCCGCAGGGAATCGACATAACGGTTCCGAGCGTTTCCCGGATCTACGACTACTACCTGGGCGGCTCGCACAACTTCGAGGTGGACCGGGAGGCCGCGCGGCGCGCGATGGCCCACCTGCCGGGGCTCCCCAAGATCATGCAGGCGAATCGTGCCTTCATGCGGCGCGCGGTGCGCTACGCGGTCTCCGAGGGCGTCACGCAGTTCCTCGACATCGGCTCCGGCATCCCCACCTTCGGCAGCGTCCACGAGGTCGCCCGCGCCCTCGCCCCCGAGGCGCGTGTCATCTACGTCGACCACGACCCCGTCGCCGTCGCGCACAGCGAGGCCGTGCTCGACGGCGACCCGCGCGCCAGCGTCGTCGCCGCCGACCTGCGCAAGCCCGCCGAGATCCTCGGCGCCCCGGGGTTCGCCGAACTCATCGACCTGGAGCGGCCCGTCGCGCTCCTCCTCGTCGCGGTGCTCCACTTCATCGAGGACAGCGAGAACCCGGCGGCCCCCGTCGCCGAACTCCTCGACGCGCTCGCCCCCGGCAGCATGCTGATCCTCACGCACGCCGCGTACGAGCACATCCCCACCTCGCGGCAGGAGGCGAGCGGCGCCGTCGACGTCTACCGCGACATCCGCAACCCGCTCGTCATGCGCACCGCCGAGGAGATCGCCCGCTTCTTCGCGGGCACCGAACTCGTCGACCCCGGACTCGTGCCGATGGCGGAGTGGCGGCCCGAGCAGGTGCCGGGCGAGGAAGCGGACCCGTACGCGAATTCCGGGTACGCGGGCGTGGGGCGCAAGGCGTGAGCGAGGCAAGCGGGACGAGCGGGACACGGGACGAGCCGGCCGACCGGGTCGGCAGGTTCGCGACCATCTGGAGCCGGGCACTCTTCCCGCTCACCGCGACCTCACTGACCCGCCCCGAGTTCGAGAAGCTGCTCCTGCCGCTCGCGCACCGCCTGCGCGCCGCGCTGCACGCCCGGGTCTTCGACGCCGAGGAGTCGCGCGGCATCGGCGCCGCCCTCGTCGCCGCGCACTGCACCGACCCCGAGACGCTCAGCCGCACCCTCGACGTCGTCGAGGCGTACCTCGTCCTGTACTGCGGGGACGACGGGCGGCACGAGGACCTCGCCGCGCGCGGCGCCCGCATCCAGCACGCCATGGCGGCAGGTTTCGCCGGGGCGCTGCGCGAGCGGACCCGTACCGAGCAGGAGGCCATCTCGCGGGCCGCGCTCGGCGCGCGCGCCGCCGTCGAGCGCGCCCTGCACGTGAGCGAGGCGCGCTTCCGGGCCGTCTTCGAGGGCGCCGCGCTCGGCATCAGCATCGCCGACATGGACGGTGTCATCGTCGAGGCGAACGACGCGCTCGCCGGGATGTTCGGCGGCCTCGTCGGCTCGCTGCGCGGCACCAACGTCCGCGAGTGGGCCCACCCCGACGACTCGCCGACCGTCTGGCGCCTGTACGAGGAACTGGTCAAGGGCACCCGCGAGTACTTCCAGGCCGAGAAGCCCTTCTACCGCCACGACGGCACCGTCCTGTGGACCAACCTCACCGTCTCGCTCCTGCGCGACGACCAGGGCCGCCCGCTCTACCAGCTCGCGCTCCTGGAGGACACCACCGAGCGCCGCCTGCTGAACCTCCGGCTGCGGTACGAGGCGACGCACGACGCGCTCACCGGGCTCCCCAACCGCACGCTCTTCTTCGAACGCCTCGACAAGGCGCTCCAGGCCGGCGAGAACAACCGCTTCGGGCTCTGCTACCTGGACCTCGACGGCTTCAAGACGGTCAACGACAGCCTCGGCCACGACGCGGGCGACCGGCTCCTGGTCGAGGTCGCCGACCGGCTCCAGGGCTGCGCGGGCGGCGCCGGGGAGATCGTGGCCCGCATCGGCGGCGACGAGTTCGTCGCGCTCACGACCGGGCCCCGCGCCCGCGAGGAGGTCCACGAGCTGGCCGGGCGCATGATGCAGGCCCTCGCCACGCCGGTCCGCGTGGACGGCCGGGAGCTGACCGTGCGCGGCAGCATCGGCATCGTGGAGGGGCCGGGGGGCGGCAAGCGCGGCCCCGCCGAGGTGCTGCGCAGCGCCGACATCACGATGTACCGGGCCAAGGCGGCGGGCGGCAACCGCTACGAGGTCGCCGACCCCGAGGCCGACGCCCGCGCCATCACCCGGCACGGACTGACCACCGCGCTGCCCGCCGCGCTGGAGCGCGGCGAGTTCTTCATCGAGTACCAGCCGCTCGTCGACCTCGGCGACGGCACGGTGCACGGCGCCGAGGCGCTCGTGCGGTGGTCGCACCCGCAGCACGGCACGATCGGCCCCGACCGCTTCATCCCGCTCGCCGAGCACACCGGTCTCATCGTGCCGCTCGGCCGCTGGGTGCTCGACGAGTCCGCGCGGCAGGCCCGGCTGTGGCAGGAGGAGCGCGGCGGCCCCGCGCCGCTGCGCGTCAACGTCAACCTCTCGCCGTGCCAGCTCCAGCACCCGCGTCTCGTCGCCGACACCGTCGAGATCCTGGAACGCACGGGGCTCCCGCCGGGCGCGCTGTGCCTGGAGGTCACCGAGTCCGCGCTCATCGGCGCCGACGACGACCTCCTCAAGCCGCTGCGGCGGCTCGCCGAGATGGGCGTGGACATCGCGCTCGACGACTTCGGCACCGGCTACTCGAACCTCGCCAACCTGCGCCGCCTCCCGGTGAGTGTCCTCAAGCTCGACCGCGCCTTCACCCGCGGTATGCAGCAGTTCCCCGCCGACCCGGTGGACCTCAAGATCGTCGAGGGCATCGTCGCGCTCGCCCACAGCCTCGACCTCGCGGTCACGGTCGAGGGCGTCGAGACGAGCGCCCAGGCCGATCAGCTCCGCGAACTCGGCTGCGACACGGCACAGGGCTGGTACTACGCCCGTCCGGGCCCGGCGGCGAGGGTCAGGGAGCTGGCACTCGTGGACGCGGTGACCGGCTGAGGGACGGGGGAGGTACGGGTACGGCGCGGGCCTCCCCGCCCGTACCGGCCCGGCGGCCCCGTACCCCGGCGGGCCCGCTCACTCCGCCTGCAAGCGCGCGGCCTCCCGCACCAGGATCTCCTGGAGTTCGCGCGCCGCCCGGGGCGGGGCCACGTCGCTGCGGTGGGCGAGGGCGATCGTGCGGTGCAGGCCGGGCGACGCGAGAGGGGTGACGCGGAGACCCGAGCCGGGGCGCTCCGCGACCATGCGCGGGACGACGGCCGCGCCGAGCCCGGCCCGGACGAAGCCCAGCACCGCGTCCATCTCCCCGCCCTCGACCGCGAAGGACGGCTCGAAGCCCTCGTTGCGGCACGCGGCGACGGTCAGTTCCCGCAGGTCGTAGCCGTGCCGGAACATCACGAGGCGCTCCTCGCGCAGATCCGCGATGCGGACCCTGCGCCCGCGTCCGCCGCCCGAGCCCGGCGCGGACCGCAGCAGCGAGGAGACGACCACGAGGTCCTCGTGGAGCAGCTCCACCGTCTCCAGCGCGGGCGACGCGGTCGGCAGCGGGAGGACGACGAGCGCGAGGTCGAGCGCGCCGCGCGCCAGCTCCCGTACGAGGTCGTGCGAGCCGCCCTCCTCGATGAGGAGCTGGATCCCCGGATAACGATCGTGATACGTCCGCAGGACGTCGGGGAGCAGTCCCGTGCACAGACTGGGGGTCGCGCCGAGCCGGACCCGCCCCCTGCGCAGCTGTGCGATTTCGCCCACTTCGTGGTGCGCGGTCTCGGCGTCCTCCAGGATGCGCCTGGCCAGCGGGAGCAGCGCCTCACCCGCGTCGGTGAGCGTGATGTTTCCCCTTGCGCGGCTGAAGAGTTCGGCCCCCAGCTCGCGCTCCAGCGCCTTGATCTGCTGCGAGAGCGAGGGCTGCGCGACGTGCACGATCTCGGCGGCGCGGGTGAAGTGCCGGGTCTCCGCCACGGCCACGAAATACTGGAGCTGCTGGAACTGCATAGTGCAACGATAGGCCAGGGCTATGGAAATAAGGCCAGTGATCTCTTGGACCTCTCGGGTCGTTCGGCCCTACCTTGCTTGACATGGCTCTGGCACCAGGGACGGACCGACGGCCGTCCAGGACGCGAATGATCTGGGATTCCTCCGTCGGCAAGAAGACAGTGATGGCCGTCTCCGGCCTTCTCATGCTGCTGTACTTGATCGCCCACATGTACGGCAACCTGAAGATCTTCTTCGGACCCGGCACCTTCGACGAGTACGCGCACTGGCTGCGCACCGTCGGCGAACCCTTCATGCACTACGAGTGGACGCTCTGGGTCATCCGGGTCGTCCTGGTCATCGCCGTCGTGGCGCACGCCGTCTCCGCGTACCAGCTCAGCCGACGCGACCAGAAGGCACGCCCGGTCAAGTACGCGCACCCGCGCCGCCGCGCCTCGTACGCGACCCACACCATGCGCTACGGCGGGATCGTCCTCGCCCTCTTCATCGTGTGGCACATCCTGGACCTCACCACCGGCACCGTGCACAGCGGCGGCTTCCAGAACGGTCACCCCTACGCCAACGTGGTGGACACCTTCTCCACCTGGTACGGCAACGTGATCTACATCGTCGCGATGCTCGCCCTCGGCCTCCACATCCAGCACGGCTTCTACAGCGCCGCCCAGACCCTCGGCGTCGGCAGCCGCAGCCGCGACCTGGTGCTCAAGACCCTCGCGAACGTGCTCGCCGTCGTGATCACGCTCGGCTTCATCGCCGTCCCGGTCGGCGTCATGACCGGATTGGTGGACTGACATGACTGACTTCGTCCAGTACGAGACGGCCGGGCAGCCCCTCGTCGACACCTCGGCCCCCGAAGGCCCCGTCGCCGAGCGCTGGAGCGACTACCGCTTCCACGCCAAGCTCGTGAACCCCGCCAACCGCCGCAAGCACCGCGTCATCGTCGTCGGCACGGGCCTCGCGGGCGGCTCCGCGGGCGCCACCCTCGCCGAGCAGGGCTACCACGTCATCCAGTTCTGCTTCCAGGACTCCCCGCGCCGCGCCCACTCCGTCGCCGCGCAGGGCGGCATCAACGCCGCGAAGAACTACCGCAACGACGGCGACTCCGTGCACCGCCTCTTCTACGACACGGTCAAGGGCGGCGACTTCCGCGCCCGCGAGTCGAACGTGCACCGCCTCGCCGAGATCTCCGTCGAGATCATCGACCAGTGCGTCGCGCAGGGCGTCCCCTTCGCCCGTGAGTACGGCGGCCTCCTCGACAACCGCTCCTTCGGCGGCGTCCAGGTCTCCCGCACCTTCTACGCCCGCGGCCAGACGGGCCAGCAGCTCCTGCTCGGCGCCTATCAGGCGCTCTCGCGGCAGGTCGCCGCCGGGAACATCGAGCTGCACGCGCGCACCGAGATGCTCGAACTGATCATGGTGGACGGGCGCGCCCGCGGCATCGTCGCGCGCGACCTCGTCACCGGCGAGATCGAGACGCACTTCGCGGACGCCGTCGTCCTCGCCTCGGGCGGGTACGGCAACGTCTTCTACCTCTCGACCAACGCGATGAACTCCAACGCGACCGCCATCTGGCGGGCGCACCGCAAGGGCGCGTACTTCGCCAACCCCTGCTTCACGCAGATCCACCCGACCTGCATCCCGCGCACCGGGGACCACCAGTCCAAGCTCACCCTCATGAGCGAGTCGCTGCGCAACGACGGCCGCATCTGGGTCCCGAAGGCCAAGGGCGACGAGCGTCCCCCGAACCAGATCCCCGAGGACGAGCGCGACTACTACCTGGAGCGCATCTACCCCTCCTTCGGCAACCTCGTGCCCCGCGACATCGCCTCCCGCGCCGCGAAGAACGTGTGCGACGAGGGGCGGGGCGTCGGCCCCGGCGGCCAGGGCGTCTACCTCGACTTCGCCGAGGCGATCTCGCGCATGGGCCGCAAGGCCGTCGAGGCCAAGTACGGCAACCTCTTCGACATGTACCAGCGGATCACCGACGAGGACCCCTACAAGGTCCCGATGCGGATCTACCCCGCCGTGCACTACACGATGGGCGGCCTCTGGGTCGGCTACGACCTCCAGACCACCATCCCGGGCCTCTTCGCGATCGGCGAGGCGAACTTCTCCGACCACGGCGCCAACCGCCTCGGCGCCTCGGCGCTGATGCAGGGCCTCGCGGACGGCTACTTCGTCCTCCCCGCCACCATCAACGACTACATCGCGAAGAACCCCAAGCCGGCCGAGGTCACCGCCGAGCACCCGGCGGCCGTCGAGGCCGTGAAGGAGACCACGGACCGCCTGGAGCGCCTCCTCGCCGTCGACGGCGACCGCACCCCCGACAGCTTCCACCGCGAGATCGGCGAGCTGATGTGGGAGTACTGCGGCATGGCGCGCACCGACGAGGGCCTGCGCAAGGCCCTGGCCCGCATCCCCCAGATCCGCGAGGAGTTCTGGAAGCGGATCAAGGTCCCCGGCGAGGGCGCCGAGTTCAACCAGTCCCTGGAGCGCGCCAACCGCGTCGTGGACTACCTCGAACTCGCCGAGTTGATGTGCCTCGACGCGCTGCACCGCGCCGAGTCCTGCGGCGGGCACTTCCGCGTCGAGTCGCAGACCCCGGACGGCGAGGCCGCCCGCAAGGACGAGGAGTTCTCCTACGCCGCCGCCTGGGAGTACACCGGCAGCGGCGAGGCCCCCGTCCTGCACAAGGAAGACCTGGTCTTCGAGTACGTCCACCCCACTCAGCGGAGCTACGCATGAAGCTCACCCTGCGCGTATGGCGCCAGAAGAACGCGGACGCCCCGGGCGCCATGGTCACCTACGAGGTGGACAGCATCTCCGAGGACATGTCCTTCCTCGAAATGCTCGACACCCTCAACGAGGAACTCACCCTCAAGGGCGAGGACCCGGTCGCCTTCGACCACGACTGCCGCGAGGGCATCTGCGGGGCCTGCTCGCTCGTCATCAACGGTGACGCGCACGGCCCCGAGCGCACCACGACGTGCCAGCTCCACATGCGGTCCTTCAAGGACGGCGACACGATCGACATCGAGCCGTGGCGCGCGGCGGCCTTCCCGGTCATCAAGGACCTCGCGGTGAACCGCTCGGCCTTCGACCGGATCATCCAGTCCGGCGGCTACATCTCCGCCGCGACGGGCACCGCGCCCGAGGCCCACTCCACGCCGGTCCCCAAGCCCGACGCGGACTACGCCTTCGAGAACGCCGAGTGCATCGGCTGCGGCGCCTGCGTCGCGGCCTGCCCCAACGGCTCCGCGATGCTCTTCACCTCGGCGAAGATCAACCACCTCAACGTCCTGCCCCAGGGCGCCCCCGAGCGCGAGTCCCGCGTCCTCGACATGGTCGCCCAGATGGACACCGAGGGCTTCGGCGGCTGCACGCTCACGGGCGAGTGCGCCACCGCCTGCCCCAAGGGCATCCCGCTCATGTCCATCACGAACATGAACCGCGAGTGGCTGCGCGCCCAGCGCAAGGCCGGCAAGCGCTGACCCTTCGCGGGGGCGGCCCCACCGCCCCCGCCGTACGCCCCGGGCACCCCCTCCTGACGAGGGGACGACCGGGGCGTACGCGTACCCGCGACTACCGCGCCCGCGCCACCCCCTCCCGCGCCCCCGCCACCGGCTCCAGCGCCCCCGGCACCGACCGCAGCGCGTCGAACCACACCCCGGCCATCCTGTCGTAGCCGGCCGGGGTGAGGTGGACACCGTCCGCGAGGTCGGCCGTCGTCAGCGCCTCGTACATCCGCACCAGGTGCACCCCCGCGTCCTTGCCCGCGAGCGCGCCGGGCAGCGCCTGGTTGTACGCGACGACGCGGGCCTGCTGCGTCGGATCGGTCTGCGGGGGCACCGAGGCCACGAAGATCTCCGCGGCGGGGAGCAGGGCACGTATCCGGTCCACGAGCGCCGAGAGCCGCGCGGGGGCGTTCGCGACGTCGTGGTTCTGGTTGAGGTCGTTGGTGCCGATGAGGAGCAGCACCGTGCGCGGGGACGTCGCGGCGAGCCAGCCCTCGAGCTGGGCGTCGAGCTGGTCGATGCGCCAGCCCGAGTGGCCCTCGTGGTCGTGGTCGCCCAGCTCGGCGGGGCCGTTGGCGAGCGAGCCGACGAAGTCGACGGTGTACCCGGCCTCGGCGAGCCTGCGCCACAGGCCGATCCGGTAGCCGCCGGGGCAGGGCGTGAAGCCGTCGGTGAGCGAGTCGCCGAGCGGCATGACCCGCACGCCGCCGTTCGACTCGCCGGGCACGTCGGCGGCGGCCGGGCGGGCGCCGAACGCCACCCCGGCCGCCGCACCCGCGCCGACGAGCAGGAAGCCGCGGCGCGAGAGGGGACGGACCCCCCGGGCAGTACCGTCTTGAGCTGATCTCACGGTGAACTCCTTCGCTTTCGTGGGGGAAGTGCGAGTGGTTCGGTGGAGCAGCCGGGGGGAGGGGCGGGGTCAGTCGGCGGGCCGCGCGCTCAGGACGTGCGTGCCCTCGGCCCCCGGCGCACGCGCGGTGAGGACGAGCCGGTGCACGGCTTCGCCCCACATCCGGGTGAAGGCGGGGTCCTCCAGGACGACGGTCTCGACCTCGGCGGCGAAGGCGGCGTCGTCCCACGCCAGCGCGAGCCCGCGCCCCCGCGGCGGCCGTACGAGGGCCCGCCCGGCGCCCGCCGCGGTCACCTCGCCGCCGAGCAGCAGGTGGAGAACGAGCCGTTCCGGGGCCGCGTCGAGCCGCCAGGCGTCCCGGACCTCGACGCGCGGCTCCTCGCCCCGTACCAGCGCCGCCGTGCGCTCCCAGGCCCGCAGGCCCGCCCGCTCCGGGTACGCGCCCGCGAGGTCGAGCGTCAGCGCGGCGCGCCCCGGAGCCAGCTCGGCGCGCGCCCCACGCGCGGCGAAGTCCCGGCCCGGCGGCTGCCCGTGGCCGTTCACCTCGGGCACGTTGTGGTACGCGCTCGTCATCGACCAGATCCCGTACCGCTCCCGCCCGAAGGTCTCCCTCCGGTACGTGCCGACGCCGACGTCGATGATCAGTGGCCGCGCGTCCACGGCGACGAGCAACGAGCCGACGTCGTTGTGGTTGTGGCTCTCGTCGTTGTGCCCGCCCTTCGCCGCGAGCAGCAGACCGCGCGTCGTCCCCTCCGCCTCGCGCGCCACGAGCACCTGCGTGCCGGGGAGCCAGCCCTGACCGGGCAGCGGGAGCGTCGCCTCCTCCGCCGCCCGCCACGCCGGGTCGAGCAGCGCGCCGAGGACCCGCCGCAGGTCGTACGGTGTGGCGTCCTCGGGCAGGACCGGGTCCGCCGTGCCCCGCAGGGCCCGCGCGTGCGCGGCCACGTCCGGCTGCCCCGTGCGCAGCCCGTACCGGTACAGGACCGCCGGGGTGGCCTCGCGCAGCCGGGCCGGGCCGTCCGCGAAGCTCACCGACCACCCGTCACCGACGTGCATGAGCAGCGGATACCGCGCCGTGTCCCGGATCAGCGGCTCGGTGAGGACCGCCTCGCCCGTGCCGAGCAACGAGATCAGCAGCTCCAGGCACTCGAAGAGGGAGGCGCCCGCGCGCCACCAGTAGTGCGGGCCCTCGTCGCAGCCGCCGTCCGCCGGTTGCGCCACGAGGTAGTGGTCGAGCCCGCGCACGATCTTGCCGACGAGCGCCGCGCGCGAGGCCCGGTCCTCGACCGTAAGCGCCGTCGCGAGCAGGAGGTCCGAGTGGATCCACGGGTTCCAGTTGTTGAGCTTGGCCGTCGAACCGTCGTACCAGCCCCACTCGGAGCGCTCCAGGTACGGGCCGAGCACCCGCGTCCACACCTCGCCGCGCATCCTGCGCCGGAGCAGCGGGTCGCGCGCGTCGAGCGCGTCCCCCGCGAGCGCGTCCGCGAGCGAGAGGAGCACCGCGGTCGTCGCCGCGCCCAGGTCGAGCGTCGGGACCTCGGGGTCGGGGAGCAGCCCCTGCCGCGCGTCGAGGACGCGGAAGTCATGTGCGGGCCACACCCACGAGGTCTCCTCGCACAGCGCCCACACGCCGTCCATGACCTCGTCGGCGAAGGCGGCGGAGGCCGCCGGGGCCGCCCCGTCGTCGGCGCCGTCCGCCGCCGCGAGCGCCAGCAGCGCGCGGCCCAGTCTCGCCCGCCGCGCGTCCCACGGCGCCTGGTACGCCGCGCGGTCCCCGTCCCGCGCGAACCGCGCGAAGAGCGAGGCGGGCAGCGCGGGCCACGGCTCGCCGAGCGCCGCCCGCGCCTCGCCGAGCACCCGGGCGCGCGTCGCCTCGTCGAACGGCCACTTCTCGCCGGGCGCCGGTACGGGACTCCACTCCCCGAGCGCCGGGAGCCGCGCCTCCACGAGGCCGGGCGGGAACCAGTCGGCGAGCGAGGGGGCTGAGGGCATGCCGGGGACTCCTCGGACAGGGGCGGGCGGCGCGCCGGGGGAGCGGCGCGCGTACGGAAGGCGGCGGCCCTGTCATGAAAAGCGATGGGCGGGACGAGGTCAATGGCCCGGACGGCACGGGCAGAAAACGCTTGCCATGCGGGCCGTCACGGGTCCTCGGTCACCGGTCCAGACCGGCCAGCCACTCCACGAGCAGCGCGCCGACCTCGTCGGGCCGCTCCTGCTGCACCCAGTGCCCGCAGTCGTCCAGAAGGTGGGTGCCCCTGAGCCCCGGCAGGGTGCGGGGGAAGGCGTCCACGGCCTCGGAGAGCCAGGCGAGCGAGGCGTCCTCGCGGCCCGCGAGGAAGAGCGAGGGCTGCCGCAGCGGTTCGCCCTCCCAGGCCGCGAGGTCTTCCCAGTCCCGGTCCATCACGCGGTAGCGCGCGAGCGCGCCCCCGAACCCGGTGCGCTCGAACTCCGCGGCGTACACGTCGAGTTCTTCCTCGCTCAGCCACGAGGGCAGCGGCCCGTCCACGAAGCGCTCCCGCATCGCGTGCCCGCGCGGCACGAAGAACGGGCCGGGCGGCACGACGCCGCTCCGCCCGGAGAGCGTCGTGTAGAACCCGGCGAGCCAGCCCCGTACGTCCTGCTCCATCTCGGCCTCGGCGACGCCGGGGCGCTGGAGGAACGGCACGTAGAACTCCTCCTCGCCGCCCATCGCGGCGAAGACCTCCGAAGGGCGGGGCCCGCCCGGCGGGGTGTACGGGACGCCGAGCAGCGCGATCGCCGAGAACATCTCGGGGCGCAGCAGCCCGGCCTGCCCGGCGAGCGTGGCGCCCCAGTCGTGCCCGGCGAGCACCGCCCGCTCCTCGCCCAAGGCCCGGACGAGCGACACGAGTTCACCGACCAGTGCGACGGCCCGGTAAGCCTCGGTGTCCCCGGGGCGCGAGGAGCGTCCGTACCCCCGCGCTTCCACGGCGACGGCGCGGTACCCGGCGGCGGCGAGCACCGGCAACTGGTGCCGCCACGCGTGCAACGACTCGGGGAAGCCGTGGAGCAGCAGCACGAGCGGACCCTCGCCCTGCTCGACCACGTGCACCCGCCCTCCGGGGAGTGCGAGCAGGCGGTGGCGGGCGGGCGGAACGGGAGCGGTCACGGGAACCTCCGGGAGACGCGCGGATCGGACACCTCCGAGCATTCGCCCAGGTCGCGCGGGGGCCAAGCGGACTTGCCGGGACGGCAAAACCGGCTCCCCTCCGGCGCCGCGTCCGACCGCCCCGATCGAGGATCGTCAGGGGGCGGGCCGCGCCCTCACCCCAGCGCGGCGCGCAGGTACGCGGCCGTCCTGCTCCCCTCCGCCTTCGCCACGTCCTCGGGACGGCCCTCCGCGACGAGGTGGCCGCCCCGGTCGCCGCCGCCCGGACCGAGGTCGACGACCCAGTCCGCCGAGGCGACGACCGCCATGTCGTGCTCGACGACCACGACCGTGTCGCCCGCGTCGACGAGGCGGTTGAGCTGGCGGAGCAGCACGTCGACGTCGGCGGGGTGCAGGCCCGTCGTGGGCTCGTCGAGGATGTAGGCGGTGTGGCCGCGGTGGACGCGCTGCAACTCGGTCGCGAGCTTGATGCGCTGGGCCTCGCCGCCCGACAATTCCGTGGCCGGCTGGCCGAGGCGCAGGTAGCCGAGGCCGACGTCGAGGAGCGTGCGCAGGCTGCGCGCGACGGCGGGGACGTCCGCGAAGAAGTCCGCGGCGGACTCGACCGTCAGGCCGAGGACGTCCGCGATGTTCCTGCCCCGGTAGCGCACGGCGAGCGTGTCCGGGTTGTAGCGGGCCCCGTGGCAGTCCGGGCAGGGCGCGTAGGTGCTGGGCAGGAAGAGGAGTTCGACCGAGACGAAGCCCTCGCCCTGGCACGTCTCGCAGCGCCCCCCGCTGTTGTTGAACGAGAACCGCCCCGCCCCGTACCCGCGCGCCTTCGCCTCGTCCGTCGCCGCGAAGACCTTCCGCACGGTGTCGAAGAGGCCCGTGTACGTGGCCAGGTTGGAGCGGGGCGTCCGGCCGATGGGGCGCTGGTCGACCCGTACGACGCGCTGGACGCCCTCCGCCCCTTCGAGCGCCGTGTACGGCGCCTCCGGGCCCGAGTCCGCACCGCGTGCCCGCGCGTCGAGCGCGCCCGCGAGGACGTCGGGGACGAGCGTCGACTTGCCCGAGCCCGAGACCCCGGTCACGGCGGTGAGCACGCCGAGCGGCACGCGGACGTCGACGCCCTCGATGTTGTGCTTGCGCACTCCGCGCAGGCGGACCCACCCGGTGGGCTCGCGCGGCGGCGCCAGGCGCGGGCGCGGGCCGCCGAAGAGGTAGTCCCGCGTCACCGAGGCGGTGACTTCCTGGAGCCCGCCCACGGGCCCGCTGTGCAGCACCTCGCCGCCGTGCTCCCCGGCCCCGGGGCCGACGTCCACGAGCCAGTCGGCGTGCCGCATGACCGTGAGGTGGTGCTCGACGACGAAGACCGAGTTCCCGGCCTGCTTGAGCCCGTGCAGGACGTCGAGCAGCGCCTCCGTGTCGGCGGGGTGCAGCCCCGCGGAGGGCTCGTCGAGCACGTACACGACACCGAAGAGCCCCGAGCGGAGCTGACTCGCGAGGCGCAGGCGCTGCAGTTCGCCGGCCGAGAGCGTCGGGGTGGCGCGGTCGAGCGAGAGGTAGCCGAGGCCGAGGCCGATGACCGTCTCGACGCGCGGGAGCAGGTCCTCGACGAGCACGCGTGCCGTGTTCCCGCCGCCCGCCTCGCGCAGCATCGCGGCGAGCGCGGTGAGCGGCAGCCGGACCGTCTCGGCGATCGTCCGCCCCGCGAAGGTCACGGCGAGGGCCTCCGGCTTGAGCCGCGTCCCGTGGCAGACGGGGCACGGCTCGCTCGCGAGGAAGCGCGCCGCCTTGGCACGCAGCGCGTCGCTCTTGGAGTCGGCGAAGGTCTTCAGGACGTAGCGGCGCGCGCTCTGGTACGTGCCCTGGTACGGGCGCTGCACGCGCCCCGCCTCGCGGACCGGCTCGACGGTGACGGTCGGTGTCTCCTCGGTGAAGAGGATCCACTCGCGGTCCGCCGGGTCCAGCTCCCGCCACGGCCGGTCCACGTCGTAGCCGAGCGCGTCGAGCACGTCCCGCAGGTTCTTGCCCTGCCAGGCACCCGGCCACGCGGCGATCGCGCCCTCGCGGATCGTGAGGGAGGGGTCGGGGACGAGCAGTTCCTCGGTCGTGCGGTGCACGCGGCCGAGGCCGTGGCACGCGGGGCAGGCGCCCACGGCCGTATTGGGCGAGAAGGAGTCCGAGTCGAGCCGCTCCGCGCCCTCGGGGTAGGTCCCGGCGCGCGACCAGAGCATGCGGAGCAGGTTGGAGATCGTGGTGACGGTGCCGACCGAGGAGCGCGAGGAACCGGCCGAGCGGCGCTGCTGGAGCGAGACGGCGGGCGGGAGCCCGGTGATCTCGCCGACGTGCGGGGCGCCCACCTGGTGGATGAGCCGTCTGGCGTACGGGGCGACGGACTCGAAGTAGCGGCGCTGGGCCTCGGCGTAGATCGTCCCGAAGGCGAGCGAGGACTTCCCCGAGCCCGAGACGCCGGTGAAGACGGCGAGGACGTCGCGCGGCACGTCGACATCGACGTCCCGCAGATTGTTCTCGCGCGCGCCGCGCACCCGGACGTAGGGATCGTGGGGGCTCTCCATAGGGCGATCGTAGGCAGCCGGGGGAGTCCCCGCAGGTCCGGGGCGGGAGGAGGGGGCCGGGAGCGGGTCGGGGCGGGTACGGGGGAGCGGCCGTACGCGAGAAGGTGCCGACCGGGCCTTGGCCGTCCCGGTCGGCACCTGGATCTCGGCGCCCGCCCTCCACCCAGCGGGCCGCCTCACGCGACGGGCCGCGTCACACGGTGCGTCGCCTCACACGGTGCGTCGCCTCATGCGGCGCACCGCGTCACCACGGCTGCGGCGCGGGCGGTGCGACCACCGGCGGCCGGTCGTCGCACGTGAGCGTGTTGGGCAGCTCCCACGGGGCGAGCCACGGGCCGGTCGTGCCGCCGCCGTCGTTGCCGCCGAGGTCCTTGACGGTGAACTCGGAGCCCGTCGCGGGGAAGTTGAAGGAACCGCAGTTGTTGACGCCGACCGCGCCCACGTTCCGCGCGTCCACGTTCTCGAAGGAGGCGGAGCCGGCGACGCGCGCGCTGAGCACCGAGGTGCCCGTGCCGTCGACGCGCACGTCCTTGAACTTCAGGCCCTCCAGCTTGACCTTGTCCTTCACGCCGTAGTCGCTGACCAGCATGATCGCGTTGTAGGTGCTGTCGAGGTAGTGGTCGCCCGTGACGCGGATGTCCGCGTCGATGTCGCGGTCGAGCGCGTAGAACCAGATGGCGCCGAGGCCGATCTTCCAGTTGAGGTCGAGCGTCCCGGCGCGGACGGTCGTGTTGTCGCGGAAGTCGAGACGGCCCGTGAAGGGCTCGGCGCCGAAGCGGGAGCCCGCGTGCAGGCCGCTGCCCTCGCGGACCGGGTCGGCGACGAGGTTGTCGCTCACCGTGGTGTTCTCGCCGCCGTAGATCGCGATGGCGTTGGCGAGGACGGGGGACTGGACGGTGTTGTGGTCGAAGGTGTTGCCGCTGTTCTGCGTCTTGTCGGCCCACATCGCGAGCCCGTCGTCGCCCGAGTTGCGGACGAAGACGTCGCGGACGAGGGAGTCGCGGACGCCGGTGTGGAAGTTGATGCCGTCGGCGATCTGGTCGGCGATGACCGTGTCCGTGACCCGTGTGTTCCGCATCGGTCCGTCGAACCACAGGCCGACCTTGGTGTGGTGCAGGTAGAGGCCGCTGATCGTCGAGTCGCTCATGGCGCCGCCGATCGCGTTGACCTGGTCGGTGTCGACGCGCTCCCTGACGTCGCCCTCGATCGCGAACCCGGAGAGGTGCACGTTCCTGGAGCCGCCGTCCTCGGCGGACTTGCCGTAGAGGCCGACGCCCGTGTGCGTCGAGCCGTCGGCGGCGGGCTCGTCGAGCGCGACCTCCTTGCCCTTGAGGACCGTGTACCAGCTTCCCGCGCCCTCGACGGTGACGTCGTCCACGACGATGTGCCGGTTGACCTGGTACGTCCCCGGCGGCAGATAGACCTTCAGGTGGGCGCGCCTGGCGAAGGCGATGGCGCGCTCGATCGCCGCCGCCGAGTCCTTGCGGCCCGTCGGGTCGGCGCCGAAGGCGAGGACGTTCGCGGAGAGGAGCCGCACCTCGGGCGCGGCGATCCTCTCGGAGTCGAGCAGGTCGATCGCGGTCCACGCGGCGCCGCTGCCGCGCGGCACGGTGAGCCGCACCTTCTCGCCGGCGCGGTACGCGCGGTCGAGGCGGAGCCGCTGCTCGTCGTAGAAGTGGCTGGGCCGGAAGGGCTTGTCGAAGGACGGCGCGGGCGTCGTGGCGGCCGGTACGCAGTCGCACTCGGTGGTCCACCAGTCGGCGTGCAGGAGGTCGCCCTGCGGGTCGTTCGAGAAGGGGTACTGGTTGTAGAGCCACGCGTACCGCGAGGTCAGCGTCATCGTGGCGCGCTTCTTCCCGCCCACGGACACGTCGAGCGGCGCCGTGATCCCGCCGCCCTGCGGCGCGTCGGGGATGCTGTAGCGCACGGTGAGCGCGTTGGCGTCCTTCGGCAGCGTGAACTCGACGTACTGGCCGGGCGTCAGCTTCACGGCGGAACGGCCGCTCGCCTCGGAGGGGAGCTGGTACGGGGTGCGGTCGGGCCCGAGCACGGTCCCGTCGGTCGCGGCGTGCTCGGCCTCCTGCTCGGCGAAGCCGACGCGGGCGCCGCGCCCGGCGACGAGCGAGGGGTCGAGTCCCGCGCGGGTGACGGCGGGACCCGCGCTCGCGGGCTCCGAGGCGAGGGCGGGGGCCGCGCTCAGGAGCCCGGCGCCGAGCGCGGCGGCGGTCAGGGCGGCGAGCAGGGCGGGTCTGCGGCGGACGGCGTGCGCGGCGTGCCTGTTGATCACGGGCGTTCCTCTCGAACCATGGGGCACCACGGGAAGCGGGAGCAGCCGCGTGCGTATGGGGGGAGGAGACGTGCGCCGGAAGCTCCGGACACATTAAGGCCCGTCAGCCGACGGCGCACAAGACACGGGCGTGAGCTTTTTCATGTGTCTGTCGGCTGAATGCGCTTGCTTGCGCAGTTCTTGCGAGACGGCTTGCGGTGGGGCGCTTGTTCCGGAGTACGCCGAAGGCCCCCGTACCGGCGGCGGTACGAGGGCCTTCGCGGGCCGTCAGGGGAGCGCGGGCGTCACACGACGCTCGGCGCCACCGAACTGTTCGGGTCGAGGCTGTCCATGAAGGAGCTGACCGAGAAGACGGCGTTGCCCGCGCCCGCAGGGCCGTAGCCGGGGGGCGAGGAGAGCCCGTACTCCTCCATCGTCGCCCGGTACGCCTGGAGCAGCCGGATGTGGTACTCCAGCGGCGCCCCGCCCGGGTTCGTCTTGCCGAGCGGCGTGGTCGGCTCCGGGCACCACGTCGTGAAGCGCGGCGTGATCCCGTGCGACATGAAGAAGCGCAGACCCTCGGTCGTCGACGCGATCGCCTCGTCCACGGTCGTGAAGCCGAAGGGCTCGGCCATCTCGACGCCCGCGACGAAGTTCGGGATGACGTTGCGCGCGCCGAAGATCTCGGCCGAGTCCAGGATGCGCTTGTGCCACTCGTCGCGGCCGACGTAGCGCTCCTTGCCGGGGCAGTACAGCTCGAAGAGCCGCCGGTCCCACACCTCGAAGTTGGGGTGGTAGATCTGCACCCCGTAGTCCTTGAAGCGCTGGACGTCGTCCTTGGGCAGCGCCTGCGCGACGACCTTGCCGATCCAGCGGCCGGGGAAGCGCTCCTCGATCGCCTTCGCGTAGTGCCCGTAGAAGTCCGCCTCGTCGCGCCCGGCGACCTTCGAGGTGATCGCGCCGCCGGTGAGCGTGTAGGCGGTGGACGTCTTGCCCGTGTCGTACTTGTCGATGATCTCCAGCGCCTCCAGGACCTCGTCCACGTCCTTCACGCCGGTGTAGGGGCGGCCCGCCGCCTTGTGCTGGCGCCAGTTGTGGTTGATGTCGCAGTACTGGCACTCCTCCTTGGCACCGAAGTACTGGCAGACCCTGAACACGGTGAGATAGATCAGGTAGCCCCACTGGATCGTGGGCGCGACCTCCATCACCGACTTGCCGTTCGAGAGCTTGTGCTTGTAGTACTCCGGCATCGGCGGCACGCCCACGTCCGCGATCCGCTTGCCGTCGAGGAACAGCGCGAGCATCCCGTCCTCGTCGGCGGCGACCCGGTAGGGCGAGGCCGGGTTCACGCGCACGGAGACGACGGTGCGGCGCAGGTCGTAGGGGCCGCCGGTGAGGACGATCTCCTCGGGCGGGCGGCGCAGCGCGGCCTCGCCCAGCTCCGGGAGCGTCCCGTGGTCGAAGGAGAAGATGAAGTACGACTTCGGTTTGACCTCGCCCGACTCGTTGTCGCTCAGCGCCGACTTGTCGAAGGCCACGCCGCCGCGCAGCAGGTCCTCCTTGAAGACCGCTTCCCTCGGTACCCCGGGGAACCGCTCAAGGAGGTCCTCCACCAGGGCCGTACGGCTGTCCATCCTCACTCCTCACTTCTCCCCCGTGTCCTGGCCGCCCACGGTAGACCCCCGCGCGCGACACGTCTGGCACCCCTCCTGCCCCGCATGGCCGGGGGCACCGGGGTCTATTGTCCGGTTCGCCCCGCGAGCCCGGTCAGCCGGGCCAGCCTCCGGTACGAATCGACGAGCGCGGCGCGGTCGTACGTGCTCGTCGTCACGAGGTACTCGTCGGCGCCCGTACGGCTCAGCAGCCGCTCCAGCTCCGCCGCGACCTCCTCCTCGGTGCCGGCGACGTGCCCGCGCAGCGCGTCCTCGTAGAGCGGGCGCTCCCGCTCGCCCAGCGTCCGCCGCGCGACCTCCTCGGCCGGGAGGAGCGGAGGGAAGACACCCCGGGTGCGGGACCACATCGAGGCGTACGCCTCGGGGAGGAGCAGCCGCCGCGCCTCCTCCGTCGTCCCGGCGACGGCGACCGTCCCGGAGAGGACGACGTACGGGTCCGGGTTCCCCGGCGAGGGGCGGAAATCCGCCCGGTAGGCGTCGAGCGCGCGCAGCAGCTCGTCCTCGCCCCGTACCGCCGCGATCACGAGCGGCAGCCCGGCACGCGCGGCGAGGCCCGCGCCCCGGCCGGTGGCGAGGACGAAGAACGGCGGGCGCAGGCCCTCGGCGGTGACCGCGCGCACGCCCGGATAGGTGGACTGCGTGCCGTCGAACCAGCCGCGCAGCTCCGCGAGCTGGGCGCCGAAGCGCTCCAGGGCCGCGTCCTCCTTGTCGTGCCCGAGCGCGCGCCGCACCTCGTTGGTGAAGCCGACCGAGCGGCCGAGACCGAGGTCGGCGCGGCCCGGGTGCAGGCCCGCGAGGACCCCGAACTGCTCGGCCACGACGAACGGCCGGTGATTGGGCAGCATGACGCCGCCCGTGCCGACCCTGATCCGCTCCGTCGCCCCCGCCACGGCCGTCGCGAGCACGAGCGGGGCCGCTCCGGCGACACCGGGCACCCCGTGGTGCTCGGCGACCCAGAAGCGGTGGTACCCGAGCGCCTCCGCCTCCCGGGCGAGGGCGACCGTGTCGCGCAGGGCCTCGCCCGCCGAGTGCCCCTCGCGCACACGGGAGCGGTCGAGCACGGAGAACATGGTGGTGTCGATGGCGGAACTCACGGACGTGATCAACGCCGCGAGCGCGCGCGGGATTCCCGGCGGGCTTCCGCCGTACGGTGGGGGCGTGCGCGACACCCGGCCGCTGGCCCTCTTCGACCTCGACAACACGCTCTCGGACGCGGGGCACCGGCAGCACTTCCTGCGCGGTGCCCGCAAGGACTGGCCGGGCTTCTTCGCCGCGGCGGTCGACGACCCGCCGCTCGCCGACGGTCTCGCGCTCGTCCGCAGGACGGAGGCGGAGGGCACCGCGATCGGCTACCTGACCGGGCGTCCGGAGCGCTGCCGGGCCGACACGGCGCGCTGGCTCGCGGAGCAGGGACTGCCCGAGGGGCCGCTGTGGCTGCGCGGCGACGCGGACCGCAGGCCGGCCAGGGTCACCAAACTGGAGCGGCTGCGCGCCCTGGCCCGTACCCGCCCGGTCGCCTTCCTCGCGGACGACGACGAACTCGTGTGCCGCGACGCGGAGGCGGCGGGCTTCCGCGTCGTACGGGCGGTGTGGGGGCGAGAGGCGACGGAACTGCACGAGGCGCAGGAGAAGGACGGGCGCACGTGACCCCCCCTGCCGCTACGGCGCACTCCGGCCGCTAGGGGCACACCCCCGGCCGCTACGGGCCTACGGCACACCCCCGGCCGTTACGGCGCCCAGTGCGCCCGCAGCGTCGTGAGCCGGTCGGCGTCCACCTCCGGGGGGACATGGGCCCTCGCCCGCACCGCCGAGAGGAAGTCCACCGGCAGGCGGACGTGCGCGCGGGCGACGTAGTGCGCGAGGTCGAGACGCCAGACCCAGGTCCCGTCGGTGAGGAGTGAGGCCGCGCGGGTGAGCGGCGGCGTGCGCGGGGCGAGGACATCGGGCAGCGCGGCCCGTACGACGTGCAGGAGCAGGCCCGCGCGGAGGTAGGCGAGCAGCTCCGGCTCGTCCGACTCGCCCCGCCCCCGCGTGGCCGCGCGCAGCGACCCCGCGTCGCGCGCCGGGCGGGGGCGCGCGCCGGGCAGCCCGGAGAAGAACCCGAGCGGGAGTCCCGCCGCCTCGACGCGGGGTGACGCCGCGTCCGCGGCCCGCGCCCGCACGGCCCGCGCCCCTGCCGCTCCGCCCGCGCCCTCAGGCCCCCGCGTCGCCCGTCGCCTCGTCGGCGCCGTCGATGCGGAAACCGACCTTGAGGCCCACCTGGTAGTGCTCGATCTCGCCGTTCTCGATGTGCCCGCGCACCTGCGTCACCTCGAACCAGTCGAGATTCCGCACCGTCTGTGCCGCTCGCCTGATGCCGTTGCGGATCGCGTCGTCGCAGCCCTCGGTCGAGGTGCCGACGATCTCGGTGACCCGGTAGACGTGCTCGCTCATCGCGTCGCTCTCCTCGCAGTCGTACGGTTCCGGGCGATCGGTCCCGGAGGCCGCCCGCCGTGACGGGCGCCGTCCGGCAGGTGCCCGTTCCACGGTGACGCACTCCCGGCGGGGGCGCGAGGCGAGGAGACCGCAACGTGGAAGACGCGGCGGGCGGGGAGCGGAGCCGGGCAGGCGTGGACAGCGAGTGATCACTTCGTGTCTTTCTCGTGTCCCGGACACCCCTTGACCCTTCGCAAAGGTCCATACCAAACTCGTGACACACCCGTCACGCGCCGCAGGCGTCCCCCACGCCGGGTCCCTCCTGCCTGTTCGCGGACAGAAAGCCACCCACGTGAAGAACCGCCGCCTGCTCGCCTCCGCCGCGCTGCTCACCTCGACCGCCGTCCTGTGCGGCTGCGGGGTCCTGCCGGGCTCGGGCGGGGACCGTAAGACCGTCACCGTGTGGCTCATGAAGGACAGCGCGTCCGCCGCCTTCCTCAAGCGCTTCACCGAGGACTTCGAGAAGCAGCACGACGACCTCAAGGTCGACATCAAGATCCAGTCGTGGAACGGCATCGTCGAGAAGGTCGGCAAGGCGCTCAAGGGCGGCGAGGACGTCGAGGTGCCCGACGTCGTCGAGGTCGGCAACACCCAGGTGGCGCGGTACGTCGACCAGGGCGGGCTGTACGACCTGACGCTGGAGTCGATGCGCGACCTCGGTATGGACGACTGGCTCCCCGGCCTCGCCGAGCCGGGCCGCTTCAACGGCACGCAGTACGGCGTGCCGTGGTACGCGGCCAACCGCGTCGTCATCTACAACAAGGAGCTCTTCGACCAGGCCGGCATCGCCAAGCCCCCGCGCGACCGCACCGAGTGGCTGCACGACACCGACCTGCTCAACCGGGGCGGCAACCAGGGCATCTACCTCGCGGGACAGGACTGGTACACCCTCTCGGGCTTCATCTGGGACGAGGGCGGCGACCTCGCCAAGGACACGGGCGCCGGCTGGAAGGGCAGCATCGACAGCTCCGACGCGCTCGCCGGGATGGACTTCTACGCCCAGCTCCAGGCCCTCGGCAAGGGCCCGAAGACGGCCGACGAGGAGCACCCGCCGCAGACCCAGGTCTTCGCCAAGGGCGGGGTCGGCCAGATCATCGCGGTGCCCGGCGCGGCCTCGCTGATCGTGGAGCAGAATCCGGAGCTCAAGGGCAAACTGGGCTTCTTCCCGGTCCCGGGCAAGACCGCGGCCAAGCCGGGCGCCGTCTTCACCGGCGGCTCCGACCTCGTCGTCACGCGCCGCTCCGACGACCACGGCGCCGCCCTCAAGGTCGTCGCCGAACTCGCCGGGGAGCGCTGGCAGAAGGACCTCGCCAAGACGATGAACTACGTCCCCAACAAGACGACCCTCGCGGGCGCCGTCTCCGACGAGCCCGGCGCCGCCGCGATGGCCAAGGGCGCCAAGTCGGGCCACGCCACGCCCAATTCGCCCCGCTGGGCGAGGGTCGAGGCGGACAACCCGATCAAGACCTACATGACGAAGGTCCTGACGGGCGGTGACAAGGAGGAGGCGGCCCGGGAGGCGTCGAAGGCGATCACGAAGGCGCTCGACGTCAACAGGACGGGCTGAGGGCGGATGCCGCCCCGCCCGCCCCCACGGACCCGGCCCCGCGCGGTCGCCGCACCCGTCACGGACCTGTCCACGGCGGCGCGCGCGGTGCGCCGCGCCGGAGTGGTCCTCGTGCTCGCGTGCCTGTGCTTCGCGCTGTCCGCGCGCGCCGAGCACACCCGGACGGCGGTCCTCGTGCTGTTGCTCGCGGGTGCCGCGCGGATGCTCGCCGAGATGCTCCTCGGCTCGGAGTCCTGGGAGATCGGCTTCTTGCTCGCGCCTCCCGACCGGCAGGGCCAGTACCAGGGCTTCTACGGGGCCGGGACGGCCGTCGCGCGCTCGGCGGGCCCGCTCCTGCTCACCGTTCTCGTGCGCGGCCTCGGCACGCGCGGCCGGCTCGCGCTCGCCGCGCTCTTCCCCGGCACGGGCCTCGCGACAGGCCCGGCGGTACGGCACGCGGCGGCCCGCGGGGAGAGCCGGTCGGTCCCCGGCCCCGCGGTGTCCGCGCCGCCCGCCCCGGACACCGCGTGACGGGCCGCCTCACCCCCGCGTGACCGCGAACATCCAGCATCCCCAGGCGACGTTCCGGCTGTGCACCCGCGCCACACCCGGGAGCGCGAGGAGCGTGGCGAGCGCGGCCTCCGGGTCCCGCCCGTCGTGGACCCGCGTCGCCTCGTGGATGCGGCCCCGCCCGTCGTAGGCCCGCAGGACCTGCGGCCGCCCGCGCCAGTCCCCGGGGTACGCGGCGGGGTCGGCCGGGCGCGGGCACGGCGCCGCGTGCGCGAAGACCGCGCCCACCTCGCGGTACGGGCTCTCCGGCAGGGGCGGCGCGAAACCGAAGAGGAGCAGGCCCTCGCCCGGCACCGCGTCGCGCAGACAACAGCGCAGCGGCTCGCCCCCCTCCGCGCAGAGCCGCTCGGCGGGCCGGTCCAGCGCGTCGCGCCCCGTGCCGCGCACGCGGTCGAGGACGGTGGCGGGCAAGGGGTGGAAGCGGAGGGCGAAAGGGGGGGCTGGGGCGAGCGGTGCGGAGAGGTCCATGCCCGCCAGCCTCCACCGCCGACGCGGCGATGGCTGGCGGGAATCGGACCTCGTGCTCGGCTCAGTCCGCCGACACGCCCCACAGCGACAGCGCGAACCGCCCCGCCCGGTCCGTCCACCACTCGGCCGGGGCGAAACCGGCCGCGGCGAGTTCGGCGCGCAATCCCTCGGGGCGGAACTTCGCCGAGATCTCCGTGCGCAGGTCCTCGCCCGCCGCGAATGGCACCGTGAGGTCGAGCGCCGGGATCTTCACCGTCATCTCGCGCAGCGCCCGCAACCGCATCTCGATCCACTCGCGCTCCGCGTCCCACACGGCGACGTGCCGGAAGGAGTCCGGATCGAAGTCGGCGCCGAGTTCACGGTTGAGGACGTGCAGCACGTTCTTGTCGAACTCGCTCGTCACGCCCGCCGCGTCGTCGTACGCGGCGAGCAGTGTCTCCTCGTCCTTCACGAGGTCCGTGCCGAGGAGCAGGAGGTCGCCGGGTGCGAGCACGGCGCGCAACGAGGCGAGGAACGCGGCCCGTTCGACGGGCAGGAGGTTGCCCAGCGTGCCGCCGAGGAAGGCGAGCAGGCGCGGGCCGGGCGTCCCGGGAAGGACGAGCGGAGCGGTGAAGTCGGCGACGAGCGCGTGGACGTCGAGCCCCTCGTGGCGCGCGGCGAGCGCCTCACCCGCCTCGCGCAACGCGCTCTCGCTCACGTCCACGGGCACGTACGCGCGCAAGTCCCGCATGGCGTCCAGGAGATGGCGCGTCTTGTCGGAGGACCCCGAGCCCAGCTCGATGAGCGTCCCGGCCCCGGAAGCGGTCGCGATCTCCTCGGCGCGGTCGAGCAGGATCTCGCGCTCGGCGCGCGTCGGGTAGTACTCGGGCAGGGTCGTGATCTCGTCGAAGAGCCGCGAACCTCGCGCATCGTAGAACCACTTGGGCGGCAGCTCCTTCGGCTTCGCCGTCAGTCCGGCGCGGACGTCGGCGCGCAGCGCCTCGCCCGTCGTGTCCACGGGCAGGGTGCGGGTCAGGGCGAACGGGCTCACTGGGTCGGCTCCTTGAGCGGGGTCAGGGCGAGGTCGGCGCGGTCGGCTTCCAGCAGGGTCAGGTCGGGGACCGTGCGCCAGGCGGGGTCGTCGTCGTACGGCTCCGAGGCGACCACCACGAGTCCGGGCGCGCGCAGGTACGTGAGCGTGTCGCCCCACGCGGTCGCGACGATCCGCTCCCCGTCCGTCATGAGGAGGTTGAGCCGCGCCCCCGGCGCGGCCTCGGCGACCTCCGTGACGGTCTCCGCGAGGGCTTCCCCCGGCGGTGCCCCGGCATCGAGCCGCCGCCGCACGAGCGCCCACACGAACGCGGCGTCGCAGCGCGCCTCCAGGCCGAGCAGCAGCCGCGCGGGCAGCCCGGGGACGAGCGGCGTGAGACTCTCCGGCCAGCCCGGCACCGCGCCGTTGTGGCTGAAGAGCCAGCGTCCCGCCGTGTACGGCGCGCTCGCCGCCTCGTCGTCCGGTCCGGGCTCCGTCGCGTCCCGTACGGCGGCGAGCAGCGCCCGGCTCCGCACGACGCGGCACAGATCCCGCACCCCGGGGTCGCCCCACAGCGGTCCCGGCCGCCGGTAGCGGGCCGGGACCGGATCACCGTCCGCGTACCAACCCACCCCGAAACCATCGGCGTTGACCGTCCCGTGCCGCTGCGCGCGCGGCGCCCAGGACTGCCGGTGCAGCCCGTGCGGCGGGAGGAGAAGCCGGGTGCCGAGCGCCTCGGGCGCCTCGCTCAGCACCGCCACGTGCCGGCACATCAGGAGCCCTCGCCGGGAGCGGCGTCGCGCGCGGTGCGGAAGCCCGCGAAGATCTGCCGCCGGACCGGGTAGTCCCAGTTGCGGAAGGTACCGCGCACGGCGACCTCGTCCGCGCCGAAGGAACCCCCGCGCAGCACCTTGTACTCCGGGCCGAAGAACACCTCCGAGTACTCCTTGTACGGGTACGTCACGAAGCCCGGGTACGGCAGGAAGTCGCTCGCCGTCCACTCCCACACGTCCCCGATCAACTGCCGCACACCGTAGGGCGACTCGCCCTCCGGGTAGCTGCCCGCCGGGGCCGGGCGCAGGTGCCGCTGACCGAGGTTGGCGTGCCGGGGGCCCGGCGCCCCGTCGCCCCACGGGAAGCGCCGCGCCCGCCCGGTCGCCGGGTCGTGCCGGGCCGCCTTCTCCCACTCGGCCTCCGTGGGCAGCCTGCGCCCTGCCCAGCGCGCGAACGCGTCCGCCTCGTACCAGCTCACGTGCACGACGGGCTCCTCGTCCCGCACCGGCTCGACGTGCCCGAAGCGCCGCCGCAGCCACGTACTGCCCTCGCGCCGCCAGAACAGCGGCGCGCGCAGGTTCTGTGCGCGCACGAACCGCCACCCCTCGGGGTGCCACCAGCGCCGCTCCTCGTAGCCGCCGTCCGCGAGGAACGCGGCGTACCGCCCGCACGTGACGGGCGTCGTGTCGAGCCAGAAGGAGGGGACGTTCCGCCGGTGCGCGGGGCGTTCGTTGTCGAGCGCCCACGGTTCCGTGGACGTGCCCATCGTGAACTCACCGCCCGGGACGAGGACTTCGGCGGGTACGCCGCTCGCGTCCGCCGGGGCGGGGTCGGGCGCCCGGAGCACCGGGGGGCCCGAGCGGAGCTGGTGCGTGATGAGCATCGTCTCGTCGTGCTGCTGCTCGTGCTGGGCCACCATGCCGAAGGCGAAACCCGCCTCCGTGAGCCCCGCGCCGAAGTCCCCGCCGCCGAACCGCGCCCCCTCGAGCAGATCGAAGACCCGCCCGCGCACCTCGGCCGCGTACCGCCGCGCCTCCCCGGGCGGCAGCAGCGGCAGCGACGGCCGCTCGGCGCGCGGGTGCTCGAAGGCGTCGTACAGCGGGTCGATGTCCGGCCGCATCGCGTCCCGCCCCGCGACCGCGCGCAGCAGCCACAGCTCCTCCTGGTTGCCGATGTGCGCGAGGTCCCACACGAGCGGCGACATGAGCGGCGAGTGCTGCGCCACGAGGTCCGGCTCGTCCACCGCGTCGGTGAGCAGCGCGGTACGGGCGCGGGCGGCGCTCAGGCTGCGCAGGGCGAGGTCGCGCAGCGCCTCCGCGTCCTGGCCGGGTTCCTGTACAGCGGTCATGACACCACGTCCTTCCTGCCGCGCGGGGCCGTCGTGCCCCACAGGCCCGGCGCTTCGGCGAGCGAGTCGAAGGGATGGGCGAGCAGGTCGTCGGCGGGGCAGCGGCCCCGCGCCACGTACCGCTCGGTGAAACCGGCGACGAGGGCGCGCAGCGCGGACGGCGCGCCGAGCCGGTCCAGCGCCCCGGCCGCGGCCTCGAAGCACGCGCGCGCCGCCCCCGCGAGACCGGGGTCCGTGAGCCCGTCGCGCGCCGCGGTGAGCCACAGCGGCGAGCGCGGTGGCGGTACCTCGCCGAGCCGCGCCGAGAGCGGCGCGACCGCCCGGTACGCGGCCTCGGCCGCCTCCTCGTCGTCGAAGAGCGCGCCGACCACGGCGAGCGGCACCGCCCAGCCGTCCTCGCCCGGCTGCGCGTCGATCATCCGCAGCTCCAGGTGCCCGCGCGCCCGCACCGGCGGGAAGAGCGTCGAGACGTGGTAGTCGAGATCGGCCGCGACGGGCGCCCGCCCGGCCCCCTCCGCCCGTACGCCCTCGCGCGCCCACGCGCGCAGCGTGAGCCCCTCGGGCAGGGGCCAGGGGCCCTCGTCGGCCCGTACGCACATGACCGGGGTGTCCAGGACGTGCCGGCTCCACGCCGTCCGCGCGTCCGTGCCGAGCGGGGGTGCCGCCGTGCGGCCCGGTTCGATCGCCGCCCACAGCGCCTGCCGCGTCGAGCGCCAGCCGGTGGCGCGCCCGGCGAGGAAGGGGGAATTGGCGAAGGCCGCGACGAGGACGGGGCCGAGCAGGTGGGCCAGGCGCCAGCGGCGCTCGAAGCCCAGCGGACCGGGGCCGGGGAGCCCCGCGTCCACGCACACCTGCACCGAGGCGGAGCAGCACATCATCGCCCGCCCCGACGAGCCGGTGCGGTCGAGCACCCGCTCCATCGCCTCGTACCGGGGCTCGCGCAGCCGCCGCAGCGGGGCGCGCCAGGGATCGGTGGCCGTGCCGGTGAGGGCGAGCCCGAGCGGGGCGAGGGCCACCCGTACGGCGGCGAGATCCTCGCGCATCGCCTCCCAGCAGGCGCCGAGCGAGGGGGCGGGCAGTGAGCTGAGTTCCAGTTGCCCGCCGGGTTCCACGGTGAGCGGCGCGGAGAGCCGCAGGGCCCGCACGGCGGCGAGCGCCTTTTCGTACTCCGCGGCGCTCAGGACGTGACCGGGCCGCTCGGGCGCGTGCACCAGCCACTCCACCTCGACCCCGACCGCACGCGGCGGCCCGGTCTTGAAACAGACGCCGCGTACCAGGGCCTCCAGCTCGGCCCCGCTCACGGCCACCTCGTCCGGCATCGCGTCCTCCGCTCGGGCCCTCACAAGTTCCCGTACAAGTCCCTGTGCGAAGCCTCAAGCCAAGACCAGCCCTCGGCATCCCACAAGGGCACAGGGCGGCCCGCACCGCCGCCGAACGGGTGAAGCAGCGCTTTTCAGCCCTTTGTGGGGGTGAGGTGGCCGGGGGAGGGGGCGCGGGCGGGAGCGGCTGTTGCGGGGTGCCGGGGAGCGCGGGGTGCCGGGGGGCCATGGGCCGATGCCGTGCCCCGGCCGTCGGGCACCGGCTGACACCTCGCCCCCGGCCCCCGCGCCCCGCTCCCGGCCGCGCCCCGCTCCCGGGCCCCGCCCCGCCTCCGCGCCCTCAGTGCCAGCCGTACCGCTCGCGCAGCCGTCCGACGACCGTGTTGAAGCGCATCCGGTCGAGCGCGCAGGCTTCGCGCCGCATCCCCTCCTCGTGCAGCCGCAGGACGCGGTGCAGGGCGACCCAGGAGTCGCGGCCCGTGCGGTCCCAGGGGCCGCTGCCGAGGAAGACCCAGTCGCGGTCGCCCGAGTGCGGCTTGCTGGAGAGCTGGACGGCGAGCAGCGTGCCCGCCTCCTCGCGGGCGACGACGAGCACCGGGCGGTCCTTGCCGCGCCCGTCGTTCTCGCGGTAGGGCACCCAGGTCCACACGATCTCGCCCGGGTCCGGGTCCCCGTCGTGCGCGGGCGCGTACGAGGTGTGCACGCGGCCCACCCCGGCGGCGTCCGCCTCGCTCGTCGCGTGCGCGCCGAAACGGCCCGGCACCACGCTCTCGTCCGCCGGTCCCGGCGCCTGATCATCCGTGAAAGCAGTCACCGGCACACCGTAGTTGCCGCCCCTCCGCGCTCCCGCACCGCGTCCGGCGCCGGGCGGTGCGCGGCGGTGTGCGGAAGGCTCCGCCAACTCGGCTGATTCGCAAGGTCGGAGGGAATGCTTCCGGTGAGAGGGGGGAGAAGGGCGGGTTGCCGACCGCCGGTCGTGAGCGCGGCGGAACCCATGGCCCACGGTCAACTGTCTTGGCTAGGATGATCGTTGCTCGACCAGATCTGACCGGTTGTGAGCATTCGGCAGCGAGTCGGTGGTTCCGCGCGCCCTCCCCCCACCACGCGAACCCGGTGCCGCCGTGTGCCTCGGCCTCCCCGCCTGCCGGGGACCACCCCGGACCACACCGACTGGAGACGCACCCGATGCCCCTGCTCGATCCCGCCGCCTGGCAGCCCCGTCCGCTCTCGGGCGCCGAGCACCCCGTCACCGAGCCCGCCACCGGTGACACGCTGGGCCACTACCGCCTCGCCACCACCGGGGACCTGGCCGACGCGGCACGCGTCGCCGACGCCGCCCGCCACACCTGGGCCGCCCGCCCCCACGCGGAGCGCGCGGCCGTACTGCGGCGCGCGGGCGAACTGTTCACCGCGCACGCGGCGGAACTGCGCGACTGGATCGTGCGGGAGACCGGATCGATCCCGGGCAAGGCCGACTTCGAACTGCGCGTGGCCGCCGAGGAGTGCTTCGAGGCCGCCGCGCTCGCCTCGCGCCCGCTCGGCCAGGTGCTCCCCTCGGAGGCGCCCCGGCTCTCGTACACGCGCCGCGTCCCCGTGGGCGTCGTCGGCGTCATCGCGCCCTTCAACGTGCCGCTCGTCCTCGCGATCCGCTCCGTCGCGCCCGCGCTCGCCCTCGGCAACGCCGTGCTCCTCAAGCCCGATCCGCGCACCGCCGTCAGCGGCGGCCTCGCCCTCGCCGCCGTGTTCGCCGCCGCCGGGCTCCCCGAGGATGTCCTGCACGTCCTGCCGGGGGACGCCTCGATGGGCCAGGCCCTCGTGGCCGATCCCCGCGTCCCCGTCCTCTCCTTCACCGGGTCCACCACGGCGGGCCGCGCGGTCGGCGAGGCCGCCGGGCGCCACCTCACCCGCGCGCACCTCGAACTCGGCGGCAACTCGGCGCTGATCGTGCGCGAGGACGCCGACATCGACGCCGTCATATCCACCGCCGCCTGGGGCTCCTTCTTCCACCAGGGACAGGTCTGCATGACCACCGGGCGGCACCTCGTGCACGCCTCGCTCTACGACGAGTACGTGGCCCGGCTCGCCGCCAAGGCCGACTCGCTCGGCGTCGGCGATCCCTACCGCGAGCAGGTCCACCTCGGGCCGGTCATCGACCAGGGCCAGCTCGGCAGGATCCACCGCCTCGTCGAGGCGAGCACCGCGCGTGGCGCCAGACTCGCCGCGGGCGGCACCCACGAGGGCCTCTTCTACCGGCCCACGGTCCTCGCCGACGTCGACGAGGACACCCCGGCCTACACCGAGGAGGTCTTCGGGCCCGTCGCGCCCGTACGGTCCTTCGCCGACGACGACGAGGCCGTCAAGCTCGCCGCCGCGAGCCCCTACGGACTCGCGCTCGGCATCGTCACGCGCGACACCGCGCGCGGCCTCGAACTCGCCGAGCGCGTCCCGACCGGGATCGTCCACATCAACGACCAGACCGTCAACGACGAGGCGGTCGCCCCCTTCGGCGGCCTCGGCGCCTCCGGCACCGGCGCCCGCTTCGGCGGCGAGGCCAACCTCGACGCCTTCACCGAGACGCGGTGGACGACCGTACGCGCGGACGTGGCGGGCTACCCCTTCTGAGGAAGTTCCCGCGCGGCTCCCCCGGTGGCGGGGGCACAGGTGCGCGAAAAAACCACCCCCTCTCACCCGAACGGGTGAGAGGGGGTGGTCCGGGACCACGGGAGACCGGTACGGAAGGGGGGTGTTCCGGCCCTCGCGCGGACCCCGGTCCTGGTGCCGTCGCCGGCGTGGCTCAGGCGGACTCGCCCGGCTGCGGGGACTCCCCGCCCGTCGACTTCTCGGCCTCGGCGATCGACTTGCGGACCTCGTCCATGTCGAGCGCCCGCGCCTGCCCGATGACGTCCTGGAGCGCGGCCTCCGGCAGCGCGCCCGGCTGGGCGAAGACCGCGACCTGGTCGCGGACGATCATCAGCGTCGGAATCGACTGGATACCGAAGGCGGCGGCCAGTTCGGGCTGTGCCTCGGTGTCGATCTTCCCGTAGACGAGGTCCTGGTTCTCCTCGGACGACTTCTCGTAGACCGGGGCGAAGGAGCGGCAGGGACCGCACCAGGACGCCCAGAAATCGATCAGGACGAACTCGTTGTCCGTCACGGTCTGGTCGAAATTCTCCTTGGTCAGCTCCACAGTGGGCATGCTTCTCCTACTTCCTGGTCTGTCCTGGCACATCGATACGGCCCGGATGCGAACCCGTCAGGACAACGGTGCCGCGTCAGGGCGTATTCCGTCCCCGCTACCCCCGTGGCGAGGACGCACACACTTCGACAGACTGGAGTCATGACGGACACCGGAACCGAGGCCGAGCAGCAGACCTACGACGTCGTGGTGGTGGGCGCGGGCCCCGTCGGCGAGAACGCCGCCGACCGCACCCGCTCCGCGGGCCTGAGCACCGTGATCGTGGAGAGCGAACTCGTCGGCGGCGAGTGCTCCTACTGGGCCTGCATGCCCAGCAAGGCGCTCCTGCGCCCCGTACTCGCACAGGCCGACGCCCGACGCCTGCCCGGCCTCGCGCAGCAGGTCACCTGGCCCCTCGAAGCGGGCCCCGTGCTCGCGCGCAGGGACTCCTTCACCTCGCACTGGAAGGACGGCGGGCAGGTCGAGTGGCTCGACTCGGTCGACGTGCCCCTCGTCCGCGGCCACGGACGGCTCGACGGGCCGAAAACCGTCGCCGTCACGACCCCCGAGGGCACCGTCAGACGGCTCACGGCACGGCACGCCGTCGTCCTCGCGACCGGCAGCCGCGCCAAGCTCCCGCCCCTCCCGGGGATCGACGAGGCGAAACCGTGGACGAGCCGTGAGGCCACGAGCGCCCAGCAGGTGCCCGGCAGGCTCGCGATCGTCGGCGGCGGCGTCGTCGCCGTCGAGATGGCCACGGCCTGGCGCGGCCTCGGCGCGCACGTCACCCTGCTCGTCCGCGGCGAGGGCCTCCTCGACCGCCTGGAGCCGTTCGCCGGGGAACTCCTCGCCAAGCAGCTCGCCGAGCACGGCGTCGACATCCGCCCCCGCACCTCCGTCGCCGAGGTCTCCCGCCCCGGCGGCACCGGAACGGTCTCGCTGACCCTCGGGGACGGCTCGACCCTGGAGGCCGACGAAGTCCTCTTCGCCACGGGCCGCGCCCCGCGCAGCGAGGACCTCGGCCTGGAGACGGTGGACCTGGAGCCCGGCGCCTGGCTGGAGTCGGACGACAGCTGCCGCGTCCCCGGCACCGACTGGCTCTACTCCGTCGGCGACCTCAACCACCGCGCGCTCCTCACCCACCAGGGCAAGTACCAGGCCCGCGTCGCGGGCACGGCGATCGCCGCCCGCGCGAAGGGGGAGACGGTCGACACCGCGCCCTGGTCCCCGGCGCAGACCACCGCCGACCACGCGGCCGTCCCGCAGGTCGTCTTCACCGATCCCGAGATCGCGGCGGTCGGCCTGACCCTCGCGGAGGCCGAGGCGGCGGGCCACCGCGTGCGCGCCGTGGACCAGGAGATCGGCTCCGTCGCGGGCGCCGCCCTCTACGCCGACGGCTACACGGGCCGCGCCCGCCTGATCGTCGACGAGGACCACGGCTTCCTGCGCGGCGCCACCTTCGTCGGCCCCGGCGTGAGCGAACTCCTCCACTCCGCGACGATCGCGATCGCGGGCGAGGTCCCCCTCGCCCGCCTGTGGCACGCGGTCCCGTCCTACCCGACGATCAGCGAGGTGTGGCTGCGGCTCCTGGAGGCGTACCGGGACGGAAGCTGACGACCGGGAGGGGGACGGGGCGGGGAGGGTACGGGCCCGTTCCCGCGCCCTCCCGGCCGATCAGGCCGCCCCCGCCCCGTACCGTCGCACGAAGCGCCGCTGCCACGGCGTCTCGACGGCGCGCGGGTGGTAACCGGCCCGTACGTACGCGACCGCCTCGCGCGCCGGGACCCCGTCCAGCACCGCGAGGCACGCGAGGGCCGTGCCGGTGCGCCCGATCCCGCCCCCGCACGCGAACTCGACCCGCTCCCCGGCGGCCCGGGACAGCGCCTCGCGCAACACCGCCGCGAACGCCGGGCGATCGCTGGGGAGCCGAAAATCCGGCCACCGGACCCACCGCGCCTCCCACGCAGTCACGCCCGGGTCGCGCCCCAGTAGATACACCCCGAACTCCGCCCCCACGCCCGCCGGCTCCCCATCCCGCAACCCCCGCCCCCGCACCAGCACCCCCGACGGCAACCGCAACACCCCACGCCCCGCCACGTCCCACGTCGTCACCATGCCCGTACGGTACGGGCCGGGGGGGCCGGCCTCACCCAGGGGGCGGCCCGGCGCCGGGCGATCGCGAGGCGGTACGGAAACAGGGAAAGCGGCCTGCGCGAAAGGGCGCTGGGGATGCTCGCGCCGCGGTGGAGTGGGACGCGGGGCGTTCGGTGCGGGCGCGCCGCCCCCGTTCCCGCCTGTCGGCTCAGCCCGCCCGTGCCTCCGCCCGGGCCGGGGTGGCCGGGGTCTCCAGGGGGCAGGGGGCCTCGCGGTTCAGTGCGTCGCGGTGGACCAGCTCGGGGATCTCCCCGCCGGGACCGGGGTCGCCCGTGCTGAAGGTACCGCCGCACGGACACGTAGCCGATGCCATGAGTCTTCCCTTCGCAGAATCTGGGCGATCCTATGCCCCGCCGGAGCCCGCGTCATGCACCTTCCGCCGGACGGGCGAGAGCCCGGGGAAAGCCCCGGCGCGCCGGGCGGCACGGGCGTACCGTACGCGCCCGCCGCCTTCAGTAGCCCTCGACGCCCGAAGGGACGTACCGCGCCTCGGCCACCCGGGCCCGCGCCGCCGCCTCGAAGGCCGGGCGCGGGCAGCCCGTGCCCGCGCGCTCCTCCAGGAGGTCGAGCTGGGCCACCATGAGCCGCGCGTACCGCTCCCGTTCCGCCCCCTGCGGCACCGCCGCCCGCACCCGGCGGCGCCCGCGCCGGGTCAGCAGGCGGTCCGCGCCCGGCGCGACCCCCGGCGCACGCAACTCGGCCCGCGCACGGTGCCGGTAGGCGTGCCGCAGGACGATCCAGAAGCTGCCCGCGACGAGGAAGTCGAACGCCGCCTTGACGCCCGTGCCGAGCCCTCCGCCGAGGAACGGCGCGTTGAAGAGCCAGTGCATCCCCACCGCCGTCAGCACGCACGCCGCCGCCCCCGCGCGCCGCCGCCGCGCGGGCCCCGGCGAACGGCTCAGCAGCAGGCCCACACCCGTCCCCGCGACCGCCGACATCGTCCAGTGCGAGCCGAGGCCCGTGTACAGGACCCGCCCCACCACGGACTGGAGCGCCGCGTCACCGGGCGTGGTGCCGCCCGTCCCGACGATGCCGTTGAGCGCGTACGTCCAGTTCTCCGCCATCTGGAAGCCGAGTCCCACGAGCGCCCCGAGCACCCAGCCGTCCAGTGGCCCGCGCATCCGCGCGGGGAACGCCACGCCGAGCAGCACGATGCCCGCCGTCTTGATGCCCTCCTCGTTGAGCGGCGCGGTCAGCGCCGCGCCCCACGAGGACGCGAAGTCGACCCCGGCGGTGCGCGACCACACCGCCGAGAGCCCGCCGTTGGCGAGCAGCGCGCACCCCGTCGCCGCCGTGGCCCCCCAGGCGACCCCCGCCCAGCTCCACTTCCGGGGCGGCGTGCGCACCGGGCGCACCCGGCGCAGCAGCGTGAAGGCGACGTACAGCACGACCGCGAGGAGGAAGGCGGACAGGAGGGCGGGCCCGGGGAAGGCCCGAGCGGTGCCGGAGAAGTTCCAGACGAGGACGCCGAGCCCGAAGAGGCAGAGGACGACGATCGCCGCGCCGAGGCGGCGGCGCGCCGCCCAGGCCCGTACCTCCCTGAACCGCGCGGGCGCGGGGGCCGGTGCGGTGGCCGGTGGGGCGCTCACGCCGCACCGCCCTCGAAACGGGCGCTGCGCGCCAGCGCGTACCCGTCCCGCAGCGCCTCCCGCTCCGCGCCGCGCCCGCCGAGCACCACGACCGTCACGGCGAAGTCCTCGCCCGGCGCGGCGAAGGCGAAGGCGCGTCCCGCGCGCCCGCCCTGCTCGGCGCTCCCGGTCCGCCCCGGGCGGCCCTCCGCCGTACGGGCCCTCTCGGGCGCCCCGAGGCGCGAGCCCGCGTCCGAGGCCCGCAGCACGTCCCGCAGCCCCGGCCACAGCCGTCCCGCCGCCTCGGTCGTGAGCAGGTCGACGCGGCTCGCCCTGACCCGTACCCCCGCGCGGCTGAGCAGATAGCCGCTGTCCGGGTCGCTCGCGGAGCGGGACAGCTCCCAGCCGCCCCCGCGCACTTGCAGGACCACCCGCCCCGCGCCCTCGGGGCCGATCGTGAGCCGCGCCCCGGCCCGTACGCCCTCCTCGTCGGGCAGCGCCCGCGCGACGAGCGGCCACCCGGCGGCGAGCGCCACGACGGTCGCGAGCGCGAGGAACACGGCGGCGGGCCGCAGACGGGTCCCGGGGACGACCGGTCCTGCGGGCGGCGGCGGGTGCACGGGCGTGTGCGCGGGACTGGGCATACGCCACTGTGGGCACGGGCCCGGGGACGCCGCGCGGGCGGTACGGCCGTACGGTCGACAAGCGGCACCGAACCGGGGACGGGGGCCCGTGCGGGCCCCCGTCCCGGCTCACCCCTTCAGGGCGTCGCCCACGACCCCCTTCGCCTCTTCCTGCACGAGTGCGAGGTGCTTCGGGCCGCGGAAGGACTCCGCGTAGATCTTGTAGACGTCCTCGGTGCCGCTGGGGCGGGCCGCGAACCAGGCGTTCTCGGTCGTGACCTTGATGCCGCCGAGCGGGGCCCCGTTGCCGGGGGCCTCCGTGAGGACGGCGGTGACGGGCTCGCCCGCGAGGGTGTCCGCGGTGATCTGCGCGGGCGAGAGCTTGGCGAGCACCGCCTTCTCCTCGCGGGTCGCGGGCGCGTCGATACGGGCGTAGGCGGGATCGCCGAAACGCGCCGTCAGCTCCGCGTACCGCTCCGAGGGCGTCTGCCGGGTGACGGCGAGGATCTCGGAGGCGAGGAGCGCGAGGAGGATGCCGTCCTTGTCGGTGGTCCACACCGAGCCGTCCTTGCGCAAGAACGAGGCGCCCGCCGACTCCTCGCCGCCGAAGCCGAGCGAGCCGTCGAGCAGCCCGTCCACGAACCACTTGAATCCGACGGGAACCTCGACGAGCCGCCGTCCCAGCTCGCCCGCGACCCGGTCGATCATGGACGAGGACACGAGCGTCTTGCCGATCCCCGCCGTCGCGGACCACTGGGGGCGGTGCGCGTAGAGGTAGCCGATCGCGACGGACAGGTAGTGGTTGGGGTTCATGAGCCCCGCGTCCGGCGTGACGATGCCGTGCCGGTCGGCGTCCGCGTCGTTGCCCGTCGCGAGCTGGTAGCGCTCGCGCTGCGCGATGAGCGAGGCCATCGCGTACGGCGAGGAGCAGTCCATGCGGATCTTGCCGTCCCAGTCGAGCGTCATGAAGCGCCACGTGGGATCGGTGTGCGGGTTGACGACCGTGAGGTCGAGCCCGTGGCGCTCGGCGATGCGTCCCCAGTACGCGACCGAGGCGCCGCCGAGCGGGTCGGCGCCGATGCGCACACCCGCGGCGCGCACCGCCTCCAGGTCCACCACCGTCGGCAGGTCCTCGACGTAGGTGCCGAGGAAGTCGTACCGCTCCGTCGTGTCGGCGGCGAGCGCCCGGGTGTACGGGATGCGCCGGACATCCTTCAGGCCGTCCGCGATGATCCGGTTGGCGCGCTCCTGGATCCAGCCGGTCGCCTCGGAGCCGGCGGGGCCGCCGCTCGGCGGGTTGTACTTGAAACCGCCGTCCCCCGGCGGGTTGTGCGAGGGCGTCACGACGACGCCGTCCGCGAGGTCGCGCTCGCGGCCCTTGTTCCAGCGCAGGATCGCGTGCGAGACGGCGGGGGTCGGCGTGTAGCCGTCGTCCGCGTCGATCAGCACCCGTACGTCGTTCGCCGCGAACACCTCCAGGGCGGTGACCCGCGCGGGCTCCGAGAGCGCGTGCGTGTCGGCGCCGAGGAAGAGCGGGCCCGTGGTGCCCTGCCGGGTCCGGTACTCGCAGATGGCCTGGCTCGTGGCCGCGATGTGGTCCTCGTTGAAGGCGGTGTTCAGCGAGGAGCCGCGGTGCCCGGAGGTGCCGAAGGCGACCTTCTGGTCCACGTCCGCCGGGTCCGGGTGGAGGGCGTAGTAGGACGTCACCAGCGCGGGGATGTCGGTCAGGTCCTCGGGCAGCGCGGGCTGTCCTGCTCTGTCGTGGGGCATGTGCCACTCCTCGTCGTGGTTCGGCCGCGGTCGCAAGGGCGCGGGTTCGCTGCGGGGGACGGTCCGCCCCCATCATTCAGCGTCCCGCCCCACCCCCGCACCTGCCCCGCCCGCGCCCGGGCGACGCGGACCCCGCCGGAGTGTGCCCGGCGGCACAGCGCGGTAGGAACGCCGCATGCAGACCTTTCTGCCCTTCTCCGGTTTCCGGGACACCGCCCGCGTCCTCGACCGCCGTCGCCTCGGCAAGCAGCGCGTCGAGACGCTTCAGGTGCTGCGCGGCCTCACCGTCCCCGGCCACGGCTGGCGCCATCACCCGGCGGTGGCCATGTGGCGCGGGTACGAGGAGGCGCTCGTCCGGTACGGGCTCGACATGAGCGCGGCCTGGACGGCGCTCGGCTTCGCCGACACCGTGGCGGCCTCGCTGCGCGCCGACCTGACGGCCTCCCGGGCGGTCCGCCGGGTCCGCACCCAGCCCGTCCTCGCCCGCGCGGGCGAACTGCCCCCGTGGCTCGGCACCCCCGCCTTCCACCTGAGCCACCGCTCGGCCCTCGTCCGCAAGGACCCGGACCACTACGCGCCCCTCTTCCCCGGCGTCCCCGACGACCTCCCCTACGTATGGCCCGAGTCGGACCGGTGACCTGCGCGGACGCCCGGCGCCCCGCGCCGGGCCCGGGTCGTAGGGTGAACGCGGCCACCGGCACCGAGGGAAGGAACACCCGTGCGCATCGCCGTCCTCGACGACTACCAGCACGTCGCCCACCGCTACGCGGACTGGCAGGCGCTCGGCGCGGACGTGGAGTTCCTGCACCAGCACCTCGCTGACACCGAGGACGTCGTCGCCGCGCTCGCCGACGCGGACGTGGTAGTCGCGATGCGCGAGCGGACGCCGTTCCCGCGCGAACGCCTCGCCCGGCTGCCGAAGCTGCGACTGCTCGTCACGACCGGCATGGCCAACGCGTCGATCGACCTCGAAGCCGCCCGCGAACTGGGCATCGCCGTGTGCGGCACGCGGAGCCCCGTCTCGGCGACCCCCGAACTGACGTGGGGCCTGATCCTCTCGCTCGTACGGCAGATCCCCGCCGAGGCCGCGGGGATGCGTGCGGGGGAGTGGCAGCACACCGTGGGCGGGGACCTCGACGGGCGCGTCCTCGGTGTCGTCGGGCTCGGGCGGCTCGGCGCGCGCGTCGCCGCGATCGGCCGCGCCTTCGGCATGCGCGTCCTCGCCTGGAGCGAGAACCTCGACCCGGAGCACGCCCGCTCCCTCGGCACCGAGCCGGTCGCCAAGCGCGAACTCTTCGCCGCGGCCGACGTCGTGACGGTGCACTACAAGCTGAGCCCGCGCTCGGCGGGCCTCGTGGGCGCGGAGGAACTCTCCTGGATGCGCCCCTCCGCGTACCTCGTCAACACCTCGCGCGGCCCGCTCGTCGACACGACGGCACTCGTCGCCGCGCTCCACGAGGGCCGCCTCGCGGGCGCCGGGCTCGACGTCTACGACACCGAGCCGCTGCCGGCCGATCACCCCTTGCGCACCGCGCCGGGCACGGTCCTCACGCCGCACCTGGGCTACGTCACCGAGGGCACGTACGAGGTCTTCTACGGGCAGGCCGCCGAGGCGGTACGGGCGTGGGCGGACGGGGCGCCGGTGCGGGTGCTGGCGGGCTGAGGCGCCGGATCAGCGCGGGCACCCGCGAGGTGTTCTGCCGCCGGGCAGTCGCGGTGGGGCGGGCCGGGGCGCGGGGGCGGGTGCTCGTCCGGGAGGCGGCGTTCGCGGGTCGGGAGCGCGGGTCACGGCTGCTTGCGCGCGAGCGTGTCCCGTTCGACCCGGCCCGTCGCCCGTGCCGTGCCCGTCACACGGTGCAGGGCCGCGCCGAAGCGCTCCTCCTGCTCCTCCAGGGCCGCGCGGGCGCGGACGTCGTTGGCGTAGCAGGTGCCGACGGGGAGCGCCACGGTGGGCCCGGTGGCCCCGGCCGCGTGGACGAGTTCGCGGTGCAGCCTGCCGAGGGGTTCGAGCAGTTCCGGGGCGAGGAGGCGGCGCAGCGCGGCCGGGCCGCCGAGGGCCCGCAGCGGCACGTCCTGCACGACGGCGACGAGCGCGCCGAAGGGCAGCAGCCGCACCATCGCGCCCTCGGGGTGCCCGGTCAGGTGCACGTCGCCGCCGCAGCGGCGGACCGCGTAGACGTAGGTGGCCATGTCGGGAGCGGTGGCGCTCATGGGGTCCTCCTCGGCGAAAGGGTGAGTCGCTTCCGCCTCACCACCCTGCCGAGCGCGCGGTGCCCCCGCCCGAGGTGCTGGACCGAACGAGGGCCGGACACGCACCGTGACGGTGCCTGCCCGGCCCTCGGAGACGCCGCGTGACCATGTCGTCGCGGCGGGTCGTCAGTCCTGCTCGCTCCCCGTCATCGCGGCGGCGAGCCGCAGGTACGGGGCCGCCTCGGCGTCCCTGCCCTGGCGCTCCAGCGTGCGGCCGAGCAGGAGCGTCGCGTAGGACTCGACGGGGTCGCGGTCGAGGATCGCGCGGAGTTCGGTCTCCGCGCGGCCCAGCTGCGCCGAGTGGTAGTAGGCGCGGGCGAGCAGCAGCCGCGCCGCGGTGTGCCCGGGGGCCTCCGTCACGAGTCCGCGCAGGATGCGCACCGCGGTCGTGTACTCCTTCGCGTCGAAGAACATCCCGGCCCGGTTCCAGCGGTCCACGGGGGTGCCGAACTCGAAGTAGGTGTCGTTCACCGGTGCCTCCCGTCCTGCGGCGACGGCCTGTCCGTCGTGCACCCGCTGCAACGGAAAGCGGTGGTTGAACATTCCACCAAGCGAAGAAAAGGTGAACGACACCGTATCGTTTCTTTACTTTCCCTTGGTAAGCTCGCTCGCGGTCCGGTCGGGTGCGAAGGTGCACGGGAGAGGCGCGGTGGTTGTGGTGGTGGGCGAGGTCAGGTCCGGCAGGCTCGGGCCCGGTCGCGCCGAGGAGTTGTACCACGCCGTCGTGGACCTGCTCACCGAACAGGGGTACGGGGCGCTCACGATGGACGCGGTCGCCTCGCGCGTGCACATGAGCAAGGCCACCCTCTACCGGCAGTGGGGCGGCAAGGACGGCCTCGTGGCGAGCGCGCTGAAGCACTTCGTGACCCCCATCGCCCAGGACATACCCGACACCGGCAGCCTGCGCGGCGACCTGGACGCCTTCGTCGACGGCTTCGACGACGAGGAGACGGCCCGCAGGGCGAGCCTCATGCGGGGCATCGGGCAGGCCGCGCACGAGGACGCCGAGCTGGAGGCCGCCCTGCGCGAACTCATCGTCGAGCCCTGCCGCCGCTACTTCACGCCGATGCTCCGCCGTGCCATGGCGCGCGGCGAACTCGCCCCGGAGAACACGGCGGTGGACTTCATCGTGCACATGGTCCTCGGCGGTGTCCTCGCCCCGGAGATCATGGAGGGCCGCATGGTGACGCAGGCCGGGCTGCGGAGGTACGTCCACGCGGTGGTGCTGCCCGCGCTCGGGGCGGCCTGACGCGGGAAGCGGGGCCCTGGAGCGGACCCGGGACCGGCGAGCGGGGGCGGCCGGGCGGTGGAGCGGGGCGGGAAAAGCGCGAGCGTCCCTCCGCGCCGTCCTGTTACGGTGGACTCAGGATTTGTCTCCCGTGAGGAGCGGAACAGTGGTGGGTGACGACGACATCTCCGGGTGATACCCGGCGTGTCAGGCCACCGGCAGGCGCACGAGGCGCCGCCCGCGTGGCCCCCTGAGCGTCCCCTTTCCCACTCAGCGGTACGAGTCCGGGCCCCGCCATCCGTGTCGGCCCCTCGTCCCGCGCGCACCCGTGAGGTCCGCCTTCCATGTCCGACGCCTACGTCGTCAGCTCCGCACTGTCCTTCTCCTGGCCCGAGGAGACCCTCGTCTTCGACCGGCTCTCCTTCACCGTCCCCGGCGGTCGCACCGGTCTCGTCGCACCCAACGGCAGCGGCAAGAGCACCCTCCTGCGGCTCATCGCCGGTGAACTCGCGCCCACGTCCGGCTCCGTGACGGTCAACGGCACCCTCGGCCACCTGCCGCAGACCCTCCCGCTCACCACCGGCCTCACCGTCGCCGAAGTCCTCGGTGTGGCCGGTGTCGTCGCCGCGATCGACGCGGTGGAGCGCGGCGAGGTGGACGAGGAGCACTTCACCACCATCGGCGAGGACTGGGACATCGAGGAGCGCACCCGCGCCGAGCTGGACCGGCTCGGGCTCGGCGTGCTCACCCTGGACCAGGGCCTGGAGAGCCTGAGCGGCGGCCAGATCGTCACGCTCGGCCTCGCCGCCCAGCTCCTCGCCCGCCCGGACGTCCTCCTCCTCGACGAACCCACCAACAACCTCGACCCCGACGCGCGGCGACGGCTCCACGCCGTGGTCGACGACTGGCGCGGCTGCCTCCTCGTCGTGAGTCACGACCGCTCCCTGCTCGACCGCATGGACCGGATCGCGGAACTGGAACGCGGCGAACTGCGCTCCTACGGCGGCAACTTCACCGCGTACGAGGAGGCGGTGAGCGCCGAGCGCGAGGTCGCCGAGAAGAACGTGCGGCACGCCGAGGCCGAACTCAAGCGCGAGAAGCGGGAGATGCAGCAGGCGCGCGAGCGCGCCGAGCGGCGGTCCGGCAACGCCGCACGCAACATCAAGAACGCCGGGCTGCCCAAGATCCTCGCGGGCGCCCGGCAGCGCAAGGCCCAGGAATCGGCGGGCAAGGCGGGGAACACGCACGCGGACCGGGTCGGCGAGGCGCGGGCCAGGCTCGACGAGGCGGGGCGCGCGGTACGGGACGACACCCGGCTCGTGCTCGACCTCCCGGGCACCGAGGTCCCGGCCGGGCGCACCCTCTTCGACGCCAGGAAACTGCGCCTGCGCGGGCTGTTCGCGGGCGAGGGCGCCGACCTGTCGGTGCGCGGCCCCGAGCGCATCGCGCTGACCGGGCCCAACGGGGCGGGCAAGTCCACCCTGTTGCGGATCATCACGGGGCAGCTCGCGCCGGAGGAGGGAGAGGTGCGCCGTGCGGACGGGCGGGTCGCGTACCTCTCGCAGCGGCTCGACCTGCTCGACCCCGTCCTGAGCGTCGCGGAGAACCTGGCGGCCTTCGCGCCGGCGATGCCGGAGGCCGACCGGATGAATGTGCTGGCACGGTTCCTCTTCCGGGGCCAGGGCGCGCACCTCAGGGCCGGGGCGCTCTCCGGCGGCGAGCTGCTGCGCGCGACGCTCGCGTGCGTCCTGAGCGCCGAGCCCGCCCCGCACCTGCTCCTCCTCGACGAGCCCACCAACAACCTGGACCTCGTGAGCGTCGGCCAGTTGGAGAGCGCGCTCACCTCCTACCGGGGCGCCTTCCTCGTCGTGAGCCACGACGAACGCTTCCTCACGGAGATCGGCGTCACGCGGTACCTGCGGCTCGCGGAGGGAGAGTTGCGGGAGGTCGCCGCCCCGCGGGCGGGGGAGTGACGGGGCGTGGTGGCCGGTCCCCGGACCGGCCACCACGGCCGTGAGGGACCGTCACCACTCCGCGAACCGCCCCACCAGCTCCTCCGCGAGGGCCACGTCGGTGGTGAGCGGGCGGTCCCGCGGGTCGGCGGGAAGGGTGTCGAGGGCGAGCGCGAGGGCCCGCGCCGCCGGGGTCCCCGGCAGGGGCGCCCGCCCGCTCATCCGCAACGCGCGTACCGCCGCGACCAGTTCGCAGCCGAGCACATGCCGCAGCAGCGGGGGGACCCGCAGCGACTGCGCGGCGGAGAGCGAGGCGAAACCGGCCTGCTCCTCGACACCGCGCGAGAGCACGGCGTGTCCGAGGCTCGCGGGCTGGGCGAGGGCCTGCGTCTCGGCGACGGCCGAGGCCGCCGCGTACTCCAGGATCATGACGCCCGAGGAAGCGGTCGCCGTGTCGCCGAGGAAGGGCCGCAGGCCGGTGAAGGCCGGCTCGCACAGCGCGGCGAGGCGCGCGGCGGCGGAGCGGGCGACGGGCAGGAGCGCGAGGCGGAAGGAGTCGAGCGCGAGGCCGAGCTGCCCCGCGTAGAAGTTGCCGTGGTGGTACGCCGCGCCGTCCCCCGCGCTGATCAGCGGGTTCTCGGCGGCGGCCGACAGCTCCACGGCGAGCACCGCGTCGAGCGCGTCGGCGGCGTCGTAGGCCGGGCCGAGCGTCTGAGGCAGGCAGCGGAAGGCGAAGGGGTCCTGGATACGGCCCGCGGGCGGCGCGGGCCGCGCGGGCAGCCCGAGCCAGTCGCGTACCCGCGCCGAGGCGAGGAGCTGGCCCCGGTAGGGGCGTGCCGCGGCGACCGGGGCCGCGAAGGGCTCCGCCGAGCCGTCCACGGCGAGGAGCGAGAGCGCGGCGATCCCGTTCGCGGCGCGCAGGAGCGTGCGCGACTCCTCCAGGGCGAGGCAGGCGCGCCCGATGGCGAGCGCGTTGGAGCTGATGAGGGCGAGCGCGTCGTTCGAGTCGAGGGCCATGGGCCGCGGTGGGGTGCCGCCCTCCCAGGCGCCCTCGCCGGTCAGGGCGAGGCCGAGCTGGGCGAGGGGGCCGAGGTCGCCGGTGCCGACGCCGCCGTACGTGTGCAGGACGGGTGCGGCGCCTTCGCGCAGCGCCTCGGTGAGCGCGACGACGACGCTCGGGTCGAGACCGGCGCCCCCGGCGAGGAGCTGCTGCGCGCGCACGGCGAGCAGGGCGCGCGCCTCGCGGGCGGGGACGCGGGGGCCGATCGCCCCGGCGTGGCTGCGCAGCAGCCGCAGTCCGTGGTCCGCGTCGTGCACGTCGTCGGTGCGGTTGGCGCCGACGCCCGTCGAGCGCCCGTACACCCGGCCCGAGGCCGCCAGCTCGCGGGCCGCGTGCCAGGCGCGACGGGCCGGGGCCAGCGCGGCGGGGGTGAGCCGCGCGGGCCGCGCCCCGTCCACGATGCGGACGACGTCGGCGGCGCGCGGCGCGAGCCCGTGCCCCGGCCCGCGCCCTCCACCGCCCGGGACGACGTCCTCGCCCGCGGGGGAGAGGGGGGTAGAAGCGGTGGCGGCGGGCACGAGCGCACCGCCGAGCAGGGACACGGAGAAGGGATTGTCAGCCATGACACGCGGCTTTCGGGCACGGGGGAACGAGGTGACCGGAGCGGCTGCGGAGAACCCGCCCCCGGTCGCCACCGACTCTGCACGAGGAAAGGAGTCCGTATCAAGGGAGGTGGGAGAAGTTTTTGTGTATCCCTATTCAATGAGCAGTGGCTCGAATACGGTCATTCGCATCCCCCAACGGCAGGCGAGGTGTTCCCTCCGATGACGAAGACGGCCGAACGCGCCACCACTCCCACCCCTCTCGCGCCCTCCCTGGACGAGGCGCCCCTGCGCCCCTTCCACCTCAGGGTGACGGCGACGACCTTCGGCGCCAACTTCTCCGACGGCTACGCGCTCGGCATGATCGGCGCCGTACTCGCGACCCTCACCGACGGCTGGCACCTCTCCGGTGTCTGGCAGGGCCTGCTCGGCGCCTCCGCGCTCATCGGCCTCTTCTTCGGCTCGCTCGTCCTCGGCCGCGTCGGCGACCTGATCGGACGCCAGCGGCTGTACGTGTGGAACTTCGTGCTCATCACGGCGGCCTCCGCCCTCCAGCTCTGGGCGGACGGCCCGGTCCTGCTCTTCGTGCTCCGCGTCCTCATCGGCTTCGGTCTCGGCGCCGACTACGCCGTCGGGCCCACGATGCTCTCCGAGTTCGTCCCGCGCCGGCTGCGCGGCGTCCTGCTCGGCGCGCTCACCGTGCTGTGGACGGTCGGCTACGTCGTGGCCGAGATCCTCGGCGCCGTGTGGGGCGGCGACGAGCACGCCGCGAAGCTCCTCCTCGCCACCGGCGCGCTGCCCGCGCTCCTCGTCCTGCTGCTGCGCATCGGCACCCCCGAGTCGCCCGCCTGGCTGCTGAGCCAGGGCCGCGCCGACGAGGCCCGCGAGGTGGCCCGGCGTCACCTGCGCGCGGAGATCGGCCCGCAGGCCGAGCAACCTCCCGTGCCGCAAGCCGCCTTCCGCGAGCTGTTCGCCAAGGGCCAGGCGGTGCGCACGTGGTTCGGCTTCGGCTTCTACAGCGCGCAGGTCCTGCCGTACTTCGCCATTTACACCTTCATGCCGGTCATCCTCGCGGCCATGAAGGTCTCCGACCCGGACGCGCAGAACATCACGCTGAGCCTCTTCCTGCTGCTCGGCGGGGTCGCCGGACTGTGGTTCGTGCAGCGGTGCGGACGGCGCCCGTTCACCATCGTGACCTTCGGCGTGATGACCGCGGCCCTCGCCCTCATGGGCGCGCTCAGCCACGCCCCCGCCTGGGCGCTCATGACGCCGTTCCTGCTCTACACCTTCGTGATGGCGGGCGCCTCGAACATCACCCAGGTCTATCCGCCCGAGCTGTACCCGACGCACCTGCGCGCCACCGGCGTCGGTTTCCTCAACGGCTCCAGCCGGATCGCCTCCGCCGCCGGCACCTTCGTTCTCCCGGTGAGCCTGGAGCACTTCGGGCTCAGTGTCTCCATGTACGGGCTCGCCGCCGTACTCCTCGCGGGCATGGTCCTGTCGATCCTGTGGGCCCCCGAGACGAAGGGCTCGGTGACGGCCGCCGCGCACTGAGGCCGCCGAGATCACGCCAGCCGCCCCACACGCCCCGGTCCCGCGCCCTCTCCGGCGCGGGACCGGGGCGTCTTGCGTCCACATCGTGGATAACCCTGCGACCGGTATACCAAGTGGGTCACGCCTGAGAGGTGTCGTGATGTGCCTCTTGCCCTTAGTTGGCCATTTTGACCAGGCAAGAGCGGGCGGTGCTGCGGGGGTTCGGGAAAATGAGTGCTTCGGATATCCGGGGTTTGGTATACCGTTTCGCCTCAACGCGGACCTGACCGGTCCGTGAACCGCCCCCTGCTGTCCTGAAAGAGGTTCGGTTCCGTGCGTCGTATACCGGCCACTCTCGCGGTGCTCGCGCTCGCGACGGTCACCACCGCCTGCGGCACGCTCTCCCCTCCCGGCGAGCAGTCCGTCGCCAAGGCCCGCCTCGTCGACGACCGCCCCGTCCGCGACGGCGGCACGCTCACCATCGGGCTCAAGTCCGACCCCGACATGCTCGATCCGAGCCTCACGTCGACGCTCGTCGCGCGTACCGTCTTCGCCTCGATGTGCGAACAGCTCTACGACGTCGACCAGCACAACAAGTTCGTCCCCCAGCTCGCCGACTCGCTGCCCGTCCTCACCGACGGCGGCAAGACCTTCACCTTCACGGTGCGGCGCGACGCCCGCTTCAGCGACGGCACCCCGCTCGACGCCGCCGCCGTGAAGACCTCGCTCGACCGCCACCTGCACCTGGAGGGCTCGGGCCGCGCCTCCGAGATCGACTCGGTCCGCAAGGTCACCACCCCCGGCACATACACGGTGCGGCTCTACCTGAAGCACCCGGACACCCCGCTGCTCGGCCGCCTCGCCAACACCGCCGGGCTCATCATGTCGCCCACCGCGATCAAGAAGTACGGCAAGAAGTTCGCCACGCACCCCTCGTGCGTCGGCCCCTTCAAGTACGAGAAGCGCGTCATCGGCGACCGCATCGAGCTGAAGAAGGACCCGCTCTACTACGACGCCGACAAGGTCCACCTCGACGGCGTCACCTACAAGACCATCACGGACGGCAACATCCGGATGGCCAACATCCGCTCCGGCGACGTGCAGGTCGGCGACCAGATGGGTCCCGTCGAGGTCCGCTCCTCACTCGGCGAGAAGGGCGTCCAGCTCCTCAACACGCCCTCGCTCGGTTACATGGCGATGACCCTGAACGTCGGCAACACGCACGGCATCTCCGGCAGACCCGGCACCGTCAACAACCCGTTCGGGCGCGACGTGCGCGTCCGCGAGGCGCTCGACCTCTCGCTCGACCGCGACCTCATCAACAAGCTCGTCTTCCAGGGCATGTACGCCCCCGCCTGCGGCCCCGTCCCGCCCGGCACCCCGCTCAGCACGCCCACACCCTGCCCGAAGCGCGACATCCCGAAGGCCAAGCGGCTCCTGAAGGCGGCCGGTGTCAAGACGCCCGTACCGCTCGAACTCATGATCAACACGACGCCCGAGGACAACCGCCTCGGCCAGGTCATCCAGGCCATGGCCAAGGACGCGGGCTTCGACATCCGGCTGCGCCCCACCGAGTTCGCCACCGGCCTCAGCCGCACGCTCGCCGGTGACTTCCAGTCCCGTACCGGCGGCTGGGGCGGTCAGCCCGACCCGGCCGGGAACATCGACAGCCTCGTCGGCACGGCGGGCAGCAACAACCAGGGCAAGCTCTCCGACCCGGTGATCGACCGCCTCATCGTCGAGGGCCGCTCCACCGCCGACACCGCGAAGCGGCGCGAGATCTACCGGAAGCTGACCCTCGCCATCAACAAGCAGCACAGCGTGCTCTACCTCTACCGCAACATCAACTACGTGTCCGCCTCCACGGACGTGAGCGGTATCAAGCTCTCCGGTGACGGCCTCATCAAGGCCGAGGAAGCCGGCTACGTGAAGGGAAGCCGGTGAACCGCCTCCGCACCCTGCTCACCTCGTACCTCGCCCGCAGGCTCGGCATGTCGCTCGTGACGATGGTCCTCGTCTCGATCGCCGTCTTCCTCGGCGTCCGCGCGATGCCCGGCGACACCGCCCAGGCCCTCGCGGGCGAGCAGACCTCGCCCGAGGTCCTCGCCTCGATCCGCCAGGAGTACGGCCTCGACGACAACATCGCCGTGCAGTACTGGCGGTACGTCTCCCACGCCGCCACCGGCGACCTCGGCACCTCGGCCCGCACCGGGCTCCCGGTGCTCGACGCGATCCGCGAGGCGCTGCCCATCACCCTCGAACTCGCGGCGCTCGCCCTGCTCCTCGCCGTCGTCGTCGGCATCGGCGCGGGTGTCCTCGCCGCCGTCCGCAAGGGCAAGCCCTCGGAGTGGCTCGCCAACGGCATCGCGCTGCTCGGCATGTCCGTGCCCTCGTTCTGGCTCGGCATCATCCTCGTCCTCGCCTTCGCCATCGCGACGCCCGTCTTCGCCGCTTCCGGCTTCGTGCCCTTCGGCACCGACCCGCTGGAGAACCTGCGCCGTCTGGTCCTCCCGGCGATCGTCCTCGGCTCCGGGCTCGCCGCCGTCGTCATGCGCCAGACCCGCGCCGCGATGCTCGACTCGCTCTCGGCCGACTACACCCGTACCGCCCGCGCCAAGGGACTGACCCGGCGGCAGGTGATCGGCGGGCACGCGCTGCGCAACTCGCTCGTCACCGTCGTCACCGTCCTCGGCCTGCAACTCGGGCAGCTCATCTCCGGGGCCGTCGTCACCGAACAGGTCTTCGTCCTGCCCGGCTTCGGCAAGCTCACCATCGACGCGGTCTTCACCCGCGACTACGCCATGGTCCAGGGCGTCGTGCTCTTCACCTCGGCCGCGTACATCCTCGTCAACCTGCTCGTCGACTTCCTCTACTCCGTCGTCGACCCCCGTATCCGGCTCGGAGGCGCCCGATGACCACCGCTCCCACCACGGTGCGGGGCGTTCCCGCCCCGGTCGCCACTCCTAGCGCCGCGCGCCCCGGGCGGGTGCGCTCCGGCTGGAACCGGCTGCGCCGCAACCGGCTCGCCCTCACCGGCGCCGTCCTCGCCGCGCTCTTCGTCCTCGTCGCGCTCCTCAGCCACGTCATCGCCCCCTACGACCCGGCGCGGCCCGACTTCAACCAGGCCCTCGCCGAGCCGAGCTGGGCCCACTGGCTCGGCACCGACGACCTCGGCCGCGACCAGCTCTCCCGCGTCCTCGTCGGCGTCACCGCCTCCATGCAGGTCGGCGTCCTCGCCGTCGCGCTCGCCTTCGTCGTCGCCGTACCGCTCGGCCTGATCGCCGGCTACTACGGGCGCGTCGCCGACTCCGTCGTCTCGCGGCTCACCGACACGCTGCTCGCCTTCCCCTTCCTCGTCCTCGCCGTCGGCCTCGCCGCGATCCTCGGCCCCTCGCTCAAGAACGCGACGATCGCCATCGGCATCTCGCAGATCCCGGCGATCATCCGCATCACCCGCGCCGAGACGCTGCGCCTCAAGAGCGCCGACTACGTACAGGCCGCGATCGCCAACGGCGGCACCGACCGCGTCGTCCTCTTCCGCCACATCCTGCCCAACGCCTCCTCGGCGCTCATCGTCCAGGCCACGGTCGGCATCCCCTCGGCGATCATCGGCGAGGCGGTGCTCAGCTTCCTCGGACTCGGCGTGCAGCCGCCCTCCCCCTCGCTCGGCGTGATGCTCTCCTCGGCCCAGCCGTTCATCGCGCAGGCCCCCTGGATGGCCGTCTTCCCCGGCCTCGTCATCGTCCTCGCCACGCTCGCCTTCAACCTCCTCGGCGACGGAGTGCGCGACATCCTCGACCCCCGCGGAGGCTCCCGGTGAGCGCAGCGACCACCACCCCCGTCCCCTCCGCGCCCTCCGGCGAGGCCGTCCTCAGCGTCCGCGACCTCTCGGTCTCCTTCCGGGGCCACGACCGCACCGTCCACGCCGTCGACGGCCTCTCCTACGACGTCGCCCCCGGCGAAGTCCTCGCCGTCGTCGGCGAGTCGGGCTGCGGGAAGTCCGTCACCTCCATGGCCGTCATGGGCCTGCTCCCGCCCACCGCCCACGTCACCGGATCGGTGCGCCTCGCGGGCCGGGAACTGGTCGGGCTCTCCGAGAAGCGCCTCGCACGGCTGCGCGGCCAGGAGATGGCCATGATCTTCCAGGAGCCCATGACCTCGCTCAACCCGGTCCTCACCGTCGGCCGCCAGATCGGCGAGGTGCTCCGCAAGCACCAGGGCCTCGGCCGCCGCGAGGCCCGCGAGCGCGCCATCGAACTCCTCACCCTCGTCGGCATCCCCGCCCCCGCCAAGCGCGTGGACGAGTACCCGCACCAGCTCTCCGGCGGCATGCGCCAGCGCGTCATGATCGCCATCGCCGTCGCCTGCGACCCCGCCGTCCTCATCGCCGACGAACCCACCACGGCGCTCGACGTCACGGTGCAGGCCGGCATCCTCGACGTCCTGCGCAACCTGCGCGAACGCCTCGGCACCGCCATCGTCCTCATCACCCACGACCTCGGCGTCGTCGCCGACACCGCCGACCGCGTCCTCGTCATGTACGCCGGACGCGCCGTCGAGCAGGCGGACGTCGCCGAGCTGTACGGGCGCCCCGCCCACCCGTACACGCGCGGACTGCTCGGCGCGGTGCTGCGCCCCGGGCTGCGCGGAACGGACGGCAGGGCACGGCTCAACGAGATCCCCGGCATGGTCCCGGGGCTCGACGCGCAACCCGACGCCTGCACCTTCGCCCCGCGCTGCGCCCTCGCGGACGACACCTGCACGGGCGCGCGCCCCGCCCTGCGCCTCATCGACGGCGCCCACCGGCTCGCCTGCCACCACCCGGCCCAGGCCGGTCCCCAGATCCCCGAGGGAGCCGCCCGATGACCTCCACCCCGCCTGTACTCGAAGTCCGCCACCTCCAGCGGCACTTCACCGCCGCCAAGGGCACCGTCCGTGCCGTCGACGGCGTCTCGCTCACCATCGGCCCCGGCGAGGTCGTCGGCCTCGTCGGCGAGTCGGGGAGCGGCAAGTCCACCGTCGGGCGCTGCGTCGTCCGGCTCGACCAGCCGACCGGCGGCACCGTCCGGATCAACGGCACCGACGTGACCACGCTCTCGCGCCGGGCCCTGCGCCCCCTGCGCAAGGACTTCCACCTCGTCTTCCAGGACCCTTCCTCCTCGCTCGACCCGCGCATGAGCGTGCGGCAGATCATCGCGGAGCCGCTGCGCCTGCACCGGCTCGCGGACCGGAAGGGCGCGGCCGAGAAGGCCGACGCGCTCCTCGCGCAGGTCGGGCTGCGGCCCGAACTCGGGGACCGGAGCCCGCACGAACTCTCCGGCGGCCAGCGCCAGCGCGTCTCCATCGCCCGCGCGCTCTCCGTCGACCCGAGCCTCCTCGTCGCGGACGAACCGACCTCGGCCCTCGACGTCTCCGTGCAGGCCGCCGTCCTCAACCTGCTCGCCGACCTCCAGCGCGAGCGCGGCTTCGGCTGCCTCTTCATCACGCACGACCTCGCCGCCGTCGAGTACCTCGCCGACCGCATCGCGGTCATGTACCTCGGCCGGATCGTCGAACAGGCTCCGGCCGCCGAGCTGTTCGCGGCGCCCAAGCACCCGTACACGCAGGCGCTGCTCTCGGCGGCCCCGGTCCCGGACCCCGAGGAGCAGCGCACGCGCGAGCGGATCGTGCTCGGCGGCGACCTGCCGAGCCCGCTCGATCCGCCGCCGGGCTGCCACTTCCACACCCGTTGCCCGCTCGCCACCGACCGCTGCCGCACCGAGACCCCCGCCCTGCGCACCCTGCCCGGCAGCACCCGCGAGGTCGCCTGCCACTTCGTCACGGACGACGGCACCGCGCCGGACGCGACCCGCGCGGCGGTCTCCGCCTGACCGTTCCCGTCACCGCGCCCGCCTCCTGGAGAACCGGAGGCGGGCGCGGGCGTGTGGGTGGCGCGAGGGTGGTTTGTGGGTGGCGGCCCCGGGAGGGCCCGTTCACGCTGGGACGACCCGGACGCGCCGGGAGCCGGCCACCACGAGGGTGACCGGCTCCCGGCGTGCGCGGGCAGTGTCCGGCCCAGCCGTGCGCGGTGTGCGCAGCCGTATGCGGGGTGCTCAGCCCACCAGCTCCAGGCCGTCCGCCACGACGCGGCCCGCGCGCAGGACCGTGCGGTCGTCGCCGCGGTCCATGACCGCCGAGGCGACCGTCTCGCCACCGAGCAGCAGCAGGTCGGCCGGGTCGCCGACGGCGAGGCCGGGGCGGTCGGCGGTGGAGGCGAGGCGGGCCACCGAGGGATCGATGACCGTGGCGCCGCCCCAGGTGGCGACGGCCATGCAGTGCTCGATCAGCTCGTCCTTGCGGTAGCGGTTGGTGAAGGCGAGCTGCCACGTACGGTCGAGCATGTCCGCGTTGCCGTACGGGGACCAGTAGTCGCGCTGCCCGTCCTCGCCGAGCCCGACGCGCACGCCGGCCTCGGTGAGCCCGGCGAGCGGGAGGGCGTGGAGCTGCTGCGCCGGGGCGATCGTCGCCATCGAGATGTCCAGCTCGGCGAACTCCTCGGTCAGGCGCCGCGTCGTCGCCTCGTCCACCGCGCCCAGCTCGTAGGCGTGCGAGAGCGTCACCTTCCCCCGCATGCCGAGCGCGCGCACCCGCTCCAGGATCAGGTCCACGCTGAACACACCGAGGTGGCCGGGCTCGTGCAGGTGGATGTCGACGGGCGCCTGGTGGCGCTCGGCGAGCCCGAAGACGATGTCGAGGTGCTTGACCGGGTCGCGGTCCAGGGTGCACGGGTCGATGCCGCCGACGACCGCGGCGCCCGAGGCGAGCGCCTGGTCCATCAGCTCCGGCACGCCCTTCTCGCGCAGCAGACCCGCCTGCGGGAAGGCCATGATCTCGACCTCGCAGCGGTCCTTGTGCGCCTCCTTCGCCGCGAGGACGCCCTCGAAGCGCTCCAGGCCGCTGTCCGCGTCGATCTGCGCGTAGCTGCGCACGCGGGTCGTGCCGCGCGCGATCATCAGGCCGAGGGCGTGGGTCGCGCGCTCCGCGACGGTGCCGTCCTCGCGCCAGTGGGCGCGGTCGTTCATCGTGAGGCCCCACACGCCGGGGGTGCCGGTGTGCGGCCGGAAGGGCAGCCCGAGGCGGTTGGAGTCCAGGTGGCAGTGCACGTCCGAGAAGGACGGCAGCGCGAGCCGGCCGCGCCCGGGGACGACGTCGTCCGCGCCGGTCGCGCGCGCCGGGTCGTGCGGGTGGAGCGCCGTTATCGCGCCGTCCGCGATCTCGATGTCCTGGGCGTCGCCGCCCCAGGGGCGGACGTTGCTGATGAGCATGGTGGTCCTCGGGGTGTGAAGGTGGTGCGGGTGGTTCCGCCGTCCCGCGCCCGGGGGAGCGGGACGGGACGTTCACTCGGCCGGAAGGATGCGGGCGAGGGTGTCGAGGGAGGGGCGACGGCCGCGCTCGATGTGCGCGTAGGCGACGGCGCCCGCCAGTTCGGCGTTGCCCGCGCGGATCGCGGCGAGCAGGTCGCGGTGCTCGGCGCACTGCACGGCGGGGTCGAGATTGCCGGTGAGGGTGAAGACCCACTGCATGAGGCCGAGGGAGGGCTGGAGGGCGGTCTGGAGGAGCTTGTTGCCGGTCAGTTCGACGATCCCGGCGTGCAGGGCGGTGTTGGCGGCGGGGATCTCGGAGACGGCGCCGCGCCGGGTCACGTCCTCGGCGTTCTCCATCAGTTCCCCGAGCCGTGCGGCGGCGGGCCCCTCGGGGTCCGCCTCGGCGGCGCGCCGGGCGGCGAAGACCTCGAGGCTCAGGCGCAGGTCGAAGAGTTCGGCGACGTCCCGCAGCGAGAGGCGCCGTACGGAGGCGCCCCGGCGCGGCGAGAGTTCCACGAGCCCTTCGGCCGCGAGCCGGGTCAGCGCCTCGCGCACCGGGATGCGCGAGAAGCCGAGCGCTTCGGAGAGTTCGCGCTCGCGCAGGCGGGCGCCCGGCGGGTACGTGCCGTCGAGCACGCGCGCGCGGATGGTGTGCTCGGCGTGCGCGACGTGCGAGGCCCCCGCGTCGGGCCGCGGCGTGCTCACGGCCTGCCCGGGACGGGCCGGGGACGGCGGGACCTGTGCATGGGACCTCCAGCCTCGCGGCCCGCCTCCAGGCCGGCCGCCACACGATCAAGACGGCCGCGAGCCTAACAGCCTGGCATACCAAAAAGGAATGCGGGAAAGGAGCTTGCCCGGAAACATGCGGTTTTGCCGCACGGGATCTGTCGCCTCCACGTGGCAGGGGTATACCGGCCGGGTGCCTCCCGCAGGGTGACCGCGTGTCCGCCATCGGCTGCGTCGCGGGGGCGCCGCCGGGTGGCGTGCCGCGCGGCGCGGTACGCATCCCGCGCACGCGTACAGCGCGACGCCCCCGATCGTCCACGAGCACCGCAGGGAGTACCGGATGGCCAACCAGTTCGCGATCGACGTCACCAGAATTCGTGAGCAGGCGCGCAAGCACATGACGGAGGGCCCCGTCACCAAGACCTACGACGCCGACCGCGCGCGGATCATCGAGGTCCTCAACGACGTCGTCGCGACCGAGGTGGTGTGCTTCCTGCGGTACTCGCAGAACGCCATCGCCGCGACGGGGATCGACCGGGCGCAGGTCGCCGCCGAGTTCCGCGAGCACGCGGGCGAGGAGATGCAGCACGCGCTGCGCGCCGCCGAGCGCATCAGCCAGCTCGGCGACCAGCCCGACTTCGATCCCGGGTCCCTCGTGGCCCGTTCGCACACCGAGTACGTGACGGCCGAGGAGCGCGATCTCCAGAAGATGCTGCGCGAGAACCTCGTCGCCGAGCGGATCGTCATCACGACGTACCAGGAGATCATCCGGTGGATCGGGGACGGGGACCCCACCACGCGCCGCCTCATGGAGTCGATCCTCGAAGAGGAGGAGGAGCACGCCGACGACCTCAACGACCTGCTCGCGGGCTGAGGTCCCCGACAGCGGTCCCGCTCTTCGCCACCCCCTTGTCGTCGTCTTGACGAGAAGGGGGGTGGCGTCGTACGGTCACTCCCACGGAACAGATCTCGTCACGTTGACGAGAATCGAGGGAGGGAAGTCATGGCCGACATCAGCAAGCGCTTCGGCAGGCGGCACCTGCGCGGCACGTCCAGCGCCTGGGTGCGCCACCACCGCGCCGGGAAGCTCGCCCACGAGGGCACGGGCCTCAGCTTCTGGTTCCGCCCGCTGACCGCCGCGCTCAGCGAGGTCCCCGTCGACGACCGCGAACTCGCCGTCACCATCCACGCCCGCACCGCCGACTTCCAGGACCTCGCGGTGCAGTCCACGCTCACCTACCGCATCGCCGACCCCACCCGCGCCGCCGAACGCATCGACTTCTCGCTCGACCCCGACACCGGCACCTGGCGCGCGGCCCCGCTCGACCAGCTCGCCGGGCTCCTCACCGAGACCGCCCAGCAGCACGCCGCCGAAGTCCTCGCGTCGACCCCGCTCGCCACCGCCCTCACCGAAGGCGTCGCCGCCGTCCACGCCCGCGTCACCGAGGGACTCGCCGCCGAGCCCCGGCTGCCCGCGACCGGCGTCGAGGTCGTCGCCCTGCGCATCGTCGCGCTGCGCCCCGAGCCCGAGGTCGAACGCGCCCTGCGCACCCCGACCCGCGAGCGCGTCCAGCAGGAGGCCGACCGCGCCACGTACGAGCGCCGCGCCGTCGCCGTCGAACGCGAACGCGCCATCGCCGAGAACGAACTCGCCAGCAAGGTCGAACTCGCCCGCCGCGAGGAACAGCTCGTCGACCAGCGGGGCACCAACGCCCGCCGCGCCGCCGAGGAGGAGGCGGCGGCCGACGCCGTGCGCGCCGAGGCCGAGGCGGCCCGTACGGTACGGCTCGCCGAGGCCGAGGCGACGCGCACCCGGCGGCTCGTCGAGGCCGAGGCGGAGGGGCTGCGCACGAGCGGCGAGGCCCGCGCCGCCGCGCGCGCCGCCTGGCTCCGCGTCCACGAGGGCACCGCGCCCGCGACGCTCCACGCCCTCAGCATCGACCGCGCCGCCGAACAGCTCCCGCGCATCGAGCGCGTCACCGTCACGCCCGACACGGTCGCGGACCTCATCGGCAGGTTCACCGGCGGGGAGCCCCGCGCATGAGCCTCGCCCCGCGCGTCGTCCTCGTCCACCGCGTCAGCGAGTACGAGGAACTGCTCGCCCGTCACGGCACCCACGGCCAGGCCGCCTTCGTCCTCGGCAGCCGGGGCGACGACCTCGACACCCTCGCGGCGCGCCACCACGCGACCCGCGACGCCCTCACCGCCATCGCCGCGCGCATCCCGCTCACCTGGCGACAGGCCCGCGTCGAGCGCGCCGACCTCGACCGCTTCCTCTTCGCCCCCGAGGACATCGTCGTCGTCGCGGGACAGGACGGCCTCGTCGCCAACGTCGCGCAGTACCTGCACGGCCAGCCCGTCATCGGCATCGACACCGATCCGGGCCGCAACCCCGGCGTCCTCGTGCGCCACCGCCCCGGCGACGCCGCCGCGCTCCTGCGCGTGGCGGCGGGCCCGCGCGTCACCACGGACGCGCTCACGATGGCCGAGGGCGTCACGGACGACGGCCGCACCCTCCTCGCGCTCAACGAGATCTACGTCGGCTCGGCGGGCCACCGCACCGCCCGCTACCGCCTGCGCCCCGGGGCGGAGGAGGGCGAGGAGACGCAGGCCAGCTCGGGCGTCCTCGTCGGCACCGGTACGGGCGCGGGCGGCTGGCTGCGCTCGCTGTGGCAGGAGCGCGGCGCCGCGCTGCCCCTGCCGGGCGCGACCGAGGACCGCCTCCTCTGGTACGTGCGCGAGGCGTGGCCCTCCCCGGCGACCGGCGTGCAGCGCGTCGCCGGGCTCCTCGCCGAGCGCGCCGGCCTCACCGTCACCGTCGAGTCGGACCACCTCGTGGCCTTCGCGGACGGCATGGAGTCGGACGCGCTCGACCTGACGTGGGGCCAGAGCCTGCGGGCGGGCGTGAGCGAGCGGAGGCTGCGGCTGGTGGTGTGAGGACCGGGGGGAGTACGCGGACACCCGTGTGGCCGAATCCGGCCCCTTCCGCGGAATGCCCGCCCGGCGCGCGCTGTTGGTGGCCGGTTGCCGGGACCCGCTCGGGTCGCCGGCTCCCGTACGGGTGGAGGGTTCATGAGCAAGGCGGTTCGGTTCGACGAGTACGGCGGCGTCGATGTCCTGGAGGTGCGGGACGTGCCGGTGCCCGTACCGGCGGCGGACGAGGTCCTGGTGCGGGTGCGCGCGGCGGGGATCAACCCCGGGGAGGCGAAGATCCGCGAGGGCGCGATGCACGAGCGGTGGCCCGCGACCTTCCCCTCGGGCCAGGGCAGCGATCTCGCGGGCGTCGTGGAGTCCACCGGCCCGGGCGTGAGCGCCTTCGCACCCGGCGACGAGGTGCTCGGCCACACCTACGCGCGTGCCTCGCAGGCCACTTACGCCGTCGTCCCCGCCGCTCAGCTCGTGCCGAAGCCGCCGGAGCTGTCCTTCGACGTCGCCGGTTCCCTCTTCGTCGTGGGCACGACCGCGTACGCGTCGGTACGCGCCGTCGCCCCGCGCGAGGGCGAGACGGTCGTCGTGGCCGGGGCGGCGGGCGGCGTCGGCGTCGTCGCCGTACAGCTCGCGCGGCGGACCGGCGCCCGGGTCCTCGGCCTCGCGAGCGAGCGGCATCACGAGTGGTTGCGCGCGCACGGCGTCGAGCCCGTCGCGTACGGCGAGGGCGTCGCGGACCGCATCAGGGGGGCGGCGGGCCCGCAGGGCGTCGCCGCCTTCATCGACCTGGCCGGGAACGACTACGTGGCCCTCGCCCTCGACCTCGGCGTGAGTCCCGAGCGCGTCAACACCGTCGTGGACTTCGCCGCCGCCGAGAAGTACGGCGTCCGCGCCGAGGGCGGCATGGCGGCCGACGACGCCGCCACCGTCTCCGACCTCGCCGCTCTCGCCGCCCGCGGCGACCTGGACATCCCCATCGCCGCGCGCTACCCGCTCGACGAGGTCCGCGCGGCCTACACGGAGCTGGCGCTCGGGCACACGCGCGGAAAGATCGTGCTGCTGCCCTGAGCGGAGCGCCCGCGCGGTCCCCGCCGCGGAACCGCGCGGCGCCGTGGGGTGGCACCCCGCCCGCCACCCCACGCCGCTCAGCCGCTCAGCTCCCCGCCCCCACCAGGAACGCGCTCAACTCACCCGCCACCGCCTCCGGCCGGTCGATCATGGCCAGGACCCCCGCGTCCGGGATCTCCGCGTAGCGGCCCGCCGGGAGGAGGGCGGCGAGGCGCTTGCCGTGGGCGAGGGGCATGAGCTTGTTCTCGGGGGCCCACAGGACGAGCGTCTCGCCGGTGAAGTCGCGCAGCGCCTCCGTGTCCCTGACCAGGCGCGCCTTGTCGAGCGGCGCGGTGCAGTACGCGGCGAGGTCGCGGCGTACCCCCGCGTCCCGCAGCAGCGGCTCCGTCCAGCCGCGCACGAGCGCGTCGGGCAGCGGGCGTTTCGTCATCGGGCCGAGCATCAGCGGCGAGTTCCGCAGCGCGGGGACACGCAACTGCCGTGCGGCGAGGGCGAGTCCGCCGGGGAGGCGGGAGGCGAGGACGACCATGCGGCCCGGCAGGCCGGGCGGGAAGTTGTCGAACGCCTCGCACGGCAGGATGACTTGCCGCGCGACGCGCTCGTGGAGACCGAGCGCGGTGAGGAAGAGGCCGCCGCCCCAGTCGGTGTGGACGAGTGTGACCCCCGTCAGGTCCAGCTTCTCCAGGAACTCCGCGAGCAGCCGCCCCATACCGGCCATCCCGAGATCCGCGTCGGGCCGCATCGGCACCCGGTGCGCGCCGAGCGGCAGCACCGGCCGCACGTACCGGAAGCCCCCGGGGAGCAGCGGCAGCACCTCGTCCCACAGCGTGTGGTTCATGAGCAGCCCGTGCAGCAGCACGACCGGCGGCCCCGAACCGGTCTCGTCGTACTCGATCTCCCCGGCGGACAGAGTGACTTGGCGCATGACGTCCCCTCGGCCGTCGCGTCATCCGACGCGCTAGAACGTTCTCTCCAGAGCGTTCGTTCTACCAGGGCGGCATGAGAACGGACGAGCGCATCACGCGGGCCATGGGAGAACTTTTGCGCCGCCAGGGCTACGCGGCGACGGGCATCAACGCCCTCGCCCGCGCCGCCGAAGCGCCCACCGGCTCGCTGTACCACCACTCCAGGGGCGGGAAGCGGGAGATCGCGGCGGCGGCCCTGCGGCAGACCGGCGCGGTCCACATCGAGTTGCTGCCCCTCCTGCTCGATCCGTACGAGGACCTGGCCGAGGGCATCGAGGCGGCCCTCGCGCGGGCGGGCGAGAACATGCGCGACACGGGCTGGGCCAACATGTGTCCGGTCGGCAGTGTGACCGCCGAAGTCGCCGACATGGAAACGGAGTTGCGCGCGGTGTCCGCCGAGGTCATGCGGGACTGGCTGGACAAGGGCACCGCCTACTTCGCCAAGCGTGGCCTCACCGCGGAGGCGGCCCGCGAGTTCACGCACGCGGTCCTCGCCGCACTGGAGGGCGCCTTCGTCCTGGCCCGTGCCCTGCACACCTTGGACCCCTTCCATGCGGCGGGCCGCGCCCTGGCCGCGCACGTGCGGGTGCTGGCGCGGGCGGAGGAGACGGCGGTACGGGGCTGAGCGGCGGGCAGCGGGGCGGCAGGGGTCTGGGCGCTGCGGTGGGGGGCTGTGCGGCGGCAGCGGGAGGGCGCGGTGGCGCGTGCCGGGGCCGCGTGGCATCCGTCGGCCCCCGGCCCTGACCAGCCACGCTTCTTCGTCCGGCCCTGCACGCCTCGTCCGCCCTGAGCGTGAGCCGCTTTCCGCCGACGCGCTGAGGCGTCGGCCGGCGGGGCGCGGGCGACCGACGCGCGGGTTGGTGGCCGACGCGCGAGGTTTAGCGGCCCTTCGTCGTGGCAAATGGTACGTGGTACCGTCGCAACGGTACGCGGTACCGTCCAGTCGTGGCGGTGCGCGGGCGAGAGCACGAAGGGGTGCGGCATGGGCGGACGGACGGCGCGCGAGCGACTGGCGCACGCCGCCTTCCAGTTGTTCGACGAGCGGGGCTACGAGGGCACCACCGTCGACGAGATCGCCGAGCGTGCGGGCGTCGGCCGCACCACCTTCTTCCGGCACTACCGGGCCAAGGAGGACGTGATCTTCCCCGATCACGACCTTCTCCTGGAACGGATCTCGAGCCGTCTCGCCACCTCGCGCACCGACACCGCCCTCACCGCGGTCTCGGAAGCGGTCAGGCTCGTCCTGCTGCACTACGTCGACGAGGGCGAGGTCGCCCGCCGCCGGTACCGGCTCACCAGCAGCGTGCCCGCGCTGCGCGATCGCGAGATCGCGAGCGTCGCCCGCTACCAGCGGCTCTTCAAGGAGTTCCTCGCCCGCTGGATGGGGGACGCGCCGGGCGCCGCCCTGCGCGCCGAACTCATGGCGGCCTGCGTGGTCTCCGCGCACAACCACGTCCTGCGCCGCTGGCTGCGCGGCGAGGCCGCCGACCCGATGGCCGAGGTCGACACCGCCCTGCGCGAAGTGCTCGGGCTCTTCTCCGGGCAGACCGGCGAGGGGGAGACGCACGTCGTCGCCTTCACCAGCCGCCACCCGCTCGACCATCTCCTCCCGGCCCTCCGGCGTCTCGCGACGACCGGGCCCCCGCCGGGACACCGAACCCAGAAAGAGGAGGATCAGGCGTGAGCTTGAGGATCGTTGTCTGTGTGAAGTACGTGCCGGATGCGACGGGGGACCGGCGTTTCGCTGGTGACCTGACGTTGGACCGTGAGGATGTGGACGGTCTGTTGTCGGAGTTGGACGAGTACGCGGTGGAGCAGGCGCTTCAGGTCGCTGATGCGGCTGATGAGGCGGAGATCACGGTGGTGACGGTGGGTCCGGAGGACGCGAAGGACGCGTTGCGCAAGGCGTTGTCGATGGGTGCGGACAAGGGCATTCATGTCGAGGACGACGGTCTGCACGGTTCGGATGTGTTCGGTACGTCGTTGGTGCTGGCGAAGGCGGTCGAGAAGGCCGGTTACGACCTGGTGGTGTGCGGGATGGCGTCGACGGACGGGACGATGGGTGTTCTTCCGGCGTTGCTCTCGGAGCGGCTGGGGGTGCCGCAGGTGACGTTGTTGTCCGAGGTGTCGGTCGACGGTGGTGTGGTGAGGGGGCGTCGTGATGGTGACGCGGCGTCGGAGATGTTGGAGGCGCGGCTTCCGGCGGTGGTCTCGGTGACGGACCAGTCGGGTGAGGCGCGGTATCCGTCGTTCAAGGGGATCATGGCGGCGAAGAAGAAGCCGGTGGAGTCCTGGGATCTGGAGGATCTGGGGATCGGGGCGGGCGAGGTCGGTCTGGAGGGTTCGTGGTCGAAGGTGGAGGACGCGGCGGCGCGTCCGGCGCGTTCGGCGGGGACGGTCGTGACGGATGAGGGGGAGGGCGGCAAGCAGCTGGCCGAGTTCCTCGCGGGCCAGAAGTTCATCTGAGCCCCTCTGTCGCTGAAATCCCTCTCTCTTCTCTCGCACGCAGGAGTGCATGTCATGGCTGAAGTACTTGTTTACGTCGATCACGTGGACGGCGCAGTGCGCAAGCCCACGCTGGAGCTGCTGACCCTGGCCCGTCGCCTGGGCGAGCCGGTCGCCGTCGCCCTCGGTGCGGGCGCCGCGCAGACCGCTGCCACGCTGGGTGAGCACGGTGCGACCCGGGTGCTGACCTCCGAAGCGTCGGAGTACGCGGATTACCTGGTGGTCCCGAAGGTGGACGCGCTCCAGGCCGCCGTCGAAGCGGTCTCCCCGGCCGCCGTTCTCGTCTCCTCCTCCGCTGAGGGCAAGGAGATCGCCGCGCGCCTGGCGTTGCGTATCGGCTCCGGCCTGATCACGGACGCGGTGGATGTGGAGGCCGGTGCGGAGGGGCCGGTGGCGACGCAGTCGGTGTTCGCGGCGTCGTTCACGACGAAGTCGAAGGTGTCCAGGGGCGTTCCGGTGATCACCGTGAAGCCGAACTCGGCCTCGGTGGAGCCGGCTGCGGGTGCGGGTGCGGTCGAGGAGCTGGCGGTGTCGTTCTCGGAGCAGGCGTCGGGGACGAAGGTGACCTCCCGGACGGCGCGTGAGTCCTCGGGTCGTCCTGAGCTGACGGAGGCGGCGATCGTGGTCTCGGGTGGTCGTGGTGTGAATGGTGCGGAGAATTTCGCGTTGATCGAGGCGTTGGCGGATTCGCTGGGTGCGGCGGTGGGTGCGTCGCGGGCGGCGGTGGACGCGGGCTGGTATCCGCACAGCAATCAGGTGGGACAGACGGGTAAGACGGTCTCCCCGCAGCTCTACATCGCTTCGGGTATTTCGGGTGCGATTCAGCATCGTGCGGGGATGCAGACGTCGAAGACGATCGTGGCGATCAACAAGGACGAGGAGGCCCCGATCTTCGAGCTGGTCGACTACGGCGTGGTCGGTGACCTGTTCAACGTCGTCCCCCAGCTCACCGAAGAGGTCAACACCCGCAAGGGCTGAGCCTCATCCGACTCCCACGGCCCCGCGTCCCGTCAGGCGGACGCGGGGCCGTCCCCGCACCACCACCCGGTATCGCCCTGTATACCGGTCTGCTGACGGACGTTCCGTGGCCGGGGCCTGTCCGCGCTTGATGCACCGGCTTCTAGGCTGGGCTCTCGCGAGCGGTGGGGAGGGGAACCTGTGACGGTGTTCGACGAGAGTGAGCGGCTGATCTGGGCGGGGCGCGGGGACGCGTACGCGGCGAGCTTCGCGAAGCTGTGCGCGTACCCGGTGGGGCGGTTGCTCGACGCGGCGGGCGTGGGTGAGGGAACGCGTGTGCTCGATGTGGGGACGGGGCCGGGGACCGTCGCGGCGGCGGCGGTGGCGCGCGGCGCGCGCGTGACGGCCGTGGACCCGGAGCCGAGCATGCTCGCGCTCGCGGCCCGGACCGCTCCGGAGGCGGGGCTCCGGAGCGCGCTGCTCCCGGAACTTCCCTTCGAGAGCGGAGAGTTCGATGCCGTCGTGGCCAATTTCGTACTGAACCACGTCGGCCGGCCCCGCGCCGCGCTCGAAGAGCTGCGCCGCGTCGTACGGGTCGGAGGGCGCGTCGCCGTGACGGTCTGGGCGCGACCCCCGGCGCCGGGGCAGGCGCTCCTCGGGCGCGCGATCGCGGCGGGCGGCGGCGTGCGGCCCCCGCACCTCCCGGCGGGACTCGACCCCGAGGAGGACTTCCCGCGCGACGAGGCGGGACTCGGCGCGCTCTTCGCGGCGGCCGGGCTCGCGGACGGCGCGTGCGGGACGCTGCGCTGGGACCACCGGGCCGGCCGCGAGGAGTGGTGGAGCGCCCCGGCGGGCGGCGTCGCCTCCAGCGGACGGCTCGTGCGGGCGCAGACGCCGGAGGTACGGGCCGCGATCAAGCGGTGCTTCGACCGCTTCAGCGTGGAGTTCGCCGACCCGGACGGCAAGTTGCGGCTGCCCCACGCGGCGCTGCTCGCGCACGGGCGCCGGTGACGGGCACGGGGCGCGTGCGGGGGACCGGGCCACGGGGCGGCGGGGACATCGCGGCGCGGCTGCTCGCCGCGCTCGGGCGCTACCACGACGCCCGGCCCTGGGACCACAACGCCCACTACCACCGCGCGATCCTGCGTCGCCTGCCCGACCACCGCGGTGCCGCGCTCGACGTGGGCTGCGGCAGCGGGGACCTCGCCCGGCTCCTCGCCCGCCGCGCCGACGCGGTGACGGGGATCGACACGGACCCGGCCATCGTCGCGAAGGCGCGCGCGGCCACTCCGGAAACGGTGCCGGTCGCCTTCGCCACGGCGGACGCCCTCGACGAAGAGGCCGCCCCGGGCCCGTACACCGTCGTGACCTGCGTCGCCGCGCTCCACCACCTGCCGCTCGCCGAGGCCCTGACCTCGTTCCGCGCGCGTCTCGCCCCTGGCGGTACCCTCGTGATCGTCGGGCTCCACCGGGAGGAGACTCCCGCGGACCGCGCCGTGAGCCTCCTCGCCGTCGTCGCCAACACGGCGGTGGCGTGGTGGAAGCACCCCGGGGGCGGGAAGGGTGCTCGTCCCCTCGCCAGGACCGCGCCGACCCGTCCCGCGACGACGGGCCTCGCCGAGATCCGGCGTACCGCCGCACGGATACTCCCCGGCGCGCGCGTGCGCAGACGCCTCTTCTGGCGGTACCTGCTCGTGTGGCGGCGCCCCTGAGCCGCCTACCGCCCCTCCACCACCGGGCTCAGCCCCCGCAGCGGCTCCCACCAGGCGCGGTGGCGCGCGTACCACTGGATCGTCTCGCGCAGGCCCGTCGCGAGGTCGACGCGGGGGCGCCAGCCCAGCTCCGCGCGCAGCTTCGAGGAGTCCAGCAGGTAGCGGCGGTCGTGCCCCGGGCGGTCCGGCACCGTGCGCAGCAGGGAGAGCGGGAGGCCGAGTTCGGTGAGGACGTGCTCCGCGAGGGCGCCGACGCTCAGCTCCGTGCCCGTCCCCACGTGGTACGTCTCGCCGATGCGGCCGGCGTGCAGCACCGCGGCGATCGCCCGCACGTGGTCGCGCACGTGAATCCACTCGCGGCGGTTCTCGCGCGAGGTGTAGACGGGCAGATCGAGGCCGTCGAGCGCGCGCGTCGTGAAGAGCGGGAGCACCTTCTCGGGGAACTGGTGCGAGCCGTAGTTGTTCGCCGAGTTCGTCAGCGTCACGGGCAGGCCGTACGTCTCGTGGTACGCGCGCACCGCGTGGTCCGCGCCCGCCTTGCTCGCGCTGTACGGCGTGCGCGGCCGGTACGGGGACTCCTCCGTGAACGCCTCCTCGGCGTCCAGCGCCAGGTCCCCGTACACCTCGCACGTCGAGACGTGGTGGAAGCGCGCGACGCCGAGGCGGCGGCTGGCCTCCAGGAGGGTCTGCGTGCCGAGCACGTTCGTGCGGAAGAAGCGGTCGGGGGCGAGCACGGCGAGGCTGTTGTGCGACTCGGCCGCGAAGTTCACGACGACCTCGACGCGGTGCTCGGCGAGGGTACGCGCCACGAGCGGGCCGTCCGTGACATCGCCCCGTACGAACGTGATCCGGTCCGCGACGTCCGCGAGGTTCGCGCGCACGCCCGCGTAGGTGAGCGCGTCGAAGGCCACGAGGGAGTCCTCCGGGTGTTTCTCCAGCCAGTAGCGGGTGAAGTGCGAGCCGATGAAACCGGCCGCACCGGTGACGAGGAGGGAGGTCATGCGCGGGCGCTCCTGGTGGGGGTCATGCGGAGGGGTTTTTGACGGGGCCTTGGGCGTTGCTGCGCACCTGGTACGGGACCGTGGTGCGCCGGTCGGGGTCGATCGCGAGCAGTCCGCCCGCCGGGGGTCTCGCCCGCTGCGCGCAGTCGCGGCGCTCGCAGATCCGGCAGCCCAGGCCGATCGGGGTCGCGGCGCGCGGGTCGTCGAGCGCGATGCCCTCCGCGTACACGAGGCGGTGCGCGTGGCGCAGCTCGCAGCCGAGCGCGAGCGCGAACTCGGCGCGCGGCGCGTGGTGCCCGAGCCCGCCCCGCACCAGCGTGCGCGCGATCCAGAAGTACCGCTTGCCGTCCGGCATCTCCGCGACCTGCGTGAGGATGCGGCCGGGCGCCGAGAACGCCTCGTACACCGTCCACAGCGGGCACGTGCCGCCGAGCCGCGAGAAGTGGAACGCCGTCGCAGACTGGCGCTTGGAGATGTTCCCCGCGCGGTCCACGCGCAGGAACGAGAAGGGCACCCCGCGGCGGCCCTCGCGCTGGAGGGTGCTCAGGCGGTGGCACACCGTCTCGAAACCGACACCGAAGCGCGCCGACAACAGCTCGATGTCGTAGCGCGTCTCCTCCGCCGCGCGGTGGAAGGTCCCGTACGGCATGAGGAGGGCCCCCGCGAAGTAGTTCGCGAGCCCTATCCGCGCGAGCGTGACCGAGGCGGGCGAGGTGAGGCGGGTCTCGTCGCCCGCGACCTCGTCGATGAGCGCGGCCTGCTCGATGAGCGCGAGCTGCGTCGCGAGCTGGAAGGCGCGCTGGCCCTCGGTAAGCCACGGCGACAGGAAGAGGCGGCGGGTCCCCGCGTCGAAGCGGCGGGCGTCGGCGGTCCTGCCGGGCGCCGCGGTCAGGACCCGCACGTCGTGGCGCGCGGCCAGGTGCGCCGTGAGCGGGTCGGCGCAGCGGCCCGGGGTCAGGGCGAGGGCCTCGGCGGTCCGTTCGGCGGCGGCGTCGATGGGCGCGAAGTGGTTGTGGTGCGCGTAGAAGAAGTCCCGCACCTCGTCGTGCGGCTCGCCCGCGGGCGGGGGAGGGGAGCCCGAGCCGTGACCCGCGAGCACGGCGGCCTGCTCGGCGGCGTCCCGGTAGCGGCGGTGCAGGGCGACGAGGGCGCGCGCGAGGTCGGGGTGGTCGCGCACCGCCTCGGCGATCTCCTCGGGCGGCGGCGACTCGATACCGCTCGCCTCGTCCGCGAGCGCCGCGCGCAGATCCGTCGTGAGGCGCGCCTCGTCGGCGACCGAGAAGTACTCGGCGCCGACCCCGAAGACCTCCTCCAGGCGCAGCAGCACCGGGACGGTCAGCGGGCGCTGGCCCTGCTCGATCTGGTTCGCGTAGCTCGTCGAGATGCCGAGCGCGCGGGCCATCTCGACCTGGTTGAGGCCCCGCTCGCGGCGCAGCCGGCGCAGCTTGGCGTGCGCGTACAGCTTCCCGTGCCTGCCGCCGGCCATGCCCCGTCCCTCCTCGCCTGCCCCGCCACCGTGTCCGTGGCGCGCTCCGTACCCGTCGCGCGCCCCCGTCGTCCACCGTGCGCCCCCGTCCCGCGAAGAGACGCGTTCCTTGCGAAGAGCGGTTCCGCCCCGGACGAGAAGCCGCCGCCCGGGTGGCCCGGGAGCGCTTGTGAATTTACCATTCGCAGATTTCGCAGAACCGTTCGTGGCGACTGTACGGATTCCACACCCCTACGGACTGGTAACCGGCGGCTCCGGCGGGCAGGGTTGATGATCTCAGTTAAGTTTCCGTCTTCGTGAGGAGTCCTGTGATCGAGCACCACGTCCGCGTGCACCCCAGTGCGGACCGCCTGCCCCGTGAGGACCAGCTGGCCTGGAAGCTCGCCACCGTCGCCACCGGCACCGTCGAGCCCGACCCCGAGAGCGCCGCGATGGCCGTCAACCGGGTCATCGACAACGCCTCGGTCGCCATGGCCTCGCTCGTCCGCCGCCCCGTCGCCGTCGCCCGCGCCCAGGCCACCGCGCACCGCGCGAGCACCCCCGGCACGGGCGCGCGGGTCTTCGGCGCGCAGGGCCGGGTCAGCCCCGAGTGGGCCGCGTGGGCCAACGGCACCGCGGTGCGCGAGCTGGACTTCCACGACACCTACCTCGCCGCCGACTACTCGCACCCCGGCGACAACATCCCGCCGATCCTCGCCGTCGCCCAGCACACCGGGCGGACCGGCGAGGACGTGCTCCGCGGCGTCGTCGCCGCGTACGAGCTGCACGTCGCGCTCGTCAAGGGCATCTGCCTGCACGCGCACCGCATCGACCACGTCGCGCACCTCAGCGCCGCGACCGCGGGCGGCATCGGCGCGCTCCTGCGGCTGCCCACCGAGACCGTCTACCAGGCGATCCAGCAGGCCGTGCACACCACGACCTCGACCCGGCAGTCCCGCAAGGGCGAGATCTCCAGCTGGAAGGCGTACGCCCCCGCCTTCGCCGGCAAGGCCGCGATCGAGGCCGTCGACCGCGCCATGCGCGGCGAGACCTCGCCCTCGCCGATCTACGAGGGCGAGGACGGCTTCCTCGCCTGGATGCTCGACGGCCCCGAAGCCGACTACACGGTGTGGCTGCCCGAGGCCGGGGAGGCCCGGCGCGGCATCCTCGACACGTACACCAAGGAGCACTCCGCCGAGTACCAGGCGCAGGCGCTCATCGACCTCGCCCGCCGCATGGGCGAGAAGATCCCGCTCGACCGCGTCGCCTCGATCGTGCTCCACACGAGCCACCACACCCACAACGTCATCGGCTCCGGCGCCAACGACCCGCAGAAGTACGACCCGAAGGCGAGCCGCGAGACGCTCGACCACTCGGTCCCCTACATCTTCGCCGTCGCCCTCCAGGACCGCGCCTGGCACCACGAGCGCTCCTACGCGCCCGAGCGCGCCGCGCGCCCCGACACGATCGCGCTGTGGCAGAAGATCACCACGGTCGAGGACCCCGAGTGGACGCGCCGCTACCACGACCCGGACCCGCAGCAGCGCGCCTTCGGCGCCCGCGCCGTCGTCACGCTCGACGACGGCACCGTCATCGAGGACGAGCTGGGCGTGGCCGACGCGCACCCGGCCGGGGCCCGGCCCTTCGACCGCCCCGCCTACCAGGGCAAGTTCCGCACCCTCGCCGAGAACATCGTCACGCCCGAGGCGCAGGACCGCTTCCTCGGCGCGGCCGAGCACCTGGCCGAGCTGAGCGCGAGCGACCTCGACGGACTCTTCCCCGAGGTCGACACCGAGGCCGTCGCCGCCTACGACGCGAAGCTGCCGAAGGGCGTCTTCTGATGCCCGGGAGCCGCCCGACGCGCACCAGCATCCGCACCAAGCGGAAGGACCCGTCCTGATGCTGCACACCCGCACCACCCCGGCCCAGCGGCGCCGCGCCCTGCGCGAGCGGCTCGCGACGGGCCGCCTGCTCCAGATGCCGGGCGCGATCAACCCGCTCTCGGCGAAGCTCATCGAGGACACCGGCTTCGAGGCCGCGTACCTCTCGGGCGCGGTCCTCGCCGCCGACCTCGGGCTGCCGGACATCGGCCTGACGACGGTCACCGAGATCGCCGCGCGCGCCCAGCAGACGACGCGCGCCACCGATCTCCCGGTCCTCATCGACGCCGACACCGGCTTCGGCGAACCCATGAACGCCGCGCGCACCGTCCAGCTCCTGGAGGACGCCGGGCTCGCCGGGCTCCACCTGGAGGACCAGGTCAACCCCAAGCGCTGCGGGCACCTCGACGGCAAGTCCGTCGTCGAGCGCGACACCATGAGCCGCCGCGTCCGCGCCGCCGTCGACGCCCGCCGCGACCCGGACTTCCTCCTCATGGCCCGCACCGACGCGCGCGCCGTCGAGGGCCTGGACGCCGCGATCGACCGCGCCAAGGCGTACGTCGACGCGGGGGCCGACGCGATCTTCCCCGAGGCGCTCGCGAACGAGGCCGAGTTCGAGGCGTTCCGCAAGGCCGTGGACGTCCCCCTGCTCGCCAACATGACCGAGTTCGGCAAGGGCAAGCTGCTCACCGCGCGGGCCCTCGAAGACCTCGGCTACAACATCGCGCTCTACCCCGTGACGTTCCTGCGGCTCGCGATGGGCGCGGTCGAGGACGGACTGCGCACCGTCAAGGCGGAGGGCACGCAGGAGTCGCTGCTCCCGAGGATGCAGACGCGGTCGAGGCTGTACGAACTCCTCGACTACGAGGCGTACGCGTCCTTCGACTCGGCCGTCTTCGACTTCACGCTCCCGCCGGACGCCTGAGCCGCCCCCGGCCCACGTGGGCCGCGGTCCCGGGCGCCGGACACCCACCGGCGCCCGGCCCCCGGCCCCGTACCGACCCGTACGCACCCCGGCACCCGAACCCCTCCCGGAGGCACCACCCATGACCAGCACCCCGGAGATCCACCGCGGCCTCGCCGGCGTCTACGCCGACACCACCGAGGTCTCCACCGTCATCCAGGAGACCAACTCCCTCACCTACCGCGGCTACGCGGTGCAGGACCTCGCGGCGCACCACTCCTTCGAGGCCGTCTCCTACCTTCTGTGGCACGGCGAACTCCCCGACGAGAAGCAGCTCGCCGCGTTCGAGGCCGCCGAGCGCGCCCTGCGCCCGCTCAACCGCACCGAGTCCGAGCTGCTCGCCCGGCTGCCCGAGACGTGTCACCCGATGGACGTCCTGCGCACCGCCGTGAGCCTCTTCGGCGCCGAGGACCCGCGCGAGGACGACAACGGCGAGGAAGCGAACCTCGCGAAGTCGCTGTCCCTCTTCGCGAAGCTCCCCACCGTCGTCGCGGCCCACCAGCGCCGCCGCCGCGGTCTCGACCCGATCGCCCCGGACCCGCGGCTCGGCTACGCCGAGAACTTCTTCCACATGTGCTTCGGCGAGGTCCCGGACGAGGAGGTCGTGCGCTGCTTCGAGATCTCCCTCACGCTCTACGCCGAGCACAGCTTCAACGCCTCGACCTTCACCGCGCGCGTCATCACCTCGACGCTCTCCGACCTCTACAGCGCCGTCACCGGCGCGATCGGCGCGCTCAAGGGCCCCCTGCACGGCGGCGCCAACGAGGCCGTGATGGACATGCTCGACGAGGTGCGCGATCCGGCCGACGCCGCGCGCTGGCTCGACCAGGCGCTCGCCGAGAAGCGCAAGATCATGGGCTTCGGCCACCGCGTCTACAAGAACGGCGACTCGCGCGTCCCGATCATGCAGGGCGCGCTCGACCGGCTCGTGGCGCAGAGCGACAACCCCGAGGCCCCGCGGCTGGACAAGCTCCACGCGGCGCTGCGCGAGGCGATGTTCGAGCGCAAGCAGATCCACCCGAACCTGGACTACCCGGCCGGTCTCGCCTACCACCTCATGGGCTTCGACACCCCGGTCTTCACGCCCATCTTCGTGATGAGCCGCGTCACGGGGTGGACCGCGCACATCATCGAGCAGCTCTCGCACAACTCGCTGATCCGTCCGCTCGCCTCCTACGACGGTGTGGCGCAGCGCGAGGTGCCCAAGGGCTGAACGGTCGTCCGCCGGGCGGTGACGGGGAGGTCCCGCCCGGCGGGCAGGAGGCGGGGGCGCGGCGCCCTGACGCGCCGCGCCCCCGCCTCATCGGCTCACGCGTCCAGCTCGCCCCGCACCGTCCGGGCCGCCGCCACCAGGTGCTCCAGCGAGGCACGGGTCTCCGGCCACCCGCGCGTCTTCAGGCCGCAGTCCGGATTGACCCACAGCCGCTCCGGGGGGATCGCCTTGAGCCCCGTGCGCAGCAGCGCCGCGACCTCGTCCGCGCCGGGGACGCGCGGCGAGTGGATGTCGTACACGCCGGGACCGGCCTCGCGGGGGTACCCGTGCGCGGCGAGCTCGTGCGCGATCTGCATGTGCGAGCGCGCCGCCTCCAGGCTGATGACATCGGCGTCGAGGTCGTCGATCGCGTCCACGACGTCGCCGAACTCGGCGTAGCACATGTGCGTGTGCACCTGCGTGTGGGCATCGACGCCGCTCGTCGTGAGGCGGAACGCCTCGGTGGCCCAGGCGAGGTAGGCCGGGCGCGCGTCGGTGCGCAGCGGCAGCGTCTCGCGCAGCGCGGGCTCGTCGACCTGGATGACGCGCGTCCCGGCCGCCTCCAGGTCCCGCACCTCGTCCCTCAGCGCGAGCGCGACCTGCCGCGCCGTCTCGCCGAGCGGCTGGTCGTCCCGGACGAAGGACCACGCGAGCATCGTGACGGGCCCGGTCAGCATCCCCTTGACCGGCTTCGCGGTGAGCGACTGCGCGTAGGCCGTCCAGCGCACCGTCATCGGCGCCGGCCGCGAGACGTCGCCCGCGAGCACGGGCGGGCGCACGTACCGCGTCCCGTAGGACTGCACCCAGCCGTGCCGCGTGGCGAGGTACCCCGACAACCGCTCGGCGAAGTACTGCACCATGTCGTTGCGTTCGGGCTCGCCGTGCACGAGGACGTCGAGCCCGGCCTCCTCCTGGAAGGAGACCACCTGCCGGATCTCCTCCTCGATGCGCTTCTCGTACCCGGCCGTGTCGAGGCGCCCGGCGCGCAGGTCCGCGCGCGCGGCGCGGATCGCGCCGGTCTGCGGGAAGGACCCGATCGTCGTGGTGGGCAGCGGCGGCAGGGCGAGGTGCGCGCGCTGCGCGGCGGCGCGTTCCCGGTACGGGGCCGGGCGGCGCGCGTCGGCGTCGGTCACGGCGGCCGTGCGGGCCCGTACCGCCGGGTCGTGGGTGAGCGGGGACGCGGCGCGCGAGGCGAGCGCGGCGCGGTTGGCGGCGAGTGCGGCGGCGACCGCCTCCGTGCCGTGGGTCAGCGCCTTCGCGAGCGTCGCGAGTTCGGCGGTCTTCTGCCGGGCGAAGGCGAGCCAGCGCAGGACCTGCGGATCGATGTCCTTCTCGCGCGCGGCGTCGAGCGGGACGTGGAGCAGCGAGCAGGACGCGGAGACGTCGACGCGGTCCGCGAGACCGAGCAGCGTGCCGAGCGTCGCGAGGGCCCGCTCCAGGTCGCCGGTCCAGATGTTGCGCCCGTCGACGACCCCGGCGACGAGCCGCTTGCCCGGCAGGCCCCCGGCGGCGGCGAGCGCGTCGAGGTTCGCGGACGCCGCTCCGGTGAAGTCGAGCGCGAGCCCGTCCACGGGGGCCTTCGCGAGGACGGGCAGCGCCTCGCCGAGCCGGTCGAAGTAGCTCGCGACGAGGAGCTTCGGGCGGTCGGCACGGCCGCCGAGGTACGCGTAGGCCCGTTCGGCGGCGGCGAGTTCGGCGGGGGTGCGGTCCTGGACGAGCGCGGGCTCGTCGAGCTGGACCCACTCCGCGCCGGCCGCCCGCAGGTCGGCGAGGACTTCCTCGTACACGGGGAGCAGCCGGTCGAGCAGGCTCAGCGGCGCGAAACCGTCCTCGGTGCCGGGGGCGGCCTTGGCGAGCAGGAGGTAGGTGACCGGGCCGACGAGGACGGGCCGCGCGCGCAGCCCGAGGGCGAGCGCCTCGCGCAGCTCGCCGACCTGCTTCGCGGAGTCGGCGGTGAACCCGGTGTCCGGGCCCAGCTCGGGCACGAGGTAGTGGTAATTCGTGTCGAACCACTTCGTCATCTCCAGCGGCGCGACGTCCCGCGTGCCGCGTGCCATGGCGAAGTAGCCGTCGAGCGCGTCGGCCGCGACGGCGGCGCGGTGGCGCGCGGGGATCGCGCCGACCATGACGCTCGTGTCGAGCACGTGGTCGTAGAGGGAGAAGTCGCCGGTGGGGACTTCGTCGGCGCCGTCGGAGGCGAGCTGTCGCCAGGCGGCGGCGCGCAGTCCGCGTGCGGTGTCCTGGAGACGCGCGGCGTCGACGCGGCCCTGCCAATATCCCTCGACCGCCTTCTTCAGCTCCCTGTCGGGGCCCTGGCGGGGGTAGCCGTACACGGTGGCCCGTGCTGCCGCGGCTGCGGACTTCGGTGTCACGGAGATCTCCTTCGCGAGATGAATCCCTGAGATCCCGGGTGTCCACGGGGGCGCGAAGGAACGACGAAGGAGGCGGGACCGCTTGCGTCCGCCGCCTGTGCTCGCCGACCCGCCCACGAGGTCACCGGGATGTCCGGGCGCGCTGTCGGAGCGCGTCCGGGCGACTGGCAGGTCTTCGGACTCGCGGGCACGCCCTCCGGACGGAGGACACCTACTGGCCGTCGCTTCCCAGACCCGTACCCGGGCCCAGTGCGTATGACGGCGGTCGTTCCCGCTCACCGCTGCGGGGCAGTCCCGGATTCCCACCGGGTTCCCTCTTGCGACGCTCCCGCCTGGCGGACGGGGCGAACCAGTCGCTGCGGGCAGTGTAGGGGCTGCGGGGGAGAGGGCGGTGGGGGCGTTCGGGGAGTGGACCGGTCCGGGTGGTTCAGCCCCGCGCCGTGATCCCCGTGGTGTCGACCGGGTCGAGGATGCGGCGGCGGCGCAGCAGGACGCGGCTGACCGGGTCGGCCGGGTCGGGGTCGAGGCCCGGCCCGGGGAGCATGTCGATGTCGCCGGGCTCGGGAAGCGTCCCGCAGTGCGGGCACGTGCCCTGGAGGGCGAGCGGGGTGTCGCACTGCGCGTGCCGGAACTCGCGCAGCGGCCGGGTGCCGCCGAACTCGCCGCGTCCCCACACGCCGAGCCCGTACAGGACGAGCCACAGGCTCTCGCCGCGTGGCGTCAGCACGTACTCCTCGCGGGGCGGTGACTCCTGGTAGCGGCGCTTGACGAGGATGCCGTGCTCGGTGAGGGACTGGAGGCGGGCCGCGAGGACGGCGCGCGGCACGCCGAGGTGCGCGAGGAAGTCGTTGTAGCGGCGCACCCCGTAGAAGGCGTCGCGGACGATCAGGATCGTCCACCGCTCGCCGATGATCTCCAGCGCGCGGGCGACGGAGCACTCCTGCCGCGCGTAGTCCTTGCCGAGAGCCATGGGGCCCAGCGTACCCGTTTTGCGGTTCGGTGAACGAACCGACTGTGCTACGGTCGGCCCGTTCAAGGTTCAGTGAACGAACTTAAGGGGCCGCAAGGCGGGTTGAGTCCCGCTGCCGCGTGCCGGAGGCTGGGGAGGACGACATGGGGCGTGGTACGGACGGGCCGACGAGGACGGGGCCGGGGGCGGCGGTACGGGAACGGGAGCGGCGCCCCGCCGGGCCCGCGCGCGTGACGGGGCGCGGGGTGCTCCTGCTGACGACGGTCGCGACGGTCCTCGCGATGATGAACTACACGGGCCCCCTCGTGACGGTCCCCGCCACCGTCGCGGATCTCGGGACGGGCGTCTCGGCGCAGTCGTGGCTGCTCAATGGCACCCCGCTGGGGCTCGCCGCGGTGCTGCTCGTGGCGGGTTCGCTCGCGGACGACCTGGGGCGGCGGCGGATGTTCACGGTGGGCGTCCTGGCGCTCGGCGTGACGACGGGGCTCGGCGCGCTCGCGCCGTCCACGGTGCTGTTCACCGTGGCGCGCGTCGCGCAGGGCGCGGCGAGTGCGGCGGTCCTCACGAGCAGTCTCGGACTGATCGCCCACGCCTTCCCCGGCGGCGCGGCGCGGATCAAAGCCACGGGGATGTGGGGCGCGGGCGTGAGCGCGGGGATCGCGCTCGGGCCGCTGCTCTTCGGCGCCTTCGGGCCGCTCGCGACGGCCTCGTGGGCGGCGGGGCTGCGCGGCGCCGAGTGGCGGGCGGGGTACGTCGTCCTCGCCGTCCTGCTCCTGCTGCTCGCCGCGCTCCTGCCGGGGCGGCTGCCCGAGTGGCGCACGCCGCGCGAGGGGCGCGCGGACGTGGCGGGCGCCGTGGTGCTCGGCGCGGCGGCGGTCGCGCTGCTCGCGGGGCTCACGTGGGGCCGGGACGGCTGGGGCGCGGTACGGGTGTGGGTGGTGCTGGGCGCGGCACTCGTCCTCGCGGCGGTGTTCCTCGCCGTCGAGCGGCGCGCACCCGCGCCGCTCCTCGCGCCGGGTCTGCTGCGGCAGCGCCGCTTCCTGGGCGCGACGGCGGGCGGCCTGTTCACCGGGCTCGCGGTGCTCGGCTTCTTCAGCTACCTGCCGACCCTCATGCAACAGGCCCTCGGCCTCGGCCCGTTCACGGTCTCGCTGCTCAGCGCGGTGTGGGCGGGCACGGCGCTCCTCGTCGCCCTCCAGGCGCGCCGCCTCACGGGGCGGGTCACGGCGCCGCGCCAACTGGCCGCCGGTTTCCTCCTGTCGGCCCTCGGCGTCGCGACCCTGTGGAACGGCCTCGCGCCCGGCTCGACGTGGAAGGGCCTCGTCCTCGGCCTCGTCGTCGCGGGCGCCGGCAGCGGTCTCCTGAACGCGGCCCTGCCCCTCGTGGCGGTCGAGAGCGTCCCGCCGGAGCGCGCGGCGATGGGCTCGGGCGCCAACAACACGGCCCGCTACCTGGGCGCGTCGACCGGCGTGGCCCTCTCGGTCGCCGTCTCCACGACCGCCCACGCCGACACCCTGCGCGAGGCCCTGGCGGAGGGCGCGAACCGCGCGTCGCTGACGTCGATCGTGCTGTCCGTCGTGGGGGCGGGGGTGGTGCTGGCGCTGGGGAGGCGGGGAGCGACCCGGTGACCGGGGCGCTGAGGGAGCGTCCGGGAACGCGGGGGCGGGCCCGGGCCGCGCGCGCGGTGGTGACGCCTGTGCCGCGCATCTGATGGGGAAGCGCGCGCCGTGCACCTGGTGGTGACGCCTGTGCCGCGCATCTGGTGGTGAAGCGCGCGCCCTGGCGTCACCGCGCCCTCGGTACCACCACGGGAGCGCCGTCGCCGGGGGCGCGGAGGATGTCGGCGTCCAGGCCGTAGACCTCCTTGACGAGCGCTTCGTCGACGACGGCGGACGGTGCGCCCTCCGCCACGATGCGGCCGTCCTTCATCGCGATCAGCAGGTCCGCGCTGCGGGCCGCCGCCGAGAGGTCGTGCAGGACCATCACGACCGTGCGGCCCGCCGCCGCGACCTCGCGGACCAGGCGCAGCACGTCCACGACGTGGCCCGGGTCGAGTGCTGACGTCGGCTCGTCGAGCAGGACGAGCGGGGTGTCCTGGGCGAGGACCATCGCGAGCCAGCAGCGCTGGCGCTGGCCGCCCGAGAGCCGGTCGACGCGCTCCCCGGCGAGGTCCAGCGTCCCCGTCGCGGCGAGCGCGGCCCGTACCGCCTCCTCGTCGGCGCGCGACCACTGCCGCAGCAGGCCCTGGTGCGGGTGGCGGCCGTACCGTACGAGCCCGGCGACCGTCACCGCCTCGGGCGCGCGCGGCGACTGCGGGAGCAGCGCCACGAGGCGGGCCGCGCGGCGCCGGTCGAGCGCCCACAGGTCGGCCCCCGCCGCCCGGACCGTTCCGGCCTCGGCGGGGTGGAGGCGCGCGAGCGTGCGCAACAGGGTCGATTTGCCGCAGCCGTTGGGGCCGACGATCGCGGCGACCTTCCCGCAGGGCACGGTGAGGTCGACGTCCCGGACGACGGGGCGGCCCGGGTAGCTCGCGCGCAAGCCGCTGATCACGAGCCCGGCGGGGGACCCGGTGGTGGTGGTCATGGAAGCGGTCACGCCTTTCCGGAGGTGCGGCCCCGGTCCTGGCGGAGCAGGACCCAGAGCAGGAAGGGGCCGCCGAGCACGCTCGTGACGACCCCGGCGGGTATCTCCACCGGTGCCACGACCCGGCCGAGCGCGTCGGCCGCCGCCACGAGGAACGCGCCGGTCAGCGCCGCGCCCGTGACGGGTACACGGGTCGGCCCGGCGAGCCGCGCCGCGAGCACGGGGGCCGCGAGCGCGACGAAGCCGATCGGCCCGCCGATCCCGACCGCGACCCCCGCGAGCCCCACCGCCACACCGAGCGCGGCGGCGCGCACGCGGCGCGGGTCGGCGCCGAGGGCGGTCGCGGTGTCGTCGTCGAAGCGCAGCAACTGGAGCCGGTGGCCTGCCGCGAGGGCGAGCGGGAGCAGTACCGCGAGGATCACGAGGAGCGGACCGCCCACCGCCCAGTCGCGGCCGTTGAGGCTGCCCACGGTCCACAGGAACACGCCGCCCGCCGTCGCCTGGTTCTGGCGCGACATCACGAGGTCGCTCACCGCGCCGACGAACGTCGAGACGCCGATGCCCGTGACTAGCAGCCGGTACCCGGCGGCGCCCGCCCCGCCCGCGCAGAGCACGACGAGCACGGCGGTCGCCGCCGCGCCGAGTGGCCCGAGCCACCAGGCGCCGAGCATCCCGGTCGTCGATCCCGCGACCGAGGCCACCACGGCCGCCGTCGCGCCCTCGTTGACGCCGACGAGGTCGGGCGTGGCGAGCCGGTTGCCCGCGAGGGTCTGCGTGAGGCACCCCGCGACCCCGAGCGCCGCCCCGACGAGCAGCCCCACGACGATCCGGGGCAGCCGGAACTCCCGCACGACCAGGACGCCCGCCGCGTCCCCCGTCCCGAAGAGCCCCCGCAGGCTCTCCCCGGCGCTCATCCCGGTCGAGCTGGCGAGCACGGCGAGGCACACGACGCCGAGCAGGACCGGCGCGAGGCACAGCGCGAGGAGGACGGAGCGGCGGGGGAGGAGCCAGGAGAGCGCGCCGGTCCGGACGACCGTGCTGTCGGGCGGAGTGACGGAGGGGGAACTGCCGGGGGCGAGGGGGAAGGCGCCGGGGGTGTCCCGTTCCGGCGGAGCCGGTTCGTACGCGCTCATGCCGCCCCCGCCGTGGACAGGCGCGGCGAGCGCGCGATCCAGACGAGCAGCGGGCCGCCGACGAAGGCGAGGAGCACGCTCACCGGGGTCTCCCAGGGGCGGATCACCAGGCGGGCGAGGAGGTCGGCGAAGAGCAGCACGTTCACCGCGAAGAGGGCCGACAGGACGAGTTGCGCCGCGAGCCGGGGACCCGTCAGGGCGCGTGCCGCGTACGGGGCGAGGAGGCCGAGGAAGGCGATCGGGCCCGCGAGGGCCACCGCGCAGCCGGTGAGGAGCGAGACCGCGGCGGCGACCGCGAGCCGTACCCGCCCCGGGTCGTGCCCGAGCGCGCGGGCCGCGTCGTCACCGAGCCCGAGCGCCGAGAGCGGTCGCGCGCACAGCAGGGCGCCCGCGAGACCGAGCGCGGCGAGCGGGGCCAGCAGCACGAGGTCGCCGAGCCGCACCCCGGCGAGCGAGCCGATCGTCCAGTAGCGGTACGTGTCGAACGTCGACTGCGTGCCGAGGAGCACGTACGCGGTGAGCCCGTGGAACGTCGCGCCGAGCGCCGAACCGGTGAGCACGAGCCGCAGCGGCGAGCCCGATGTGCGTCCGCTCGCCGCGAGCAGCAGCACGATCGCGCTCGCCACCGTGCCCCCGAGCAGCGCGCACACCATGAGCCCGCCCGCCGAACCGACCCCGCCCCACGTGAGACCGAGCACGACGGCGAAGGCCGCACCGGAGTTGACGCCGAGAAGGCCCGTCTCGGCGAGCGGATTGCGCGTCGCGGCCTGGAGCAGACACCCCGAGACGCCGAGGCAGCACCCGACGACGAGCGCCGCGAGGGTGCGCGGCAGCCGTACGTCGTGCACGGCGAGCCGCACCTGCGCGTCGGCGCGCGCCGCCGGGTCGCCCGTGAGGTAGTCCCACGCGCGTCCCGGGCCCGTCGAGCCCGTGCCGAACAGGAGCGACAGCAGTCCGAGCGCGAGCACGAGGAGGAGAAGCCCCGCCGCGCTCCACCACACCACCGGCGCGCGGCCCAGGAGCGGCGCGGTGCGCCGACTGGGGGGAGCCGGACGCCCTTGCGTAATGAACATGAGGTTAGCCTAACCTAAGTAACGCGCCGTCCGGTGGGCGGCGCGGCGGGCCGCTCGCTGCCCGAAAACCCCCCGTACGCAGGGAAAACGGCGTCCAGCGCCCCCACGTCCCCGCGGCGGAGCCTCCCCCGTCCCCCTCCCACGGAGATCTCGCCCCATGCCACACCACCCGCTCGCCCCTCGCCCCTCCGCCCGCCGCACGACCCTCCTCGCGGCGCTGCTCGCCGGGGCGGGGCTGCTGACCGCGACCGCCTGCGCGGGCGACGACTCCTCCGACGCGGCCGGTACGGCGAAAGCGGACACGAGCACCGTCAGCATCACCGACGCGACCGGCACGGCCGTGAAGGTGCCCGCGCACCCGCGACGCGTCGTCGTGCTCAGCGAGATGGACCTCGACTCCGCGCTCACCCTCGGCGTCGAACCGGTCGGCCTCACCGCCGCGCGCGGCCAGAAGGGCGCCCCCGGCTACCTCGCCGACAAGGCCGCCAAGATCCCCCTCGTCGGCACCGTGACGGGCCCCGACATCGAGAAGGTCGTCGCCGCCGAGCCGGACGTGATCCTCGCCGGGCAGCTCGCCGACACCCAAGTCCTCGCCCAGCTCAGGAAGGTCGCCCCCACCCTCGTCACGATCGGGAACGACAAGGACTGGAAGTCCTCGCTCACCCTCACCGGCAAGGCCCTCGGCAGGAGCAACGAGGCGGAGAAGTTCCTCTCCGGGTACGACGAGAAGGTCACCGCGCTCAAGAAGGACCTCGGCGCCCGCGCCGGCAGCGAGGTCTCCGTCGCCCGCTACTCCGCCAAGGGCACCGCCGTCATGCAGCAGGGCGTCTTCGTCTCCGACGTCCTGAAGGACCTCGGCTTCACCCGTCCCGGCATCCAGGCGAAGCGCGGCGAGGGCCACTCGACGCCGATCAGCAACGAGAACCTCAAGGAGATCGACGGCGACTGGCTCTTCATCGGCACCCTCGACGCCACGAGCGAGTCCGGACTGCTCCGGCAACTCCAGGCCGAACCCGCCTACCGGGGCCTCAAGGCGGTCAAGGAGAAGCACGCGACCGTCATCGACGGCTCCATGTGGACCAGCCTCGGCGGCGCCCGTGCCGCCGAATCCGTCCTCACCGACATCCGGGAGGCGATGGCCAAGTGAACCCGGCAGAAGGAGAGTTCGCAGGACGGGCCGTCTTCGTCACCGGAGCGGCGCACGGCATCGGCGCCTCGGTCGTCGCCGCCTTCGTACGGGAGGGCGCGCGCGTCTTCGCCACGGACGCCGACGCGGACGGGCTCCGCGCCCTCGCCGCCCGCCGACCGGGCGCCATCACCGCGCACCCGCTCGACGTCACCGACCCGGCGGCCGTCGAAACGGCGGTCGCGACCGCCGAGGACACCCTCGGACCGCTCGACGTCGTCGCCTGCGTCGCCGGCATCCTGCGCACGAGCCCCGTCACCGAACTCACCGACGCCGACTGGTCCGCGAGCCTCGCCGTCAACACGAGCGGCGTCTTCCACGTCACCCGCGCCGCCGCGCGCCGCATGACCCCGCGCGGGCGCGGCGCCCTCGTCACCGTCGCGTCCAACGCCGCCGGCGTCCCACGCGCCGGGATGGCCGCCTACGCCGCCTCGAAGGCCGCGACCGTGATGTACACGAAATGCCTCGGCCTCGAACTCGCCCCCCACGGCATCCGCTGCAACACCGTCTCACCCGGCTCCACACTCACCGCGATGCAGCGCGCCATGTGGGGCGAGGACCAGGAGGCCGGCGCCCGCCGCGTCGTCGAGGGCGACCCCGCCACGTTCCGCACCGGCATCCCCCTCGGCCGCATCGCCGAGCCCGCAGACATCGCGGACGCCGTCACCTTCCTCGCCTCCGACCGCGCACGCCACATCACGATGCACGACCTGTACGTCGACGGAGGCGCGACCTTGCGCGCGTGAGCCACGCGCCCGAGAGCCGCCCCGCACGCCCGGGCCACGACCCCGCGCGTGAGCCGTCCGTCGCCTGCGAGCCACCCGACCTCGTGCGCGACGCACGCGATCCGTCCCCCACGGCACCCCCATCCCCAGGAGGCCCCCATGACCGTCCCCGTGCGCGAACCCCTCACCCGCGCCCCGGAACCCCCCGCCGTCACCCCCGGCGGCGCGACCGCGCTGCTCGACGCCTACCGCCCCGGCGACCGCTTCCTCGCCACGCCCGGACGCACCCTGCTCGGCTCGGGAACCGCCGCCGAGATACCCCACGAACCGGCCGTCCCCCTCGGCGAGCGCGTCCGCCGCGCCCTCGACGCGCGCCGTACCGCCGGAGACCCCGCCCCCGTCGTCCTCGGCTGCCTCCCCTTCCTGCCCGACGCCCCGCCCGCCCTCGCCGTCCCCGCCCGGCTGCGCCGGGGACCCGCCCTGCGCCACGACCCGCTCACCGCGCTCGCACCCCCCGCACCGGCCGCGCCCGGCGGCTGGAAGCTGCGCGAGGTACCCTCCGCCGACGCGTACGCCCGCGCCGTCGACGCGGCCGTCGAGCGGCTGCGCGCGGGCGAGTTCGCGAAGGTCGTCCTCGCCCGCACCCTCGAACTCACCGGGCGCACCGCCCCCGGACTGCCCCTCATGCTCGGCCGCCTCGCCCGCCGCGACCCCGGCGGCTACGCCTTCGCCGTGCCCAGCGCCCCCGGCCGCACGCTCCTCGGCGCGAGCCCCGAACTCCTCGTCGCCCGCCAGGACGGCCGCCTCGTCGCCAACCCCCTCGCCGGCTCGGCCCCGCGCGGCACGGACCTCGCCGAGGACGTGCGCGCCGCCGCCGCACTCCTCGACTCGGCGAAGGACCTCCACGAACACGCCGTCGTCGTCGACGCCGTACGCGCGGCACTCGCCCCGTACTGCGCGCGCATCGAGGTGCCCCCGCGCCCCACCCTCGTCCGCACCGCCACGATGTGGCACCTCTCGACGACCGTCACCGGCGACCTCGCGTCCCCCGCGACGACCGCGCTCGACCTCGCCCAGGCCCTCCACCCCACCCCCGCCGTGTGCGGGACCCCCACCGCGACCGCCCGCCGGGTCATCGCGGCCAGCGAGCCCTTCGACCGCGGCGCCTACACCGGCATGGTCGGCTGGCAGGACGCGGACGGGGACGGCGAGTGGGTCGTGACGCTGCGCTGCGCCGAGGCCGAGGGCGACACCCTGCGCCTCTTCGCGGGCGCCGGAGTCGTCGCCGCCTCGACGGGCGAGGCCGAGGCCGCCGAGACCGCCGCCAAGTTCCGTACCTTCCTCGACGCCGTCGGAGCCGCCCTGTGAGCACCCCGCCCGCCACCGCCCGCACGACCGCGCCGTGCGCCACCACCCCCGGGCTCGACGCGCCCACCTGGCCCGCCGAGACCGCCGCCCGCTACCGCGCCGCCGGGTACTGGCGCGGCGAGTCCTTCGGCGACCTGCTCCGCGCCCGCGCCGCCGCCCACCCGGGGCACCTCGCGCTCGTCGACCCCGCGCCCGCGCGCCGCACCTGGACGTACGCGGAACTCGACGCCCGCGCGGACACGCTCGCCGCCGGGCTCGCCGGACTCGGCATCCGCAAGGGCGACCGCGTCGTCGTGCAACTCCCCAACATCGGCGAGTTCATCGAGACCGTCTACGCGCTCTTCCGCCTCGGCGCCCTCCCCGTCTACGCGCTCCCCGCGCACCGCGAGCGCGAGATCGACCACTTCTGCGCGCTCAGCGAGGCCGTCGCCTACGTCGTCCCCGAGCGCCACGCGGGCTTCGACCACCGCGCCCTCGCCACCCGGATGCGCGCGCGACACCCCGCGCTGCGCCACGTCCTCGTCGTCGGCGACCCCGGCGAGCACACCGCGCTGCGCGACGTCACGGGCGAGCCCGCGGACCTCCCGCCCGGCCCCGACGCGAGCGAACTCGCCTTCCTCCAGCTCTCCGGCGGCACCACCGGCGTCCCCAAGCTCATCCCGCGCACCCACGACGACTACGCCTACTCGCTGCGCGGCTCCAACGAGATCTGCGGCGTCGACGCGCGCACCCGCTTCCTCGTCGTGCTCCCCGCGGCGCACAACTTCCCGATGAGCAGCCCCGGCTGGCTCGGCGTGCTGCTCGCGGGCGGCACCGTCGTGCTGAGCCCGGCGCCCGACCCGGGGACGGCGTTCCCGCTCGTCGAGCGCGAGGGGATCACGATGACCGGCATGGTGCCGCCGCTCGCCCTCGTGTGGACCGAGGCGGCGCCCTCGACCCCGTACGACCTCACGAGCCTCGACCTGGTCCTCGTCGGCGGCGCCAAGTTCGGCGCCCACGCGGCGCGGCGCATGCTGCCGGCGCTCGGCGCGCGGCTCATGCAGGTCTTCGGGATGGCCGAGGGACTCGTCAACTACACGCGCCTGGACGACGACGTGGAGACCGTGCTCACGACGCAGGGCCGCCCCATCTCGCCCGACGACGAGATACGGGTCGTGGACGACGCCGGGCACGAGGTGCCGGACGGCACGGTCGGCCACCTGCTCACCCGCGGCCCGTACACGATCCGCGGCTACTGGCGCGCGCCCGAGCACAACGCGCGCGTCTTCGACGCGGAGGGCTGGTACCGCACCGGGGACCTCGTACGGCGGCTGCCGAGCGGGCACCTCGTCGTCGAGGGCCGCGCGAAGGACCAGATCAACCGGGGCGGCGAGAAGTTCGCGCCCGAGGAGGTCGAGAACGTCCTCCTCGGCCACCCCGCCGTCCTCGACGCCTCCGTGATCGGCGTGCCCGACGACTACCTCGGCGAGCGCTCGCTCGCGTACGTCATCCCGCGCGCGGGCGCCGAAGTGCCGGGGGCCGCGGCGCTCAAGCGGTACGTGCGCGAGTCGGGGCTCGCCGCGTTCAAGGTGCCCGACAGGTTCGCCTTCGTGGACGCCTTCCCGCAGACGGGGATCGGGAAGGTGAGCAAGAAGGGGCAGCGGGCGGGGGCGGGGGGTGTGGGGGATCGGGGGTGAACGGCCCCCTCCCGCCCGGGGGGGGCGACCCCCATACCAGTCTCCCGCACCACGCACCCCCCACCCGAAAGGCCCCCCATGCCCCTCCCCACCGCCGTCACCTACCCCCACCCCACCCCCGCCGAGCTGCCCGCCAACCGGGTCGACTGGCTGCTCGACCCCTCCCGCGCCGCCCTCCTCGTCCACGACCTGCAACACCACTTCCTGCGCTGCTTCCCCCCGGGCACCGAGCCCCTCACCGGCCTCATCGACCGCACGGCCCGCCTCATCGAGGCCGCCCGCGCCGCCGGGATGCCCGTGATCCACACCGCCCAGCGCGGTGGCCAGACCCCCGCACAGCGCGGACTCCAGCTCGACTTCTGGGGCCCCGGCGTCCCCGCCGACCCCGCCGCGCACGGCAGTCCCGAGCGCGTCGCCCCCGCCGGGGACGACATCCGGCTCACCAAGTGGAAGTACAGCGCCTTCGCCCGTACCGACCTGGAGGAACAGCTGCGCGCCGCCGGGCGCGACCAGCTCGTCGTCACCGGTGTCTACGCCCACATCGGCGTCCTCATGACAGCCGCCGACGCCTGGTCCAGGGACCTGCGCGCCTTCGTCGCGGCCGACGCGGTCGCCGACTTCTCGCGCGAGGACCACGACATGGCGCTGCGCTGGGCGGCGGGCCGCTGCGCCCGCGTCGCCCCCACCGCCGACCTGCTGAAGGAATTCTGATGCCGCACCCCACCCTCACCCCCGAACTGATCCGCGCCGACGTCGCCGACGCGCTCGGCGAGGACCCGGCCGACGTCCCCCTCGACGAGAACCTCCTCGACCACGGGCTCGACTCCGTGCGCCTCATGAGCCTCCTGGAGGGCTGGCGCCGCGAGCACGGCGTCGAAGCGGGCTTCGCCGACCTCGCGGAGGACCCCGTCATCACCGCCTGGACCGGCCTCCTGGGGGCGAAGTGAGCACCACGACGAGCACCACGGCGCGCGCGGCCACACCCGCCGCCGCGCACGCGGGCCCCACCGCCACCGGCCTCCCCCTCACCGCCGCGCAGACCGGCATGTACTACGCGCAGGCCCTCGACCCCGGCAGCCCCGCGCAGAGCACCGCCGAGTGCCTCGCGATCGACGGCCCCCTCGACCCGCACCTCTTCCACGCCGCGCTGCGCCGCGTCACCGCCGAGACCGACAGCCTCCGCCTGCGCTTCACCGAGACCCCCGAGGGCCCCCGTCAGCACCTCGCCGCCGAGGTCGAACCTCCGCTGCTCGTACGGGACTTCCGTGACGACGGCGGCGAGGACGCGGCCCGCGCCCGGCTGCGCGCCGACCTCGCCGAGCCCTTCGACCTCGTCACCGGGCCGCTCTTCCGGCACGCCCTGCTCCGCGTCGGCGAGGAGCGCTGGCTGTGGTACCAGTGCGTGCACCACCTCGTCATGGACGGGTACGGCTACTCGCTCCTCGTGCGCCGCACCGCCGAGGTGTACTCGGCGCTCGCGGCCGGGGAGGAACCGGCACCGCGCGCCTTCGGCACCCTCGCCGAACTCCTCGCGCTCGACGAGGAGTACCGCACGGGACCCGACCGGGACACCGACCGCGCCTACTGGACGGGCGCCTTCGCCGACCGCCCCGAGGCCCCCCTCCTCGCGGGCCGCTCCGCGCTCCCCTCGCGCACCTTCCTGCGCCGCACCGCGCACCTCACTCCCGAGGACACCGCACGCCTGCACGCCCTCGCCCGCGCGCTCAAGGCCACCTGGCCCGACGTCCTCCTCGCCGCGCAGGCCCTCCACGTCTCGCGCACCACCGCGCGCGAGGACGTCGTGCTCGGGCTGCCGCTCATGGGCCGGCTCGGCTCCGCGGCGCTGCGCGTGCCGGGCATGGTCATGAACGTCGTGCCGCTGCGGCTGCGCGTCGACCCGGCGGAGAGCTTCGCGCGGCTCGTGCGGCGCGTCGTCACCGGGGTGCGCGAGGCGCGCCGCCACCAGCGCTACCGGTACGAGGACCTGCGCCGCGACCTCGGCCTGCTCGGCGCGGGCCGCGCGCTCACCGGGCCGCTCGTCAACGTCATGCCCTTCGACTACGGCGCGACCTTCGCCGGTGCCCCCGCCCGCGCCGAGAACCTCTCGGCCGGGCCCGTCGACGACCTCAGCGTGCACGTCTACGACCGCGCCGACGGACGCGGACTGCGCATCGACCACGACGCCAACCCCGCCCTCCACGACGAGACGGCACTCGCCGCCCACCAGGACCGCTTCCTCGCCCTCCTGCGCCGCCTCGCCACGAGCGACCCCGAGACCCCCACGGCCCACCACCCCCTCGCCACCGACGAGGAACTGCGCCTCGTCCTCGACGAGTTCAACGCCACCGAGCGCGCCCTCCCGCCCACGACCCTCATCGGCCCGATCGAGGCACGGGCCGCCCACACCCCCGACGCACCCGCCCTCGTCCTCGGCGACACCGTCCTCTCGTACGCGGAACTCACCGCGCGCGCCAACCGTCTCGCCCACCACCTCACCACCCTCGGCGCCGCTCCCGGGGCCACCGTCGCCGTCTCGCTGCCGCGCTCGGTGGACCTCGTCGTGGCCCTCGTCGCCGTCCTCAAGACCGGCGCCGCCTACCTCCCGCTCGACCCCGAATACCCGGCCGAGCGGCTGGAGTTCATGCTCGCCGACGCGACCCCCGTGTGCGCGCTCACCGACACGGACGGACGCCTGCCGCGAAACGCCCCCGTCCCCGTACTGCCGCTCGACACACTCGACACGCGCGCGTACCCCGCGTGCGACCCGCCCCGTGCCCTCACGCGGCACCACCCCGCGTACGTCCTGTACACCTCGGGATCGACGGGCCGCCCCAAGGGCGTCGTCGTGTCCCACGCGGCGATCGACAACCGGCTCCGGTGGATGCAGGGCACGTACCCGCTCGCGCCGGGCGACCGCGTGCTCCAGAAGACGCCCTCGTCGTTCGACGTGTCCGTGTGGGAGTTCTTCTGGCCGCTGCGCGAAGGCGCGACGCTCGTCCTCGCCGAACCGGGGGCGCACAAGGACCCGCGCCGCATCGGTGAACTGATCACCCAACACACCGTCAACGTCTGCCACTTCGTGCCGTCGATGCTCCAGGCGTTCCTCGCCGAGGGGGAGCCCGCGCGGTGCGTGAGCCTGCGGGACGTCTTCGCGAGCGGCGAAGCGCTCTCGCGCGAGTCCGCCGACACCTTCGCGCGCGTCCTGCCGGGCGCGCGCCTGCACAACCTCTACGGGCCGACCGAGGCGGCCGTCGACGTCACCCACCACACGTGCGTGCCGGGGGACACGGGGCCCGTCCCGCTCGGCCGCCCCGTCTGGAACACCCGCCTCTACGTGCTCGACGCCGCGGGACAGCCCTGCCCGCCCGGAGTGCCCGGCGAACTGCACCTCGCCGGAAGGCAGTTGGCGAACGGCTACCTCGCGCGCCCCGAACTCACCGCCGCCCGCTTCCCCGTCGACCCCTACGGCCCGCCCGGCACCCGCATGTACCGCACGGGCGACCTCGCACAGTGGACGCCCGAGGGCGAGATCCTCTACCTCGGCCGCACCGACCACCAGGTGAAGCTGCGCGGCCAGCGCATCGAACTCGGCGAGATCGAGGCCGCGTTGAGCGCCCTGCCCGGGGTCGACGGAGCGTGCGCGCTCGTCCGCGAGGACACACCGGGGGACCAGCGGCTCATCGGGTACGTGACGGGCGGGGCCGACCCGGCGGCACTCCGTACCGCGCTCGGCCGCACCCTGCCCGCCCACATGGTGCCCGCCGCCGTGCTCCGGGTCGACGCCTTCCCGCTCGGCCCGGCGGGCAAGCTCGACCGCAAGGCGCTCCCCGCCCCGGTCTTCACCGGCTCGGGAGCGGAGCGCGCCCCCGCGAGCCCGGAGGAGGACACCCTCGTCCGCCTCTTCCGCGACGTCCTCGATGTCCCCGACGCGGGCCCCGACGACGCCTTCTTCGACCTTGGCGGCTCCTCGCTCCTCGCGGTCCGGCTCGTCGGCCGGATACGGGACGAACTCGGCGTCGAGCCGACACTCGGCAGCCTCTTCGAGTCCCCCACGCCCGCCGCACTCGCCGCCCGCCTCACCGCCACAGGCCCCCTCTCCCGTGCCGCGCTCTCCACGGTGCTCCCCCTGCGCGCGAGCGGCGAGGGCCCCGCGCTCTTCGCGATCCACCCCGCGGGCGGCCTCGCCTGGTGCTACGCGGCCCTCTCCACGCTCCTCGGCCCCGGGCAGCGCCTCCACGGCATCCAGGCACGCGGCCTCGACGGGCCCGCCCCGCTCCCGGTGAGCCTGGAGGAGGAGGCCGCCGACTACGTACGCGAGATCCGCGCGCTCCAGCCGCACGGCCCGTACCGCCTCCTCGGCTGGTCCGTGGGCGGCGTGCTCGCGCACACGGTCGCGACGCTGCTCCAGGAGGCGGGCGAGAAGGTCGATCTGCTCGCCCTCCTCGACGCCTTCCCCGCCGAGCAGTGGCGCGACAACCCCGCCCCCGAAGAGGGCGACGCGCTCACGGCGGTGCTCCGCATGGCGGGCATCGAACGCACCGCGGAACGCACGAAGGAGGACGTCATGGCCACGCTGGCGCAGGGCGGCAGCCCCCTCGCGGGCCTCGCCGACGACACCCTCGCGCGCATCGTCGACATCGTCCCCAACCACGCCCGCCTGATGCGCGCCCACACCCACCGCCGCCCCTTCGAGGGAAACGTCCTCTTCTTCACGGCGGCGACCCCGCGCCCCCAGCACTGGCTCCACCACACGGCGTGGCGCCCCCACGTGCACGGAACGATCGAGAACCACGACCTCCCCTGCACCCACCCCCAACTGCTCACGGCCGAAACGCTGGAGACGATCGCGGAGACGCTGAGGGGGCGGCTGGAGGAGTTGAGGGGGTAACGCCGACGCCAGGAGGGGGCTGGGAGGGGAGAGCGCCGGGGAGCGGGGGAGCGGGGGAGCGGGGGCCCCTGCCCTCGGGCGCCCCGAGCACGGCGCCACCCCCGCGCGTCCGCGTCGGCCCCCGGCGTTACAGCGCCGCGCCCGGAGCCGTCCGGGCGTGTGCCGCCGCGCCCGGCAGTCCCGCATTCGCCGCCTCCGCAGCCCGCGCCTCGCCACCCGAGTCCACCGGCTCCGAGACCACAGACTCCGGGGCCACGGACTCCGGGGCCACGGGCCCCGGGACCAGTTCCGGCAGCCCCGCCGCCAGTTCCGAACGCCAGCACAGGTAGTCGTGGCCGCCGTTGAACTCGTGGTACCCGGCGTCCTCGTAACCCGCTTCCGCGAGGGCCGTGCGCAGGCGGCGGGCCGCCGGGAGCGCGACCCATTCCTGGCGTCCGAAGGAGAGCCGGAAGCGGACGGGGCGGCGCGGGGCGGAGGCGATCGAGCGGGTCAGCCACTCGGCGTCGGGGCCGTTCGGCCACCAGAAGGAGCCCGACTGGGCGAGGACGTTGCCGAAACGGTGCGGGGCGGCCAGCGCGGCCCACGCGGCCGTCAGGCCGCCGAGGCTCTGGCCCGCGATCACCGTACGCGCCGGGTCCGTCGTGAGCGGCAGCCGCTCGGCCGCCCACGGGATCAAGTCCTCGGTGAGGAAGGCCAGATACTCCGGGCGGCAGGTCAGCTCCGCCCACCGCGTGTCCGCGTCGACGGAATCCGGCAGGAGGGCGGCCATGGGCGGCACGAGACCGGCCGCGATCAGCCCGTCCAGCAGCCCCGCCACACCGAGCACGGGCCCCCAGTGCTCCCCGTCGAGCAGGACGAGCAGCGGGAGCCCGGAGCCGGGAAGGGCCGTACCCCGCCCGGAGCCGGGAAGGGCCGTACCCCCGCCGTTCGCCGGACCCGCGACCACGGCATCCGCGCCGGCCGGCGTGTAGAGCCACGTCCGCCGCGTCCCGCCCAGGCGGGCGCTCGGCACCGCGTGCGCGCTCAGCGTGCCGCGCTCTCCCGCCGGGCACGGGAGCGACCAGGCGTCCTGCGCCGGTGCCTGCGGCAACGCCGCCCAGTGCAGCGGCTCGCCACCCCAGCGGCGCGGCAGCGTACGGGAGTTGAACGGATCGGCGCGGCGGCGGGTACGCAACCAGGCCGCGTACTCCGGCGAGCCGGACGCCGGGCCCCCGCCCTCGTCGACCAGCAGGTCGTACGTGCCCTGCCAGTCCGCGCCGAGCCGCAGCGTCACGTGCCACACATCCGTGTCCGGCACCCGCTCCATCAGCGTGGCGCGCGGATCGTGCGGGTCGGCGAGCTTGTTGGGCACGGCCTGCACCGCGCGGGTCCCCGGTCCGCCGCGCCACAGGAAGGTGACGCCCCTGTGTGCCGGATCGCCCAGGGGGTCGGGCCCCACGACGGGCGTGCCGCGCCGGGCCACCTCCGCCCAGAAGTCCTCCGTCGCCGCCCCGGGCCCCGGCAGGGGCAGCGCCGCGCCGCCGACGCGGGGGACCGGCGTCGGGCGCGGGACGCGCGGCGGGTGCCGCAGCGCGCTGGGCGGGGGAGAGGCGAACATGGCGCTTCCTTTCGGTCCTGGACGCGGCGGACCCGTAAAGATCAGATGGGCATGGTTAGGCTAGCCTAAGTTCACGAGAGAGCGGCCGTAGGGCTTCCCTCGCCCCGCTGCGCCTTTCCTGCCGCCGCCGCCCGGGTGACCCGACCTCAGAAGTTCGATCCCTCACGCCTCAGGGCGCTCCGCACCCGTACGGGGCGCCCTGAGGCGTGCCCGCAACTTCCCTTCATCGAAAGGAGGTTGAGTGGCGCTTGTGGTGGACGACACACTCTCTTCTTGATCGAAGTTAGGTAAGCCTAAGCTAACTTTATGGAGCGCGCCCCGCTCCGGAGCGCCCTTTCAGAAGGAGACCCGCATGTCCGTTCTCGTCCCCCGTCTGCGCCGCGCCGCCGCCGTGACCGTCGCCTGCGCCGCCGGTGCCACGCTCTTCGCCACGGGTACCGCCCAGGCGCACGGCAAGGGCCACGCCCCGGCGCCGAGGACGACCGTCGCGCCGCTCGCGACCGGCCTCTACCAGTCCGCCTACTCGGAGCGGAACCACGTGCTGTGGGCCACGACCGCCGTGGGCCGGCCTCCCGTCACGCAGTCGGCGCTGCTCAAGGTCGACCCGGTGACCCTCGCGGTCAGGGCCACCTACGAGGCCCCCGTCACCGACACCGCGACCGGCGCCCGCCAGGCCGTCTACGGGGTCGCCGTGGACGACGAGCACAACACGGTGTGGACCACCAACACCCGTGACAACTCCGTCTCCGCCTACAGCCAGCGCACCGGCAAGCTCCTCGCCACGGTCGGCGACGTGGCGCACAGCCGCGAGATCGTCGTGGACGAGGCGCACGACACCGTGTGGGCCAGCGGCAACGGCGCCGGGACTCTCGTGGGGATCGACACCAAGACCTTCAAGGAGAAGAAGCGCGTCACCGTCGAGGGCGCGGGCCCGGCCGGACTCGCCGTCAACGAGCGCACCGGCGCCCTGTACGCGACGGACCTCGGCAACGACCGCATCATCGAGGTCGACCGGGGTTCCTCGCGGCCCCGTTTCATCCCCGTGGGCCAGGGGCCGATCTCGGTGAGCCTGTCCAAGGACGGCCGCACCGCGTACACCGCCAACCAGACCGGCGGCGACGTCTCCGTGGTCGACCTGCGCAAGGGCGTCGTGACCAAGTCCGTGCCCACGGGCGAGGGCCCCCTCTCGGTCGCCACCGACACCCGTACGGGCAACGTCCTCGTCGCCAACCGGACCGCCGCGACCGTCTCGGTCGTGAACCCCCGCCAGGGCAAGGTCGTCGACTCCGTCGCCGTCAACGCCAACCCCAACCACGTCGAGATCAAGGGCGGTTACGCCTTCGTCGTCGACAAGTCCGGCGCCGCGGACGGCAAGGACACGCTCACCCGCATCCGCCTCGGCCGCTGAGCGGTGACCGGGCGCCCCGGGAGTCCCCCGGGGCGCCCGGCGCATCAGCCCCTGCCCACCGGGTGCAGCGCCGCGTACTCCAGCGGCGCCGAGGGATCGACCGAGACGTCGAGCGGCGCGGGCTCCGCTCCCGCCCGCACGAGGAGGTCCCCCACTGCCGCGATCATCGCCCCGTTGTCCGTGCACAGCCGCAGGGGCGGTACGCGCAGCTCGATCCCGGCGGCGCGGCAGCGCTCCTCGGCGAGCGCGCGGACCCGTGAGTTCGCGGCGACTCCGCCGACCACGACGAGCGTGCCCACGCCGTGTTCCGCGCAGGCCGCCACCGCCTTGCGCGTCAGCGTGTCCGCGACCGCCTCCTGAAGCGCCGCGGCGCCGTCGGCGACCGGCAGCACCCCTCCCGCGTGCCGCTCCGCCCAGCGTGCCGCCGCCGTCTTGAGCCCCGAGAACGAGAAGTCGTGACCGCCGAGCAGCGGGCGCGGGAAGACCACCGCGCCCGGATCGCCCTCGCGCGCGGCCCGGTCGATGGCCGGACCGCCCGGGTACGGCAGCCCGAAGACGCGCGCCACCTTGTCGAAGCACTCGCCCGCCGCGTCGTCCAGCGTGTCCCCGAGGTGCGCGATCGGCTCCCGCGCCAGGTCCCGCACGAGCAGCAGTGAGGTGTGCCCGCCCGAGACGATGAGCACGACGCAGGGCGAGGGGAGCGGCCCGTGCTCCAGCGTGTCCGCCGCGACGTGACCCGCGAGGTGGTGCACCCCGTGCAGCGGCACGCCGAGCCCGTACGCGAGGCCCTTCGCCGCCGCGAGGCCCACCTGGAGCGCCCCGGCCAGACCCGGACCCGTCGTGACCGCGACCGCGTCGATGTCCCGCGCCCGCACCCCCGCCTCGTCGAGCGCGCGCCGGATCACCGGGCGCACCGCGTGCACGTGCGCCCGCGCGGCGATCTCGGGCACGACACCGCCGTAGCGCGCGTGCGCGTCCATGCTCGACGCCACCGCGTGCCCGAGGAGCCTGCCGTCCCTGACCAGGCCCGCGCCGGTCTCGTCGCAGGAGGACTCGATGCCCAGTACGAGCGGAGCGGTCACCCCGCACCTCTTTCCCGTCGGTGTCCCGGCGGTCTCCCCGCCCGTGACGCATATTGTTTGCTGTTGCGCATAGTGTGCAACAAGCTCGCGACCCCGCACGCACCCCCAGGTCACACCCCCGTAGGCTGGGCGGGCACCAGCCCCGACCCGAGCCCGAGGACCGCGCACGTGACCGCAGCGCCCGCCCCCGCCCCGCAGGACGCCGTCACCGTCGTCGGTATCGGCGCCGAGGGCTGGCCCGGTGTCCCCGAGGCGTCCCGCGCCGTCCTGCGCGCGGCCGACGTGGTCTTCGGCGGCCCCCGCCAACTGGACCTGCTGCCCCCCGAGTGCGCCGCCGTCCGCGTCCCCTGGCCCTCGCCGCTGCGCCCGGCGCTCCCCGGACTGCTCGCCGCGCACGACGGGCGCACACGCGTCGTCCTCGCGAGCGGCGACCCGATGTTCTACGGGATCGGCCGGACCCTCACCGCTCTCCTCGGCCCCGACGCCGTCCGCGTCCTGCCGCACCCCTCCTCCGTCGCCCACGCGTGCGCCCGCCTCGGCTGGGCCCGCGAGGACGTGGACGTCGTCTCCGTCGTCGGGCGCCCCCTCGCCCGGATCGCCGCGGCCCTCCACCCGCGCCGCCGCCTCCTCGTCCTCGGCGCGGGACCCGACACCCCCGTGCAGGTCGCGGCACTGCTCCGCGCGCGCGGCTTCGGGCCCAGCCGCCTGCGGGTGCTCGAACAACTCGGCGGCCCCCGGGAACGCACGAGCCCCGAAGCCACCGCCGACGCGTGGGACGCCCCGGACGCGGACCCGCTGCACATCGTCGCCGTCGAGTGCCGGCGCGCCCCGGGGGCCCCGCGCCTCGGCGCCGTGCCGGGACTGCCCGACGAGGCGTACGCGCACGACGGGCAGCTCACCAAGCGCTACCCGCGCGCCGTCACCCTCGCGGCGCTCGCGCCCGCGCCCGGGGAAGTCCTGTGGGATGTCGGCGGCGGCTCGGGATCGATCGCGATCGAGTGGCTGCGCACCCACCCGTCCTGCCGCGCGTTCAGCGTCGAGCGCGACCCCGTGCGCGCCGCGCGCATCAGCGAGAACGCCGACCGCCTCGGCGTCCCCGCGCTCCGCGTCGTGACCGGGGCCGCGCCCGCCGCGCTCACCGGACTGCCCACGCCCGACGCCGTGTTCATCGGCGGCGGACTCACCGCACCGGGCCTGCTCGACGCCTGCTGGGCGGCGCTGCCCGAGGGCGGCAGGCTCGTGGCCAACACCGTGACGCTGGAGTCCGAGGCGGTGCTGAGCGCGGCCCGGAAGCGCTACGGGGGTGAACTCGTGCGGCTCTCGGTCGCGCACGCCGTCCCCGTCGGCGGCTTCACGGGCTGGCGCCAGGCCATGCCGCTGACGCAGTGGCTCGTCGAGAAGACCCCCTCTGGAGCTGACATCCCATGACCGTGTACTTCATCGGCGCGGGTCCCGGCGCCGCCGACCTCATCACCCTGCGCGGCGCGCGCACCCTCGCCCGCTGCCCCGTGTGCCTGTACGCGGGCAGCCTCGTCCCCGCCGAACTCCTCGCCGAGTGCCCGCCCGGCGCGCGCCTCGTCGACACCGCGCACCTCGATCTCGACGCCATCACCGCCGAGTTCTCCCGCGCGCACGAGGCCGGTCAGGACGTGGCCCGCCTCCACTCGGGCGACCCCTCCGTCTTCAGCGCGGTCGCCGAGCAGATGCGCCGCCTCGACGCCCTCGGCATCCCGTACGAGGTCGTCCCGGGCGTCCCCGCCTTCGCCGCCGCCGCTGCCGCGCTGAAGCGGGAACTGACCGTGCCCACGGTCGGCCAGACCGTCGTCCTCACCCGTGTCGCACAGGAGGCGACCCCCATGCCCGAGGGCGAGGACCTCGCGACCCTCGGCCGCAGCGGCGCCCTCCTCGTCCTGCACCTCGCCGCCCGCTACGTCGACCGCGTCACCGCCGAACTCCTCCCGCACTACGGCGCCGACTGCCCCGCCGCCGTCGTCGCCCACGCCTCCCGGCCCGAGGAGCTGATCCTGCGCGGCACGCTCGGCACGATCGCCGCCGAGACCAGGGCCGCGGGGATCACCCGCACCGCCGTCATCTTGGTCGGCCGCACCCTGGGCGCCTCCTCGTTCCGCGACAGCCACCTCTACTCGGCGGCGCGCGAGCGCCACACGTGCTGACCGCGCCGTGCCCGCCCCGCACGTCCTGATCCTCGGCGGTACGACGGAGGCCCGCCGTCTCGCCGAGGCGCTGACCGGCACCCCCTGGCGCGTCACGACCTCGCTCGCAGGCCGCGTCGCCGCCCCGCGCGCCCTGCCGGGTGCCGTGCGCGTCGGCGGCTTCGGCGGTACGGGCGGGCTCACGGCCTGGCTGCGCGCGCACCACGTCGTCGCGCTCGTCGACGCGACCCACCCCTTCGCCGCCACGATGAGCTTCCACGCGGCCGGGGCCGCCGCCGGGGCGGGCGTCCCGCTCCTCGCCCTGCGCCGCCCCGGCTGGACCCGCGCCCCGGGCGATGACTGGCACGACGCGGCCTCGCTCGACGAGGCGGCGTCCCTCCTGCCCGCGCTCGGCACCCGCGTCTTCCTGACGACGGGCCGTACAGGGCTCGCCGCCTTCACCGGGCGCCCCGGCCTGTGGTTCCTCGTGCGCGCGGTCGACCCGCCCGAGCCGCCGCTCCCCGCCCGTGCCGAAGTCCTCCTCGACCGGGGCCCGTTCACGCTCGAAGGGGAACGCGCCCTGCTCGCCCGCCACCGCGTGGACCTCCTCGTCACGAAGGACAGCGGGGGAGCGGCCACGGCGCCGAAGCTCACGGCGGCGCGCGAGGCGGGCATCCCGGTGGTCGTCGTCCGCAGACCGCCCGTACCGGACGGGGTGCCGGAGGCGGCGGACCCGGCGGGCGCCCTCGACTGGCTGGCGGCGCTCGCCCCGTAGACGTCGGTCAGTGCCCCCCGGAACCCTCGGCGGCGGGCGCACGGCCGCACAGCCGCACGCCCGGCGCGCCTTAGGCCGCGGAATTCACCGCGACTTTCCCTCGACTTATATATACAGGTCTTGCGAGAGCTTCCCGGTTATGACAAGTTGCCTCGCGTGAACGACGTCAACGCTCTGAACAGTCAACACGGGGACCGGGCTCGCTACGCGCGCTGGGAGGGGGTGGGCCGGCCCTTCGCGCTGGTGACGACCGGCCTTCCGCGCCCCGCCCCGGGGGAGACGCTCGTCCGGATCGACCTGGCGACCGTGTGCGGCAGCGATCTGCACACCGTGCGCGGGCGCCGTCCGTCCCCCGTTCCCGCCGTGCTGGGCCACGAGCAGGTGGGCACGGTGGTCGCCGTCGGCGCGGGAGGGGCGTCCTGCGTGGACGGCACGCCCGTCGAGCCCGGGATGCGGGTGGTGTGGTCGGTGTCCGCCTCGTGCGGCGACTGCGATCGCTGCGCGCGCGCCATGCCGCAGAAGTGCCGACGGCTCCGCAAGTACGGGCACGAGGCGCTGGACGAGGCCGCGCCGCTGACCGGCGGCTTCGCCACGCACTGCGTGGTGCTGCCGGGCACGGCCGTCGTCGCGGTGCCCGACGGCCTGCCCGACCGCGTCGTGTGTCCCGCCTCCTGCGCCACCGCCACGGTCGCCGCCGTGCTCGCCGAGGCCGGTCCCCTGGAGGGCCGGCAGGTCCTGGTGACCGGCGCGGGCATGCTCGGTGTCACCGCCGCGGCCATGGCGGCCTCGGCGGGCGCGCACGTCGTCGTCATGGACCCGCACCCACTGCGCAGGAAACGCGCCCTGCGCTTCGGCGCGGTGAGGGTCTGTGACACGGACGGCGTGCCGGAGGACATGGACGTCGCCGTCGAGCTGTCCGGCCGCGCGGAAGCCGTCGAGGCGTGCCTGCGGTCCCTGGCGGTGGGCGGCACGGCTGTGCTCGCCGGCTCGGTGTCCCCCGGGGACCCGGTGGCGCTGGACCCCGAGTGGGTGGTGCGCGGGCTGCACAGGCTGGTGGGCGTGCACAACTACCGGCCCGCCGACCTCCAGCGGGCGGTCGACTTCCTGGCCGCACACCACCGACGGCTCCCGTTCGCCGAACTCGTCGAAGGCGCCTACCCGTTGGAAGGGCTGGACGAGGCCGTCGCGGCGGCTCACGACGCCGTGGCGCCCCGGCAGGCCGTCGTGCCCTCCGCGTGACGGGACCGGGACGTGCGCGCGGCCCGTCCCGCTGACGCCCGCACGCCCCGGGGCGGACCGGCGCGTCCGCTTCTCACAGCATCATGGTCCGCGCGCTGCGCGTGTTGGTCACGGTGACGGTCGCGACGTCCGCCCGGTAGCGGTCGTCCGACCACTCCAGGGGAACGCCCTGGGCGTCCGTCGTCAGCCGCCTCTCCCGCAGCAGCGGGTGGCCCTCGGGCACGTCGAGCAGCCGGGCGTCCAGCGCGTCGGCCGGTACGGCGTCGAAGGTGTGACGGGCCGAATGCAGGTCCACCCCCCGCTCGCTGAGCAGGGCGTAGATGGACCCGGCGTCGAGGTCGGCGTCGATCAGCGGCCTGCCGACCGCCTCGATGTACGTCATGCGCTCCAGCATGGCGGGCCGGCCGTCGAGCAGCCGCAGCCGCACCAGTTGGACCGCGAGGTCCTCGGGATCGATCTGGAGGGCCGCGGCGACCTCCGGCCCGGGACGGCGCAGCGCGATCTCCTGCAGGCGCTGCCCCGGCGCGTGGCCCGTGACCTCGGCGCGGCGGGTGAAGGACATGAAGGTCTCGAACGGCTGGGCGGCCACGACGTCGAGGACGACGGCCCGCTTGCCCTGGCCCCCGCTGATCAGGCCCTCGTCCCGCAACGCCGCGAGCGCCTGCCGCACCGGCCCGCGCGAAGCGGTGAACTCCTCGCACAGCCGCGCCTCGGACGGCAGCGACTCGCCGACCTTCATCGCCCCGGTGCGGATGCGCTGTCGCAACTCGGCGGCGATGGAGCGGTGCATTGGTGTGGCCATGCTCTTGACCTTACAGCTTTGGTACCAGCTCGACCCGGGGCCGATGCGGCTCGCGCGGGCAAGGCGGCCCCGCGTCCGTCACGCCCGGAGGAGCCGCGCCCGGGCGCAACTCCACTGCTCCCGCCGCCAGTCCGTCCCGCTGTCACCGCGACCCGGATCAACCGGGACGGCGACCGGCTCTTCGAGGCGACCCGCACCGCGGCCGGCCTCGGCCACACCTCCTTCCCCCGCACGACTCCCCGCACCACCCCTCGCACCACCTGTGCCGACGCCCGAGCGGCGCCCCGCGCCGACCGCCAGGTGAACACTTGGCAACCTGTAGATACAAGTATTGACCCGGGGTGGCCCGAACGGCCACCTTGATCGTGGCCGCCTTGGGCCCCTCCCCCCTCACCACCCTCCCCGCATTCCTCTCCACCCGACCGGAGTCACCGTGTCCGTCCGTCGCCTCACCCTCGCCACCTCCCTCCTGCTCGTCCCGGCACTCGGCCTCACCGCCTGCGGGAGCGACTCGTCCGACAAGAGCGCGAAGACCTCCGCGACCTGCCCCGACGGCAGGATTCGCTTCGGGGTCGAGCCCTTCGAGGACCCCGACAAGCTCACCCCGGCGGCGAAGGTCCTGGCCGACGCCCTCGAGGAGACCCTTGACTGCGAGGTCGAGCTGACGATCACGGACGACTACTCCGCCGAAGTCCTCGCCATGCAGAACGGCAAGCTCGACCTCGCGATGTTCGGGCCGCTCGGATACGTCTTCGCCAGCAAGCGGGCCAAGGCCGAGGCCCTCGCCTCCTTCAGCGACGAGCACGGCAAGGTCTCCAGCTACACCGCCGGGATCTGGGTCCCCAAGGACTCGCCCCTGAAGACCGTCAAGGACCTCAAGGGCCACTCCCTCGCCCTCGCCTCGGCCGGGTCCACCTCTGGGGACGCCCTGCCGCGCAAGGCCCTCCTCGACGCCGGCCTGAAGGCGTCCGACGTCAGGACGAACTACGCCGGTGGTCACCCCGAGGCACTGCTCGCCCTGACCAACGACACGGTCGACGCCGCCGAGATCAACTCCCAGCAGCTCGCCGGCGCCACCGAGTCCGGCACCTTCGACCCGTCGAAGTACCGCAGGATATGGGGCTCCGAACCCGTCCCGAACGACCCGATCACGGTCCGCGGAGACCTCGACGCGACGTTCAAGAAGGCCATTGTGGACGCCCTGCTGAAGCTCCCCGCCGACAAGGTCGGGAAGATCGGCGCCCTGCTCGACGTCGACCCCCCGGCCCCCCTCGTCGCCGTCGACAAGTCGACCTACCAGACCCTCTTCGACCTGGCGGACACCCTCCACCTCACCGAGAAGGACGTCTGATGCTCAGGATGTCCGGCATCACCGTGAGCTACGGCCCGCGGACCGTGCTGCACGGCGTCGACGTGAGTGCCGCCCCCGGCGAGATGGTGGCGGTCCTGGGGGCCAACGGCTCCGGAAAGTCCACGCTCCTGCGGGCCGTCATCGGCCTCCAGCCCATGACAGCGGGCAGCGTGACCCTCGACAGCCGCCCCTGCGGCCCCCTCGACATCGCCATGATCTTCCAGCACATCCACCTCGTCCGGCGGCGCACCGCCCTGGAGAACGTGTGCGCCGGTGCCCTCGGGCGGCTGTCGCCGCGCCACTCCCTGCACCCCGCCCTCTTCCCGCACGACGTACGCGAGGAGGCCATGGCCTGTCTGGACCGGGTCGGCCTCGCCGACCGGGCCCACGACCGGGCCGGTGGCCTCTCCGGCGGACAGCAGCAGCGCGTCGCCGTGGCGCGCGCCCTGTGCCAGCGCCCGCGCGTCCTCCTGGCCGACGAACCGGTCTCCGCCCTCGACCCGGCCGCCTCCGAGCAGGTCCTCGGCCTGCTCGCCGACCTCGCGCACCGCGAGAAACTGCCCGTCCTCGCCGTCCTGCACCAGCCGGCGCTCGCCGACCGGCACGCGGACCGGATCATCGGCCTGCGCGACGGCCGCGTCCTGCTCGACGGGGCACCCGGGCTGGACGTCGACACCCTGTACCAGTCCTCCGCAGTGGAGCCCGTGTCATGACCACCACCCTCGAAAAGCCCGCGCGCCTCCCCGTCCCGCCCCGCCCCCGCCGCCCCAGGGCCCAGGCCGCGGGCTGGATCATCGCCGCCGTCGTCGTCGCCGCCCACGTCATCGCCTGGAACTCCACCGGCATGTCCTTCACCGCCCTCGTGGAGGGCCGGGACGGCATGGCCGACTTCCTCGCCGAAGCCTTCCCGCCCGACCTGAGCTGGGACGTCCTCCAGCCGAGCCTGTCCGCCGCCCTCGTCACCCTGTGGATCGGCCTGCTCGGCACCACGCTCTCCGTGCCGGCCTCACTGCTCCTCGGGCTGCTCGCCGCGCGCACCACGGCCCCCGCGCCCTGGGTCTACCAGGCGACGCGCTCCCTGCTGTCGTTCCTGCGGGCCGTGCCCGACGTCGTCTTCGCGCTGATCTTCGTCACCGCGGTCGGCCTCGGCCCCTTCCCCGGCGTGCTGGCGCTGCTCCTGCACAACATCGGCGTCATGGGCAAGCTCTGGGCCGAGGCCATCGAGGACGCCGACCCCGGCCCCTCCCAGGTGCTGCGCTCGGCCGGGGCGAGCCGCGCGCAGATCGCGGCGCACGCCCTGCTCCCGACCGTCACCCCGCAACTCACCGGCCTGCTGATGTACCGCCTGGACGTCAACGTCCGTTCCTCCCTGGTCCTCGGCCTGGTCGGCGCCGGGGGCATCGGCTTCCTGATCAACCAGTCCATCAAGCTGTTCCAGTTCGACGAGATGCTCACCCACATCCTCGTCGTCCTGGTCCTGGTCGTCGTCGTGGACCGGATCTCGGCGGCGGTGCGCCGCCGCCTGTCATGACACCCCACACCACCTTCGAACGGAGCACACGCGTGCCGCAGACCGACAACCCCACGACCGACCGGGACATCCGCCTCGTGGTCCTCGACATGGCGGGCACCACCGTCGCGGACGGCGGCCTGGTCGAGCGCGCCTTCGAAGCGGCTGCCGCCGAACTGGGCGTCGCCCCGGGCTCCGCCGACCACGAGGCCAAACTCGCCTACGTCCGCGCCACGATGGGCGAATCGAAGATCTCCGTCTTCCGGCACCTCTTCGGCGACGAGGAATCCGCCCGCCGCGCCAACACCGTCTTCGAGAAGGCGTACGGGGCACTCATCGGTGAAGGTCTCGTCGCCCCCGTCGACGGGGCCCGCGAGGCGATCGGGGAACTCACGGCGGACGGACGCACCGTCGTGCTGACGACCGGCTTCGCGAGGGCCACCCAGGACGCGATCCTCGACGCGCTCGGCTGGCGGGACCTCGCCGCGCTCACCCTGTGCCCGGCGGACGCGGGCGGCCGGGGGCGCCCCTACCCGGACATGGTGCTGGAGGCGTTCCTGCGCACCCGGGCCACCGACGACGTTCGGCAGGTGGCCGTGGTCGGGGACACCGCGTACGACATGGCGAGCGGCGTGCACGCCGGAGCGGGTGCCGTCGTCGGCGTGCTCACGGGCGCGCACGAGCGCGAGGCACTGCGGGAGGCGGGTGCCACCCACGTCATCGCCTCCGTCTCGGAGCTTCCCGCGCTCCTGCGCTGACGGCCCGTTCTCCCCGCGCCGTGACGGCCCGCCTCCCGCGCTGACGGAACCGAACCAGGCCGCGCACGTCGCCGTGTCCCAAGAGAACGCCGGGCCCGCGCCGGACGGGAGGGCCGGACACCTCGCCCGAGGTGCCCGGCCCTCCCCCGTCAGGCCGGGTACCTCCTCGGCGTCCACACGATCTCCTCGCCGTCCCCGCGCCGCACCACCCGCGTCCGTGAGGAGCCGACGAGCAGGATCGTGCGCATGTCCACGTCGGCGGGATCGAGGTCCGCGAGCCGCACGATCCGCACCCGCTCACCCGCGCCCCCGACATCACGCGCCACCACGACCGGGGTACCCGGCGCGCGGTGCTCCAGGAGCACGTCACGGGCCGCGCCCACCTGCCACGTACGGCTCCCCGAACCGGGGTTGTAGAGCGCGAGGACGAGGTCGGCGCCCGCGGCGGCGCGCAGCCGCCGCGCCACCACCTCCCACGGCTTGAGCCGGTCCGAGAGCGAGAACACCGCGTAGTCGTGCCCCAGCGGCGCGCCGGCCCGCGCCGCCGCCGCGTTCGCCGCGGTCACCCCCGGCAGGACGCGCACGGGCACGTCCGCGTACTCCTTCCGCGAAGCCACTTCGAGTACCGCCGTCGCCATCGCGAACACCCCGGGGTCGCCCCCGGAGACGACCGCGACGCGGCGCCCGCGTGCCGCCAGCTGCAAGGCGAACTCGGCGCGTTCGGACTCCACCCGGTTGTCCGACGCGTGCCGCGACTGCCCCGGGCGCTCCGGCACGCGGTCGATGTACGTCGCGTAACCCACGAGGTCGTCCGCCGCGGCCAGCGCGCCCCGCGACTCCGGCGTCAGCCACAGCGGCCCGGCGGGACCCGTCCCGACCACGACCACCTCGCCGCGCCCCGCGACCGGTTCAGGCCGCCCGGCGGCGACCCGGCTCGGCAGGACGGCGACCGAGAAGTACGGCACCGCGGCGGCGTCCACGTCCGCGAGCGCCGCCGTCCGCTCCCCGTCCATCGTCGCCCGCTCCACGTACCGCGCCTCGTCGAGCCGCCCCGCACTCTCCAGCGCACGGCGCACCTTGGGGAAGGTACGGCCCAGTTTCATCACGACGGCCGAGTCCGTCGCGGCGAGCCGCGCGGCCAGTTCCTCCTCCGGGAGCGTGCCCGGCAGCACGGTCAGCACCTCCTCGCCCTCGACGAGCGGCCGTCCGAGCCGCGCCGAGGCGGCGGCGAACGACGTGACGCCGGGCACCACCTCGGTCTCGTAGCGGTGCGCGAGCCGCTTGTGCATGTGCTGGTACGAACCGTAGAAGAACGGGTCGCCCTCCGCGAGCACCGCGACCGTGCGCCCCGCGTCCAGGTGCGCGGCGAGCCGCGCCGCCGCCTCCTCGTAGAACTCCTCCAACGCCCCCCGGTAGCCGCCGGGATGGTCCGTCGTCTCGGTCGTCACCGGGTAGACGAGCAGTTCCTCGACGTGGTCCTCGCGCAGGTACCGCTCCGCGATGCCGCGCGCGATAGACCGGCCGTGCCGCGCGCTGTGGTACGCGATCACGTCCGCCTCGCCGATGACCTCGACGGCCCGCACGGTCAGGAGCGAGGGGTCCCCGGGGCCGAGCCCGACCCCGTACAGCTTGCCGCTCATTCTTCCTCGCTCGCGAGCGCGTTGAGCGCGGCGGCGGCGAGGGCGCTGCCCCCGCGCCTGCCCCGGACCACCAAGTGGTCAAGACCGCCGTGCGCGGCGAGCGCGTCCTTCGACTCGGCGGCGCCGACGAAACCGACCGGCACCCCGATGACGGCGGCGGGCCGGGGCGCGCCCGCGTCGACCAGCTCCAGGAGCCGGAAGAGCGCGGTCGGCGCGTTCCCGACCGCGACCACGGCGCCGTCGAGGCGGTCGCCCCACAGGTCGAGCGCGGCGGCGCTGCGCGTCGTCCCGAGTTCCCTCGCGAGCGTGGGAACGGCGGGGTCCGACAGGGTGCACACCACTTCGTTGTCGGCGGGCAGCCGCTTGCGCGTGACACCGCTCGCGACCATCTTGACGTCGGTGAGGATCGGCGCGCCCGCGCGCAGCGCCGCCCGCGCCCGCCTCACCACGTCCGGCGAGTACACGAGGTCCCGTACGAGGTCGACCATGCCGCAGGCGTGGATCATCCGGACCGCGACCTGCGCGATCTCCGGTGGCAGCCCGCCGAGTTCGGCCTCGGCGCGGATGGTGGCGAAGGACTCCCGGTAGATCGCCGGGCCGTCCTTCTCGTAGGTGTAGCGGGTGCTCACGGGTCTCGCTGCTCTCGGTGTGGTGGTGCGTACGGGGGAAGTGGGGTCGGGGCCGCTCGTCAGGGCCCCGTCGGCGCCCGGAGTGCCGCCGCGAGGCGCGCGGGGTCCGCCGGGTCCACCGGGCGCGGGGCCCGGCCCGGGACGGAGAGGAGGTAGCCGCCGTCCGGCCCCGCGACGACGTCGGCGTGCGGCTCCGCGGGCCGGCCGCAGCGCCGCTCGCACGCCGACCAGTACAGGGGAAGGGGGGAGACGGCGACGGCGGGCAGCGCCCGTGCCGCGTCGCCGCGCACGTCGGCGCGGGCCCGCGCGCACCCCGGCTGTCCCACGCAGGCGCCGACACGCGGCCACGGCGATCCGGGCGCGGTGACGAGCCCGGCCCCGGCGAGCCGCGCGGCGGCGTCCTCGGCGGGCCCGGCGACGACGACACCGCGCCACGGGGTGAGCCGCAGCTCCGTCCCGGCGTGCGCCAACTCCCGCCAGGCGGTGGGGGAGAGGCGTCCCAGGGGGACGTGCACGGCGAGCGCGCCGGGGTACGGGCCGGGTGCGGGCGGGGCCGCTTCCGGGAGCGGCGGCCCGGCGACGGCGGTACGGGTCGGCACGCCCTCGTCGGCGAGCCGGTCCCGTACCGCTTCCGCGAGGGGCGGGCCGTCCGGCAGCTCGGCGACCCGCCACACGCGGGTGCTTTCGGGGGCGCGTGCCACGGCGTCGAGGAAGACCTCGGCCGCGCGCAGGGCCGCACGAGGGGCGTCGTCGGCGGCCACGACGAAGCGCGCACCGCCGACGGACACCAGCGCCTCGTCCTGCGGCAGGGCGCGCACCGTCACGTCGGCCCTCAGCGCGGTCATGTCGCCCCGGCCGTCGTCGAGCGCGAAGAGGAACCGCCCGGAGAGGGCGGCGGCCCGCGCGCTGCCGCACAGCCCGGCGTCGAGCGCGCGCAACCAGGCGCGCACGGGCCGCACCCCGTGGCCGTCGAGCCCGGAGAGCGGCGAGGCGACGATGTTGCGGACGCGTTCGTGGGCGGGCGAGGGGAGCAGGCCCGCCTCCGCGAGGGCCCGGCCGAGCGCGTCCCCGGAAGCGGGGTCGAGGCCGCGCAGCTGCACGTTGCCCCGCGAGGTCAGGTGCAGGTCCCCGTCGCCGTGCCGCAGAGCCAGCGCGCCCAGGACCTCCGCCTGCCCCGCGTCGAGGACCCCGCCGGGTATCCGCACCCGCGCGAGCCCGCCGTCGTCGGCGAGGTGCAGCCGCAGCGCACCGGGACAGGCGTCACCACGGCTCCCGGCGGCGCTCGCCGGAGGCGCCGGGGACGCCGGAGGCACGGCGGGGCGCGGAAGAGGGGAGGGCATGGCGGCGAGCATACCGATCCACCGCCCGGTGAGCCCGCCCCGCCCGTCCCCGTACCGCCGACGCTCGCCGTCTCCGGCCCGCGCCCCGTACCGCCGCCCCCCCACCGCGCCCCGTACCGCCGACCGCCGGTCGTTGCCGCCCTCGCCCCCTGCCCCGTATCCCCGCCGCGCGGCCCCCCGTACTATGACCACTCGGCGGCCCCACCCGGTCCGCCACCGCCAGACGGCGACATGGGAGGAAGCCCGGTGCGAATCCGGCGCGGTCCCGCCACTGTGAGCACGCGCACCCCGCGCGTGTGAGTCAGGAACTCCCGCCGTCCGAACACCGCCCGGGGCGTGGACACCCCGAGGAAGGGCCTGACGCCGCATGTTCCTGCTCCTGTCGACGTCCGACACGGACCTGCTCAGCGCCCGCGCCGCCGCGGGCCCGGTCCCGTACCGCTTCGCGAACCCCTCGCGGCTCGCACTCGACGAACTCCCCGCCCTCCTCGAAGGCGTCGACCTCGTCGTCGTACGGCTCCTCGGCGGCATCCGCGTCTGGCAGGAGGGGCTCGACGTGCTCCTCGCCGACGGCAGGCCCGTCGTGGTGCTGAGCGGTGAGCAGGCACCGGACGCCCAGCTCATGGCCGCGTCCACCGTCCCGGTCGGCCTCGCGGCCGAGGCCCACGCGTACCTCGCCCACGGCGGCCCCGCGAACCTCGAACACCTCGCCCGCTTCCTCTCCGACACCGTGCTCCTCACCGGGCACGGCTTCGACGCGCCCGCCCCAGCGCCCTCCTGGGGCCCCCTGGACCGCACCCCGCGCACCACCACGGGTCCGGTCGTCGCGGTGCTCTACTACCGCGCCCACCACATGAGCGGCAACACCGGCTTCGTGAACGCCCTGTGCGAGGCCGTCGAGGAGGCGGGGGCGCAGGCGCTCCCGCTCTACGTGGCCTCGCTGCGCACCCCCGAGGAGGGGCTGCTCGACACGCTCCGCACCGCCGACGTCCTCGTCACCACCGTCCTCGCCGCGGGCGGCACGCGCCCCGCCGAGGCAAGCGCGGGCGGCGACGAGGAGGCGTGGGACGCGGGCGCGCTCGCCGGGCTCGACGTACCGATCCTCCAGGCCCTGTGCCTCACCGGCTCGCGCGCCGACTGGGCGGAGAACGACGAGGGCGTCTCGCCGCTCGACGCCGCCAGCCAGATCGCCGTACCCGAGTTCGACGGCCGCCTCATCACCGTCCCCTTCTCCTTCAAGGAGATCGACGCCGACGGCCTCCCCGCCTACGTCGCCGACCCCGAGCGCGCCGCGCGCGTCGCCGGGATCGCCGTGCGCCACGCCCGCCTGCGCCACATCCCCGCGGCCGACAAGCGCCTCGCGCTCGTCCTGTCCGCGTACCCCACCAAGCACTCCCGCATCGGCAACGCGGTCGGTCTCGACACCCCCGCGAGCGCTATCGCCCTGCTGCGCCGCCTCCTCGCCGAGGGCTACGACTTCGGCACGGAGCCGGTGCCCGGCGTCGAGTCCGGCGACGGCGACGAGCTGATCCGCGCGCTCATCGACGCGGGCGGCCACGACCGGGACTGGCTCACCGAGGAACAGCTCGCGGCCAACCCGGTCCGCATCCCCGCCGCCGACTACCGCCGCTGGTTCGCCACGCTCCCCGAGGAGCTGCGCGAGGCGGTCGAGGAGCACTGGGGGCCCGCGCCCGGCGAGATGTTCGTCGACCGGAGCGCGAACCCGGAGGGCGACATCGTCCTCGCCGCGCTCCGCTTCGGGAACCTCCTCGTCCTCATCCAGCCCCCGCGCGGCTTCGGCGAGAACCCCATCGCGATCTACCACGACCCCGACCTGCCCCCCTCGCACCACTACCTCGCCGCCTACCGCTGGATCGCCGCGCCGACGCGCGAGGGCGGCTTCGGCGCCGACGCGATGGTGCACCTCGGCAAGCACGGCAACCTGGAGTGGCTGCCCGGCAAGAACGCGGGGCTCTCCGCCGCGTGCGGCCCCGACGCCGCGCTCGGCGACCTGCCCCTCGTCTACCCCTTCCTCGTCAACGACCCCGGCGAGGGCACCCAGGCCAAGCGCCGCGTCCACGCGACCCTCGTCGACCACCTCGTGCCGCCGATGGCCCGCGCGGAGTCCTACGGGGACATCGCGCGCCTCGAACAACTCCTGGACGAGCACGCCCAGATCGCCGCGATGGACCCCGCGAAGCTCCCCGCGATCCGTGCCCAGATCTGGACCCTCATCCAGGCCGCGCGCCTCGACCACGACCTCGGCCTCGACGACCGCCCCGACGACGACGGCTTCGACGACTTCCTGCTCCACGTCGACGGCTGGCTCTGCGAGGTCAAGGACGCCCAGATCCGCGACGGCCTCCACGTCCTCGGCAAGGCCCCGGCCGCCACCGACCGCGTCAACCTCGTCCTCGCGATCCTGCGCGCCCGCCAGATCTGGGGCGGCACCCAGGCGCTCCCCGGGCTGCGCGAAGCGCTCGGCCTCGACGAGTCCGCCGCGACCCTCGCGAGCGCCGACGCCGCCGAGGAGCGCGCCCGCGCCCTCGTCCGGGCGATGGACGACGCGGACTGGGACCTGAAGGCCCTGCCCGAGGACGAGAACGAGGACGTCCGCGCGGTCCTCGCCTTCGCCGCGCGCGAGGTGGTCCCGCGCCTCGCGGCGACGACCGACGAACTCGACCACACCCTGCACGCCCTGCGCGGCGGTTTCGTCCCGGCCGGGCCCTCCGGCTCCCCGCTGCGCGGCCTCGTCAACGTCCTCCCGACCGGCCGCAACTTCTACTCCGTCGACCCGAAGGCCGTCCCCTCGCGCCTCGCCTGGGAGACCGGGCAGGCCCTCGCGACCTCGCTCCTGGACCGCTACCGCGCCGATCACGGCGAGTGGCCCACCTCGGTCGGGCTCTCGCTGTGGGGCACGAGCGCGATGCGCACGGCCGGGGACGACATCGCCGAAGCCCTCGCGCTGCTCGGCGTCCGCCCCGTGTGGGACGACGCCTCGCGCCGCGTCACCGGGCTCGAAGCGGTCCCGTACGAGGAACTCGGCCGCCCCCGCGTCGACGTGACCCTGCGCATCTCCGGCTTCTTCCGCGACGCGTTCCCGCACACGGTCGGCCTCCTGGACGACGCCGTCCGCCTCGCCGCCTCGCTCGACGAGCCCGAGGACGTCAACCACATCCGCGCCCACGTCCAGCGCGACGTGGGCGAGCACGGCGACGAACGCCGCGCCACGACCCGCATCTTCGGCTCCCGGCCGGGCACCTACGGAGCGGGACTGCTCCAGCTCATCGACTCGCGCGACTGGCGCACCGACGCCGACCTCGCGGAGGTCTACACGGTGTGGGGCGGGTACGCGTACGGGCGCGGCCTCGAAGGGCGGCCCGCGCGCGAGGAGATGGAGACCGCGTACCGCAGGATCGCCGTCGCCGCGAAGAACACCGACACGCGCGAGCACGACATCGCGGACTCCGACGACTACTTCCAGTACCACGGCGGCATGGTCGCCGCCGTGCGCGCGCTGCGCGGCACCGCGCCCGAGGCGTACATCGGCGACTCGACCCGCCCCGAGACGGTCCGCACCCGCACCCTCGTCGAGGAGACCTCGCGCGTCTTCCGCGCCCGCGTCGTCAACCCCCGCTGGATCGAGGCGATGCGCCGCCACGGCTACAAGGGCGCCTTCGAACTCGCCGCCACCGTGGACTACTTGTTCGGCTACGACGCGACGACGGGCGTCATCGCCGACTGGATGTACGACAAGCTCACCGAGACGTACGTCCTGGACGAGACGAACCGCGCCTTCCTCCAGGAGGCCAACCCCTGGGCCCTGCACGGCATCGCGGAACGCCTCCTGGAGGCCGAGTCGCGCGGCATGTGGGCCGAGCCGGACCCGGCGGTGCTCGACGCGCTGCGGCAGGTGTACCTGGAGACGGAGGGGGACCTGGAGGGGGACGAGAGCTGAGGGGACTCCCGACGGGGGCCGGACGCTCCCGACGGGGCGTCCGACGGCGGTACGGGGGCGGGGCGCCGTCCGCGCCCGGAGTCCCGCGTGATCGACTGGACCGCATGCCTGTTCGCCCCCACGCCCCCCGGACGCGCGGCGTCCTCCTCGCCCTCGCGGCGTGCCTCACGGGCGTGGTCCCTCTCGGGACCGCCCCGGCCGCCGCCGCCGAACCGCACCTGACCGCCCCCGCGACGTACCACATCGCCCCGCCCGGGGGCCGGAAGCGACCCGCGCGCGACAAGCGGCTGCACGTCTCCTACGACGGCGACGCCGTCGCGGGGAAGAAGACGGGCCGCCTGATCATGGACGTCTCCGGTGCCGGGGACGTCCTGCGTCTCAAGAAGTTCGGCAACGGCTGTTCGGGCGACCGCACCCGGATCGTCTGCGCGGTCGGCGCGAGCTACAACAGCTGGGCCGACTGGGCCGGCGCCCTCCCGTACGCCGCGCCCGGCAGCAAAGCCGGGGACGCGGGGGACCTGCGCATGCGCTACGAGGCCCCGGGCGGCAAGGTGAGCGAGGCCACCACCCGCGTCGTGGTCGGCGGCCCCGTCCTGGAGATCCGCCGCCCCGAGAAGGTCGCCCACCTGCGCCCCGGTGCCCGCACCCCCTTCGCCTTCGTCGTGCGCAACGCGGGCGAGACCCCCGCGCACGGCCTCGGCCTCACCTACACCACCGACGCCATGACGCCCACGACGGAACGCTTCTCGAACTGCAGCTACCACGCCGCCACGGCGGTCTGCCGTTTCCCCGCGCTCGACCTCGCCCCCGGCGAGAGCGTCGGCCTCGCCCCCGGCCTCGACCTGCGCGCCCCGAAGACCGAGACCGCCGGAAGCCTGTACCAGTCCGCGTGGCCCCTCGACCTCGGCCCGTACGAAGGCGTTGTCGTCCCCGACGAGGGCGAGCCCGGCAAGGGCCCCGCCCTGCGCCCGGAGCCCGGCAAGGGCACCACCGGCACGTGGAGCGACGAGGACACCGCCTGGACCCACTTCTCCGTCGACAACCCCTCCGACTACGCGGCGGTCGGCACCCGCGTGCCCGGCGGCACGGGCGAGGAACGGGACGTCAGGATCGGCGCCACGAACAACGGTCCCGGCGACCCCGGCCAGAATCCGCCCGTGGAGATCCGCTTCACCCCGCCCCAGGGCGCGCGCGTCCTCAAGGAGCCGATGGAGGAGCTGGACGAGGACTACTTCGAGCCCCTGTGCACGCACGACAAGGCGGGCGTCTACACGTGCCCCCTCACCGTCCACGAGCCGGGGGACACCCAACGGCTCGCCTTCCGCCTCCGCCTCGGCACCGCGAGCGGTGACGGCTCCGTCCGCCTGCGCGGGCGGGGCGGCAAGGAGTACCCGGCCGACCCCGAGCCCGCGAACGACAAGGCGGCCGTCACCGTCACGGGCGCGGGCCCCGGCGCATCGGGAGGGAGCCACGCCGCCGCCTGGTGGGCGGGCGGGGGAGCGGCGGTCGTCGTGGCCGGGGCCCTCGTCCTGTGGGCACGCGGGCGGCACTCCCGCGCGCGATGACGCGCGGGCACGGGCCCGGGGTGCCGCGCCCCGGGCCCGCACCTCCTCAACCGGCAGCGCTCCGCGCCTTGTCGACCCACCACAGCGCCGCGTCCACCGCCCCCGTCCCGTCCCAGCCGCTGACCCGGTACGTCACCGACTCGCCGGGCAGCAGCGTCACGAGCCCCCGGTCCGCCTTCGCGGTCGGGGCGAGCCGGTCCGCCTGGAGCAGCAGGTCCCGTACGAGCGTGTGCGCCGTCACGGTCACGTCCGCGCCCTCCGCCGTCTCCACGACCTCCGTGCGCACCTCGCCCGCGGGAGAGACGAAATCCTTGTCGGCCACGGCGAAATGAAGGGCGCGCAGCCCGTCCGCCTCGGCCACCAGGAACTCACGCGCCGGGTCGCCGGGCTCCGTGAGCGCGGCGGGCAGTTCGACCAGCCCCACCGCTCGCGCCGCCACGGTGAACTCCGGCTCGTACGCCGCCGCTTCGACCCCCTTCGCGTCCAGCCTCCGCACCCGCGCCCGGCCCTGCCACGGCGTGGGCGCGTCGTTGACGACGGCGAGCGCGAGCCGCCCGTCCCGCACGGTGAGGCCCAGGAGCCGGTCCGCGTACAGGCGGCGCAGCTCGTGGTAGAGCGGCTTCTCGCGCTCGTCCCCGTCGATCGCCGCCCAACTCGTCACCGGCCAGCAGTCGTTGAGTTGCCACAGGACCGTTCCCGCGCACACCGGCCAGTGCGCGCGCCAGTGCTCGATCCCGGTCGCGACCGCGCGGGCCTGGTTGAGCTGCGTCAGGTAGTGCCACGCGTCGAAGTCGCCGGGCGCCTCGAAGTGCGGGGCGAGGCCGCGCGCGAGCTTCCCGTTGCCGTCCGCCGCCTTCTGGTGGTGGAGCATGTCCGGTGAGTCCGGGGCGAGCTGGTTATCGCCGAGCGCCCGGCGCAGCGTCGCGTAGGCCGGGGGCGCCTGCCAGCCGAACTCGGCCATGAAGCGCGGGACGTCCTCGCGGTAGGCGGCGTAGTCGAGCCGGTTCCACACCTCCCAGGAGTGCGTCGTGCCGTGCCGGGGGTCGTTCGGGTGCCGCTCGGGGGAGCCGGACCACGGGCTGCCGGCCCAGTAGGGGCGCGTGGGATCGGCCTCGGCGACGATGCGGGGGAGCAGGTCGAGGTAGTAACCCTCGCCCCACGAAGCGCCGTTCAGCTCCTCGGCCCAGCCCCAGTCCCGGAAACCCCACAGGTTCTCGTTGTTGCCGTTCCACAGGACGAGCGAGGGATGCGGCATGAGCCGTACGACGTTCTCGCGCGCCTCCGCCTCCACCTCCGTGCGCAGCGGCTCCTCCTCGGGGTAGGCGGCGCACGCGAAGAGGAAGTCCTGCCACACGAGCAGCCCCGCCTCGTCGCAGGCGTCGTAGAAGTCCTCGCTCTCGTAGATCCCGCCGCCCCACACCCGCACGAGGTTGACGCCCGCGTCCGTCGCCTGGCCGAGGCGGCGCCGGTAGCGCGCCGCGTCGACGCGCGAGACGAGCGTGTCGTCCGGAATCCAGTTCACGCCGCGCGCGAAGACCGGCTGCCCGTTGACCCGGAGGGTGAAGGCGCTGCCCTCCGCGTCCTCGGCGGTGTCGAGCAGGACGGTGCGGAAGCCGACGCGCCGCTCCCAGGAGTCGAGCGCCACCTCTTCGGTGTCGTCCGTGCCGAGCGTCACCTCGCAGTCGTACAGCGGCTGTGCGCCGTAGCCGCGCGGCCACCACAGCGCGACGTCCGGCACCTCCACGAGCACTGTCACGACGTCGGAGCCCGGCGGGAGCTGAGCTGTCGTCTCGGCGCCCGCGACCCGCACCGAGGCGCGCAGGGTGCGCGCGGCCCCGCCCGCGGTCCGCTCGACGGCGATCCGGACCCGGACCCGCCCGGTGCCGTCCTCGCCCACCGTCACCTCGGGCCGCACCTCGGCGAGCCGCGCGAGCGACCAGCACTCCAGCCGCGCCTGCCGCCAGATCCCGGCCGTGACGAGCGTGGGGCCCCAGTCCCAACCGAAGGAACTCGCCATCTTGCGGACGAAGTTGAAGGGCTCCGGGTACGCGTTCGGGCGCGGCCCGAGCCGCGCGCGCACCGCTTCGGCCTCCTTGTACGCGGACGTGAAGGCGACCTCCAGGGGCACGTCCCCGCCCGCCGCGAGGGCCTGCGTCGCGTCGAAGCGGTACGCGCGGTGCATGTTGCGGGTCCGGCCGAGCACCCGCCCGCCGATCCGCACCTCGGCGACGGTGTCGAGCCCGTCGAAGACGAGGTCGGCGCGCTCGTGCCCGCCCCCGGAGCCCCCCGCGAGCGTCGTGCGGTACGTCCAGTCGGCGCGGCCAACCCACGCGACCTCCTCCTCGTTCCGGCCGAGGTACGGGTCGGGAATGAGCCCGGCCGCGAGGAGGTCGGTGTGCGCGCAGCCGGGCACGCGCGCGGGGACTCCCTCGTCCACGAGCGCGTCCGCGGCCTGCTCCGGCCGGTGCCCGCGCGGGTCGAGGCGCAGGGTCCAGCCGTGGTCGAGGGGTGTGCTGGCTTTCATGTCACTCCTGGAGGAAGGCCGCGCGGGGGCTACTTGGTGGCGCCGGCCGCGAAGCCGTTGTAGATGAAGCGCTGGAGCGCGAGGAAGACGAGCAGGCTCGGCACGATGACGAGGGCGGCACCCGCCGAGATGACCTCCCAGTGCGCCCCGTACGGGCCCTTGAAGCGGAAGAGGGACGTCGAGATCGTGCCCAGGTCCTCGCTCGGCATGTAGAGGAAGGGGATGTAGAAGTCGTTGTAGATCGCGACACCCTTGACGATCACGACGGTGGCGATCGCCGGTTTGAGCAGCGGCAGGATGATCCGCCGGTAGATCGTGAAGGACGAGGCCCCGTCGAGCCGGGCCGCCTCGTCGAGCGAGACCGGGATCGAGCGGATGAACTGGAGGAAGATGTAGATCGACACGATGTCGGTGCCCATGTAGAGCAGCACCGGCGCCCAGCGGGAGTCCATGACGCCGAGGTCGTTCACGATCCGGTAGGTCGCGACCTGCGTCGTGACGCTCGGCACGAGCGAGGCCACGAGGAACGCGCCGAGGACGAGCTTCTTGAAGCGGAAGTGGAAGCGGTCGACCGCGTACGCCGTCATCGAGCCGATGAGCACGGTCCCGGCCACCGAGAAGACCAGGATGAACGCGGTGTTGAGCAGCGCGCGCACCATGTGCCCGTCGGTGAAGGCGACCGCGTAGTTGTGGAAGTTGAGCCAGTCGTGCGGCAGCGCGAGCCCCGGGTCCTTCGACACCTCCTTGCCGGTGCGCAGCGAGGTGAGCAGGATCGCGGCGAGCGGCACGACGACGACGGCGCTCGCGAGAACCAGCGTCGCGTACTTGAGGGCGGTCGCGAGGCGGCCCCCGGCCCGGGTGCCGCGCGGCGCGCGGGACTTCGCGGGTGGGCGCGCCGCGGGGCTGAGGACGCTCATGACTGTTCCACCCTTTCGTCCGGGAACAGCACCCGCTGCAAGCCGGTGACGAGCAGCACGACGACGAGGAGCACGAGCGCCGCCGCCGAGGCGAGCCCGGTCTTGTTGAAGTTGAACGCGAGCTTGATCGTCTGGATCACGAACGTCTCGCTGTTGTTCGCGCCGCCGGTCATGATGAACGGGATCTCGAAGACCGAGAGCGCCCCCGAGACGGCGAGGATGACGCTGAGCGAGATGATCGGGCGGATGCTCGGCGCGATGACGTGCCGGAACTGCTGCCACCTGTTCGCCCCGTCCAGCTCCGCCGCCTCGTACAGCTCCGGCGGGATCGACTGGATCGCGCCGAGGAACAGCACCATGTCGAGCCCCATGAACCGCCACACGGACACCCCCGCGAGCGAGGTGTTCACGAGATCCGGGTCCCCGAGCCACAGGTGCGGGCCCGCGCCGAACCAGCCGAGCACCGTGTCGAGGGTGCCGCCGGGCTGGAAGAAGTAGAGGAAGACGAAGCCGATCGCGACGCCGTTGACGAGGTACGGGAAGAACAGGACGCCCTTGAAGACGTTCCTGAACCGGGTGCGGAAGCTGAGCACCGTCGCGAAGTACAGCGCCGCGCAGATCTGCGCGACGGAGCCCACGAGGTAGAAGCCGCTCACCCAGAAGACGCGGAAGAGCTGGGGCCGCGTGAACAGGTCGGTGTAGTTGTCGAGCCCGACGAAGTCCTTCACCGGGCTCAGCCCGTCCCAGTCGGTGAAGCTGTACGAGACGAGCCCGGCGAGCGGCAGCCCGGTGAAGGTGACGAGGAAGGCGAGCGGGACGAGGAGGTAGAGCCAGGGGGTGAACCAGCGGTGGGTCCTGCGCTTGCGCGGGCGACGGGGCGCGGGCCCGGGCGCACCCTTCACGGCCGTTCTCCCGCCGGCGCTCTCCGGTGCCGCCGCGGTGCGGGCGGCCAGGGACGGCCCCGCGGCCTGTGGTGCGCTCATCGTGGTCCTCCTTTCGGTCGTACGGATCGGTGGCGGGAACTCAGCCGAGGGTTCCCTGCGCCTCGGACCACTTCTTGTTCAGCTCCGCGAACGCTCCGTCCAGATCGCCCCCGGCGGTGCCGCGTGCCACGTCGATCAGGTGCTGCGGGTAGTCCTGGGCGTTGAGGCCGACCTCGGACGCCTTGTCGATCTCGTCGACGAGCGCGTTCTTGCCGTAGCCGAGGTGGATGAGCTTGGTGCCCTGCTCCTGGAACGGCTTCAGGATGCCCGGCAGCGGGGCGCTCTTGAGCGAGGAGATGGACAGGGTCGCCTGCGCGTCACCGGACTTGTCGATGTACCAGTCGAGCCAGGCCCGCGCGGCGTCCTTGTGCGCGGAGTGCTTGTTGACGGCGTACTGGTAGTCGGGCCGCACGACCGAGCAGAACTTCCCGTCGTGCTGGGCGGGGAAGGGCATGAAGCCGATGTCCTCGGGATCGTGCCCGGCCTTCTTCGCCGCGTCCCGCATCTGCACGACGGCCCAGGAGCCGAGCCACATCGTGCCGATCTTCCCGGTGCCGATGAGGGTCTTGGAGTTCTCCCAGTTCGTGGTGGTCGGGTCCGCCTCCGAGAGCTTGCGGTGCACGATGTCGTGGAGGAGCGTGTCCACGACGTGGAGGTCCTGCCCCTTCGCCCAGGGCTCCTTGGTCGTCGCCAGCTTGTCGTTCGCCGCCGGGTCGCAGCTCGGCGAGCCGAGCGCGTTGCCCCAGTTCGTGAGCGGCCAGCCGTCGTGGTAGTTCGTGTAGTACGGGGTGGCGCCCGTCTTCGACTTGATGGCCTGGAGGGCGTCGAGGAAGGCGGCGGGCGTCCGGGGCCACTGGGTGATCCCGGCCTTCTTCCACACGGCCTTGTTGTAGACGAAGCCGTTGGCGGTCCCGATGTTGGCTATCCCGTAGACCTTGCCGTCCACGGTGGCGTGGTCGGTGAAGTCGTACTTCCCGGACAGCTCCTTCGCGGCGCCGAGCGGCGAGAAGAAGTTGGGGTACTGCTTGAGCGGTACGGACGCCGGGATCGACAGGACGTCCCCGTAGTTCTCGCTGTTCATGCGGATCTTGACGTCGCCCTCGTAGTCGGTGACGCCCTGGAACTTCACCTTGACGCGGGGGTAGATCTTGTTGAAACGCGCGGCGTAGCCCTTGAGGGTGCCGTCCTGCACCTGGTCGGTGCGGTTGGTGAGCACCGTGATCGTGCCCGAGACCTTCGCCGGGTCCTTCGGGGCGCTCGCCTCCTCGGACGAGGAGGAGCCCGACCCCGAACCACCGCACGCCGTCAGCGCGGTGGCGAGCACGACCGTCGTCGCCGCGAGTGCTGTTCTACGCATGGCCTCTTCAACTCCCTGACGAGATGGGGAAAGCGCCGCACTGCGGCCCGCGCGGCGACGGAGGTCGCGTCCTCGGGGCGAAGCGGCTGACGGCTGCTCAACGTAGAGGCAACACGGGACGGTGTCCATAGAACGGTTTAGTTCCATCAGGACACAGATCGGCAACAAGCCCTGCTGAGCTGCAAGTTACCGGTACTGTCCGTTTGAGTGGCGAGCTTGTTCAGGAGGCGCCGGGGAGCGGGTGGCCGCGGAAGAACTCCCACATGAGGTCGTTGGCGCTGATCTCGTGCGTGACCTTGCCGTTGCCGTTGTCCACGGGGGAGCCGGGCCAGGTGTGCCCGCCGTCGGAGACGGTGTAGAGCACGACGTCGGCGCCGCCCGCGCAGCCGCCGTGCGCGGTACGCCGGACGTGGGTGCTGACCTGCGTCTCCGCCGGGGCGTTCCCGCAGCCGTTCAGCTCCGCCCACCGTGCGCGGGCGACCGGCACGGAGTAGGCCCAGGCGCCGCTGTCACCGCCGCCCCGGTACGGGTTGGTCGCGTCCTGCTCGCCGTGGAAGGCGATCACGGGGACCGGGCGCGAGGGCGCGCAGGAGGAGGGGAGCGGGCGGCCGCGGTCCGCCGGGTCGGGCCGGCCGGCGCGGAGCCCGGCGACCGGCGCGATGGCGGCGATCCGGTCGGCGAGCGCGCAGCCGAGCGCGGACGTCATCCGGCCCCCGCCGGAGTACCCCGTCGCGTACACGCGCCCCGGGTCGAGGCAGGCCCGCTCGGTGAGCGTGTCGATGACCTGCCGCAGGAAGCCCACGTCGTCGCGGGTGCCGGAGGGGGTGACCCCCGGCACGTTCCAGATGTAGCCGCTGCCGCTCGGTACGGCGCCGGTGGGCGCGGCGACGGCGAAGCCCTTGGCGTCGGCGGTGGGCGCCAGGTCGCTGTAGGCGAGCTGGCCCGCCCCGGTGGACTGGCTGCCGTGCAGGTCGAGGACGAGCGGGAGCCGGGTGCCCGCGCTCCGCGCCGGAATGTGGACGAGCACCTGGTACGTCGTGCCGCCGTAGCTCACCGGGGTGTTGTACTGCCCGGGGGCGAGCGCGGGGGCGCAGGAGCCGGGCGGGGGAGTGGTGCCGTCGCTGGGAAGCTTCCAGGTCTGCCAGGGGTTGGTGTTGCGGTCCCAGATCTGGAGGCGCGTCCCGTCCGCCGTACTCCCACCCGGCACGTCCAGGTACCGGCCCGACTGCGGGTTCTTCAGGTGCCCGTCGGACTCGGCGACCCACCGCTGAGCCCCGGAACCGTTGCACTCCCACAGCTGGAGCCTCGTCCCGTTCACCGTGCCCTGGCCCGTCACGTCCAGGCACTTCCCCAGCGCGCGCAAGGTCCCGTCCTCGTTCGTCGTCCACCTCTGCGCGGCAGTGCCGTTGCAGCCGTAGAGCTGCACCACCGTCCCGTTCGCCGTACCCGAACCCGCCACGTCCACGCACTTCCCGCCCACCCCCGTGAGGGGCCCGGAGGCAGAGGCGGCGGAGGCGGGGGCGGCGGTGGCGAGTCCCGCCGTGAGCAGGGCGAAGGCCGTGCAGGCCGTCGCGAGGAACCGTATGCGGCGCATGGGGAAGTCCTTTCGGATCAGGGACAGAGGGAGGTGCAGAGGTGCATGTACCGTTCGAGAGAAGCATCCAAAACGTGCGCTGCAAAGCCCTGGAAACCGTCACTCGCACGTTTTACTTATTCTGCGTCCGATCCATTGACACCCCCTCAGGCGGCGTCCTAGCTTCCTGGCGACGCGTCGGCCCCCGCCCGGCACCCGGCCGGGGACGCGACTCACCCGCGGACCGTTCTCGCCGGTCCCGGCGCGTCTCCTCACCCCCACGCGTCCCCGAGAGGACACACCCATGAGATCCCGCACCCGCGGCAGTCGCCTCGCCGCGCTCCTCACCGTCCCGCTCGCCGCCGTCGCCTGGCTGGGCCTGTCCCCGTCACCGGCGGCGGCGACCGGCCCCTCGACCCCGGACGCCGTGCTCTCCTACCTCCAGGAGATCAGCGGCTCCCACGTCGTGAGCGGCGTCCACAACAAGGAACCGCTCGCCGATCCCTCCCGCTACACCGCCCAGGCCCACGACCTCACCGGGAAGTGGCCCGGGCTGTGGGGCGGCGAACTCGGCTTCCGCGCCGACGACGTCGCTCAGCGCCAGGCACTCGTGAACCAGGCCAAGACCGAGTGGGCCAACGGCTCCCTCGTCAGCCTGACCTGGCACATGTGCCGTCCCGACGTCGCCACGTGCGAGTTCGAGGGGGGCATCAACGGCAGCCGCCTCTCCGACTCCGAGTGGCAGCAGCTCACCACCGACAACAGCGCGCTCAACAAGGCGTTCAAGGCGAAGCTCGACACCGCTGTCCCCTACCTCACCCAGCTCAAGGACGCGGGCGTCCCCGTTCTCTTCCGGCCCCTCCACGAGATGAACGAGGGCTGGGCCTGGTGGGGCGGCCGCCCCGGCGCGAACGGGAGCGCGCGGCTCTTCCGGATCACCCACGACTACCTGGAGTCGAAGGGCCTCGACAACCTCCTGTGGGTGTGGAACGTCAAGGACACCGCCGCGAACGGCGGCTCGGGGGGAGTGGGGAACTTCTACCCCGGGGACGACGCCGTGGACGTCGCGAGCCTCGACCCGTGGGTCAAGGGCTACCCCACCGGCGACTGGTACCAGGCGATGCTGAACACCGCGCACGGCAAGCCCGTCGCCCTCGCCGAGGTCGGCACCGTTCCGACCCCCGCGCAGCTCGCCGCGCAGCCCCGATGGGCCTGGTTCATGATCTGGTCGGAGTACCTCACGACCGCGAACTCCGCCTCCGGCCTCCAGTCCACCTTCAACAACTCCCGCGTCCTGAGCCAGGGCCAGTTCACGCTCCCCTCAGGCGGTACGAACCCGCCCGCGACCCCCTCCGGGCCGCTCACCGGGGTCGGCGGGAAGTGCGTGGACGTGGCCGGTTCGGCTACCGCGAACGGGACGGTGGTGCAGCTCTACGGCTGCAACGGCACCGCCGCGCAGAAGTGGACGACGAACGAGGACGGGACCTTGCGCGCGCTGGGGAAGTGCCTGGACGTGACGGGCCAGGGCACGGTGAACGGGACGAGGCTCCAGCTGTGGGAGTGCAACGGTTCCGGGGCTCAGCGGTGGGTCGCCGAGTCCGACGGGCACCTGAGGAACCCGCAGTCGGGGCGGTACCTGGACGTGCCGGGTGGGAGTACGGCGGACGGGACGCGCCTCCAGATCTGGGACCGCAACACCAACCCCTGGCAGACCTGGCACCTCCCCGCCTGACCCCCGCCCCGCCACCCCACCGGAGCCACGATGACCGCACTAACCCCTTCCCGGCGCCGCCGCCGGGCACTCACCGCACTCGCCGCGGGGGGTGCCCTGCTCGCCGTCCTCACGACCACGCACGGCGCCGTCGCCGAGCCCGCCGGACCACACCGGCCCTCCGTACGGCAGTGGGCCACCGACGCCACCACCACCGGCGCACGTCTCGAAGCCCCCGTGCCCCTGACCACGGCCACCGGCCCGGCGGACACCACCGTGAGGGTGAACCCGGGCCTGCGCTTCCAGAAGCTCACCGGCTTCGGCGCCTCCCTCACCGACTCCTCCGCCGCCGTCCTGTACCACATGAAGAAGAGCGAACGCTCCGTGCTCATGCGGCAGTTGTTCAGCCCCACCGAGGGCATCGGCCTCAGCACCCTGCGCCAGCCCATCGGCGCGTCCGACTTCGCGACCAAGGGATACAGCTTCGACGAGGTCCCCGCCGGGCGGACGGACTACGGCCTGCGGCACTTCTCGCTCGACCACGACACCCACCAGATCCTGCCGCTGCTCCGCGAGGCCAAGGCGCTCAACCCCCGCCTCACCGTCATCGCGAGCCCCTGGAGCCCGCCGTCCTGGATGAAGACGGAGGGCTCGATGATCGACGGCAAGCTCATCGACAAGCCCGCCGTCTACGACGCCTACGCCCGCTACCTCGTCAAGTTCGTCCAGGGGTACGAGAAGGCCGGCGTCCCCGTCGACTACCTCACCGTCCAGAACGAGCCCCAGGCCCTCCTGCGCGCCGACTACCCCGGCACGGACCTGCCGGTCGCCCAGGAGGCCCGGGTCATCGAGCGGCTCGGCCCCGCGCTGCGCGCCGCCGGGCTCCGCACCAAGATCCTCGGCTTCGACCACAACTGGGCCGAGCACCCCTTCGACGCCAAGGCCCACACCGACATCGGCGAGGACCCCGAGCCCGACTACCCCTACGACCTCCTCGGCACCCGCGCCGCCCGCTGGATCGCGGGCACCGCCTACCACTGCTACTACGGCGACCCCCGCGCCCAGTCCGCGCTCAAGGCGTCCTTCCCCGACAAGGATGTCTTCGAGACCGAGTGCAGCGGCGGCGGAGCGGGCCGCACCATCGGCGCCATGAACAACTGGGCGCGCAGCATGGTCTTCTGGAACCTCGCGCTCGACGAGAAGCACGGCCCGCACACGGGCGGCTGCACCGGCTGCGACGGCGCCGTAACCATCGACTCCACGACCGCGGCCGTCACCCGCACCACGCACTACTACACGCTCGCCCACTTCTCCCGCTTCACCCGTCCCGGAGCAACCCGGATCGCCGCGAGCGTCCTGCCGGCCGAGGGCGACACCAACCCCCTCCAGGCCACGGCCTTCCGCAACCCGGACGGCAGCACCGCCCTCGTCGTCCTCAACCCCGACCCCAAGAACCCGCGCACCGCGACGCTCACCGCGCCCGGAGTCCGCCGGACCACGACCGTCGCGCCCGGCGCCACCGTCACCTACACGTGGTGATTCAACTCCACCGGGCGCCGTCCGGCCCGGGGGTAGATCGTTCCAGCAACCGATGCGTGAAGGGCGCATCGTCTACGATGAACCGACCCGTCATCGTGCTTGCCCCGCCCGGGGCTCGCGCCGATCCGCCCGGAACTCGCGCGCTCCAGCCCACCGCCGTCCCCGTCGCGACGAAGCACCATCGCGACGGGGACGGCGGGGCGCGGTCCGGGGGCCGGTACGACGGGCGCGGTACGAGAACACGCGGCGCGGCAGCGCTGCACGACGAGACGAAGGCGGACGCACAGGTGGTTCGGACGGCAGGCGCACCGCGCGGCGGGCACAAGGTCACGATCAAGGACGTCGCCCGGCTCGCCGGAGTCTCACCCTCCGCCGTGACTCTCGCGGTGCACGACAAGCCGGGCGTCTCGGCGAAGACGCGGGAACGCATCCTCCAGGCCGCCCGCGACCTCGGCTGGAGCCCGAACCAGGCCGCGCAGTCCCTCTCGGGCCAGGCGCCGCACACCGTCGGCCTCGTCATCGCCAGGCCCGCCCGGATGCTCGGCCTGGAACCGTTCTACATGGAGTTCATCTCCGGCATAGAGAGCGTCCTCACCCGCCACTCCTGCTCGCTCCTGCTGCGCCTCGCCGAACCCGAGGAGGAGATCGAGGTGCACCGCGAGTGGTGGCAGGGCAATCGCGTCAGCGGCGGCATCCTCGTCGACCTGCGCGTCGACGACCCCCGTGTCCCCGCCCTCTCCGCCATCGGCCTGCCCGCCGTCGTGGTCGGCCACCCCTCGCTGGCCGGTCCCTTCCCCGCCGTGTGGACCGACGACGCGGTGGCGACCGAGGAGGCGGTGCGGTACCTGGCCGCGCTCGGGCACCGGCACATCGCCCGCGTGAGCGGCCCCGCCGAACTCGGCCACAGCGCCATCCGCACGGAGACCTTCACCCGCACCACCGAGGAACTGGGCCTGACCGCGCGCACCGTCGTCGCGGACTTCTCCGCCGACCAGGGCAGTCGCGCCTGCCGCACGCTGCTGCTGGCCGCCGAGCGGCCCACCGCGATCATCTTCGACAACGACCTCATGGCTGTCACCGCGCTCGGGGTCGCCGCCGAGTTCGGGCTCTCCGTCCCGCACGACCTCTCGCTGCTCGCCTGGGACGACTCCCAGCTCTGCCAGCTCACCAGGCCCATGCTCTCGGCGATGCGGCACGACGTCTTCTCCTTCGGCGCTGACGTCACCGAGACCCTCTTCGACGTCATCCTCCGGCGCGACGCCGTCTCGCACGCCGCGCAGGTCCCGAGCCTCGTCCCGCGTGGCTCCACGGCCCCGCCGCCCCGCCCCCTGGGCTGACCTCTCGTCAGCGCACCCCCTCCGAGCTGCGGGTTCATCGGCTCTCTCGCGCGGAGGCTGGATTTACTAGGACGTCCAACTATATAGTCCGGGCAGGCCCGCGGTGTGGGGCCGCCGGGCGGCTCCGGCGCGGCCCGCCTCCGGTGCCGGTGAGTGCCCCCGCGCGAGATCCGCGCGTCACGCGTCGGCGAACAGGAGCGCCGGCGGGCTCACGGGGCGCGGTGATCCGGGATCGGTGACCGGCCGTGGGACGATCCGCGTTGTCCGTCTTGTCTGCGTTGCCCATGATGTCCACGAGGGATGGAGCTGACACGTATGGCACTCGTGCGCGCCCACCGATCCTGCGGTCCGCCCACCCTCCGGCCGCGCCGCCACCGAGCCCGGGCCTGAGCGCCGCGCGGCACCCCGCGAGCCCCGGCCCCGCGACCGGCGCCCCGCCCCGTCGAGCCGCGCCCCGCGCCCCCCCGCACCCCGCCACACGATCCCCACGCCCCCGCCGCCCCGTCCACCCGCACGGCCGGCGAGTCGCGTGCCATCCCGCATCTCCCGACGAGAGCAGGCTCCTCATGGCCAGTGCGCCCGACCGCGCCCCTGTACGCGAACTCACCCACTTCATCGGCGGCAAGCACACCCCCGGCACCTCCGGGTCCTTCGCCGACGTCTACGACCCCAACACCGGCGAGGTGCAGGCCCGAGTGCCGCTCGCGAGTCGCGCCGAGACCGAGGCCGCGATCGCCGACGCCGCCCGCGCGCAGCGGGAGTGGGGCGAGTGGAACCCGCAGCGCCGCGCCCGCGTGCTGCTCCGCTTCCTCCAGCTCGTGGACCAGGAGAAGGACGAGATCGCCCGCCTCCTGTCGAGCGAGCACGGCAAGACGGTTGCCGACGCGCACGGCGACCTCCAGCGCGGCCTCGAAGTCGTCGAGTTCGCCGCCGGCATCCCGCACCTCATGAAGGGCGAGTTCACCGACAACGCCGGGACCGGCATCGACGTGCACTCGCTGCGCAGCCCGCTCGGCGTCGTCGCGGGCATCACGCCCTTCAACTTCCCCGCGATGATCCCGCTGTGGAAGGCCGCCCCCGCCCTCGCCTGCGGCAACGCCTTCATCCTCAAGCCCTCCGAGCGCGACCCCTCGGTGCCGCTGCGCCTCGCCGAGCTCTTCCTCGAAGCCGGGCTCCCCGCCGGGGTGCTCAACGTCGTCAACGGCGACCGCGGAGCCGTGGACACCCTCATCGAGGACCCGCGCGTCCGCGCGCTCGGCTTCGTCGGCTCCACCCCCATCGCCGCGCACATCTACGCGAGCGCCGCCGCGAACGGCAAGCGCGCCCAGTGCTTCGGCGGCGCCAAGAACCACATGATCGTGATGCCCGACGCCGACCTCGACCAGGCGGTGGACGCCCTCGTCGGCGCCGGGTACGGCTCGGCGGGCGAGCGCTGCATGGCGATCTCCGTCGCCGTCCCCGTCGGCGAGGAGACCGCCGACGCCCTCGTGGCCCGCCTCAAGGAGCGCATCGCCGGGCTGCGGATCGGCACGAGCGACGACCCCGAGGCCGACTTCGGGCCCCTCGTCGGGCCGGACGCTCTCGCCCGCGTCCGCTCCTACGTCGACATCGGTGTCCAGGAAGGCGCCGAACTCGTCGTGGACGGAAGGGACTTCACCCTCGCCGGACACGAGAAGGGCTTCTTCGCGGGCGCCTCGCTCTTCGACCGCGTCACCCCGGACATGCGGATCTACCAGGAGGAGATCTTCGGGCCCGTCCTCTGCGTCGCGCGCGCCGCCGACTACGAGGAGGCCCTGCGCCTGCCGAGCGAGCACGCCTTCGGCAACGGCGTCGCGATCTTCACCCGCGACGGCGACACCGCGCGCGACTTCACGCGCCGCGTCGAGACCGGCATGGTCGGCGTCAACGTACCGATCCCGGTGCCCGTCGCGTACCACACCTTCGGCGGCTGGAAGGCGTCCGGCTTCGGCGACCTCAACCAGCACGGACCCGACTCGATCCGCTTCTACACCCGCACCAAGACCGTCACCTCGCGCTGGCCCAAGGGACTGCGCGAAGGGGCGAGCTTCACCATCCCGACGATGGGCTGAGGGCACCACGATGAGCACCACCACACACGCCACCACGTACGACACCCTCCTCACCGAGGACCAGCGGGCACTCGTCGAGACCACGCTCGACTTCGCCGGGGACCACCTCGCCCCGCACGCCCTGGAGTGGGACCGCGAGAAGCACTTCCCCGTCGACGTCCTGCGCAAGGCCGCGGGACTCGGCCTCGGCGGCGTCTACGTCCGCGAGGAGTCCGGCGGCTCGGGCCTCACCCGCACCGACGGCGTCCTCGTCTTCGAGGCGCTCGCCACCGGCTGCCCCTGCGTCGCCGCCTACCTGTCGATCCACAACATGGTCGGCTGGATGATCGACACCTACGGCGACGAGGCCCAGCGCGCCCGCCACCTCCCCGGGCTGTGCGCGATGGACGACCTCGCGAGCTACTGCCTCACCGAACCGGGCGCCGGCTCGGACGCCGCCGCGCTCTCGACGCGCGCCGTGCGCGACGGCGACGACTGGGTCCTCACCGGGGTCAAGCAGTTCATCTCCGGCGCGGGCGCCGCCCGGCTCTACCTCGTCATGGCCCGTACGGGAGGCGCCGGACCCGACGGCATCACCGCCTTCCTCGTCGACAAGGACGACCCCGGGCTCGGCTTCGGGCCCAACGAGCACAAGATGGGCTGGAACGCCCAGCCCACCCGGCAGGTGATCCTCGACGGCGTGCGCGTGCCCGCGGACCGCGTGCTCGGCGCGGAGGGCCAAGGCTTCCGCATCGCCATGAACGGCCTCAACGGCGGCCGGCTCGGCATCGCCGCCTGCTCGCTCGGCGGCGCCCGCTCCGCGCTCGACCGCTCGCTCCAGCACCTCACCGAACGCGAGGCGTTCGGGCAGCCGCTCATCGAGTCCGAGGCCCTGCGCTTCCGCCTCGCCGACATGGCCACCGAGCTCGCCGCCGCGCGCGCCCTGCTCCACCAGGCCGCCGACGCCCTGGACCGCAAGGACCCGCAGGCCCCTCAACTCATCGCCATGGCGAAGCGCTTCGCCACCGACAGCGGCTTCCGCATCGCCGACCGCGCGCTCCAGCTCCACGGCGGCTACGGCTATCTCCACGAGTACGGTATCGAGAAGATCGTCCGGGACCTGCGGGTCCACCAGATCCTGGAAGGGAGCAACGAGATCATGCGCGTCATCGTGGCCAGGGGCCTCACGGGAGCCGCGCGGTGAGCGGCGCCGAGGACAGCCCCGTCCTCACCTCCGTCACGGGACGGGCCGCCCGCCTCGTCCTCAACCGCCCCCGCGCCCTCAACGCCCTCACGCACGGGATGGTCGGCCTCATCGACGCCGCCCTCACCGCCTGGGAGGAGGACGACGCGATCGAGACCGTCGTCCTCACCGGGGCGGGGGAGCGCGGCCTGTGCGCGGGCGGCGACATCCGCGCCGTCTTCGAGTCGGCGCGCGGCGGCGACGGGCACGAGGCCGCGGACTTCTGGCGCGACGAGTACCGGCTCAACGCCCGCATCCCGCACTACCCCAAGCCGTACGTCGCCGTCATGGACGGCATCGTCATGGGCGGCGGCATCGGCGTCTCCGCGCACGGCTCCGTCCGGATCGTCACCGAGCGCACGAAGGCCGCGATGCCCGAGACCGGCATCGGCTTCGTGCCCGACGTCGGCGGTACCTGGCTGCTCTCGCGCGCCCCCGGGCACCTCGGCACCCGCCAGGCCCTCACCGGCACGGTCGCGGGGCCCGGGGACGCGCTGCGCCTCGGCCTCGCCGACCACTACGTACCGTCCAGCGCCCTGCCCGAACTCCTCGAAGCGCTGGGCACGGTGCCCGCGAAGGAGGCCGTCGGGCGGTACGCCGCCGAGGCGCCGCCCGCCGCGCTCGACGCCGACCGCGCCTGGATCGACGCCTGCTACGCGGCCGGCACCGTCGAGGAGATCGTCGAGCGGCTGCGGGCCCGCCCCGAGGAGGCCGCGCACGCCGACGCGGCGACCCTCGCGGGCCGGTCCCCTTCGAGCCTCAAGGTGACGCTCGAAGCGCTCCGCCGCGCCCGCGCGCTCGGCACCCTGGAGGAGGCGCTCGACCAGGAGTTCCGCGTCTCGCTCGCCTGCCTCGCCACGCCCGACCTCGTGGAGGGCATCCGCGCGCAGGTCGTCGACAAGGACCGCGACCCGCACTGGAACCCGGCCTCGCTCGCCGAGGTCGACGCCGCCGGTGTCGCACGCTTCTTCACACCCCTGGGCGAGCGGGAACTCGGGCTCGCCCCGACACCGGAGGTGACACGGTGAGCAGTACCGACAAGAAGGTCAGCACCGTCGCGTTCATCGGGCTCGGGCACATGGGCGCCCCCATGGCCGCGAACCTCGTCCGCGCGGAGTACACCGTGCGTGCCTTCGACCTCGTGCCCGCGGCCCTCGAAGCGGGTGTCACCGCGGGGGCCGAGGCCGCCGCGAGCGCCGTCGAGGCCGTCACCGGCGCCGACCTCGTGATCTCCATGCTCCCCGCCGGGCGCCACGTGCTCGGCCTCTACGAGGACATCCTCGGCGCCGCGCGTCCCGGCACCCTCTTCGTCGACTGCTCCACGATCGACGTCGCCGACGCCCGCGCGGTGCACGCGCTCGCCGAGGGGCGCGGGATGCGCTGTCTCGACGCGCCCGTCTCGGGCGGCGTCGTCGGCGCCGAGGCGGGGACGCTCACCTTCATGGTGGGCGGGGGAGAGGAGGAGTTCGCCGAGGCGCTGCCGCTGCTCGACGTCATGGGCAAGAAGGTCGTGCACTGCGGGGCGGCGGGCTCCGGGCAGGCCGCGAAGATCTGCAACAACATGATCCTCGGCGTCTCGATGATCGCCGTGAGCGAGGCGTTCGTCCTCGCCGAGAGCCTCGGTCTCTCGCACCAGGCGCTCTACGACGTCGCCTCGACCGCCTCGGGCCAGTGCTGGGCGCTCAGCGTCAACTGCCCCGTCCCCGGGCCCGTTCCGGCGTCCCCCGCCAACCGCGACTACCGTCCGGGTTTCGGCGCCCCGCTCATGGCCAAGGACCTCGGCCTCGCGGCCAACGCGGTCCGCGCGGGCGGCGTCCATGCCGAACTGGGCCTGCGGGCGGCGGAGATGTACGCGGCGTACGCCGAAGGACGAGGAGCGGACGAGGACTTCTCGGGCATCGTGCGGGTCCTGCGGGAGGACTCGGGGAAGGCGGCCGAATGAGTGCGTACGAGACGATCCTCGTCGAGCGCAGGGGACGCGTGGCGCTGCTCACCCTCAACCGCCCGAAGGCGCTCAACGCGCTGAACGCGCGGCTCATGGAGGAACTCGTCGGCGCGGCCGAGGAGCTGGACCGGGACCCGGACACCGGCTGCCTCGTGATCACCGGCTCCGAGCGGGCCTTCGCCGCCGGGGCGGACATCACCGAGATGGCGCCGCGCACGTCCGTCGAGATGTACCTGCGCGACTGGTTCTCGGCCTGGGACCGGCTCGGCAGGCTCCGCACGCCGACGATCGCCGCCGTCGCGGGGCACGCCCTCGGCGGGGGCTGCGAACTCGCCATGCTGTGCGATCTGCTGATCGCGGCCGACACCGCGCGCTTCGGGCAGCCCGAGGTCAAACTCGGGGTCATCCCGGGGATCGGCGGCTCGCAGCGGCTGACTCGCGCGGTCGGCAAGGCGAAGGCGATGGACCTGTGCCTGACCGGACGGACGATGGACGCGACCGAGGCCGAACGCGCGGGCCTCGTCTCGCGGATCGTCCCCGCCGCCGACCTCCTCACGGAGGCCCTTGCCGCGGCCGAGGCGATCGCGCGGCTCTCGGCGCCCGCCGCCATGATGGCGAAGGAAGCGGTCAACACGGCTTTCGAGACGACCCTTGCGGAGGGGGTGCACTTCGAACGGCGGTTGTTCCACTCGGTGTTCGCCTTCGCGGACCAGAAGGAGGGGATGGCGGCGTTCGTCGAGAAGCGGGAGCCGGAGTTCCGGAACGAGTGACCCGGGCCGTGGGGCGGACTCGCGGGGCTCCGCCCCGGGCCCCGCTCCTCAAGCGCCGGAGGGGCTGGGTCATGAGGCTCCGCCCCCTACCCCGCTCCTCAAGCGACGGAGGGGCCGGATCGTGTCGGGCGGGGCGGGGGCGTTCCGGTCCCGGGCGTGAGGCCGCCCCGCCCCCGCGTGGGTTCGGGGCGGGGCGGCTCGGGCCGCGGCGGGTGGGGGGCAGGTCCCGCCCGCCGCGGGGTCAGACGGCGCGGGGCGCCAGGTAGGTGTCGTAGCCGTAGCGCGTGAAGAAGAGCGGGAGTTCGGGGCCCAGCGCCGTCGCCGCGAACAGCTCGCGGACCGTCGCGGGGTCGCTGTGGGCGCCCTCGTCCGCGAGGGCTGTCAGCTCCTCCTCGACGTGCCGCTCGACCGTCTCGCGGCTCACGGCCCCGTGCCGCAGCCATTGCCAGATCTGGGTGCGGGCGATCTCGGCGGTCGCCGCGTCGGCGATGAGGCCGCCCTGGTCGAGCAGCCCCGTGCCGCCGAGCCAGCGGTCGAAGTAGCGGACCGCGAGGGCCACGCTGCCGCGCACCCCCTCCGGTCCCGGCGCCCCGGTCAGGCGCGGCACGGCGAGGAGTTCGGCGGCCCGGACCTCGACGTCGTCGCGTCCCCGGTCGAGCTGGTGCGGCCTGTCGCCGAGGACGCCCCGGAAGACGTCCCGGCCGACCGGGACGAGCCCCGGGTGCGCGACCCACGAGCCGTCGAAGCCGTCCTCCGCCTCCCGCTCCTTGTCGCGCCGCACCTCGGCGAGCGCCGCCTCGACGGCCTCCGGGCCGCCTTCGGGCGCCTGCGCGGCCATGCCGCCGATCGCGTGCGCGCCGCGCCGGTGGCACGTGCGCACGAGGAGTTCGGTGTACGCGCGCAGGAACGGCGCCGTCATCGGCAGCCGCGCGCGGTCGGGCAGGAGGAAGTCGGTGCGGTGGCCGAAGGTCTTGATGAGGCTGAAGAGGTAGTCCCAGCGACCGGCGATCAACCCCGAGCTGTGCGCGCGCAGTTCGTGCAGGATCTCCTCCATCTCCATCGCGGCGGTGATCGTCTCGATGAGCGCGGAGGCCCGCACGGTCCCTGCGGGGAGGCCGGTCAGCTCCTGGGCGAGGAGGAAGACGTCGTTCCACAGCCGCGCCTCGTACCGGTTCTCCAGCTTCGGCAGGCAGAAGTAGGGCCCGTGCCCCGCCTCGACGAGCGGCTTCGCGTTGTGGAAGAAGAAGAGCGCGAAGTCCGCGAGCGCGGCGGGCACCGGCCGCCCGTCGTACTCCAGGTGCGCTTCGTCGAGGTGCCAGCCGCGCGGGCGCACGATGAGCGTGGGCCGTTCCCCCGCGCGCGGGGTGCGGGCGAGGTCCTTCAGGAGGAGGTGCCCGTCGAGGACGGTGTGCCAGGTCGGCGAGGTGGCGTCCTCGAAGTCGGCGGTCCACGTCGAGGCGCCCGAGCCGTACGCGGCGGCGGCGGCCTCCGGCGTGGGCGGGCCCACCAGCTCCACGTGCCGCTCGGCGAGCCCCGGCGCGGGCGGCGCGACGCGCCACGCGGGATCGGTGCGCACCGGCGTCGTGACGAGCGGGAAGTCGAGGCGGATTCCGGCGGCGAGGCGGTGCGCCTGGCGGCGCCGCTCGCGCAGCAGCCACTCGCGGCGCTCGCCGAAGGCGGCCACGAGCGCGCCGAGGAAGTCGAGCGCGGCGGGCGTGAGGATCTCGTCGTGGCGCGCGCCGGGAGCGGCGACGACCTGGACGGTACGGGCCGGGGCGAGGGTGGGCATCGGGGACCTCCTGAAGCGGGACCGGGCGGGGCCGGGAACGGCCGGGGCGCCCGGCCGGACCGGGTGAGGGTGCGAGGAACGGGGGCCGGACGGAGACGGGTGCCCGGCCCCCGTTCGCTCGGGGTACGGGGACGCGCGCCGACGCGAGGGCGCGCGTCCCCGGTGCGGCGGCGCACTCGCACGGGTGCGCGCCGCGAGGAGAGGACGGGGCGGGCGAGGAGTGGGGCCCGCCGCCGTCCCGGTCCGGCTAGTGGAACTGCTCGGCCTCGGTGGAGCCGGCGAGCGCGGTGGTGGACGAGGCCGGGTTGACGGCCGTGGAGACGAGGTCGAAGTAGCCCGTGCCGACCTCGCGCTGGTGGCGCACGGCGGTGAAGCCCTGGGCCTGCGCGGCGAACTCGCGCTCCTGGAGGTCGACGTAGGCGGTCATGCCCTGCTCGGCGTAGCCGCGCGCCAGGTCGAACATCCCGTGGTTGAGGGAGTGGAACCCGGCGAGGGTGATGAACTGGAAGCGGTAGCCCATCGCACCCAGCTCGCGCTGGAACTTGGCGATCTGGTCGTCGTCGAGCGCGGCGCGCCAGTTGAAGGACGGCGAGCAGTTGTACGCGAGCATCTGGTCCGGGTGCTCGGCGTGGATCGCCTCGGCGAACTCCCGTGCCTGCTCCAGGTCCGGGGTGCCGGTCTCGACCCAGATGAGGTCGGCGTACGGGGCGTAGGCGAGACCGCGCGCGATGACCGGGGCCATGCCGTTCCGCACGTGGTAGAAGCCCTCGGAGGTGCGCTCCCCGGTGACGAAGGGCGCGTCGCGCTCGTCGACGTCGCTCGTCAGGAGGGTCGCGGCGAGCGCGTCGGTGCGGGCGATGACGAGGGTCGGCGTGTCCGCGATGTCCGCCGCGAGACGGGCCGCGTTGAGGGTGCGGATGTGCTGCGAGGTCGGCACGAGGACCTTGCCGCCCAGGTGGCCGCACTTCTTCTCGGAGGCGAGCTGATCCTCGTAGTGGATACCGGCCGCACCCGCCGCGATCATCGCCTTGGTCAGTTCGAAGGCGTTGAGCGGGCCGCCGAAACCGGCCTCCGCGTCGGCGACGATCGGCGCGAGCCAGTCGGTCGTGTCGCCGTCGTCCTCGGCGGTCGCGATCTGGTCGGCGCGCAGCAGCGCGTTGTTGATGCGGCGCACGACCTGCGGGACCGAGTTGGCCGGGTAGAGGCTCTGGTCGGGGTACGTCTGCCCGGCGAGGTTGGCGTCCGCCGCGACCTGCCACCCCGAGAGGTAGATGGCCTGGAGCCCCGCCTTGACCTGCTGGACGGCCTGCCCGCCGGTCAGGGCGCCGAGCGCGTGGATGTAGTCGTGCTCGTGGAGCTGGCGCCACAGGCGCTCGGCGCCGCGCCGGGCGAGCGTGTGCTCCTCGCGGACACTGCCGGCGAGGCGCACGACGTCCTCGGCGGAGTAGGTGCGCTCGATGCCCTTCCAGCGGGGGTCCTCGGCCCAGCGGCGGGTCAGTTCGGCTGCGCGGTCGGTCGTCTTGCCCATGAGGGTCACCGTCTCCCTGGAGGTGTCGCTGTGGTGTCGCTGTGGTGAGGTGTCACGGTTGTGAAGCAGGGGGCCGGACTCAGCCCTGTGCGGCACGGAGTGTCGCACTAAGTCCTCTGGAGCATTCCACCCTGCTTCGCTGCTCCCGTTTCCCTTGCGGGGCGGGGTGATGACTCGACTGTGGCACTGGCACTGAGTGCCATCAAGGGGGGAAATCTGTGAAGTGTGTGAATCTTGCCCCGCCAACTTTGCGAAGCTTGCCAATCCCCGCGCGCCCGCTAAGGTGGGCTCCCACTCTCGCCGGGAGTGACGTGGAGTGACGGAGGGGGCCTGCCATGGCCAGGACTTATGCGGGCGCGCGCCTGCGCCGGCTGCGCGAGGAACGCCGCCTCAGCCAGGCCGAACTCGCCCGCACCCTCGGCATCTCGCCGAGCTACCTGAACCAGATGGAGCACGACGCGCGCCCGCTCACGGTGCCCGTCCTGCTCAAGATCGGCGAGACCTTCGGGATCGACGCGTCCTTCTTCTCCGCCCGCGACGCGACCCGCCTCCTCGCCGACCTCCGCGAAGCCCTCGCGGCGCCGCTCGACGAGGGCCGCGTCCTGCCCGGCGAACTGGAGGAGATCGCCACCCGCACCCCCGGCGCCGCGCGCCTCCTCCTCGACCTCCAGCGCCGCTCCCAGCGTCTCACCGAGCAGCTCTCGGGACGCGGCGACGGCCCCGAGGAAGAACGGGAGTCGCCCGGTTCCCCGCACGAGGAGGTGCGCGACTTCTTCTACGAGCGCCGCAACTACTTCCACCCCCTCGACCTCGCCGCCGAGGACCTCGCGGGCGAACTCCGCGTCCGCCCCGGCACGGCGGGCCAGACCCTCGCCGAGCACCTGGAGGCCCAGCACGGCGTCCACGTCGCGACCACGGCGGGCCCCCACGCGCACCGCTACGACACCGCGACGCGCACCCTGCACCTCTCGCCGCGGCTGCGTCCGGGCCAGCAGACCTTCCGCATGGCCGCGCAGCTCGCGCTCCTGGAGTACGGCTCCGAACTCGACTCCCTCGCCGCCGAGAAGTTCCCCCGCCAGTCACCCGCCCACGCGCTCACCCGCATCGGCCTCGCCCACTACTTCGCCGGCGCCCTCGTCCTCCCGTACCGCGAGTTCCACGCGCGCGCCGAGGAGTACCGCTACGACATCGAGCGCCTCGGCGACCACTACGGCCTCGGCTACGAGACCATGTGCCACCGCCTCAGCACCCTGCAACGCCCCCGGCTGAGCGGCGTCCCCCTGTCGTTCGTCCGCGTCGACCGCGCGGGGAACATGTCCAAGCGCCAGTCCGCGACGGGCTTCCCCTTCTCGCGCTCCGGCGGCACGTGCCCCTTGTGGAACATCTACGAGGCGTTCACCGCGCCGGGACGCGTGCACGTCCAGCTCACCCGCATGCCCGACGGCAGCCGCCACCTGTGGACCGCGCGCACGGTCACGCGGCGCGGCGGGGCCTGGGGCGAGCGCGGCAGCACGTACGCGATCGGCCTCGGCTGCGAGGTCCGCCACGCGGGCCGCCTCGTCTACTCCGAGGGGCTCGACCTCGACAACCCCGCCTCGGACACCCCCATCGGCATGGGCTGCCGCGTCTGCGAACACCTCGACTGCCCCCAACGCGCGACCCCGCCCGTCGGCCACCCCCTCGCGATCGACCAGCACACCAGCACCTTCGTGCCCTACCAGGTCCGGAGCGACCCCGCCGAGGAGTGAACCGGGCACGGGGACAGGCGCCACGGACGGGGGCGGGTCCCACGTACGGAGACGGGCGGCGCCCCGCCCCCGTACCCCCTGTCGAGCAGGAGCCCCAGGACTCGCGGTGCCAGACGTCGTCGACCCGCGCGGCGAGGTACGAGGCCATGGCGGCGGTCCCCGGCACGACCCACGCCGCCCGCCCGCGCGAGCGCTTCGCGGTCCACACCAGCTCAGGGGCCGCCGTCGTCCCGCCGCATGCCGTTTCCTCCGCCTTCGGCCGTCCCCGCCCCCCGTCTCAGCGCTCGCGCCCCCTCGGCTTCAGCGGGACGGGCGGCAGCGCGGGGGCGGGCAGGCGCTCCCCGTCGTAGCCGTGCACCTCGCCGAAACGCGAGCCCGTCGTCCAGTCCTCGCGGGCCCGCTCGATCTCCTCCTGCGTACGGCCCACGAAGTTCCACCACATGAGCAGCTTCTCCGCGAAGGGCTCACCGCCCAGGAGCATCGCGCCCGCGTCCGACACGGCGCGCAGCGGCAGGCTCGTGCGCCCGCAGCCGAGGTACAGCATCGACCCCGGGGTGACGGGCACCCCGTCCACGGACAGCTCGCCCGACATCGCGAGGACCCCGTACTCGAAGTCCGGGTTCAGCGGCAGGCTCGTCGCGGTGCCCCCGCGCAGCGCGAGGTCCGCGCCGACGAGCGGCGAGTACGTCGTGCCGGGCGAGGTCGCCGTGTCGAGCGTGCCGAGGACCACGGTCGCGTCGAGGCCGGGGGCCGTGACGTGCGGGAGGTCCGCGTGGTGCTCGAAGTGCGCGGCCACGTGGCGCGCCTCGTCGGGCAGCGCGACCCAGAGCTGGGCGCCGTGCAGGTGGCGGGCGTGCGGGCGGGGGCTCTCCTCGGAGTGCGAGATCGCGCCGCCCGAGGTCATGAGGCCCAGCTCGCGCGGCCTGATCGTCTGGAGCGAGCCGAGCGAATCGCGGTGCAGCACCTCGCCCTCGTGCAGCCAGCTCACCGTCTGGAGGCCCATGTGCGGGTGCGGCGGCACCTGCATCCCCGGCTCGTCCGCGATGTCGTCGGGCCCGTAGTGGTCGACAAAGGCCCAGGCGCCGATCATGCGGCGGCCGAGGTTCGGCAGCAGCCGCCGTACCTCCGTCGACTCGCCGAGCGGGACCCGACGGGGGCTCAGCAGCTCGCGCACGGGTGCCGCGAGGACGTCCTCGCGGCCTCCGCACGGCTTCGGCACGGGGTGGGTGTCCAGATTGCTCATGCCGCCCAACCTAATGGTCGCCCGCGCACGCCACCCGGACGGTCCGCCCGAACGTGCCCGCACCCCGCGCCACCGCTGGAATGGGGAGGTGAGTGCCACCCCCGCCACCCCCGACGACTGCCTCGCCCGCAACGAGTGGATCTGCGGCACGTACCTGACCACCCGGCGGCACGTCCTGCTCGACGCCGTCGCGCAGCACATCGAGCTGACCGCCGCCGCCGTCGGTATCGCCCTCGTCATCGCCGTCCCGCTCGCCGTCCTCGCGCGCCGCCTGCGCTGGGCGGCCGGACCCGTGCTCGCGCTCACGACGGTGCTCTACACGATCCCCTCGCTCGCGATGTTCTCGCTGCTCCTGCCGGTGTACGGGCTCTCGGCGACCCTCGTCGTCGCCGGGCTCGTCCTCTACTCGCTCACGCTCCTCGTCCGCAATCTCCTCGCCGGGCTGCGCGCCGTGCCCGAGGAGACACGGCAGGCGGCGCGCGGCATGGGGTACGGGCCGCTGCGGCTGCTCCTCGCGGTCGAACTGCCCCTCGCGCTGCCCGCCGCCTTCGCGGGTTTGCGCATCGCGATGGTCTCGGCCGTCTCGCTCGTCACCGTGGGCGCCATCGTCGGCTTCGGCGGCCTCGGCAACCTCATCTACCAGGGCATGAACACCTACTTCAAGGCCCAGGTGCTCACCGCCTCGGTCCTGTGCGTCCTCCTCGCGATCGCCGCCGACCTGCTCCTGCTCCTCGTCGGCCGCCTCCTCACCCCGTGGACCCGCGCGTGAACGTACTCGGCGACACCTGGGACTGGCTGAGCGACCCCGCCCACTGGTCGGGCGAGAACGGCATCACGCACCGCCTGCTCGAACACGTCCTGCTCACCCTCGTCTGCCTGCTCATCAGCTGCCTCGTCGCGCTCCCCGTCGCCCTCGTCCTCGGCCACATCGGGCGCGGCGGCGCCCTCGCCGTCAACCTCGCGAACATCGGCCGCGCCGTCCCCACCTTCGCCGTCCTCGTCCTCCTCCTGCTCACCCCGGTCGGCAAGCTCAGCGAGGGCCCCACCGTCATCGCGCTCGTCCTCTTCGCCGTGCCACCGCTGCTCACCAACGCCTACGTCGGGATGCGGGGCGTGGACCGGGAAGTGGTCCGCGCCGCGCGCGGCATGGGCATGACCGGCCGGCAGCTCCTGTGGCGCGTCGAACTGCCGCTCGCGGCCCCGCTCGTCCTCACCGGCGTCCGCATCGCCGCCGTCCAGCTCGTCGCGACGGCCACGATCGCCGCGCTCGCGGGCGGCGGCGGCCTCGGCCGCATCATCACCGCCGGGTTCAACCTCGCGTCGACCCCGCAGGTCGTCGCGGGCGCCGTGCTCGTCGCCGTCTTCGCGCTCCTCGTCGAGGGCGCCTTCGCGCTGGGCGAGCGGTGGCTGCCGGTACGGGAACAGGAGGGCGCCCGGTGACCCGTACCCCGAGCGCCGCCCTGCCCCGTACCCGTGGCGCCGCCGCGCTGCTCACCGCGGCACTCCTCCTCACCGCCTGCTCCACGGGCCCGTCCCTGGAGAACCGGAACGAGGTCACCGCGCCCCCGGGCGACAGCAAGCAGCTCACCATCGGCTCGGCCGGTTTCACCGAGAGCGACCTGCTCGCCCACATGTACAAGCTGCTCCTCGACAAGGCCGGCTACCACACCCGGCTGATCACCGTCTCCAACCGCGAGCTGTACGAGCCCGCGCTCGAATCCGGGCAGATCGACGTCGTCCCCGAGTACGCCGCCACCTTCGCCGACTGGCTGAACGCCAAGAAGAACGGCGCCGACGCGGAACCGGTCGGCTCGCCCGACCTCGACCGCACCATGCGCCGCCTGCGCGCCCTCGCCGCCGCGCGCGGCCTCGACGTCCTCGACCCCGGCAGGGCCGTCGACCAGAACGCGTACGCCGTCACCCGCGCCTACGCGCGCGAGCACAAGCTGCGCACCCTCTCCGACCTCGGCCGCGCGAAGCTCCCCGTCCGCATCGCGGCGGGCGACGAGTGCGCGACCCGCCCCTACTGCGCCCCCGGCCTGAAGAAGACGTACGGCATCGACCTCACCGCGATCGACCCCAAGGGCCTCGGCACGACGCAGGCGAAGAAGGCAGTGCAGGACGGCCGCGATCAGCTCGTCGCCACGACCACGACCGACGCGACGCTCGACGAGTTCGGGCTCGTCCTGCTCCGCGACGACAAGAAGCTCCAGAACGCCGACTACCTCGTCCCCGTCGTCAACCGCTCCCGGGCCGGTTCGCGTCGCGTCGCCGCCGCGCTCGACCGCCTCAACAAGGTCCTCACCACCGCCGACCTCGCCGACCTCAACCGCCGCGTCGACAGCTGGCGCCGCCTCCCCGAGGACGTCGCCCGCGACTACCTCGACCGCCACCACCTGCTCTGAACCCGTCAGGAAGGCAGTCCGATGACCGAGGAGACCCCCGAGCCGCGAGGCCGGGGCGCCGCGCTCGCCGACCTCGCCCGCACCCTCGCGGGCGGCCTGTGGTTCCCGCTCCTGTTCTTCTTCGGCTTCCTGCTCTGCTACGCGCTGCCCTTCCACAATCCGACGCCGCACGACGTGCGCGTGGCCGTCTCGGGCCCGCAGGCGGCGCGCGAGATCCGTGCGGGATTCGACAAGGCGTCACCCGGCGCCTTCGACGTCGTCACCGCCCGCTCGCCCGCCGACGCGCGCCGCAAGGTCCTCGACCGCGACACCGAGGCCGCCTTCGCCGCCGACGCCCGCCGCCCCACGCTCTACCTCGCCAAGGCCGAGGGCGCCCTGCTCGAACAGGCCGTCACGACCGCCTTCCGCACCGCCGTCGAACGCGGCGGCGGACAGCTCACCACGGTCGAACTCGTCCCCACCGCTCCCGGCGACACGAGCGGCACCGGCCTCTTCTACCTCACGATGTCCCTCAACATCTCCGCCTACATCTCCGTCATGATGCTCATCCGCGCCCACCTCACCCGGCGCGGAAAGCTGCTCACCCTCGCCTGCCTGTCCGCCTTCATGAGCCTCGTCGCCTACGCCATCGGGCGCGGCCTCGACATCGTCCCGGACGAACCGCTCGGCATCCTCTACCTCTTCCTGCTCTCGCAGGCGGTCGCCTGGGTCACCTACGGCCTCGTCCCCTTCGTGAAGCAGTTCATCCCCGGCGTCGCCATCACCCTCTTCGTCCTGCTCTCGATCCCGTCGAGCGGCGGCGCCATCCCCTACCAGATGGTCCCGGCCTTCTTCCGCGCCCTGCACCCCGTCTTCCCGCTCGGCAACGTCATCGAGGCGCTGCACGGCATCTTCTCCTTCGACGGCAAGGGCGTCCTGCGCCCGACGCTCGTGCTGTGCGCGTGGCTCCTCCTCGGTCTGCTGCTCGTCGCGGTCGGGGCCGTGCTCGCCCGGCGCAAGGAGCACGAGCGGGCCGGGGCGGCGGTGCCCGAGGAGCCCGTCGAGGACCCGGCCCTGGAGGCCCCGGTGCCGCACGCCGTCACACCGGGCGCGCACGACCCCTTCGGGGAGCGCACGGCGGTGCTCGGCGGCGAGGTCTTCTACGACGACGGCCGCCCCGTGCCCGGCGTCTTCATCACCGTCCTCGGCCACGACGGCCACCAGCTCCTCAAGACCGTCACCGACGAAGAGGGACGCTGGGGCGCGGCCGGTCTGCCCGAGGACTGGGTCAGCGTCCTCGCCCTCGCCAAGGGCCACCGCCCGGCGGCGAGCCGCGTCCTGCCCCGCGAGGGCCGCGTCACCCGCCAGGACTTCGTCCTCGCCGCCCCGAGCGCCCACGCGGTCCCGAGCGCCTGACGGCTCAAGGGGTGCGGGCGTCGGTACGGGGACGGGCGTCCTCCCGGCGGGCGGCGCGCGGCCCGCCGTCCTCCCGGCGGGCGGCGCGCGGCCCGCGTACCGCCCGTACCGCCCCCGTACCGTCCCTCAGGCGTCCGCCACCGACTCGAAGTCCACGTCCCCGCGCCGCACCCCGCGCGCGTCCGCGTCCACCGAGCGCCGCAGCGCCTCGTGGAGCTTGCCCGGCGTCAGGACGCCCAGGAAGCGCGCGCCGTCGAGGACCGCGACCCAGCCCGCGTCGTGCTGGAGCATCTCCCCGAACGCCTGCTTGAGCGGGGCGCCCACCGGGACCCACGCGTTCATCCGGTGCGCCAGCTCGCCCACGGCCCGGTCCCCGCCGCCACCCACCTCGTCCACGCCCACCCAGCCGTGCAACTCGCCCGCCTCGTCGAGCACGACCGCCCAGCGCGCCCCCTCGGCGCGCAGCCGCTCCGCCGCGCGCGCGGCCGGCTCGGACCGCCGTACGAGCGGCGGCTCCTCCAGGTCCTCGGGCCTGATCTCGGTCACCGAGAGCCGCTTCAGGCCCCGGTCCGTGCCGACGAACTCCGCGACGTACGGGGTCGCGGGGCGCCCGAGGACCGTCTGCGGCGTGTCGAACTGCTCGATCCGGCCGGGCCCGTACACCGCCATGCGATCCCCGAGCCGCACCGCCTCCTCGATGTCGTGCGTCACGAACAGCACCGTCTTGCGCAGCCGCCGCTGGAGGTCGACGAACTGGTTCTGCAGCCGCTCGCGCACCACCGGGTCCACCGCGCCGAAGGGCTCGTCCATGAGCAGCACGGGCGGATCGGCCGCGAGCGCCCGCGCGACCCCGACACGCTGCCGCTGCCCGCCGGAGAGCTGGTGCGGGTAGCGCGGGCCGAACGTCTCCGGGTCGAGCCCCACGAGGTCCAGCAGCTCCCGCGCGCGTTCCCTGGCCCGGCCGCGCTTCGTGCCGAGCAGCGAGAGCACCGTCGCCGTGTTGTCGAGCACCGTGCGGTGCGGGAAGAGACCGACCTGCTGGATGACGTAGCCGATGCGGCGACGGAGCGCGACCGGGTCGACGTGCGCGATGTCCTCGCCGTCCACCTCGATGCGCCCCGAGGTCGGCTCGACGAGCCGGTTGACCATCATCATGGTCGTCGTCTTGCCGCAGCCCGAAGGCCCGACCAGGGTGACGAGCTGCCCCTCGGCGACGTCCAGCGAGAGGTCGTGCACCGCGACGGTGCCGTCCGCGTACCGCTTGCCGACGCCCTCGAAGCGGATCATCGGACGGGGCCGCGCGGCCGTGGCGCTCACGCCTCACCGAGCCGTACGACATGTGGGCGGCGCGGCCCGTGCACCCCCTCGACCCGCTGCCGTGCCATGCCCGTGCGGGCACGCGCGTGGCCCGCCGCCGCACCCGGCCGGGCGTCGCGCGGCCGGGGCCCGGGTGGGTGGAGCCGTACGCGTGGCGGCATGCCGGGGAAGGTGCCTCCCGGTTCGCTCGGGGCGGGCTGAAGGGTGCTCATCCCAGCGGCTCCTCTCGTGTACTGGCCAGGATCTCCGCGACGCGGACCATGCGCATCCCGGCAGCCACCCGGCTCAGCGGCGTGGGCGGCCGCGCACCGCGCCCCGGGCCGCCTCCGGCTCGCCCGGCTCGCACGCCTCAGGGGCGGAGGGCGTGAGCAGGGCGCCCCCATCCTCGGTGCGAGCCGACCGTCCCTCCTCCGCGCGGGCGCGGCTCGCCCATCCGGGGACGCGGACCAGCAACCGTGGCCCGACGGGCCGGCGAATGCCGTGCGGCCACCCCGTGGACGCGCGCTCTCCCGCCCCGCCGCGCGGGCCGAGCCGGGGCGCAGGTCCCCCGGGCCGTGTGCTCAACTGGGTGCGACAAGGCACCACCCACCCCGGCAGGAGCACCATGGCCGCCACGTACCGCCAGCCCGGCGTCGTCCTCACGGACCGCATGTTCACCGTCCCGCTCGACCACGAGCGACCCGACGGGGAGCAGATCGAGGTCTTCGGCCGGGAAGTGGTCTCGACCGAGCAGGGCGGCGGCGAGCGGCCCTGGCTCCTCTACCTGGAGGGCGGCCCCGGCAACGCGGCGCGCCGCTTCGTGGGCCGCGAGGCGTGGCTCGGGCGCGCCCTCGAGGACTACCGCGTCCTCCTCATGGACCAGCGCGGCACGGGACGCTCCACCCCGGCCAACCGCCAGACGCTCCCGCTGCGCGGCGGCCCGCGCGAGCAGGCCGACTACCTCGCCCGCTTCCGCGCCGACTCCATCGTCAAGGACGCCGAACTGATCCGGCAGAACCTCACGGGCGGCGCCCCCTGGACCGTCCTCGGCCAGAGCTTCGGCGGCTTCTGCGTCACGCGCTACCTCTCCAGCGCCCCCGAGGGCCTGAGCGCCGCGATCATCACGGGCGGACTGCCCTCGCTCGACGCCCACGCCGACGACGTCTACCGCGCCGCCTATCCCCGCATCGAGCGCAAGGTCGCCGCGCACTACGCCCGCTACCCGCAGGACGTCGACCGCGTGCGCCGCGTCGCCGAGCACCTCGCCGAGCACCGCCCCGTGCTCAACGGCGGCTACCGGCTCACCGTCGAGGCCTTCCAGTCGCTCGGCATCGCGCTCGGCGGCGGCTCGGGCAGCCACACCCTGCACTACCTCCTGGAGAACGCCTTCGCGCGCACTCCCACCGGCCTCCAGCTCTCCGACGCCTTCCAGGAGGCCGCGCAGGCCGCCCTCTCCTACGCGGCCCACCCGCTCTACGCGGTCCTGCACGAGTCGATCTACGCGCAGGACCACCGCCCCACGGGCTGGGCCGCCGAGCGCGTGCGCACCGAGTTCCCGCAGTTCGACGCCGAGCGCGCGCTCGCGAGCGACGCCCCCGTCCTCTTCACGGGCGAGTCCGTGCACCCCTGGGCCTTCACGTGCGACCCCTCGCTCTCGCCGCTGCGCGAGGCCGCCGAACTGCTCGCGCAGCGCACCGACTGGACCCCGCTCTACGACGCGGGACGGCTCGCCCGCAACGAGGTCCCCGTCGCCGCCGCCGTCTACCACGACGACATGTACGTCGACACCGCGCACTCGCTGCGCACCGCGCACGCCATCAAGGGCCTGCGTACCTGGGTCACCGACGAGTTCGAGCACGACGGGCTGCGGCAGGGCCCGGTGCTCGACCGGCTGCTCGCGCTCGTGCGCGGGGACGCGTGAGCACGGGGCGGGCGGGAGCGGGAGGCCCGGAGGATGCCGGGTCCGCCGCCGAAGCTCTCGCCGGGGCCGGTGACGAGGCGTCCGAGCAGATCCTCGCCGGGGTGGGCGAGCGGCTGCGCGGGCTGCGCAAGGAGCGCGGCATGACCCTCGCGGCGCTCTCCACGAGCACGGGCATCTCCGTCTCCACGCTCTCGCGCCTCGAATCCGGGCTGCGCCGCCCGACCCTCGAACTGCTCCTCCCGCTCGCCCGCGCCCACCGGGTCGCGCTCGACGAACTCGTCGGCACCCGCCCGGTCGCCGACCCCCGCGTGCGCGCCGAGCCGATCGTGCGGCACCACCGCCGCATGTACCCGCTCAGCCGCCATCCCGGCGGCGTGCAGGCGTACCGGATGGTCATCGAGGGCGGCTCGCGCGATCCCGAGCCGCGCACGCACGAGGGCTACGAGTGGATGTACGTCCTGCACGGCAGGCTGCGTGTCGTCCTCGGCGAGCACGACCTCGTCCTCGAACCGGGCGAGGCCGCTGAGTTCGACACGCGCGTCCCGCACTGGTTCGGGCTGCTCGACGAAGGCCCCGTCGAACTCCTCGTGCTCTTCGGGCCGCAGGGGGAGCGGATGCACGTGCGGGCGCGGCCGAAGCGGAAGAAGACGGACTGAGGCCGGACCGGCGGCGGTGACCCGCGCCGGGTGGGGACTCCTGCCCGGCGGGCGCGTGCGGCCGGTCTTCCGTTCACCCTTACCGACCGCTTAGTATGCCGCTCCACGGGTGGTCCGGCGGCAAGGGGCGCGCAAGCGCGGTGCCGGCCGGGCGGCCGAGGCGCGAACAGGCGGGAGCGAGCCATGCGGGCATGGCAGGTGGCGGAGACCGGCGAACCCGAGCGGGTGATGAGGCTCGCCGAGACCGAGAGGCCCGAGCCGGGCCCGGGGCAGCTCCTCGTCGAGGTGCTCGCGGCGAACGTCAACTTCCCCGACGCGCTGCTGTGCCGGGGCCAGTACCAGATCAGGCCGCCGCTGCCCTTCACGCCGGGCGTCGAGCTGTGCGGGCGCACCGGGGACGGGCGCCGCCTCATCGGCACCCCGGTCCTGCCGCACGGCGGCTTCGCCGAGTACGCGCTCCTGGAGGAGGCGGCGAGCCTGCCCGCGCCCGACGCCCTCGACGACGCCGAGGCGGCGGCGCTGCACATCGGCTACCAGACCGGCTGGTTCGGGCTCCACCGCAGGGCCCGTATCGCGGCCGGCGAGACGCTGCTCGTGCACGCGGCGGCGGGTGGCGTCGGCAGCGCGGCCGTCCAGCTCGGCAAGGCGGCGGGGGCGCGTGTCATCGGTGTCGTCGGCGGCCCCGAGAAGGCCCGGGTGGCCCGCGCGCTCGGCTGCGACCTCGTGCTCGACCGGCACGCGGACGACATCGTCGCCTCGGTCAAGGAGTTCACGGGCGGCCGGGGCGCCGACGTCGTCTACGACCCGGTGGGCGGCGACTCGTACGCCAAGTCCGCCAAGTGCGTCGCCTTCGAGGGCCGCATCGTCGTCGTCGGCTTCACGAGCGGCACCATTCCCGCGCCCGCGCTCAACCACGCGATGGTGAAGAACTACGCGATCCTCGGCCTGCACTGGGGGCTGTACGCGAAGTACGCGCCGCGGACGATCGCCGAGTGCCACCGCGAGCTGACCCGCCTCGCGGCCGAGGGCACCATCAAACCCCTCGTCTCGGAGCGCGTCCCGCTGGAGGGCGCGGCCTCGGCGGTGCGGCGCGTGGCGGAGGGCCGCTCGACGGGCCGGATCTGCGTGCTTCCCTAGGCCGGGGGTGCGGGCGGCCGGATGGTCGTGCCGGGTCCGCGCGGTGCGCGCGTGCCCCGCCCCACAGGGTGCTTCCGCCTTGGCCCCGCTGCCCGGCCCGCACGGCGCCTGTCTGCCGGCCGTCCCGCCGTGCTCAGCCGCGCCGCCTGCCGAGCCGCTCCCGCAGCCGGGCGGCGCGGGGGCGGGGGCGCGGCTCCTCCGGCGTCGCGGGAGCCGGCACGCGTAAGCCGAAGTACGAGTTCGCGCCCCGGCTGCGGGCCTCGATCTCGACGGCCGCGAAGCGCAGCGTGGCGGCCTCGGCGATCTCGGCGCGCACGACGGGTAGGGCGAGGGTGCCGTCGTCGTCCACGTCGGGGTGTCCGGCGGCCTGCGGCGTGGACACGTCCACGCGCCGCATGCGGGCCGCGTCGACCGACTCGGCGAGCAGTTCGTACTCGGTCGCCTCGTCGTGCCAGCGCACCTCGACGAGATCGCCCGCGAGGAGTTTCTCCGCGAGCCTGAGGTGGCCGTTGATGTCGTTGCTCCACGCGCGGACCGTCTCGGGCACCGCCCACGCCCGCTCGGCGGACTCCACGAGCGTGCCCGGGGGCAGCCAGGGCGCGTCGGGTCCGGGGTCGAGCATCCGCGACAGCCATTCGGCGCGCTCGCGCAGCCAGTTCACGGCGAGCGGCAGCGAAGGGGCGCGGTAGGTGCCGAGCGGAACCCCGACCCTGGCCCCCGCGCTCATGCCATAAGCGGTGAGATGACACACGAACTCTTCGTGCACAGCAGGCAGTCCTCCGCGTCGGCAGCCTCGATTCCCTCGCCGTCTGTGATTATTCCGCCTCCCACCGTCCTCATTCCGCTCAATTCCCGCCACATTTGCACGGCAATTGCCGAGTGGCGCGAATGAGGCGGAGAGCCGCGAAAACCGGTCGGCGGCACTTCGCTGACCAGGTGTGATGTTCCCGGCTGTGCGGAAGTCGGGGAGCGGATGCCTGTATTCCGCCACTGCCCGATTCCCGTGGAACGCAGAAAACGCGCCCTTGATCTTGAAAGCGCACGCCCTGTGCGATGCGACTCTGTGTAAAACAGTGAGGCTCCGTCATTCTGCATTGTGCAGAGTGCAGAATTCCCTGGCTCCCGCGCCCGCGTGCGGCGCGCTATTTCCCGGGCTTTCCGGAAGCACCGCCACCAGCACATGACTTGTCCCCACCTGCCACACGGGGCCCGCGTGCGCGAACCCCGCCGCGCGCAGCAGCTCGACGTGCGTGCCGAGGCTCAGCCCGCTCGTCCCGCCGAACCGGCTCGGCTCGCGACGCGCGCACAGCTCGCCCAGCTCGGGATCGTCGGCCGCCGCCGCCCACCAGCTCTCCCAGTCCTCGCTGTCCAGCGCCCCCGCCCGCCGGGCCCGCCGCGCGCCCACGTGCTCGGCGATCCCGGCGAGTGCGGCGGAACCGCAGCCGAGATGGTCGGCGTTGACCAGCACGCCGCCGGGGCGCAGCACCCGCGTCAGGTCCGCGTAGGCGCGCCGCAGGTCCTCCTCCGGCAGGTAGTGCAGCGCCGTCGTGGACACCACGGCGTCCACCGGGCCGCTCAGTCCGAGCCGCCCGATCCACCCCTCCTCGCCGATGACCGCCTGGACGTACCGCGCCGCGCGGGGGTGGCGGGTGCGGGCGAGTTCCAGCAGCAGGGGGTCCATGTCCACCGCCACGATCCGGGCGTGCGGCAGGCGCGCGCCGAGCCGGGCGGGCAGCGAGCCCGGACCGCAGCCCAGATCGACCACGTAGGGGCGCGCCTGGCCCTCCGTCACGTGCTCCACGACGTCCGTGACGACCGTGAAGCGTTCCTCGCGGTCGACCGCGTACCGCTGCTGCTGCCGTTCCCAGCGGTCCACCCACCGCTCGGCCGTGGGCAGAGAGAGCCCCATGCCGCACCACCCTTACCGTCTGTTCCTGTTGAGGCCCCCGAATCTACAGGTGAAAATGGTTCCCATCAGCTCGACGTCAAGCCGCGCAGCGTCACCAGGAGCCGATCGATCTCCTCAAAGGTGTTGTACACGTGCAGACTGACCCGCACTGAGCTGCGCTTTTCCCCACCACTCGCCTGACACAGGCCGTCAGCCCTGACCATGAATCCTTCACTGAACAGGATGAATCCGAGATCGACCGACTCGATGTCCCGATGGCGGAACGTGACGATGCTCTGCCGCTGCTGCACGCGCGTCCCCCGCGCGAGACTCAGCGGGCAGCCGAGCACCTCGTACGCGGGCAGCGCGCTCAGCCCGTCGGTGAGCCGCTCCGCCAGCCCCCGCGTCCAGCGCTCGATCCGGTCGAGACCGGCGCCCTCCAGCCACGCGAGCGCCGCGCCGAGACTCGCGATCCCCGCCGTGTTCGGCGTCCCGTCCCAGCCGCCCGGCACCAGCGGTGCCCCGCGCACCTCCCGCGACCACACCGCGCCCGTGCCCGGCAGCGCGAGCGCCTTGTGCCCCGAGAAGACGAGGAAGTCCACGTCGAGCGCGGCCAGCGAGATCGGCAGGTGCCCCACGCTCTGCGCCGCGTCGAGACACAGCACCACGTCGTCCCCGGCCAGCTCGCGCACCCGGTGCACGTTCATGTCCGCGCCGTAGACGTGGTGGACGTGGGTCAGCGCGAGGAACCGCGTGCGCGGGGTGAGCAGCGCGGCGAGCGCCGTCAGGTCGTAGTCGCCCGAGCCGCTCTGCACCGGCATCTCGTGCACCGTGATCCGCACCCCGCGCGCCGCGAGCAGGTCGCGCGCCTCCAGCCACGGCGAGGTGTTCGCCTCGTGGTCCGCGAACGGCACCACGATCTCGTCCCCGTCGCGCAGGTACCCGGGCAGCCAGTCCCGCGCGATCGTCCGCAGCCCCTCGCTCGTCCCGCTCGTGAAGTGCACGCGCGAGCGCGCCGGTTCGGGATCGCCCAGGAAGGACTTCACCCGCTCGCGGACCTCCTCGATCATCCGCGTCGTGCGATTGGCCCACGGGTACGTGCCGCGCGCCGCGTTGGCGTTGCTCGTGGTGAGGTACGCCGTGACGGCGTCGAGCACCGCGCGCGGCTTCTGCGCGGTCGCCGCGCTGTCGAGGTACGCCAGGTGCGGCTCCGCCGCGAGGATCGGGAACTCGGCACGTATCTCCCGCTGCCAGGCTGCCAGTTCCTCCCAGCGGTCGTTGTCCTCGGTCATGACCGCCCCCTCACTCCCGCACCAGCGGCGCGCCCGCGTCGCGCCACGCGATGACCCCGCCGTCGAGGCTGCGCACGTCCGGGTGCCCCATCCGGGTCAGCACCGCCGCGTACCCCACCGACTTCTCGCCGACGGGACAGGCGAGGAGCACCGGGCGGCTCTTGCTGAACGGCAGCCCGCCGCGCAGGAGTTCGGCGAAGAGCTCGTCCGCGATGTTCACCGAGCCCTCGATGTGCTGCGCCGCGTACGCGTGCGGCCCGCGCAGGTCCACCACGAGCGGCTGCTCGTGCAGGAGCCACTTCTGCGCCTCGGCGACCGGCATCCGGTTCACCCCCGCCCGCTCCTCCTCACCGACCGAGGCGGCCGTGCGCGTGGCCAGGGAGGCCGTGGCGCCGAGGAGTTCGGGGCGCCGGGCCCGTACGTAGCTGAGATAGCTCTCGACGCGGTCGCACACCACGAAGACCGCCGTGCGCCGCCGCTCCGGCTCGCTCGCCTCGACCTCGCGCAGCCGCCGTACCGCTCCGTGGTAGGCCGCGCCGCCCGTCGGGCCCGCGAGGATGCCGCAGCGCCGGATCAGCTCGACCATCCCGTCGATCGCGTCGAGCGAGCCGACCGCCTCGATGAGGTCGTACGTCGCCGGGTCGAAGAGCCCGACCTCCTGCACCTCGTCGAGGTTCCTGATCCCCGGCACGAAGTCCGACTTCTCCGCGACGAGCCCGAGCACCCGCACGTCCCCGTCGGCGGCCCGCAGGGCCCGCGCGACCCCGGAGGACGAGCCCGCCGTGCCGACCCCCGCGACGAACCAGTCGGGTGCCCGGCCGCCGAGGTCCGCGATGATCTCGGGCCCCGTGCCCTCCTCGTGCGCCCGCGCGTTCGCCGGGTTGAAGTACTGGTCGGTGTGGAGGAACGAGCCGCCGGGGGCGCTCAGTTCGCGGTGGAAGCGGGTGAGCGGGTCCTCCGTGTCCGTCGGGTCCAGGCACTCGCTCTGTCCCGGCAGCTCCTCGATCTCGGCCCCGAGCAGGAGCAGCAGCTCCTTCACCTCGGGGATCTTCATGCGGTTGGTGACGCTGCGGAAACCGAGTCCGTGCATCGAGGCGATGACGGCGAGCGCCTTCGCCGTGTTCCCGCTGGACAGCTCGACGACCTCGGCGCCCCGCTCGGCGGCGTCGGCGAGGGCGGGGCGCGCCATGCCCCAGGCCGCGCGGTCCTTCACGGAGCCGAAGGGATTGAAGAACTCCAGCTTCGCGTACAGCTCGGTGGAGCGCAGTCCGTGCACCGCCGGGTCGATCCGTACGAGGGGGGTCTGCCCGATGGTGTCGAGGATGCTGTCGTACTTCATACCCGTCCCTTGGTCGTGCCGGGCAGCGGCGGGACGCCCCGCGCCCCTGCCGTCGTGCCCGGTGTGCCGCCCGGGTGGGCGGCCGGAGTGCTCGTGGGGGTGGTGGAAGGGAGCGGAGCCCCCGTGTCCGACTCCGTCGCCGTCGGCCACCACTGCTCGTCCAGCGTCCAGCGCCAGCCGCCGCCCGGCGTCCGCTCCAGCGCCACCTTCCGCGCGGGCGGGCGGCGTTCGGCGTTCTGGGCGCTGAAGTCCATCGCGTACCCGGCGGTGTTGGCGAAGGCGAGCAGTTCGCCGGGGGCCGGGAGCCTCGGGAGCTGGACGAGCCTGCGGGTGATCAGGTCCGACTCCAGGCACAGGTTCCCGTGCAGGTACACGCCGGTCGCCGCACCCGGGCCCGGATCGGGCACGGGGGCGCCCCCGGGGCGGGGCAGGAGCAGCGGGTCGACGAGGATGCCGTGCTCCTCCAGGGCGCAGTCGTCCGCGTTCATCGCGAGCCGCACCTGCGCGATCCCGTCCGGCCCCGTGCGCACGTCGACGACGCGGGCGAGCGTGGCCCCGCACTGGTCCATGAGCGCGCGGCCCGGCTCCACCGCGAGGTCGTACAGCCCGTCGAGCAGCAGCTCGCCGAGAGGGCGGCCGAAGGCGGGGGAGTCCTGGCGCAGCAGGGCGTCCAGGTACTCGGCCCCGGCGAGCGGGCGGTGCCCGGGGTAGAGGTCGAGGGAACCGCGCAACGTGCCGCCCTCGTTGGCGAGCCCGTAGCCGTGCCCGCGCCAGGTCAGCGGCGGGCGGCGGCCGAGCGCCGCGAGCGTCAGCTCGGTCGTGTACGCCTCCCACTCGCGCGCGTCGGCGAGGTGGCTCACGCCGAAGCCGCCGCCGATGTCCACCGTCGCCGGGCGCAGCCCCCGCTCCAGGCAGAGATCGAGCGCGCGCAGACAGCCGTCGAGCGCGAGCGCCTTCTCCGGCAGGCCCGTCGTGTCGATGTGGTACGCGACCCCGACGACCTCCACCCGCTCGCGCACCCGCTCCACCGCGTCGAGCAGCGCGGGCAGTCCCGCGAACGGCGTCCCGAAACGGCTGGGGCGGCTCAGCTGCCGCACCCCCTGCGAGGGGAAGCCGGAGAGCCGTAACTGCACTTTCACGCGCGGAAGTTCGTACCGCGCGACGAGGACGGCGAGCCGTTCCAGCTCGCCCTGGTCCTCGACGGTCACCGTCACCCCGGTGCGCGCCGCGAGCCACAGGAACTCGGGCTCCTTCGGGCCCGTGGCACCGATCCTGTCCGGCGTGAAACCGCTGCCGAGGCCGTGCCGCAGCTCCTCCAGCGAGGCCACGTCGAGCCCGGCGCCGCTCGTGGCGAGCGCGCGGACCAGGGCGCTGGAACGGTTCGCCTTGTGCGCGAAGTACACCGTGCCGCGCAGGTGGTGGCGGTCGCGCGCCGCCTCGAAGCGCCGCACGTTCTCGACGACCTGCTGCGGCAGCACGACGTTGAGCGGACTGCCGAGCCCTTCGACGAGCGGGTACAGGACCTCGGGCGCGCGGAGCAGCGCGCCGAGGCGCGGCTCCAGCCTCGGCGTCAGGAGCAGGGGGGAGGGCAAGGCGGGCGCCCTCACCTTCCGGACCCGGTGCCCCGCGAGGGCCACGCCGGCGGGCCCTCCGCACCGGGCACCGCCCGCGCCACCTTCTCCGACATGATTGTCATAACGCCATGAGTCATGCCGTCATGCTGTCCACCCGGCCCCCGCTCCATGCCTTCCCCCGCGCGCTACCCGGAGCAGGCCGCACCACACCCGGCGCACGGACGCGCGGGGGCGCGCGGGACCGCGCGGGGAACGCAGGCCGCGCGGCGGGGGATTGGCGCGTGCGGGAGAGGGCGGGGAAGGACGGGGGGCGAGGGGGGCGTGGGGTGCGGGGCCGCTCGGAGCGCGGCGGGGTGCGGGAGGCGGCGCGGGATACGGCGGGGCGGGGGGCGAGGGACGCGGGGTACGGCGTGGCGCGGGACGGGCAGGCCGACGTCACGCCGCCGGGCGGTCCCGCCCCGGCCCCGGCGAAGAGCCCGGCCCGGGTGCGCCCCGCTCGGCCCGTCCCTGCCCCGTACCGTACGCCCTCACCCCGTCGTGGGCGGTACCTCCCAGCTCAGCGCGCTCCCCGGCTCACCCACCGTCAGCTGTCCCTCCGCCGTCGCCCGCAGGGCATACGTGTCCGGGCCGCCCGCCGCCTCCCACGTATCCCGCAGGGCCCGCAGGCCCGCCGCGCCGCCGCCCTCGCGCAGCAGGTGCGCGGCGGCGAGCCGCAGACCGGGAGCGGTGCCGCGGGGGCCGGGCACGGCGGTCCGGGGGAGCGGCAGCAAAGTGCCCGCGCAGTCGCCCCCGTCTCGCGGGCGCCGCAGCACCGCCACCGCGGGCCACGCCGTGCCGGGCGCGAGCAGCGCGGCGACGAGCACCCCGCCGGGCGAGAGCCGGTCGGGAGCCCCGGCGGGCAGCCCCGCGGCGAGCCGTGAGACGAGCACGCGGTCCCAGTGGAGATCGGGAGGCGGGCAGGACGTCACCCCGGCGCGCAGCCCGAGTGCCGTGAGCCCTTCGTGCGCCCCCGCGGCGAGCAGCGGATCGGGTTCCACGGCCTGGACCCGCCCGCTGAGCGCGCAGAGGAGCGCGGTCGTCGTCCCCGCCCCGTACTCCAGGACCGTCGCGCCCGCTTCCGCGCCCAGGTGCTGGAGCAGGACGAGCCCGAGGTACGGGGAGGCGGCGAGGCCCAGCGGTCCGTGGGCCGGTACGACACGCCCCGCGGGGCGCTCGCAGAGCCGCTCGTCCCCGTACCGCACGACGAGCGGTGCCTCGCCGTGGACCAGACCCAGCCACTCGCCCAGCTCGCGCGGTACCTGGCAGTCGATGAGCTGGAGCATCCCGTCGTGGCCTCGCGGCCCTGGACGGGGCGCGTAGACCTGCGGGAGCAGGAGTTCGACGGGCGTCGCGACGAAAGCCTCGCGCAGCCGTTCACCGCTGAGCAGGCCGCGCTCGCCGAGGCGTTCGGCGAGGGCGAGACGGGCCCCGCGCGCCTGCGCGGCGAGCCGCTCGTCGGGGGTCGTGCGCGGTACGCCGTCGTGGAGTTCGGCGAGTTCCCCGTCCCGCTCGGCGACGAGGGCGGCGGCGAGCCGCTTCGCCAGTTCCTCCGGGACCCGCCGCAGCGCCTCCTCCTCGCCCACGAACTCGGCCGCCGCGATCTCGCCCGGGTCGAGCCGCAACGCCTCGGTCCGCACCTCGTGCGGCGGGTGCCCCGCGTAGATCCGCGCGACGATCGAACGGCCCCAGCGCCCGCGCGGCACGGTGTCCTCGACGAGGAGCCGCCCGGCGAACACGTCGATGCCCAGTTCCTCGCGCACCTCGCGCACCGCCGCGTGCGCGGGCTCCTCGTCCTCCAGCATCCCGCCCGGCAGGTCCCAGCCGTCCTTGTACGTGGGCTCGACGAGCAGCACGCGGCCGTGCGCGTCCCTGATCAGGAGGTCGGCGCAGCCCGCCGGGGCCGCGTGCTCCGCGAGGTAGCCGCGCAGGTTCTCCGCGCTCACCACGAGTCTGCCCGCCCCCGTCACGTGCGCCGACCAGCTCACCTCCGCGTCGCAGGCCCCCTCGCTCAGCGCCTTCTCCAGCGCGGCGGCGAGCCGCGAGCCCCCGGGGCCCGTCCAGGCCGCGCCCGCCTGCCAGGCCACGTCCCCACCGTCGTCGGCGGGGCGGACGACGAGATAGGCGAGGGAGTCGCCGGTCGCGAGCGCGGGCGTCGTGGCGGGCCCGGCGGGCACCAGCAGTCCGGGTGCCGTACCGAGGAGGCTCAGCGCGCACGCGCGGGAGTCGGTCGCGGCGAGGCGCAGCGCGAGCGCGTCGAGCCCGGCCGTGTCGCGCACCCTCGCGCGCGTCCACACCACCTGCCCGCCCGGGGCGAGCCCGGCGGCGATCCCGCCGCCCACGGCGGGCTGCTCCGCGTCCCGTACGAGCCGCACGAGGTCGTCCGCCGTGCACGCGGCGCGCTCGCCGGGGACGAGCGGCACCGGCTCGCGGTCCGGCAGCGCCCGTACCTCGTCCGCGCGCAGGGCGCCGTCCGCGAGCCGCGTCCAGCACAGCTCGTACGTGCGGCCCCGCAGCCGCTGCCGGGTCAGCAGCCGCCCTCCCGGGCGCAGCGCGGCGGCCCAGGTGGCGGAGGGCACGTCCGTGGCGGGCTCCGGCACGACGATCCAGTCCCAGGGCCCGGCGCCCGGACCCGCCTCCGGCGAGCGGAGCGTGAGCGCGAGCGCCGCGAACCCCTCCGGCGGTTCGTCGCCGTCCGCCGAGAGGAGGCACACCCGCTCGCCCGCGCCCGGCCGCAGGGGGGCCGGGGAGGCCGGTGCCCACGGCAGCCGGGCGGTGCGCTGCGCCGCGAGCGGCGGGACGGGGGAGGCGAGGGGCGCGGTCATACGGGCGACTCCGGGCGCGCGCGCTGGCGCGGACGTGCTGGGGGACAGGGGGGAGGGGCGCCGTGCGGGCCCCGTACCGAGAACGCGCGGCGCCCCGCCGACGTCACGGGGGCAAAGGCGTACGACGCGCGCGAACCCGCGCCGGAGTCGTCACCGAGCCCCCGGGGTGATGGGATGGCGCGGCGGGACCACCCTCCCGCGCCCAGGTCCCCACGCCGCTCCGGAGGTACGCCCCATGCGCCCCGCCCGCATCCGCCCCGCGCTCGTCGCCGCCGCGCTCTGTCTGCTGCCGCTCACCGCGTGCGGGACGGACGCCGGCCAGGAGGCCCCCGCGCGGCCGGGCCCCGCACGGCAGTCGAGCGGTTCACCCGCGGCCCGTACCGTCGACGAGGCCGCCGAGTTCACCGCGCTGGAGCGCAGGTACGGGGCCCATCTCGGCGTCCACGCGGTGGACCTGGGCAGCGGGCGCGAGGTCGCCTGGCACGCCGACACCCGCTTCTCGTACAACTCGACCTTCAAGGCGCTCCTCGCCGGGGCCGTGCTCAAGAAGCACGGCCTCGCCGGTATGGACCACGTCCTGCGGTACGACAAGAAGGACCTCGTCGCCAACTCGCCCGTCACCGAGAAGCACGCGGGCACCGGGCTGAGCCGCGAGGCGCTGTGCGACGCCGCGATCCGCTACAGCGACAACACCGCCGCCAACGTCCTCCTCGCCGACCTCGGCGGCCCCCGCGCGCTCGGCGCGCTCGTCCGGACGGCGACGGGCGACCGCGTCACGCGCATGGAACGCGTCGAACCGCTCCTGAGCCGCTGGACACCCGGCGAGACCCACGACACGACGACGCCCCGCCAGCTCACCGCGAACCTGCGCGCCTACACCCTCGGCGACGTCCTCGCCGCGCCCGAACGCGAGCGCCTGACCGGCTGGTTGCGGGCCAACACCACCGGGGACGCGACGATCCGCGCGGGCGTGCCGAAGGGCTGGACGGTCGAGGACAAGACGGGGACGGGGAGTTACCACGGCGCGCGCGACGACATCGCGGTGATCCGCCCGCCGGGGCGTGCCCCGCTCGTCCTCACCCTCCTCAGCTACCGCGACGAGCGCGCGGCGGAAGCCGACGACCAGCTCCTCGCCGAGGCCACGCAGGTCGTCGTGCGCGCCCTCGGCTGACGCGGCGCCCCCGCCCCGGCCTCCTCTCCGGCGGGGGCGGGAACGAGGGCTAGCATGCCGGGCAGCCGACCGTCAGGAAGAGCGTATGAGCCTCGACTTCCCCCTCGACCGCACCGCTGCCCCGGTCCCCGGCGCCGAGCGTCGCGCGATCCTCGCCGACCCCGGCTTCGGCCGCTGGTTCACCGACCACATGGCCGTCGCCGCGTGGGACGCGGAGCACGGCTGGCACGACGGCGGCGTCCGCCCGCTCGCGCCGTTCACGCTCCACCCGGGCGCCGCCGTCTTCCACTACGGACAGGAGATCTTCGAGGGGCTCAAGGCGTACCGGCACGCGGACGGCGGCGTGTGGCTCTTCAGGCCGGGCGACAACGCGCGCCGCTTCGCCCGCTCCGCGCGCCGCCTCGCCCTCCCCGAGCTTCCCGAGGCCGCCTTCGTACGGGCCGTGGAGGAGCTGGTACGGGCCGACGCGGCGTGGGTGCCGGAGCCGGACGGGGGCGCGGGCGGCGGGGCCGCGACGCCGGGCCCAGATCCCTCCACGTCCGGCCCCTCCGTGTCCGATCCCTCCGCGCCCGATTCCTCCGCGTCCGGCTCCGGCGAGCAGAGTCTCTACCTCCGCCCCTTCCTCATCGCCACCGAGTCCTTCCTCGGCGTCCGCCCCTCCGCCGAGGCACTCTTCCGCGTCATCGCGAGCCCCGCCGGACCGTACTTCCCCTCCGGCGTCACCGGGGTCACGCTGTGGGTCACCGAGACGTACTCGCGCGCGGCGATCGGCGGCACGGGCGCCGCCAAGTGCGGCGGCAACTACGCCGGGAGCCTCGCCGCGCAGACCGAGGCGCGCGAGAACGGCTGCGAGCAGGTGCTCTACCTCGACAGCGCGGGCCGCGGCACGATCGAGGAGTCCGGCACGATGAACCTGTGCCTCGTGACGCGCGACGGCGAACTCCTCACCCCGGCGCTCGGCACGATCCTCGAAGGCGTCACGCGCGACACCGTCCTCGCCCTGGCCCCCGAACTCGGCCTGCGGCCCGTCGAACGCGCCATCTCGCTCGCGGAGTTGCGCGCGGGCGCCGAGGACGGCACCGTGACCGAGGTCTTCGCCGCGGGGACGGCCGCCGTCCTCACCCCCGTCACCGGCTTCAAGGGCGCGGGCCACGCCTTCACGGTCGGCGACGGCACGCCGGGCCCGACGACGCTCGCCCTGCGCCGCACGGTCCTCGACCTCCAGTACGGCAGGACCGAGGACCGGCACGGCTGGCTGCACCGGGTGCTGTGAGCCCGCGGGCCGCGCGTCAGGCCAGGTTGACGAGCCGGATGTACTTCGTCCAGTCCCACAGCGCGCCGGGGTCGGTGTGGTCGGTGCCGGGCACCTCGACGTGCCCCAGGATGTGCTCCCTGTCCTTCGGGATGCCGTAGCGGTCGCACACGGAGGCGGTGAGCCCGGCCGACGCCTCGAACATCGCGTTCGTGAAGTACTGGGGCTTGTCGACCCAGCCCTCGTGCTCGATGCCGATGCTGCGGGTGTTGTAGTCCCAGTTCCCGGCATGCCAGGCGACGTCCTTCTCGCGCACGCACTGCGCGATGTGGCCGTCCGCCGAGCGCACCACGTAGTGCGCGGTGACCTGCTTCGCCGGGTTCTGGAAGATGGCGAGGGTGTCCGCGAAGTACTCCTGCGTCACGTGGATCACCACGTACTCGACCGGGTACTGCGCGGGCCGGTTCGCGACCGTGTAGTTGGAGGTGCTCGCGGGCACCCACTCGGCGCCCGGGTGGTCGACAGCGGCCGGCTTCGCGGCGGCGGCCGGGGGCCCGGTGAGCAGCGCGGCGGGCACGACGGCGAGCGCGGTGCCTCTGAGGAGGGTGCGGCGGCTGGGCGCGGGTCCGGAGTGTTCCACGGCGGTTCCGCCTCCTGGTGGGGGGTGGGCCCCGCCCGGTCGGGACGGGGATCGGGTACGAGGCACGGTACGGGGTGGCGCCGCCGCGCGGAAGACGGCGAACTCCCGTACAGGGCAGGCGGGGTGACGCGCGTCCAGCTCGGCGTTCACCCGGCCCCGCTCACTCCGCCGTGAGCGACACAGGGTCGTCGAGCACCGCTCGCACCACCGAGTGCGCCGCGCCGAGGAGCGGGCCCTCGCGGCCGAGCCGCGAGACCGTCACCGGGCGGTTCGCCGTCGCCGTGCGGCGGGTCAGCTCGCGGCGCAGCGGCGGGAGCAGCCACTCCGCGAGCGGCGAGAGCGAGCCGCCGAGCACGACACCCTCCGGGTCGAGGAGGTTGACCGCGCCCGAGAGCGCGATCCCGAGCGCGCTCCCCGCGCCGCGCAGCGCCTTGAGGACCGCCTTGTCGCCCTCCGCGGCGCGCTGCGCGAGCAGCCCGACCGGCTCCTGCCCCGGAGCGAGGCCCGCCGCGCGCCACACGGCCTCCTGCCCCGCGTACTGCTCCAGGCAGCCGCGCCCCCCGCACGGGCACGAGGGCCCCTCGGGGCGGACCGGCACATGCCCCAGCTCGCCCGCGAACCCCCGTGTCCCGCGCAGCAGTTCACCGCCGAGCACGACGGCGGCGCCGATCCCGATCGCGGCCGAGACGTGCACGAAGTTCTCGTGCGCGCCCCCGCCGGTCCACAGCTCGGCGAGAGCCCCGAAGTTCGCCTCGTTGTCGACCGTCACGGGCAGACCCTCGGGCAGCAGCGGCCCGAGGTCGGTGTCCGTCCAGCCGAGGTTGGGCGCGCGCACCACGAAGGGGCGGTCGCGCTCGACGAGTCCGGGCACGGCGACCGCGAGCCCGGCGGGCCGCAGCCCGAGCGCCTCGGCGGCGACGCGTACCTCGTCCACGATTGCCGCGAGTTCGGCGAGCACGGGCTTCGCCGCGCGCTCCCGGTTGTCGACGGGACGCACGACCCGCGCCCGCACCGTGCCGCTCAGGTCCACCGCGCACACGGACAGCTGGTCGACGCCGATCTCCGCGCCGAGCCCCGCCGGTCCCCGCGCGCTCACCGCGAGCGCCGACCCCGGCCGCCCGACCCGTCCGGGCCGCTCGGGCCCCAGCTCGTCGAGGAACCCGGCCCGGATCAGCTCGTCCACGAGGGTCGACACGGCAGCCCTGGTGAGCCCGATCCGCGTCGCGACAGCGGCCCGCGACAAAGGCCCGTGCGCGGCCACGGTGTGCAGCACCCGCGCGAGGTTCCGCCGGCGCATCCCCTGCTGGGTGTCCGGCAACGCGGCGGTCATCGGGGCTCCTCGGGGGTGGGGGAGAGGGGAACGGCGCAAAGCTCCGGCCGCTCCGGCGTTCGGGGAGCACGGTCCGGGGCTGAGCCCGGTGTCGTGCCCCCGGTCGGGGGCGCCTCCCGCCGGAAGCGGGCACTCGCCCTGGACACGGCTCTCCCGCACCCCCGTACCGCCATCAACATCACTCGCCCCGCTTTCCTCGTCTGCCGCCGGGAGCGCTCCCGGCGCGGCACCGCGCGCCGTCCGGGGGCGCGGAACCGGGCCGCGCCCCCCTGTGGCCGCTCAGTCCGTGACCGGGGTCCCTTCGAGGAGGGGCGCCGCGTCGGAGAGTACCCCGGAGATCCGCGCGAGGGTCTCGTGGTCCTTGGCGACGGGGTCCAGGAGGGGCCCGCGCGCCGTGTCCCAGCGCCGGGCCACGGCCGCCGGGTCCTCGCCCGTCAGGAGCCCGGCCGCCTGCGCGGCGGCGCCGAGCGCGACGAGCTCCTTCGCCTCCGGGACCCGCACCGGGCGCCCCGAGAGCCGCAGGACGGTCTCCTGCCAGGCCCGCCCGCGCGCCCCGCCGCCGATGAGCAGCAGCGGCTCGTTCTCGTCCCCCTCGCCGTCGAGCACGAGGCCGAGCGCGTCGAGGAGCGAGTACACGGCCCCGTCGTACGCGGCCTGGAGCAGCTGGCCGCCGCTCGTGTCGTGGCGCAGCCCGGTGAGGAGCCCGGAGGCGCCCGGCAGGTTCGGGGTGCGCTCCCCGTCGAGGTACGGCAGGAAGCTCAGCGCCCCGCCGGGCTCGACGGCCTCGCGGTCGAGGCCGAGGAGGGCGGCGACCCGGTCCACGGCGAGCGTGCAGTTGAGCGTGCAGGCGAGCGGCAGCCAGTCGCCGTGCGCGGCGGCGAAGCCCGCGACCGTACCGCTCGGGTCGGCGGGGCGGCGCGGCGATACCGCGTACACCGTGCCCGAGGTGCCGAGGCTCAGCACCGGCGTCCCGGGGCGCAGCCCGAGCCCGAGCGCGGCTGCGGCGTTGTCCCCGGTCCCCGCGGCGACGAGGGTGCCGCGCGCGAAGGGCAGCGTGTCGCCCCGTACCGTCCCCGCGACCTCGCCGGGGCCCACGACGCGCGGCAGCTTCGCCGCGTCGAGACCCACGAGGCCCAGGATCTCCTCGTCGTACGTCTCCGGGCCCGCCGCCCACCAGCCCGTGCCCGAGACGTCGCCCCGGTCCGTTGTGCCCTCGCCGGTCAGCCGCTCGGTGAGGTAGTCGTGCGGCAGCCGTACCGCCGCCACTGCCTTCGCCGCCTCCGGCTCGTGCTCCGCGAGCCACGCCCACTTCGTGACCGTGAACGAGGACCCCGGCACGCTCCCGGCCCGCTCCGCCCACCACGCGGGCCCGCCCTGCCGCTCGACGAGCTCCCGGGCCTGCGGAGCCGAGCGCACGTCGTTCCACAGCAGCGCGGGCCGCACGGGCTCCCCGGCCGCGTCGAGCGTCACGAGCCCGTGCTGCTGGCCGCCCACCGAGACGGCCGCCGCCTGCCGCGCGAGCGGCCCGCACTGCTCCAGGGCGCTCAGCAGCGCGCCCCACCACTGCCGCGGGTCCGACTCGCGGCCCGCCCCCGTCGTGACCGTGTGCGGGGCCTGCCCGCTCGCCACGACCCGCCCCGTGGCCACGTCCACCACCAGCGCCTTCGTGGACTGCGTCGAGGTGTCGATCCCGACCACGTACGGCCCTTCGGCCTGCTCCCCGGCTGTCATCCTCGTCCTCCCATCGCGCCGCCGCCCGCGTCCCGGAACGGCGTCCCGCCAGCTGATCCCACCACCGTGTCCTACTCCTTCCGGCACCGCGAGACACCCGCCCGACGGGGCCGAATCGGCACCCGCTCTTCACAGCCGGGCTTCGGGAGTCTAATTTGTTAAGCGCCATGACGAAATAGGCCACGGCACGCACGACACGATGGCGAGGGAGCCGCATGAACTACCAGCCCACCCCCGAGGACAAGTTCAGCTTCGGTCTGTGGACCGTCGGCTGGCAGGGCCGGGACCCCTTCGGGGACGCCACCCGCCCCGCGCTCGACCCGGTCGAATCCGTGCGCCGCCTGGCCGAACTCGGCGCCTGGGGGGTCACCTTCCACGACGACGACCTCATCCCCTTCGGCTCCACCGACGCCGAGCGCGAGCGCATCGTCAAGCGCTTCCGCGAGGCGCTCGACACGCACGGCCTCGTCGTCCCGATGGCGACGACGAACCTCTTCACGCACCCCGTCTTCAAGGACGGCGGCTTCACCTCGAACGACCGCGACGTGCGCCGCTACGCACTGCGCAAGGTCATCCGCAACATCGACCTGGCCGCCGAACTCGGCGCCGAGACGTACGTCGCCTGGGGCGGCCGGGAGGGCGCCGAGTCCGGCGGCGCGAAGGACATCCGCCTCGCGCTCGACCGCATGAAGGAGGCGTTCGACCTCCTCGGCGAGTACGTCATCGAGCAGGGCTACGACCTCCGCTTCGCCATCGAGCCCAAGCCCAACGAGCCGCGCGGCGACATCCTGCTCCCCACCGTCGGCCACGCCCTCGCCTTCATCGAGCGCCTGGAGCGCCCGGAGCTGTACGGCGTCAACCCGGAGACCGGCCACGAGCAGATGGCCGGGCTGAACTTCGCGCACGGCATCGCGCAGGCGCTGTGGTCGGGCAAGCTCTTCCACCTCGACCTCAACGGCCAGAACGGCATCAAGTACGACCAGGACCTGCGCTTCGGCGCCGGCGACCTGCGCAACGCGTTCTGGCTCGTCGACCTCCTGGAGACCGCCGGGTACGAGGGCCCGCGCCACTTCGACTTCAAGCCGCCGCGGACCGAGGACTTCGACGGCGTGTGGGCCTCGGCCGCGGGCTGCATGCGCAACTACCTCATCCTCAAGGAGCGCGCCGCCGCCTTCCGCGCGGACCCGAAGGTCCAGGAGGCGCTGAAGACCGCGCGCCTCGACCAGCTCGCCCTGCCCACCGCCGAGGACGGTCTCGCCTCGCTGCTCGGCGACAAGAGCGCGTACGAGGACTTCGACGTGGAGGCCGCCGCCGAGCGCGGCATGGCCTTCGAGGCGCTCGACCAGCTCGCGACGGACCACCTGCTGGGCGTCAAGGGCTGAACCCGTCGGTCGCGGCCCCGCGACCCCGACGGCGGTGGGCCCCGCCTCCCGGACCAGGGGAGGCGGGGCCCACCGCGCGTGCGGCCGGGGTCAGCAGTGGTTGGGCATGTTGCCCTTGTCGTTGCCCTTCAGGTAGACGGCGCTGACGTAGCCGATCCCGCCGCTGTTGAGCTGGAGGCGGACCCAGTTGCGGTTGCTGATGCCGTGGTCGTTGACGAGGTCGCCCTCCAGCCAGCACAGACCCGTGTAGCTGTAGTTGGCGTTGACGTAGCTGACCACCCGCTCGCCCTTCGCGGGCCCGGCGTGGACGTTGCCGTGGGTCCAGGCGACGACGGTGGTGGCGGCGAAGGCGGGGCTCGCGGCCATGACGCCCGCCCCGGCGAGCGCGAGGCTCGCCCCGCCCATCGCGAGGGCGCGCTTCATCTTCGTACCGAGCATGTGGGTTCTCCCGTTGGGTGACGACAGCCGGGGGCACGGGCGTGCCCTCCGGTCCGGCGCGGCGTCCTGCCCCGTGCCCCGCCGGTTGCGACGTGTCCCACGCTCGCGGACGCGGGCCGCCCTGCCAATCGCTGGAGCGAATGAAAGGCCGGGGCCGTGTTCCCGGCGCTCGTTCGACCGCAGGCGGGACCGGTGGTGTGCCTCGGCGCGACGGTGGCGAAAGGTTTACGGGAGCGAATCGCGGGACGGGCGCGGGGGAGCGGGGCGGCGGCCCCGGGAGACGGTGTGCGGGGCTCCGGGAGGGGCGGTTCGGGCGGTGCTGCGGAAGGTGCTCCGGGTGGTTCTGCGACGGCGGGCCGTGGGTAACCCTGAGAAAGATCAGGGTTGCCCCGGTGGCCGTATCGGGTCTCCACTGGAACCGTGGGAACGGCAGAGCCGTTCTTGACGACAGGTGACCGGGACAGGGCGGCGCACCGCTGCCCGGCCGGACGATCACCGGGGGAGACGAGAGACATGTCCACACAAGCGAAGGTGGCGGCCGGCGGTGCCGTCGTCGGCCTCATCCTGCTCATCTGGCTGCCCTGGTGGGCCGCCCTGCTGATCATCCTCGGCGTCCCCGCCGCCGCCTACCTCACCCTCGACCCGAGCCAGCGCCGCAGGCTGCGCAGGGCGAGCCGCAAACAGCTGGGCCGCTGAAGGCCGACTGTCGGAGGCACCGCATACGGTGCTCGCATGACGGAGGAGATCACGTACGTACGCGGGGACGCGACGGCCCCGCGCGGCCGGGGACCGCGGGTCATCGCGCACGTCTGCGACGACCGCGGCGGCTGGGGCAAGGGCTTCGTCCTCGCCCTCTCCCGCCGCTGGCCCGAGCCGTAACGCGCGTACCGCGGCTGGCACCGCGCACGCGCGTCCCACGACTTCGCCCTGGGCGCCCTCCAACTGGTCCATGTCGAGCGCTTTTTCTGGGTCGCCAACATGATCGGCCAGCACGGAACCCCGTCGCGGCGGCACAGGCGTCCCGGTCCGCTACGAGGCGATCGACGAGGCCCTGCGCCTCGGCGCCACGGTCCACTTGCCCCGCATCGGCTGCGGCCTGGCCGGGGGCCAATGGGACCTGGTGGAGCCGTTGATACGCGAGCGGCTGACGCAACGGGGGGTCGGGGTGACGGTGTATGACGTGGGGTGAGAGGAGGGCCGGCCCCGGCGAGCATGCCCCGAGTCGGGCGAGACCGGCTCACCGCGCCCGGCCTCGACCTCGACGCCATCGCGCCGCGCGAATTACGCCCCCGGTGGCGCGGCCAACCTGGTGTCGGTGGGACGGGACCAGCTCCCCCACCTGGAAATCACCCGCACCATCGCCCGCCGCTTCAACGACCGCTACAGCGGGGACGGACCGATCTTCCCCGAGCCCGAGGCGCTGCTCTCGCCTGCCCCGCTGCTCCTGGGGACGGAACCAAGATGAGCAAGAGCGGCGGCAACGCCATCGCCCTGGCGGCCGACGCCGACGAGACGGCCAGGCTGATCAAGGGAGCGAGGACCGACTCCCGACGCCACATCACCTACGACCCGGCCGGTCGTCCCGAAGTCTCCTCGCTCCTTCTGCTGGCCGCCCTCTGCCAGGACCGCACCCCCCAACAGGTCGCCGACGACATCGGCCCGGCGGGAACCGCCGCTCTCAAACGGACCGTGACGGAGGCCGTCAACGAGTACCTGGCCCCGATCCGGTCCCGCCGCGTCCAGCTCGCCCAGGACCGCGCACACCTCCGCCGGACGCTGCGCGAGGGGAACGAGCGCGCCAGAGCGGTGGCCGACGCGACCCTCACCGAGGTACGAGCTGCGATGAACAGCCAATGCTGACGTTCGACGTGCCCCGTGCGGGCGGACGGGCGTCCGCGCGGGGCACACCTGATCGCTGCGGCCCCCCCCGCCCGTTCCCCTGCCGTGCCGCGCTCCCTCCCGTCCTCTCAGGAACGCGCCGCCAGTGCGTCGAGGTCCGCCAGGAGGGCCGGGAGACGGGGGCCGCGTTCGACGGGGATCACCTCTCCCGGGACCGCGTCGAGGAGCACGAACGCCATGTCGTCCGTGCGGGCCACGAGCGACCAGCCCGGCCCGTCCACCCGCAGCAGACGCGCTTCCTCGCTCGCGAAGGCGGAGCGGATGCGCCCCGGAGGCGGAGGAGCGTTTAGGTAGGCGCGGGCTTCGGCGAGCGCGGCACGCACGGACGCGGCGGTGGGCTCCGAACCCGGGGCCACGAAAGCACCCGCGTTCTCCGGGATCGACGTCACCCTGCCCCCGTTGCCGTTGCCGTTGCCGTTGCCGTTGCCGTTGCCGTCGGCGGGCCGCGCCCCGCCCTCCGTCCCGGCCCCTTTCTCCGTCACCGGTTCCGTACGATCCCCGGCCGTCGTCCCCTTCCCTGTCCGCTCCCCGCCCTCGGCGGCCTCCTCCTCCGCGCCGCTCTCCTCCCCTTCCGTGAACTCCGCGCGCCACGTGCTCCACTGGCGCGAGATCTCGTCGGCGCCCAGGCGCCGCTGGGCGGGGCCCCAGCCCGATACGGAGGGCGGGCGCAGGATCTCGGGGGCCTCCGGGTCCCCCGAGAGGTCCGGGTCGTGCGGTGCGGGTACGCCGGGTGCGGCGACCGCGAGCGCCAGGGGCCAGCCCGGCAGCGTCGCCACGATCGCGCGCGGCGCCGGCGTCAGCTCGTACTCCATCCCGCAGTCCCACGAGGCGATCGCGACGGCGACGAGCGAGACGTCGTCGACCACGACCGTCCACCGCGCCCCCGCCCCGTCCTGCCCGAGGATGAGCCCGTACCCGTGGGGGAGGGGCGGCAGCCGCAGCCGGCCGCACGCTTCCGGGAAGTCGTCGCCGAGGGCGCCGGGGAACTGGGCCGGCGTCAGCAGCGCGGCCGTGAGGACGAGCAGCGCGTCCTCCTCGGCCCCGGCGGGCCTGTCCTCACCCGCCGCGGGCTCGTCCGTTCGCACCGGCTCCTGTCCCGTCCCCGGCAGGTCCGTCGCCACGGTTCCGGCCCCCGCGTCCTCCGGTTCGCCCACGTCCGCCTCCCGATCGGTTCCCGTGCGCCCCCTCCCGTGCGGAAGCGGGCGACGGGGCCCGCCGCGTGCGGGCTGGCGCACCTTAACCAGCGAGTAACCACGGCGTCGAGAGGTGGCACAAGCCCGTCCCGAAGCCTTCACGCGGCACGCGAGCCGGGGGGCGGGGCCGGGCGCCCCGCCCACCGGTCATGACGAGGCGTTCCGGTTGATCAGGCCGTGGGACGCTCACGCTCCCGTACCGCCACCGCGAGGAAGCGGGCGTCCTCGTCCACGTACGACACGAGCTGCCAGCCCGTGGCGGCGAGCAGCGGGGCGAGTCGCGCCCTCGCGCGCACGTCGTCCTCGCTCAATTCCCTTCCGTGGCGCGCCGCGAGGGCCGCGCGTCCGAGCGGGTGGAAGAGCGCGAGCCGCCCGGCGGGCCGTGTCACCCGCGCCAGCTCCCGCAGGCCGGTCCCGGGGCCCGGCAGGTGCGAGACGAGCCCCGCCCCGAACACCGCGTCGCACGCCCCGTCCCGCAGCGGCAGCCGCGCCACGTCCGCGAGGACCAGTGCCCCGTACCGCTCCCGGTCTTTGGCCGCCGCTTCGGCCACCATCTCCGGCGTCAGGTCCACGCCGAGCACGGTGCCGCCGGGCCCGACGCGTTCCCGCAGCGGCGCGAGTGCCCGGCCCGTACCGCAGCCCGCGTCGAGCACGCGGTCACCGGGCCGCAGCCCGAGGACGCCCGTGGCCGCGTCGTAGCGCGGCTGATCGCCGGGGAACCTGTCCTCCCATCCCGCCGCCCGCGCTCCGAAGAACTCCCGTACCGACTGTTGGGTCTTCTCGCTCATGCCTCCCATCCTGCCCGCGGCAGACGCGAAAACGGGGGGAGGGCCCGGGAATCAGGCCCTCCCCCCGTGTCGTACGGGTCTTCGCTCAGACCGCGGCCGAGGCCGCCGCGCCGACCTTGACGCGCCGCTCGGCGGGCGCGAGCAACCGCTGGGCCAGCTCACCGAAGAGCAGGCCGAAACCGGTCCACAACGTGAGCTGAATACCGATCGAGGCCACGCGGAACCGCCACAGGAGCGTGGCGGGGAAATCGTGCCCGACCTCGTTGACCGGCGGCAGGAAGGCGTAGGCGAGACCGATCACGACGGCGAAACCCGCGAGCGCGACGACCGTCGCCCACCAGTTGCCGAGCGTCGGGGCGAGTCGCTTGCCGATGATCACGGTGGCGATCGCGAGCAGCACGCTCAGCAGCATCATCAGCCCGTACAGGGCCGTGCGTTTGCCGATCGTGTCGGGATTGCCGACGGCCGGAGGGGTCGCCGGGTACTTGAGGAAGGGAACGAGGTAGACCGCGAAGAGGCCCCCCGCCGCCATGAACGCGGCGGTCGCGCGCGGGCTGAAACGGCCCACCCGGCCGAGCGCGAAGCAGTAGGCGAGGGCGACGATGCCGCCGAAGGCGACCCCGTAGGCGAGGACACCCGTCGCGAGACCGGCGGTGGACTGGAGGCCGCGGCTGACGACCTCGACCTCGTGCTCGTGGCCGCCTCCCCCGTGGGAGTGCGCCTCCTCCAGAGCGATCGCCGAGTCCACCCGGGGTTCCCCGAGCAGATAGGCGACGACGAAGGCGAGGACCCCGGCGGCGAGACCGGCGAGCATCCCGCGCACGAGGAGTTTCCTGACGATGGCGGAGTTCATGGGAGTGGGAGTCCGCCCGTCAGTGGCAGGGGAAACCGAGCAGGTGCCGGCCGTCGTGCACCCACTCGTGGACGCCCGTGCCGGAGAACAGAGAGGTGGCGCCCTGCTCGGCGCCGACGAAGTAGAGCGCGATGAGCATGAGGAGGCCGACGAAGACCGCCCATGGCAGCACCGTGCGGACCGGCAGGCGAAGGGGGGTTTCGGTAGCGGGAGAAGAGCCCGAAACGGGCGGGGCGGCGGACTGCGCCATGGCAAGCCTCCTGGGGAACTCGCGTCCCGGTCGATGGAGCTTCGAACGCGCATGACGGGTCTGACTCACCGGGGCCCGCGTACGGGCCCGGCATACAGTGGCGCGACCGTTCCGGGCTCTCACCGGATTCCGTCATGTCGCTTGTAAGGTCATCGGGACGATATCGCTCACCCGTCCGCACGCCAAGTGCGCCTGCCGGACGTGAGACATGACAAGTGGTGAAAGCGGGCCGGAATGACGATCCGGGTGATCCTTGTCTCGGCCGCCGAGAGCGAGGCGAGCCGTACCGCGGCCTTCGACGACGGCACGCCGCTGACGGAGCGGGGGCGCGCCGCCGCGGACCGGCTGCGGGCGAACGGAGTCCTGCCGACGGAGGAGAACGTCAGGGCACGGGCCCGCCGCGCGCCCTCGCCGCGCTGTCACGAGACCGCCACCCTCCTGGGCCACCCCGGGGCACTCGCCGCACCCGCCCTCGCGGGGCAGGACCCGGGAAGCTGGCGCGGCCGTCCGCTCGACGCGGTGGCCGCGGCGGAACCCGCCGCCCTCAGCGCCTGGCTCTCCGACCCGAGTGCGCGCCCCGGCGTCGACGGCGAACCGTTGACCGCCCTCGTGCGGCGGGTCGGCACCCACCTGGACCACCTCGCGGGCACCGTGACGGGCCCGCTCCCCTTGTTCGTCGAACCGGACACGGTCCGTGCCGCCCTCGTCCACGCCCTCGGCCTCCCCCTCCCCGTGTACTGGCGCCTCGACGTCCGCCCTTTGGCGGTGACGACACTCGTGGGACATGGGGGGCGGTGGAATCTGGTGCTGTCCTGAAGGCCCGCTCCGAAGGCTGCCGTGCAACGGTCCCCGTGCGCCCGCTTCCGTGTTTTCGCCCCACCACGTCGTCGCACCGGATGCGTTGTCGGTTCACGTGATCGTGGATTTCCTCGCTTGTGGACCTGATGCGGTGTGAAACGGTCCGATACGGGCGCGAACCACCCCGTCCGGTAAAGAATCCCGCACTTCACGCCCTGTGCCCCGGGACTTGTCATCCTGGGCGCTTCGGCGCCGGGACAGCTGGTGCCAGGGATGTCGTGGCGAGGGAAGTGGCGGATGGGCGACGGGCGATCGTATGCGACGGGGGAACGCCTCATCCTCAAGATCGTCGTCTCGGGCGGGCCCGCCACCGGGAAGACGTCGTTCGTCGGTGCCGCGCGGGGGACGGGTTCCGCGTGGGGGAGCGCGCGGGTGGGGGGTCCGGTCGGGGAGGGCGGTGCCCCGGACGGCGACGGGCTCGGCGGGGAGGGGCCCGTACCGGCGTCGCCGCAGCCGTACGGTCCCGTCGTCGCGTACGAGCCGACGGGTGGCGCGTACGAGCCTGCCGGTGGCACGGGGGAGCGGGGAGGTGGTGAGGGGGCGGTCGCGCTCGACTTCGGGCGGCTCGTGCTGCGGCCGGATCTGACCGTGTGCCTCTTCGGTGTTCCGGGGCTCGAACGGTCGGCGGCACTGTGCGAGGACATGTGCGCGGGCGCGCTCGGCGCGGTCGTCCTCGTCGACACCGGGCGGCTCGCGGAGAGCTTCGCGCTCGTGGACCGGCTCGAGGAGCGGGCGCTGCCCTTCGTCGTGGTGGTGAACCGTTTCGCGGGACCCATCGCGTACACCCCCGAGCAGGTCGCGTCGGCACTGGGCCTGTCCCCGGGCGTCCCCGTGCTCGCCGGAGATGTGCGCGAGACGACGACGGTCCGTCATGTCCTCGCGGAACTCGTGGCGTACACGGGGAGGTTCCGGGCGGCGCGGCTGCTCGAGGCGGTGTCGCGGTGAGTGGCGACGGTGGTCAGTCGGCGACGCCGCCGTAGGCGACGACCTTCTCGACCCTCACCCGGACGACGAGTTCCCCCGGGACGCCGTTGCGGCGCCCGTAGACCTCGGCCTCCTCCGGGCCCACGTAGCGCTCGGCGATCTTCGTCGCCCAGCGCAGCAACTCCTCGGGGTCCTCGCTGATTTCGGCGGAACCCTCGATCGTGACGAAGGAGAACGGCGGTCGCTCGTCGTCCACGCACAGTGCGACACGCCCGTCACGGGCCAGATTCCGCCCCTTGACGGTGCCCTTGCCGGTGTTGAGGACCAGGTCCGAACCATCCAGAACGAACCAGATCGGGGCGATGTGCGGACTTCCGTCAGCCCGCACCGTGGCCAGCTTCGCCGTCCGCGTGCCGTCCGAAACGAAGGCTCGCCATTCTTCATCGGTCATTTTATGGGTCATATGCTCATCATCCTTGCTGTCCGCCGAGTGGTGGGGAAGGCTTGCCGAAGGGTTCCTCCGAACAGGGGGAGCGGCTGCGGACGGGGAGAGCGGAACGTGGAACGGAACGCAAGACTCGGCTGGCTTCTCGACGAACTGACCCAGCGCGTCGAGCACATCAGGCACGCTCTGGTGCTCTCCAACGACGGCCTGGTCACGGGCCTCAGTGCCGATCTCGCACGCGAGGACGCCGAGCATCTCGCGGCAGTCGCCTCGGGCCTGCACAGCCTCGCCAAGGGCTCGGGCGCGCATTTCAAGGTGGGCAAGGTCCGCCAGACGGTCATCGAGTTCGACGAGGCGCTCCTCTTCGTCACGGCGGCGGGTGACGGCAGTTGCCTGTGCGTGCTGAGCGGCTCGGACGCGGACGTGGGGCAGGTGGCCTACGAGATGACGCTGCTCGTGAGCAAGGTGGGGGAGCATTTGGGGGTGGATTCCCGGCGGCCGGGGGCGGCTGGGTGAGGGGGTGGGGGCGCGGGGGAGGGGGGAGTCGCGGGGAGGCACCGGGGTGGGTGCGCGGGGATGGGTGCGAGGGGCGGGGTGATTTTCCGATCTTCGTCATGTTGATGAGCAGATCATCCGGTTACGGCTGAGTTATCCACAGGCGGGAAGAAGGTGGTGTCCGTCCCGCCCCATACGGTCTGTCCCAAGGTTCGGCTCCGAGGGGGACGGTATGGCGGTACGCGGCATGACGACGGCGGCGACGGTGGGCGGTAGGCCGGTCCGGGGTGACTTGCTCAATCCTGAACAGGCTTCCTCGCTGCTGGAGTTGACGAACGAAGAGGTGGAGCGGGCGGCAGTGCTCGACGTGCTGCCCTCCGTACCGGGGCGCGGCACGCTCCCGCGCCGTTTCACGGCCGGGGAGATCGCACGGCAGCGGGCGATGCCGGGCTTCCCCCATGCTCTCCGCGAGGCGGTACGGTGCGTCGGCACCGCCGACGCCGCCGACCTGCTCGGCATCGCCCCGCACCGCTTCACCCGCCTCGCCAAGCTGGGCCTGCTCGCGCCGGTCGACTTCCGCCTCAACCGCTACCGCGCCGTCGTGTGGGCGTACCTCGTCACGGAAGTGGAGGAGCTGGGACGGCGCAGGCCGGAGCTGCTGGTGGGCAGGCTTCCGGCCGAACTGCGCTCCATGGCGGAGGGGGACCGGCGCGCGCCGCGGTGGCGGGAGCGGCGGCGCGGTCACCTGCACCGGCTCAGCTCCGACCCGTGGGAGCGAGCGGCTCTCCTAGCGGTCCAGCTCGGCCCCGAGGAAACGGCGCGCGCGGCGGACCCCGACGAATGCGGTTACCTGCGGCGCCTCCTTCCCGCACAGGGAGCCCAGGCCCTCACCTCACTGACAATCGCTCAGGGGGCGGACGAACTCCGCTCCCTGCGGGCGCAGTTCCTGGATGAACTGCGTCTCGCGCGAGCCGACCGCCCGGCACCTCGTGCGGGGCGGAAGGCCGGGGCGGGGGCAGCGCGGGGCCCGGGGACGGAGGCAGCGGGAGGAGCGGCCAGGGCCGCGCTGCCACGCCGCTCCGCATCCCGTACCGGCCACTCGGCCTCACGCCCGCCCCTTTCGCCGTCCGTCGCGTCCCCGGCTCCTGCCGCGCAAACCGTGGCGCTCCCGGCACCGGCAAGCTTTCCCATGCCGCTGCCGACCTTCCCGGTATCCGCCACCGCGCAGCCGGGTCGCCCGGACCCGTCAGTCGCCGGACGGCCGTCAGCTTCGTCTTCGTCGCGGGTCCCGATGGGCCCAGAGACCGACGTGCCGTCTCCCGCCGCGAGGGGAGGGGCACCGTTCGCATCGGCGGCCTCGGAAACGGCGTCCGCCGCCCCGTCACGTGTGGATTCGCTCTCGGCCGGGCCTTCGCTCCCTCTCCCGCCCCCGCTTCCGTCCCGGGCGGCCGGTTCGTCCTCCTCGGCACCGCTCGCGCCCCGGCCGGAGGTCGCGTCCGGGCAGCCCGAGCCCGTTGGGCCGCCGACAGCCGTGCGAGGGACGGCCTCGCCCTCGGGCCGACCGCCGTCTCCGGTTCCGGCAGCGCCGGAGTCCGGGGGCCCGTTGCCCGCCGCGCCGCCCGCGCCCTCGTCCCCGGACGAGCCCGCGCTTATCGGAGCCGCTGGCCCCTCGTGCCAGGCGCCGCGCGTGGCCTCGCCTTGTGGCTCTCTTCGCCCCCCGGTGGGCCTGGAGACGGGCGATCTGTCCGCTGCCGGGCCGACCTCGGCTATGCCCGCGCCTTGGGCTGTGGAGGCCGGTGGGTCGTGTGCCACCGCACCGACCCCGGCTGTCGAAGCTGGTGACCCGTTTCCCGCCGCACCAGCCCCGGCTGGGTCCGCCCCCTCGGCTGCCGGTGCCAGCCCGTCCTTCGCGGCGTCGGTCCCGACTGTGTCCGCGCCCCCGCACGCCGAAGCCGGCAGCCCGTGTCTCTCCGCGCCGGTCGCGGCTGTGTCCGCGCCCTCGCCCGCCGAAGCCGTCGCCGCTTCACCCGGCGCGTCGCTCCCGGACCATCCCTCGGCGCCGACTCCGCGCCACTGCTGCGTCTACGCGTGCGCCCCGGCTTCTGCCTTCGGACCGCCCTCCTGCTGTCCCTCACTGCGCACCTCGTTGCCAGTCGAAGAGGGCGCTGACCTCGTGGTGCGGCGTGCGCGGCGACGGTTCGTGCCGTGGCCCCGGCGGGACAGCGGCATGCCGGACCGCGAGTGCCGCCGGACCGGCGCCGGGCAGGGACGGTGCCGGTGAACACGGCGATCGGAGTGCTCGTTGTCGTCCGGCGGCGGTGCGCCCAGCTCGTGCGGCGACCGCACGCCCTACTCGTGCGGTGGGGCCTCGCCGGAGAGCACCTGGATGCCGCCGCGCGAGCGGAACAGCCCCTCCTGCACGACCGAGACGAGCAGTCGCCCCGCCCGGTCGTAGATTCGGCCCCTGGCCAGCCCGAGCCCACCCGTGGCGACCGGCGACTCCTGCTCGTACAGCAGCCACTCGTCCGCCCGGAAGGGCCGGTGGAACCACATCGCGTGGTCGAGCGAGGCGAGGTCGAGCAGCCGCTCGCCCCACAGCGGCTCCACCGGCAGCCGCACGGCGTCGAGCAGCGTCGTGTCGCTCACGTAGGCGAGCGCGCACGTGTGCACGAGCGGGTCGTCGCCGAGCGGCGTCACCGCCCGCATCCACACGGCGCTGCGCGGCTCGGCGCCCGCGGTCTCCTCCGGCGTCCACCGCAGGCGGTTCACGTAACGGATGTCGAAGGGCTGCCTGCGGGCCATGCGCTCCAGCTCGTCCGGCACCCCGCCGAGGTGGGCGCGGACCTCGTCCGCGAGCCGGGGCAGCGACTCGGGGTCGACGAGCGGCCCGGGGCCGGCCGGAGGCAACTGGTGCGCGAAGGCGCCCTCTTCGGGCACGTGGAAGGAAGCGGTGAGCGCGAAGATCGTGCGGCCCTGCTGCACGGCGGTCACCCGCCGCGTCGTGAAGCTCCGCCCGTCCCGTACCCGCTCCACCTCGTAGGCGATCGGCACCCCGGGACGGCCCGGACGCAGGAAGTAGGCGTGCAGCGAGTGCACGGGACGGTCCGCGTCCACGGTCCGGCCGGCCGCGACGAGCGCCTGTCCGGCGACCTGCCCGCCGAAGACGCGTTGCAGCGATTCGTCGGGGCTCCGGCCGCGGAAGATGTTCACCTCGATCCGCTCCAGGTCGAGGAGGTCCACCAGACGCTCGGGCACGGGTCCGCCCGTGTCGGTCATGGTCACGTACGCCCTTTCACACAGCACGCCCCGCACCGGACCGGTACGGGCTCGGGGACGGAGGAGGAAGACCGGCGCGGGCGCGGGGGCCGCGCTCGCAGGGGGTCCGGCTCAGAGCTGCCCCACGGAAGTGACCCGGACCACCGCCCGGCCCTCCGCGTCCGACGCGGTGAGGTCCACCTCGGCGCTGATGCCCCAGTCGTGGTCGTCCTCCGGGTCGTCGAAGATCTGCCGCACGCGCCACAGCGCCTCCTGCGGCCGTTCCTCGATGAGCAGCAGCTTCGGGCCGCGCGCGTCGGGCCCCGTGCCCAGCTCCTCGTGCGCGTCCCAGTAGGCGTCCATCGCCTCGCCCCAGGCGTCCGCGTCCCAGCCCGCCTCGCCGTCCATCGCGCCCAGCTCGTCCACCCGGTCGAGCGCCGCGAGCTCGACGCGCCGGAACATCGCGTTGCGCACGAGCACCCGGAAGGCGCGCGCGTTGGCGGTCACCGGCTTGACCTGGTCCGCCTTCTCCTGCGCCTCCTCGGCGGTCATCTCGCCGGGATTGGCGAGCTGCTCCCACTCGTCGAGCAGGCTGGAGTCCACCTGGCGCACCAGCTCGCCGAGCCACGCGATGAGGTCCTCCAGGTCCTCCGACTTGAGGTCGTCGGGGACGGTGTGCTCCAGGGCCTTGTACGCGGAGGCCAGGTACCGCAGCACGATGCCCTCGGTGCGGGCCAGCTCGTACAGCGAGACGTACTCGGTGAAGGTCAGCGCGCGCTCGTACATGTCCCGCACCACGGACTTCGGCGAGAGCGGGTGGTCACCGACCCACGGGTGGCTCCTGCGGTACGTGTCGTAGGCGTGGAAGAGCAGCTCCTCCAGAGGCTTCGGGTAGCCGATCTCCTGGAGTCGCTCCATCCGCTCCTCGTACTCGACGCCGTCCGCCTTCATCGCGCCGACCGCCTCGCCGCGCGCCTTGTTCTGCTGCGCGGCCAGGATCTGGCGCGGGTCGTCGAGCGTCGACTCGACGACCGAGACGAGGTCGAGGGCGTACGAGGGCGAATCGGGGTCGAGCAGGTCGAAGGCCGCGAGCGCGAACGTGGAGAGCGGCTGGTTGAGCGCGAAGTCCTGCTGGAGGTCCACGGTGAGCCGGACGATGCGGCCCTCGGCGTCCGGCTCGTCGAGACGCTCCACGATGCCGCCGTCGAGAAGCGAGCGGTAGATCGCGATGGCCCTGCGGATGTGGCGGAGCTGCTGCCGGCGCGGCTCGTGGTTGTCCTCCAGGAGGTGGCGCATCGCGTCGAAGGCGTTGCCCGGACGGGCGATCACCGCGAGCAGCATCGTGTGCGTCACCCGGAACCGCGAGGTCAGCGGCTCGGGGTCGGAGGCGATGAGCTTCTCGAAGGTCTTGTCGCTCCAGGCGACGAAACCCTCCGGAGCCTTCTTGCGCACGATCTTGCGCCGCTTCTTCGGATCGTCCCCGGCCTTCGCGAGCGCCTTCTCGTTCTCGATGACATGCTCGGGCGCCTGCCCCACGACGAGCCCCGCCGTGTCGAAGCCCGCGCGCCCCGCGCGGCCCGCGATCTGGTGGAACTCCCGCGCGCGCAGCGTGCGCACCCGGTTCCCGTCGTACTTCGTCAGCGCGGTGAACAACACCGTGCGGATCGGCACGTTGACGCCGACGCCGAGGGTGTCCGTACCGCAGATGACCTTGAGCAGCCCGGCCTGCGCCAGCTTCTCGACGAGCCGCCGGTACTTCGGCAGCATCCCCGCGTGGTGCACCCCGATCCCGTGCCGTACATAGCGCGAGAGGTTGCGGCCGAACTTGGTGGTGAAGCGGAAGTTGCCGATCAGCTCCGCGATGTGGTCCTTCTCCTCGCGCGTGCACATGTTGATGCTCATGAGCGCCTGCGCCCGCTCAACGGCCTGCGCCTGCGTGAAGTGCACGATGTAGACCGGCGCCTGCCGCGTGTCGAGCAGCTCGGTCAGCGTCTCCGTGAGCGGCGTCAGCTTGTACTCGTACGAGAGCGGCACCGGGCGGGTCGCGGAGCGCACGACGGACGTCGGCCGGCCCGTGCGCCGGGTGAGGTCCTTCTCGAAGAGCGCGACGTCCCCGAGCGTCGCCGACATCAGCACGAACTGTGCCTGCGGCAGTTCGAGCAGCGGGATCTGCCAGGCCCAGCCGCGGTCGGGCTCCGCGTAGAAGTGGAACTCGTCCATGACGACCTGGCCGACGTCCGCGTCCTTGCCGTCGCGCAGCGCGATCGAGGCGAGGACCTCGGCGGTGCAGCAGATCACGGGGGCGTCGGCGTTGACCGAGGCGTCGCCGGTGAGCATCCCGACGTTCTCGGTGCCGAACATCTTGCACAGGTCGAAGAACTTCTCCGAGACGAGTGCCTTGATCGGGGCGGTGTAGAAGGTGACCTTGTCCTGCGCGAGCGCGGTGAAGTGCGCCCCCGCCGCGACCAGGCTCTTGCCGGAGCCTGTCGGCGTCGACAGGATGACGTTCGCCCCCGAGACCACCTCGATCAGCGCCTCCTCCTGAGCCGGGTACAGAGTGATCCCCCGGCTCTCGGTCCACGAGGCGAAGGCTTCGTAGAGGGCGTCGGGATCGGGGGTCGCAGGGAGCTGATCGATAAGGGTCACGCCCCCATCTTGCCCTTTCGCCGCCGGGGAGGGGGAATCGGCGGACGGCACGAAGATCACGACCGGTAGGGTGAGGGACCGCTCGTCCGGGCGAAGGGAAGCGGGACGGGCCGTCAACTGCACAGCGGTGCGTCGAAGGTGGGGGACACGCTCATGATGGGACCGGCACACTCGCTCTCCGGGGCCGCGGCCTGGCTCGGGGTCGGGGCGCTCGCGGAGGCCAACGGGCACGAGATGCCCTGGCCGGTACTGCTCGTCGGTGCGCTCATCACCGCCGGGGCGGCCCTCGCGCCGGACCTCGACCACAAGTCGGCGACGATATCCAGGGCCTTCGGGCCGGTCAGCAAAGCGCTCTGCACCTTCGTGGACGCCCTCTCCTACGGGATCTACAAGGCCACCCGCGGCAAGAAGGACCCCCGCAGGAACGGCGGGCACCGCACCCTGACGCACACCCTCGTCTGGGCCGTCCTCATGGGGGCGGGGGCCTCCGCGCTCGCCGTCGCGGTCGGACGCTGGGCCGTGCTCGGCATCCTTTTCGTACACATGGTGCTCGCCATCGAGGGGCTGCTGTGGCGGCAGGCGCGGGTCTCCAGCGACGTGCTCGTCTGGCTCCTCGGCGCGACCAGCGCGTGGATGCTCGCCGACTTCCTCGACCGGCCCGGGAACGGGGCGCACTGGCTCTTCACAGGTGATGGCCAGGCGTACATGTGGCTCGGCCTGCCGATCCTGCTCGGGGCACTGGTGCACGACATCGGCGACGCCATCACCGTCTCGGGCGCGCCCATCCTGTGGCCGCTCCCGATAGCCCGCAGGCTCTGGTATCCGCTCGGCCCCCCGAAGTTCATGCGCTTCCGGGCCGGCAGCTGGGTCGAACTGAAGATCCTCATGCCCGTCTTCATGGCCCTCGGCGCGGTCGGCGGCCTCTTCGCCCTCAACGTGGTCTGACCCGGCCCCGTCCATGTGCACAGCCGGAGGCGCGGATAAGTCGTACCCGTGGCCGGACCAGGGCGAGCGATGCGCGCCCGAACGACGCGGCTTGCCTGGAGTCCCCCCCCGGGCGAGTGCGCGCCCGGTCCGAGGGGAGACGCGCCGGACAGCCACACAGGCCCGGTGCCGCCGGGTACGGGCCCCGCCCACGTCCCCGGCGCAAGGCCCAGGCGTCAAGGCCCCGCGCACGCCCCCAGCGCAGAAACCCCGAGCCCGGACCTCGCACCGCGCGCCTACGACGGCGGTCCGCTCGCCCAGCACACCCTCCGGGGACCACCGTCACGCGCGCCGCCCCGGGCGAGAACCGCCCCGCCACCACCAGGGACGCGGGTCCGGTCCTGAACCGTTTTCTCCGGGGGCAGCTCAGCGAGAAACCGCCCCCGGTTCACCGCCGCGCGAAGCCGTCTCCGGCGAGCATCCCCGCGCGTGAAGCCGTCTCCGGCGACCATCCCCGCGCGCGAGTCCCGGGACGACGGCCCTGCGCAGGCTCTCGGTGCCCGCGCGGGCCCTGGAATCCCTCCCGCCAGGACGCCGCCGAGAAGCGGCTCCGCCTCACAGCCTGGCCCGGAACCGGCCCGCGCGCCTGCGAGGAAGAACTACGCGCCGAGCCGTCTCCCAGGAGCACCCCGCGAAAGCCCCCGGAGCGACAGCCCGGCCCCTGGACTCGTGCGCAGCCGGTTCCAAGGTCCGCGCCTGAGGCTCCTGCCCCCGCCGCGCGAACCCCCTCACCTCACACCCCCACCCCCCTCTCCTCACCCATGCCACGACTCCCAGAGCCTCGCGTACGCTCCCTCCGCCGCGACCAGTTCCTCGTGGCTGCCCAGCTCGCTGATGCGGCCGTCCTCCACCACCGCGATGATGTCCGCGTCGTGTGCTGTGTGCAGGCGGTGTGCGATGGCCACGACTGTGCGGCCCTCCAGGACCTTGCCGAGCGAGCGTTCCAGGTGGCGGGCCGCGCGGGGGTCGAGCAGGGACGTGGCCTCGTCCAGGACGAGGGTGTGCGGGTCGGCCAGGACGAGTCGGGCCAGTGCGATCTGCTGGGCCTGCGCGGGTGTCAGGGTGGCCGCGCCGGAGCCCACCTCCGTGTCGAGGCCCTTGTCGAGCGCGCGGGCCCACGGTGTCGCGTCCACGGCGGCGAGGGCCGCCCAGAGGTCCTCGTCATCCGTTCCGGCCCTGGCGAGGCGCAGGTTGTCGCGCAGGGAGCCGACGAAGACGTGGTGCTCCTGGTTGACGAGCGCGACGTGGCTGCGTACCGCCTCCGCCGTCATCTCCGACAGCGCTGCTTCCCCCAGCGTCACCGCGCCCGTGCGAGGTGCGTAGATACCGGCGAGCAGCCGCCCGAGCGTGGACTTGCCCGCGCCCGAGGGGCCCACGAGCGCGAGCCGGGTGCCCGGCTCGACCGCGAGCGTCACCTCGCGCAGGACGTCGACCCCCTCCCGGTACCCGAAGTGGACGTCGGCGGCGTCGAGCACGCGGCCCTGCGGCGCGACGCTCTCGTCCCCGGCGGCGGGCTCGATGTCCCGTACCCCCACCAGGCGCGCGAGCGAGACCTGCGCGACCTGCAACTCGTCGTACCAGCGCAGGATCAGCCCCACCGGCTCGACGAGCATCTGCGCGAGCAGCGCGGCGGTCGTCAGCTGGCCGACGTCGATCCACCCCTGGAGCACGAAGGCCCCGCCGACCATGAGCACCGAGGCGAGCACGGTGGTGTGCGTGACGTTGATGACCGGGAAGAGCACGGAGCGCAGCGAGAGCGTGTAGTTCTCCCACCGGGTCCACTGGGAGACCCGCTGGTCCGTCAGGGCGACGCGGCGCGCGCCGAGGCGGTGCGCCTCGACCGTGCGGCCCGCGTCGACCGTCTCGGCGAGTGCGGCGGCGACGGCCGCGTACCCGGCCGCCTCGGAGCGGTAGGCGGAGGGGGCGCGCTTGAAGTACCAGCGGCAGCCCACGACGGCGAGCGGTACGGCGACGAGCACGGCGGGCGCGAGCGGCGGCGCCGTCACGACGAGACCGCCGAGCAGCAGCACCGCCCACACGAGCCCGATCGAGAGCTGCGGCACCGCCTCGCGCATCGCGTTGGCGAGCCGGTCGATGTCCGTCGTGATCCGTGAGAGCAGGTCGCCCGTGCCCGCGCGCTCCAGGACCCCGGGCGGCAGCTTCACGGAGCGTACGAGGAAGTCCTCGCGCAGGTCGGCGAGCATCTCCTCACCCAGCATCGCGCCGCGCAGCCGCACCATCCGGATGAACACCGTCTGCACGAGCAGCGCGAGCGCGAAGAGGCCGAGCGTGCGCGGCAGATGGATCTCGTCCGCGTGGTCCGAGACCCGGCCGACGAGGTCGCCGAGCAGGTACGGGCCGATCATGGAGGCGATCACGGCGACCGCGTTCACCGAGATGAGGACGACGAAGGCGGTGCGGTGCCGGCGGAACAGGGCGCCGATGTAGGCGCGTACGGTCGCCGCGCTGCCGACGGGCAGCGTCTCGGCCGTCGTCGGCGCGGCCGGGTCGTACGCGGGGGGCTTGGGCCCGGTCATGCGGTTTCCTCGATCCGTACGGTGTCCTTGCCGGGCAGTTCATCGGCGGGAGCCGTCACGACGGCGCCCCCGGCGGGGCCGTCGACCGCGCTCCGGCTCTCCACGACCTCGACCTCGATGCCGGCCTCGACCTCGCGCGGCGTGCCGGGATCAGCCCTCTCCTCGTCGGTCTCGCGGGTCACGACCGCCCGGTAGCGCGGTTCGGCGGCGAGCAGTTCGCGGTGCGCGCCCTCGGCCACGACCGTGTCGCCGAGGACGAGCACAACCCGGTCGGCCGCGTCGAGCAGCAGCGGCGACGAGGTGAGGACGACGGTGGTGCGGCCCGCGCGCAGCGCGGCGAGGCCGCCCGCGATACGGGACTCGGTGTGCGCGTCGACGGCCGAGGTCGGCTCGTCGAGCACGAGGACGTCCGGGTCGGCGACGAGGGAGCGCGCGAGCGCGAGCCGCTGCCGCTGGCCGCCCGAGAGCGACCTGCCGCGCTCGGTGATCCGGGTCCGCAGCGGATCGCCGCCGCTCGCCCCCGGATCGGGGTCGGCCTGCGCGAGCGCCGCGAGCACGTCAGCGCACTGCGCCGCCGCGAGCGCCGCGGCGGGCGCGACGGCACCGGAGGAGGGCACGTCGAGCAGTTCCCGCAACGTCCCCGAGAGCAGCACGGGGTCCTTGTCCTGTACGAGCACGACGCGTCGCGCCTCGGCGAGCGGCAGCCCGTCGAGGGCCACGGTGCCGAGGAGTACGGAGGGCTCGGCCACGTGCTCGGGGGAGTGGCCGCCGAGCCGGTCGGCCAGGCGTCCCGCGGCGTCCGGGTCCCCGCACACGACGGCCGTGAGCCGTCCCTCGGGCACCCGGAGCCCGGTCAGCGGGTCGTACAGCTCGGCGAGGCCCGCGTACGCCACGGCGTCGGACATACCCGTACCCGATCCCCCGCCCGGGGACTCCGCCTGCCCGCCCGCGGGCTCCGCGACCCGCCGCAGCGCCAGCACGCGCGCCGCGCGCCGCGCCGAGGGACGCGAGAAGGAGTAGGCCATGGCGATCTCCTCGAAGTGGCGCATCGGCCACGCGAGCAGCGTCACCATGCTGTACACGGTGACGAGTTCCCCGACCGACACGGTGCCCTCGCGCGCGAGCCGCACCCCGTACCAGACCACCGCGATGAGCAGCAGCCCCGGGATGAGCACCTGCACCGCCGCGATGAGCGACCACAGCCGCGCGCTGCGCACGGCGGCGCCGCGCACCTCCTGCGAGGCCGCCCGGTAACGGCCGAGGAACAGCTCCTCGCCGCCGATGCCGCGCAGCACCCGCAGCCCGGCCACGGTGTCCGAGGCGAGTTCCGTCGCGCGCCCCGCCTTCTCGCGCTGGACGTCGGCGCGGCGCACCGAGGGCGGCAGGAGCGGCAGGACCGACAGCGCCACGACAGGTGCGCCGATCGCGACGACGAGCGCGAGGTGCGGCTCGTAGAAGAAGAGCCCCACGCAGATGAGGACGACGGTGAGCGCCGCCGCCATGAAGCGCGAGAGCGCCTCGACGAACCATCCGATCTTCTCGACATCACCTGTGGAAACCGCTACGACTTCTCCCGCCGCGACCCTGCGGGTGAGTGTCGAGCCCAGCTCCGCGCTCTTGCGGATGAGGAGCTGCTGGATGCGCGCCGCGGCGGTGATCCAGTTGGTGACGGCCGTGCGGTGCAGCATGACGTCGCCGAGCGCGACACCCGCGCCGCACAGGGCGAGCAGCAACCCCGCGAGCACGAGCCGCCGACCGGCCCCGTCCCCGCCGTCGGACACCGCCTCGACGGCGATGCCCACGGGGTACGGCAGCGCCGAGAGCGAGCCGAAGTTGAGCAGCCCCCAGGCGAGCGCGCGGAACTGGCCGCCCCGTTGCTGCCGCCCCAGCCAGTACAGGAAACGGGGGCCTGACCGTACGTCGGGGTTGCCGGGGTCCGCGTACGGAAGATCCTTGATGCGCATGAGAGTCCAGGGCCGGAGAGTCGAGCAAATGAGGTAAGCCTTACTTGCCGGACCCGGAAGAGCAAATGACTTTTCGCCGATCGGTAAAGGAATCGGCAGGTCCGGGCGCCGGGCGGCCCTCCGGCGGGGTGTCCCTGGGCGCGGGTGGGAGTATGACCGTATGCACAGTACGGGTGGCACGGTGAAGGTCCTGATCGGTACGGCGGCGGTGCTCGCGCTGCTCACCTCCTGCTCCGGGCAGGACGGCGGGGACGGTGCCAAGAAGGACGCCGCCGCGTCCTCGCCCGCCGCGCACCGCGCGCCCGAGGCCGACCCGACCCGCGTCCCCGGCGTCGGCGACCGCCTCCAGGGGCAGATCCCCGCCGCGAGCCGCCAGGTCGTCGCCGTCTACGGCAAGGGCGTCGACTCCGCCGACTCGACCGTCGTGCTCTACACGAAGACCGGGAAGACGTGGAAGAAGTCCGCCTCCTGGCAGGGCCACAACGGCAAGAAGGGCTGGACCACGGCCCACCACGAGAACGACAAGCGCAGCCCCGTCGGCGTCTACACGCTGAGCGACGCGGGCGGCGTCCTCGCCGATCCGGGCGCCCGGCTCCCGTACACGCAGACCGCGTCGATCCAGGCGCCGCACTACTGGTCGAAGTCCCACTGGCACGACTTCGACTACGTCATCGCCATCGACTACAACCGCGTCAAGGGCACCGCGCCCAACGACCCCACGCGCCCCGAGGGCCAGACCAAGGGCGGCAGCATCTGGCTGCACATGGACCACGGCAGCGGCACGTCGGCGTGCGTGAGCATCTCCAAGGCGGGCATGAAGTCCCTGCTCACGACTCTCGACCCGGCGCGGCACCCGGTCGTGGTCATGGGGGACAAGAAGAACCTGGCGGCCTGAGCGGCTCCTCCCGGCAGTACGGGTACGGGGCCGGGCCCGGCGGTACGGAACCGGCCGCCCCGGTCCCGTACCGCCCCGCCTCCCTCAGCCGCGCGGCGGCCGTGTCGCCCGCTCCAGCTGCATGAGCACCGAGGCGTACCCCTTGCCGCCCGTCGCGTGGTCCATGCCGACCTCGCACATGCGGTTCGCCGAGAGGTAGGCGTCGAACGGGCGGGCCGTCACCTCGGCCGCCTCCGCCGCCGTCGCCGACTCGGTCAGCTCCCGGTGCAGCATGCCCCGGTCGCCCGCGAAGGCGCAGCAGCCCACATCGTCCGGCACGACGACCTCGTGGGCGCACGCCCCCGCCAGCTCCACGAGCTGGTCGACGTCGCCGAGGTGCTGCATCGAGCACGTCGGGTGGACGACGGCGGACTCCACCCTGTGATGGACGGTCAGCTCCGGAAGCAGCTCCTCGGCCGCCCACACGAGCGAGTCCACGATCGTGAGCGCCTCGTGCAGCTCCTTGTTCTCGGGGGTCAGGTACGGGACCACCTCGTGGGCGATCCCGAGCGTGCACGAGGAGGCGTCCACGACGAGCGGCAGCCGCCCGCCACCCGTCCAGCCCCACGCCGCCTCGACGACGCGGTTGGCCATGACGGTGTTGGCGTCCTCGTAGCCCTTCGAGTGCCAGATCGTCGAGCAGCACGTGCCCGAGACGTCCTCGGGAATCCACACCGGCTTGCCCGCGCGCCCCGCGAGCAGCACGACGGCCTGCGGCAGCGAGGGCTCGTAGTCGCCCTCCGGACCGCCGAAGATGCGGTTGACGCACGCCGGGTAGTACACGGCCGTCGCCGCCGACTTCTCCGTACGGGGCAGCCGCCGCGCCGCCGCGCCGGGGATCTCGGGCAGCCACTCCGGTACGAGGTCCGGGCGGACCGCCTTGCGCGCCGTGCGGGTCACGGCCGTGAGCAGCCGGTCGCTGATCTTCTCCGCCGAGGCCACCGCGAGCCGCGCCCCGCCCTCCACGACCTTGAAATCCTTCGCCGTGTACGTGGCGATCCTCTCCTCGCGGTCGCTGTGCCGCTGGTGGCGGAACTCCTTCATCATGGCGCCCGTGTCGATGCCCACGGGGCACGCGAGCTTGCACGTCGAGTCACCCGCGCACGTGTCCACGGCGTCGTAACCGTACGCGTCGAGCAGCCCGTTCTCGACGGCCGAGCCGCCGGGCTGGCGCATCATCTCGCGGCGCAGCACGATGCGCTGGCGCGGCGTCGTGGTGAGGTTGTGGCTCGGGCAGGTCGGCTCGCAGAAACCGCACTCGATGCACGGATCGGCGACCGCCTCGACCTTCGGGATCGTCTTGAGCCCGCGCAGGTGGGCCTTCGGGTCGCGGTCGAGCACGATGCGCGGGGCGAGGACGCCCTCGGGGTCCATGACCTGCTTGATCCGCCACATCAGCTCGGTCGCGCGCGGACCCCACTCCAGCTCCAGGAACGGCGCGATGTTGCGGCCCGTCGCGTGCTCGGCCTTCAGCGAGCCGTCGAAGCGCTCGACGGTGCTCGCGCAGAAGGCGTCCATGAAGTCCGCGTAGCGGCGCACGTCCTCGGGCTTCGCCGCGTCGAAGGCGAGGAGGAAGTGCAGGTTGCCGTGCGCGGCGTGACCGGCGACCGCGGCGTCGAATCCGTGGGCGGTCTGGAGTTCGAGCAGCGCCTCGCACGCCTCGGCGAGGCGCGAGGGCGGTACGGCGAAGTCCTCCGTGATGAGCGTCGTGCCCGAGGGCCGCGTGCCGCCCACGGCGGTCACGAACGCCTTGCGCGCCTTCCAGTACCCGCCGATGACCTTCGCCTCGCGCGTGAAGGCGTTGGTCACCGAGGCCACCGGGGTGACCAGTTCAAGGCTCTCCATCACCCCTGCGGCGGCCCGCTCGTTCGCCTCCCGCCCCGCCTCGTCGGACGCGCGGAACTCCACGAGCAGCGCCGCCGTGTCCTTCGGCAGGTCCGCCCAGTCCGCCGGTACCCCGGCGACGCTCGTCGAGGCGCGCAGCGTGTTCCCGTCCATCAGCTCGACGGCGATCGCCCCGGCTTCGTTGAACTTCGGCACGGCCGCCGCCGCGGCGGGCAGCGAGGGGAAGAAGAGCAGCGCGGTGGAGTTGAGGCGCTCCAGCGGCAGCGTGTCGAAGACGACCTCGGAGATGAAGCCGAAGGTCCCCTCGGAGCCGACCATGAGCCCGCGCAGGATCGACACCGGGTCGTCGCCGTCGAGGAAGGCGTCGAGCCGGTAGCCGTTGGTGTTCTTGATCTCGTACTTCGCGCGGATACGGGCCATGAGCGCCGCGTCCGCCTCGATCTCCGCCTTCAGCGCCATGAGCCCCGCGCACAGCTCGGGCTCCGCCGCCGCGAGCCGCTCCGCGGCGTCCGGCGCGCCCGTGTCCACGACCGTGCCCGAGGGCAGCACGACGGTCAGCGAGCTGACCAGGCGGTACGAGTTCCGCGTCGTCCCCGCCGTCATGCCCGACGCGTTGTTCGCGACGACCCCGCCGACCGTGCACGCGATGGCGCTCGCCGGGTCGGGCCCGAGCACGCGCCCGTACCGGGCGAGCGTCGTATTTGCCCGTACGATCGTCGTACCGGGACCGAGTCGTACGCGCGCGCCCTCGTCCAGCACCTCGACGCCCGCCCAGTGCCGCCGCACGTCCACGAGGATGTCCTCGCCCTGGGCCTGCCCGTTGAGCGAGGTTCCCGCGGCGCGGAAGACGACCTTGCGGCCCTTGTCCCGTGCGTACCGCATGACCGCCGCGACGTCCTCGGCCGATTCGGGGACCACCACGACCTGGGGCAGGAAGCGGTAAGGGCTCGCGTCGGACGCGTACCGCACGAGGTCCGAGATGCCGGAGAGGACCTTCCCCGGCCCGAGCAGCGCGCTCAGCTCACCGCGCAACGGTTCCGGCGTGCCGCCCGCGAGCCCGGCGGGAACCAGGTCCGGTGCGGACTCCTCGCGCTCCGAGGGGCGCAGCGCGTTCGGGCTCGGTTCCAGCAGTGGCATGGGGCGGCGCTCCTTCGTCGACGGTTCGCCACCGCGAGCGCGGGGGCGTCCGGCGGCGGGGTCCCGCCTATTCTCGCCCTTCGCCCTCCCGCCCGGACGTCCGGGGCGGGTGCGCGCAGTGCCCGTGCGCGTCCACGGGGCCCGCGCTGACCAGCAGCTCCAGCAGTTCGCCGAGCTGGGCGCGCTGCCCGGGGGCCAGCGGCGAGAGCACCTCCTGGGCCGCCTCGCGCCGTGCCCGGCGCAGCGCCTCCAGGGTCTCGCGCCCCTCGTCGGTCAGCTCGATGCGCGTCACCCGGCGGTTGCCCGGGTCGGGCACCCTGCGCACCCGGTCGCTGGCCTCCAGGGCGTCCACGAGCGTCGTGATCGCGCGCGGGACGACGTCGAGCCGCGCGGCGAGATCCGCCATGCGCGGCGGCTCGGCGAAGACGGTGACGGCTCGCAGGAGGCGGCTCTGCGCGGGGGTGATGCCGAGTGGCCCGAACTGGTGGCGCTGGAGGCGGTGCAGGCGGCGGTTGAGGCGGAGCAACTGCTCGGCGAGGGCGGCGTCGCTGTCGCGGGCGGGGCCCGGGTCGGCCGACGGGGAGGGGGAGCGCATGGCGGGAACAATATCAGGACCACGTTCATTGTGTACATAGGTAACAATGAACTATGCTCCCCGAGAACCGCCCGTTCCTCCCCTGTCCGTCACCCCCTGAAGGAGCCCATGCGCCCGCCCGAGATCAACTGGACCCCACCCGGCAAAACCGCTCGTGAGGACCAGGAACCGCGCCAGATCCGCCGCATTCTGCGGCTCTTCCGCCCCTACCGGGGCCGCCTCGCCGTCGTCGGCCTGCTCGTCGGCGCCTCCTCGCTCGTCTCCGTCGTCACCCCCTTCCTCCTCCGCGAGATCCTCGACACCGCGATCCCCGACGGGCGTACGGGCCTGCTGAGCCTCCTCGCGCTCGGCATGATCCTCAGCGCCGTCCTGTCGAGCGTCTTCAACGTCCTCCAGACGCTCCTGTCGACCACGGTCGGCCAGCGCGTCATGCACGACCTGCGCACCGGCGTCTACGCGCGCCTCCAGCGCATGTCCCTCGCCTTCTTCACGCGCACGCGCACGGGCGAGGTCCAGTCGCGCATCGCCAACGACATCGGCGGCATGCAGGCCACGGTCACGTCCACGGCCACGAGCCTCGTCTCCAACCTCACGTCCGTCACCGCGACCGTCGTGGCGATGCTCGCGCTCGACTGGCGCCTCACCGTCGTCTCGCTCGTCCTGCTCCCCGTCTTCGTCCTCGTCAGCCGCCGCGTCGGCCGCGAGCGCAAGCGCATCACGAGCGAGCGCCAGCGCCAGATGGCCACCATGGCCGCGACCGTCACCGAGTCGCTGTCGGTGAGCGGCATCCTGCTCGGCCGCACGATGGGCCGCGCCGACTCCCTCACCCGGTCCTTCGCGCGCGAGTCCGAGGAACTCGTCGACCTCGAAGTGCGCTCCAGCATGGCAGGCCGCTGGCGGATGTCCGTCATCAGCGTGGTCATGGCCGCGATGCCGGCGTTCCTCTACTGGGCGGCCGGACTCGCCCAGGCGCACGGCGCGGCGATCTCGCTCGGCACCCTCGTCGCCTTCGTCTCGCTCCAGCAGGGCCTCTTCCGCCCGACGGTGAGCCTGCTCGCGACCGGCGTGCAGGTGCAGACCTCGCTCGCGCTCTTCCAGCGCATCTTCGAGTACCTCGACCTCCCGGTCGACATCACCGAACGCGAACACCCCGTTCACATCGACCGGGTCGAGGGCGAGGTCCGCTTCGAGAAGGTCGCTTTCCGGTACGGGGACGACAGTCCCGTACTCGACGGCATCGACCTGACCCTCCCGGCCGGCGGCTCCCTCGCCGTCGTCGGCCCCACCGGGTCCGGCAAGAGCACCCTGAGCCAGCTCGTGCCCCGCCTGTACGACGTCAGCGGCGGGCGCGTCACACTCGACGGCGTCGACGTGCGCGACCTCGACTTCGACACCCTCGCCCGCGCCGTCGGCGTCGTCTCGCAGGAGACGTACCTCTTCCACGCCTCCGTCGCCGACAACCTCCGCTTCGCCAAGCCGGACGCGAGCGACGAGGAACTCCGCGCGGCGGCCCGCGCCGCCCAGATCCACGACCACATCGCGGGGCTTCCCCAGGGCTACGACACCGTCGTCGGCGAGCGCGGACACCGCTTCTCGGGCGGCGAGAAGCAGCGCCTCGCCCTCGCCCGCACGATCCTGCGCGACCCGCCCGTGCTCGTGCTCGACGAGGCCACGAGCGCCCTCGACACCCGCACCGAGCGCGCCGTGCAGGAAGCCCTCGACACCCTCGCCGCGGGACGTACGACGCTCACCATCGCCCACCGCCTCTCCACCATCAGGAACGCCGACCAGATCGTCGTGCTCGACGGCGGGCGCATCGCGGAGCGCGGCACCCACGAGGAACTCCTCGCGCGCGACGGCGCCTACGCGGCCCTCGTACGCAGCGACTCCCGCAAGAGCGAGGCGCACGCGGACGAAGCACCCGGGCCGGTGATCCTGCCTTCCGCGCCGCCGTCCACCGTCAAGGCGTAGAAAACGGGTGATAAGTGATTAACGTGCCCTTATGACCGACCCCTCGCGCCCCTCGCGCTCGCGCTCCACGCCCGCTCCCGGCCGCCCGGGCCCTCCGGACGGCCGCCGGACCCGTATCACCCGGCGCGGCAGACTCGTCCTCCTCGCCACGGCCCTCGCCGCCGTCGCCGCCGCGATCGCCGTGCCGTTCGTCCTCGGCGGGGCCGAGGACGAGGGCCCGCGGCACGCCGGAACGCTCACCGTCCCCGAGGGTTGGCGCGCGAGCCAGGTGTACGCGGCCGTCGACACCGCCCTGCACCTGAAGAAGGGCACGACCGGGAAGAAGGCCGCCGACGCGGGGCTCGCGCTCCCCGGCGACGCGGGCGGCAATCCGGAGGGTTACCTCTACCCCGCGACGTACCCGATCACGGACGGGACCACTCCGGAGCGGCTGCTGACCGCGATGGTGGACACGGCCAACCGCACCTACGCGGGCGGCACCGTCGCAGCGGGCGCCGAGCAGAACGCTGTCTCGCGCTACCAGCTCGTCACCGTCGCGAGCATCGTCCAGTCCGAGGCCGCCACCGACAAGGACATGGCGCGCGTCGCCCGCGTCGTCTACAACCGGCTCGACGAGGGCATGCCCCTTCAGATGGACTCGACGCTGAACTACGGGCTCGGCCGCAGCACCCTGCACACCAAGACCTCGGAGACCCGCAGCAAGACCCCCTACAACACGTACGTCCACAAGGGCCTGCCGCCCACGCCCATCGCCAACCCGGGCGCCCAGGCCCTGCGCGCGGCGACCCGCCCCGCCGAGGGCGACTGGCTGTACTTCGTCACGGTCAAGCACGGCGACACCCGCTTCACCAGCGACTACGCGGAACACCAGAAGAACGTGGCCGAGTTCAACAAGCTGCACAGCTCGCCGAGCGCGAGCGCTTCGTCCTGAGCGGGGGAGGGGCCTGAAGCGGTTGCTGGTGCGGGGCGACAGTTCTCAGACGGTTGCCGGTGCGGGGCCGGGTGCGAGCGAGGCGGCGGGTGTGGGTACGGCTACGGGGGTGGGCGATGACGAGGACGAGGGCACCTCGCCGAGCAGGGCGCGGATGTCCCGTACGGCCGACCGCCCCGCCCGGTTGGCGCCGATCGTGCTCGCCGAAGGCCCGTACCCGACCAGGTGCACCCGGGGATCGCGCACGACCTTCGTGTCCTCCATGCGCACGCCGCCTCCCGGCTCCCGCAGGCCGAGCGGGCGCAGGTGCTCCAGGGCGGGCCGGAAGCCGGTCGCCCACAGGATGACGTCGGCATCGAAGCGGCTCCCGTCCGCCCACTCGACGCCCTCGGGCGTGATCCGCGCGAACATCGGGTGCCGGTCGAGAGTGCCGTCGGCGAGCCCCGCGCGGATCGCGTCGTTGAGGGGCAGCCCCGTCACGGAGACGACACTGCGCGGCGGCAGCCCGTCCCGTACCCGCGCGTCCACGAGCGCCACGGCGGCGCGCCCCTCCTCCTCGCCGAACGGCCCCTCGCGGAAGACCGGTTCCCGCCGCGTCACCCAGCGGGTCGCCGCCGCGTAGGGCGCGAGTTCGAGCAGGTGCTGCGTCGCCGATATCCCGCCGCCGACCACGACGACGCGTTTGCCCGCGAAGTACTCGGGACCCGGGTACCGCACGGTGTGCGGCTGCTCACCGAGGAACGTGTCCTGCCCCGGGTAGTGCGGCCGGAAGGGGCGGTCCCAGGTGCCGGTCGCGCTGATGACGGCGCGCGCCGACCACGTACCGTCCGAGGTCTCCACACGCAGCCGGCCGCCTCCGCCCTCGCGCACCGCGCGCACGTCGACGGGCCGCCGCACCGGCAGCGCGAACCGCTCCTCGTAGGCGCGGAAGTACCCGGCGACGACCTCGGACGAGGGCCGCGAGGGATCGGCCCCGGTCAGCTCCATGCCCGGCAGCGAGTGCATCCCGTTGACCTTGCCGTACGTGAGCGAGGGCCAGCGGAACTGCCAGGCCCCGCCGGGCGCGGGCGCGTGGTCGAGCACGACGAAGTCCATCCCCGCCCGCCGCAGGTGATACGCGGCCGAGAGCCCCGCCTGCCCGGCACCGACCACGACGACGTCCACCGCTCTGTCCTCACTCACACCCGCACCAACGACGCCGTGCCGCCGGATCTTCCCGCACGCGGTGCGCGAGGATGCCCCTCATGACCTTCCACACCGAGACCCTCCGCGTCCGCACCGGGAACCACGAGACCGTCCACGACCTGACCGCCGACTGCGAAAGCTTCCTCGCCGCCCACGCGGCCGGCCGCGACGGCCTCCTCAACCTCTTCGTTCCCCACGCGACAGCGGGACTCGCGATCCTCGAAACCGGCGCGGGCAGCGACGACGACCTCCTCGCGATCCTCCAGACCCTCCTCCCGCCCACCCACCCCTGGCACCACCGCCACGGCACCCCCGGCCACGGCCGCGACCACGTCCTCCCCGCCCTCGTCCCCCCGCACGCCACCCTCCCGGTCACCTCCGGCCACCTGGCCCTGGGCACCTGGCAGTCGGTGTGCCTGGTGGATACCAATGTGGACAATCCGGACAGGAAGGTGCGGCTGAGTTTCCTGGGCGCGTGATCCGGTGCGGCCGGGTGGGGTGGCCGAACGCTCAATGGTGTCCCTTGTCATGGGGCGGGACCGCGTACCAGATGAGCCCCACCCAGTTCGCCGACCCCGTCAACGAGGCGAAGGCAGGCAGCCTGGACGGGGTCTTCGCCGCCTGACGACGAGCTGCCCCGGAGCCCCCGCTCGCACGCCGGCCACAACGCCGACCGGCGCATGCTCCTCGGTTGTGTCACCGTCCCGGGAGCGCCGGCGAATGGCGGTAGCCATCGTCTCCGCCTCGCCTTCGTCGGCGGCCGTGCAGCTGCTCCGGCCGGGTCTCCGCGTCACGAACGTCCCGGCCTCCAGTATCCGTTGACCTCGAAGGGCGCGGGTCTGGTCGGCGCCGAGCGTCAAGGCCGCGGATGAGCGCGGTAGACGTCCGCCATCTCGGGCGCCGCGGTGTGCCGTTGGTGATGAGTCGAGGTATCTCGCTCACGCAGGAGAGGGCCGACGTCCGGGAACTCCATCCTGATGCCACAGGGCATGTGGGCGGCAGTGTCGTCGGAGCACCCTCCGCTCTCCCCACGCGTCCCTCAACGCCGGGCAGCCTCCCGGATGACCAGGCCCGCGGCGCGCAGCCGCGCGGTGAGCGCCTCGCCCATGGCGACCGCGGTCGTCACCTGACCCGCGACGTCCGGCAGCGGGTCGAGAGCGAGGCACAGGGCCGCCTCGCCGAGCATCCGAGAGGACTCGTCGTACCCCGGGTCGCCGCCGCTCACCTCGGTGTAGACGCGTCGGCCGCCGCCTTCCCCGATGAAGCGCATCGCGAACGAGCTGCGCGCCCGGCGCGCCTCGTCGGGGCCGGTGCCGGGCGCGATCCGCGCCGACAGCGCCCGGCGCGCCGCCGGCACCTGGGACGCCGCGACCAGCCCTGCCGCGCCGAGCAGGGTGCCCGCCGCCACCGGCAGGCGCCGCACGCTGAGGTGATGCCGGTAGCGGAAGTCGGGGCCGTACCGATCCAGGGCCCGCGCCGAGCGCTGCACCACGTATGGATCGAGGACCGGGAACGGCAGCGCCCACGCGTCGAGTTCGCCGACGTACCGCGGAACCCCGGGCGGTGTGCGCACCCGCCTGCCTTCTGTGGCGGGCGGTTCCACAGCGGCGCGCTCGCGTGCGGCCCGGGCCGTCGGGACGGGACGTCCCAGGACGGTCAGCACCGAGTCCAGCGTGCCGCCCGAGACGGCCCCGCTCGTCCGCATGAACCCGTCCACCTTCAGCGGCACTCCCTCCGGCAGACGTCCGACGGTGAAGAGCGCGCCGAGATCCGCGGGGAGCGAGTCGAACCCGCACGCGTGCACCAGCCGGGCACCGCTGCGCACGGCGCGCTCGTGGTGGCGCAGATAGGTGAGGTCGACGAACTCGGGCTCGCCGGTGAGGTCGGCGTAGTCCGTGCCCTCCGCGGCGCAGGCCGCGACCGTCGCGTCCCCGTGGCGCAGGAACGGGCCGACCGTCGAGGCCAGCACCCGCGTGCGGGCGGCGAGCGCGCGCAGGGCGCCGGTGTCCGTGGCGTCCGCGGTGAGCAGCGGCAGCTCCGCCGCGTGCGGCACACGGGTCGCGAGCCGCGCGCGCACGGCGCCGAGCCGTCCGGAGTCGCGTCCCGCCAGCGCCCACCGCAGATCCGCGGGGGCGTGCGCGGCCAAGTACGCGGCCGTCAGTTCGCCGACGAAGCCGCTCGCGCCGTAGAGCACCACATCGAACTCGCGGTCCCTGACCGGCTGCCGCGTCCCGGGCACGTCCCGCGCCTGCGCGTCGAGCGGCCCGGGCCGCTCATGGGCGCCGCCCTGCCCGGGGTGGTCGAAGTGCACCGGCTCTTCGGACATCGTCCGTTCCTCCGCTCTTTCGCGGGGCACCTCCGGGCAGCCGCCTCGCGTCCTGTCCGCTCATCTCGCCCCGGAAACCTGCCGGTTCCCCGTCGCCGCCGATCCATCCGCGCGGGTCGCGATCCGCCTCGAACACTGCCCCCGCGGACCCGCGCCGGGGCACCGGAAAGAGGTGCCGGGCACGGGTGACGCTGTGGCGCGGAGACGCCGACGAAACCCAGGGCGACGGGGTGCCCGCCGGCCGACAGTGAGCTGCCCCGGAGCCCCCGCTCGTACGCCGTCCTCGACGCCGACCGGCACATGCTCCCTGTCGTGGCTCCGCCTCGCGCCCGCCCAGGTTCTGTCTCCGGTGGCCTGAGCCGGAGATTCGTCGGCAGTGGGCGGCGACTTTGTCGAGGATCTCGTCGGCGGTCTGCGTCCGGCTCAGCCGCGAGGCCACCCGCCTCAACCGGGCTGGCGAGTTGGCACCCAGGACCACCTCAACGCGATGTGCCGCAAGCCGCCGGGCGGCCGAGCGCGATCCCTCAGAGCCGGAAGAGCAATCTCCTGTCGAAGGCCGCGCTCGGCTACTTGACGCACCAGAAGAAGCCCGTGCTCGGTGTGAAGGATGGCGACCCTGTCAAGTTGTGCGAAGGGTTCCGGGACCGAGGGCGCAGGAGTCGCTCGCACGTGGCACTACAGGATGGGCACGGTCTACCGGCGCACGGACCTGCGCAGGCAATACGGTGCTGTGCGGTATGAAGCGACACAGGAGGGAATGGTCTCTGACTGACGCGCGACTCCTCGGTCCCGTTCGCGGCTCTGGGCCGTGTCTGACAATGATCACGATGCTGGTTGGCGGAGCCACAGGATGAGCGAGGCGAGTTCGAGTCCGGCCTGGCAGCGGGTGGCGAGTTTGCCGAAGCGGGTTGCGACGGAGCGGAACTGTTTGAGCCGGTTGAAGCATCTTTCCACGACGTTGCGGCGTCTGTACGCCTGTGTGTCGAAGACGGGCGGACGGCCTCCCTGTGTGCCCCGGCGGAGCCGATTTGGCCTGCCGGTCTCGACGTTCCGGGATGGTGGCGGCGATGCCGTGGCGTCTGCACCACGCGCGAATAGCCCGGGATGAGCACACCTTGTCGCCCAGGACTCTGTCCGGACGAGTACGGGGACGGCCCCGCCCGGCGCGTGGGATGCGGATCGCGTCCATCACCGGGTACGAACACGGTGGAGTCGTTGATGTTGCCCGGCGTGAGGACCAGGGCGAGCGGGAGACCGCGGCCGTCGACAATCAGGCGGACCTTGGTGGTCAGACCGCCCCGGGACCGCCCGAGTGCCTGCCGCGTCGCCGCGCGTTCCGAATCCGCCGGTTCGTCGCCGCCGGCCTCCCTTTTTCGCGGGCGCCGGCGGCGTGCTGATGTGCACGGTTGATCGTCGAGTCCACCGAGACGGTCCATTCGACCTCGCCTACCGAATCGTTGCGGACCTGGACGTGCTCCTGGAGCTTCGCCCAGGTGCCGTCCGCCTCCCAGCGGGCGAAGCGTTCGTAAGCTGTCTGCCAGGGCCCGTACCGTGCAGGCAGATCCCGCCATGGTGCACCCGTGCGCAGCCGCCATAGCACCCCGTTGACCACCTGCCGGTGGTCCCGCCATGGCCGTCCACATCCATCAGCCCGAGGAAGCAGCGGCTCTATCTGCTCCCACGCCGTATCCGTCAACTCGCCACGGTCCGCCATGACATGCATCATCCCGGACGGCGACATGGGCGTTGCCACAGAGCCCCGAAGATCGTTCGTCAGATCGGCCGAGGGTCGATGGAGACATCCCCAGGGCCTCTGTTCAGCGGTGGCTACGAGCTGGAGGCGCGGGCTGGCCGAGGGTTGCTTGCGACTCGTCGACGAGTCCGGTCAGGCGGGCGACCTCGGTCTCGGTCAACTGTTCGGCAACCTCGGAAGCGGCGATGTCGGACCGGAGGTGGTCGGCACTGCTCGTGCCGGGGATGACGACCATGGAGGGCGAACGGCGCAGCAGCCAGGACAGTGCGATCTGGGCCGGTGTGGCACCCAGGCGTTCTGCCGGGCCGGTTAGCTCCTGGTGGTCACTGAGCCGTCCGGCGGCCAGCGGGAAGTAGGGGATGAAGAGGATGTCCTGGGTCTCGCAGTCGGCGAGGACCTGGACGCCGCTGCGGTCAAGCAGGTTGAAGCGGTTCTGCACCGCCGCGATGGGGGTCATCTGCTGGGCGCGGGCCAGCATTTGCGGTGACGCGCCGGAGAGGCCGATGCGGCGGATCAGTCCCTGGTCGCGCAGTTCGACGAGTGCGCCGAGCGACTCCTCCAGCGGTACGTCGTGGTGCGCGCCGGGGGTGTCGCCGACGAGTCGGAGGTAGGTCAGCTCGCTCAGGTCCGTTCCCATGTCGGTGAGGGCCTCGTGGACCTGCCGCCGGATCGTTTCCGGGCGGCCGTCGACGACCCAGGACTTGTCCAGGCCGCGCTTCGCGCCGACCTTGTTCCCCACGATCACGCCCTCGGGGATCGGTCCCAGTGCCTGCCCGATCAGCTGGTTCACCGTTCGCGGCCCGTAGGCGTTCGCGGTGTCGAAGAAGGTCACGCCCAGCTCTACGGCCAGGCGCAGCACCCGCCGCGCCTTCTCCGTGTCGTCCGGGAATCCCCAGACTTGAGGGCCCGCGAGCTGCATGGCGCCGTATCCCACACGATTCATCAATCTCTCCTGCCGTATCGCTGCGACGGTATTTTCCGTATCACTGAATGAATCAGTGATACGCCTTGTGCCGTAGCATTGCAACCATGGATGATGCGAAGACCCGCAGTCGCCGGCAGATCTTGGAGGTGGCAGCCGAGCTCTTGGAACGGGAGGGTGCCCAGGCGCTCTCCACCCGTGCCGTCGCGGCGGCAGCGGGCATCCGTGCCGCCTCCTTGTACCAGCTCTTCGGCGACAAGGACGGGCTCCTCTCGGCGCTGGCCATCCACGCTTTCGACCTTTACTTGGCGCAGAAGCACGCCTTTTCGTCGAGCGGCGACCCGGTCGACGACATGCGCCGCGGATGGGACATGCATGTCGACTTCGGCCTGAAGCATCCCGCCTTCTACCTGCTGATGTACGGCACCGACCGCCCTGGCCGCCGCCCACCTGCCGCGCGGGAGGCTCAGGAACTCCTTATGGGGTTCCTCGGCCGCACCGCCTCCAGCGGCCGCCTACGGGTACCGCCCGTCCTTGCCGCCCACCTCACGCTGGCGGCGGTGACCGGCGTCACGCTCTCCCTCATCGGCATCCCTGAGAGCGAACGCGACCCAGAGGTCTCACCACGCATGCGGGAAGCACTCATCGACGCCCTGACCACCGACGCGAGCCCAGCCTCAGACTCCACCCTCGCCGCTCGCGCCCTCGCGCTCGATGCCACCCTCAACGGGGCGAATCCAGCTACCATCCCGCTCCGCCCCGTTGAGACCGCACTCCTGCAGGACTGGCTCCAGCATCTCGCAAACTAGGATGAGCCGGGCACTTGAAGGTCATTTGTCAGACACGTCCCAGCAGCCGAGAGGCGCGAGCCCGTAGAGCCACTGGGTTCCGGCTGCCGTGGAGTTCCTGCTGGCGCGCCCGTAGCAGCTCGGCCCGGATGCGTGCCTCACGTCGAGCCAGTTCGTCCAGCGGATGACGCCAGGCGGGAAGATAGATCAATTTGAAATGGTTATTCCGCGCGATTCCATGGCTATCGGCCAGGCGAGAGGTCGCCGTCCCCAGCTGGCGGTGAGGGAGACACTTTCCTCGGCGCGCCTCGCCGAGCGGGCCGACGAGATCCGGGAAGCGGCGCTCGCCCGTACGTACGGCAACATGCGGGTGGCCACCCGCAAGCCTGCCACCGCAGCCGCGACGCCTGGGCTCGCCCGACCGCTCGCGGGAATGGTGCAGGCCGAGCGCCTACGCCTGGCACTCGCCTTCCAGTGCGATGTACGGGAGTGGACCACCGACGTGGCGGCCTGGACGACCGAGGTCTTCGCGGACTCGATCCGGACGGTGACCGGACTCTCCGGCCTTGTCCTCATCGCGGTGTCTTCGGACCCGGCCACGGCCTGACCGGCGCCCGTCCCGCCGCGACGCTGACCCCCCTCCCCTCGCGTCAGCCGCGCGGGCGAAGAGGCGCCACGTCCTCCGCTCCGCTGTGCAGGACCGGAAGCGACTCTGGGCCGCGGACCAGGCGGGTCCGGCGCCAGGGGATGTGTTCGGGCGGGACGGCGAGTTGGATGGCGGGGAAGCGGCGCAGTACCGCCCCCAGGGCGATCTCGGCTTCCGCCTTTGCCAGGGGGGCGCCGAGGCAGCGGTGGATGCCGTGGCCGAAGGCGAGGTGTCCCGCGGCGTCGCGGGTGAGGTCGAGGGTGTCCGGGGCCGCGAAGCGGGCGGGGTCGCGGTTGGCGGCGCCGAGCGCGATGAGGACGGGGCGGCCCGCGGGGATCTCCGTGCCGCCGAGCGTGAGCCGCTCGGTCGTGAAGCGGAAGGTGGCCGTGCTGACCGGGGAGTCGTAGCGGAGCAGTTCGTCGAGCGCGGCCGGGATCGCGTCGGGGTGCGCACGGAGGCGGTCGCGCTCGGCGGGGTGCAGGAGGAGAGCCAGGAGGGCGTTGCCGAGGTAGTTGGTGGTGGTCTCGTGGCCCGCGACGAGAAGCAGCACCGCGAGGGAGACGAGTTCGTTCTCGGTGAGCGCGTCGTCCCCGGCGTGGGCGGCGATGAGGCGGTCAAGGAGGTTGGTACCGGGGTGTGCGCGTTTCGACGCGACGAGTTCGGTCATGTACGTCGCGAGGGAGTGCGAGGCCGCGTCGATGACGTCGGGCGCGGCTGCCGCGAAGAGTTCGGCGGACCAGCGCCGGATGCTGGGCCGGTCCTCGTCCGGGACGCCGAGCAGTTCGCAGATCACGGTGACGGGCAGGGGGCCCGCGAGGCCGGCGACGAAGTCGAAGGGCTCGTCGGGCGTCCAGCGGTCGAGCAGTTCGTCGGTGATCCGGGTGATCGCCGGACGGAGTTCGGCGACGGCCCCGGTGGTGAACGCCCCGGTCACGAGTTTGCGCAGCCTGGTGTGCTCGGGCGGATCGCTGGCGAGCATGTGGTGCACCAGGGCCGGGTGAAGGGCGCGGCTTGATCCCTTGCCCGCGAAGAAGGCGGCCGTGTCCTTCGAGAGCCGGGCGTCGCCGAGGGCCTGCCGGGCCTCGGCGTAGCCGGTGACCAGGTAACTGCTTCTGCCGGTCGGCCCGGAGGAGACGACTTGCACGGGGCAGGCGGAGCGGGCTGCTGTGCAGGCGGTGTACGGGCCGTGGTGTGCGGGCTCGGTCATGGACTCAGGCTCCTACGGGTGGAGGCTCACCGCCGTCGGCGACGGGGCCGCTCTGACAGTTGTAGACGCGGGCTACGCGGACGAGCCACTTCGCCTCTCCGCGCAGGTCGGTCCGGGCGAGGACTCGGGGTGACGGAGGGGCTAGTTCGACGGGCGGCAGTTCGCGTTGAACGCGGCCAGGGCTGCCCTGACGAGCGCTGCTTTTACGGCCGCGGCGCTCTCGTCCGTGTCGGCTGTTTAGATGCGCTCCGCGCTCTTCCCACAAGGGTTCGAGTGCGGCCAGAGACCCCGTCTCCCAACGCATTCTCCGCGTGTGACTGATCGGGTACGCGATAGCGGGCAGAGTGAGGCCGACGCCGATCAGGATCACCGCGAGCGCGGGAGCGGTGACGCTGAAGGCGCGGGTACCGCTCACGAGCGAGGAACATGCGGTGTGGTGGACGAGACCGACGCCGACGGCCGTGGAGACGAGCCACCTTGTACGTGACGTACACCAGTGCGAACAGGCAACCTGCAGCGGCGATCCGGAGCCCGGGGCGAAGGCTCGCGTGACGGGCTCATTGCGACCGGCGCACCGCTTGGAGGAGGAAGTCCATGGCGGCGCTGCCGAGCTGGGAAACGAATACGAGGAGGTAGAGCGCGCGGAGTCGTGGCTTTTCACGTGCCGCGCGACGCGGGTCGGTCGTCAACAACGCGAGACCTCTGTCGGGCCAGGACGGCTGGTTGTCCACCGCGCGGAAACCGCGCTTGCCGTCGGTCGTTGTACACAGCGAGGCAAAGAGAGGATAGTTGTCTAGCGACAACAGTTCCCCCGTCGCCCTGAGAGGTGCAGATCCGCGCGTAGTGGGTTTATCTATGGCCTTTACCCCAGCAAGTACCCGCTCCAGTGCCATGAGCCTGGTGTCAGCGGCCTCGGCTCCCTACCCGGTGGTACTGGTGAACAGCGAGGGGCGCGCCGTGGAGGCGAACGCGGCGGCCCGCGAGGTGCTGGACACGGGGCGGGACGGCCTGCCGGTGCTGCCTGAGTGGCTGGTGGAGTCCGGCAGCGCACCGCACGTATTGTCCGGGCAGGTGGGGGGCAGTTCCTTCTCCGCTCACCCGACGGTGCTGGACGCGGCCACGACGGCGTGGTGGCTGATCGAGGAGACCGAGTTGCGGGCGGCGGCCGACGCGCTGCGCTCGCACCGCAGTCACTCGGCTTTCCTGATCGAGGCGTCCGGTGCTCTGCTCGCGTCGCTGAATCTCCAGCGGTCCATGGAGACGACGGCGCGTCTGGCGGCCGAACACCTGGCGGACGCGGCCGTGGTGATCGCTCCCGGCCGAGCCCGCCGCATGCCGCTCGTCCTCTGCGACCGGGACGGTGTGCTCAGCACGGGCAAACTGAGGGAGCCGCCTTCCGCGGTGCCGGGGCTGGCCGAAGCGTTGGAAGGCTTCCCCCCGCTGCCCGCCCGCTGGATCGATCCCACCGCGGCACCCTCGTGGATGGTTCCCGAGGGTTTCGGGCCGGTCGGCTCGGTGTCCATCGCGCCGTTGCCCGGCCACGGTGTCGCGGCCGGCGCGCTCGTGCTGCTGCGTCGCGCCGAGCGGCCCGCGTTCAGTGAGCGGGAGGAGGAGCTGGGGCGGCTGTTCGCGGCGCGGGCGGGTGCGGCGATGTCTGCGGCACGCCTGTACGAGGAGCGGGACGCGATCACGCGAGTGCTGATGCGCGAGCTCCTGGCACCGGAGCTGGCGCAGGTGCGCGGGGTGGAGTTCGCGGGCGGCTACCGCTCCAGCGAGGACGCCGAGCAGATCGGCGGCGACTTCTACGACGTTCACCCCCCGGCCGACGAGGACGGGGAGACGTTCGCACTGCTGGGCGATGTGTCGGGCAAGGGCCTGGAGGCCGCGGTCCTGACCGGGAAGATCCGTAACACCCTCCACGCGCTGCACACGATGTCGGCGGACCACCAGCACGTGCTGGGCCTGCTCAACGACACACTCCTCAGCCGCAGCGGGCCGATACGCTTCGCGACTCTCGTCCTGGCGTCCGCGCGCCGGGAGGGGTCGGACGTGAGGCTGCGGCTGACGTCCGCAGGTCACCCCACGCCGCTCATCGTGCGCCAGGACGGCCGGGTGGAGGAAGCGGCCACCTCCGGCAGTCTCATCGGCGTACTGCCCCACGTCACCTCCCGGACGGCCACCGTGCGTCTGGCGCCCGGTGAGTCGTGCGTGCTCTACACCGACGGCGTCACCGAGGCCCGGGGCGGACGCCGCGGCGACAGCATGTACGGCGAGGAGCGCCTGCGACGGCTGTTGGAGGGCTGCGCGGGAATGCCGGCGGAGGCGGTGGTGGAGCGGGTGCAGATGGCGACCGCGCAGTGGATCGGCAAGAACGCCCACGACGACATCGCCGTCATGGCGATCACGGCACCGCGCTCCCACCATCTGACAGCCGTTGACGGCACGACCCGAGGCAGGTACACCGCATGAGTTCCCCCACCAGACAGCAGCCGGCCCACCGCGTGGGTTCTCGCGCGCTGGAGGCTGCCGACGCCGAGCAGGCCCGCCCCTGGGCGGACAAGCTGTGGAGCGCGGTGCGCTCCCGGGACGAGTACGCCGCCCTCGACATCGTGCAGAGCGCGCTCGACGCGGGGCTGGATGCGGAAACGGTTCTGCTGGACGTGATCGGAGCGGCCCAGCACCGGGTGGGCGTCGAGTGGGCGGCGAACAGGATGAGCGTCGCGGACGAGCACACCGCGACCGCGATCAACGAACGCGCCGTCGCCGCCCTGCCCGTCCCCCGGCCCGACGGCTCCCGGGGCCAGGTCATGGTCGCGTGCGTGGACGAGGAGTGGCACGCGCTGCCCGCCCGGATGCTCGCCGAGACGCTGAAGCTGCGCGGCTGGCGCGTGGACTACCTCGGCGCCCAGGTACCCACCGGTCACCTGGTCGCCCAGGCCCGCAGCGCCGATCCGGACCTGGTGTGCCTGTCCAGCTCGATCCCGACCCGCCTGCCGATGGCCCACCGGGCGATCACCGCCGTCCAGGCCGCCGGGATCCCCGTCATGGTCGGCGGAGCCGCCTTCGGTCACGACGGGCGCTACGCCCGCCTGCTGGGCGCCGACACCTGGGCCTCCGAGGCCCGTTCCGCGGCCGACCAGCTCACCCGGGCGCTGCCCGACCGGCCGGACACCGCCCGGCTGACCGTCAACGACCTGCCGCATCTGGAGGACCAGGAGTACACGCATGTGGTGCGCTCCGCCGTCCGGCTGCTGGGGCACACCTTCGACGGCCTAGAGCAGCGCTTCCCCGCGATGAAGGACTACAGCGAGGATCAGCGTGACCGCACCGAGGAGGACCTGGGGCAGATCATCGACTTCCTGGGCGCCGCCCTCTACATGAACGAGGAGGACATCTTCACCCGCTTCCTCGCCTGGACCGCCCAGATCCTCGAAGTACGGCGCGTCCCCGCCCGCTCACTGCTGCCCGCCCTGGACCTGCTGGCCGAACAGCTCCACGATTACCCCCGCGCGTTGCACATCCTCGATGCCGGGAAGACGACCCTGGCCACCGCCAACTGACCCGACGACTTGCTGGACAGGTAGTGACGACCTCCTCCGAACCCCGCCCCCCGGCCGCGGCCCACCACGACGTCGAAAGCGTTCTCCGCCTGGAACCGCGCGGGGACCTGGACTACGACACCAGCCCAGAGTTCCTGCGCGAGGCCGCAGCCGCCCTGGCTGGGCGCGGAACAGCGAATGTCCTTGCCGTCGACTGCCGTGACCTGGGCTTCGTCGACTCGGTCGGCCTGTCAGCCCTCCTGGAAATCCACCGTGACGCCGCACTGGCCAACGTCGCGGTCACCTTCACCCACATCGGGCCGCGACTGGAAAAACTGCTCCGGATCACCGGGACCTACACCCACCTCACCGGTGCGACGGCACAGAAGAACACCAGCTGAGGACTGCTCCACCGCCCTCGCCGCTCGCGGTCCCCGTCGCCTCATCCGCGCCCCGGAACGCCGGCGCGTCGCTCTGTCCGCGCGGGAGACGAGCCAGTGCCGGCAGCGCTCCTTGACGCGGAGATGCGCAGGTGACGACGTTCCCTCGGGCCGGAACCGGAACGGCTGGTCACCCGCCACCTCTGGTGGCCCGCCTTGCGGCGCGTTTTCCGCGAAATGGTGGGCACAAGCGAGGCGATGCCGCTTCGGCCAGGTGACCGTCACGTCGGTGCCTGCGCGTCATCACCTTGACCACGGCCGACGTGGCCGGCGTGGCCTCGCGGAAAGGATCCGTTGGGGGCGTCCGCTTCCCCTCCATGCCTGCCGGAGCCGTCAACAGACCTGAGGGAGCCTATGAGTTCTGCGCACCAGATCGATGAACTGGACCGTCGGCTGAACCAGTGCCTGCGGGCCGAGCAGCTCTTCCGCCCTGGTGATCAGGAGTACGCCGCGTCGACGACGTTGTGGAACGGGGCGGTGGCCGCGCGGCCGGCCCTGGTGGTCAGGCCGCGTACCGGCGCGGAGACTGCCGCCGCGATCACCGCGGCACGGGCCTCCGGCGCGGGTGTGTCCGTGCGCGGCGGAGGCCATGACTGGGCGGGGCGGGCGCTGCGCGGCGAGCTGGTGATCGACCTCGGCGCACTGCGTGACGTGCGGGTCGAAGGGGACGCCGCTGTCGTGGGAGGGGGAAGCCGGGCGGGTGACGTGATAGCCGCCGCGGCTCCGCACGGCATGAACGTCGCCGCGGGCACTGTCAGCGCCGTCGGAATGGCCGGTCTCTCGCTCGGGGGTGGCTATGGCCCGTTGCTCGGCACTGCCGGGCTGGCGGCCGACAACCTGCTCGAAGCGGAGGTCGCGCTCGCCGACGGCCGACTCGTCTCGACCCGGGATGATCCCGAGCTGCTGTGGGCTCTGCGCGGAGGGGGTGGGAACTTCGGCGTGGTGACGTCGATGCGTGTCCGGCTCCATCCTGACCGAGGGCTCGCCGGTGGCATGGTGATGTTTCCCTGGCAGGAAGCGCGGACCGTGCTCTCCGGTTTCGCCGAGCTGCTGGCCGAGGCACCGGACGGACTGACGCTCCTGCTCGAGATGACCGTCGCGCCGGGAGTCGGCCCCGCCCTGGTGGTCGTGCCGGTCTGGTCCGGTGATCCCCGGCATGCCGACGCGCACCTCGGCCGGGTCCTGCGCCTCGGCACGCCGGCTCACAGCACTGTCGGCCGGACCACGCAGGAACAGCTGTGGGGAATGTTCGATCAGAGCGTCTCCAACGACATGCACTGGGATCTGCGCACCCGCGACGTCGCCGCGCTCACCCCCGAGGTCATCGATCTCCTGGCCGGCTGGGCGGAGGCCCGCCCCGGACCGGGAGCGGGAATCGGGCTACGGCAATTCCACGGCGCCGCCACACGCCAAGGTGCACAGGACAGTGCCTTCGGCCTGCGGGAACCCCACGTGGCCATCGAGATCTCCGCGGGCCGCGGGCCCGAGGAGGATCCCGCCCCCTACACGGACTGGGTGGACGGTGTCAGCAACGCTCTCGCACCCTTCGCGCTGCCCGGGGGCTACCCCAACTTCCTCCTGCCGGACCAGGAAGAGCAGATCGCGAGTGCCTACGGCGCCCATGCAGAACGCCTCGTCGAGGCCAAGGAGTTCTACGACCCCGAGCGCGTCTTCACCGCGACCCCGCTCCCCGACCGGGACATGCTGAAGACCTGTGCGCGGAAGCCCTGAACCGGACCGCGCGCTCGAACCCCGAGGAGAAAGCAGGAGGTAGCCGCATGGCGGTATGGGAAATTGTCCGGATAGCGGTGCCAGAGGGCAAGCAGGAAGATTTCGAGGCGGTGGTCCGGCGGTACCTGCCGGCCCTCCAGGCGGAAAGGGGCTGCCTGGATCTCAGGCTCCTGCGCGCCACCGACAGGGAGGGAGTCCTCCTGCTGTGCGTCGAATGGGAGTCGGAGGAGTACCACGTCGAGGTCTTCACGGAAACTGAGACCTTCGCCGAATTCGCGGGCGCGATGGCCCCCTATTTCGTGTCACCGCCCGAGACATTTCACGCCGAAGTCGTCATCAACGGCTTGGAATCCGCACGCTGATCGCCTCTGAGATCAGGCTGTAGCTCGCACAGCGGAAAGGGCGCTGTGCGAGCTTCAGAATTCGCATTCGGCCTCGCAGCGGTCCAAGCCGGTGAGGAAGTCGCTTACGTGGTCCAGCCGGCGGGCGTCATCCAGGATCGCGGGCAGAGAGCGGTCGAGGATGTTCCCGGCCACGAAGTCGCCGTACTCGGGCGCCGCTCTGTCCGCGAGTTCCGGGGAAAGCGGGACCACCTCACCTTTCCAGGACACGGTGGGGACGGGGGAGCGTGGCGGCCGGCTCCGCCGGGGCCGCGGTGGTGGGAGCCGGGGGGTGCTTCAGTGGTGCTCTGCCGGGTCCGGTTCTTTCTCCGTCCCGGGGTGGGGCGCGCGGCGCAGGGAGAGGGCGTGCAGGAGGCGTCGCCTCTCGTGGGGGGTGGCGGCGATCTCGGCGGCGGTCAGGGCGAGGGCCTTCGCACCGTCGAGCACGGCCGCGTCCGCCTGGGGGCTCGTGCCGTATGCGGCGAAAGCGGCCGTGTGCGGCTCGGCCCCGGCGGTGGCGTACCCGATCGTCGGGTGGATCGAGGGGAGGACCCGGGAGATGTTGCCCATGTCGGTGGAGGCCATCGTCCGGCCGCTCAGGTCCTCCGGGACCCGTCCGAGGGAGCGCGCCGCCCTCTCGTACGCGGAGCTGAGCGCCTCGTCCTGCCGCATGTCCGCGAACTCCTCGCCGTGCGGGACGAGTTCCAGAGTGGCGCCGGTCGCGAGTGCCCCGGCCTCGAAGCAGGCCCGCACCCGTTCGCGCACCACCGCGAGCTGTTCCGCGTCCGGAGCGCGCATCTCGCAGCGGCCCAGGGACAGCGCGGGGACGATGTTCACGGCCGTGCCCGCTTCGTGGAGCACGGTGTGCACCAGGGCGCCCGGCGGGAGTTGCTGGCGCAGCATACCGAGCGCGGTGTGCGCGACGGTGAACGCGTCGAGCGCGTTGACGCCCTCCCAGGGCGCGAGCGCCGCGTGGGAGGGGCGGCCCCGGTAGACGACGTCCCAGGCGCCGACCGCGAGCGAGGAAGCGCGCACGGTGTCGCGCGGACCCGCGTGCACCATCATCGCGGCGGCCGTGTCCGCGAAGACGCCCGCGTCCAGCAGGAGCACCTTGCCGCCGGCGTCCTCCTCGGCCGGGGTGCCGACCACCTCCACCGTCAGGTCCAGCGCCGCGGCGACGGCGGCGAGCCCGAGCCCGGCGCCGACGGAGGCCGCGCCGTTGACGTTGTGCCCGCAGGCGTGCCCGAGACCGGGGAGCGCGTCGTACTCGGCGCACAGCGCGAGGCGGAGCCCGCCCGTCCCGTACCGTGCCACGAACGCCGTCTCCATCCCCGCCACGCCCCGTTCCACCGTGAACCCCGCCTCCGCGAGCAGCGCCGTGATCTTCGCCGCCGAGCGGTGCTCGGCGAACGCCGTCTCCGGCTCTGCGTGGAGGCTGTGGCTCAGCTCCCGCAGGCGCCCGCCCCAGGCGTCCACCGCCGCGAGCGCGGCGGACCGCCATCCCTCGTCCTCGGGCATCCGTGTCGTCCGCTCGTCGTCCATCGTCCTGCTCCGTTCTCGTACTGCCGTTTGACCCGCGCCCGTTCGGAGGGGAAGCGAGGGCCGTCCCGCCCTCCCCGTTCGAAGGGAGGGCCTTCCCGCCCCCGCACCCCCGCCCCGATCACCCCCGCGCGGGCGGCACCGTCGCCGGGCGCTCCCGGAAGGCGCTGGGCACGAGGGCCGTGAGCGCTCCGAGGAGTGCCACGGCGGCGCACACGCCCCACGCCCAGACGAATCCGGCCTGCGCCGGGTGGCCGCCCCGGCCCGGATGGGCCGCGAAGAGCGCCCCGATCACGGCCGCGCCGATCGCCGCCCCCAGCGACAGGGACAGCTCGTTGACCCCCACCGAGACCGCCGTCTCCTCGCCCGGTACGGCCTCGGTCGCGAGGGAGCGGGTGACCGCCTCGAAGACACCCGTCGCGCAGCCCACCACCAGCGCGCCGAGCAGGTACTGCCCGAGCGAGCCGTGGAGCACGACCAGCAGCAGGAAGCCGAGCGCCGCGCCGATCCCGCCCGTCAGGAGCATCGCGCGGTCACCGGTGCGCCGCGCGAGGTACGGCGTCGCCGTCGAGGCGGCGCAGCCCGCGGCGACCATGCCGAGCGAGACGAGCGAGATCGCCTGGGAGCCGAGCCCCGGCCCGTACCCCGCCTCGCGCGCGTCGGTGCCGAGGAAGACGGCGTTGGCACCGAGGAAACCGATCGCGCCGAAGGCGAGACAGAAGGTGTGCGCGTTGACGACGGCGAGACGCGGGTCACCGAGCAGCCGCACCTGCACGAGCGGGTGCGTCGCGCGCCGCTCCACCAGCACCCAGCACACGAGCAGCACGACCCCGGCGAGCCCGCAGCCGAGGCTCCGCCCCGATGCCCACCCCCAGGCCGCGCCCTGCGCGAGTACCAGCACGAGTCCCACGAGGCCGAGACCGAGCAACAGCGCCGCCCCGTAGTGGAAGCGGCCCGCGCGCGCCGCTCGCCCCTCGGGCAGCAGCAGCGTGGCGAGCACCGCGAGCAGCGCGACCGGCACTGCCGTCCACAGCCCCTCGACGGCGTGGTGGTCGCTCAGCGTCCCCGCGATCAGCCCGCCGATGCCGATGGACAGCAGCAGCGCCCCGACCAGCACCGACATCCCTGTCCGGCCGCGTTCGGGAGCCCGGGTGCGCAGAATGCCCGCGAGCAGCGGGAAGAAGCCGACGACCGAGGACTGGAGCACCATGCCCGCCGAGAGCGTGGCGACCGAGGGTCGCAGCGCCATGAGCAGGGAGCCGAGGGCTACCGCGGCGACCGAGAGCCGCAGCAGCCGCCGGTGGCCGAAGAGGTCGCCGAGGCGGGACAGGAGCGGCGTCAGCACCGCGAAGGACACCTGCGAGAGCAGGTAGAGGTTGTTCTGCCCGACACCGCCGACGCCGACGTGCCGGCCGACTCCCGGGAGCAGCGGAGTGAGGTACCCCTGCGTGACACCGCTGCACACGACGACGACGGCCATGACCGGCAGCAGCGCCCCGTCCGGCAGCCGCCCGGTGAAGGCGCGGGCGGCGGACGCGGGTCCCGCGACGGCGACGGTGCGCTCCGGGGGAGCGTGTCCGGTGTTCTCGTGCGTACGTGCTTCCTCGCGCACCGTTCCCACACCTCATTCGTTCGTCCGCCGCGCGTGCGGGACCACGCGCCAGGGGGCGGGCCCCGGCCCGGCGGGACGGGCAGGGTCGCGCGGCCCGGTCGTGGCCGGATACCGTCGCGGCGGCCAGGGTGCGGGCCCGCACCGGATGAGGCGCCCAGAACGGCGAAATCGAGCAGGCGAGGCGTGGATGAAGACCGAAACCGTCACGGCGAGCGAGCTGGACCTCTCCCTCGTGCACGCGCTCCAGGTCCGCCCCCGGGCCACGTGGAGCGAACTGGCCGGCCCGCTCGGTACCACGGCGGCCACCCTCGCCCAGCGCTGGGAGCACCTGCGGCGCGGCGGCGACGCGTGGGTGCACGCCGTGCCGGGGCCCGGCTACTCGCGTACCCGGTGCAGCGCCTTCGTCCTGCTGAGCTGCGCACCGGGCTCGCGCGCCCGCGTCGCGGCCGAGGTGTGCCGCTACGAGGAGGTCGCGACCGTCGAGCTGACCGCCTCCGCCCGCGCGGGGCTCCTCCTGGATGTCCTCACACCGGATTTCGCCACTCTGGCCCGCCTGTTGACCGAACGGCTCGACACGGTGCCCGGGGTCACGGCCGTGGACTGCCGCATCGCGACCTCGTTGCACATGGAGGGCACCCGCTGGCGCCTGCGTTCGCTGGACCCGGCCCAGCTCGCGCGGCTCGGCGCCGCCGGAGCCCGGGAGAGCGCCGACGCGCCCCTCTCCGAGCCGGACGCACTCGACCGGCGGCTCATCGAGGCCCTCGTCCGGGACGGCAGACTGAGCTGGACCGCACTCGCGGAGAGGTGCGGAGCGAGTCCGGCGACGGCGCGGCGGCGCGTGCGCCGGCTCACCGCCTCGGGACTCCTCGCCTTCCGCTGCGACATGGCGGCCGGGCTCATGGGCGGCCCCGTCCCCGTCACCTTTCTGGGCCGGGTCGCGGCCCGCGACATCGGCGGGGTGGAGGGCGTGCTCGCCGCGCTCCCCGAGTGCCGGCTCGCCGCGGCCGTCACCGGGCCGGACAACGTACTGGCGACCCTGTGGCTGGGGGACGTGGGGGAGATCCAGCGCAGGGAGGCGCACCTCGCCGCCCGCCTGCCGGGCCTCACCGTCACGGACCGCCTCGTGGGCCTGCGGACCGCCAAGCGCATGGGCCACCTCCTCGACGAGGCGGGACGCCGCACCGGGACGGTCCCCATCCGCCCCTGGTGAACGGCGGGCCCGCACACAGCGCCTGCCCTCTCGGGATTCACCGACGAGCGGTCAGGAAGCGGCCGGGAAGGGTTCCGGACGCGGTGGGTGCGCGGGGCGTGGTGAGCTGCTCGACAGCTTCCGTGCCCGGAGTCGCCGAGTACCGCGCAGGGCGTTGTCCGTGGCACCCCGGCGGCCGTGAGGTCGGTCTGGGCGTGGGCCCGGTCGCCGATCGCCCTGCCGGTATGCCTCGCTGAGCGGGAGTGCGAGCCGGCTCGGTGTCCGCGCCCTGGGGTCCCCGTCTTGGCGTCCCGCACCAGCAGCGCGTCGGTGACCGGGGAGCCCGCGACGAGCGGCGCGTCGCACCGATGGACCGCGCCGTCGCGAACGTCCGCCGCACCGCGCGAGGAGTCCGGCGCGTGGGCCCGGTGGGTGACGCCGTCTCACTGCGGGGGACGCAGGTTCCGGAACCGGCACGTTTCAGCCGCGCAGCGGGGGAACCCACCCGGGGCACGTGACGACAGCGGGACGGCCCCGGCCGGAGAGGGAGCGGACATGACGGAACGAAGGGGCGGGGCGGCCTCGTACGGGACGCCGGGCGCCGGCGAGGAAGGGACGAGCGTGTGCGAGACGGTTTTCCGGCAGATCCGGGCGAGCGGGGTGCAGGTGCCGGTGGCCGCGCGGCTCTCGTACGACACGAGACGGCCGTACGAGGTGGCGCTCGACCTGCGCCCGGCGCGGGACCGCGGGGTGCGCTGGGTGCTCTCGCGCGATCTGCTGCTGGCCGGGACGCGCACCCGCTCCGGGCTCGGCGACGTACGCGTCGCGCCCGTGCCGGGCCCGGGGCGGGACGGAGCGGTCGTGGTGCGGCTCGGGCCGCCCGGTGCCTCGGCGTCCTTCGCGACCGACCGGCACGTGCTGCGGCGCTGGCTCGCGTACACCGGGGAACTGGTGCCGTGGGGTACGGAGGCGGCGCGGATCGACTGGGACGAAGTGGCGGCGCGGCTTCTGCGGTGACGGGGCGGCGACCGGCGCGGGATGCCGCCGCGACGGAGACGCGGAGCGAGGGGGGCGCGCAACGCGGCGGAAAAGGGCGGCGGAATGAAGCCCACAAGATGCGGTGTGAGAGGGAATCGAGAGGACAGACGAGACAGCGGTGCTTAGGAATCAGGCACGCGATGACCCCTGGTCGCGTGTACGCGGATTCCACGGCTCTTGCGCGCGTCCGGGCAGCGTCATCCCCTGGACCAGCGTTGACAGGAGCGACGTGGTGACGACGACCACTCCCCACCCACAGGAAACGGAGCGCCATGGCGGCTCCGGCGGCACGTGCGGCTTCACGCTTCTGCGACAGCTTCCCCCCGGTCCCGAGCGGGAGCGCCAGCGCTCGCGCCTCGTCGAGACCTGGCTCCCCATGGCGCACCGCATCGCCGGCCGCTACCGGGAACGCGGCGAGAACCTGGAGGACCTGTGCCAAGTCGCCGCGCTCGGCCTAGTCAAGGCCGTCGACCGCTTCGACCCCGAGGTCTCCGACGCCTTCGAGAGCTACGCGGTGCCCACCATCCGGGGCGAGCTCAAACGGCACTTCCGTGACAACACGTGGGGCGTACACGTACCGCGCCGCGTGCAGGAACTCCGGAACGCCGTCCGTACGGCACTCCAGGAACTCGCCCCGCGCACCGCTCCCCGCACACCCTCCGTGGCCGAACTCGCGGAGAGCGCGAAGCTCGGCGAGGAGGAGGTGCGCCGGGGACTCGAAGCTCTCGACAGCTACCGGCCCGTCTCCCTCGACGGCACTCCCACGCCAGAGGGCGAGCACCCGCTGCGCGACCGGCTCGGCGCGGACGATCCCGCCTACGCGATCGTCGTCGACCGGGAATCGGTCCGGCCCGCTCTTGCCGAGCTGCCCGAACGCGAGCGGTACATCCTCTACCTGCGGTTCTTCCACGCGCGCACCCAGCGCGCCATCGCCGCGGAACTGGGGCTTTCGCAAATGCACGTCTCCCGGCTCATCACCCAGGCGTGCGCGCAGGTCAAGCACCGCGTCGAGGCGCGTCCACCCCGTGCGGTGCTCACCGGGAGCGGTTCCGCCTGAGGCGCCGGAGGGACGGGCGCCGACCGGCGCGCACCAGGCCGCCGCGCGAGGCGTCGGGCCGCTCGGCAGGCCCGTCGGCCCGCCCCTCCCGTACCCGTGCCGCCGGGCACCGTGCGAGGGTGGAGGGACAGGACCCCAGCACCCGGCCGGTCCCGGCGGCACGCCGGAGCCCGGCGGGAGGGAGAGCCCCATGGCAGAGCACGTGCCCTTCGACGTGCAGTCGCTCCTCCTGGAGACCGACACCCTCGACGCCTTCCTCGCCGAAGTCGCCGCCGAGGCCCGGCGGCGCACCCCCGGCGCGGACGGCTGCGGCGTCACCCTGGAACGGGACGGACGCCCCTTCACCGTCGCGAGCGCGGGCGCGAGCGCGCCTCCGCTCGACGACAAGCAGTACGACATCGACGACGGCCCGTGCCTGGAAGCCCTCCGGAACGACAAGGAAGTGCACGTCAGCGACATGCGCGCCGAGAAGCGCTGGGGAGACTACCCGCCCTTCGCCGCCGCGCACGGCACGCTCTCCTCGCTCTCGCTGCCGCTGCGCGAACGGGACGGCATGGCCGGGGCGCTCAACCTCTACGCCCCGGCCCCCGACGCCTTCTCCGCGGAGGACGTCCACGCGCTGAGACTTCTCGCCGCACAGGCCGCGGGCGGCCTCGTGCTCGCGGTACGCCTCTCGGACGCCCAGCGGTTCGCCGCCGACCTCCAGGCCGCACTGCGCTCACGCACCGTCATCGACCAGGCCATGGGCGTGATCATGGGTCAGCAGCGCTGCACCGCGGAAGAGGCGTTCGCCTACCTCCGCGTGGCCTCGCAGAACCGCAACATCAAGCTGCGGGACCTGTGCACGCGCCTCGTCGAGGGCGTCTCGGGCACTCCTCCGCAGGAGGGCGCCTGGACCTCCCGCACCTGACGTACCGCCCGGAGCCGCCGTGAGCGGGAGAGACGGCAGGGCCCGGCGCGCGGACGGGCGCTCGATACTCTAGGGTGTTCCACGGGTCCAGCAGCGTGGCCTGTCGCTTCACGCTGCTCAGGAGATGTATCCGTGGCCCCCAGCCCCTTCACGCTGTCCCGCACCGCCCGGTCGTGGCCCTCCGCCGAGGTGACGACGGTGCGTCTCACCGGACAGCTGGACGAGGAGGCGTGGCCCGCGTTCACCCGCTGTCTGGAAGAGGCCAGGGCCGTCTCGGCCGGGCCCTACATCGCGGTCGAACTCGGCCCCGACGCCCAGCTCTCGGACACCGCCGCCCGGTGGCTCGTCCGCCTCGTCCTCGACGGCGGCCGGTCCGACGGCCCCGGACGCCTCCAGCCGCTCGTCCTCACCGGCGCCTGGAGCGCGGCCGGCGAGGACGGCGCGAGGCCGCCCGGTCAGGGCGCGGCGGCCGAACTGCGGGATCTGCGCGCGAACCTGCGCACCCGCCCGCTCATCGCCCAGACGCAGGGCATCCTCCAGGAGCGCTACGGACTGTCCGACGCCGACGCGGCCTTCGACCTGCTGCGCGTCAGCTCCCAGCGGCACAACGTCAAACTCCGCACCCTCGCCTCCGTCTTCCTGAGCGCGCCCCGTCCCGCCGAGCACAGCCCCCAGTGGTTTCCCGGCCGCACCAGGGCTCCCGCGCCGCCGCTCGCCTTCGCCCCGGGGCTGCGCCGCAGCCGGGTGCCGCGCAGCGCCTTCGCCGAGGCGGTGCTCCAGGCGGGGCTGCGCTGCGTCCACGGCGAAAGCGGACTGCTGCACGTGGTGGACCCGCTCATCGGCCTCCAGTACGAGGCCCAGCAGGGCATCCCGGACGCGCTCCTCGACCACCTCACGCGTGCCCCGGACGGCGCCGACCGGGGACCCGCGACGGACGCGCTGCGCGCGGGCGCCCGTATCGCGCTCGTGGACGGGCTCGCCGATGAGCGGCTGGACGAGGCGACCCGGCGGGCGCTCGGCGCGGCCGGTATCGACCGGGCCTGGTACGTGCCCTTGCCGTCGCTGAGCGGCGAGGGCGCGGGCGTCCTGACCGTGTACGGGGCCGCCGGGGGCGCCGAGCCGACGGACATCGAATGGAAGGCCCTGGACCTCTTGCTCGCGCAGGCGGGGGAGTGGCTCGACTGGCACCGCCGCACGGTGGTCCTTGACGCCCTGGAGTACCTCCACGCACGGGCGCGTGTGGCCGCCGGACAGGCGCGAGGGTGAGGGGCTCCGGGGGCCGTCCGCGGCCGGACGGCGTGCGGGCGCAACCGGCGGCTCGGCCCACGCGGCGCCGAACCGGCACGTTGACGGCTTCGAAAGCGGTGAGACGGGTCTCCCGCCGGGTTCGCCACCTCGTCGGCGCACCGCGTACGCGGTGCGCCGCGACAGCGACGGGCGCGCCCGAGTCGCGGGCCGACGGTGCGTCGCGCTCCGGACCCGCGCCCATGTTTCAGCTCGCCGGGTAGGGGTGCGCGCGCAGCAGCCCGGCCAGGTGGTGCGCGTTGACGGCGAGCGTGTGCGTCGTGGAAGCCACCGATTCGGGTGTCTCCGCCAGGTCCTGGTAGTCGGTGCCGTGCTGTGCCTCGCCCACCCAGTAGGTCACGGCGCCCGGCGGCAGCGAGAAGCCCACGTCGTCGAGCGCCTGGAACAGGTCCGCGCTCACCTTGTGGGCCCCGTCCTCGTTGCCGACGACGGCGACGAGCCCCACCTTCCCGTAGGTGAGCAGCCGCCCCTCCTCGTCGCTCTCCGAGAGTTCGGCGTCCAGGCGCTCCAGGACCCGCTGGCACAGGCTGGAGGGGTGCCCGAGCCAGATCGGCGTCGCGAGCAGCAGGATGTCCGCGCCGAGCACCTTCTCGCGCAGCGTCGGCCAGGCGTCCCCCTCACCCATGTCCAGGCCCACCCCGGGCCGCACGTCGTGATCGGCGACCCGCACCACCTCGGTCTCCACGCCGAGCCGGTCCAGCTCCGCCATCACCTGCTCGGCGAGCAGGTGACTGCTGGAGCGCTTCGGGGAGGGGTTGAGAGTGCAGACGAGGCCGAGCGCGCGCATGAATGCCTCCTGGAGCAGTAGTGGGACGGGCAAGGAAGCCCGGAACGGAAAGCCGTACGCGCCTGGGTACCCCGGCCGACCCGGTCGACACGCGGCACCGCGCCGGTCCGTACCCCGCCCGGCCCGGAATCCGTCACCGTTTCCTTTGCATGTCCCGAGCGCGCGGGGGCACACTCGGACGTGAGGTCAGGCAGCGGCCGCACAGGAACACCCGTTCACGGAGGAGTTCCATGAGGAACACCACCATGCCCGCTGACACCGCCCCCACCACCGACGCGGTGCTCGTCGTACCGTTCGACGGTCTCGTCGACCTCGACAACGAGGAGGAGGCCGAGACCGCGCTGTTCACGGCGCTCGACCGCGCGGCGGCGCGCCTCGTCGTGGTGCACGTCCGGTCGCGGATCGTCACCCCGGACGCCCTGCGCCTCCTGCTGCGCGCCCGCACCCGTACGGGGGAGCGGGGCACCGTGCTGTGCGTCGCCGCGCCCTACCCCGTCGCCCGTCGCGTCCTGCACCTCAGCGGGCTCGCCCGTCGGCTGCGTCTCGCCGCGACCGTACCGGGCGCCGTACGCCGCGCCTCGGGAGGCGGCGCCTGCGCGCACCTCGCGACGGTGCCCGGACAGCGCGCGACCGGCAGGACGAATGTCGCGAGCCGTCGCGGCGCGCGGCGCCTCCCGCGCCCGTACCTGCCCTGAACCGCCCTCGCGGGCCCCTGATCAAGACGCTTCCGCGGCCGTGAGCACGCCGTCCCCCGGACCCTCCGACGCGACCCCCGCACCCCCTGCGCGCGTGCCCTTAACCTGGAGCGCATGTCAGCCATCCGTCTTCTCGTGCTGGGAGCCGTGCGGCGACACGGGCGGGCCCACGGGTACCAGGTGCGCAACGACCTGGAGTACTGGGGTGCCCACGAGTGGTCCAGCGCCAAGCCCGGGTCGATTTATCACGCGCTGAAGCAACTGGGCAGGCAGGGGCTGTTGCACGCGCACGAGATCGCTCCCTCCACGGCCGGTGGCCCGCCGAGGACCGAGTACGAGATGACGGCCACGGGCACGGAAGAGTACTTCCGGCTGCTGCGCGCGTCGTTGACCGCGTACGACCAGAAGCCGGACGTGCTCGCGGCGGCGCTCGGCTTCCTCGTCGACCTGGAGCGCGCCGAGGCGCTGGAGCTGCTGCGCGAGCGGGCGCGGGCCATCAGGGAGTGGCGGAGGACCGTCACCGAGTACTACGCGCCGCAGGACGGTCCCGGGCAGTTCGGGCACATCGGCGAGCTGATGAACCTCTGGGTGCACTCGGCGGACGCGGGCGCCGCGTGGACGGACGGGCTGATCCGGCGCCTGGAGGGCGGGGCGTACACCTTCGCGGACGAGGGCGACCCGTTCGCCGGGGTGCACGCGGTGCTCGCGGACGGCGAGCCGAACCCGTACGCGACCGGCGAGCGCCATCCGCGGGACGAGCGCTGACGCCCTCGCGCAAGGAGCGGAGGACGCACGGAGCGCCCTGTAGTCAAGTTTGACTAATGGGGGGAACGGGTCTAGCTTGCGCCGAATCCGGTCGGCGGGAACCGGATCGCCGGACACGTCGTGCCGGATCGGTCGCACCGGCCGTCGGACCTACGGAGCAGGGGGCCCATTGTGTGGACGGCGCGTGAGGATGCCGGGCGGCTCGCCCGGTACGCGGTCGCCTTCGAACCGGCCGATCCGCCGCGCACCGGGCGGCTGGCGTTCTGGGACCCGGACGGCGCGGTCCCGCCCGCAGCGCCCGGCACGGTCGTGCCGGAGAGGGGGCTCGCCGACGCTTCGCCCGGCACGGTCGTGTCGAAGGCGGGGCTCGTCACGGCCCAGGGGCTGCGCGAAGCCCCGGTGCTGTGGCTGTCGGTCGGCGAGGCGCTGCCCGTCCTGGCGCTTGCCCGGCGCCGGTACGGAGAGGACGGGGTCCACGACGCGGCGGCCTTCTGGGGCGCCGCCCTCGCCCTCGCCCTCCACCTGACGGCGCGTGAACGGCTCCTGCCCGGTGTCTCGGACGGCGACCACGACGCCTGGCGGGTCGGCCCGCTCGACCCGGCGGACATCCTGCGGCTGCGCGAACTGGCCGCCGCCGCGCCGCCGGAGGCCCTGGCCGTCCCCGCCCCGGGGAGCGGACTCCTGCCTCCCGCGGACCGCCTGCTGCGCGCCTTCCTGGACGCCGTCGCCGACACCCTCCCGCGCACCCCGGCTGCCGAAGCGGCCACAGGACGCGCGGCGTTCGCCGCCGCGGCTCCCCAGCACGTGCCGCACCTACGCGCCTGGGCCGAGGAGATCGCGGTCGGCGTGGACACGGGCGTACGGATCGCGCTCTCCGTACGACTGGGCGACGGCGAGGACAGCGCGTCGGGACCCCACCTCGTCCCCCTCGTGTCCGACCTCGCGGACCCGACCGTCGAAGTGACCGCCTCGGACCTCTTCGACGGCACCCCCCACCTGCTCGGCCCGCGCGCCCAGGCCGACACCGTACGCGCCGTGCGCCGCGCGGCCACCCTGTGGGAACCGCTCGCCCGGCTGCTGCCGGTGCCCCGCCGCATCGACCTCACCGACGAGGAGTGCGTTGATCTGCTCGGCGGCGCGGGGGCCCGGTTGCGGGCGCACGGCGTCCCCGTGCACTGGCCGGCCGGGACGGGCGGGCGGCTGAGCGCGCGAGCCGTCGTGGGCCGGGACCGCACCCCTCCGGCCGACATGCGCGCCTTCCTCGGCGAGGACGGCACCGTGGACCTGCGCTGGCAGCTCTGCCTCGACGGCGATCCGCTCACCGACGAGGAGTCGGAGGCTGTCGCCGGGGCGGGACGTCCGGTGGTCCCGGTCCGGGGCGAGCAGGTGTTCATCGGTCCCGCACTCGCCCGGAAGGCCCGGAACCGCGCACTGCCACCGCTCACCGCCGTGGAGGCCCTCGCGGTCGCTCTCACCGGGTACGCGGAGATCGGCGGCGAACAGGTGCCCGTCGCCGACGGACCCTGGCTCAGCGCCCTGCGCACCCTGCTGACGGCCCACGAGGGGGAGACCACCGTCGCGCAGCCCGCGGCGCTCGCGGCGAGCCTGCGCGCGTACCAGCTCCGGGGCCTCGACTGGCTGGCGCGGATGACCTCGCTCGGTCTCGGCGGCTGCCTCGCCGACGACATGGGCCTCGGCAAGACGGTCCAGCTCATCGCGCTGCACCTCCACCGCCAGGAGCACGAGGGCACCCGCGGGCCCACGCTCGTGGTGTGTCCCGCGTCGCTGCTCGGCAACTGGGAGCGGGAGATCCGCCGGTTCGCCCCCGGCACGGCCGTGCGCCGTTTCCACGGCGCCGGGCGCACTGTCGAGGGCGCGGACAGCGGATTCGTGCTGACGACGTACGGGACGATGCGCCTGGACGCGGAGCGGCTCGGCGCGCACCGCTGGGGGCTCCTCGTCGCCGACGAGGCCCAGCACGTGAAGAACGCGTCGTCCGCCACGGCCGGGGCGCTGCGGCTCATCCCCGCCGCCGCGCGGGTCGCGCTCACCGGGACGCCCGTGGAGAACGGGCTCTCCGAGCTGTGGGCCCTCCTCGACTGGACCTCACCCGGTCTGCTCGGCACCCACGCCCGCTTCCGGCGCCGCTGGATCGCCCCGATCGAGGCGGAGCGGTCCGCCGCCGAGCGGGGCGAAGGGCCCGGCGCCACGGCCGAGCGGCTCGCCGGTCTCGTACGGCCCTTCCTGCTGCGCCGACGCAAGTCCGACCCGGGCGTGGCCCCCGAACTGCCGCCCAAGACCGAGACCGACCACCCCGTGTCGCTGACGGCCGAGCAGACCCGCCTCTACGAGGAGCAGGTGCGCGCCACGATGGCCGAGATCCGGTCGGCCAGGGGAATAGCCCGCAGCGGTCTGGTCCTCCGGCTGCTCACGGGGCTCAAGCAGATCTGCAACCACCCCGCGCAGTTCCTCAAGGAGGGGGAGCCGGAGCTGTCCGGCCGTTCCGGGAAACTGGCCCTGCTCGACGAACTGCTCGACACGATCCTGGCGGCGGACGGCGCGGTACTGGTCTTCACGCAGTACGTCGCGATGGCCCGGCTCCTCGAACGGCACCTGCGGGAGCGGGGCGTCGCGGCCCAACTGCTGCACGGGGGGACGCCGGTGCCCCGGCGAGAGGAGATGGTGCGCCGCTTCCAGGACGGCGAGGTGCCGGTCTTCCTGCTGTCACTGAAGGCGGCGGGCACGGGCCTCAACCTGACCAGGGCGGACCACGTCGTGCACTACGACCGCTGGTGGAACCCGGCCGTCGAGGCACAGGCGACCGACCGGGCCCACCGCATCGGGCAGACGCGGCCCGTGCAGGTGCACCGGCTGATCGCGGAGGGCACGATCGAGGACCGGATCGCGGCGCTGATGGAGTCGAAGCGGGAGCTGGCCGACGCGGTGCTCGGCGGCGGCGAGCGGGCGCTGAGCCGGCTCGGGAACGACGAACTGGCGAGCCTGGTGGCGCTGAGGAGCGGGCGATGAGCGACGGACACGACGAACGGGCGCGAGGTTTCGCGGCCTTCCCGGCCCACAGGGCCGCCCGGGGCCGCGGCCGGTCCTGGTGGAGCCGGGCCTGGGCGGAGGCGGTGGAGGACGGCTGGCCCGCCGGTGCGACGCCGCGCAAGGGCCAGGCCGTCGCCCGCTCCGGCCTCCTCGGTCCCCTGACGGTCGGTCCGGGACACATCGCCGCCCAGGTGTACGAGGAAGTGGACGAGCCGTACGCCGTGGCCCTCGCGCTTCCGGAACTGGACAACGAGCAGTGGGACGCCCTGTGGGAGCGGGTGGCCGACCGTCCCGCACAGACGGCGGCACTGCTCGCGGGGGAACTGCCGCCGGATCTCCTGGAGGCCGCGGAGGACGCCCGGCTCGGGCTGCTCCCCGGATACGGCGAGCTGGACGCCGACTGCGGCTGCGAGGCCCCGGACCATCCCTGCGCGCACGCGGTCGCCCTGGCCTGGCAGTTCTCGTGGCTGCTCGACGAGGACCCGGGGCTTCTGCTCCTCGTACGCGGCCGGGGGTGGGGGACGGCCCTGGAGGAGCTGAGGTCCGTCCTCTTCCTGCGCGCGCTGAGCGAGGACGAGCCGGCCGACGAGGGCACGGCGCCGAGCGACGCCCCCACAGCGGAGGGAACGCCGCCCGCCGAGGCGTACGCCCTCCCGCGCGTCCCGCTCCCGGACCTCCCGCCCCTGCCCGCACCCGTCGAGGACACCGCCGAGCCGGTCACCGGCATCGAGGCGGACCCGCTGGAGCGGCTGGTGGCCGACGCCGCCGCACGCGCCGCCGGGCTCCTCGCGTACGTCCTGGGGACGGCCGACGCGCCGCCCCCGCCACTCGACCGCTGGCAGGACACCGTACGGATCGCCGCGACCCACCCCGACCCCCGGGTACCCGCGCGGCTGCGGGACACCTGCGGGCGGCCGGACGAACTGGACCGGGCGGCCGAGGCATGGCGCTGGGGCGGGGCCGAGGGGCTGAGGGTGCTCGAAGAGGCCTGGCAGCCCGACGCCTCCGCCGTCACCCGGGCCCGCACGTCCCTCTCGACGGGCTGGGAGGACGAGACCCTTCCCGCCCCGGTCCTCGGCGACAACCACTGGACGCTCCCCGTACGGGGCCTGCAACTCCGCTACGGCCGCGACGCGCGCTGGTACCCGTACCGCGACCGATCCGGCACGTGGTGGCCCGCGGGCCCACCCACGCACGACCCCGCCCTGGCGCTTTCCGAACTCCTGGAGGGCTGACGCCGCGGCGGCGGCCGGGTGGTCGTCGCGTGTCCGCCGCCGGTCGGGGGGCGGGCGGGCGGATGTGACGGTGCCCCACGTGGTGTGCACGCGTCGTCCTATAGTCACCCGGGGACCACGACCACTCGGGGGGCGAAGGACGTGCCACGCGCAAGACCAGTGATCATGTTCGTACTGCTGGGCGCGGTCGGCGTACTGCTGCTCGGCGCCTGTGGGACGGTACGGGCCGGGTCCGGCGCCCCGCCGAGCGCGGCGGAGTCGCCGCACTGGCAGACGTTCGCGCCGTTCCGGGTCACCGCGGCCCGGCTCGCCGACGACCAGCGCGCGCTCGACGTCGATGCCGAGGTGCCCGGCGGCGGGAGGACGTGCGCACGCCGTCTGAAGGCGGTCGTCACCGACACCTCGGACCGCACCGTGTGGGTGCAGGTCACCTTCTCCGCGCTGACGGGCGGCCCCGCGCGCGCCGACTGCCGCGAGACCACGACGGCCACGGCGAAGGTACGACTGCCATCCCCGCTCGGCCACCGCGAACTGGCGACGGACACCCACACGGTGTTCACCATGGACGGCGCCCACCTGCCGGACCTGCGCCTGTGCGGCGAACTCGGCTGCCACCCCGCGCCCACCGGCTGCACCCCGGCCTCCTACGACCAGGCGGTCATGACGCTCGACGTGCCGAACCACACCTCGCGCGGCGAAGAGCACTGCGACGGCAAGTGGCTCGTGTTCGACGTCTTCTCACGCGTGGGCCCCGCCTGCCCCAAGGGCACGGCCCCCGGCTGCGACGCGAGCATCGGCGACCGCTGGTTCTTCCGGGCCGAGACTTCGGGCTGGAAGCCGGTCGCCCGTGGCACGAAGGCCGGATGCGCCGACGTACATCGCGTCGAGCCCGGCTTCCCGTCGTCCCTGTGCGCCGATCTTCCGTCGCTGATGCGGTCGAACTAGCGGGCTCGACCGCCAGGTTGAGCGGCCGTGAGTCGGTGGCCGGAGCACGCACGGGGTGGGCGGCCGGTGCCGCTCGTGGCCGCCTTCCTCGTGCGCATGGAGCGCCGCCGATCGACCGGCGCGCTTCTCAGTCCTTGCGCAGCACCTCCGGGTCCAGGTGCCGGCGGGCCAGCGGGAGGCAGGACACGGTGGCGACGATCAGGACGACGAGGGCGCTCGCCAGAAGGAGGGGGAGTCCCGCGGTGTCCCAGAAGACCGCTCCGCCGCCGGTGACGAGGTAGCTGGATTCCGCGAGTTTCCCGGCCACGAGGGCGGCGGTGAGGCCGCAGGCGAGGGGCAGGGCCACTTGGGCGCTCTGCGCCGCGCGCAGGGTGCCGGGCCGGATGCCGAGGAGGGTGAGGGCGGCTGTCCTCGTGCGGCGGCTCATCGCGTGATCGGCTGTCGAGACGAGGAAGGCGGCGACGCCGATCCCGAGGCCCAGCACCATGCCCGTACCGAGGAGTCCCTTGACGGCCGTGAGCTGGTTCAGGGTGTCGATGACGATGCCGACCGGGGTGATCTCGATGGTCGGGGCGATGGCCGCGAGACGGTCGAGCACGGCGCGGACGGTGTCCTGGTCGGGTGCGCTGCTCAACAGGAGCCGCGCAGCCGCCGGGTGGGTTCCGGCCGGGAGCGCGGACGGCGGGACCAGCACCAGGGCACTGGTGATGTTGGAGGGCTGGACGACGCTGACGGTGACCGTGCGCCGCGGCACCGTGAGCCGCTGCTCGCCCGCCGGGCGGCCCTCCGCGTCCCGGAGACGCAGGGTGTGCCCCGCGCCGGGAAGCCCCTCGGGCCCGAGCGGGACGTCGGGGTCGCGCAGCGCGAGGATCTCGCCGTCCTCGCAGCCCTTCACGCTGCCTGGACGCACGAAGGTCGCGAGCTGCGCGCACGTGGCGACGACCGCGGTCTCCCTGTCCGTGAAATCCGCTGCCAGAGCACGACCGTCGACACCGGACGCCCTCTCCGCGCGGCCCAGTTGGCTGGGCGTCAGCCGCTCGTACGGCAGCTCGTACTCCTGGTTCGGCGCGGCGCGGCGGCTCACCTGGTCCAGCTCGACGAGTACGCCCTGCGTGAGCGATGCGGCGTAGACGAGGAGGACGAGGCCGCTCACGACGCGCAGGGCCATGCCGGGATGGGCCTCGTGGTGGCGCAGGGCGAGGGTCAGGGAGACGCGCTGGGTGCGGGCCGCGATACGGCGGGCGAGCCACGCGGTCGCGGGTGGCAGGGACAGGACGAGCCCGGCGCCGGTGAGCAGCGCCCCGGCGGGGACGAGGAGGGAAGTGGTCGCGCTCGGTCCGGGGGCCTTGTCGACGAGCCCGAGGAGGCAGTACGTGGAAACGATGCCGAGGCCCGGCAGTGTGAGGACCGCCGCGAGCCGGCGGCGGGGCCGCGTCCCGTGTTCCCCCCGGCGTACCGCGAGGGGGCGCAGTGCCGCTTCGCGCGCGTGTCTCCGGCCCGCGACATGGGCGAGGGCGGGGCAGCCGAGCAGGCAGGCCACGAGCGTCGATCTGCTGGGCAGTCCGTCCGCCGGGTACCACGCGAGGCCGAGCCAGCCCGTCCCCGCGACCACCGCTTCGGCCGCGAGGTACAGGCCGAGGCCCGCGACGGCGCCGAGTGCGGCGGCGCAGACCGTCTCCACCGCGCTCACGCGCACGGTGTCCCGCGCGCTCAGCCCGAGCAGTCGCAGCGCCGCGAGCCGCCGGGAGCGCGACTCGGCGGAGAGCCGCACGCACACCGAGAGGTAGACGAAGAGGGGGAGCAGGACGAGGCAGCACAGCGTGAAGCGCAAGGGGTCGAGCGTGCCTTCGTCGAGCGCGGGGTGCGGAGCGTACGCGGCGCCGTAGCGCAGGACCTTCTCGCTGCCGGTGGCGGCGAGTTGCCGCGGGGCGCGGCCGACGTAGGCGTACAGCTCGTCGGGGCCGGTGAGGCCCGCCGGGCCGATCGTCCCCGTCACTCGCCCGGGGAGGCCGCCCTTGAGGCCGGGGGCCTCCGTCAGCAGAGCGCGCAGCGCGGGCGACACGAGGACTTCGCCGGGGCCGGGCAGGCGGCTCACTCCCGGCGGTGTGGGGCCCCCGCCCCGCGGCGGGCGTGCGACGAAGACGCGGGTGACGGGGCGGGAGCCGAAGGGGTCCCTGCGCTCCAGGGACAGGGGCAGCCCCGGCAGTGCCTCCGCACGCTGCTGGGCCGCCGCCTCGCGTGCCGGGACGGCGTCGCGGAGCGCCGCGCGCGTGTCGTGGGCGGCGACGATCGTCGGGATGCTGAGGACAGCGGCCAGGCACGCCACGCCGATCGCGCAGCCGGCCGTCATGAGCACGAACCGGACCCGGGTGGCGCGGTCGCCGCGCACCGCGAGGAGAAGCCCCAGCGCGAGCGTCTTCACGGCGCACCCGCTCCGGGATCGGCGGAGGGCGTGGGGGCGGGCACGGCGGAGAGGTCGCGCAGGCGTCCGTCGTGCATGAGGCAGCGGCGGTCGGCGCGCGCGGCGACGCCCTCGTCATGCGTCACCAGCAGCACCGCCGTACCGGCGTCCCTGGCCAGCGACAGGAACTCGTCGAGCACCGCCGCCGCGTTGACCGAGTCGAGCGCGCCGGTCGGCTCGTCGGCGAAGACGATGGCGGGGCGGTGCACCAGGGCGCGGGCCACCGCGACGCGCTGGGCCTGCCCACCGGAGAGCCGCGAGACGCGCCGTCCGCGCAGGGCGTCGAGGCCGAGCCGGTGGAGGACGGGTGCCGCCGCCGCGTGGGCCGCGTCCTTGCGCCGTCCGGCGAGCCGCAGCGGGAGCGCCGCGTTCTCCTCGACGGTCAGCTCGGGCAGGAGTTCACCGTGCTGAAAGACGTAGCCGAACCGTTCCCTGCGCAGGGCCGACAACTCCTCGTCGCCCAGCGCCGCGTAGTCCAGCTCCCCGAAGCGGACGGTGCCCGCCGAGGCGGGCACGATCCCGGCGAGGCAGTGCAGCAGCGAGGACTTGCCGCTCCCGCTGCTGCCCGTCACGGCGACGGTCTCCCCGGCGGCCAGCCCGAGCGTCACCCCCGCCACGGCACGCTGCTCCCCGTACGCGACCTCGACACCCTCGGCCCGAAGCACCCAGCCCGGCATGGCGGTCCGTCCCTCCGCTTCTGGTCTCGTCAGTCCTGGTCGGGGCCCTTGTACGAGCGCGTCGGGCTGCAGTTGTCAGGGCGGAGGGAGCCTCGGTCGCGGCACACGCGCAGGGCGGCGTGGCGCACGTACTGCGCCGCCCCGTCGTACACCACTTTGTTCAGCCGCACGGTCTTGCCCTGCTTGCCGTTGAAGCGGCGCCAGGAGTAGCCCTCCACCTTGGCCTGGACGTACACGTTGTGCCCGTCGCCCTTCGAGGTGTCCGCCAGGCCGCCCTCGAAGCCGAAGCCACCGTGGTTCGTGGACTTCGGGTAGAAGGTGTACTGCCCGTTCCTGAACGCGGCCCCGCCGGTCGTCAGGGTCCTCATCGAGTGCCACGAAGCGGCGACGGCACTGCCCGCCCCCAGGGCGAAGAGTGTCGTGGCGGCGACCGCCACCAGTGATCTGCGCATGTGGGCTCCCCTCGATCAACCGTACTCGCTCACTGTAATGGACTAATTACGCATAGCTACAAGCGTTTTGGGGGATCTCACCCGAACAAGCGAATGCCCGGCGACAGGTGGACACGCGCGCTGGTTTGTACCAGGCCCGCACGCGGTGTCCGTCAGGCCCGCACGCCGGTTGTCACCAGGCGCACACCCCGGCTTCCCCGTCAGAGTGCGACCGCCCCCACCACGGCTGCCGCCCCCACGACGACGAGACCCACGACGTTGACGGTCATGTCCGTCTTCCAGGAGCGGCGTTCGGCGCCGATGTCCAGGGTGAAGACCGCCGGGTCCTCGGGGGTGTAGTGGACCGTGACGTCGCGGCCGTGAGATCCGGCGGGGTCGCGCAGTCCTGACGGGCAGTAGGCCGTGACGGCCGTACCGTCGAGGGTGGTGAAGGCGATGACCGGCACCACGCGCGTGGAGGCGTTTCCGTCCTCGTCCGGGCTGATGCTCTTGAGCACGGCGATCACGCGGCCGGGTACGGCGGCCATGGCGGTCAGTGCGTCGAGGCGCCGCTTCCTGTCGCGTACGTTCCCGGGCGGGTGGAACAGGCCCGAGAGGGCCCAGGGTCCGCAGAAGCCGAGCAGAGCCGACGGCCAGCCCCGGTCGATCGCGGCGAAGACGACCAGGCCCGCGTAGCAGAGGAGCACCGCGAACGTCGGCCACCCGAGTCCGCGCCCGCCGTCGGCGGGGGCCCTGGTGAACCGGAACGCGTGGGGCCTGCCGGGCGGGTACGCAACGCCTACCTCCCGGCCCCGCCAGGCCATGTCGATCCGCTCGCCCGGCCCGCCGCCGTTGGTGACGGTGAACTCCCGCCCGCTCGAAGGGCCCTGGAAGGCGACGACCACGGCGATGCCCTCGCTCGGCGAGCCTCCGTGCCGGGGTTCCCCCACCCGCTCGATCCGCCCCTTCGTCCGCACCGCCCGCTGTGCCCTGGTCCTTCCTGTCAGGGCCATGCGGCGATACGGCCGCCGCCCGGCCCGGTGGCGGGGAAGGCCGAACGCGGGGCTGGGGCGGGCGCCTTGGTCCCGGCGCCCGGTCGGCCGGTGCTCCGGGGTCCCTCGGTCGCGCTGTCGCCGCCGTCCGCGACCGCTGCCCTCCCCGTCCGGCCGACCACCTTTCGGTAATGAAAACCATTGTCGTATGCTGTCTTCCGCGCCGCGCCACACCTGGCCTCGCGGCGGCCCCGCAGGGCCTCAGCAAGCACGAAGGACAGCCATGAAAACCGGAATCCACCCCCCGTACGGCCCCGTCGTCTTCCGCGACCGGGCGGCGGGCTTCGCCTTTCTGACCCGTTCGACGTTGACGAGCGAGCGGACCGTCGAGTGGGAGGACGGCCGGTCCTACCCGGTGGTCGATGTCGAGATCTCCTCCGCGAGCCACCCCTTCTACACCGGCACCGCGCGCGTCGTGGACGCCGCCGGGCGGGTCGAGCGCTTCGAGCGGCGCTATGGGCGAGGGGCCGGCCGATGACGGCCGGGGACGCGCCGCTGCCCGTCGTGCTGGTGGCGGGCATCCACGCCGAGGCGCGGGCGAGGACCGTCGCCCACCTGCTGCGCGTCGTGCCCGGCAGCGTCGTGCTCCACCACGACCTGCGCGACGCCCCCTCCGGAGCGGTCGTGCGTGAACTGCGCGACGCCTCGGGCACGCTCGCCACCGGCGAGACGCCGCTCGTCAACGACTGCGCGTGCTGCGCGTTGCGCGAGGACCTGGTCCCCGAGCTGCGGCGCCTCGCACGCGACGGCTCGACGCGCCTCGCCGTCGTGGAGCTGTGGGACTCCGTCGAACCGCGCGCGATGGCCGAGGTCGTCGTCGCGCACGCGGGGGAGTCGCTGCGGCTGGGCAACGTGCTGACCGCCGTCGATCCCGCGCTCGTCCTGGCCTGCCTCGGCAACGGCGACGAACTCGCCGAGGCGGGTCTCGCCGCCGCGCCCACGGACGAGCGCACCGTGGGGGACACCTTCGCCCGGCAGCTGGAGTACCCGGGCGTCCTCGTACTCGCCGGTCAGGACGGCGAAAACGCCCCGGACGACCTCGCCCTGCTCGCGCAACTGCACCCCACCGCACGGCGTTTGCCCCTCGGTTCCCCCGAACTGCCCGGACTGCTCCGGGCGGGCTTCGACACCGAGGCAGCCGCGGCGGCGCAACACCCGGCGATGGCGCTTCTTCCGCAGGAGGCGCACGAGGCCGGGATCGGCACGCTCGTCTGGCGGCACCGCCGCCCCTTCCACCCCGGACGCCTCTTCGAGGCGCTGGAGGAGCTGTGCTGCGCGGCGGTACGCAGCCGGGGCCGGTTCTGGCTCGCCGACCGGCCCGACACGCTGCTGCACTGGGACGCGGCCGGGGGCGCGCTGTGCGTCGAGACGTCCGGGCCCTGGCTGCGCGGACTGCCGGACGCGGCCTGGGAACTCGTCCCCCCGCTGCGCCGGGCCGCCGCCGCGCTCGACTGGGACCCCGAGCACGGCGACCGCGAGCAGTACCTCGTCTTCACCTCGCCGGACCTCGACCGCGAGGGCATCGCCGGCCTCCTCGCCTCCTGCGTGCTCACCGACGCCGAGATGGCGGGTGGCACGGAGGCGTGGAAGGAGTTCCCGGCCTCGTTCGACCAGTTCCTCGACCCCGTCCACTGACCGCCGCCGACCGCCACGTCTGCCGCCGACCGCCACGACTGCCGCTGAACGTCACGTCTGCCGCCGACCACCACCCGCCGCTCACCGCCGCCGCCCCGCACCAAGGAGCCCTCCCCGTGCCCCGCACCACCCACCACCGCCGTGACACCCGCGCGTCGCGCCCCAATCCGCTGGACGCCGCCGGGATCACCTACATCGACTACAAGGACACCGACCTGCTGCGGAAGTTCATCTCCGACCGCGGCAAGATCCGCAGCCGCCGGGTCACGCGCGTGAGCGCCCAGCAGCAGCGGCAGCTCGCCGCCGCGATCAAGAACGCCCGCGAGATGGCGCTCCTGCCCTACGGCAGCCGCTGAGCCCCTGAGCGGCGGCGGTCGCTGAGCCGCACCCGACGGGCCCTCGGCACGTACGAGGGCCTCCGCGCCCCGCCGCCACACCCGCACACCCCGCATCCCCACCCCGGAAAGGCAGCCTCATGGCCGTCCCCAAGCGCAAAACATCCCGCGCCAACACCCGTCACCGCAGGGCGCAGTGGAAGGCGAGCGCCCCGAAGCTCGTCACCGTCACCGTGGACGGAGTCGCCCACCGCGTGCCGCAGCACCTCGTGGCGGCCTACCGGCGCGGCCTGCTGCGCCCCGAGGAGTGAGCGCGGTGGCCGCGCACGCGCTCCCCGTGACCGTACTCTCCGGCTTCCTCGGCGCGGGCAAGACGACGCTGCTCCAGCACGTGCTCGACAACCGCGAGGGGCTGCGGGTCGCCGTCATCGTCAACGACATGAGCGAGGTGAACATCGACGCGGCGCTCGTCCGGGGCGGCCCGGCGGCGCTGTCCCGCACCGAGGAGCGGCTGGTCGAGATGACCAACGGCTGCATCTGCTGCACGCTGCGGGACGACCTCCTCACGGAGGTGGACCGCCTCGCCCGCGAGGGGCGCTTCGACTACCTCCTCATCGAGTCCAGCGGGATCTCCGAGCCCCTGCCGGTCGCCGCGACCTTCGCCTTCGCGCGCGACGACGGGGCGAGCCTCGGCGAGGTGGCGCGGCTCGACACGATGGTCACCGTCGTGGACGCGAGGAACTTCCTCGCCGAGCTGGACACGGGCGACGACCTCGCCGAACGGGGACTCGCCGCGTACGGGGACGACGAGCGCACGGTGAGCGATCTCCTCGTGGACCAGGTCGAGTTCGCGGACGTCCTCGTGCTCAACAAGCTGGACCTGGTCGGGGAGCGGGACGCGGAGCGGCTGCGCGGGGTCCTCGCCCGGCTCAATCCGCGGGCTCGCCTCCTTCCGGCGGTGCGGGGCCGGGTGCCGCTGCGGGAACTGCTCGCGACCGGGCGCTTCGACCTCGCGCGCGCCCAGGAGGCGCCCGGCTGGGTGCGGGAGCTGAACGGGGAGCACGTCCCGGAGACGGAGGAGTACGGCATCTCCTCGCTCGTCTTCCGCTCACCCGCCGCCTTCCAGCCCGGGCGGCTGTGGGAGTTCGTCACGGAGGGCATCGACAGCGGCCGGTACGGGCGAGTCCTGCGCTCCAAGGGCTTCTTCACCCTCGGCGGGCGCGAGGACGTGACGGGCCTGTGGTCGCAGGCGGGGGCGGTGGCCCGCTTCGAGCCCTCCGCCGTCCGCGACCGGGACGTGCCCCACGCGCAGGAAATCGTCCTCATCGGAACGGAGTTGAGGGCCGACGCACTCCGTGCGGCCCTGACGGAGTGCCTCCTCGGCGAGGGCGAACCGGTCCCCGCCGAGGACCCCTTCCCCGCCTGGGACACCGCGGAGGTCTGCGCCGAGCCGTACGCGCACGCGCCGCTCGTGGGGCGGTGGCGATGAGCACGCCCGGCGGTCCCCGGCCGCGGGTCGAAGCGCGCACCGAGGTGTGCGTGGGCGCCGGGCAGTGCGTGCTCGCCGCCCCCGAGGTCTTCGACCAGGACGAGGAGGACGGCCTCGTACGGCTCCTCGACGCGCGCCCCGAGGCCGCGCTGCTGCCCTCCGTCCGCGAGGCGCGCCACCGCTGCCCCTCCGGGGCGATCACCCTGCACGACGGCACGACGCACTGACAGACCCGCCGCACTGCCTCTCCTCCTGAATCCCCTTCTCCCGAACGGAGTTGTTCATGTCCTCTTCCTCCCTGCCCGCTTCCCCGGGCAGACGGCGCTTCCTCGCCACCGGCGCGGGCGCCGCGCTCGCCCTCGGCGGGGGTGCCGGTCTGCTCTCCGCGTGCTCCTCCGAGGACGCGAAGCCCGCCGGCGGTGCCGACTCCGGCAAGGGCCGCTCGGGCGGCACCCTGCGGGCGGCGTTCGTCGGCGGCGGCGCCTCCGAGACCCTCGACTTCTTCCGGGGGCCCACCGCACTCGACATGGTGCGCGCCCGCGCCTGGCACGGCACGCTCGGCAACCTGGACCCGAAGGCCGAGGACGGGGTGCGGTACGGAGTGCTCCAGGGCATCGACATCTCGGCGGACCTCGGCACGTACACCCTGCGGCTGCGCGAGGACGTGCGCTTCACGGACGGCTCGCGGCTCACCCCCGCCGACGTCCTGCACTCCCTGCGGCTCGCGGGCGCCAGCACACTGCCCGCCTTCAAGCTCGTCGCGCTCAACTTCGACCTGAAGCGCGCGAGCACGCACGGGGCGCACGCGGTGCGCCTGCCGACCCTGCGGCCCATCGCGGACGGGCGCCTGATCCTGTGCCAGGGCAACTTCCTCGTCGTCAAGGACGGCACGCGCCGGATCACCGAGCGGACGCCGGGCTGCGGCCCGTTCCGGCTCACCGAGTTCGTCCCCGGGCAGGGCGCCGCCTTCCGCCGCCACGACGACTACTACGGCGAGGGGCCGTCGCTCGACGGCCTCGAACTGCGCTCGATCGCCGACGACCAGGCCCGGCTCAACGCGCTCACGAGCGGGCAGGTCGATTTCGCGCACGACCTCTCGCCGGTCGCCGCGCGCACGCTCGGCAAGGACGACCGGGTCCGGCTCGCGCCCTCGAAGAGCCCGTACCTCGTCGCGCTGTCCTTCCGGATGAACATGCGGAGCAAGCCCTTCGACGACGCCCGGGTCAGGGAGGCGTTCAAGCTCGCCGTGGACCGCGAGGCGCTCGTGCGCACGGTGTTCCACGGGCAGGCGACCGTCGGCAACGACCTGCCCTCGCTCGGCTTCCCCGACTACGCGCGCGACCTGCCGCAGCGCGCCCACGACCCCGCACGCGCGAGGCGACTCCTCCAGCAGGCCGGTGCCGACGGCATGGAGATACGGCTGACGACCGGGCCCGAGACCCCGGGCATGGTCGAGGCGGCGACGCTGTACGTGGAGGACCTGCGGGCCGCCGGAGTGCGCGCCAGTGTGCGGGAGCTGCCCGCGGGGCAGCTCTTCGCCGACTTCGCCGCGTACAGCCGCCTGCCGTTCGTCGCGGCCTACCAGGTCCCTGTGCCCGCGCTGCCCACGTACCAGATGAACACGGCGGGCGGTTCTCCCTCGGCGCTCGGCTGGAACCGTCCCGACGTGGACGCGCTCGTCGCGCGGGCGCGGGCCAGTACGGGGGCGAAAGCGACGCGGACGGGCGGCAAGGCGCAGCGGAAGCTGTGGGAGGAGGGCAATACCGTCCTGCCCGTCTTCAAGCCCTACCTCAACGCGCAGGCGGCCGGGGTCAGCGGCATCGCCGACGACCTCTTCGAGCAGTTCCCCGGCTTCTCGCACGCGGCGCTGCGGTGAGCTTCCCGGTCTTCCTGGCCCGCCGGGCGGCCTGGTCCGCCGTCGTGCTCGTCCTGGTCACGGGCCTCGTCTTCGCCGCCACGGCGGCGCTTCCCGGGGACGCGGTGAGCGCGGTCGCGGGCGCGGACGCCTCCCCTGCGGAGCGGGCGGCGGTACGGCACGCGCTGGGGCTCGACCGGCCCCTCGCCGAGCGGTACGCCGCGTGGGCGGAGAAGGCCGTACGAGGCGACCTCGGCACCGGGCTCGTCGGGCACCGGCCGGTCGCGGAGGTGCTGGCGGACCGGCTGCCCGCGAGCCTGCTCCTCGCCGGGCTCACCCTGCTCCTCGTCGTGCCCTGCGCCGTGGGGCTCGGGCTGTGGGCCGGGCTGCGGCGCGGGCGGCCCCCGGACCGGCTCGTCTCGCTCGCGGCCCTGACGGCGGCGAGCGTCCCGGAGTTCGTGACGGCGGGGCTCCTGATCGCGGTCTTCTCGGCGGGGCTCGGGCTGCTGCCCCGGGTGGTCCTGGTGCCGCTCGGCGGCTCGCCGCTCCAGGCCCCGGCCGGGCTCGTGCTGCCGGTCCTCACCCTCGCGGGGGCCGGTCTCGCGACGGCCACGCGGCTCGTGCGCACGGCGGTCGCCGACGTGGACCGCACCGCGTACGTCGAGGCGGCGCGGCTCGACGGGGTGCGCGGGGCGCGGCTCGCGCTGCGGCACGTCCTGCCGAACGCGCTGGGCCCCGCCGTGCAGGGCCTCGCGCTGACGACGAGCGGCCTCGTGGGCGGGGCGGTCGTGGTGGAGAGCGTCTTCGACTTCCCCGGCATCGGCCGCGAACTCCAGCGGGCGGTGGCGGCCAGGGACGTACCGATGGTGCTCGGCATCGCGACGGCGCTCGCGGCCGTCGTACTGCTCGTCCTCGTGGTGGGCGACATCCTCGCCCGGCTGCTCGATCCGGTCGGAAGGAATCGCCGATGAGCGGGACGGTCGTGGAACGAGCCGGACGTGCCGGGCCGCGCCCCCGCGCCGTGCTGCCGTGGCTCGCGGCGGCGGGCGCCCTCCTCGTGCTCGGCCTCGCGCTCCTGGGACCCTTCCTCGCGCCGCACGACCCGCAGGCGCGCGTGGGAGCCGCGTACGGGGGACCGGCACCCGGACTGCCCCTCGGGACCGACGCCTTGGGGCGCGACGTGCTGAGCCGGGTGCTGTGCGGCGGACGCCGGATGGTGCTGACGGCGGGCGGCGCCACGCTGCTCACGAGTGCGGTGGGCGGTGCGGCGGGCGTGCTCGCCGGGCTGCTCCCGGCACGGGTGGGGGAAGGGGTGCAGCGGCTCTTCGACGTCCTCGCGGTGGTACCGCCGCTGCTGCTCGTCCTCGTGCTCGCGGCGGGTTTTCCCGGCAGCGACCTGGCCACGGTCCTCGCGGTCGTGCTGGCCACCGCGCCGTTCTCGGTACGCGTGCTGCGCGCGGCGACCACTCGCGTCGTGTCCACCGGGTACGTCGAGACGGCACGGGCGCGCGGGGACGGGGCGCTGCGCGTCGCCCGCCACGACATCCTGCCCAACCTCGCGGGGACCGCGCTCACGGAGGCCGGCCTGCGCTTCGTCGCCTCGCTCCACCTCGCCGCGACAGCCGGTTTCCTCGGGCTCGGCGGGAGCGGCGCCGCACCGGACTGGGGGCGCATGGTGAGCGAGAACCTGGCCGGTGCCTCGTTCACGGTCCTGCCGTTCCTCCTGCCCACCCTCCTGCTCGTGACCCTCGCGGTGTGCGTGGGCCTGCTCGCCGACCGCTACGCGGCAACGGGTGCGACGGCGTGAGCGGCGGCGGGGCGGTATGCGGGGGTGACGCCGTGAGCGGCGGTGAGGCGGTACGCGGGGGTGACGACGTGAGGGATACGGGGCCAGGGCGCGGAGGAGACGCGGTGACGGATACGGAGCCGGTGTGCGTGGAAGGGCTCACGCTCGGCCCGGTCGGCGGGGGAGCGCCCGTCCTCGCGGACGCGAGCCTCACGCTCGCGGCGGGCCGCGTCCTGGGGGTCGTGGGCCGCTCGGGTTCGGGCAAGAGCAGTCTGGCGCTCGCGCTGCTCGGGCACGTACGGCCGGGGCTCGGCCTGCGGGCGGGACGGGTGCGCGTCGCGGGCACCGACCCCTTCGCCCCGGGAGGCACGCGGCGGGTGCGGGGGCGGCTCGTCACGTACGTGGGCCAGGACCCAGCGGCGTCCCTCAATCCGGCGCGGCGGATCGGCGCGCACCTCGCGGACGCCGTGCGGCGCGGTGGCGTGCCGCGCACGGCGGCGCCGGAGCGGGTCGCGGAACTGCTCGCCCGCGTCCGGCTGCCGTACGACCGGGTCTTCCTGCGGCGCCGCCCGCACGAGGTGTCCGGCGGGCAGGCGCGGCGCGTGGCGCTGGCCGCGGCGCTCGCGAGGGCGCCGCGACTGCTCGTGCTGGACGAGCCGACGGCCGGACTCGACGACGGACTCGCCTGGGAGCTGCGGGAGTTGATTGAGGAGACGGTGCGCGAGGAGGAGCGGTCCGTCGTGCTCGTCAGCCACGACCCGCGATGGGTCGGGTCGCTCGCGGACGAGGCCCTGCGGCTGGAGGCGGGGCGGATCGTGGCCCGCGGGGCGCCCCGCGCCGTGTGGGCCGCCGGGCCGGGTGCGGGGCGGGAGAGGGACACGGACCGCGCCGCGCCGCGTGCGGGAGGGCTCCGTGCGTCGGGGCTCTTCGCGGCGCCCGGACGGGGCGCGCCCGTGCTGCGGGACGTCGCCCTGACGGTGGCCCCGGGGACGTGCACCGCCGTGCTCGGTCCCTCCGGGGCCGGGAAGACGACCCTGGCGCGCGTCCTTGCCGGACTGCTGCGCCCGGCCGCCGGGACCGTGGCCTGGGAGGAGCCGGGGGCGATCCGCCAAGGGCGCGCTGCGGCCGTGCAGTTGGTGGCGCAGGACGCGTACGGGGCGCTCAATCCGAGAGAGACGGCCGAGCGCGCCCTGACCCGTCCTCTCACCGCCCTGCGCGGGCTCGACCCGGACCGGGCGGCGGCCGAGGCGCGCGCGCTGCTCGCCCGGGTCGGTCTCGGCGCCGGGGTGCTCGCGCGGCGGCCGGGTGCCCTCTCGGGCGGGGAGCGGCAGCGCGTCGCGCTCGCGCGCGCCCTCGCGGCGGGGCCACGGGTGCTGGTGTGCGACGAGGTGACCTCCGCGCTCGACCCGGACACGGCGCGCGGGATCGTGGACCTGCTGGACGAACTGCGCCGTGCGGACGGGGTGACGCTGGTCCTCGTCTCGCACGATCTCGCGGCCGTCGCGCGCTGCGCGGACCGCGTCGTCGTCCTGGACGCGGGCGGGGTGGTGGAGTCGGGACCCGCGCGGGAGGTGCTCCGGCAGCCCCGCCATCCCGCCACGAAGGCGCTGGTGGGGCGGAGACGGGCGACGGGGCCGGAACACGGCCGTTCCGCGTAGGGCCCCTGCCGCCGCTCGCCTCGTCCCCTGCACGTCCCGGCCGAGGTGCCTCAGTCCGGCGCCTGCCCCGCCAGGGCCTTCTTGTCCACCTTGCCGACCGGCGTCAGGGGCAGCGCCGCAAGGACGATCACCTGGTCGGGGACCTTGTAGGCCGCCAGGCCGCGCTCCTCGCGCAGGTAGCGGGAGAGCTCGTGGACGTCCGGGTGCGGCGCCGCGGGGCAGGTGACGAAGGCGACGGCGCGCTCGCCCCGTTGGGGGTCGGCGACGCCGACGAGAGCCGCCGCGCCGATGCGCGGGTGGGTCAGGAGGTGTTCCTCGACCTCGGTCGCGGCGATCTTCTCGCCGCCCCGGTTGATCTGGTCCTTCACCCGGCCCACCACGACGAGGTGCCCCGAGGGCAGCCGTCGCACGAGGTCCCCCGTCCGGTAGTGGCCCTCCGGGGTGAAGGCGCGCGCGTTGTGCGCGGCGGCCCGGTAGTAGCCGCGCGGGGTGTACGGGCCGCGGGTGAGGAGTTCACCCGGCTCCCCGTCGGGGACCGGCGCGCCGTCCGGGTCCACCACGAGGATGTCGTCGTCGGGCGAGAGAGGACGCCCCTGCGTCGTGCGGATCAGTTCCGCGGGGTCGTCGAGGCGCGTGAGGTTGAGCAGGCCCTCGGCCATCCCGTACACCTGCTGGACCGTCACCCCGAGTGCCGGGCCGAGGCGTGCCGCGAGCGCGTCGGGCAGGCGGGCGCCGCCGACCTGGACGACGCGCAGGGAACGGGTGGATCCCGGGTCGGCGCGGGCCTCCTCGATCCAGTGCGGGACGAGCGGCGGGCTGAGCGCGGTGAGCGTGACGCCCTCGCGGGCGATGAGCGCGAAGCCGGTCTGCGGGCTCGGGTCGGGTGCCAGGACGACGGTGCCGCCCGCGAAGAGCGTGCCGAGGACGCCCGGACAGGCGAGCGTGAAGTTGAAGGCGGCCGGGAGCACGGCGAGGTAGACGGAGTGCTCGTCCAGGCCGCACACCCCGGCGGCGGCGCGGGCGTTGTAGGCGTAGTCGTCGTGGGTGCGCGGGATGAGCTTCGGCAGTCCCGTCGTACCGCCCGAGAGCAGCAGCAGGGCCAGGTCGCCGGGCTCCGGCGGGTCCTCGTCCGCGAGGGTCCCGGAGGATTCCCCGGCCCGCAGGTCCGCGTACGGGACGAAGTCCTCGTGCGGTCCCGGATCGCCGACGACGACCACCCGGCACGCGCTCGGGTCCGGGAGCCCGGCCAGGACCTCCCGCATCAGCGTGCGGTGGTCGTGGCGCGCGTGCCGGTCCGGCACGACGCAGGCGACGGCGCCGGAGAGCCGTACCAGGTGCGTCAGTTCGGCGCGCCGGTGTCCCGGCATGGCGTGCACGGGCACGGCGCCGAGGCGCTGGAGCGCGAACCACAGCAGGACGAACTCCGCGACGTTGGGGAGCTGGACGACGACGCGGTCCCCGCGCCGGATGCCGAGGCCGCGCAGCCCCAGGGCGAGACGACCGCTCTCCGCCGCCAGTTCCGCGTAGGTCCAACGGCGCGCGCCGTCCACGAGGGCGGTGCGGCCGGGGCGGTGGCGGGCCCAGTCGGTCACCTCCTGACCGAAGGTGCGTCCGCGCCAGTAGCCGGCGCGGCGGTAGCGCTCGGCCGCTGCCGGGGGCCACGTGGGGTGGGTGGGGTGGTCCGGGTATTCCCCGGGATCGCTCGGGTGCGGGGGGAGGGCCATGACGTGCTCCTGAGGGCCTGATCGGGAGGGAGGGGCGGGCGGGAACTGCCCCTTGAACGTCCTTGATTCTAATGATAATCATTTTCAGGAACGTGTGTGACCCCCTCGCGACCCCCGTTCGCGAGCGCACCGGGTCCCCGTCCGCGCGCCCGCAATCCCCTGCCCCCGACCGGAGGTCGATCCCGCCGTGAATGCCCATCCCCCTGGCCCGAACGCTGTGACCGGGACACCGCGACCGCCGGACGGCGGCTTCACCGCCGAGGACATCCGGGCGACGGTGACCGAGGCCCTGGGGGCCGGGGAACTCGACGAGAACCGCGACCTCTTCGCCCTCGGCCTCGACTCCCTCGGGCTGATGCGGCTCGTGGGCGCGTGGCGCCGCGCGGGCAGCTCCGTGACCTTCCAGGACCTCGTCGACAAGCCCGTCCTCAGCGCCTGGTACGCGATCCTGCGCGAACGGGCCGGAGGCACCGGGACTCCTGCCGTAGCCCCCGCGCCCACCAGCGGCGATGACGAGTCCCCCTTCGCCCTCTCGGCCATGCAGCACGCGTACTGGATCGGCCGCCAGGACGGACAGCCGCTCGGCGGCGTCGCCCCGCACTTCGCCGTCGAACTCGACGGCACCGGCCTCGACCCCGCGCGCCTGCGCACGGCGCTCGACCACCTCGTGTCCCGCCACGGCATGCTGCGCGCCTCCGTCGACGCGGACGGCCGCCAGCGGTACGGCGACGGCCCCGCCCGCTTCGCCGTGCACGACCTGCGCGCGCTGTCCGGCGAGGAGCTGAGCGCGCGCCTCGCCGAGCTGCGCGAGCGGCACACGCACGCGCGGCCCGACCCGGCGGCCGGGGAACTGTTCCGCGCCGCCCTGTGTCTGCTGCCCGGCGACCGGACCCGCCTCCAGATCGGGCTCGACATGATGGCCGGGGACGCCCTGAGCCTGCGCGTCCTCCTCGCCGACCTGCGCCACCTGTACACGCACCCCGACCTGCCGCTGCCGCCGCTCTCCCTGACCTACCGCGACTACCTCGCCGCACGCGCCGCCGACCCCGGCACGGCCGCGAAGCGCGCGGCGGACCGCGCGTGGTGGCACGACCGGCTCGCCGGGCTGCCCCGCGCGCCCGAACCCCCGACGACCGTTCCGCTGACCCGCCCCGTCGCGGCCGGCGACACCGCGCTCACGCACGCGCGGCGGCTGCACCACTGGATCGCCCCGGAGCGGAAGGACGCGCTCGCCGCACGGGCCGGGCAGCACGGCCTGACCCCGGCAGCCGCCCTCGCCACCGCCTTCGCCGAAGTCCTCGCGGCCTGGAGCGGCAACCGCCGCTTCCTGCTCAACCTCCCCCTCTTCGACCGCGAACTGTTCACCCCCGATGTCGCCTCCCTCGTCGGCGACTTCAGCTCCTCGCTCCTGCTCGACGTAAACCTGACCGCATCCGGGTCGTTCCTCGCGCACGCCCGCCGCGTGCAGGACGGCATCCGGGCGGGCGTCGCGCACGGCGCGTACGGCGGCGTCGAGGTCCTGCGCGACCTCACGCGCACCGAGGGCTCGCCCGTCCTCGCGCCCGTCGTCTACACGAGCGCCCTCGGGCTCGGCGAGATCTTCACCCCCGGGGTCCAGGAGGTCTTCGGGCGCCCGGTGTGGATCATCTCGCAGGGGCCGCAGGTCGTCCTCGACGCGCAGGTGACCGAGCTGGACGGCGGGCTCCTGCTCAACTGGGACGTACGGGACGGAGTCCTCGCACCCGGCGTCCCCGACGCCGCCTTCGCCGCGTACCGCGCCCTGCTCACCTCGCTCACCGAGGACGAGAGCGCCTGGGAGCGGCCGGTCGGCCCGCTCGTCCCGGCCGCGGTGCTCGCCGCGCGCGAGGCGGCGGCGCCTGCCCGCGTGCCCGAGTCCGGAGAGCCGCTGCACGCGCCGTTCTTCCGGCACGCCGCCGAGCACCCCGGTCGGCTCGCGGTCGTGCGCGAGGACGGCACGCGGCTGAGCTACGGCGAACTGGCCGACGCGGCCCGCCGGGTGACGACGCTGCTGCGGCGGCACGGGGTCACCGAGGGCGACACCGTGGCGCTCACCCTGCCCAAGGGGGCCGCCCAGGTCGTCGCCGTGCTCGGCGTGCTCGCGGCCGGGGCCTGCTACGCGCCCGTCGGCATCGAGCAGCCCGCCGTACGGCGGCGACGCGTCCACGAGACCGCGGGGGCCCGCCTGGTCCTGACCGACCCGGAGCACGCGCGGCTGTGCCGGGCGGTCCCCGGCCTCACCGTCCTGACGCTCGACCAGGCCGCCGCCGAGCACCCGGCCGCCGAGATCGCCGCACCGGGACCGGAGAGCCCCGCCTACCTCCTGTTCACCTCCGGCTCGACCGGCGTCCCCAAGGGCGTCGAGGTCCCGCACCGAGCCGTCGTCAACACGCTCGAAGCCCTCGGCGAACGGTTCGCCGTCGGGCCCGGGGACCGCACCCTCGCCCTCTCCGCGCTCGACTTCGACCTCGCGGCCTTCGACCTCTTCGCCCCGCTCTCGGCGGGCGGCGCGGTCGTGGTCGTCGGCGAGGAACACCGCAAGGACGCCCACCACTGGACCGCCCTCGTCCGCGGCCACGGCGTCACGCTCCTCCAGTGCGTGCCCGCCGTCCTCGATCTCCTCCTCGCGGCCGGAGCGGACACCGGGCTCGGGAGCACCCCGCGGCTCGCGCTGCTCGGCGGCGACTGGATCGGCCTCGACCAGCCGGCGCGGCTGCGCGCCCTCGTACCCGGCTGCCGCTTCGTGGCGCTCGGCGGCATGACCGAGGCGGCCGTCCACTCGACCGTCTTCGAGGTGGACGAGGTGGACCCCGACTGGGTCTCCGTGCCCTACGGGACCCCCTTGCGCAACATGCGCGCACGGGTCGTGGACCTCCACGGGTACGACTGTCCCGACCTCGTTCCCGGCGAGTTGTGGATCGGCGGCCCCGGCGTCGCCACCGGCTACCGGGGCGACCCGGAACGCACCGCCGAACGGTTCGTGGAGCACGACGGGGAGCGCTGGTACCGCAGCGGGGACCTCGCGCGCTACCGCCCCGACGGGGTCCTGGAGTTCCTCGGGCGCGCGGACCACCAGGTGAAGATCGGCGGGCACCGCATCGAACTCGGCGAGGTCGAGTCCGCCCTGGAGGCGGACCCCTCGGTGCTGCGCGCCGTCGCCGTCGTCATCGAGGAGCCGGCCCGCAGGCTCGCCGCTCTCGTCACCCCTGCGCCGGACGGCGGCGTCCCCCTGCCGGAGCAGGTGCGCGAACGGGCGGGCCAGCGGCTCCTCCGCCACATGGTGCCCGAGACCGTCCTCGTCCGGGACGCGCTGCCGCTGACCCCCAACGGCAAGCCGGACCGGGCCGCCGTCGCCCGCCTCCTCGCCGCGCACGCCCGCGACCGGCGGCAGGCGCGCGAGGCACCCGCGGGCCCCGCCGAGGAAGCCGTGGCCGCCGTGTGGAGGGAACTCCTCGCGGTGGAACGGGTCGGCAGGGACGACAGCTTCTTCGCGCTCGGCGGCGACTCGCTCCTCGCCACCCGGGTCGTGGGACGGCTGCGCGCGGCCGGTTTCGCCGACGCGGGTGTCGCCGCGCTCTTCGCCGCGCCCGCGCTGCGGGACTTCGCCGCGCGCCTCGCGCCGCCCGCCCGGGGGCCCGTCCTCGCCGCCCCCGTCGCCGCACCGGCGCACGCCCACGAACCGTTCCCGCTCACCGACGTGCAGACCGCGTACCTGAGGGGCCGTGACTCCGGCTTCGCCCTCGGCGGGGTCGGCACCTGGCACTACAGCGAGTTCGACGGCCCCGACGTGGACCTCGACCGCCTCGCCCGCGCCTGGAACCGCCTCGTGCGCCGCCACGGGATGCTGCGTGCCGTCGTCGCCGAGGACGGCACCCAGCGCGTGCGCGCATCGGTGCCGGACGTACGCGTCGCCGTCGAGGAGACGGACGCCGCCGGGGCGGACACCGCGCTCGCCGCGCTGCGGGAACGCATGTCGCGGCAGGTCCGCGACCCGGGCTCCTGGCCGCTCTTCGCCCTCGCGGCGCTCCGCTACCCGGGCGAGGACGGCCGCACCAGGACCCGCCTCGCGGTGGGCCTCGACTACCTGGTGCTCGACGCGCTCTCCCTCACGACGCTGTACGCGGAGCTGAACACCCTCTACGACGACCCGGACGCGAGCCTCCCGCCGCTCTCGCTCACCTTCCGCGACTACCTGACAAGCCTGGCACCCGACCCCGCGACGGTCGCGCGGGCGCGGGAGCACTGGAGCGGCAGGCTCGCGGAACTGCCGCCCGCCCCGGAGCTGCCCCTCGCCACCGAGCCCGCGCTCCTGGACGAGCCGCGCTTCACGCGGCGCCGCCTGAAGCTCGCCGCCGGGCGCTGGCGCGCCGTCAAGGAGTGCGCCGCCCGGCACGGACTCACCCCGGCGACCGTGCTGTTCGCCGCGTACGGGGAGGTCCTCGCGGCGTGGAGCGGGGCCGACGCGGTCGCGGTGACCCTCACGCTCTTCAACCGGCGCGAGGTGCACCCCGACGTCCACCGCGTCCTCGGGGACTTCACCTCGCTCGCGCCCGCCGCCTACCGGCGCGCGGCGGCGAGCTGGCTGGAGCGGCTGCGCGAGACGCAGGCGCGGCAGGCCGCCGACCTGGACCACCAGGACGTGCCCGTCGCCTGGCTGCTGCGCGAGACCGCGCGCCGCCCGTGGCCCGGCGCCGCCGTCGTCTTCACCGGAGCCCTCGGGGTCGGCGACGCCTCGCTCTCGGGCCCCGCGACGAGCTTCCCGCCGAAGGTCTGGGGCCTGTCGCAGTCGCCGCAGGTGTGCCTGGACAACCAGGTCACCGAGGAGGACGGGGCCCTCGTCGTGACGTGGGACGCCGTGGACGACCTCTTCCACGAAGGCGTCCTGGACGCCATGTTCGCCGCGTACGCGGAACTCCTGGACCACCTCGCGGACGGCGACTGGGACGCCCCCGTGCCCGCTCTCGTACCGACGGCGCAGGGAGAGGCACGCCGAAAGGCCGCGGCCGAGGCCGCCGGGCCCCCGGTCGCCCCGCGCACCCTGCACGAGACCTTCTTCACGCACGCCGCCGCCGCACCCGCCCGCACCGCGCTCGTCACCCCGGACGGCACGCGCACGAGCTACGCGCGGCTCGCCCAGGACGCGCTGCGCACGGCCGCCGCACTCCGGGCACACGGGGTGCGCGAGGGCGAACGGGTCGCCGTGAGCCTCCCGAAGAGCCCGGCACAGGTGGCCGCGGTGCTCGGAGTCCTCGCCGCGGGGGCCGTGCTCGTACCCCTGGGCCCCGGACAGCCCGCCCACCGGCGCGCCCGGGTGCACGCCCTCGCCGGTGTCCGCGTGACCGTCGCCGACGAGGACGGGCCGGGCGTGCTCACCCCGGCGCGGGCGCTCGCCCACGCCCCGCTCGCCGCCCCCGTGCTCCCCGCCCCGGACACGCCCGCCTACGTCGTCTTCACCTCCGGGTCGACGGGCGAGCCGAAGGGCGTGAGCGTCTCGCACGCCGCCGCCTGGAACACCCTCGCCGACGTCAGCGGGCGCCACGGCGTCCGCGCGCGGGACCGCGTCCTCGCGCTCTCCGCGCTCGACTTCGACCTCGCGGTCTACGACGTCTTCGGCCTCCTCTCGGCGGGCGGCTCGCTGCTGCTGCCGACCGAGGAGGACCGGAGCGACCCCGCCCGCTGGCCGGACCTCGTGCGCCGCTTCGACGTCACCGTGTGGAACACGGTGCCCGCCCTGCTCGGGCTGCTCCTCGACGCCGACGAACACGGCGGGGGCCCGCCCGCGGACCTGCTCGGCCTGCGCACGGCGCTCGTCTCGGGCGACTGGATCGGCCTCGACCTGCCGGGACGCCTGCGAGCGCGCACGGCGGACGGCTGCCGCTTCGTCGCCATGGGCGGCGCCACGGAGGCCGCCGTGTGGTCCAACACGTACACCGTCTCCACGCCGCTCCCCGGCTGGCCGTCGATCCCGTACGGCAGGCCCCTCACCGGACAGGAGTACGGGGTCGTGGACGAGGCCGGGCGCGACTGCCCGGACTGGGTTCCCGGCGAACTGTGGATCGGCGGTCGCGGGCTGGCCGAGGGCTACCTCGGCGACCCGGAGCTGACGGCTCGCAAGTTCCCGGTACGGGACGGGCGGCGCTGGTACCGCACCGGGGACGTCGGCCGGTTCAGGCCCGGCGGCCTCATCGAGTTCCTGGGCCGGCGCGACTCCCAGCTGAAGATCTCCGGGCACCGCGTCGAGGCCGGTGAGGTCGAGGCCGCGCTGGAGGCCCGGCCGGGCATCGCGCGGGCCGCCGTCGTCGGCGCGGGACCCCGTACGGCGCGCCGCCTCGTGGCCTTCGCCGTACGGGACGAGGACGCGGGCGCGCCCGCCGGGGGAGAGGACGCGGGCGACGCGGACGGCTTCGCCGAGCGGGTCCTCACCGGCCTGCGCACCCGGCTCGCCGCGCACGCGGTACCCGGGCGGCTCCACTTCCTTGACGCGCTGCCGCTCACCGGCAACGGCAAGGTGGACCGCGCCGCGCTCCTCGCCCGCGCCGAGCGGTACGAGCCCGCCCCCGGCACGGCGGTCGCGCCACCCCGCCCCGGCGTCGAGACGGAGGTCGCCGCGCTGTGGGAGTCCTGTCTGCCCGGCACCGCGCACGACCGGCACGCCGACTTCTTCGCCGCCGGAGGCGACAGCCTCACCGCGATGCGGCTCGTCGCCGCCGTGGGCCGCCGCTTCGGCATCCCCTTCCCCGTGCGCCGCCTCCTCGCGGCCCCGGACCTCGCCGCCCTCGCGGCCGACATCAGCACGAGCGTCGCCGCACAGGCGACCGACACCGAGAGCGGAGAGCTGTGAACATCACCGAACTGCTGGCCGAGTACGCCGCGGAAGGCGTCGAACTCTGGGAGGAGGACGGGCGCCTGCGCTTCCGCGCCCCCCACGGTCTGCTCACCGGGGAGCGCCGCGAGCGGCTCCTCGCGCACAAGGAGGAGATCCTGCGCCACCTCGCCGACCCCGCGTCACGGGCCCTGCGCCCCGACCCGGAGGCACGGCACGAGCCCTTCCCGCTCACACCGGTACAGTCCGCGTACCTCCTCGGCCGCGCCGAGGGGCACCCCTACGGGGGCGTCGCCTGCCAGGCGTACGTCGAGCTGGACTACCCGGAGCTGGACGCCGCGCGGGTCGCCCGGGTGTGGCGGGAGCTGACGGAGCGACACGACATGCTGCGCGCCGTCGTCCACGAGGACGGCTACCAGCAGGTGCTGCCCGAGGTGCCCGCCCCCGACGTCTTCGTGGCCGAGGCGGCACCGGGCCGGGAGGAGCCCGCGCGGGCCGCGGTGCGGGCGCGCATGACCGCGCGCCGCGCTCCCGCCGACCGCTGGCCGCTCTTCGACCTGGCGATCACGCGCGCCCCGGACGGCGACCGGCTCCACGTCGGCTGCGACATGCTCGTCGTGGACCACGCGGGACTCCGGCTCCTCCTCGCCGAGTTCGACGCCCGCTACCGGGGCACGGCACCGGAGCCCCCGCCGCTCGCGCTGAGCTTCCGCGACTGCGTGCTCGCGCGCCGCGCGCAGGCCGCGACACCGGCGTACGAGCGCGACCGCGCCTACTGGGCGGCGCGCCTCGACGAACTCCCGCCCGCCCCCGAACTGCCCCTCGCGGAACGGTGGGCGGCGGGGCCCGGCCCGGCCCAGGACTCCCCGGGCGCACCGACGGAGGGCCCGGTCGCGTTCCGGCGGCTCGAAGGACTGCTCGGCCCGGACGCGGCCGGGCGGCTCGGGGAGCGCGCCGCGCGGCGGGGACTGACCCTGTCGGGCGTGCTCCTGACCGCGTACGCGGAGGTCGTCGGCCGCTGGGCACGCACCCCCCGCTTCACGCTCAACGTGCCGACGGCGGACCGGCCGCCGCTCCACCCCGAGATCGGCCGGGTCGTCGGCGACTTCACGTCGCTCGAACTGCTCGCCGTGGACCTCGGCACCCCCGAGTCCTTCGCCGAGCGGACCCGGGCGCTGACCGGGCGGCTCCTGGAGGACCTGGAGCACGGGCTGTACGGCGGGACCGAGGTGCTGGCCGAGCTGTCGCGCCGGGCGGGCTCGCCCGTCCTGATGCCGGTCGTCTTCACGAGCGCGCTCGGGGGGAGCGGGACGGCGGCCCTGCCGGTCGCCTACGCCGCGACGCGGACGCCGCAGGTGTGGCTCGACTGCCAGGCGATGGAGCGCGGGGACGCGCTCGCGCTCTCCTGGGACGTACGCGAGGGCGTGCTGCCCGCGGGCATGGCCGAGGACATGTTCACGGCGTACACCGCCCTGGTGGAGAGCCTCGCGGCCCCCGGCGACGAGGCCGAAGCGGCCTGGGAGCGCCCGGCCCGGCTCCCGCTTCCCGCCGCGCAGGAGGAGCGGTGCGCCGCGTACCACGCGAGCGAGGGGCCGCTGCCGGACGAGCTGCTGCACGGGGCATTCCTCGCGCGGGCCGCGGAGCACCCGCACGCCGTCGCCGTCGAGGCACCCGGCCGCGCGCTGACGTACCGGGAGCTGGCCCGGCGCGCCGGGGAGGTGGCGAACCGGCTGACCGCGCTCGGCCTGGAGCCGGGCGAACGGGTCGCGGTGTGGATGGACAAGGGCTGGGAGCAGGCGGTCGCCGTCCTCGGCACACTGCTCGCCGGGGGCGCCTACCTGCCGGTGGACACAGCGCAGCCGGCCCGCCGCAGGGACACGATCCTCGGCGACGCCGCCGTGCGCCGGGTCCTGACGCAGTCGTGGCTCGCCGAACTCGCCGACCTCCCCGGGGACCTCACCGCCCTCGCGGTCGACACCCTCCCCGAGGCGCCCGCCGACCCCGTACCCGCCCCGGGTCCGTCCCCCGACGACCTCGCCTACGTCATCTACACCTCCGGCTCGACCGGGACGCCGAAGGGCGTCATGATCAGCCACCGCGCCGCCGTCAACACGATCGCCGACGTGAACCGGCGGTGGGGGCTCGACGCCGGGGACAAGGTGCTCGGCGTCGCGGGCCTCGGCTTCGACCTGTCGGTGTACGACCTCTTCGGGCCGCTCTCCGTGGGCGGGACGCTCGTGCTGCCGCGGGAGGAGCGCCGCGGCGACCCCTCGCACTGGGCGGAACTGCTCCTCGACCGGGGCGTCACGGTGTGGAACTCCGTCCCCGGACAGCTCCAGATGCTCTGCGACTGGGTGCGTTCGGAACCCGGGGCCCGCCCGGCGCCGCTGCGGCTCGCGCTCCTGTCGGGCGACTGGATACCGGTCGCCCTGCCGGACGAGGCGCGCGCGCTGTGGCCGTCCCTGGAGGTCGTCGCGCTCGGCGGCGCCACGGAGGCGGCGATCTGGTCGATCGCCCACCTCGCCGCCGACGTGGACACGGCGCGCCCCAGCATCCCGTACGGACGGCCGCTCACCAACCAGCGCGTGCACGTCCTGGACCACGCGCTGCGCCCCCGCCCCGAGTGGGTGCCCGGCGAGCTGTACCTCGCGGGCGCGGGGCTCGCGCTCGGCTACCTGGGCGACGAGGCACGTACCGCCGAGCGCTTCGCGCACCACCCGCTGACCGGCGAACGGCTCTACCGCACCGGCGACATGGGACGCCGGCTCCCGGACGGGACCGTCGAATTCCTCGGGCGCGAGGACACCCAGGTCAAGATCCGCGGCTACCGGGTCGAGCTGGCCGAGGTGGAGGCCGCCGTGCAGGCGCACCCCTCCGTGGGCGCGGGCGCGGTCGTCGTGGACGACGGCGCGAGCGGCGGGCGCAGGCTCGCCGCCTTCGTGGAGAGCGGACGGCGCGCGCCCGGCTCCGCCGCCGCGCTCTCGCGCGAGGCCGCCGAGGCGGCGCGCGAGGCGATCGCGGACGCCGGGGCGGCGGTCGACGGGGCACGGCTCCGCGCCTTCCTCGACGTCCTGGACTCCACCGCGCTGGACGTCATGGCGCACGTCCTCGGCGCGGCCGGGCTCTGCGCGGGACCGGACGGCCACACCGCCGACCAGGTGTGCGCGGCCCTGCGGGCGACCCCCCGCCACCGGCACCTCGTGCGGCGCTGGCTGCGCGCGCTCACCGCGCACGGGCGGCTCGCGCACGACACGGCGCGCGGCACGTACGCGGGGCTGACCCCGGTGGACGGCGCGGCGCTGGACGCCGCGTGGCGCGGCGCGGCCGGGCTGGAGGCGGAGGTCGGCTGGTCGACCGAACTGCTCGGCGTCATGCGCACGTGCGCGGAGCGGCTGCCGGAACTGCTCTCCGGCGAGGTGGAACCGGCCGCACTGCTCTTCCCGGGCGCCCGGACCGAGGCCGCCGACGCCGCGTACCGCGACAACCTGGCGATCCGCCACCTCAACCGGGCGGTCGTCGCCGCGCTCACCCGCGTCGCCGCCGCGCACACCGGCGAGGAGCGGCTGCGCGTCCTGGAGGTCGGCGGGGGAGTGGGCGGCACGACCGCCGAACTCGTCCCCGCGCTCGACCGCTACGGCGTGGACTACCTCTTCACGGACGCCTCGCCGTTCTTCGTCGACGAGGCCCGCGAGCGCTTCGCCGAGCAGCCGTGGGTCCGGTGCGCGCGCTTCGACCTCGACCGGGACCCGCGCGCGCAGGGCCTCGCGCCGAACTCCTTCGACGTCGTCGTGTGCGCCAACACGCTGCACGCCGCGGCGGACACGAACGCGGCGCTGGAGCGGCTGCGCGCCCTCCTCGTGCCCGGCGGACGGCTCGTCTTCGTCGAGAACACCAGGGACCTGCACCCGCCGCTGCTGGTGTCGATGGAGTTCCTGGAACTGGCGGGCGCCGAGTGGACGGACGAACGCCCGGCGCTCGGGCAGTCCTTCCTCACCGGGCCGCAGTGGCACGACCTGCTCGCGCGGCACGGGGCGACGGACGTCGTCGCGCTGCCCGGCGCCGGGGAAGCGCTCGCCCGCACCGGCCAGGAGCTGTTCCTCGCGGTGCTCAAGGACGACCGGGTACCGGTCACGGAGGGCGAACTCGCCCGCGACGCGGCCAACCGGCTGCCCGCCTACATGGTCCCCTCCGTGTGGCAGGTCGTGGACGCGCTGCCGCGCACCGCCAACGGCAAGACCGACCGCGCCGCGCTGCGCGCCCGGCTCCCGCGCGAGACCGTACGGCCCGGGGCGGACGCTGCCCCCGCCGAGCGCCCCATGGACAGCCTTGAACAGGAACTCGCGGCGCTCTGGGCGGAGTTGCTCGCGGTGCCCCGGGTCGGCGCGCACGAGGACTTCTTCGACCTCGGCGGGGACTCGCTCCTCGTCGCGCGCATGGTCGGCCGGCTGCGCGAGCGGGTGCCGTACGCGGGGGACCTGGAGTGGGAGGCGGTCCTGCGGCACCTGCTGCGGCGGCCCACCGTCGCCGGTCTCGCCGCCTTCCTGCGCGAGCGGGCGGGCGAGGCGGCGCCGGACCCGGCGGCCCCGGCGGACCCCCTCGTGCACCTGCACGGCTCGCGGTCCACCGACGAGCCGGTGACGGTCCTCGTCCACGCGGGTACCGGCACCGTCATGCCCTACCGGGCCCTCGTCACCGAGATCCGGCGGCGCTCGCCCGGACGCGCCACGGTGGCCGGTTTGGAGGTGCCCGGCCTCGACCGTTACCTCGCCGCCCCGCCGGAAGGGCTCATCGAGCAGCTCGCCGCCGAGTACGCCGAGGCCCTGACCCGGGACGGGGCGCGGCGCTTCCACGTCGTCGGCTACTGCCTCGGCGGCCTCGTCGCCACCGAGGTCGCCCGCTCCCTGGCCGAGTCGGGAGCGGTGGTCGAGAGCCTGACCGTCATCAGCAGCCACAGCCCGCGCTTCCGGCTGGACGACGAACTCCTCTCCGAGTACGCCTTCGCCGTCATGATGGGCATCGACCCGGCGGACCTCGGCTTCCCCGCCGACGAGAACCGGGTCGCGGCGGCGGCCGACGCCGTCCTCGCGCAGAGCCCCGGCGTGCTGCGGGACGGCGGACTCGCCGCGCTGGAAGGGGAGTTCGCCGATGTCGGCGCGTGCTTCGCCGCGCTCGCCGCCGTACCGCGCGAGACCCGCATCGTGCGGATGTGCGACGCGGTCCCCGCGGGCGCGGGCAACTACGCGCCGGACCACATGACGCGCCTGTTCTCCGCCTTCCGGCAGAGCGTCTTCGCGATCACGCGGTACACCGCCGAACCGTACGCGGGGGACATCACCTTCCTGCGCCACGACGGCGCCTACCCCTTCCCCGGCAGCAAGGCGGCGGTCACCACCTACTGGGAGGAACTGACGCTCGGTGACCTGACGATCGTGGACATCGGAGGCGACCACTTCAGCTGTCTGGCACCCGAGCACGCCCCGGCCGTCCTCAAGCTCCTCGACGAGCTGACCTCCGGGGCGGTGACCCGGTGAACGGGACGGAGACGATCGGGGTGCTCGGAGCCTCGGGCGCCGTCGGCCGCGCCGCCGTGCGCGCGCTGCGCGACCTCGGCCGCACGGGACTGCGCCTCGGCGGACGCGCCGAGGAACCTCTGCGCGCCGTGCTCGCCGCGGAACTCGACGGGCGGGGACGCGTCGTGCCCACCGACATGAAGGACCCCGCCGCGCTCGCCGCCTTCGTGTCGGACTGCGACGTCGTGCTCAACTGCGCCGGCCCGACCTACCGGTTCGGGGCCACGGCGGCCCGCGCGGCGCTCGCCGCCGGGGCGCACTGCGTGGACGTGGCGGGCGACGACCCCGCCGCCGAGGAACTGAACGCACGGCCCCTGCCCGAAGCCGCCCGCCGCGCGGTGGTCCTGTCGGCGGGAACGCTGCCGGGACTGTCGAGCCTCCTGCCGCGCCTGGCGGCACGCGAACTGGACACGACCGCCGCCCTGGAGGCGTACTGCGGGGGCCTGGAGCCCTGCTCGCCGACGGTCGCGGCCGACCTCGTCCTCTCGCTCACCTCCGGCGGCCCGGCGGGCGCCGCCTACGGCGAGGCGCTCGCGGCGGTACGCGGCGGACGCCGCGCCTCCCGCGTCCTGCGGGCCGAGCGGGACGCGACGGTGCCGGGCTTCCCCGGCAGAGTCGCCCTCGTGCCCCTCCTCGGCGAGGAGACGGTGCGGCTCGCGGGCGCGCTCGGCCTGGAGCGCGCCGACTGGTGGAACGTGCACCCGGGCTCCCGGGTCCACGCCGTGCTCACCGCCCTGCCCGCCGCGCTCGCCGCGGGCGAGGAGCCCCGGCCCCTGGAGGAGCGGCTGAGCCGCGCCGCCGCCGTGGACCTCGCGGGGCGCTCCCCGTACTACGCCATGGAGTTCCGCCTCACCGGCACGTCGGGCGGGGTCCCGGCGGAGCGGCGGCTGCGGCTGCGCACCACCAGCAGCTACCGGCTGACCGGCGCGGTGGGCGCCCTCGCGGCCGACGCCGTCGCGCGCGGCGCCGTACCGCCGGGCACGCACTTCGCGTGCGACGTGCTCGACCCGGAGGAGGTCGTGAGCGGCCTCGTGGCCCTCGGCGCCGTCGACGTCCTCGTACGGGACGCGCCCGACCCGGGCCGCCCGGCGGCGGCCGGGCGGGACGCGGAAGAGGAGGGGGAACTGTGAGCGGCACTCCCGCGGCCTCCCCGCTGCGCGTCCTCGTCTGCGGCACGAACTTCGGGCGCTTCTACGCGGAGGCGGTGCGCGCACGACCCGGGTTCGTCCTCGCGGGCGTGCTCAGCCGGGGCTCCGCCGCCTCCCGCGCGCTCGCGGAACGCCACGGCGTCCCGCACCACACCGAGGTGGGCATGCTGCCCGACGACATCGACCTCGCCTGCGTCGCGGTGGGTTCCACGATCTCGGGCGGCGAGGGCACGGAGCTGGCGCTCGCGCTGCTCGACCGGGGCGTGCACGTCCTGCAGGAGCACCCGGTGCACCTGGACGAGATGACACGCTGCCTGCGCCTCGCCCGTCGGAGGGGCGTGCACTACCGGGTCAACACGCACTACCCGCACGTCGCGCCGGTACGCCGCTTCCTCGCGGCGGCGCGGCGGCTGCGGGAGCGGCAGCAGCCGCTCTTCGTGGACGCGGCGAGCCCGGTCCACCTCATGCACCCGCTCGTGGACATCCTCGGGCGGGCGCTCGGAGCGCTGCGACCGTGGGCCTTCGACGAGGGACCCGCGCGCCCCGGCCGGCCGTTCCAGACGGTGAGCGGCACGCTCGCGGGCGTCCCGCTCACGCTGCGCGTGCAGAACCAGCTCGACCCCGGCGACCGGGACAACCACGCCCTGCACTGGCACCGCGTCTCGCTCGGCACCGAGGGCGGTGTCCTGACCCTCGCCGACACCCACGGGCCCGTGCTGTGGAGCCCCCGGCTCCACGTCGCCCGCGACGCCGGGCACCGCTTCGTCCTCGACGGGCCGGGCACGGAGCCGCTGGAGCGCGCGACGACCTCGGTGCGGGGGGAGACCGGCTCCTTCCGCGAGGTCTTCACCCGGCTGTGGCCGGACGCCCTGGGGCTGGCTCTCGACGGGATGCGCGCGGCCGTGGCGGAGCGCGCCGACCCGCTCGCGGGCGCGCAGTACGACCTGACCGTGTGCCGCATCTGGTCCGCGCTCGCCACCCGCCTCGGCCCGCCCGAACTCGTCCGCCCCGCACCCCCGCGCCCGCTCCCGGTCGAGACGCTGTTCCCCCGGGAGACGGACGCGGGAGCGGCCGACACGCTGAGCGGCGGGGGTTCCGGGGCCCGCTCCACCAGGCCGACGGCCGCACGCGAGCCGGGCACCTCCGCGCCCGCCCCGCACCCTGCCGGAGCCGGGGACAGCTCCCCCTATGACGCCTCCGCCGAGTTCTTCGACCTCGTCGCCGCCCCGCACACCGCGACCGCGAGCGCCCCGGCCGTCGCGGCACTCCTGTCCGCCGCCGACCTCTCGTACGGGCCGGTGGCCGACATCGGCGCGGGCACGGGCCTGCTCACGGAAGCCGTGGCCCGCGCACGCCCGGACACCGAGATCTTCGCGAGCGAACCCGCCACCGCGATGCGCGCCGTCCTCACCAGCCGGGTGTTCGGCGACCCCGAGCTGCGCGCCCGCGTCACCGTCACCGCCGACCGGGCACCGGAACTGGACCTGCCCGACCGGCTCGGCGCCGTCCTCCTGTGCGGAGTGCTCGGCCACCTCGACCCGGGCGAACGTGCCCTGCTGTGGCGGGAATTGCTGCCACGACTCGGTCCGGAAAGCCCCGTCGTCGTCGAACTCATGGGCCTGGAGCGGCCCGTCGAGCTGGCCGAGACACGGACGGCGACGGCACGCGCCGGGCGGCACACCTACAGCTGGTGGTTCTCCGGCGCCCCCGACCCCGGTGAACCCCGCGCGATGCGTCTGCACAGCACCTGGCGCGTCCACGAGGACGGTGCCGCCGCCCCCGTGCGCGAAGTGCGCGACACCCACCGCTGGTGGCCCTTCGGGCTGAGCGCCGTCGAGGAGGAGTCCGGGCTGCGCGCCCGCCTGCTCGACACCCGGCCCGGAGCACCCCCGCTCGCGGTCCTGACCAAGTCCCCTTCCCCCGACCGGCATCCCGCCGCCCACGACAGCGAGGCTCCCCGATGACCACTGCCCACGAACCGCCGCAGGCGAGCGCCAGGGACTTCCCCGTCCGCCGCACCTGCCCCTTCGCGCCGCCTCCCGCCTACGCGGAACTGCGCGCGGAGGAACCCGTGGCCCCGGTGACCCTCCCCACCGGCCGCCCCGCCTGGGTCGTCACGCGCTACGAGGACGTGCGCGAACTGCTCGCCGACCCGCGCGCGAGCGCCGACATCCGGCGCCCGGCCTTCCCCGCGCTCGGCGAGGGCGAGCAGGAGGTGGGTGCCCGGCTGCGGCCCTTCATCCGCACCGACGCACCCGAGCACACGCGCTACCGCCGCATGCTCCTGCCCGAGTTCACCGTCCGGCGGGTGCGGGCGATGCGCCCGGCCGTACAGGCGCTCGTGGACGGGCTCGTGGACACGATGCTCGACGGCGGGGCGCCCGCCGACTTCGTCCCGCTCTACGCCAACGCCGTCTCCACCTCCGTCATCTGCGAACTGCTCGGCATCCCGCGCGAGAACCTGGAGTTCTTCCGCGACGTGACCCGGATCTCGGGCTCGCGGCACAGCACGGCCGAGCAGGTGAGCGAAGCGCTCGGCGGGCTCTTCGCCCTCCTCACCGACCTCATCCGCGCCCGCGAGGAGAACCCCGGCGACGACCTCCTGTCCCGGCTCGTCGTCCAGCACCTGCGCACCGGCGCCCTCACCCTGCCCGAACTCCTGTCGACCGTGGGCATCACGATCAACGCGGGCCGCGAGACGAGCACGAACATGCTGGCGCTGAGCACCCTGCTCCTGCTCCGGCGACCGGACCTCGTCGCCGAGCTGCGCGCCGACCCCGGGCTCATGCCCGCCGCGGTGGACGAACTGCTGCGCGTCATGTCGATCGCCGACTCGATCCCGCTGCGGGTCGCGGCCGAGGACATCGACATCCCCGGCGGCACGGTGCCGCGCGACGAGGGCGTGATCGCGCTCCTCGCGGGCGCCAACCACGACCCGGAGCAGTTCCCCCACCCCGAGCGCGTCGACTTCCACCGCCCCGCCAACCACCACGTCGCCTTCGGCTACGGCGTCCACCAGTGCGTCGGCCAGCACCTCGCGCGCCTGGAGCTGGAGGTCGCGCTGGAGACCCTGATCCGCCGGGTCCCGACCCTGCGGCTCGCCGAACCCGAGGCGGAGATCGCCTTCAAGCACGACTCGGCGACCTTCGGCATCGAGCGCCTCATGGTGGCCTGGTGAACGCCGGGCCGGTGCGCGCCGGAACCGGCCGGCGCGGGGCGCTGCGCTGCTGGCAGCCCCGTCCGGCCGCGCGCTGGCGGCTCTTCTGCCTGCCGCACGCGGGCGGCGGCGCGGGCTCCTTCCGCGCCTGGGCCGCGCTGCTGCCCCCCGAGGTGGAGCTGTGGGGCGTGCAGTACCCGGGCCGCGAGGACCGCTTCGCCGAGCCGTTCGCACCGGACATGGGCGCGCTCGTCGACGCGCTCGCGGCCGAGATGGCGCCGCACACGCGGCGCCCGTACGCCCTGTTCGGGCACAGCATGGGCTCGGCCGTCGCCTGGGAGCTGGCCCACGCGCTCCGCGCGGTCGGGGCGCCCGAGCCGGACCGCCTCTTCGCCTCGGGCCGCCGTTCCCCCGCGACGGCCGTCACCGGCACGGTCCACCTCCAGGACGACGAGGTGCTGTGCCGGGAGCTGGACAGGCTCGGCGGGACGAGCGCGGAGGTCCTGGCCGACCCGGGGCTGCGGCCCCTCGTCCTCGGCTGCGTACGCGCCGACTACCGGCTCATCGAGACCTACCGGCCCGCGCGGAGACCGCCACTGGACTGCCCCGTCGAGGTCTTCGCCGGGGACAGCGACCCCGAGTTCCCCGCCGGGGCCGGGGAGCCGGACGGCGGCTGGGCCGCGCTGACCCACGGCCCCACCCGCGTCCGCGTCTTCGCGGGCGACCACTTCTATCTGACTTCGCGTCGTACGGAGGCCGTCGCGGCCCTCGTCCGGCGCCTGGACCCCGCCCTGCCGACCGGAGGCCGCCCGTGGCCGAGCACCCCGTGACCACCGTCCCCGCCGCACACCGGCGGACCCCGACGAGCCCCGGCTCCCGACCAGGAGCACCCCGGTGATCGACTACTACTCGCCCTCCGCCGAGTTCTACGAGATGGTCGCGGCCCGGCACACCGCCAGCAGCGGCCCCCCGCTCGCCCGCGTCCTCGCCGGGCTCGACGTCTCGCACGGCCCCGTCGTGGAGATCGGCGCGGGCACCGGGCGCGTCACCGAGGTCATCGCCGCCGCCCTGCCCGAGGCCGACATCCTCGCCGCCGAACCCTCCGCGACCATGCGCGCCGTGCTCACCTCGCGCGTCGCCCGCGACCCCGCCCTCCGACGCCGGGTCACGGTGAGCGACGGCGCGGCGCAGGACCTGCGCCTGCCCGAACGGATCTCCGCCGTGGTGATCTTCGGCGTGGCCGGGCACCTCACCGCGCCCGAGCGCGTGCGGCTGTGGCGCCGCCTCGCCGCACGCCTGCCGCCGGGCGGCCCGGTCGTCGTGGAGCTGATGGGCGTCTCCGCCCCCCGGCACCTGCCCCCCGCCCTCTCCCTGCGCGAGCGCGTCGGCCGCCAGACCTACGAGTGGTGGATCGGCGGCGAGCCCGCCGAGGGCGACGCGATGCGCTTCACGACCACCTGGAAGGTCCTGCGCGAGGGCCGCACCGTCCGGGAGGTCTCCGACAGCTACCTGTGGCACACCTTCGACGTCGCACGGCTGGCCGCCGAGTCCGGCATGACGAGCCGCCGCGTCACCGAGGCGGCGGGCCGCCCCGTCCCCGAGATCGGAATCCTCCTCGCATGACACCTCCTCCCCCTCCCCGAAACGTGTCGCCCGCGTCCGCGCTCGCCCTGCCCGCGCCCGTGCGGCGGCGCCTCCTGGTGGCCGTCGCGCTCCAGGCGTGCGCCGCCGCGACGGGCGTCGTCCCGCTCCTCGCGATCGCCCGGCTCGCCGCCCGCCTCACCGGCGACGGCCGGGCGGGCGCCGACGTGTGGCCGTGGGTGAGCCTCGCCTGCGCCTCCGGCGTCGCCGCGCTCGCTCTGGCCTTCGCCGCCGGACTCCTCGCCCACCAGGCCGACAACGACCTCCAGCTCTTCCTGCGGCGTCGGCTCGCCGACCACGTCGGCCGCCTGCCGCTCGGCACGATCACCCACCGCCGCGACGAGATCGAGAGCGCCGTGCGGGACGACGTGCACGCCCTGCACGCCCTCGTCGCGCACACCCTGCTCGACGTGACGGCGCTTCTCGTGGCGCCGCTCGTCGCGTTCGGCGTCCTCGCCGCCGCCGACTGGCGCCTCGCGCTCCTCGCCCTCCTCCCCCCGCTCGCCGGGGCCCTCCTCTTCCGCCGCGCGATGGCGGGCGCCAAGGCGCGGATGGCCGAGTTCGGCACCGCGCTCGGCCGCGTCTCGGCCGCCGCGGCCGAGTACGCCCAAGGGATCGCGGTCGTACGCGCCTTCGGCCGCGCCCGCACCGCCCACGAGCGCTTCCTGACCGCCACCGACGCCTTCGCCGCCTTCTTCACGTCCTGGGTACGGTCCACGCTCGTGCCCTCCACGGCGGCGCTGCTCGTCGTCTCACCCGCCCTCGTACTGCTGCTGCTCCTCGCCGCCGGGGCCCCGCTCCTCGTCTCCGGGAACCTCTCCGGGGCGTCGCTGCTCGCCTTCGTCCTGCTCGGCCCGGCGCTCGCCGCGCCGCTCGGCGTCGTCGGCACCCGCGTCCAGCAGATCCGCGGCGGGCAGGCCGCGGCCACCCGCGTCTCCGCGCTCTTCGCCACGCCCGCACTCCCGGCCCCGGCCCGCCCGGCACTCCCGGCGGGCGCGCACGTCTCCTTCCGCGACGTGTCGTTCTCGTACGACGGCGAACGCGACGTGCTCGCGGGCGTCGACCTCGACCTCGCCCCCGGTACGGTCACCGCGCTCGTGGGCCCCTCGGGCGCGGGGAAGTCCACGCTCGCCGCGCTCCTCGCGCGCTTCCACGACGTGACGGGCGGGGCCGTGACGATCGGCGGCGCCGACGTGCGCGACATCCCGCCCGCCGCGCTCTACCGTTCGGTCGGCTTCGTCCTCCAGGACGTACGGCTCCTGCGGGCCTCCGTCGCGGACAACATCCGCCTCGGGCGGCCGTCCGCGACGGACGAGGAGGTCGAGCGCGCGGCCCGCGCCGCCCACGCGCACGAGATGATCACGGCGCTTCCGCACGGCTACGCCACCGAGGTCGGGACCCTCGCGCGGTTCTCCGGGGGCGAGGCCCAGCGCGTGTCGATCGCTCGCGCGCTCCTCGCCGACGCCCCCGTCCTGGTGCTCGACGAGGCGACCGCGTACGCCGACCCGTACACCGAGGCGCTGGTCCAGGACGCGCTCTCCACGCTCGCGGCGGGCCGCACCGTCCTGGTCGTGGCGCACCGCCTGACGAGCGTGACGGACGCCGACCGCATCGTCGTCCTCGACGAGGGCCGGATCGCCGAGAGCGGCCGGCACGCCGGACTCCTCGCGGCGGGAGGGCGGTACGCGCGGCTGTGGCACGCACGGGCCGAGGAGACGGCACCGGACGAAGCGGCGGCTCCCGCCGGGGACGCTGCGTCCGGCACGGGGGCCGACCCGACTCCCGGAGCGTCACCGCCTCCCGGCCCGGACACCCCGCTGCCCCGCCCCACCGGCCCCCGGAAGGTCACGCGCCCATGATCCGCCTGCTCCGTCACGTCCTCGGCGCCGAGGGGTACCGGCCGCTGCGCCGGCTCCTCGCGGTGCTCCTCGCCGCCGCCGTCCTCCAGGGCCTCGCCTTCGCGCTCCTCGTGCCCGTGCTGCGCGCGCTGCTCGGTGGCTCGCCCGATGCGGTGTGGCCCTGGCTGCTCGCACTCGCCGCTGTCACCGCCGCCTTCACGGCCGCTCAGGCGGCGGCGCTCGCGGGCGGGTTCACCGTCGGCGGGCAACTGTCCAGGGCGCTGCACCGGCGGCTCGCCGACCACACGCTCACGCTGCCGGTCGGCTGGTTCTCCGGCGGCCGTGCCGCCGAACTGGCCAGGATCGCCGGCCCCGGCGTCATGCAGGTCATGAACATGCCCGCCCACCTGCTGCGCCCGCTCGTCTCGGCCGTCGTCACCCCGGCCGTCCTCGTCGCGGCCTCCTTCTGCTTCGACGTACGGGTCGGCTGCGTCCTCCTCGCCTCCCTCCCCGTCCTGCTGGCGGCGCACCGGGCGAGCACCGCCGTGGTGGCCCGCCTCGACCGGGGCCGCGACGCGGCGGGCGCGGAGGCCGCCGAGCGGGTCATGGAGTACACGCGGAACCAGCCGGTCCTGCGGGCCTTCGGGCGTACCTCCGAGGACCACGGCGCCCTGGACGAGGCCCTGGCCGCGGAGGCGCGCGCCGACCGGCGCCTGATCACCCGGGGCGTCCCCGGCCTCGTCGCCTTCGCCTTCGTCGCCCGCGCCGTCCTCGCGACCGTGCTGGTCCTCACCGTCCACTGGACGCTCGACGGCTCGCTCGACGTGCCGACGCTCCTCGCGCTGCTCGTCCTCACCGCGCGGCTCACGGAGGGCGTCTCGGCGGCGGCCGACCTCGGGGCCGGGCTGCGCGTCGCCCGGCACAGCCTGGAGCACGTCGCCGCACTGCTCGACGAGCCGCCCTTCCCCGTGCCCGCCGAGCCGCGCGTCCCCGACGGCTACTCGGTGCGCTTCCACGACGTCGACTTCTCGTACGCCTCCGGCACGGACCCCGACGACGGCGCCGCCGCGGGCACCCTGCGCGGTGTCGCGTTCACCGCGCCGGAGGGGAGCGTCACCGCCCTCGTGGGGCCCTCCGGTGCCGGGAAGACCACCGTGGCACGGCTGCTCGCGCGGTTCTGGGACGTGACGGGCGGCAGCGTCACGATCGGCGGCGTGGACGTGCGCGACATGGCGCCCGACGTCCTCGCCGCCACCGTCTCGCCCGTCTTCCAGGACACGTACCTCTTCGACGGGACCGTGGAGGAGAACGTCCTGGCCGGGAAACCGGGAGCCGGGGCGGAGCAACTGCGCGACTGCGCCCGCCTGTCCGGGCTCGACCGGGTGCTCACCCGGCTCCCGGAGGGCTGGGCGACACGGGTCGGCCCCGAGGGCACCGCGCTCTCCGGCGGCGAGCGGCAGCGCGTCGCGATCGCCCGCGCGCTGCTGCGCGACGCGCCCGTCCTCGTCCTGGACGAGGCCACGGCCTCGCTCGACCAGGAGAACGAGGCCCACCTGGTCGCGACCGTCCGCGCCCTCGCCCGGCACAAGACGGTGCTCGTCATCGCCCACCGCCTCAGCACCATCCGCGACGCCGACCGCATCCTCGTCCTGGAGCGGGGCCGGATCGCCGAGCGCGGCACCCACGAGGAACTGCTCGCCCACGGCGGCACCTACGCGGGCTTCTGGCGCAGCCGCACGCGCGCGCACGGCTGGCGCCTGACCTCGGCGAAGACCGCCGGGGACCACGACACGAGCCCCTCGCCGCCCCCTCCCGCACCCTCCCGCACCCCCGACCCCGGAGCCGCCCGATGAGCGCCACCCCCTTCGCCGCCTGGGCGGCGTCCCTCCCCGAACCGCCCCACCGCGCCGTCCTGGACGTCCGCGAGGAACCGGCCACCGCGGCGGCCCGCCTCGCCGCGTCGGGCCTCGGCGCGCACCACGTCGTCTACGAGCACGGCGGAGCCTGGCACTTCGCGGCCGGCTCGGCGACCTTCGAGGCCACCGCCACCGCGTCCACCGCCCGGCACGGCGAGCGGTCCTGGCACGCCCCGGCACCGCGGGGCCCCCTGGCGGCGGTACGGGCGGCGCTCGCGGCGCTGCGCGCGGCCTCGCCCCGGGACCGCACCGTGCACGGCTGGGCCGCCTTCGAACTGGCCCACCTCCTCCACGGCGACCCCGCCCGCGCCGGGACGGAGCCCCTGCTGAGCATCCTGGTCCCGTCCGTCGACATCGTGCTGCGGCCCGGCAAGGCGGAGGTGCGCGCGGTGGACCCGGCAGCCGCCGCGCGCGCGGCACGCGTCCTGGCCACGCCCGCCGCGACGGGGCCCGCTCCCGCCCCGCTCCCCGAGGCCGCCGCGCTGCTCGCCGCCGACCCGGGCGGCTACCGCGCCGCCGTGGCCGCCACCAGCGCCGACATCCGCGCCGGGCTGCTGGACAAGGCCGTCGTCTCGCGGGCGGTGCCGCTGCCCCGTACGCCCGACCTCGGTGCCTCGTACGCGGCCGGGCGGGCGGCGAACACGCCCGCGCGCTCCTTCCTCGTCGACCTCGGCGGCTGGCGCGCGGCCGGGTTCAGCCCGGAGACGGTCGTGGAGGTCGCCCCGGACGGCCGGGTCTCCACCCAGCCGCTCGCGGGGACCCGGGCCCGTACCGGCGACGCGGTCGAGGACGCGCGGCTGCGGGCCGAGCTGTACGCGGACCCGAAGGAGGTGCAGGAGCACGCCCTCTCGGTCCGCCTCGCCTGCGAGGAACTGGCACGGGTGTGCGCGCCGGAGAGCGTGGCCGTGGGGGAGTTCATGGCCGTGCGGGAGCGCGGCTCCGTCCAGCACCTCGCCTCGCGGGTCGTGGGACGGCTCGGCGAGGGCGCGGACGAGTGGGACGCGTTCGCCGCGCTCTTCCCCGCGATCACCGCCACGGGCGTGCCGAAGGCAGCCGCGCTCGCCGCCCTCGGCCGTCACGAGCGGGGACCGCGCGGCCTGTACGGGGGCGCCGTCTTCCGCGCCGACACGGCGGGCGCGCTCGACGCGGCGCTCGTCCTGCGGACCGTCCTGGTCCACGAGGGGCGGGCGTGGCTGCGGGCCGGTGCCGGGGTGATGGGCGTCTCCACCCCGGCCCGGGAGTTCGAGGAGACGCGCGAAAAGCTCCTGAGCGTGGCGCCCCACCTGCGCTTCTCCTGAGGCGCCCGGGGCGGCGGAGGATCAAATTTTGGAAACGAAAGTCATTACGGGCAGGGGGGAGGTCGTAGTGACATTCATTTTCATATAGCGTGACGAGCGGTCGCCGTCCTCCGTGGACGGTGCCGCTCGTCACGCTTTTCCCGTATCCCGTTCTGGAGACCCCTGTGCGTACCGCCCGCTCCCTCGCCGTCCTCATATCCGGCGCCTCCCTTCTCGCCGTGGCCGCCTGCGGCAACTCGTCGGACTCCGGCACGTCCTCCGACAGCAAGGGCGACGCCAAGCCCGCCGCCTCGGGCGGCTCCGCCGCCCCCGTGACCGTCGCCGCCTCCACCAACGTCTACGGCGACATCGTCAAGAGCGTCGGCGGCGACAAGGTCGAGGTCACCTCGTTCATCTCCGACCCGGACCAGGACCCGCACTCCTACGAGGCCGACACCCGCAACCAGCTCGTGCTCTCCAAGGCCGAGCTCGTCGTCGAGAACGGCGGCGGCTACGACGACTTCATGGACCGCATGCTCAAGAGCGCGGGCAACTCCTCGGCCGAGGTGCTCAACGCCGTGCAGATCTCCGGCCGGACCGCGCCTCCCGGTGGCGAACTCAACGAGCACGTCTGGTACGACCTGCCGAGCGTCGCCAAGCTCGCCGACCGGATCGCCGCCGCACTCGGCAAGGCCGTCCCCGCCGAGGCGGACACCTTCACGAGCAACGCCGGGAAGTTCAAGGCGGACCTCAAGCCCCTGGAGGACAAGGAGGCGGCCCTCAAGAAGGCGCACGGCGGCGAGGCGATCGGCATCACCGAGCCCGTGCCCCTCTACATGACCGAGGCCGCCGGGCTCGTCAACAAGACGCCCGAGGACTTCAGCGAGGCCATCGAGGAGGGCGACGACGTCTCCCCGAAGGTGCTCCAGGAGACCCTCGCGCTCTACAAGGACAAGAAGGTCAAGGCGCTCGTCTACAACTCCCAGACCTCCGGGCCGCAGACCGAGAAGGTCGCGGACGCGGCGAAGAGCGCCGGGGTGCCCGAGGTGCCCGTCACCGAGACCCTGCCGCGGGGCAAGGACTACCTCGCGTGGATGGGTGCGACCCTCGACTCCCTCGCCGACGCGCTCGGCAAGTGAGCGGCGCAGCGATGATCCCGAAACCCCGGAACGGGGCCGGAACGACGGACACGGCCGCGAGCGGGCAGGCCGCCGGGACGTCCGCAAGCCGTTCCGCCGAGGCCGCCGCCGCGCTGCTCAGCATGCGCGGCGGCGCCGTCGCCCACGGTCGGCGCACCGTCTGGCAGGACCTCGAACTCGACGTCCGGCCGGGCGAGTTCCTCGCCGTGCTCGGCCCCAACGGCGCGGGCAAGACGAGCCTGCTGCGGGCCCTGCTCGGCAGGCAGCCCCTGTCCGCCGGGACCCTGACCGTCCTCGGCGAGCCCGCGCACCGCGCCAACCGCCACCTCGGCTACATCCCCCAGCAGGCGAGCATCTCCGCCCAGACCCCGGTCCGCGCCCGCGACCTCGTCCGCTTCGGCGTCGACGGCCACCGCTTCGGCCCACGCCGCCCCGGCCGGGCCGACCGCGCACGCGTGGACGCACTCCTCGCCTCCGTCGGCGCCTCGGCCTACGCGGACGCCCCCCTCGGTGAACTCTCCGGCGGGGAACGCCAGCGGGTACGGGTCGCCCAGGCCCTCGCCACGGACCCGCGCCTCCTGCTGTGCGACGAACCGCTCGTCTCGCTCGACCCGCACCACCAGCGGGCCGTCACCGAACTCATCGACGCCCGCCGCGGCTCGCACGGCACCGGAGTCGTTTTCGTCACCCACGAGATCAATCCCGTCCTCGACCTCGTGGACCGCGTCCTCTACCTCGCCCCCGGCGCGCACCGCACCGGCACCCCCGAGGAGGTCCTCACCTCCGCCTCGCTCTCGCGCCTGTACGGCACGCACGTCGACGTCGTACGGGTCGGGGGCCGGGTCGTGGTCGCCGGCGCGTACGAGGAACCGGCCCACCACCCCGAGGAACCCCACCCGCACCTCGGAGTCCGCCGATGAACCTCGCAGACGGCGTCTGGCACCAGCTCTTCGCCTACGACAACTACGGGGAACTCCTCGGCCTCGTCCGCAACTCACTGATCGTCGGGGCGGCCCTCGGCCTCGTCGGCGGGCTCGTGGGAGTCTTCGTCATCATGCGCGACCTGCCCTTCGCGGTGCACGGCATCAGCGAGCTGTCCTTCGCCGGGGCCTCCGCCGCGCTGCTGTTCGGGGTCAACGTCGTCGCCGGTTCCCTCCTCGGCTCGCTCGTCGCGGCGGCGGTCATCGGTGTCCTGGGCGCGCGGGCCAGGGACCGGAACTCGGCGATCGGCATCCTCATGCCGTTCGGGCTCGGCCTCGGCGTCCTCTTCCTCGCGCTCTACAAGGGTCGCGCGGCGAACAAGTTCGGGCTGCTGACGGGGCAGATCGTCGCCGTGGACACGCCGCAGACGGCATGGCTGCTCGGCACCTCCGCCGTCGTCCTGCTCGCCCTCGCGGTGGTCTGGCGCCCCCTCACCTTCGCCAGCGCCGACCCCGAGGTCGCCGAGGCGCGCGGCCTGCCGGTCCGCTCCCTGTCCCTGGCCTTCATGCTGATCCTGGGCCTCGCGGTCGCGCTGTCGGTGCAGGTGGTGGGCGCCCTGCTGGTCCTGACCCTGATCGTCACCCCCGCTGCCGCCGCCGCCCGGATCACCAGTTCCCCCGTCCTGCTGCCGCTGCTGAGCGTCGCCTTCGCCGTCCTGTCGGTCGAGGGCGGCATCCTCCTCGCCCTCGGCAGCAGTGTCCCCATCAGCCCGTACGTCACGACGCTCTCCTTCGCGATCTACGTCTGCTGCCGCTTCGCCGCCCGCCTGCGCACGGGCGACAAGCGGCGCACACCGGCTCCCACGGACGCGGCCCCCGCCGAATCCGCCCTCGCCGGGCGGTAGGCCGGTCACGCACCCCCGCGGGAGCGCCGGAAAGCGCCCTGGGCGGGCCGGACGACGTGTCCGGCCCGCCCAGGGCGTGCGCGCGGCGGTACGCCGTACGGACCGAACCGCCGCCCCGTACCGTCAGGTGGCCGTCCCCGGCCCGTGCTCCTCCGGGCACCTGTCGCACACCCCGCTCAGCTCCAGGGTGTGCGCCACGGCGCGGTAGCCGCTCTCCCGCATCACCTTGGCCACCCACCGCTCGACCACCTCGGCGTTCACCGCGAGGCTCGCGCCGCACGCGCGGCAGACGAGGTAGTGCCGGTGCTCCCCGGGGGGCCGCCACCGGTAGAGGCGGCCCCCGGAGTCGTCGCGTGTCACGTCCACGCGGCCCGTCTCCTCGAAGAGCCGCAGCGTCCGGTAGACCGTGGTGAGCCCCACGGCCGCCCCGCCGGTGGCGAGGAGACCGTGGAGCGCCGGGGCGGAGACGAAGCCGTCCGCCGCGCGCAGCGCGCCGAGCACCGCGGCGCGCTGGCGCGTGGAGCGTGTCTCCCGGCGCGATGTTCCGTACACAGAAGTCGACTTCCCCTCGCGGACGTGTGCCCGCGAGGTGCGCGCGGGCGGGATGCGGAGAACGGGGGACCGTCAGCGTTCCTCGCGGAAGTCGACGTGCCGGCGCAGGAGCGGCTCGTACGTGCGCAGCACGAGGCGGTCGGGGTCGTTCCGCCGGTTCTTGCGCGTCACACAGGTGTATCCGGTACCGGCGGTGGGCCGGAGTTTGACGATCGGGCGTAGTTCGTCGCGTGCCATGGGAGGTAGCATACGACAACGATTTTCATTACCGAAAGGGGTCCCGTGCCCCGCAAGGAGAGACACGTTCATGTCCGCACACTGTCAACTCACCGGAAGCAAGCCCGCTTTCGGCAACAGGGTGTCCAACTCGCACCGGCGCACCTCGCGCCGCTTCGACCCGAACATCCAGCGCAAGAGGTACTGGCTCCCCAGCGAGGGCCGGTACGTCCGGCTGGTGCTGAGCGCCAAGGGGATCAAGACGGTCGACGCCATCGGCGTCGAAGCCGCCGTCGCCCGCGTCCGCGCCCGGGGGAACCGCGTCTGATGGCCAAGAAGAGCAAGATCGCCAAGAACGACGAGCGCCGCGCGACCGTCGCGCGCTACGCCGCCCGCCGGGCCGAACTGAAGGAGATCCTGCGCCGTCCGGACTCCGGCGAGGACGAGAGGAGCGCCGCCCTGCGCGAGCTGCGCCGCCAGCCGCGCGACGCCAGCGCGACGCGCGTCCGCAACCGCGACAGCGTGGACGGCCGGCCCAGGGGCCACCTGCGCAAGTTCGGCCTCTCCCGCGTCCGCGTCCGCGAACAGGCGCACGCGGGCTTCCTGCCGGGAGTGACCAAGTCCTCCTGGTGACGCGGCCGGAGGCCCGCCGCACGGCGGCCACGGCGCCGCCCGGCCGTCGCACGGCGGCCACGGTGCCGCCCGGCCGCCGCGCGACGGGCCTCGCGCGCGGCGGCCGGGCGGCACCGCTCCCGGCACCGGGGGTCGAGCCCGCTCGCGCCGCCGCCCGCGCACGGTGCGAGGCATCCGCTGGATATGAGCAATATCGTTCAAACGCTGAGCGTTATTGCTCAGGTCTTCCTGGTGGGAGCAGAGTGTGGGGGTCGTTTCTCCTGACCTAGGACCCACTATGTCCCTGCCTGACGCCTCGTCCGTCCCGCCCCAAGATCCCGAAGCCGCCCTCGAAGCCAGCCTCTCGCTGGTGGCCGCGCGGCGGGGTGTGCCCATGCTCGTATCGCTGCGCGAGGCGGGGCGGCGGCACCAGTCCGTGACGGTGGCGCCCGCGCCGGAGGAGGACGGGACCGACGCACTCCTCGCCGCCGAGTTCGAGGAGTTCCACGCGCGGCTCGCCCCGGCGGCCGGAGGCGGCGAGGCGGGGGTGATCGCCGCCCTGCAGGCGCTCGCCTACCGGCACCTCGGGCCGGGACGGCCCGCCGGGAGCGGCGGGACGGGCGCGGCGAGGACGACGCCGACCGGGGAAGGGCGGGTGAGCGCGGCGGAGACGGCCGCCGATCTGCGCGCCGGGCGCTACCTCCGGGTCGTGAACTACCACAACACCCCGGCCAGTTGGAAGGACGAGCTGGTCGAGGAACTGCGCGGGTACGCGCGGGACTTCGCGACCGTCGGCGTCGCCGACCTGGAGCACTTCGCGACGACGGGCCGATGGCCCGGGGAAAGGCCGGGGCTGCTGCCGGTCTTCTACGAGGGATACCGCGACAACTACGAGGTCGCCGCTGCCGCCTGCGAGGAGGCCGGTGTCACCGGCTGGTTCTTCGTCTGCACGCGGTTCGTCGACACCCCCGTGGCCGAGCAGTACACCTTCGCCCCGGCCCACCGGATCAAGCTCGTGGACGAGAACCGCCCGGGTGAGCGCCTCGCCATGACCTGGGAGGAGATAGCGGACCTCCACCGGCGCGGACACGTGGTCACCCCGCACACGGCCTCGCACGCCCTCGCCCGTACGACCCTCACCGCCGAGGACGTCGCGCGCGAGGTGAGCGAGCCGAAGCGGCTGATGGACGCCGTCACCGGGGGCAGCGCACCCGCCACGGCCTGGCTGGAGGGCACCGGCTGGTCGGGCGAGTCCGCCGCCGACCGGGCGGTCGCCGCGTCCGGGTACCGGTTCGTGTTCGGCAACACCATGGTGCAGCGGCTGCCGGGGTGACGCACGGAGGGGGAGGCGGCACCGGGCCGCCTCCCCCCTCCGTCGTCCGCGCCCGAGGGCGCGCGCATCCCGGTCAGTCCAGGTACTGGATCATCGTGTTCCCGAACTGGTAGCGGTAGCCCGCCTCGCGCAGTGCCTCGTCCACGCGGGGGTGCGCCCCGAAGGGGGTGCCCCAGAGGAAGGCGGTGGCGGGGGCGCTCTGGCCGGTCACCTCGTCCATGCGGCGCTTCGGCGCGAAGATCTCCCGTTCGAGGTCCTCGTCGGTGCGCAGCGAAGCGGCCTCCGCGTGCGAGGCCGTGTGCGGCGTCACCACGTGCCGGCGGCTGAGCGCGGCGACGTCGTCCCACGTCATGGCGAGCCGGTCGCCCTTCCGGTCCTCCTCCACCAGATCGATGTCGTGGGCGTTGGCGTAGTCGTACTGCTCGGCCACCGGCACGTCCAGGAAGGCCGTGCAGACGAAGAACCAGGCGGTGAGCCCGGCTTCCTCGGCGAGCGGCCCGGCCACCTCCGCGTTGTTGCGGTAGCCCTCGTAGAAGACGGGGATGACGCCGGGACGGTCCTTGTGCCAGCGGCCCGTGGCGCGGAAGCGGTCGAGGTCGTCCAGGCCGACCGGGGCGAAGTGGCGGGCGAGTTCCTGCAGCTCGCCGCGGATCTTCTCCGTGTCCGCGTGCGGGGTGTTGTGGTAGTTGACCACGCGCAGGTACTGGCCGGAGCGCAGGGCCTGCTCCTGCGCGGCGAAGGAGGGCAGGCGGGAGGGTGCGTCGGTCATCGGGGGTCTTCCTTCCGGGCGTCGCCGCCGCGCGGGGTCAGGTGTGCCGCGCCCATCACTTGGAGCACGTCGATGAGCGCGGGTTCCGCGTCGTCGTCGGCCTCGGGGGCGAGAGCCGCGCGGTAGTGGCGGAGCAGGTCGGCCAGCTCGGCGCCCTCGGCCTCCGGGGCCGCGTCCGCCGGTCGCGGAGCGGCCCCTTGGAGGGCGAGGACCATGGGAATGCCTTCCCTTTCCAGCACGCGGGCGCGCAGCGCGGTGAGGTAGGCACCGGGGTCGGGTACGGGATCGATCACTGCCGGACTCCTGTGGGGTACGAGAGGGGACCCGGGGGGACCCGGGGGTTCGAACGGGGACGGTCGTGGGGGAGCGGACGGCTCACCGGGCGGCCGGGACCGGGGCGAGCAGGTGCAGGAGCGCGGCGACCGCGTCGGTGACCGCCTCGCGGCCCGCCCCGAGATAACGGCGCGGGTCCACACCCTCGCGCGCGCCGAGTTCGGCGCGCACGGCCCCGGTGAAGGCCGTGTTCAGATGCGTCCCGAAGTTGATCTTCCGCATCCCGGCGGTCACGGCCGCGACGAGCGCGTCGTCGGGCACGCCCGAGGAGCCGTGCAGGACGAGGGGGACGTTGACGGCCTTCCGCAGCCGGGAGATCAGCTCGTGGTCGAGCGTGGCGGTGCGGCTCGTCATGGCGTGCGAGCTGCCGACGGCGACCGCGAGGGCGTCGACGCCGGTCGCGCGCACGTACTCCGCGGCCTCGGCGGGATCGGTACGCGCGGTCGCCGAGTGCACGCCGTCCTTGCCGCCTATCTCACCGAGTTCCGCCTCCACCCAGACGTCGTCCGCGTGCAGGCGCGCGGTGAGGGCCGCCGTGCGGGCGACGTTCTCGGCGTGCGGGAGGCGGGAGGCGTCGAACATGACGGATCCGCAGCCCAACGCGGATGCGCGCAGGGCGAGTTCCTCGTCCTCGACGTGGTCCAGGTGGAGTGCGAGCGGCGCCGCGCACCCTTCGGCGACGGCGGCGCAGGCGGCGAGGAGGGGGGCGGGGTCGTCGTGGTGGTAGCGCACCGCGTTCTGGCTGACGGCGAGCAGCGCGGGGGAGCCGGTGCGCGCGCAGGCCCGTGCCACCGCCTCGGCGTGTTCGAGGGTGATGACGTTGAAGGCGAGGACGGCGGACGACTCGCGCACGGCGTGCGACACGAGGGCGGCGGTGGGGACGAGAGGCATGGTGGCTCCGTTCGTGGAGGGAGAGGACGGGCGCGGGGCGCGGTGGTGCTCAGGCCGCGACGACCTTGCTCCCCCGGCGCGTGAGCGCCGCGCAGACCGGGTGGGCGGCGCCCGCGTCGGTCACGAGGGTGGACACCTGCTCCAGGCGGGCGAGGCGGACCGGGCCCCGTCTGCCGAGCTTCGACTCGTCGGCGAGGACGACGATGTCGCGCGCGGCGGCGAGCAGCGCACGGTCCGTCTGGGCCTCGTCCACGTGGGCGCCGGTGAGCCCGGTCTCGGCGTCGAGGCCGAAGGAGCTGGTGAAGATCTGGTCGATCTGCAGCTCGGCGAGCGCGCGTTCGGCGAGGTGCCCGAGCAGGGACTGCTCCCGGTGGCGCAGCACCCCGCCGAGCACGATGACGTCCACGGCGGCCGTCGCGGAGAGGACCTGCGCGATCGGCAGGGCGTTGGTGACGACGGTGAGCCCGCGCCGGTCGCCGAGCCGCGCGGCCAGGGTCTCCGTCGTGGTGCCGCCGCTGATGAGCACCGTGCTGTGGTCGCGGATGAGGGGCAGGGCGGCCTCGGCGATGCGGCCCTTCTCCTCCCACTGCGTCGCGGCCCGCTGCGGCTGGTCGGGTTCGAAGGCCCCGTCGAGGACGGTCGCCCCGCCGTGGACACGGCGCAGCATCCCCTCCTCCTCCAGCTCCCGCAGGTCACGCCGGACCGTGGAGGGGGAGATGCGCAGCAGGTCGGACAGCTCCTGGACGTTGACCGTGCCGCGGTGCCGCAGCCGGGTCAGGACCGCGTGACGGCGCTGGGGCGCGAGGAAGAACTCAGTAGCCACGGGCCCGGTCCACCAGGTTGAGCAGCTCCCGCCCGGCGAGGTGGCGCCCGACGTTGTCGCTGACGAGTTCCAGGGTCTGTTCCTCGTAGTCCGGCGCGAAGCCCGCCACATGAGGGGTCAGCAGCACCCCGGGCTCGTCCCACCACGGGTGCCCCGCGGGCAGCGGCTCGGCGTCGAAGACGTCGAGAGCCGCCCCGGCGACCCGGCCCGAGCGCAGCCCCTCGCGCAGCGCCTCCTCGTCGAGGATGCCGCCGCGCGAGACGTTCACGACCATCGCCCCCTCCTTGAGCCGGGCGACGGCCTCGGCGTCGATCATCCCGCGCGTCTCCTCGGTGAGCGGGCAGGTGAGGACGAGGTAGTCGCAGCGGGCGAGGAAGGCGTGCAGTTCGTCCGGCGTGTACAGCTCGGCGTCGGCCTCCTGCCCGGCGGCGGAGCCGAAGAACTCCCCGGCGCGCGTGCCGCGTCCCCGCTTGAGGCCGAGCACGGTCATGCCGAACTGCCCGGCGAGACGGCCGATCTCCTTGCCGATACGGCCGTAGCCGACGATCCCGACCGTGGCGCCGCGCAGCCGGCGTGGCATGAGCGTGTTCCAGCGCTCTCCGAGCGAGGGCCACACGCCCACGTTCTGCACCTGCACGGCGCGCGGCAGCCGGTGCGCGAGCCCGAGGATCATCATCATCACGTACTCGGCCATCGGCACCGGCGAGATGCCGCCGATGGAGGTCAGCGGTACGGGGAGGTCCCAGACGCTGGTGCCCTTGAGGTGGTCGGCGCCGGAGGTGTCGAGCTGAATCCACCGCAGCGCCGGGACGTCGGCCGCGGCGCGCGGGAAGACGGAGCCGGTGTGCAGGATCTCGGTGCGCCGCCAGATCTCCTCGGGTATCTCCTCGGGCGAGCCGGCCCGGATCTGGGTCACCTCCAGGCGGGGGTGACGGGCGCGCAGCGCGTCGAGCCAGCGGTCCGGGAAGGCGAGGGTGCTGAGGTAGTGGACGGGGGAGGGAGTGCTCACTTGATTCCCGATCGTGCGAAGCCCTGGACGAAGTACTTCTGGAAGCAGAGGAAGAGGACGACCATGGGCAGGATGGAGATGAGGGCGAGCGCCATGATGGCGCCGTAGTCCGCGGTGTACTGGCCGTTGACGAACTGCATGCCGACCGAGAGCGTGTACAGGCGCTCGTCCTTGAGCACGGTCAGCGGCCAGGCGAAGTCGTTCCACTGGTTGAGGAAGGTCAGCAGCGACAGGACGGCGATCAGCGGCTTGCACAGGGGCAGGACGACGGCGAAGAACGTGCGCAGCCGCCCCGCGCCGTCCATCCGCGCCGCCTCGATGACCTCGTCGGGGATGCCGAGCATGAACTGGCGGGCGAGGAAGACCCCGAAGGCCGTGGAGGAGGCGGGGATCACGACGGCCCAGAAGCTGCCGAACAGCCCCATGGAGCTGACGAGTTTGAACTGCGGCACCATGAGCACCTGCACCGGCACGGTCATGGTGCTCAGCATGAGCAGGAAGAGCAGGTTGCGGCCCCGGAAGCGCATCTTCGCGAAGGCGTAGCCGGCGAGCAGGTTGCTGGAGACGGTGATGACCACGACGAGGCACGTGATGACGGTCGAGTTCATCGTCCAGGTCCACACCGGCAGGCGGAAGACGCGGCGGAAGTTGTCCAGGGTCGGCGCGCTCGGCCACCACCGCAACTGCGAGGTGTGCAGGTCGGCGAGGGGCGAGAAGGCGACGAGGAGCATCCAGAACAGCGGGAGGGCCATGGCGAGCCCGATGACGGCGGCGGCCACCGCGCGCACCACGCGCGCGCGATCCCGCCGGCGCCCGGGTGCGACGGGCGGTTGCTGGGTCGAGGTGATGGACATCGGCGTCCTTCGTGAGGCGATGGCGTCGGGGGAGGGACGAGGGGGGGACGGTCAGCCGACGGTGTCCCGGTTCTTGCTGAAGCGCCACTGGAGTGCCGTGAAGATCATGACGATGACGTACAGCACGATGCCGATCGCGGCGGCGTAGCCCTGCTGCCTGCCCTGGAAGCCGTTGCGGTACGCGTAGGTGATCATCACGTCGGTGGAGTGGCCGGGGCCGCCCAGGGTCATGACGTACACGGTGTCGAAGACCTGGAACGAGTAGATGACGTTCATGATCAGCAGGAAGAAGGTGGAGGGGCCGAGCAGCGGGATCGTGATGTGGCGCAGCCGCTGCCAGAAGCCGGCCCCCTCCACGTCCGCCGCCTCGTACATCTCCGGTGAGATGCCCTGGAGCCCCGCGAGGTAGATGACCATGTTGAAACCGGCCCGCATCCACAAGGTGATGAGGACGACGGAGGCCATCGCGGCGGTCCCGCTGGTCTGCCACGGGGCGGCGGGCAGACCGAGCGTGCCGAGCAGCTTGTTGAGCAGGCCGATGTTCTGGTCGAACATCAGGGTGCCGATGAGCGCGGTCGCGACCCCGGAGAGGACCATGGGGAGGTAGACGAGGGTGCGCCACAGCGGCCGGGCGGGCATCACCTTGTTGAAGAGCAGGGCCACCCCGAGCCCGATCGCCATCTCCACGGGCACGGTGGCGACGCAGAAGATCCCGGTGTTGAGCACGGTGCGCCAGAAGACCGGGTCGTCCGCGAGCTGCCGGTAGTTGGCGAGACCGGCCCAGGAGGCCGAGTCGAGGCCGGTGCTGTACTGGAAGCTCAGCACGACGGCCATGACGAGGGGGACCAGCAGGAAGAGCGTGACCAGGACGAGGTTCGGCCCCAGGGTGCAGTAGGCGGCGAGCGTCTCGCGGAAGCGTGCCGCCCGGCGCGCGCGCGGCGCGGGGGAGTTGTTCGCGGGCGCCTGCGGGCGGACGGCGCGCGGCGGCGAGGCTGTGGTGGCCATGGCGGCTCCAGGATGCGGACGGGCCTAGGCGGAGGCCAGGGCTTTGCGGGTGGATTCGGCGATGTGGTGCAGGGTGACATCGGCCGGCTGCCGGTTGACGAAGGCGGCTTCCAGCTCGTCCTGGAGGGCGGCGTTGATCCGGCCGAAGGAGGGGACGGCGACCTGCGCCGTCATCGCCGGGGTGAGGGCCGTCGCCTGCTCGGCGTAGGTGGACATGAGATCGGGCCGGACGGCGTAGTCGAGGCGCTGGTTCAGGAGCGCGTTGCGGCTGGGGAGCATGACGCCCTGCTCGCAGAAGCGCGCCATGTTCTCCTCCTCGACGAGGAACTTGAGGAAGGCGGCGGCGAGTTCGGGGTTGTCGGTGTGCCGGGTCGCCGCGACGGCGTTGCCGCCGAGGTCGGTCGCCGTTTGCCTGCCGCGCGGCTGGAAGGTGACGCCGTACAGCTCCTTCTTGAGCGCGGGGTCGATCGTGGGGAGCAGGAAGTCCCCCGCGAAGCTCATCGCCACGGTGCCCGCGACGAACGTCGAGTCGGGGTACGCGGCGCTCTTGACGGAGCTGTTGGGCGGGACGAAGCCCTCGCGGAAGAAGTCCTGCGTGTAGCGCATCGCCCGCAGCCCCGCCGCGGACTCGATCGCGGGCGCGGAGAGGTCCTTGTCGAGGATGCGCCCGCCCGCCTCCCACAGCCAGGTGAGCCAGCGGAAGGCGCCGACCTGCTGCCACCCGTACACGAACGGGTAGACGCCGTGCACCTTCTTGCGGAGACGCGCGCAGATCTCGCTGAACTCGTCCCAGGTCCACGCCTCCTCCAGGGTGGAGGGGACGCTCGTGATGCCCGCCTCGCGGAACATGTCCTTGCGGTAGAGGACCGCCGTGGTGTCGGTGTGGTGCGGCACCGCGTAGGGCCGGCCCTCGTGGCACACGGCCTCCCACAGGGCGGGCGGGAAGCCCGCGCGGTCCGCGGGGGAGAAGTACGGGCTCAGGTCGAGAAGCTGACCGCTCGCGCTGTACATGCCGAGGTTGGCGTAGTCGCAGCGGAAGAGGTCGGGGGCCCGTCCGCCCGCGAGCAGGGCGTCCATGTTCGCGTACATCTGCTCGTACGATTCGAGGCGGATCTGTACGCGTACGCCCTGGTGGCGGCGCTCGAAGGCGCGCCCCAGGGCGCGGAAGGCGGCCACTTCCGCGTCACTTCCCCACAGGGAGAACGTGAGCGTGTCGGGCCCGCCCGCCCCCGTGTTGGAGGGCGAGAAGCCGGAGCGCCGGGCGAAGCCGACGGCTCCGGCTCCGGCGACGGCGGCGCCCAGCACCACTCTTCTGGCGACTGCCATGGGCACTTCCTTCGGGATTCGTGAAGTAGTCCTCGGCGGTGGGAGGACGGGAGGGGAGGCGCCGGAGAGGTGGCGGGAGGAATCCGGCCAGAGGGGCGCCTCAATGTCTGTTTCTAGTCCGCGCGACCAAGGCCGGTCAATATCAATCAGGCTCTGATTTTTATTGCTCATTTTGCCTTGACGCTGCCCGGGGACCGTCTTAGCCTCAAGCGGACACTTGCCGTCCATATGTCCCGTCACCTGCGACGACGTGGGAGTGACCGGCCTCGGGCAGTGTCCTGCCGCCCCCGCTCCGAGGAGGACCACCCATGCCGGTGATACAGGTGACCGCGCCCCGCGCGACCGAACCCGCGCGCGATCTCGCGCGTTTGACCTCGCTCTGCACGGCCGTCGCCGACGCGCTCGGCCTTCCGCCGTCCGGAGTGGTGGCCACCTTGTGCGAGGCCGCCGTGACGACGACCGGGGACGGCCCGGCCGGGGCGTGGCCGCTCGCCGTGCTGCACGGGTCCGACAGGGGGGAGCACGCCATGACGTCGGCGCTCGCCGCCGCGGCGCGTTCGCTCGCCGAGGGCTGGGGCGTCCCGCCCGGCGAGGTGTGGGTGAGCTGGTCGGTGGGCACGGCGCCCGCGCACGGCTGAGCGCCGCGGGGCGGCTCAGCTCCGCCGAGGGCCGCTCAGGTCCGGATGACCTCGACGCCCGCCGCCCGCAGCTCCCGTACGTCCTCCTCCGGCGCCGAGGAGTCCGTGATCACGCGGGAGAGCTGCGTGGCGGGGGCGACGCGGAGCGGGCCCGAGCGGCCGAACTTCGACCCGTCGACGAGCGCCGTGATGCGCCGTACGCGCGAGAGCAGCCAGCGGTCGGTCTCCGCCTCGTCCACGTGGGCGCCGCTTATCCCGGAGCCGGTGATCCCGTAGGCGCCCACGAAGGCTTCGTCGACGTGGAGTTCTTCGAGCGCCTGCCGGGTCAGGTGCCCGAGCAGGGACATCTCCCGGTGCCGCAGGTAACCGCCGAGCACCACGGTGCTGATCTCCTCGTGCTGGGCGAGTTCGCCCGCGAGGTGCAGGGAGTTGGTGACGACCGTCAGCCGGTCCACGGCCGCGAGCAGCGGAACCATCGCCGCCGTCGTGGTCCCGCCGGTGATGAGGATGGTCGTGCCGGGGACGATGTGCTCCACGGCGGCGCTCGCCAGGGCGCGCTTCTCCCAGGGGGCGAAGCCGCTCCGCTGCGGGCGGTCCGCCTCCACGGCGCCGGCCGACTCGGCCATGGCGCCGCCGTGCGTGCGGTTGAGCAGGCCCTGCGACTCCAGCGCGGAGAGGTCCCTGCGGATCGTGGAGGGACTGACATCGAGTCGCTCGGCGAGCGTGGCCACATGTGCGACGCCGTCCGCGCGCACCACGTGGAGCAGCCTCTTCCTTCGCTCGGCGCCCAGCATGACCTGGTCTCTTCTCCCCTCGGCAGGGGCCGCACGGGGTCTCGCCCCCCGTCGGCCGTCCCGCGACGGAGGGAGGTGGGCCGTCCGTCGCGAGGGAAACAGCTTACTTGCGAAGCGCGGCGGGCCGACCGGTGACGCGTACGGCGTCGGCGGACGCCCGCCCGTACCGCGTGATCCGGCGTCCGCCTCAGGCGGGGCGGGCCGACCAGGGGCGTACCGCGCCGAGGACCGCGTCCGTGCGGGCCGGTGCGTCGAGGAGGGCGAGGGCGGCGGCCGAGATCTCCTCGGGCGTGTGCCAGCGCGAGGCGCCCGCCGCCGCGTGCCAGCCGAGCACCAGACGCCGGGAGCCGGCCGTCTCCGCCGGGAGGTCGTCGGGCGTCCAGGCGGACGCCCCGGACGGGCCCGCGGCGTCCGGAGCCGCCCACGCGCTCGGCAGGATCAGCACGCGGGTACCCCCGAGCAGGTCCTTCGCGCGCGGCACCGGGAGGGCCGGGGTGTAGACCAGGGCGCCCGTGAAGCCGCCGCGGCCGCCCGCGTCGCGCAGCGCCCGCGCGAAGCCCGGTGCCCCCGCGTCGGCCGCGAGCGCGCGCACGAGCGGCCCGCACTCCGCCGCGAGCTTCGCGAGCGCCCGGCCGTCGCGCGCGACGGCGGTGACCGCGGTGCCGCGCGCGACGAGCGCCCGGACCGAAGGGCGCAGCACGCGCGTGGCTCCGACGACGAGGACGTGCGGCGTGCTGCCTTCGGCTGCCTTCGCGGGCCGCTCCGTCCCGACCGTTGCGCGGCCTTCCGTGTCCCGCATCGTGCTCCCACCTGTCCGGTACGTGGCTCATCGTCGCCCCCGTCGCGGGAGCGAGTCCTCTCCCGTCGCGCGAGCGAGTCCTCCCACTGTGCGGAGTCGGGGCGCTCCCCACCAGCCATGTGCTCATCTTTGCTCATTCGTGCTCATTGACGCGCGTTCCTGGAGTGCCTAGGGTTTTCGACGAGGTGCTGCCGGTCGCCGGCCCTGATGCGCGCCTCCTCTGTCCTCGGCCGGCTGCGAGGTTTTTCCCATGGCTGCTGCCCCGTCCCCCGCCCCGCGCACCGCTCTCCCGCCCCCGAACCGGGGCGGGCTCGCGTTCGCGCAGGGCCGGTACGGACTGCGAGGCAATCTCGAACTCCTCCTCTGCGACGAGGAGGACGGACTCTGGGTGCTCTGGTTCAACAACGACCCGGAGCACAACGCCCCCGAGCCGGGAGGTCCGCCGCCCGGCGAGTGGAGCGGCGCCCTGCGCTTCGGCACCGGCAGGCGCTACGACGGGGTCCAGGTGGTGCAGAGCGCGCACGGCCCGCACCACCTGGAGGTGCTCGCCACCTCGGGAGCGCGCACGCACCGTCTGCGGTGGAACCCGGAGACCGCCTTCACCACCGAGGAACCGCCCCCCGCGGGCCGCGTCCGCTCGGCGAGCCTCACCGAGAACCCGGACGGCACGCTGTGGACGGCCGTCCTCGCCGAGGACGGAAGCCCGCGCCTGTTCCGCGCCGACGCGGGCGCCTACCCCCGTCTGGCCTGGGAGCCGGCGCCGCTCGCGCCCGCGCGCCCGAGCGGTCCCGGCGCGGTCCTCCTCGTACCCCTCCCGGACGCCCCACGTCCGGGCCTCGCGCTCCTCGGTGCCTCCGGCGGGAGCTACCTGGCCCCGGACGGTGACGAGACCGCGCTCCCCGCCGGGCTCGTCGGCGCGGCGGTCGTGCGCGGCGCCGTCCCGTGCCTCTACGTGTGGAACGAGGCCGCGGAGCGGATCGACGTCGTCGACCTCGGCACCCCGGACCCGTACCGAGGTCTCCGGCTGCCCGGCGAAGGCCCGGTCACCGCGCTCGCCGCGACGACGCTCGACCACGACCCGCACCGCACGGACCTCGTGCTGCGCCGGGGCGGGCGGCTGTGGCACGTGAGCGACACGGGCGGCGACGCACCGGGCCGGTCCGTCCCGCTCCTCAGCCGCCTGACCCGGACCCCCGGGGACGAGGACCGGGCCGTGCACCGCACCCCCTGACCCTCCCCGTTTCCGCATCACCCCCCCGGCAGCCCGTCGCCGAGCCACGGCACGGCCGCTGCCGCCTTCCCTTCCGAGAGAGACCCAGGATCACCATGCGCATACTCATCGTCGGCGCCGGCGGTGTGGGCACCGCCGCCGCCCGCATCGCCGCCCGCCGTTCCTTCTTCGCGCACTGCGTCGTGGCCGACTACGTGCGCGAGCGCGCGGTCGCGGCGGCACAGGCCACCGACGACCCGCGCTTCGTCGCCGCCGCGATCGACGCGTCCGACGAGGCCGCCGTCGAGGCCCTGCTCCGCGAGCACCGCATCGACGTCGTGCTGAACGCGACCGACCCGCGTTTCGTGATGCCCCTCTTCCGCGCGGCGCTCGCCGCCGGGGCGCACTACCTCGACATGGCCATGTCCCTCTCGCGTCCCCACCCCGAGCAGCCCTACGCCCGCACCGGCGTCATGCTCGGGGACGAGCAGTTCGCCCTGGCGGGGGAGTGGGAGGCGGCCGGGCGGCTCGCCCTCGTCGGGATGGGCGTCGAGCCGGGACTCTCCGACGTCTTCGCCCGCTACGCCGCCGACCACCTCTTCGACACGATCGAGGAGATCGGCGTCCGCGACGGTGCCGACCTCACCGTGGACGGCTACGACTTCGCGCCCTCCTTCTCCATCTGGACGACGATCGAGGAATGCCTGAACCCGCCCGTGGTGTGGGAGAAGGACCGGGGCTGGTTCACCACGGCACCGTTCTCCGAACCGGAGGTCTTCGACTTCCCCGAGGGCATCGGCGAGGTGGAGTGCGTCAACGTGGAGCACGAGGAGGTCCTGCTCATCCCGCGCTGGGTGGACGCCCCGCGCGTCACCTTCAAGTACGGGCTCGGCCAGGAGTTCATCGACGTCCTGCGCACCCTGCACAAGCTCGGTCTCGACCGGACGGAGAAGGTGCGGGTCGGTGATGTCGAGGTCTCCCCGCGCGACGTGGTGGCCGCCTGCCTGCCCGACCCGGCCGCGCTCGGCGACCGCATGCGCGGCAAGACCTGCGCCGGGACCTGGGTCAAGGGGGTCCGCGACGGGGCGCCGCGCGAGGTGTACCTCTACCACGTGGTGGACAACGAGTGGTCGATGCGGGAGTACGGCTCGCAGGCCGTCGTCTGGCAGACCGCGCTCAACCCCGTGGTCGCCCTGGAACTGCTCGCGAACGGCACGTGGAAGGGCAGCGGCGTCCTCGGCCCCGAGGCGCTCCCTGCCGAGCCGTTCCTCGACCTGCTCACCGCCTACGGCTCGCCGTGGGGGATGCGCGAGCAGTAGGACGTACGGGAGAGGGGCCCCCGCCGACCGGCGGGGGCCCCTCTCCCGTGTGGCGGCGGAACGGCTCAGACGGTGACCGCGCCGTCCGAGGCGGAGCCGACGACCGCCACGTACTTGCTGAAGACGCCCCGCTCCACCTCCCTGACCGGGCGGCTCCAGGCCGCGCGCCGCCGCTCCAGCTCCTCCGGCGCGACATCGAGGTCGAGCGTGCCGCCCGCGCTGTCCACCGTGACGGTGTCGCCGTCCGCGACGAGCGCGATCGGGCCGCCGTGCCACGCCTCGGGGGCCACGTGCCCGATGACCAGGCCGTGCGAGACACCGCTGAAGCGGCCGTCCGTGACGAGCGTGACGGACTCGCCGAGCCCCCGGCCGACGAGCGCGCCGGTGATCGCGAGCATCTCGCGCATCCCGGGACCCCCGGCGGGGCCCTCGTAGCGGACGATCACCACGTCGCCCTCGCGCACCTCCCCGGCCTGGATGGCGGTGAAGCAGTCCTCCTCGGAGTCGTAGACGCGCGCGGGACCCGTACGGACGAAGTCGGGCCGGCCGCCCAGCTTGAGGACACAGCCGTCCGGGGCGAGCGAGCCGCGCAGGATCGCCAGGGCGCCCGCGGGCTTGACCGGCGCCGCGATGTCCCTGACGACGTCCTGGCCCTCGGCGGGCACGGCGTCGGCGGCGACGTCGGCGAGCGAGCGGCCGTCGATGAGCGACACCGCTTCGCGCAGCACCCCGGCCTCAAGGAGCCGGGCGGCCACGAGCGAGGTCCCGCCCGCCCGCCACAGATCGGCGGCGGTGTACGGACCGGCCGGCTTCAGCGCCGTGATGATCGGCACCTCGCGGCACAGACGGCCGATGTCGTCGATGGCGAGGTCCAGACCGGCCTCCCGGGCGATCGCCAGCAGGTGGAGCACCGCGTTGGTCGAGCCGCCCATCGCCGCGACGGAGACGATGGCGTTGTGCAGCGCGTCCGCCGTCAGGATCGCGGAGGGGCGCAGGTCACGGGCGAGGACGTCGAGCGCGAGTTCACCGACCCGCTCGGCGGCGGCGGTCTTCTCCTTCGCTGTGGCGGGGATGTCGCCGACACCGAAGGGGGCGAGACCGAGGAAGTCCGCCACCGTCCCCATGGTGTTCGCCGTGTACTGCGCCGCGCACGTGCCCGCACCCGGGCACGCGTGCCGGGCGAGGTCGTCCACGTCCTCCTGGGCGACGCGGCCGACGGCCCGTTCCCCGAGCGCCTCCCACATGTCCTGGATCGTCACCTCGCGTCCGCGCCACGTGCCCGGCATCATGCTGCCGCTGTAGAGGAGCACGGAGGGGATGTCGAGGCGGGCCATCGCCATCATGGCGGCGGGCACGGTCTTGTCGCAGCCCACGATGCACACCATGGCGTCGAAGCCGTGGGCCCGGCCCATGAGTTCGATCGAGTCCGCGATGACCTCGCGGCTCACGAGCGAGGCGCGCATCCCGGGCGTGCCCATCGTGAGGTTGTCGGAGACGGCGACGGTGTTGAACTCCATCGGCATGCCCCCGGCGCGCCGCACACCGGTGGCGACGTGCCGCGCGAGGTCCCGGTGCGTGAGGTTGCAGGGCATGGTGCCCGTCCACGTCGAGGCGATGCCCACGGTGGGGCGGCGCATGTCCTCGTCGCTCAGCCCCATCGCGTACAGGTGCGAGCGAGCCGGTGCGCGGTCGGGATCGTCGGCGATGTTCATGAGACTCCTTCGGTCGTACGGGGCGGCCTCCCCCGGAGCGGAGCCGGGGGAGGCCGAGGGACGGTGCGGGTGCGGCGGGCGGGGGTGCGCCGCGGGGGTACGGGCGCGGGCGGGGAGCCGGGTCCGGAAGGGCGGCGCGGCTCCCCGCCCGCGCCCGCGGGGCTCAGTCCTGGACGCTGATCGGGTTGCGCAGCACGCCGATGCCCTCGACCTCGACCTCGACCACGTCGCCGTCCCGGAGCCAGAGCTGCGGCTCCCGGCCCATGCCCACGCCGTGCGGGGTCCCGGTGGCGATGACATCGCCCGGGTACAGGGTCATGTACCGCGACAGGTAGGAGATGGTCTCGCCGATGCCGAAGATCATCTCCTTGGTCGAACTGTCCTGCACGGTGGCCCCGTTGACGCGCGCGGAGATCGCGAGCGCGTGCGGGTCGGGGACCTCGTCGGCGGTGACGATCCACGGCCCGAGGGGGCAGAACGCGTCGAAGTTCTTGGCCCGGAACCACTGCCCGTCGGTGAACTGCGCGTCGCGGGCCGAGACGTCGTTGGCCACGGTGTAACCGAAGACGTGGTCGGCGGCCTGCTCGGCGGTCACGTTCCGGGTGGTCCTGCCGATGACGACGGCGAGTTCGGCCTCCCAGTCGAGCTGTTCCGTCGTGCCGCGCGGCACGCGCACCGTCGCGGTCGGCCCGGTCAGGGTGTGAGCGGTCTTGACGAAGGTCAGCGGACGCCGCGGGGTCTCCAGACCGGTCTCGCGGATGTGGTCCGCGTAGTTGAGCCCGACGCAGACGATCTTCTGCGGCGCCGCGAGCGGGCTGAGCAGCTCCGCCTCGGCGAGCGGTATGCCGGGCACGTCGGCGCCCAGCACCTCGCGCACGGTGCCCTGGGCGATCAGGTCGCGCACGGCGTCGGCCATGAACCGGGGCTCCTCCGGCACGACCGGGTAGGCGGTCCCGCCGTCCACGCGGGCGGCGAGCACGCGGCCCTCGTGGCGGACGCGGGCGATCTTCATGGACTGTCTCCTGACTGAACGGGTGGTGGGGGAGCGGGGCTCCGTGAAGGGGGAGCGGGGGCTCCGCGCTGATCGGGGCGGCGCTCCGGGCGGCCCGGCCCGGGCCGTGGGTCCGGCCGCGGGGCTCAGGCGAAGCGCGGCAGGAACCGGCTCTGGGCCGCCAGCAGGTCCTTCACGAGGGCCGCCGCCGCGTCGCGGTCGGTCACGGCGCCGTCCGCGATGACCGCCTCGACCACCAGGTCCTCGTTGCCGGTCATCGCCGCCTCGACGGCGAGGTCCACGGAACTCAGCCGCCGGGACAGGATCGCGGTCAGCGGCGCGGAGAGGTCCGGGACCTGTACCGGGCGCAGCCCCCGCCCGGTCGCCACGGCGGGGATCTCCAGCGCGGCCTCGTCCGGGAGTCCGGGGACGCTGCCCCGGTTGGGCACGTTCACCGAGAACATCTCGCGGCGGTCGAACGTGATCGAGCGGATGATCGCGAGGAGCTGCTCCTGCTCGCCCGTGGAGCGGTCGAACGCGGAGGCGTCGAGGGGCGCGTCGCCCTCCGCCTGCTCGCGCATCGACTGGTAGCGCTCCTCGCCCCACTGCAGGATCTCCGGCACGGAGAACGCGTCCACGCCCAGCTTCTTGCCGTAGTAGTCGCCGCCCGCCCAGCGTTCCGGGAAGAACTCCAGGACGTGCCTGTCGTTGGCCGCCGGATAGGCGCCGTACGTGCGGAAGATCTCCCAGGAGAACGGGTTGTGCCAGGCCCGGCCGTTCTCCCAGATGGCGCCGATGTCCTCGGGCCGCGGCGGTTCGGCCAGCTCGCGGTCCACGCGGGCACGGACACCGGGCCAGGCGTCGCGGCCCTGGTGGCGGAAGTCGTAGATGAAGGTGAGGTGGTTGATGCCCGCGTAGAGCGTCGAGGTCTCCTCGAAGGGAAGGCCGGCGAAGGCCGCCAGCTCCCGCTGCACGTGGTGCATCCCGTGGCACAGCCCGACGACCTCGGCGCCCGCGTAGCGGGTCATGGCCTGCACGTTGGCCGTCATCGGGTTGCTGTAGTTGAAGAAGTACGCCTCGGGCGCGAGGTCCACGACGTCGCGGGCCACGTCGACCATGACGGGCGTGGTGCGCAGCAGGCGCGAGATGCCACCGGGCATCACCGAGTCGCCCACGGGCTGGTAGACACCGTGCCGCCGGCAGATGTCGTGGTCCGTCTGCCACGCGGGGCGCCCGCCGACGCCCACGCAGGTCACGACGTAGTCGGCGCCCGGGAGTTCGGCCCGGCGGTCGGTGGAGGACCGTACGGTGATGCGGTCCCCGGCGCCCTGCGCCTCCACCATGCGCTCGGCGAGCCGGGTGGCGACGGACAGCGCCTCGGGGTTGACGTCGACGAGCCGGATCTCCCAGCGGCCGAGGTCCTCGGCGGTGATGAGGTCGGCGAGCAGGCCGCGGGTGAAGACGGCGCTGCCGGCGCCGATGAGGACGAGCGACCGCTGGTCGCTGATGCTGTCGGACACGTGCTCTTCCTTTCTGGAGTGCCCTGCCGGGCGCTGGTCCGGCCCTGCCGGGCCGGGGCCCGCGGGCGGGGGAGGGGCGCGCCGGTCGGCACGCTTGGTGACTCTTGTTCAGGGGGCCGGGGGAAGCGTGGCCACCGCTTCCCCGCTCAGCGGGCTGCCGGAGAGCCGGGCCGCGTGGAGCGCGGCACCGACCACGGGAGTGGTGCGCGGAGCGCGCGGCGTGAACCGCGCGGGGGAGGCGGCGAGCGCGTGGAGGAACGCGTCGCGTACCTCCGCCACGCCGAGGACGCCGCCCGACCACGACAGCGGCACGGGCTCCTCGGGGGCCAGGCCGAGCGCGCGGTGCGCGGCGCCCGCGAGCGCCGCCAGTTCACGCCCCGCCTCCGCGAGCAGCGCCGCACAGGCGGTGTCCCCCGCGCGGGCCGCCTCGGTGACGTACGGGCTGAGCGAGGCGACCCGGGTACGGTCCCAGCCGCCCACGAGCACCGTGCCGACCAGGTCCAGGTCCGTGCCGAGCGCCAGGCGCTCGCGCAGCAGGGCGTGGAGCGGCCCGGTGGGGGCGCGGCCGTCGCTCATCCGTGTGAAGAGGCCGAGCCCGCGCACCGCGAGCCAGTGGGCCGAGCCCTCGTCGCCGAAGAGCTCGCCCCAGCCTCCCGTCCGGGCGCGCCGCCCGCGCACCTCGCCGTAGGCCATGGAACCGGTGCCGCTGATCACGTTGACGCCGTCGCCGAGGGCGAAGGCACCGGCCCAGCCGCACACCATGTCGTTGCCCACCGCGGCTGGTACACCGGGCAGGACCCGGCCGGGGAGCGCGTCGAGAGCGCCCGTCAGCTCCTCGTCCTCGCCGTGCCCCGGCAGCCCGAGGAAGGCGTACGAGAGGTGCGCGGGGTCCGTTCCGGCCGCACGGCAGACCTCGGCGATCCCCTCCCGCAGGACGCGGGCGGCCGTCTCCGTCCCGCCGGGCCCCGGCGCGGGCGTGGTGGACGGCCGGAGGGACGTTCCCCGGACGGCTCCGGAGGCGTCGAGAAGGCAGAAGGCGGTCTTGGTGCCGCCGCCGTCGACTCCCAGGTACACGGGTGTTCTCCCTTGTCCGCTGCGGCTGGTGGATGTGAACGGGCCGGTGCCCGGCGTATGCGTCCCGGGTCAGGGCAGCGGGTGCACCGTGACGCCCTGCACGACGCGGTTGACCTCGCCGTCCGGGAAGGGGTTGTCGGGTGTCACGCCGTACGCCAGCGAGGTGTGCAGGGCGACGAGCTGCGCGCAGACCACGGCGGGCAGCGCGAGCGCCGCGTCCTCCGCCTCCGCCATCCCCGGCAGCAGCCACGTGTGCGCGGCGGGCAGCCCGTCGGGGCGGCCCGCGACGGCGATGACCTGCCCGGCGGGCAGCGCCGCGCTCAGCTCGGCGAAGATGTCGAGGTCGTAGCGGCGCGTGTACGGGTCGTTGGAGACGAAGACGACGACGCCGGTACGCGGGGTCAGGAACGCCTTCGGCCCGTGCCGGAAGCCCAGCGAGGAGTCGGCGAGCGCGCTCACCGCCCCGCCGGTCAGTTCGAGGAGCTTGAGCGCGGACTCGTTGGCGAGGGCCTTGAGCGGGCCGCTGCCGAGGTAGACGAAGCGGTCGAGTCCGCGCCCGGTGAGCGCGGCGACCTGCCGTACGGAAGCCTCGCCGAGCACCGCTTCGGCACTCTCCGCGACGCCGCCGAGGCCGCGCACCTCCCCCGCGCCGAGCGCGCCCAGGGCGCCGAGCAGCATGCAGGTCAGGCTGGAGGTCATGGCGAAGCCCTGGTCCTCCGCCTCGGGCGGCGTCAGCAGCACGTACGAGTCCGCGCGCTCGCGGTGCGCGAGCGCGAGCGCGCCGTCCGCGTTGCACGTGACGAGGAGGTGGGCGCAGTGGTCGAGGAGCTGTTCCGCGAGCGCGGTCGCCGCGGTGCTCTCCGGGCTGTTGCCCGAGCGCGCGAAGGACACGAGCAGCGTGGGGCGGTCCCGGTCGGGGAAGCAGGCGTGCGGCGTGGCGACGATGTCGGTCGTGGCCACGGCCTCCACGGTGCGCCCGGTGGCCGCCGCGAGCGCGGGTGCGGCGATGCCGCCCGCGAAGGCGGAGGTGCCCGCCCCGGTGAGGACGATCCGCAGCGAGGGATCGGCGAGCAGGGGCGAGAGGAAGGCGCGCAGCTCCGTCCCCCCGGCCTCGACGCGTTCGGCCATCCGCCGCCACAGGCGCGGCTGCTGCCCGATCTCGCGGCTCGTGTGCGCGGCGCCGGGCGGCGCGGCGGGCAGGTCGCTGGTCTCGGGGGTGGTCGTCACGCGTACTCCTTGGGACGGGGGGCGCAGGCCGCCGCGTAGGTACGGAGCACGTCGCGCACCCGGTCGATCACGAGATCGCGGGGCCGGGCGGCGAGCACTCCGGACCTGACGCGCGCGTACTGCGCGGGCAGATGCGCGGAAAGAAGGGCGAGCGGCACGGGAGCGCCGCCCAGGTTCTCGAAGAGACGCCGCTGCGCGGCGGCTATCTCGGGGTCGGTCCAGTAGTAGCGGACCCGGTCGCTGTAGCCGTAGAGGCGGTCCAGCCGCAGGGCGCGCGCGTCGCTCCCGGAGGAGTACGCCGCCCAGCCGCCGGGCTCCTCGCGCATCCTGCGGTCCACCACCTCGACGAGACCGGAGCGAGCGGTGCCGACGGTCTCCTCCTCGATGGCGGCGAGCGCGAACAGCGCCTCGCGCAGGGCGAAGGTGAGCGCGGGCCCGACCTTGAGCACGGCCCAGTGGTCGCGGACCAGGCGGGCGAGGGAACCGGGGAGCTGGTAGTCGGTCGAGTGGGCCTCGAAGACCATGCCGGGCTCCTCGTCGAGGACGTGCCGCAGCTCCCGGGTGCGCTCCCCGCGGTAGTCGGCGATGTCCCGCTGGCCGAACTCGACGCCCGGCTGGACGACGAGCGCCATGACGCGTTCCCACGCCGCGCCGAGCCCGGCGGCGGCGAAGGCCGCACGGTGCGTCTCCAGGGTCTTCCCGGCCGCGGGGGCGGGAGTGGGCGGTACGCCGTCGAGGGCGTGGTCGGCGCCGCCCGGCACCGGGACCTCGGTGCCGATGACGTAGCGCAGGCGGCCCGCCTCCGCGCCCGCGGCCTCCTCGGCGACCCGGACGAGGCGCACCGCCCGCCGGGCCACCACGGCATCGGGGAGCGGGAGGCTCTCCCCGGCGCAGGCGAAGCTGCAGTCGAGGTGGATCTTGGTGAAGCCCGCCGCGACATAAGCGCGGACCAGGTCGTCCGCCTCGGCCATGGCCTCCCGCTCGGGGCGGTCGCGCCAGCGGTTGGGGCCGAGGTGGTCGCCGCCGAGCACGACGCGTTCGCGCGGCAGCCCGAGGCGGTCGGCGAGGGCGAGCACCAGGTCGCGGAAGCCCGCCGGGTCCAGCCCGGTGTAACCGCCGTACTGGTCCACCTGGTTCGACGTCGCCTCGATCAGGACGGCCGTGCCGGTCTCGACCGCCTGGAGCACGGCGGCCTCCAGTACCAGGGGGTGCGCGCTGCAGACGGAGGTGACGCCGTGCGCCAGACCGGCTTTCTGGTCTCGTACCAGTTCGTCCAAGGGGCCCGCCATGTACGCACCTCGTCCTTGCTCATCAGGGCCGTTTGCTTACGGCAGGCAGACTACTGGTACGAACCGGTATGGTCAAAAGTCGTTCTGGTATTATTCTGGTATGCCTAGCTATTCGGAGCCCGGCGCCGTCGGCGCGCGAGGCGAGACGCTGCCTCTCTACTCAGTGGTGGCCCGGCGGTTGCGACAGGACCTCACCGAGGGCGCCGCCCGCCCCGGCGACCGGCTGCCCTCGGAGCGCGTCCTCGCCGAGCGCTACGAGGTCTCGCGGGTCACCATGCGCTCCGCCCTCAACCGCCTCGCGGACGAAGGGCTCATCGTCTCCGCCCCCGCCCGCGGCTGGTTCCTCCAGGAGGACCGCTCGGCCGACCACCCGGCCCTGTCGCGCCCGACGGCCGGTCGTACGGTGCAGGGTTTCGCCGACTACGCGCTGCGGCACGGCCTCGCGGTGCGCACGCGCGTCCTCGAAGCGGGCGTGCGCGCGGCGACGATCGCCGAGGCGGAGGAGCTGCGGATCGCACCCGGCGCGCTCCTGTTCGCCATGCGCCGGCTGCGCTTCCTCGACGACCTCGTCGTGGTCGTCGAGCACAACCGGCTCCCCCTCGCCCTCTGCCCCGCCCTCGCCCACACCGACTTCGGCCGCGCCTCCCTGTACGCCACGCTGCGCGAGGCCGAGCCCCCGCAGGTGCCCCACGTCGCCGACTACTCGGTCGAGGCCCGTCAACCCGACGCACGGGAGAAGGAGTTGCTGGAGATCGAGGACGTGACCCCCGTGCTCGTCGCGACCCAGCTCGCTTTCAACCAGGAGGCCCGTCCGCTGGAGCTGACGGTGGCCATCTACCGCGGGGACCGGTACCGCTTCCGCGCCTCGATCACGGACTGACGGGGCGAGCGGGGCGGCGGGTCGCGCGGGCCCGCCGCGAGTCCCCGGGCCCCCGGGACGGGTGCGGGGGTCACCCGCTTTGCCGTTCCGTGCCACCCTGCCGCTAGTTTGGGTCCGGAGAGGTACACGGGCCCGTGGGACGAAGGCGCACGGGGGACTGGAGGGCGGGAAGAGTGTCGCTGCGTGTCGGGGACCCGGCCGAGATCGGCGGCTATGTGCTGGAGGCACGCCTCGGCTCGGGCGGGATGGGAACGGTCTTCCTGGCGCGCACGGGCTCGGGACGCCCTGTCGCGATCAAGCTGATCCATCAGCAGTTCGCCGCCGACGAGGAATTCCGCACCCGCTTCCGGCAGGAGGTGGCAGCCGCCCGACGGGTCAGCGGGGCCTTCACCGCCGCTGTGGTCGACGCCGCCCCCGACGCCGAGCAGCCGTGGATGGCGACGAGCTACATCGAGGGGGACACGCTCAGCCAGCACATCGCCGCGAAGGGCCCGCTCGGCGGCGCCGAACTGCGCAGGCTCGCCATCGGGCTCGCCGAGGCCCTGCGCGACATCCACCGCGTCGGCGTCGTCCACCGCGACCTCAAGCCCTCCAATGTCGTGCTCTCGCCCGAGGGCCCGCGCGTCATCGACTTCGGCATCTCGCGCGCCGCGGACCAGCAGACCCTGACGATGACGGGGCGGATCATCGGGACGCCGCCCTTCATGTCGCCGGAGCAGTTGCAGGCGCCGCGCGGTGTCGGGCCGCGCTCCGACGTCTTCTCGCTCGGCACGCTGCTCGTCTACTCGGTGACGGGGCACGGCCCCTTCGACGCCGACAGCCCCTACATGACGGCGTACCAGGTGGTGCACGAGGAGCCCGCGCTCGACGCGGTGCCACAGCCCTTGCGCGCGCTCGTCGAGCTGTGCCTCGACAAGGAGCCGGACCGGCGCCCCTCGGCGGACGAACTCCTCGTCCTGCTCCGCGACCTCCCCTCCGACCTCGGCACGGTCGGCGGGGACGGCCTCGGCGCGAGCCGCACCCGGGACGTGACGACACGGCACGACGAGGTCACGTCCCGTACGGCCGGAGCGATCCTTCCCGCCGGAGCGCCTCCTTCCCCTGAGGTGCCCCGTACCGCCGACGCCCACGCCGACGCCCCTGAGGCCGCTCGCGCCCCCGTCGTCCCTGACGCCGCTCGCGCCCCCGTCGTCCCTGACGTCCCGGGCGACCACGCCGACCCCGGTGACACCACCCTCAACGGTCGCCGCCCGCGCCGCCGCTGGCGGTCCGTGCTCGCCGCCGTCGTCGCCGTGTCGGCCGTGGGCGGGGGCGTCGCCGTGGTGACGGCGGCGGGCTCCGGCGAGGGCAAGAACAGCGGGGTCGCGGCCCCGGCGCCTCCGGACGGCTTCGCGCCCTGGCGCCAAACGGTGCTGGGCGGGCGCGCGGACATCCCCGACGAACTGCGCTGCGTCGCGCGCGGGGAAGCCGTCTTCTGCGGGGGAGGGGGCGTGATCGCGAGCCGTTTCGACGTCAAGGACGGCTCGCGGGCGTGGACGGTCAAGAGCCAGGGCGTCCCCGTCCAGGGCCTGTACTTCGTGGGCGCCACCCAGGACACCGTGCTGGGCTACCGCTTCGCGCCCGAGGACGCCCCGCAGGAGCCGCGCAGGGAAGTCGTGGCGCTCGACGCGAAAACGGGCCACGAGCTGTGGTCCGTACCGACCGACACCCAGTCCCAGGCCGTGACGGGCCGCAGCCAGGAGGCCCTCGTGGCCGGTACGGCCGTCGTGTCGGTCGACGCGACCGGCTCCCAGCTGGAGGCGCGGGACGCGCACAGCGGTGACGTCACCTGGAAGACCCCGTTCCCCGCGGGCACCCGGTGCGCCCCCGTCCTCGCGGGCACCCGGCTCCTCGCCATGTGCGCGCGGGAGGGCGAGATCGACGCGCTGGACGTGCGCCACCCCACCCTCCACACCGTCGACCGCGCCTCGGGGCGGCTCGGCAGCGCCCTCGCGGTGAAGGGCCCCGTCGTGCCGGTCGGTGCCACCGGCGGCCGTCTCGCCCTCCTCCAGGTCCACAAGGAGGGCCCGGCGTCGACCGGCTACGACGGCGTGGCGCTGGCCGATCCGGCCACGCGGAAGGTCACGTACGCCCCGTTCGCGCGCACCTACGACGGGACACCGGGCATGGCGGGCGGCACCGTCTACGTGAGCGGGCAGACGGGGCGCGTCACCGCGATCGACCCGGAGAGCGGACGGGCGAAGTGGTCGCGGCAGACCGCCGTGGAGGGCGCCTCGGGGCCCGCCTCGGGCGAACGCGCGCTGTACTTCAGCTCGGCCACGGGGCGCGTGGTCGCGCTCTCGCCCTCGACCGGCGAGATCCTGTGGACCACCGATCCCCGGGTCGACGGACTGACGGGCGAGCAGGGCTCGGGCCCCCGCGTGACGGTGGCGGGCGGTGCCCTGGTCGTCGCCGCGGACAAGAACACCCTCTTCGCCTTCGACGCCCGCAAGCCGCCGAAGTCGGGCTGAGCCACCGGGGACGGCGCGCCGCTCTGTCGCGGCACGCGGCCAGAATCCGCCGCGCGGATGGCGTCCGTCGCTATGGGGCCGACAGCGGGCCTGGCCTGCGGCCCACCGCGACGTCCCGGGAGGAAGCCGGCGACGACCACCCGTGGCACCCCCCTTCGCCGCCCGGCCCGTCGCCGCGCAGGCTCCCGTGCGCGAGTGCGTCCCGCCGACGGCGGCACCGTCCGGGTCCCCCGGAGCGGGAAACCGCGGGCCGGGCTCTCGCGGCGGGCGGCGCCTACGGGGCGGGCGCGCGACGCGTGGGAGGGGTCGCCGTGCCGCGCGCGGAGGCGATCGCCGTACCGTCCGCCGCCGTACCGCCCGCCGGTCCGGTGGCGTCGTGGAGGTGCAGCGCGCGCAGCGCGGCCTCCATGGCGAAGCGGTGCCCGGGGTCCTCCAGGCGGTGCCCGAAGTGCGCCTCCAGGTTGCGCAGCCGGTAGCGGACCGTCTGGGCGTGCACACCGAGGGCGTCGCCCACCTGGTCCGCGGTGCCCCGCGTGGTGAGCCACGCGTGCAGCGTCTCCACGAGCCGCGTGCGGCGGGTCCCCGAGACCTTCGCCAGCGGGGACAGCTCGCGCTGCGCGACCTCGCGGACGAGCGGCAGATCGGAGAGCAGCCACAGGGCCATCAGGTGGTCGGCGGTACGCAGGTAGGGGGTGTCGGGGACCACGCCCTCGTCGACGAGCTGGAGCGCGCGCCGGGCCCAGCGCAGCGAGTCCGCCGCGTGGGCGGTGGGCACGGTGAGCCCGATGGCGAGGCGCCCGTCGAGCACCGCCGTCTCCAGCATGGTGTGCCGCTCCGGGGTGAGCGGACCGGGGACGAGGAAGTGGGGCTGCGGCGCGCCGAGGTCGGAGAGGACGTCGGCGGCGAGCCCCGCCTGGGTGTGCTCGGGCGCGGGCGCGCGCAGCGCGACCATCGTGACCTCGTCGGGCACCTGCCAACACGCCTGCTCGCACAGGTCGTTGATCGTGGCGTGATGGAGCGGGGTACCGGCCAGGAGCAGGTGCAGGAGTCGTCTTCGCACCATCTCGCCCCCCGCGCCCGCCCGCGCCTCCATGTACCCCTCCAGCGACAGCGCTTCGAGCTCCCCGATGTAGGAGAACAGCGCCTCGGCGAAGGTCAGGAGCAGTTCGGGCGAGAGGTCGAAGCGGCGGCCCAAGGACTTCGCGCGGCGCAGCGCGACCCGCGCGCCGAGGCGGTACGCGCTCTGGAGGGTGTTGAGGTCGCGGCCCTCGTACGCCTCGACGCGGCCGAATTTGCGGAGCAGTTCGTCCCGGCTCGCGGTGGAGGCCCCGGGGTCGGCGACGCGGTCGACGAAGCCGTTGAGGCTCTTCTCGACCCCCTGCCGGATCGCCGCCTCGTCCGGACCGTCGAGCAGCCCCGCGTACTCCGGGAAGGCGCGGGTCACCTCGACCCCGATCTCCTTGATCAGTCCGGGGATCTCGGGCCGCATGATCCGCGCGAACTCCCGCGGTAACGGACCGGGGGAGTCCTCGACCTCGTTCGTACGGGCCGGCAGTTGCACGGCAGCCTCCTTGCTGTCCGGGCGCCCGGGTGGGGCCGGGCGCGAGGGCGCCTGAAAGGGAGCCGCGCCCTCGCGACCGCCAGGTGCGTACCGATGGGAAACCTCTGGTGGGAGCTACTGACGGTAGAGCAACTGTCGCTTGTTGTACACAAGTTGTGCGGGATTTGATGGTGAGGTGTGTTGGGTTCTGGTGGGAGTTGGGGTCAGGAGGACGTGGGCCTGAGGCGGGGCAGCTCGGGGACGACCGGGGGGCACCCGGAGGGGAAGTCGCCGGTCACGCACGTGGGCGCCTGGTTCATCCGCAGCTCGTTGTCCGGGCCGCTGATGGCCGCGGTGAACAGGCCGTTCAGGTTCTCGCCCGCGGTGCCGCAGCCGGTGAAGGCGGGAATGGTGACCTTTCCGGTCAGCAGGCCGCCCGAGAACACGTTCACGTACGGGTTCTCCTTCGAGTTCATGTCGCCGTTGAGCAGTACGCGGAAGCTCTTCGCGGTCCGGCAGGAGGGGCCGACGTCGAGCGGGGTGCCGTTGACCACGACGTCGTGGAGACGCAGCGACTGCTGGAAGACGATGCGGGCGAACGCGCTGGTCGGGTCGTTCATGTGGGGCTGCCCGGTGAGGATGGTGACCTTGCCCGTCTCGAAGGTCACGCTTGCCGTCACCGGGAGGTAGCCGAAGCTGAGGAAGCTGGCGCGGGCGTCCGGCAGGTGGATCTCGGCCAGCGACCAGATCTGGTTGAAGCCCTCGGACCCCGGTTCGGCGCCCCAGTCGCCCAGGTCGGAACGGACGACACCCCGGACCCGCATCAGCGCGGGCTTCCCCGACGGGTCGTTGATGAGCATCGAGCCGTTCTGCTTGCGCACGGTGCTGATGCCGACGGCGTAGGCGCACATGGGCACGCCGTCCAGCGGAATGGGATTGAAGTGGTACGGGGGCGGAGGCGCCGAGACGCTGGTGTCCAGCTCGCCGGTGGGCATGTCGTCGCACTCGTCGGGCCAGGAGACGGCGGGCTCGTCCTCCTGGGGGGACAGGGTGACGTCGTCCTCGCGGGCGTCCTCCCGCGCCGCCGGTCCTGAGGAGTGGTCCCCGCCGGGTGTGGCGGGCCGCGTGTCCTCGGGGACGGCCGCGTCCTCCGGTACGGCGATCTCCGCGACGCGCGGTTCCCGGCCCGGCGCGGGGGAGCACGCGAGCGACACCGGCGCGCCGACGTCCGGCTGGAGAACGAAACGCGCCTCGCCGCCGAGCAGCAGGACCCGCCCGGCGGAGTTCACGGTGATCGTCGGGACCTTCCCGGAGGAGGGAAGGACGAGTTCCGCCCCCTGTGCCGGCAGCTCCGTCCCGGCGGTCACCAGCGACCAGTCGGCCCGTGCCCGGTCCTTGTTCTGGCGGACGTCGACGCCGAGCGCGGCCGAGCCGGACACCGCGCGCGCGTCCGGGAACAGGGCGCTGACCGCGGCGCGCGGGAGGTGCGCGGCGACCTCCACGGTGCCCGCGTCGATCGGGCTGCCGGGGACGGCGCTCCCCGGCAGGCGGGTCGTCACCTCCACGCGCGCGTCCACGGTCGTCGCCGGGGCGCCGGTGGAGTCCGGGAACCGGCAGGCGTAGGCCAGATCGGCGGTGGTGGGGGAGTCCTCGTCGGCCTGTGAGCCCGTTCCGGTCAGGAGCCCCAGCATCAGGGCCGTCGCGGTCGCGGCGGCCACGCGCGCGGGACGCGCCGCGCGCCGCGCGCCCGCGCCTCGTCCTGTTGCTCGCATACGTCCTCTTCCTTGTTCGTGGCGCTCGGGCCGGGCGGTCGGACCCCGGCGCTTGACCGGGGCGCCGGATCTGTGCGCTGGACCGGGGCGCCGGATCTGCGCCCTGGGCCGGGACGACGGATCGGGGCGCCTGTTCATGGGCGTGCGCCGGAGTTCAGGGCGGTGGGCCGGGCCCGCCCGTGCGGCCGAGGGGAACGCCGACGCCCGTCACGGGCCCGGGGGCCGGTGACGGGCGGTGGCGCGCTCACGCGATCAGGCGCTCACGGGGTCGGGCGTCCCCGCGATCGTGCGCTCACGGACCGCGGGATCACGGGATCACGGGGAGGTGATCGACTGGGAGGCGGTCAGGGCGTAGTTGGCGATGAAGTCGGCGTGCGCGCCCGCTGTGATGAGGCCCAGGCAGCTCGCGCCCGCCTGCGCGGCGAGCGAGCCGCCGCCGGTGACGTGCAGCGTGCTCGTGGTGCTCTCGTACCAGCCGTTCGTGGTGCCGGCGAAGGTGACGTTGCAGCCGCTGCCGGTGATCTTGGCGCTGATGTTGCTGACGTTGCCGTCGATGTGGTTCGCCGTCGTGCCGGTGGCGTTGATGTAGAAGGGCGTGCTGCTGCTCGCGGCGGCGGCGACGGTGAACGGGATGCCGGAGACGGAACAGCCGGTGAAGGTCAGGCTCGTGATCGAGCCGAGCTTCGCCCCGGCGTTGCCCGAACCGGTCTTCAGCGTCCCCTTCGCCTGCGAGGAGGCGCAGTTGAGGATGGCGGCGCCGGAGGTCAGCTTGGGGTTGCTGGCGTTGGCCGTGAAGGCCCCGCCGGGGGTGACGGTGTAGGTGGCGGTGGCGGTCGCCGACGCGGAGGAGACGGAGAGGCCGATGGCCGAGGCGAGCGCGGCGGCTGCGACGGCGGTGTTCCGGGTGAATCTGCGCACGAGGGGTCCCTTCGGGGGAGCGAATGGCGTACGAGCTCGGGTACTGACACGGGTCGACCGCCCGCGAGAGGGGCGGTCGGCGGCTCACACTCCAGGTCAACGAACCGATCGGTCGCACAGGCCGTTGTTCGTCGCCTTCGAGAGGGGACGTTACGAGCTGGTAACCGGAAGTCGCAATGGAAAAGGGAAAGAATCTCTCGTTCGGGCCCTGATCGGCGAATTTCTTGCCCCGGGGCGAGCAACGGGCCCCGGCTTTTTGTCGACGCGTGACGATTTCCGGGGCGCCGGGCGGAAACACTCACCAGATGCGCAAGGCGGGGTCCCCGATGCTCACCCGCTGATAAACGCGCGAGTAATGGAAAATGCGTCAGCGAGCTTATTGCCGCGCGAGGTTTCCGGTGAGTAACGTCCGGGCTCGCGTTGCCCGACTCCGAAGGGAAACCGGAATGAGCTCTCTCAGACGCCTCACCGTACTGAGCGCCACCGCCGCCTTGGCGACGATCGCGTCCATCGGCACGTCGACGGCCGCGGGGCCGCAGCTGAACGGGCGCTGGGCGCCGTTCGACCGCTGCCCGGTCGACGACGCCGCGATGCTCGCGGCCGACGGGATCGACGACCAGGCCACCTGTATCTCCTCCAGTTCGTCGAGCGGTGTCATCAAGATCGGCAGTTCCGTCGTCCCCACCGGGAGGACGGACCTCCAGGCCGGAGTCATCACGCACGCGGACGGCACCAACACGGTGATCGCGCCCGCGGACGGCGCGCTCGTCGCCGACCCCGCCGACCTGCCCGGTGGCCTGCTCGGCCTCATGTGCCCCAGTTCCGTCCCCGTGGTCGGCGCCGTGTGCGACCAGATAACCAACAGCACCCTCAACCGCGTCACCGCCACCGTCGAACCGGTCGGCACCCCCACGGACTTCCAGCTCTTCGCGGGCCTCGGCGAGAAGCAGCCGATCCTCTCCATCCCGGTCCGCGTGCACCTCCAGAACCCGCTCATCGGCGGCAACTGCTACATCGGGACCAAGTCGTCCCCCATCGTGCTGCGTCCGCAGAACCAGACCACGCCGGGAGTGGCGGCGGAGTCCTTCACCGCGAACGGCACGCCCGCGGACACCGGCGAGATGGTCCGGCTCGCGGCGACCGGCGCGGGCCAGGAGGACACCACCTTCGCCGCGCCCGGAGCGAGCGGCTGCGGCCCGCTCGGCCTCGGCGCCTTCAACTGGGCGGTCAACCTCAAGTCCGGCCTGCCCGCCGCCTCCGGCAAGAACTCGCTGACGCTCAACAGCGCCTCGACCTACCTGGCCACGCTCACCGACCCCGGCAGCGCCTCCCCGAACCAGGGCAGGACGTTCTCGCGGTACTGGCACTCGGCGGCCAAGTGACGAGAGCGCTCCCGGCGGCGACCCTCGCCCGCCCCCGGCCGCTTGTCACCCGGCGACAAACCCGCATCCCCTTTCGCCTCCCGGCGCCATCAGCCCGCCCCCGGAAATCCGGTAAGGAAATACTTCGTGAACGGCTGTTGCGAGCCGAGGTTACTCGGCCGTAACGTCCCTTCCGGGGGATTGCCTCTCTCCCGGCCGGCGCCCTCCCGCCGGTCGGGAGTTCTCGGAGAAACGGACCCGGGCCCTCCTTCTCGGCCGGTTCTCCACGGCGGGGTCCCGTCTTTCGCCCACCCCCGGCGAGACGGGGTCCCGCCGCTTGTTCCGCTCATTCGCTGACAGGGGAGACGTGTTCTTTTATCAGCGGATGACAAGTTCTCCGGGAAGGCTCGGAGTGATTGTTCCGGGATCTTGTTCGGCACGTGCGAAGAGCATTACGGTGCGCTGCCGAGTCCGCTCGCTGAAGGTGAGAAGGCGATGGGAATCGAAGTGAGGGTCGAGGGGCTGACGAAGTCCTTCGGCCGGCAGACCATCTGGCAGGACGTCAGCCTGACGCTGCCGGCGGGGGAGGTCAGCGTCATGCTCGGTCCGTCGGGGACGGGCAAGACCGTCTTCCTCAAGTCGCTGATCGGCCTGCTCAAGCCCGAGCACGGTCGCGTCCTGGTGGACGGCGTCGACATGGCGCGCTCGCCGGAGCGGGACATCATGGAGGCCCGCAAGAAGTTCGGCCTGATGTTCCAGGACGGGGCCCTGTTCGGGTCGATGAACCTCTTCGACAACATCGCCTTCCCGCTGCGCGAGCACACCCGCAAGAAGGAGGCCGAGATCCGCCGCATCGTCATGGAGCGGATCGAACTCGTCGGCCTGGTCGGCGCGGAGGGCAAGCTGCCCGGCGAGATCAGCGGCGGGATGCGCAAGCGCGCGGGCCTCGCGCGGGCCCTCGTGCTCGACCCGGAGATCATCCTGTGCGACGAGCCCGACTCGGGCCTCGACCCGGTGCGCACCGCCTTCATCTCCCAGCTCCTCATCGACCTCAACACCCGCATCGACGCGACGATGCTCATCGTCACGCACAACCTCGACATCGCCGCGACCGTGCCCGACAACATGGGGATGCTCTTCCGTCGCGAACTGGTCGCCTTCGGCCCGCGCGAAGTGCTCCTCACGAGCCGCGAACCGGTCGTCGCCCAGTTCCTGACCGCCAGCAAGGCGGGTCCCATCGGGATGTCCGAGGAGAAGGACGCCGCGACGCTCGCAGCCGAGGCCGCCGCGACCACCCCGCCCGCCGAACCGAAGGCGCTCGTCCCGCAGCTGGAGCCGAGTGCCGGACTCGGCGAGCGCGCCGCCGTGGCGCGGCGCCGGGAGCGCGTACGGGGGCTGCTGCACACCCTGCCCGAGCGCGCGCAGTCCGCGATCCGCGCCGCCTACGGCTGGGAGCGGAGCGCGTGGGCGCACCACGGGGGTGCCTCGTGAGAGCGCGTACGGGGCCCGGAGCGGCCTCATGAGCATCGACGAGCGCCCCGCCCCGCCGCCCGAGCCGCCCACCGTCCCCCTGGAGGCCGTGCGCACGCCGCCGCCCGCGCCGCCGCGCCCCCCGAACCCGTTGCTCGGCCCGCTCCGCCAGACCGGCAGGCTCTTCGCGCTCACCCTTGAGGTGCTGCGCGCGATCTTCCGGCGGCCCTTCCAGTTCCGCGAGTTCATCGAGCAGTTCTGGTTCATCGCGAGCGTCACCATCCTGCCCGCCGCGCTCGTGTCGATCCCCTTCGGCGCCGTCATCGCGCTCCAAGTGGGCAGCTTGACGCAGCAGCTGGGGGCGCAGTCCTTCACCGGCGGGGCCAGCGTCCTCGCCGTCATCCAGCAGGCGAGCCCGCTCATCGTCTCGCTGCTCATCGCGGGGGCGGGCGGCTCGGCGATCTGCGCCGACCTCGGCTCGCGCAAGATCCGCGAGGAGCTGGACGCCATGGAGGTCATGGGGGTCTCGCCCGTGCAGCGGCTCGTCGTGCCCCGCGTGCTCGCCACCATGTTCGTCGCGCTGCTGCTCAACGGCCTCGTCTCGGTCGTCGGCACCCTCGGTGGCTACTTCCTCAACGTCGGCCTCCAGCACGGCACCCCGGGCGCCTACCTCCAGAGCTTCTCCGCCCTCGCCCAGCTCCCCGATCTCTACGTCGGTGAACTCAAGGCGCTCGTCTTCGGCCTCATCGCCGGGATCGTCGCCGCCTACCGGGGGCTCAACCCGCGCGGCGGGCCCAAGGGCGTCGGCGACGCCGTCAACCAGTCCGTCGTCATCACCTTCATCCTGCTGCTCGTGGTGAACATGGCGATGACGGCGGTCTACCTCCAGATCGTTCCGCCGAAGGGAGGCTGAACGCATGGCATCCCCATTCGCCTGGCTCGACCGCGGCGGCGACCAACTCCTCTTCTACCTGCGCGCGTTGCTGTGGATTCCACGCACGCTCGCGCGGTACGCGAAGGAGGTGCAGCGCCTGCTCGCCGAGGTGGTGTTCGGCTCCGGCGGCCTCAGCGTCATCGGCGGCACGGTCGGCGTCATGATCGGCATGACCGCCGCGACCGGCACCGTCGTCGGCCTCCAGGGCTTCGCCGCCATGGACCAGATCGGCACCGCCCCGCTCACCGGCTTCGTCACCGCCTACTTCAACACCCGCGAGGTCGCCCCGCTCGTCGCCGGTCTCGCCCTCTCCGCGACGGTCGGCGCCGGGTTCACCGCGCAACTCGGCGCGATGCGCATCAACGAGGAGGTCGACGCGCTCGAAGGCATGGGCATACGCGCGATGCCGTACCTCGTGACCACCCGGATCATCGCGGGCGTCGTCGCGATCATCCCGCTCTACGCGCTCGGCCTGCTCTCCAGCTACGTCGCCTCGCGCGTCGTCACCGTCGTCTTCAACGGCCAGTCCTCGGGCACCTACGACCACTACTTCAACCTCTTCCTCGTCCCCGAGGACGTGCTGCTCAGCGTCCTGAAGGTGCTCGTCTTCAGCGTGATGGTGATCCTCGCCCACTGCTACTACGGCTTCCGCGCCCAGGGCGGGCCCGCCGGGGTCGGCGTCGCCGTGGGCCGCTCGGTGCGCAACGCCATCGTCCTCATCGCGGTCACCGACTTCTTCCTCTCGCTCGCGATCTGGGGCGCCACCACGACGGTGAAGGTGGCGGGCTGACATGCGGACCCTGCGCCTGCGCCTCGCGGGCATCGCCTTCCTCGTCGTCGCCGCCCTGCTCATCTGGCTCGCCGTCGCCGTCTACCAGAAGGACTTCAGCGACGACCCGCGCGTCGTCGTCGAGACCGGCAGCGTGGGCAACGAGATGCACATCGGCGCCGAGGTCAAGCTGCGCGGCGTCGTCGTCGGCGAGGTCCGCGCCATCGACGCCTCGCGGCAAGGAGCCCGCCTCACCCTCGCGATGAAACCCGGGGCACTCAAGTCCGTCCCGGACGACGTCCGCGCCCAGATGCTCCCCACCACCCTCTTCGGCGAGCGGTACGTGGCACTCGTCGCCGACACCTCGAAGCCGGGCACGCCGCTCGGCGCCGGGGCCGTCATCCCGCAGGACCGCTCGGCGAACGCCATCGAACTCCAGCAGGTCCTCGACCACACCCTTCCGCTGCTCACCGCCGTCCAGCCGCAGAAGCTCTCCGCGACACTCTCCGCCGTCTCGCGGGCGCTCGACGGACGCGGCGACAAGCTCGGCGAGACCCTCACCGAACTCGACGCGCACCTCAAGAGGTTCAACCCCGAACTCCCCGCGCTCAACGAGGACCTGAAGCAGCTCGTGACGGTGTCGCACGTGTACGCCGACGCCGCGCCCGGCATCGTCGACGCGCTCCAGGACTTCACCACCACCAGCGGCACCCTCGCCGAGAAGGAGAGCGACCTCTCCGCCGCCTACGCGGGCACCACCCGCGCCGCCGAGGACGTCGACGGCTTCCTGCGCGCCAACAAGGACACGATCATCCGCCTCTCGACCACCTCGCGCGGCACCCTCCAGCTCCTCGCCGAGTACTCCGCCGAGTTCCCCTGCACCCTCCGCGCGCTCACCGAGTTCGCCCCCCGCATGGACCGCGCCCTCGGCAAGGGCACCGGCCACCCCGGCGTCCACGTGGAGGTCACGACCGTGCCGTCCAGGGGTGCCTACCGACCCGGGCGCGACACCCCCGCGTACACCGCCTCCGGCGGCCCGCACTGCTACTCCGCGCCCTACCTCGGCGAGGCGAGCGGCACCCGCCCCGCCGCCACCGCGAGCGCGTCCGCCGACAAGGACCTCGGGCCCGTCAACTCCCCGCAGGAGAACGACCTCGTCAACGAACTGCTCAGCGCGCCCGCCCAGGACACGAAGAGCACCGGGAGCACGAAGAACCCCGAGAGCGCCGGGGCCGGCACGCGCGCACCCGACGCGGAGTCCCCCGCCGAGGAGCTTCCCGACTGGTCGAGCCTCCTCGCGGGCCCCGTCTTCCGGGGCACGGAGGTGAGGGTGAAGTGAGCAGGGACAAGGACTCCTTCCCGCACCGCAGGCCCCCCACGGGAGCGATCGTCAAATCGCTCGTCTTCGTCCTCGTCACCGGGGTCGCGACCGCCGTGCTCGGCCTGTCCATCGCCAACACCGGCGTCGGCGACGACACGACGACGTACAAGGCGCTGTTCTCGGACGTGACCGGGCTCATCGACGGCGACGGCGTGCGGATCTCGGGCGTCAAGGTCGGGGAGGTCACCGACGTACGCGTCGTCGACCACCGCACGGCCCAGGTCACCTTCACCGTCGACCGCGACCGCGCCCTCCCCGCCACCACGACGGCCTCCGTGAAGTACCTCAACATGGTCGGCCAGCGCTATGTCTCGCTGGAGCGCGGCACCGGCGCCGCCACGGGAGAACTCCCCGGCAACGCCACCATCCCGCTGAGCCGCACCACGCCCGCCCTCGACCTCACCCTCCTCTTCAACGGGTTCAAACCGCTCTTCGAAGGGCTCGACCCCGCGCAGGTCAACGAGCTGGCCGGGTCGATCGTCAAGGTGCTGCAGGGGGAGGGCGGCACCGTGGACAGCCTCATCGAGCACGTCGGCTCGCTCTCCACCACGGTCGCGGCGAAGGACAAGGTCATCGGCGAGGTCATCGGCAACCTCACCCAGGTGCTCGACACCATCAACGACCGCGAGGACCGGTTCGACGACCTCGTCACCACGCTCAAGGAACTCGTCTCCGGATTCAACGGGGACCGGAAACCGCTCGGCGAGGCCGTCCAGGCCATGGGCGAGCTGACCACCGTCACCGCCGGACTGCTCCAGGACGCCAGGAAACCGCTCAAGGACGACATCCATCAGCTCGGCCGCCTCTCCGACTCGCTCGGCGACGGCATCCCGCAGATCGAGAGCTTCCTCGACAAGGCGCCCACCAAGCTCACCACCCTCGCCCGCCTGTCCTCCTACGGGTCCTGGTTCAACCTCTACCTGTGCGAGGCGAAGGTCGGCGGACTCACCATGTCCGACGGATCGAAGCCGCCCACCGGCATCCCCGTCACCGAAGCGAGGTGCCAGTCATGACGCCGGCGAAGCGACCGCGCTTCACCCCTGTGAAGGAACGCAACCCCGTCGCCGTCGCACTCGTCGGCCTCGCCGCGCTCGCCCTCGTCCTGTACGCGGCCTTCAACGCGACGAGCCTGCCCCTCGTGGGCGGCGGCACCACGTACTCCGCCGACTTCAGCGAGGCCGCCGGGCTCGACGAGGGCGACGAGGTGCGGATCGCTGGCGTCAAGGTCGGCGAGGTCACCTCGGTCGGCCTCGAAGGAGACCGCGTGAAGGTCGCCTTCCGGGTACGGGGCGCGCACACGTGGATCGGCGACCGCACCACCGCCGCCATCGCCATCAAGACCCTCCTCGGCTCCAAGTACCTCGCCCTGGACCCGCTCGGCGCAGGGCGCCAGGACCCGGGCAGCCGCATCCCGCTCTCGCGCACCACGTCCCCGTACGACGTGACGAGCGCGCTCCAGGACCTCGGCAGCACCATCGACGAGGTCGACACAGAACAGCTCGCCAAGAGCTTCGAGACGCTCTCCGACACCTTCAAGGACTCCCCGCCCGACGTGCGGACCGCCGTCAAGGGACTCTCCGCGCTCTCCAGGACGGTGTCCTCGCGCGACGCCGAACTCGCCCGCCTCCTCAAGGGGAGCGAACAGCTCACCAAGACGCTCGAAACGAGGAAGTCCAGCTTCGAGACGCTCATCGACGACGGCGGCTCCCTGCTCGGCGAGCTGAAGCAGCGGCGCACCGCCGTCAAGGCCCTGCTCAGCGGCAGCAAGGCGCTCGGCAAGGAGCTGAACGGCCTCGTCGCCGACAACGAGGAGCAGTTGCGGCCGACGCTCAAGGCCCTCGGCCGCGTCACCGACGTGCTGGAGGAGAACCAGGGCCGGCTCGACCGGACCCTCGGACTGCTCGGCCCGTACTACCGGCTCATGGGCAACTCGCTCGGCAACGGCCGCTGGTTCGACAGCTACCTGTGCGGCGCCATCCCGCGCGACTTCCTGCCCGCGTCCGCGCGGCCCGAGGCGTCCTGCGTGCCGCCGAGGAACGGCGCGTACGAGACGAAGAAGGGAGGGGACCAGTGAGCGGCACCACGCACCCCCGGCCCACGCACCCCTGGTCCACGCGCCGCCGCTTCCTCGTCGGCGGGCTCGTCCTCGTCCTCCTCGCCGCCGCGGGCGTCTACGGCGTCCGCGCCGCGAGCCCCGGCGGGACGCGCGTCACCGCGTACTTCGACCGCGCCGTCGGCGTGTACGAGGGCTCCGACCTGCGCATCCTCGGGGTCCGCGTCGGGAAGGTCGTCGCGGTGCGCCCGCAGGGCACCAAGGTCGGGGTCGTACTCGACATCGACCACGGCGTGGACGTCCCCGCGAACGCGCGCGCCGTCGCCGTGGCCCCGAGCGTCGTCGCGGACCGCTACGTCCAGCTCACCCCCGCCTACACCAAGGGCCCCCGGCTCCGCGACGGCGCCGTCCTCCCGCTCTCCCGCAACCGCATCCCCGTCGAGATCGACCAGCTCTACGACTCCCTCACCGACCTGAGCAAGGCGCTCGGGCCCGAGGGCGCCAACGCGGACGGCGCCCTGTCCGACCTCCTCGACACGGGCGCGAAGAACCTGAAGGGCAACGGCGCGGCGATCGGCGAGAGCATCGAGCAGTTCGGCAAGGCCGCGAAGACCCTCGACGGCAGCAGCGAGGAACTCTTCACGACCCTCAGCCAGTTGCAGTCCTTCACCACGATGCTCAAGGACCAGGACAGCTCGGTGCGCACGGCCCAGGAGAACCTCGACAGCGTCACCACCTACCTCGCCGACGACCGCGACGACCTCGCGGCGGCGCTCAAGGAACTCGGCACCGCGCTCGGCCGGGTCAAGACCTTCGTCCAGGACAACCGCGGCGAGCTGAAGAAGAACGTGGACCGTCTCGTACCTCTCACCCAGACCCTCGTCGACCAGCGGAAATCGCTCGCCGAGGCACTCGACACCGCGCCGCTCGCGGCCGGCAACCTCGTCAAGGCGTACGACCCGAGGACCCGCACGCTCACCGGGCGCGCCAACCTCAACGAGGTGGCCGAGGGCGGCCCGATGCTGCCCCTGCCCGCCGTGGGGGGTGAGTGAGCGTGAAGCGGTCCACCGCGGCGGGACTGTGGGGCGGCACGGGGGCCGCCGCCGTACTCGCCCTGTGCCTGACCCTCGGCATCGTCCCCGTCCCCGCGCTCGGCTTCGACGGCATCGAGGACCTGCCGCTGCCCGGCGGCGCCGACCTCGGCTCCCACCCGTACACCGTCACCGCGGACATGAAGGACGTCCTCAACCTCGTCCCCCGGTCCGACGTCAAGGTCAACGACGTGACGATCGGCCGTGTCACCGCCATCTCGCTCGCCGACGACGGCTGGACGGCCCGCGTCACGCTCCGGATCAACGGGGACGTACGGCTGCCCTCCGGCACGGGGGCCCGCCTCGAACAGTCCAGCCTGCTCGGCGAGAAGTACGTCCAGCTCGTCGAGCCCGAGGACGGCGGCGGGCGGCTGCGCTCCGGGGACCGCATCCCGGTCTCCCGCACCGCCCGCGACACCGAGGTCGAGGAGGTCTTCGGCGCGCTGTCGCTGCTCCTCAACGGCGGCGGCGTCAACCAGCTGAAGTCCATCACCACCGAACTCAACAAGGCCGTCGGCGGTCGCGAGAGCCAGGTCCGCTCCACCCTGCGCCGGGTCGACACGCTCGTCACCGACCTCGACGACCACCGGAGCGACATCACGGCCGCGCTCGACGCCGTCAACCGGCTCTCGGCGACCCTCGCCCACCGCAAACAGGACGTGGGCGCGGTACTCGACGACCTCGCCCCCGGACTCAAGACGCTGGAGGAGCAGCGGGGATCGCTCATGACGATGCTGCGCTCGCTCGACCGCCTCCAGGACGTCGCCGTCGACACCATCGACAGGAGCAAGGCCGACATGGTCGCCGACCTGAAAGCCCTCGCGCCGAGCCTGCGCTCCCTCGCCGACGCGGGCAAGGACCTGCCCGACTCGCTCCAGGTGCTCCTCACGTACCCCTTCACGGACGAGGTCCTGAACGGGGTCCACGGGGACTACCTCAACGCGTATCTGCACATCACCGCGGCCGACGGGACGACCCTGATCCCACCGCTCGCGCCGCAGGACCCCGACGACGGCGCGGGGGCTCCGGGCGGGCCCACGCAGGGCGGCGACGCGCTCAGGAAGTCGGCGGGGAAACCCTCGGGGGAGAAGGGGGCCACGGACGACGGGGCGTCCAAGGACACGGCGCCCAAAGACACGGCGTCGCGAGGTACGGCGTCGCAGAGCACGGCATCGCACGGCGCGGCATCCGGGAGCGCGACCCCGGAGGGCTCCGGGCCCAGCGGCTCGCGCTCCCCGTCCGCGAACTCCCCGACGAGCCCCGGCGCCTCGCCCCGCAGCCCGCTGCCCCTGCCCGCGACCACGAGCGGAGGCACCCCGTGATCACCCGCGCCACGCTGCTCAAGAACATCGCCTTCGTCGTCGTCGCCGTCCTCGTGCTCGCGTACCTCGGCGTGCGCTACGCGGACCTCGGCCGGTACGTGGGAGCGGCCGACTACTACTCGGTCAAGGTCGAACTGCCGCGTACCGGCGGCCTGTTCACGCACGCCAACGTCACCTACCGGGGCGTCTCCGTGGGCCGCGTCGGCGACATCGGGCTCACCGCCGACGGCGTGGAGGCCCAGTTGCGCATCAAGAAGTCCGCGCCGCGCATCCCCGAGGACGCCGAAGCGGTCGTGGCCGACCTGTCGGCCGTCGGCGAGCAGTACATCGACCTGCGCCCCGAGAGCGACGGCGGCCCCTACCTCGGCGACGGCTCCCGCCTCGCGGCCTCCGCCGCCTCCGTGCCCCGGCCCGTCACCGACGTGCTCTCGGGCGTGGACGACCTGACCACCTCCGTACCGCTCGACGACCTGCGCACGGTCGTCGACGAGTTCGGCAAGGCGTTCGAGGGGCGCGGCGACGACCTGCGGGTGCTGCTCGACAACGGCTCCGACTTCGTGCGCGCCGCCGACCGCTCCTTCCCGCAGACGCGGGCGCTCATCGAGGACGGCCGGACGGTCCTGCGCACGCAGGCCGAGGAGGCGGAGGCGATCAAGTCCTTCGCGCGCGGCGCCAAGGACCTCGCGGCGACCCTCAAGGGCTCCGACGCCGACCTGCGCCGCCTCATCATGGCCGCGCCCGGCGCGTCGGAGCAGATCAGCGGCGTCCTGCGCGACCTCGATCCGGAGATCGGCGTCGTCCTCGCCAACCTCCTCACCACCTCCGAGGTCGCCGTCACCCGGCAGCGCGGCACGGAGGAACTGCTCGTCAAACTGCCCCAGGCGGTCGCCATCGGCTCCACCGCCGTCGACGGCGGAAAGCTCAACCTCGGCATGGCCGTCACCTTCTTCAAGCCCCTTCCCTGCACGGCCGGTTACGGCGGCACGCGCTACCGCCTCGGCACGGACACGAGCCCCGCACCCGCGCTCAACACCGGGGCGCGCTGCACCGCGCCCGCGTCGAGCGGCGTCCAGGTGCGGGGCTCGGCCAACGCCCCGAAGGGCGGCGCGGTGCCGGAACCGGTCCGGCCCGGGGCGCTCGCGCTGCCCTCGGTGCGCGAGAGCGGGGCCGCGTCGACGGGCGGGGACATGGCCGACCTCCTCGGCGTCGGGAGCGCATCGTGAGCACGGAGGAACTCGTGAGCGGGACGGAAGCGCGTCGTGCGCAGGAGACGGCGAGCGGGACGGACGGCGAGGGCGCGGACGCCACGGACGCCACGGGCGCCGCGGAACGGGAGCGGCCCGGCGGCCGTGCGCGGACGCGGCTCGTGCGGCGCGTTCTCGCCGGACTCGGGATCGCGCTCGCGCTCGCGGTGTGCGCGGCGGGCACGTGGTCGTACGCGCGGGCCCGCACCGACGACGACCTCGCGTACGGGCGGGCCCGCGACGCCGCCCTCGACGAGGGACGCGCCGCCGTCGCGACGCTCTCGACGCTCGACGCCTCCTCGCGGGCCCGCGCCGAGGCGGGCGTGACCCGCTGGAAAACGGTCAGCGCCGGTCCGTTGCGTACGGAACTCGCCCGCGTCAAACCGGCGAAGGGCGCCTCCTCGCGCGGCGTCGTGACGGACGCGGCGCTCACGGCGCTCGACACCCACGCGGGCACGGCACGCCTCATCGCGACGCTCAGGGTCGAGACGACGGCGCCGGACGCGGGGAAACCGACGACCGACCGCAAACGCCTGGAAGCGGTCCTGACGCGGGACTCCTCGGGGGAGTGGAAGGTCAAGGGCCTGTCGGCGGTGGCGGTTTCGGAGGTGACGCGATGAAGCGCGGGACGCCGGTGTGGGCGCGCGAGCGCGGGGCGGAAGCGGCTGGGGCGGGGGAGGAGCCGGAAGCGGGAGCGGCCGGTGCGGGGCAGGAGCCCGGTGCGGAAGCGGGAGCGGCCGGTGCGGGGCAGGAGGCCGGTACGGGAGTGGAGGCCGCCGCCGGGGAGGGGACTCCCGTCGCCGAGGCCGCCAGTCCCGCGTCGGCGGAGGACGGCGCCGAGGACGCGCGGCCGGTCCGTACGTGGTGGGCGCGCCGCCGGACGCTCGCCGTCGCGCTCGGGTCCGTACTGCTCCTGCTCGCCGGGTGCGTGCTCCTCCAGCAGGCGCACTCGTTGCGCCACACCTCCGGCGCTGCCAACCACGCGCTCACCGATGCCGAGGCGAGCGACCGGGTGAGCGGAGACGTCGGCAACGCGCTCGCCCGGATCTTCTCCTACACGCCGGACGGCATGGCGGGGACCGAGCGCTCCGCGAGGGCCGCGCTCGCGGGGAAGGCGGCCCGGCAGTACGAGGCGCTGCTCGGCAGGGTCAGGGAGGACGTCCGCACCCAGCGCGTGACGCTCTCCACGCAGTCCGTCCGCGTCGGCGTCGTCAGCCTGCGCGGGGACACCGCGCACCTCCTCGTCTTCCTCGACCAGACCGCGCGGCGCGGGGACGAGAAGGCGACCACGAGCGCCGCGCAGCTCTCCGTCACCGCCCGGCTGGACGACGGCGTCTGGCGCGTCGTCGACCTCACCGCCCGCTGAGAACGTCCAGTGAACCCCGCCCCCACCCGCCGCCCCCTCGCTCGACCGCTCGCTGAAAGGACCCGCATGAACCGGCTCACGCGTCCGCTGCTCCTCGCGGCGCTCGCCCTCACCCTGGTCGCGGGCGGCTTCGCCGCCTGGGCCGGCTGGTCCTGGTACGGCGCCGCGCACGACGACGGGCCCTCCTACGCCGCCGCGCGCGACGACGCGCTCGAAGCGGGCGAGCAGGCCGTGCAGAACCTCAACACCCTCGACCACGCCCACTTCGCGCGCGGCCTCGACCTGTGGGAGTCCTCCACGACCGGCGACCTGCACAGCCAGCTCGTCAAGGGGCGCGACGCCTTCGAGGAGCAGGTGCGCACCGCCGGGACGGTCAGCACCGCGAAGGTGCTCGACGGGGCCGTCACCGAACTCGACGAACGCGCTGGGAAGGCACGCGTGATGGTCGCCCTCCGCGTGACCGTACGGGCCTCCGGCCAGAAGACCACCGACAAGGACAGCCGCATGCTCGGCGAACTCACCCGCACCCGCGGCACGTGGAAGCTGAGCGCCCTCGGGCAGGCCCCGGTCGGCGGCACCGCGAGCACCGAGACCGACTGAGCGGCGCGAAGGAGCCCACGATGTCCACGACGCGCCACACCACCCGCCACCACCTCAACCGGCAGCGCAGACTCGCGGCCGTGACGGCTCAGACGACACGGCCCGCGCCAAGTCCCCGGGACGGGGAATCAGGCGGGGAGACCCTTCCCGAGGAGACCGGCGGGGGCTCGCTGTCCGGGGATGCGGCCCATTCCGAACCCGTCGATCCCGGACCCGACGATCCCGAGGCCGCCTCCGATACCTCCCTCTCGGCCCCCTCGGCCGTCGCGCCGCGTGCGGCCCGGCCCCTCGGACTCGCGCGAGGCGTCGCCGCCCTGTGCCTGCTCACCCTCCTCCTCGGCGCCTTCGCAGGCTGGGCCACCACCCGCGCCGACGCCCTGCGCGACACCGCCGCCACCCGGAACACCGCGCTCACCGACGCGGCCCGCACGAGCGAGGTCAAGGGGCAGGCCGGGAAGGCGGTCGACGCCCTGTTCTCCTACGACCACGCCGACCCGGGCGCGATGGACAAGGCCACCGCGCGCTGGCTCACGGGGAAGGCCGTCGCCCAGCACCGGACGCTGCTCGCGCCCGTGCTCGCGGCGGCCGGGAAGCAGAAGACGGTCGTCACGACGACCGTCACGGACAGCGCGGTGGAGCGGATCGAGGGCGACCGCGCCCGCGTCCTGGTCTTCGCCGACCAGAGCAGCACCAGTACGGCGGCCAAGGCCCCCGCCGCCGCGAACTACGCGGGCGCCATGCTCGCCGTCGACCTCGTGCGGCGCGAAGGACGCTGGCAGGTCTCGGCGCTGGACACCTTCGGGGACTGAACGGCCGAAGGACCAGCAGCTCCAGGGCCGAGGGGCCCAGGACCGAAGTGCTGAACGCGCGGGCGCGCCCCGTTCCGCGGCAGGACCGACCGGAGATGGACGTACACGAAGGGAAGACCCCCATGCGCCCCTTGCGTATCCCGCGCCCCCGCAGCCGTCGTCTGCGCGGCGGCCTGCGCGGTACGGCGGTCGCCGTCGCCGCGACCGCCCTGCTCAACGCCTCGCAGGCCCCCGCGCTCGTCGAGGGCCTGACCAAGCACCACAAGGACGCGCCGAGCCCGGTGGCCGCGCCGCTCCCGCCGCTGCCCGAGGTCCCGACGCAGGGCGACGACTCCTACCACGTCGAATCACCGCCGGTCGATCCGCTGAAGGCACCGGGGGCGCGGATCCCGGTCGTGGAAGTGCCGCTGCGCAGGTCGTCCGGGCTGCCCGCGACCGTGCTCGCCGCCTACCAGCGTGCCGAGTCCTCCCTGGCGCACTCCCGGCCGGGCTGCCACCTGCCGTGGCAGTTGCTCGCGGCGATCGGCCAGGTCGAGTCGGGGCAGGCGCGCGGCGGCGACGTCGACGCGCACGGCACGACCCGGCACCGCATCACCGGGCCCGCCCTCGACGGTGACGGTTTCGCGCTCATCCGCGACACCGAGAACGGCGCCTGGGACGGCGACCCCGTCTACGACCGGGCGGTGGGCCCCCTGCAGTTCCTCCCCGGCACCTGGCGGCGCTGGGGCGCCGACGGGAACGGCGACGGGCGCGCGGACCCCAACAACATCTACGACGCGGCACTCGGCGCCGGCCGCTACCTGTGCGCGGGCGGGCGTGACCTGGCGACGGGCGGGGGCCTGGAGCGCGCGGTCCTGAGCTACAACTACTCGCGCGACTACCTCCAACTGGTGCTGCGCTGGCTGGCGTTCTACCGCGACGGGGTGCACGCGGTGCCGGACGGGACGGGCGTCGTGCCGAAGAGCCCGGGTGCCGGGGGCGACCGGGAGGCCACGGCACCTGTCGGCGACGGGGGCAAGGGGAACAAGGGCGGCGGCATCGTGATCGGGCCGCAGCCCGGCGAGGAGCCGGAGGGGAAGCCGAGCCCCGGGCCCGGCACCACGTCCGCCCCGCCCACCGGTCCGTCCCCCGACCCGTCCTCCGGCGGCAGCCCGGATCCCTCGCCGAGCCCCTCCGACCCGGGCTCCTCACCGACCGGATCGACACCGCCGTCGGAACCCCCGTCCGGGACCCCGGACCCCACGGCATCCGAGGACCCCGGCACCCCCTCACCGAGCGCCTGCCCCTCCGACAGCACCACCGCACCCCCGCCGGCCGACGAGGCGACACCCACCGAGGCCCCCGAGCCCACGGAGTCACCCTGCGCAACCCCATCGCCCTGAGGCCCGCCGTACGTCCCGGGGACCTGCCGGAGCAGTGCGCGGCGTTCCCGTCCGTACGCTGCCCGGCCGCCCCGCATGGCACGACGATGCCCGTACCGTGCGGGGCCGCCGTGCCGCGCGCACCTTCATCGGGCCCGAACCGGCGCGGCCGCGTACGGCACTTGTCCGTCCCGCCGCCCACGGGTGTCGGTCCCGCCCGCACACAGCGCTCACGGCACCAGCGAGAACTCCTCGACCATCGACCCCGGCACGTGGTACACGGCGCGGTCGCGGATCTCGTCGATGTGCGCCGCGATGTCGTCGGCCGTCGCCACGGGGGCCTCGAACGGGACGGTGTAGCCCTCGGTCACGCCAGTGAAGACACGTCCGTAGCGCCCACGCGCGATCGAGAACGCCTCGTGCGTGTACGGGTTCGCCTCGCTCGCGAGGTAGCTCACCATCGCGGTGATCATCTCCGGCTCACGGTGCGCGGGGGTCTTCGGGACGCCCGCGAGGGTCTCCGGGTTCATGTCCGCGATCATCCGCGAGTCGGAGACGGGGAGGATCGTGTTGGACGTGATGCCGTGCGGCGCGCCCTCCAGCGCGACGACGTTGGAGATACCCAGGACGGCGTTCTTGGCCGCCGCGTAGTTCGCCTGTTCGGGGCTGCCGAAGACCCCGGCCGCGGACGCGGTGAAAACGATCCGGCCGTAGCCCTTCTCGCGCATGACCGCGAAAGCGGGCTGGGTCACGTAGAAGGCGCCCTTGACGTGCACCGCCAACAGCGCCTCGATTGCCTCGGGCTTCAGGTCGGTGAACGGCGCGTTACGGATGTTGCCGGCGTTGTTCACGAGGATGTCCACAGTACCGAAGGCGTCGACGGCGCTCCGTACGATCGCCGCGCCACCCTCCGGTGTGGCCACCGAGTCGTAGTTCGCCACGGCCTCACCACCGGCCGCGACGATCTCGGCGACCACCTCGTCGGCCATCGCGGAACCGCCGCCCGTACCGGCGATCGAACCGCCGAGGTCGTTCACGACCAGCTTGGCCCCGCGTGCGGCGAGGTCGAGCGCGTGAGCGCGGCCCAGCCCGCCGCCCGCGCCCGTGACAATCGCCACGCGCCCCTCGAACGAAATTCCGGTCATCGTTGACCACTTCCTTCGGTTGTGCGGTCTTCGTCCGCTTTCCACGAGGAGCGAAACGGAGAGGATCGCTCCACTTGGCACGATACGTCGATGTGGCACAACATGCCAACTGTGACTGTCCTGCCATAATGGCAACCGGGTACGCGGATCGAGTGGGCACGAGGGACGGGACGCCGGTCATGAGCGGAGCGACGCAGCACGAGAACCGCGCGGGAACCGCGCCCCGGCCCGACCTGCGGCAACGGCGACGTGCCTCGGTACGCCGCGAGATCGCGCTACGCGCGATCGAACTGTTCGACGCGCAGGGTTTCGGTGAGACGACTGTCGAGCAGATCGCCGCGGCGGCGGGGATCTCGCTGCGCACCTTCTACCGGCACTGCGCCGTCAAGGAGGAAGTCCTTACGCCGCTGCTCACGGAGGGGGTCGAGGAACTGGTGCGCGCGCTCGCGGCCCGGCCGTCGGGGGAACCCCTCGTCGACGCCGCCCGGACAGCCCTCCTCGCCGGCAGCTCCGTCAACGGTGCCGATACGCGGCGCACGGCGCGTGTCATGCTCGCCGAGCCCGCGCTCAAGGCCCGCTGGCTCGCGGCGGGCCGCCGCGCACAGGACCTCCTCACCCCCGTTGTCGCCGAGCGTGTCGGGGCCGGCCCGGGTGAGGGCGTCGTCGCCGCAGCGCTCGCCGGGATGCTCGTCAACGTCGCCACGACGGCTCTGGAGTACTGGGCGCTCCATCCCGACGGCGAGCCGCTGGGGGTCGTGACCCAGGAGGCGTTCGGTGCGGTCGCCGCGTTCGGCCGACCCGGGGCGTGACGGGGCATCGGCCGCGTTGGGGTGACGCCGGGTCTCCGGGCCGCGTCTCGGGGCAGACGCGGGTATGCCCTTCGGAACGCACCCGTCCCCCGAGTGGAGTGAACGAGACATGGCCCACCGCGCCCGCGCGCTGCTGCTGACCGCTTTGGCCCTGCTGACCGGCGGGACGCTCGCCGCGCCGCCCGCGTCCGCCGTCATCGGGGGTGCGCCGAGCACGTACGGGCCCTGGGCCGTGCGGATGTTCGTCGACGGCGTGCCGACGTGCACGGGGACGGCGGTCGCCCGGGAGTGGGTGCTCAGCGCCTCGCACTGCTTCTTCGAGCAGGGGCAGGCGGTCGCGGACAAACGGATCTCGTTCCGCGTCGGAAGCCTCGACGCGACCGCCGGGACCCTCGTACACCCCGTGAAGGGCGCGCGGCGGGGGAGTGCCGAGGCCGACATGATGCTCGTCAAAGTCCCCCCGATGACGGTGCGTACGGCGCCGCTCGCGAGCGAGGGGGTGCACACCGGGCAGCGCGTGCGCGTGTACGGGTGGGGCGCGACGTGCGAAGGCGACGAGAACGCCTGCCAGTCCCGCGTGCTCAAGGAGGCGGACCTCCGGGTCGTACGGCCCGACGACCCGCGCTGCGCCGGGCACGCCGGGCCCGGGACCTCCGATTTCTGCATGGAGAAGGTCAAGGGGATTCCCGCCGGGGGCGATTCGGGCGGCCCGGTGATAAGCGTGGCCCCGCACGGCCGGGAGAAGCTCGTCGGCGTCTTCGACGGCTCCGACCGGGAGTCGACCGCCGAAGCGGGCGAGATCGCGCGGCAACGGAAGTGGCTCCGCGGGGTCATCGGCTGACGCCGAGCGGCGGGGTACGGGAGAGCGGGGCCCGGAGCGCGGCACGCCCCGGACCCCGCGTCCCCCGCCCCCGCTACTCCGCCTTGATCGCCTGGAGCGGGTTGAGCCGCGCCGCGCCCCGGGCCGGCCACAGCGCCGCGAGGACCCCGACCACGGCGGCGCTCGCGAGGAAGACGAGCAGCCGCGACACGGGGACGTCCATGCGGTACGTCGGGACCTCCTCGCCGACCGCGCCGCCCGCGATCCAGCCGAGGAAGAGCCCGAGCCCGACGCCCAGCACCGCGCCGAACAGGGAGATCACCACCGACTCCAGCCGCACCATCCGCTTGACCTTCGCCCGGTCCAGGCCGATGGCCCGCAGCATCCCGATCTCGTGCCGCCGCTCGAAGACCGACATGGCCAGGGTGTTGACGACGCCGAGGACCGCGATCAGCACGGCCATCGCGAGCAGCCCGTAGAGCATCTTCAGGAGCATGTCGATGGCGCCGCCGATCTCGCCGCTGATGGCCTCCTTGTCCTGGATCTTGAGGGCCGGATTGGAACCGAGCGCCTTGACGAGCGTGTCCTCCGCCGTGGCGCTCGCACCGCCGCGCACCCGCACGAGGACCTTCTCGTCGGCGATCTCCGACAGGTGCGGATCGACGACGGAGGTCGGCACGTAGACACCGTTGAGCAGGTCGTTCGGCCGGTAGACGCCCGCGACCCGCAGGTGCGCACGGCCGCCGTCGTCGTCGAACTTCACCGTGACGCGGTCGCCGGTCCGCAGTCCGCGCTCCTTGGCGGTGTCCCGGTCCAGGAGGACCGCGTCGCCGCGCAGGCCCCGGAGCGAGCCGCTGTCGAGATCCAGGTGGACGAGGCTGCCGAAGCTCTTCGGGTCGATGCCGGAGAGCCGGTTCGGAGCGCCGCCGACCTCCCCGTACGCCGTGCGCACCGGGCTGGAGGCGGTGACCCCCGGGAGCGCGGCCACGGTCTTGTGCACCTGAGGCGCGAGGGGTTCGTAGTTCGCCATCGAGACCGTGTAGTCGGCCTTGAGGGAGTCGGCCGCCATCCGGTCGATCGCGCCGCTCGTCGAGGTCGCGACCACCGTCATCGCGGTGATGAGGGTGAGGCCGATCATCAGGGCCGACGCGGTCGACGCGGTGCGGCGCGGATTGCGGACCGCGTTGAGCCGGGCGAGCCTTCCCGCGACCCCGAAGAGCCGCAGCAGCGGTTCGGCCGCCGCGACGAAGGGGCGCGAGAGCAGCGGCGTCAGGATGATGACGCCGACCATGACGACGCCCGCGCCCGCCGAGACGACGTAGTTGTCGTCCGTGAAGAGGAGCACCGTGCCGAGCGCGACGACGACGGAGCCGAGAGTGTTGCGGACGACGAGGCCGCGCACGGTCGGGGCCGCGTGGACGCTGTTCATCGCGGCGACCGGCGGGATCTTCGCGGCCCTGCGGCCCGGCAGCCAGGCGGCCGTCATCGTGACGCCGACGCCGATGAGCAGCGAGACGAGAACCGTGCGCGGGGCGAGCACGAGCGGCCCTTCGGGCAGCCCGGCCCCTCCCGCCTTGAGGAGCGTCTGGAGGAGTACGGCGACCCCGATCCCGAGAACGCCTCCGGCGACGGCGGCGACGAGGCCGATCAGGAACGCCTCGGTCAGCACCGAGCGGGTCACCTGGCGGCGCGAGGCGCCGACCGCGCGCAGCAGGGCCAGCTCGCGGGTGCGCTGGGCGACGAGCATCGTGAAGGTGTTCGCGATGATGAAGATCCCGACGAAGAGCGCGATCCCGGCGAAGACGAGCAGCACCTGACTCGTGGAACTGGTCTGCCGCTCGATCATCCGGTCCTGCTCGGCGGAGAGCGCCGCCCCGGTGCGGGCCTCGGTGTCCTCGGGCAGGACGTCCCGTACGGAGTGGAGCAGCGCGGACTGCGAGGTGCCCGGCGCGGCCTTGACGTCGATCTCGTCGTACGCGCCGTCGCCGAGGACGCGCAGCGCCGTGGTGTTGTCGAAGAGCACGAGGCTGCCGCCCGCGAGGACGTTGCCGTCGTCCGTGTCGAAGACCCCCGCGACCACGGCCTTCGTGACGGAGCCGTTCGTGGAGAGGCGGACGGAGTCGCCGACGCGGTACCCGGTGCGTTCGGCGGTCCGGCTGTCGAGGGCCACCTCGTCCGCCGCGGCCGGTGCCCCGCCGCGGACGAAGGTCCAGCGGGGGTCGTGCCCACGTGCGTCCGGATAGTAATTGGTCCCTCTGCTGCCCCAGTTGCCGCCGACGAGCTTGCCGTCCTTGCCGGCGAGCGCGGTGAAGCCTTCCACGCTCCCGAGCGCCGACTCGGCGCCGGGCACCGCGGCGGCCTCGCGCACGAGGGCGTCGTCGAGCCGGGTCGCGCCCTTGTCGCTCTCCTCGGCGGGGCCCTGGCCGCCGTCCGGCTCGATGGCGACGGAGACGTGGTCGAAGCTTTTCGCGGACTGGTTCTTGTAGGCGGTGCCGAAGGTGTCGGTGAAGACCAGGGTGCCGGAGACGAAGGCGACGCCGAGCATGACGGCGAGCACGGTCATGAGGAGCCGGGCCTTGTGCGCGAGCACATTGCGCAGGGCGGTACGGAACATGGTGAGCGAGTCCTGAAGTGAGGGAGCCGGGACCGTCGCGGAACCGGCGGGGGAGGGGCGGCGGGGGGCGTCAGCTCACGCGGCCCCTGCCGTCGAACTCCTTCATGCGGTCGAGGACCCGCTCCGCGGTCGGCCCGTGCATCTCGTCGACGATGCGGCCGTCCGCCAGGAAGACGACGCGGTCCGCGTAGGCCGCGGCGACCGGGTCGTGCGTGACCATCACGACGGTCTGGCCCAGCTCCCGTACCGACTCGCGCAGGAAGCCGAGGATCTCGGCGCCCGAGCGCGAGTCCAGGTTCCCCGTGGGCTCGTCGCCGAAGACGATCTCGGGGCGCGAGGCCAGCGCGCGGGCCACGGCGACGCGCTGCTGCTGACCGCCCGACAGCTCCGTGGGCCGGTGCTTGAGCCGTCCTTCGAGGCCGACCATGGAGATGACCCGCTCCAGCCACTGCTTCTCCGGCTTGCGGCCCGCGATGTCGAGGGGCAGCGTGATGTTCTCCCGCGCGGTCAGCGTCGGCAGCAGGTTGAACGCCTGGAAGACGAAACCGATCTTGTCCCGGCGCAGCGCGGTGAGCTGCTTGTCCTTGAGCCGCGACAGCTCCGTGCCCCCCAGTTGTACGGAGCCGCCGCTGAAGCTGTCCAGCCCGGCCACACAGTGCATGAGCGTGGACTTCCCCGAGCCAGAGGGACCCATGATGGCGGTGAACTCGCCCTGGTGGAAGGCGACCGAGACGCGGTCCAGGGCGACCACACGGGTGTCCCCCGTCCCGTAGACCTTGGACAGCTCCGTGGCCCGCGCCGCGACGGCGGTCGTGGCGGGGGAGGGGGTGGTGACGTGGGGGAAGGCGGTCACGAGCGGGAACTCCTGCGAGACGGGGACGGTGGCGACACAAGCCATCGTTCCCGCTGGGACCACCTCGTGAAGACCCTCGCAAGAGGTGTCTTCGGGGTCCACTTGAGAGGGACCCGAGGGCCTCGTCTCCGACTTGAGTATGACGTCCGACCCTTAGGGGTCCGGCCTGGTCACGCCCCCTCCACGCCGTCGCCCCCGGGCCGTCTCCCGTCCGTCGCGTTCGCCCCGGCCCGCTCCGCCGCCTCGTACGGAGCCGTGCTCTCCCGCTCGACGAGCCGCGTCGCCAGCTCGACGCGCGGCAGGTCGACCTGTTCCCCGTCCACGAGCCGCAGCAGGGTCCGCGCGGCCATCGCCGCCATGTCCTGGAGCGGCTGGCGCACCGTCGTGAGGGCGGGGTGGCACCAGCGCGAGACCGGGAGGTCGTCGAAACCGACGACGCTCACGTCCTCGGGCACCCGCAGGCCCCGCGCGCGCAGTGCCGCGCAGGCCCCGAGGGCCTGGAGGTCGCTCGCCGCGAAGAGGGCGCTCGGCAGCGCGCGCTCCCCGCGTTCCGCCGCGATGACCAGGGCCTCCGCCTGCGCCTGGCCCGAGGCGTCGTCGAAGGCGCCGTGGGTGACGGCGTCCTCGCGCACCGGGATCTCGGCCGCCTCCATCGCCGCCCGGAAACCGTCCGCGCGGGCCCGGCTGCACAGCAGGTGGCGCGGGCCCGCGAGATGGACGATGTCCCGGTGGCCGAGCGCGATGAGGTGCTCGGTCGCCGCGACGGCCCCCGCCCAGTTCGTCGCCCCGATCGTCGGCACCCCCGCCTCCACGTTCCCGACCGGGTCGACGAGCACGAACGGCACCCCGAGCGCGGTGAGCCGGGCCCGCTGGCGCGGGGTCAGGTCGGACACCACGAGAATCGCCCCGTCGGAGCGCCGCGCGGCGAGCTGGTCGAGCCACGCCGTGGTGCCCTCGCTGTCGCCGTGCACCGCCGACAGGACCATGCTCACGCCCGCCCCGCGCAGCGTCTCCTCCGCCCCGCGGATGATCTCGATCGACCACAGACTGTCCAGCTCGTTGAGGACGAGGTCGACGATCCCGCCCCTGCGCCTGCCGCCCCGCCGCTGGTAGTGGCGGCGGGCCATGATCTGCTGCACCTTCTCGCGGGTCGCCGCCGAGACGTCCGCGCGGCCGTTGAGGACCTTCGAGACGGTCGCGGACGAGACGCCCGCCTCGGCCGCGATGGCGCCGATGGTCACCTTGTTGCCGGGCCGTGTCGTCATGCGGGGTTCCGACTCCTGTCCTTACTGGTACGTGCGGGGCGGGCCGCCGGGTCACCCGGGGGCGGCGGCCCCGGGTCAGTCTGACGCACCGGGCCCTTCACCGGCGGGCCCTCGCGCCACCCCGCCCTCGTACCGCACACGGGAGAACTCCGCCGCGCGGCCCTCGCCGGTGAGGTCCTGCGCGCTCAGCCCGAGGAAAGCGCCGGTGAAGCCCCAACTGGAGAAGTGCCCGTCCGGACCGCCGACGGTCGCGTACTCGTCGGACAGCCGCGTCGTGTCGAGCGCGGGACCGAGCGCCCGCCACACCCCCGCGTCCTCCCAGGCGAAACGCGCCAGGGGGCCGTCGCCGGTCAGGCGCAGCCGCACCGGGTCCGCGTCCGGCAGGGCGGCGCCGGCGAGTTCGGCGTACCGGCCGCGATCGCACACGGCGAGGCACAGCACGCGGGCGCCCGCCCCGTCCGCCGTGACGTGTGCGTAGTGCCACAGCTGGGTGTTGTAGACGTGGGCGAGCCCGGCCGAGCGCCGGGGCGAGCCCGGTTCGTGGTCCACGGTGGCCGTGAAGGTGAAGCGGGCGTGCTGCTGACGGCGGGCCACGAGGCTCTGGCGGTGCCGCGAGGAGAGCGATTCGCCGCCCCGCAGCCGTACGGAACCGGGTGCGGCGCCGGGCCCGGCCCACGAGGAGTCGGCGTGCCGGCGCAGCGTCATCCACTCGGGGCCCGGGAGGAGCCCGGGGCCCCACGCCGCTTCCCGCGCGGGCACGGGGCCGCTTGCGAGGCCCGTACCCGCCGCGCCCGTGCCGAGGGGGGCCGCGACGCGGAGCGCGGGCCGCCCCGTACCGGCCTCCCCGACGACGCGCGGCCAGCCGCCGGCCGTCCACTCGACGCGCTGGAGCGCGGTCTCGCGGCCCAGAACGCAGGCGCCGCGCGCACCGAACGGGCGCGCCGCGAGGTGCGCGAGATACCACTCGCCCGCCGGGGTCTCGACGAGACTGCCGTGCCCCGCCTTCTGCAGCGCGAGCCCCGGGTCCTCCCACGAACTGAGCAGCGGACCCGCCGGATCGGCCTCGTAGGGACCCGTCACCGCGCGCGCCCGGGCGACCGTCACGGCGTGCTCCCAGCCCGTGCCGCCCTCCGCCGTCACGAGGTAGTACCAGCCCTCGCGCCGGTACAGGTGCGGTCCCTCGGTGCGCCCCCGCGCGGTGCCGCTGAAGATCCGGTGGGCGGGTCCCGTGACGGCACGGGCCGTACGGTCCCACTCCTGGAGGAGGATGCCGCCGAAGGGGTCGTGCCCCGGCCGGTGGTCCCATTCCAGCCACAGCAGCCAGCTCCGCCCGTCGCCGTCGGGCGCCGGGTCGTCGTGGAAGAGCGAGGCGTCGAAGCCGTGGCCGGGTGCCGGGGCCGGGTCGGACCAGGGCCCCGTGATCGCGGGCGCGGTGACGACGTGGTTGTGCACGTCCTTGTACGCGCCCGCGAGGCTCTTGACGTCCGAGTAGACGAGGTAATAGGTGCCGTCCGCGTACGACAGGCACGGCGCCCACACCCCGCCGGAGTCCGGCACGCCCACGAGGTCGAGCAGCCGCTCCTCCCCGAGGACACCACCGAGCGTCCGCCAGTGCACGAGGTCGCGCGAGTGGTGCAGCGTGACACCCGGCAGCCACTCGAAGGTCGAGGTCGCGAGGTAGTAGTCCGCGCCGACGCGCAGCAGCGAGGGGTCGGGATGGAAACCGGCGAGCACCGGATTGCTGATCGTGGCGCGCTCGTGGGCACCGGGCGCCGGGGAGGCGGGCCCGGTCGGGGACACGGTGGTCATCGATTCCTCAGGTGTGCGGGTACGGGACGGGAAGCGGGGGCCGGCCGGGCTCAGCCCTTGACCGCGCCCGCCATGACGCCGGAGACGATGCGACGGGCCAGGACGGCGAAGAGCGCGAGGACCGGAAGCACCGAGACGACGACCCCGGCGAGCATGAGCGTGTAATCCGTGTAGTAGCCGGCGGCGAGCTGGTTGAGCGCGATCTGCACGGTGCCGTTCTCGGGCGGCAGGGCGATGAGCGGCCAGAAGTAGTCGTTCCAGGCGGCCATGAAAGTGAACATGCCGAGCACGGCGGCCGTCGAGCGTACGCCCGGCCACGCCACGTACCAGAAGCTGCGCAGCGGACCGGCACCGTCGACGCGCGCGGCTTCGATCAGCTCGTCGGGGATGTTCTCCTCCATCGCCTGCCGCATCCAGAACACGCCGATCGCGGAGACGAGCGCGGGCAGGATGAGCGAGGAGAGCTTCCCGTACAGGCCCATGTCGGTCACGAGCAGGTACAGCGGCAGCACGCCGAGCTGGGTCGGCACCATGACCGTCATGACGACGACCACGAGCAGCGCGTCGCGGCCGCGGAAGCGCATCTTGGCGAAGGCGTAGCCCGCGAGCGAGGAGAGCAGCACATTGCTGACCGCCGTGGTCGCCGAGACGGTGAAGGAGTTGCCGAGCGCTTTCCAGAAGTCGACCGTGTCGAAGACCCGCTTGATGTTGTCGATCAGGTGCCCGCCGGGCACGAGCGAGGGCGTCGCGCCGCCGAGCACCGAGTTGTCGCCGTGCGAGGCGACGACGAAGGTCCAGTACAGGGGGAAGAGCGAGGCGACGACGACGGCGGCGAGCATCGTGTAGGCCAGGGGGCCCGCGCTGTCGAAGCGGCGGGGGCCGCGCGCCCTGGCGGGGCGGGCGGCCCGGTGCGCCGGAGCGGCGGGCGGGGTCTCGGTGACGGGGGCGGGGGCGGCGACGGGAACCACGGGGACACTCCTCTGGGTGGCCGGGCGCGGACCGCTGTGCGGCCCGCTCGGGAGCGGCACGGTCAGCGGTCGGTGGCGCCGAGTCGGCGCGTGAGCAGGAAGTTGATCGCCGCGACGAGGGCGATGACGAGGAAGAGCACCCAGGAGATGGCCGAGGCGTAACCGGCGTCGTTGTTGATGAACCCGTACTTGTAGAGCATCAGCGTGAGGGTCTGGAACTGGTGCTCGGTGCCGCCCTCCGCGTTGGCCTGTGGATCGAAGAGGAAGGGCTCGGCGAAGAGCTGCAATCCGCCGATCGTCGAGATCACGACGGTGAACAGGACGGTGGGCCGGATCGAGGGGAGCGTGATGCGCCGGAAGGTGAGGAAGCGCCCGGCGCCGTCGACCATCGCCGACTCGTACAGTTCGCGCGGCACCGCCTGCATCGCGGCGAGGTAGATGAGCGCGTTGTAGCCGGTCCAGCGCCACATCACCATGAAGCTGATCGCGAGGTGCGAACTCCAGGTGTCCGCGGTCCAGTCCACGGGGTCGTCCATGAGCCCGAGATGTTCGAGCACCCAGTTGACGACGCCGAAGTCGCGTCCGAAGAGTTGCGAGAAGACGAGCGCGACGGCGACGACGGACACGTACTGCGGTACGAGGACGAGCGCGCGCCAGGTGGTCCGGGCGCGCAGCCGGCGGTCCAGGAGCCACGCGACGGCGAGCGCGAGGAGCAACTGCGGGACCGTGGACAGCAGGAAGATGCTGAAGGTGTTGAACGTCGCGGTGTAGAAGTCCTGGTCGGAGAAGAGGTCGCTGAAGTTCCCGAACCCCGCGTAGCCCTGGTTCCCGGAGAGCCGGTCCCAGTGGTGCAGGGAGACCCAGAACGTGTAGACCAGCGGGTAGAGCCCGAAGATCCCGAAGACGAGGAAGAACGGGGAGACGAAGCTGTACGGGGCGAGCAACCCGCGCCGCACGCGCGGTCGCGGAGTGGTGCCGAGACGCTCCTCGGCACCGGCGGTGTCGGCCGCCATGAAGTCCTCCTGGGAGGCAGGGGTACGGGAACGGGGCGCCGCCGCGCAGGGCGGCGGCGGGTGGACGCGGGCGGGCGGAACGGAGCGGGCCGGGCGGTCCGTACGGGGAACCGGGGGCCCGTACGGACCGCCGGGCCCGTGCTCGTCGTGCGGCCCGCGGGGAGGGGCGCGCGGCCCGCCGCCGTCAGTGCTTCAGGTTCTTCTCCGCGTCCTGGAGCGCCTTCTGCCACGCCTCGGCGGGCTTCGCCTTGCGCTGCTCGACGAGCTGGATGGCGCTGTTGAAGGGGAGCCGCACCTGCTGGTCCTTGGTCCCGCGGAAGCTCGGCCGGAGGCTCTTGGCCGAGGAGGCGAAGATCTTGCCGGTGGGCGCGTCGTTGAAGTACTTCTGCCTGGTGTCCTGGACCGCCGGGTCGTCGAGCGGCGCGACGAGCGAGGGGAGCGAGCCGGTCGGGCCCTGGAAGATCTTCTTCTCCGAGGCGGCCGAGGTGAGGAAGGCGGCGAGCTTCGCGGCCTCCTTCACGTGCTTGCCCTGCTTGGGCACGGTGAGGAAGGAGCCGCCCCAGTTGCCGCCGTCGCCGGGCACCTTGGCGATGTCCCACTTGCCCTTGCCCTCCGGGCCCGCGGCGGTCTGGATGAGACCGGTGAGCCAGGCGGGACACGTCATGGTCGCCATGCGGCCCTGCTTGATACCGGCGTTCCACTGCTGGCTGAAGGGCACGAGGTTCGCGGACTGGCCGTCGGCGGCGGCCTTCGCGGTGCTCGTGAACGCCGTCTCGACCCGCGGGTTGCTGTCGCCGATGTACTTGTCGTCCTTGTCGAAGAAGCCGTACTCGGTCTGGTTCATCATGGCGCTGAAGACGTTGCCCGCGGAGTCGAACCACGCCTTGTCCTTCACCTTCCCGCGGAAGGCGTCACCGGTGGCGAAGTAGTCGTCCCACGTGGGCCACAGCTTGGCGACCTCGTCGCGGCCGGTGGGCAGCCCTGCCTGCTGGAAGAGGTCCGTCCGGTAGCAGATCGCGAGGCCGCCGACATCGGTCCCGTACCCCATGACGAACTTCCCGCCGTCCGCCGTACCCTGCGACCACTTGTAGGGCAGGTACTCGCTCTCGCGCTTCCCCCCGCCGTACCGCGCGAGATTGACGAATTTGTCCTTCACCGTGCGGAACTTGGGCATGTAGCCCTCCTCGATCGCCACCACGTCGGCCGCGCCGCTGCCCGAGGAGAGCTGCGTCGAGAGGCTGTTGTGGTGCTGGTCGAGCTGGGAGACGCGCTCCTTGACGTGGATGCCGGGGTGCGCCTTCTCGTACTCCTTGAAGAGCGGCTTGTACCCGAAGTCGCTGAACGTCGCGACGGTGAGCGTGGTGCCGCCGCCGGAGCCGTCGGAGTCGGAGGAGCAGCCGGCGAGGCCGAGGAGGACGCCGAGTGCCGCGGTGGCGGCGAGTGAACTGCGGACGTACGAGGAGCCCATACGGACCTCCGAGGTGCGGATGCGGAAGAGACAGGGGTGGCCCTCACGGCCCGGGGCGTGGGGGAGCGCCCGGCACTCGCTCCGGAGCGGGACTCCGGGACGCTGTGTGGCACGCACAAGGTGCCGCCGGGCGAAATTGACTGTCAATAGTTTCGTTGAAGTTTCGTTAATCCGCAGCATCCCTGTTACCCGGCGCCTTCGCAGGTCGAGTTGGTGATGTGGACCGGTGACCGGCCCCGGTCGTGGTCTTTCGGGCCGCTGAATGTTTCGGTTCCGGGCGTACGACCAGCTCGGATTCACGAAAACTTACGGGAAGGATTGACGGATGCCTGACGGGCTCTCACCATTCCGTTTGCCCACCCGCACCTCCTCACCAGGAGCATCCGTATGCGTTCCATCCGAAGACGAGCCGGCGTCCTGTGCGCCGGGATCGCCGTCGGCGCGCTCGCCGCGTTCGGCCTCGGCGCCCCGGCCCAGGCCGCAGCCTCGGGGACTGCCGCCGCCACTGTTTCGGGCCGTAATCTGCCCGCGGACGGCAAGGTCCTCTCCGTCATGGGCCAGGACAGCGACACGCTCTCCGCCTACAAGCGCGACGTCCTCGACAAGACCTCGCTCGACGCCCCGAAGCCCGGCGGCGTCACCCTGTACACCAACCTCGTGCTCGGCGGCAGCCCCGAGCCGCTCGCCGGGATGAACGGACCCGTCAACTGGGGTTCGGGCACAGTCGACTTCAACAGCACCCTTGCCCAGTACCCGGGCGCGGCCCTCGCGGTCGGCCTCTACCTCTCCGACGCCACGAGCGGCTGCGGCAACCAGCCGCTGCGCGCCATCATCGGTACCGACGACAGCGACGTGACCTCGGGGAACCCGAGCCTGACGGCGCGGTACCGGGCCAAGGTCGACGACATGGTCACCAAGCTCAAGGGCTACGACCGGCAGGTCTTCCTGCGCATCGGCTACGAGTTCGACGGGCCGTGGAACTGCTACAACGCCGACTACTACAAGAAGGCGTTCCAGTACATCAAGGGCCGCATCGACGCCCTCGGCGCCACCAAGGTCGCCACGGTGTGGCAGACCGCCGCCTGGCCGCTCAACACCAGCACCGACCACCCCGAGTGGAACTACGTCGTCACCGACCCCGCCCACTACGACGCCTGGTACCCCGGTGACGCGTACGTGGACTGGGTCGGCCTCTCGGCCTTCTACACTTCCGGCTCGCTCGCGACCCAGTGGGGCTGCTCCGCGTACGACACCTCGCCCACCGGGCTCCAGAACCGGGTGCTCGACTTCGCGCGCGGCCACGGCAAGCCCGTGATGATCGCGGAGTCGTCGCCGCAGGGGTACGACAACGGCGCGGCGACCAAGAGCTGCATCATGAAGAAGGGTCCGGTCGCGGCGAATTCCGACGCCCGCTGGAACGAGTGGTACAAGCCCTACTTCTCCTTCATCGCCGCGAACCGCGACGTCGTCCGCGCCGCCGCCTACATCAACACCGACTGGGACAGCCAGACCCAGTGGCAGTGTGCCGACGGCGCGAACGCCGGTGGAACCGGCTGCGGCAACGGCTACTGGGGCGACGCCCGCGTCCAGGCGGACCCGGTGATCCTCGACCGCTTCCTCGCCGAACTGCGCGGAAGCCAGTGGGTCGGCGGCACGGGCACCGGCGGCGGAACGGACCCGGGCAACGGGGGCGGGACCGATCCCGGCAACGGGGGCGGTGCGAACCCCGGGAACGGCGCCTTCACGCAGGGGGTGACAGCGGGCGGCCAGCCCGCCGTCTGGTTCAAGCCCGGCAGCGACGGCGCCACCTGGGTCACCGTCCACTACCGCAAGAACGGGGCCGCCCAGGAGAACTACTTCCTGACCTGGAACGCCGGAGCAGGCCGCTGGGAACTGCCCGTGAGCCTCCGCGCCGGCGACAGCCTCTCGTACTCCTTCGATTACCTCCCCCAGGGGAAGACGGCCCAGGAGTCGACCCCGACGTACACCTACCGCGCCTCCTGACCCCCGGCCCGTTCAGGGCTGACGGAACAGGGGATCGAACGGAGAGGAGCGCGGGCGGCCGGACATGAACGACACGAAGGCGCGGACGAACGCGGCGCCGTCGTACGTGTCCGCGCCGCCCGCGTCCCCCGGCCCACTCGTGCCGCCCGTCCTCCCCGCCCCACCCGTTCCCACCGTCTCGCGGCGGAACGCCGTGCGGAAGAGCGCGCGGTACTCCTCGGCGTCGATCGTCCCGTTGCCGTCGGCGTCCGCCGCCGCGAAGAGGACCTCCGCGACACGGATGAGCGCCGGTCCGGCGAGCCCGGCGGCGTTGCTCGCGTACTCCCGCGCGCTCACCCGCCCGTCGCCGTCCGTGTCCAGGGCCGCCTGGAGTTCCCGCCACCAGCTCGCGAACGCCTCGTACAGCCGGGTCTCCTCCGGTTCGTCGAGATCCAGCCTCGTCGCCAGCTCCCGGGCCATGGCGGCGAGATCCGGCCAGTCGAGGTATCCGTCCCCTGTCTGGTCGAGCACCTCGCGGAAGAACTCCTCCGCGCCGCTGTGCACGGGCGCGGGAGGGGCGGCGGGCTCGGGCACCGGCAGGGGCGACAGGAGGCGGACGAGCGCCCCGGCCCGCCGCAGCCTCTCGTGCAGCGCCGCCGCGGTGCGCGCCGCCGGATCGTCGCCGCCGGGGGTGGACGAGAGCAGGTCGACGACGCGTTCGGCGCTGATCCAGTCGTCCGGCAGGAAGCGCGTCAGACCGGCGGCGAGGTACGTCCCGCGCAGGAGCGTCGTCACGCCCGGCAGCTCGGGGAGACCGGCGCGCCTGCGGAACGGCTCGGGCAGCGACGCCACCGTGACCGCCCCGATCAGCGGCCCGGCGAACGCCCGGCCCGTGGCCCACAGCGTGGGGACCCCGCTCAGCACCCCGGGCGCGGGAAGGTGGTCGAAGAGCTTGTAGAGGATGATCCGCATCGCCTCCGTGTCCTCCAGCTCCCGCTCCACCACCGCGTCGAAGTACGGCCAGAACTCGACCGTCGTCGCCGAGAGCCGCGCGGCCTCGTCCCCGAGCGCGCGCAGGTAGCCCCTCGTCTCCTCGTACAGCTCCTCGATCTCCTCGTGCCGCAGGGGCTGCCCGCTCAGCCGGTACATCGTGACGGCGCTCTCGAAGAGGGTCGCGAGGACCCAGGCGCGCGCGGCGGGGTCCATCGCGTCGTACGGGCGCTGATCGGGGCCCGTGCCCTTCAGGCGGTCGTGCAGCCGGTTGAGCCGGGCGGCCTCCCTGCTCCGTACCGCCTCGTCGGCGTCGCTCATGCGGCGCATGCTGTGGAAGGTGTTGCGCAGGCGGCGCCACGGGTGCGTCACGAAGGTGGAGTTGGCGACGAGCGCGGCGCCGACCTGCGGGTGCGCGGCCTCCAGGACGGTGGCGCGGACGAGCGCGGGAGCCCAGCGCGGGTCGTCGAAGAGCTTGCGGAAGCGGGGGAATCCACCGGTGGTCGTCATGGGGCGGTGGTTCCGTTCTGCTGGGCCGGTACGCCGCCGAAGCGGCGCTCGCGGTGCCGGTAGTGGTGCAGGCACTCCAGGAAGTGCGGGGCGCGGAAGTCGGGCCACAGCACGGTGGGGAAGACCCATTCCGCGTAGGCGACCTGCCAGAGCATGAAGTTGGAGATGCGCTGCTCTCCCGAGGTGCGGATCACGAGGTCCACGTCAGGGGTGTCGGGGAAGGGCAGGTGGGTGGCGAAGCTGCGCTCGGTGACCTCCTCGGCGGGCACGCCGGCGCGGATCAGGGAGCGCGCGGCCGCGACGATGTCGCCGCGCCCGCCGTGGTCGAAGGCGATCGTGAGGGTCATCCCGCGGTTTCCGGCGGTCAGGGTGGTGAGGTCGGCGAAGTCCCTGGCGAGGCCCTCCGGGACGCGGGCGTCGTCGGCGCCGAGGAAACGGCAGCGGATGCCGCGCGCGTGCAGGAGCGGGGCGTGCTTGTGCACGGTGTGCCGCACGAGGTCCATGAGATAGCCGACCTCGGCGCTGGGGCGGCTCCAGTTCTCGGTCGAGAAGGCGTACAGGCTCAGCCACTCGACCCCGGCCGAGCGGGCCGCCTCGATGATGTCGATCACCGTCGTCTCGGCGGCCCGGTGCCCGGCGGTCCTCGGCAGCGAGCGCCGCTCGGCCCAGCGCCCGTTGCCGTCCATCACGCACGCGACATGGCGCGGCCCCCGCCCCGTCCGCGTGGCGGCGTCCTCGTCCCCGACCGTCATGGCCCCCCTTCCGGACCGCCGAGGGCCCCGCGCGGCGCACCGGCAGGCTGGACCGGCATCCGGAGGCTCATCGGATGATCGGAAGCAGCGTGCCAGCCGGGGCGGTCCCCAGGGGCGGTTCCGGGGCGGCGTTCACCCGTAGAACGGGCGCCCGACGGGCGCGCGGAGGGGTCAGGCCCCCGTCATGCCGGGAAGGACGGCGGTGACGGGCCGGACCGCCGGGCGGTGACGGGCCGGACGGCCGCGCCGCGAGGGGCCGGCGCTTCCGCTCCGTCGAGCGCCCCGTTTTCAAGAGGTGCACGCTTCTTGACGCCCCATTGGTGCATACCTATGGTCTGTCAGCAGTACGCATTCGAGCGTGCGAATTTCATTCACATACGGGAATGAGTTCTCATGGAAGCTTTCTCCCGGCGCCCCCACCGCGGCCGGTCCTCCCCCCACCTGCTCGTCGCCGCGACGCTCGTCGCCCTCGTCGCCGCGCTGCTCGCCCGGCCGGGTGCGGGCAGGGCCGAGGCCGCGCCCGCCGCCTTCACGCACCCCGGCGTGACCGTCTCGCAGAGCCAGCTCGACTTCGTGCGCGGCAAGGTGCAGGCCGGGGCGCAGCCCTGGAAGGGCGCCTTCGACCAGATGATGGCGAGCAAGTACGCCGACCTCAACCGCACGCCCAAGCCGCGCGCGACGGTCGAGTGCGGCTCGTACTCCAACCCCAACTACGGCTGCACCGACGAGCGCGAGGACGCGATAGCCGCGTACACCGACGCGCTCGCCTGGTATCTCACCCGCGACGAGCGCTACGCGCAGAAGGCGATCCAGCTCATGGACGCCTGGTCGGGGACGATCCAGAACCACACCAACAGCAACGCCCCGCTCCAGACCGGCTGGGCGGGCTCCTCCTGGCCCAAGGCCGCCGAGCTGATCAAGCACACCTACACCGGCGCCTGGACCCAGCGCGCCCGCTTCGACACGATGCTCCGGCAGGTCTACCTCCCCGTCGTCATCAAGGGCTCCAACTCCAACGGGAACTGGGAGCTGACGATCCTGGAGGCGGCGATCGGCATCTCCGTCTACCTCGACGACAAGAGCTCGTACGACACCGCCATGGCGAAGTTCCGCACGCGGACCGCTGCCTACGTCTACCTCTCCTCGGACGGCGAGCTGCCGAAGACCGTCCCGAGCCAGAACCTCGACACCCGCCAGAAGATCATCAACTACTGGCAGGGCCAGTCGACTTTCGTCACCGGGCTCACGCAGGAGACCTGCCGCGACTTCACCCACACCGGGTACGGGATCTCCTCGATCTCGCACGTCGCCGAGACCAGCCGCATCCAGGGCGCGGACCTCTACGGCACGGACGTCGGCGAGCGGCTGCGGCAGGCGCTCGGCTTCCAGGCGAAGTACGAGCTGGGCGAGGCCCCGCCGAGCTGGCTGTGCGGCGGCAGCGTGAACCGCGGCCTCGGGCCGGTCACCGAGATGGGCTACAACGCCCTGCACAACCGCCTCGGCATCGCCATGACCAACACCCAGCGGCTCACCGAGCAGCAGCGCCCGGCGGGCAGCAACAACCTCTTCGTCGCCTGGGAGACCCTGACCCACGGCGACAACCCCAACTGACGTACGGGATACGAGACAAGAGGCGCCGCCCCGAGTACGGGCGGCGCCTCGCGCCCGCCCGCCCCACGCGCAACTCGCCTAGAATCGTGCCCCCTTGAGCAACACCGCAGGGCAATGAGGGAGTTGACGATGCCGGAACCCCAGGACGCGGGCGCGGCGGCGAGGGTGGACACCAGCAGGCCGCACCCCGCGCGCATGTACGACTGGATGCTCGGAGGCAAGGACAACTATCCGGTGGACGAGGAGCTCGGGCGCCAGATGGTCGCCCTGGAGCCCCAGCTCCCGCTCATGGCACGGATGAACCGCGCCTTCATGCGCCGGGCCACGCGCTGGCTCGCCACGCGGGGCATCGACCAGTTCCTCGACGTCGGCTCCGGCATCCCCACCGAGCCCAACCTGCACCAGGTCGCGCAGAGCGTGCGGCCCGAGGCGCGCGTCGTCTACTGCGACCGCGACCCGATCGTCATGGCCCACGCGGAAGCCCTCCTCCACGGCACCCCCGAGGGCGCGCTCGACTTCGCCCTCGTCGACGCGCACGACACCGAGGCGGTCCTCGCGCTCGCCGCCAAGACCCTCGACCTCTCCCGGCCCGTCGCCCTCTCGCTCGTCGCGCTGCTCCACTTCATCCGCGACGAGGACGGCGCCCACGCACTCGTCACCGCGCTCAAGGACGCTCTGGCCCCCGGCAGCCACCTCGTGATGTCGCACTTCACCGCCGACTTCCACGCGCCCGGGGACGTCGCACGGGCGAGCGGCACCTACCGCGCGAAGGGTCTCACCGCGGCGCTGCGCACCCGCGCAGAGTTCACCCGCTTCCTCGACGGCTTCGAGACGGTCGGACCCGGCGTCGTCCTCGCCGAGGAGTGGCACCCGGAACTCGGCGAGCGGGTGCCGGGACAGGACGGGCGGGTCAGCTCGACGTACGCGGCGGTGGCACGCAAGGCGTGACCCGCGGGAGTCCCGGACCACACGCGCGGACCGGCACCCTTCCCCCGCACGCGACCCGGCCCCGGACCGTACGGGTCCGGGGCCGGGTCACTCACGTACGGGTGCCGCTCAGCCCAGCAGCTCCACCTCCGCCACGCGCGGCGCCGAGGTGTCCGTCCCGCCGCCGTCCGGCACGATCCGGTAGTGCGCGTACGTCCCCGGGTGCGCGACCGAGAAGACGCGCGTCTGCTGGTCGTACGCGAAGGATTCACCACCGCGCTTGTCCAGGTCCCGCCACGAGGTCCCGTCCGCCGAGCCCTGGAGCACCCAGCCGCTCGGTGCCTTGGCCCGGTCCGCCGACGTGAGCGTGTACTGCGCCGCCTTCACGGCCTTGCCCACGGGCAGCTCGTCCTGCGTGAGCGGCCCCTCGGTCGCCGAGGTGTTGTCCGTGAGCGGACCCTGGCCGTCCAGGAGCGCGTCGGAGCGGGGCTTCGCGACCGCGTCGCCCTGCGTGAGCGAACGCGGTCCCGCGTTCTTGCCGCTGCCCCACGACGAGGGCTTCGGGCCCATGACGAACTCCAGCGTGCCGCCCTTCGCGACGGCGTCGCTCGGGAGCGCGGTCGAGTCGTACTTCTTGCCGTTGAGCCGCACGCTCTGCACGTAGATGTTCTTCGTGCTGTTGCCGCGCGCGGTGACCGTGAACTTCTTGCCGTTCTCCAGGCGCAGCGTCGCCTTCGTGAAGAGCGGCGAACCGATCGCGTACTCCTGACCGCCCATCACGAGCGGGTAGAAGCCGAGGGCGGAGAAGAGGTACCACGCCGACTGCTCGCCGTTGTCCTCGTCACCGTGGTAGCCCTGCCCGATCGAGCTGCCCGAGTAGAGGCGGGAGAGGACCTCGCGGACCTTCTCCTGCGTCTTCCACGGCTGCCCGGCCGCGTCGTACATGTAGGCGGCGTGGTGGGCGACCTGGTTGCTGTGCCCGTACTGGCCCATGCGGACGTCGCGGGCCTCGGTCATCTCGTGGATGACACCGCCGTACGAGCCCGTGAACTCGGCCGTCGCCGTCTCGGGGGTCGAGAAGTACGTGTCGAGCTTCTTCGCGAGCCCGTCACGCCCGCCGTAGAGGTTCGCGAGCCCGTGCGAGTCCTGCGGCGCGGTGAACGCGTACCCCCAGCCGTTCGTCTCGGTGTAGTCGTAGCCCCACACGCGCGGGTCGTACTTGTCCGCGGGCAGACGCCAGGACCCGTCGGCCTTGCGGCCCTGGAAGAAGCCGGCGTCCTTGTCGAACATCTTCACGTAGTCCTGCGCCCGGTTGAGGAAGTACTCGGACTCCTCCTTGTACCGCTTCTCACCGGTCTTCTTGTACAGCGCCTCGCCCATGCGGCCGATGCCGTAGTCGTTGACGTAGCCCTCCATCGCCCACGACATGCCCTCGCCCGTGTCGGTCGAGGTGTAGCCGAGGAACGGCGAGGTCTTCATGCCCTTGCGGCCCACGCCCGAGGACGGCGGCACGACGGTCGCGTTCTTGAGCGCCGCCTCGTACGCCGCCTTCGCGTCGAAGTCCACGCCCTTCGTGTACGCGTCCGCGAAGGCCACGTCCGAGGACGTCCCCGTCATGAGGTCCGCGTAGCCCGGCGAGGACCAGCGCGAGATCCAGCCGCCGTCCTTGTACTGCTGCACGAAGCCGTCGACCAGTTCCCCCGCCTTCTTCGGCGTCAGGAGCGAGTAGGCGGGCCAGGTGGTGCGGTACGTGTCCCAGAAGCCGTTGTTGACGTAGACCTTGCCGTCCACGATCTTGGCCCCGGTGTGCGTCGCCGTGTCCGGGCCGGGCATCTTGGAGAACGGGCTCGCGTACTGGTACGTCGGCTTGCGCCCGCTCCCGGTGTTCTCGAAGCCCGAGTTGGGATACAGGTAGAGCCGGTACAGGCTGGAGTAGAGGGTCGTGAGCTGGTCCTCGCTCGCCCCCTCGACCGTCACGGTACGCATGAGCTTCTCCCACTGCGCCCGCGCGTCGGCACGCACCGCGTCGTAGCTCTTGCGCCCCGGGATCTCCTGCTCCAGGTTCGCCTTCGCCTGGTCGACGCCGATGAGTGAGGTCGCCAGCCGCAGCGTCACCGTGCGGTCCCGCCCGGCGTCGAAGCGCAGGTAGCCCTTGACGCCCGAGGAGTCGCCGCCGGTGACCTTCTTGTCGAAGACCCCGTAGACGAAGAGCCGCGTGGCCCCCGTCGACAGTCCGCTCTTGACGTCGGAGTAGCCGGTGACGGTGCCGTGCTCCTTGTCGAGCGTGAGGCCGCCCTGCTCCGAGACGTTGTCGAAGATCACGGAGGCGTCGTCGCCCGGGTAGGTGAAGCGGAGCGCCGCCGCGTGGTCGGTCGGGGCGACCTGGGCGCGCAGGCCGTTCTCGTACGTCACGGAGTACTCGTACGGCTTCGCGGACTCGTTCTCGTGCCGGAAGGGCAGCGCGCGCTCGGTGCGCCCGGTCGGCGGGGTGCCGGCGGCGAGCGAGGGCATGACCTGGAAGGTCTGCCGGTCGCCCATCCACGGGCTCGGCTCGTGGCTCGCCGAGATCGCCTGCATGGTCGGCAGGTTGTCCGAGTTGTTGGAGCGCGCGTAGTCGTACAGCCAGCTCGTGGAGCCCGCGTTCGTGACCGGGGTCCAGAAGTTGAAGCCGTGCGGGACGGCGGTCGCGGGGATGTTGTTGCCGCGCGAGAAGTCACCACTGGAGTTGGTGCCGCGCGTCGTCATCGCGTAGTCGGAGAGGTACGGCTTCGGTCGCGGCGCGGCCTGCTCCTTGACGCTGATGTCGTCGACCCAGCCCCGGAAGGCGTCCGGCCCCTTGTCGGCGTCGTACCCGAGGAGCACGCGGTCGATCGTCTTGCCCGCCGCGACGCTCCCGATCCGCGCGCTGCGGTCGTTCCACTGGTTGACGTACAGCGCCTTCGACGCGCCCTGCCCCTGCGGGCTGAGCCGGAAGCCGAGCTGGTCCACGGCGTTCAGGTCGCTCAGGTACGTACCGTCCGTGAAGGCCAGGTCGACCGCGACGTACGTCGCCGGGTAGTCGAGGTCCGTCGCCGGGAGCGAGGGGAAGATCTTGTACGAGAGCGTCGTGTCCTTGCGGACCTTCACGTTCACGTCGAAGACCTTGTTGTACGCGTACCCGCGCCCCTTCGTCCGGTGCGTACCCGAGTAGCGCAGCGCGTGCGTCCCCGTGAAGCCCGCGCCCGCCTTCGCGGTCGGCGAGCCGCTCGGCCCCCGGTCGACGAGCGTGCTCATGTCCTTCGGCGGCGCGGGATCGGTGCCGCCCGTGGAGAGCTGCACCTCGGCGAGCTGGGTCGCGTCCGAGGCGCCGTTGTTCGCGGTGACGTCGAGGCGGTAGTGCGCGTACGCGGCGGGCGCGCCGCCGATCTCGTACGTCTTCGACTGCGCCCGCTCGGTGAACTTCTCGCCCGCGCGCGTGTCGAGCGTCTTCCACTCCTTGCCGTCCGTGGAGCCCTGGAGGGTCCAGTCGCGGGGATCGCGCTCGTCGTGGTCGTTGGCCGAGACGAGCGCGTAGCGCGTGACGGGCTGCGGGGCGTCGAGGTCGAACTCGGCCCAGCCCTTGTTCTCGAAGGTCAGCCACTTCGTGCCCGGCAGGCCGTCCGCGAGATTCGCCGCGACCTCCCCGCCCGCCGTGTTCTCCGCGCTCGCCCGCACATCCGTCACGTGGTCCGTGACGTTGCCGGGGATGCCGGAGCTGTAGCCGCCGTCGACGCCCGAGCGGCGCGGCTTGCCCGAGGCGTCGGTGTCGGCGGTGCTGAGCCAGTCCGGCGCGCTCTGGCCGTCCTCGAAGGAGGAGGCGAAAGCGGTCTGCGGGCGGTGCGCGGCCTCACGCGGCGCGGCCACGGCGCCCTGCGCCGTCCCCACCAGCAGCAGAGCGGCCGTCCCGAGGACGAGCCCCCCGGACCTGCGGCGTGACGGCGGTCTGCCCCCTCGGGACGTCCTGGACAAGGACCCGTGCGGCATCGGATCGTCCTCCCCGGCCCCGGGACACGGCCCGGAACCCTCCTGTGACAACGTTGTCAGGACCTTGTGCGAGGTCCGGCCCACCAGTAGGTCCCGGAGGGGGGTGAGGAATCAAGAGGCTGGACGGGCGGAAGTGAAGCTTGGCGTGAAAACGACGGTGCGGAGAGCTGCGCGAGGAGCCTTGCGCGACGTGGCGGATGCGAGGCGGCGGATGCGGGCGCACGCTGGGGAGAGGTCCCGTGAGGACAGTCGCGCGCCGTGTGCACGGCCCCCGAGCGGGTACCGGACCGTACGACAACCGCACGCGAGCGGCCCCGGCGACGCACCACGGGGCGCAGGGAGTCTCCCGGGGCGACGCGCCCCGCACGCCCCTTCCCGCGCCGTCGCAGTTGGCCGGAATCAGGTGATCACGCGATGAAGGCACTCGTCTACGAAGGCCCCCGCCAGGTGGCGGTCGAAGACGTACCCGACGCCCGGATCGAACGCCCCACCGACGTGCTCGTCCGCGTCACGTCCACCAACATCTGCGGCTCCGACCTCCACATGTACGAGGGCCGCACGCCCATGGAGCAGGGCCGCATCCTCGGCCACGAGAACCTCGGCGTCGTCGTCGAGACCGGCGAGGGGGTCTACGGCGTCCACGTCGGGGACCGCGTCTGCCTGCCCTTCAACATCGGCTGCGGCTTCTGCGAGAACTGCGAGCGCGGCTACACCGGCTTCTGCCTCTCGGTCGACTCCGACACCCCGGGCGGCGCCTACGGCTTCGCCGCGATGGGCAGCTACGCGGGCGGCCAGGCGGAGTACCTGCGGGTCCCGTGGGGCGACTTCAACTGCCTCGTCCTGCCCGAGGACGCCGCCGAGAAGGAGAACGACTACGTGATGCTGGCGGACATCTTCCCGACCGGCTACCACGCCACCGAACTCGCGGGCGTCTCGCCGGGCGAGTCCGTCGTCGTCTACGGCGCGGGCCCCGTCGGCGTCATGGCCGCCTACTCCGCCGTCCTGCGCGGCGCGAGCCAGGTCCTCGTCGTCGACCGGCACCCCGACCGGCTGCGGCTCGCCGAGGCCGCCGGGGCGATCCCGGTCGACGACAGCAAGGGCGAGCACATCGAGGAGATCCTGGAGCGCACGGGCGGCGGCGCCGACCGGGGCTGCGAGTGCGTCGGCTACCAGGCGCACGACCCGCAGGGCCACGAGAAGCCCGAGTCCACGATGAACGACCTCGTCGCCTCGGTACGGGCCACGGGCGGCATCGGCGTCGTCGGCGTCTTCCTCCCCCAGGACGAGGGCGCACCGACGGAGCTGACCCGCGAGGGCAAACTGCCCTTCGACTTCGGCCAGTTCTGGTTCAAGGGCCAGAGCATCCGTACGGGCCAGGCCAACGTCAAGGCGTACAACAGGCAGCTCGCCCAGCTCATCCACCACGACCGCGCCCACCCCTCCTTCCTCGTCTCGCACGAACTCCCCCTCGCCGAGGCGCCGGAGGCGTACCGCAACTTCGACGACCGCGAGCCGGGCTGGACGAAGGTGATCCTGAAGCCCTGAACGGGGTACCGGAGACGCACGAGCCGAGAGAGAGGTGAGCACCGTGCCGGCAGGTTCCAACCGCAAGCGCGAGCGCCAGTACGAGCACATCAAGGACAGCGAGGAGCAGCGGGGCACGTCCGAGGGCCGGGCCGAGGAGATCGCCGCGCGGACCGTGAACAAGGAACGGGCGCGCTCGGGCGAGTCCCGCACCGCGAGCAAGGTCTCCACGCGGGACCCGAAGTCGAGCTACGAGCGGGGCGGCGAGCGCTCGCACACCGGCGCCGAGGGCCCCACGCGCGACCAGCTCTACGAAGAGGCGAGGAAGAAGAACGTCCAGGGCCGTTCCTCGATGAACAAGCAGCAACTGCGCAAGGCCGTCGGCCGCTGAGCCGGCCCGGGGAAAGGAGCGTCATGGCGGAGAACACGCCCGACCTCAGCGGGCACAAGGTGCTCGCGATCGTCACGAACTACGGCGTCGAGCAGGACGAACTCGTCGTGCCCGTCGACCGCCTGCGGGACGCGGGGGCGGAGGTGACCATCGCGGCGACGAGGGAGGAGCCGGTCCAGACCCTCGTCGGGGACAAGGACCCGGGAAAGACCGTCCGGCCCTCGGCGAAGCTCGCCGACGTCGACCCGGGGCAGTACGAACTGCTCCTCGTCCCCGGCGGCACCCTCAACGCGGACAGTCTCCGCCTGGACGACGACGCCCTGCGCATCGCCCGCGACTTCACCTCCGGCGGCCGTCCCGTCGCCGCGATCTGCCACGGTCCGTGGCTCCTCGTCGAGACCGGCGCGGTGAAGGGCAAGACCCTCACCTCGTACCCCTCGCTGAGGACCGACATCACGAACGCGGGCGCGGCCGGGTGGGTCGACAAGGAGGCCGTCCGCTGCGACGCGGAGGGCTTCACGCTGATCACCTCGCGCAACCCGGGCGACCTCGACGCCTTCCTGCGCGAGATCGACGCGGTGCTGGCAGCGGCCTGACACCGAAGGCACGTCCCGCCACGACGGGACACCTCCGAACGGCCGGGAACACGGCGCGGGCGGGCACGCCCGCTTGTGCCGGGCTCCCGGCCGCGTGCGGTGAGGGCGAGGACGCCGCGGCTCGCCACCTCGCCGGGACGAGCGCGCCGCTGACTCCTACGCCAGCCACTCCGCCAGGACGCCCTCGCGGTCCGCCCCGAGGTCCGGTGAGGGGGCCGCGTCCGTGCGCGGGGGTGCCGTGCCGAAGCGGACCGGCTGGCGCAGGTACGGGGTGGGGCCGATGACCGGGTGGGTGAAGGTGCCGAGGACGCCGCGCTCGCGGAGCTGCTCGCTCCCCAGGGCCTCCTCCAGGTCCCACAGCGGCGCGCAGGGGACACCCGCGGCGCGGGCCTCGGCGAGCGCCGTCTCCGTCGTCCGCGCGCGCGACCACTTCTCGGTGATCTCCTGGAGCGCGACGAGGTGGTCCGTACGGGACGTGTCGTCCCCGAACCGCGGGTCGGTGGGGAGATCGGGCCGGCCGACGAGCGCGGCGAAGCGGGCGAAGACCCCGTCGCTCGCGACCGCGAGGGCGATGCTGCCGTCCGCCGTGGGGTACGTGTCGAACGGCGAGGAGACCGGGTGCCGGTTCCCGATCCGCCCGGGAAGCGCGCCGGTGGCGGTGAGCAGGCTCAGCGAGGTGACCTGGAGGGCGACGAGCGCGTCGAGCATCGCGACGTCCACGTACCGCCCCCGCCCCGTGCGTTCGCGCGCGAAGAGCGCCGCGCCGATCGCCCACGAGGCGAAGACGCCCGCCACGAGGTCGCCGAGCGACTCGCCGACGCGCGTCGGACCGCCCTCCCTCGTGCCCGTCCCCGCCATGAGCCCCGACATCGCCTGCACGACGAGGTCGTACGCGGGCGCCTCGCGCAGCGGCCCGCTCTGCCCGAAGCCGGAGATGCTCGCGTAGACGAGCCGCGGATCGCGGGCCCGCAGCGTCTCCTGGTCCACGCCGAGCCGCGCCGCGACCCCGGGCCGGAAGTTCTCCACGACCACGTCGGCGCGCTCGGCGAGCCGCAGCAGGAGCGCGTGGTCCGCGGGGTCCTTGAGATCGAGGGCGAGACTGCGCTTGCCCCGGTTGAGCTGCGCGAAGTACACGCTCTCGCCCTCCTTGAAGGGCCCGAGGTGCCGGGCGTCGTCGCCGTGCGGCGGCTCGATCTTCACGACGTCGGCGCCGAGGTCGGCGAGGAGCGCCGTGCAGTACGGGCCCGCGAGCACCCGGCTCAGGTCGAGGACACGCAGGCCCTGGTAGGGGAGGTCGTCACGGGGCGGCGTCATCGGGGGCCTTTCGTACGGGGTACTGCGGTTCCGTCGGGACGCTAGGCCCGGTACCGGGGCCCCCGCGAGGTGCGCGTGCACAAGGATGCCGCCGGATGTTGTGCGTACGCACCTTGGCCGCCGGGTACGCGGCGGCGCCCAATGGAGCGGTCGGGACCCCGGGCCCGGCACGTACCGCCCGTACCACCGAGGAGCACCGCACCATGGCGCACACCGCAGCCCCCGATCCCGCCGCCGAGGCGCCGACCTACGAACTCTCCGCGCTGCACCAGGAGTTCCGGGCTGCGGCGCGCGACCTCGCGCGCAAGGAGCTGGCCCCCCGCTCCGCCGAGGTGGACGAGCGCGGAGGCTTCCCGCACGACACGTACGCGATCCTGACCGCCGCGGGACTGCACGCCCCCGGCATCCCCGAGGAGTACGGCGGCGACGGCGTGGACGCGCTCGCCGCCGCCCTCGCCGTCGAGGAGGTGGCCCGCGCGTGCGCCTCCTCGTCGACGGTCCTCACCTCCAACAAACTCGGCGTCACGCCGCTGCTCCTGCACGGCACCGAGGAGCAGAAGCGCCGCTACCTGCCCGAGGTCGCCGCGGGCGAGGCGCTCATGGCGTACGCGATCAGCGAGCGCGAGGCGGGCAGCGACGTGGGCGCGATGCGCTGCCGCGCCACCGAGGACGGCGACGGGTGGGTCCTCGACGGTGTGAAGACCTGGATCACCTCGGCGGGTGTCGCGCGCTACCTCGTCGTCTTCGCCGTCACCGACCCGGGCGCCGGTTCGCGCGCGATCTCGGCCTTCGTCGTGCACGCCGACGACCCCGGCATCACCTACGGCGAGCCCGAGCGCAAGATGGGTCTCAAGGGTTCGGTGACGCGCGAGGTCTACTTCGACCGCACGCGCCTTCCCGCCGGACGGTTGCTCGGCGAGCGCGGCCGGGGCATGCGGGTCGCGCTCGGCACGCTCGACCACACGCGCGTCTCGATCGGCGCCCAGGCCCTCGGCATCGCGCAGGGCGCGCTCGACTGCGCCGTCGACTACGTCAAGGAACGGCGTCAGTTCGGGCAGCCGGTCGCCGACTTCCAGGGCGTGCGCTTCATGCTCGCGGACATGGCCGTGCGGGTCGAGTCCGCCCGCCAGCTGGTCTACGCGGCGGCGGCCCGCTCCGCGAGCCGGGCCCCCGACCTCACCTACTTCGGCGCGGCGGCCAAGTGCCTCGCGTCCGACACGGCCATGGCCGTGACGACCGACGCCGTCCAACTGCTCGGCGGCTACGGCTACACGCGCGACTTCCCCGCCGAGCGCATGATGCGGGACGCGAAGATCACCCAGATCTACGAGGGCACGAACCAGATCCAGCGGGTCGTCATCGCACGGCAACTGCTCGGCACGTAGACCCGGTGGCAACGGTCCTGGCCGCCGTACGAGGCCGGCCTCGGCGTTCAGCCGGTGGCGTCGCCGCCCGCCTCGCGCGCGTGCAGCGCGAGCCACAGCTCCATGCGGTCGTCGAGGCGGTCGAGCGAGCGCCCGGTCAGCTCCTCGATGCGCCGCAGGCGGTGGCGCAGGCTGTTGCGGTGCAGGGTCAGCGCCTCGGCCGCGGGCGCGGGGCGGGCGTCGTGGGCGAGGTACGTGCGCAGGGTGCGCAGCAGTTCGCCGCCGTGCTCGGCGTCGTACCGGAGCAGCGGCGCGAGCACCGTGTCGCCCAGCTCGCGCAGCGGCAGGTCCAGGTTGCCGAGGAGCAGCCCCGTCAGGCTCAGCGGCGCCGCCGTGCGCACCCCGGCCCCGGTGCTCCCCGCCTGCCGGGCCTCGAACCAGCCGAGCCTGAGCCCCGCGACACCCGGCCGCCGGGCGCCGACCCCGACCCGTACCCCGGGCCCGGCCGCGCGCAGCCGTTCCAGGACGGTGTGCGCGGTGGCGTCGGCGTCGACGCCCTCGGGCACGAACACCGCGACGCTGTCCTCGACGAGCGCGGTGGGCAGCACGTCGCCGCCCCGGTCCAGGAGCGGGCCGAGCGTCCACGGCAGCGCGCGCAGCCGCGCGGGCCCGGCCGGGACGCGCGCGAGCACGACGGCGTGCGGGACGGCGGGGTCGATGCCGTGCGCGGCGAGACGCCGCCGGGCCTCGGCGTCGGGCACCGTGCGGTGCACGACGTCCTCGACGACCTGGCCGAGCAGCTCGCGGCGCCCGGTGAGCACGGCCTGCTGCCTGGCCACTTCGAGACCGAGGACGGAGGCGGCGAAGGAGAGCAGGTCCTGCCTCGCGGTGGCCCGCTCGGTCGCGAGCCGCGCCACGGGGACGCCGTCGACGGTGATGGGCGTCCCCGGCGTACCGGGGGCGGGGGCCTCGGGCGCGGCCGGGTGCCGTGCGAGGAGCCTGCCGTCCGGGGCGGTGACCGACACGGCGCCCGCGTCGAGGTGGCCGTGCAGCCGCCGCAGCAGGCCCGGAAGCCCGCGCCCGGAGAGCAGCTCGCGCAGGAGGGCGTCCTGCACGTCGGCGGTACGGCGCACCTGCGCGTACCGCTCGGCGAAGACGCGGTCCGCGACCCAGCGGCTGATCTGCACGAACGGCACCTCGACGGGGGAGCCGAAGAGCGCCAGACCGGCGTGCTCGGCCCGCTCGACCACGTACCCGGGCACCTCCCGGTGCACGAGCCCGGTGCCGAAGCCGAGACCGGCGACGGGGAGCGCGGCGAGGCGGTGCAGCAGGTCGTCCCACTCGCTCCGCGAGCGCTCCAGCATCGCGGTGGTGAGCATCAGCTCCCCGGCCCGCAGGAACGGCAGCGGATCGGGCAGCTCCGTGGAGGCGACCCAGCGGATCGGGCGCGGGCCCTCGTGACAGTGCGAGGTGAGCGGGCGCAGGCGCAGGGCGGGGTCCGCGAGGAGGTCGGTGAGCTGGACGGACACGTCATTCATAGTGACGGAAAGAGGCCGGAGTATTGACATCCATTCAACAAGTCCTAGCCTGAATGAAAATATTTATCCCGTGCGGGGCTCTCCAGGGGCCCCTTTCCGCTTCCGCGTACGCCTCCCGCCGACCGTCCCCTTTCGCCGACTGCCCTCCTTCACCACCGTTCCCCTTCGCCGACCGTCACCAGGAGCCCGCTCATGTCAGCTCCCCGTTCCACCGGCACCACCCCGCCCTCCGCCGGGGCCGCCGCCTCCGGCGGCCTCGTCGAACGCCGTTCCATCGAGGCCGTCCCCGACGCCGAGCGGCACGGCCGCCCCTTCAGCCAGTTCACGCTGTGGTTCGGCGCCAACCTCCAGATCACCGCCGTCGTGACGGGCGCCCTCGCCGTCGTCCTCGGCGCCGACGCCTTCTGGTCGCTCATCGCCCTGCTGCTCGGCAACCTCCTCGGCGGCGCCGTCATGGCTCTGCACTCCGCGCAGGGACCCCGCCTCGGACTGCCGCAGATGATCTCCAGCCGTGCGCAGTTCGGCGTCTACGGGGCGATCGTCCCGCTCGTGTGCGTCGTCGTGATGTACGTCGGCTTCTTCGCCAGCGGCACCGTCCTCGCGGGGCAGGCCGTGGGCCACCTCACCCACCTCGGCGACGTCACCGGCATCGTCGTCTTCGCGCTCGCCACCGCGCTCACCGCCGTCGTCGGCTACCGCGTCATCCACCGCCTCGGCCGCGTCGCGAGCATCGTCGGCGCCCTCGCCTTCCTCTACCTCGGCGTCCGCCTGCTCCAGCGCGCCTCGCTCGGCGACCTCCTCGCCGACCACTCCTTCCACCTCCCCGCCTTCCTCCTCGCGATCTCGCTCTCCGCCTCCTGGCAGCTCGCCTTCGGCCCCTACGTCGCCGACTACTCCCGCTACCTGCCGCGCGACACCTCGCCGCGCGCCACCTTCTGGTGCACGCTCGGCGGCACGGTGCTCGGCTCGCAGTGGTCGATGGCCTTCGGCGCGCTCGCCGCGGCGGCCTCGGCGGGTGCCATCGCGGGCGACGAGGTCGGCTACGTGGTCGGGCTCGGCGGCACGGGGATCATCGCCTCCGTCCTCTACTTCGTGATCGCCCTCGGCAAGCTCACGATCAACGTGCTCAACACCTACGGCGGCTTCATGTCGGTCCTCACCGGGGTGACCGGCTTCCGCGCCCAGCGCACCCTGAGCCAGCGGGGGCGTGCCGGGTACGTGCTCGCGATCATGCTCGCGGGGACGGTCGTCGCGCTGCTCGGGCGTGGCAACTTCCTGGACTCGTTCTCGACGTTCCTGCTCTTCCTGCTGATCTTCTTCACGCCGTGGAGCGCGATCAACCTGGTCGACTACTACGTCATCGCCAAGGAGCGGTACGACCTCCCGGCGCTCTCCGACCCGAACGGCCGCTACGGCGGCTGGCGTTGGCGCGCGATCATCACGTACGTCCTCGGCATCCTCCTCCAGCTCCCCTTCATCTCGACCGAGTTCTACACGGGCCCGCTCGTGGACCCGCTCGGCGGCGCCGACATCTCCTGGATCGTCGGCCTGGTCGTCCCGGCCGCCCTCTACGCGCTCCTGGCCCGCGGCGACCGGGCGGCCCGCGTCCCGGAGGAGATGATCTGGGGCGGGGTGGAGAGCCCGGAGGACGCCCTCCCGCCCGCCACGGCGGAGGACAAGGCGGCGCTGGCGGGGGGTGCGGCCGGCTGATCCGGCCGCACCCCGGGGCGGCCACCCGTGAGGAGGGCCCGCGAGGGGGCCCGCGAGGCCCTACCGTGCCGGAGAGGTCTCCCGTGCGGCGTCGTCACCCGACGGCACCGCCCGGGAGCCGCAGGCCACGAGCAGCGCCAGCGCGACCAGGAGCGTGCTCGTCCACAGGGGGCCGCGCGGCCCGGCCGTCGTCGTGAGGGACGGGGCGGCGAGGAGCGGGCCCGCCGCCGCGCCGACGTTGAGCGCCGTCGTCGCGCAGGCGCCCGCCAGCGTCGGCGCCCCGCCCGCCTCGTACAGGACACGCGTGACGAGCGTGCCGCCGAGCGCGAACGACAGCGCGCCGAGGACGCAGACGAGCGGCAGCAGCACGGCCGGTTCGCCCGCCGCGAGCGCCAGCGCGGGCCAGCCCGCGAGCAGCGCCGGACCCGTGACCGCGAGCAGGAGACCCGGGCGGCGGTCCGAGAAGCGGCCCGCGAGCGTGACGCCCGCGAAGGACCCCGCGCCGAAGAGCATCAGGACCACGGCGACCCAGCGCTCCCCGAGACCGGCAGGCCCCGTCACGACCGGCGCGAGGTACGTGAAGCTCGCGAAGGTCGCCGCGTTGACCAGCGCGCCGAGCAGCATCGCGAGGAGCAGCGGCGGCCTGCGCAGCACCGCCGCCTCCGCGCGCGGCGCCGGCCCCCCGGCGTGGCCGCGTCCGGCGGGCACTCCCTTGAGCACGCCGAGGGCCACCGGCACGCACAGCGCCGCGAGCCCCCAGAACACCGCCCGCCACCCGTACAGCGCGCCGAGCGCCGCGCCGCCGGGAACCCCCGCGACCGTCGCCACCGTCGTGCCCGCGAGCAGCACGGCGAGCGCGCGCCCGGTACGGTCCGGCGGGACGAGCGCCGCGGCGGCGGGCAGCGCGAGGGCGAGGAAGCCCGCGTTCGCGAGGGCGGCGACGACCCGCGCGCCGCACAGGACGGCGAAGCTCGTCGTGAGGGCGCCCGCGGCGTGGGCGGCGCCGAAGAGGAGGACGGACGCGACAAGGCAGGCGCGTCGCGGCCACGCGCGGGCGAGTACGGCGACGAGCGGGGCGCCGACGACCATGCCGACGGCGAAAGCGGGGGTGAGCAGACCGGCCGTGGCGACCGTGACGCCGAGATCCGGCGCGAGTCCGGGCAGCAGCCCGGCGAGCATGAACTCCGAAGTGCCCATGGCGAAGACGGCCAGGGCGAGCGGGTACAGGGCGAGAGGCATCGAACGACTCCGGGGGAGGGGCGAGGTACGAGAGGTCTTCTCGTCATCGCCGTCGGTCCCCGGAGCGCGTACGCACGCCTGCCCGCCGTACGGGAACGGCGGGACGCGCGACGCGAGGGGCGCGGTGGCTCAGCGGCTCACCGGCCCGGTGGTGTGGCAGCTCAGTGGTTCAGGGGGCTGACGGCGTGACCGGAAGCCCCCGACCTGTCCGACTCGGGACTCGACATGACGCGCACGATACCCCGGGGGCCGACGAGAGGGACACGGCATTCCGCGCGGGCTCGCAGACTCCGCCCCGGCTCGCAGATTCCGCTCCGGCCCACAGGCCCTGCCCCGGCCCACAGGCCCTGCCCGGCACGCTCCGCCCCGTCCCGCCCCCCCCTCGCCCCGCGTGCCCCGTACCCCCGCCCGCGCCTAGGCTCGGGCCCGACCGGGACAGCCGACAGGGACGGAGACCGCACGTGGCGACCGAGACGCGGCAGGACAACGGCGACGGCGAGGCGCGCGAGCCCCGCCTGCTCGTGGTGCGCCACCACGAGGGGGACGGGGCGGGGAACTGGGAGCAGTGGCTCGCGGAAGGCGGGGTGCGGCTCGATGCCGTACGGGCCTGGGAGGGCGAGCCGCTGCCCGAACGGCTCACGCACGACGGGCTGCTCGTCCTCGGCGGCGCCTATCTCCCCGACGACGACGCCCGCGCCCCCTGGCTCCCGGGGACCCGCGCACTCGCCCGGCAGGCGCTCGGCACGGGCGTCCCCTACTTCGGCATCTGCCTCGGCGGGCAACTCCTCGCCCACGTCGCCGGGGGAGAGGTGCGCGGCGAGCACGGGACACCCGAGTTCGGCAGCGTCCGGCTCACGCTGCGCCCCGAGGCGGCCGACGACCCGCTCTTCCACGGGCTGCCCGCGCACCCGCCCGCGATCGAGAACCACATCGACGCCGTCACGGCGCTCCCCGCGGGCGCGCACTGGCTCCTGAGCAGCGCCGACTGCCCGTACCAGGGCTTCCGCGTCGGCGCGGCGGCCTGGGGCGTCCAGTTCCACCCCGAGGCCCGCGCCGCGCGCATCCCGGCGTGGAACGCCGGGCGCCTCGCCCGCCACGGCGCCCCCGATCCCGCGAGCCTCCACGCCCACGCCCTGCGCGAGGCCCCCGAGGCGGAGGCCGCCTGGCGCACCGTCGCTCACCGCTTCGCCGCGCTGGTGGCGGAGCGGAGGGGTGCGGCGGTGGCGTGAGCGGGGCGGGGCGAGCGGCACGCACGGCGTCGCTCGCCCGTCGCGCTCAGCCCACCCCGTACCCCTCCGCCAGGGCCTCCTTGAACGCCGGGCGGTCGGCGAGGCCGCGCGTCCACGCGGTGAGCACCCCGCGACCGGGGTGCGCCGCGAGCGCCCGGTGCGGCGCGCCGCCCGTCTCCGGCAGCGCGCCGAGCGCCACGAGGGCCGACCACGCGTCGACGTCCGCCGCCGTCAGCCGCTCGCCGAGGACGTACGGCGCGTGCCGCAGCCGCGCCGCGAGGGCGTCGAGCGGCCCCGTGCCCGGGACGGCGCCCGCGAAGTCCCACGCCGCTTCGAGCCGGTCGGTCTGGGCGCCGAGCGCGGCGGGACGCAGCGCGCACGCCCCGCACTCCGCCGACTCACCGGGGCCGAAGCGGCCGTGCAGGTCACGCAGGATGTCGGGCGTGTGGTTGCTGACGACGCGCCCGGTCCAGCGGTCGCACAGGGCGGGCACGGCGAGCGGTCCCGCGTAGTGCCGCCGCGTCGCCTCGTAGGAGCGGCGCAGGCTCTCGTACGCGGGTGAGCCGGGCCCGTCGAGCGGGACGAGGGCGAGGGTTTCGGCGAGACCGAGCAGCCGCACGGTCACCGCGACGCGCAGCGCGTCGGCGCGCCGGGGCGTCAGGTACAGCGCGTACCGGTGCGGGGCCGGGTAGAAGCCGTGGCCGCCCGCGACGCCGATGCGCTCCCGCACGACGGGCTCGACCGCCTCGCGCACACGCGGCAGGCCACTGCCGCGCCGGGCGGTCGCGGGGGTACAGAGGGGGAGGGCGGGCGAGGAGGGGGCAAGGGTTCCGGACATGGTTCTCCCAGACGAAGAGAGGGGGAGGAAGGCACGGCACAGGGGACGCACGGGGGCGCCGGGAGGTGGTGTGCGGACAGGGGCGCGGGGGCCCGTCAGCGGACGGGACGGCCCGTCGCCCCGCACACGCGCAGCAGGTCGATGTGGAGCCTGCGGGTGAGAGTGCGGCGCCGGGGGCGTACGGGCGCGGGGGCGCGGTCGGCGAGGCGCACGACAACGACTGCGGACATGACACCCACCCCTCCCCGGCCGCCCACGGGGGCCGCGCTTGTCCCGCCGCCGTGGCGGGACCAGGTCGTCACCCGGGGCACCCCATCGCGGTCGAAGGGTTGCCTGTCAGCGGGCCGGGGCCGATGAACCACGCGCGGGACGAGCCGCGCGGGCGCTGACGATCGTGACCGTCCCCCTCAGTGTCACGGCGCCACGACGGACCGTCAAGACGGTGTCCACGCGGCGGCTCGCCCCGGTGCGGGGGCGGCGACGCGGCGACGTCCGGTGAGGGTGTCCGGTGCGGCACGTCCGTCGCCCATGGTCCGCCTCGCCGCGCCCGTCGCGCGGCTCGCGGCGCCGCTGAGATCGGACGGTGGCTGACCGGACCACCCCGGCGCCGGAGGACACGACTCCTGGCTGTCGAACGGACGCTCCGCCCTCGCCTCACCCGAACTCACGCCCTCGCCTCATCCCCCGAACTCCCGCGCCAGCAGCCCGTAGACGAACTCGCTGCCCCATTCCCCCTCCCGCAGGTCGTTCTCCACCAAGTGGGCCTCGCGGCGCATGCCGAGGCGTTCGCAGACGCGGACGGACGGGGTGTTCTCGGTGTCGACGCGGGCGTGGAGACGGTGGGCGTCCAGGGTGGTGAAGGCGAAGGCCGCGAGGGCGCGGGCCGCCTCCGTCGCGTAGCCGTGGCCCGCCGCTCCCGGGTGCAGGGACCACCCGATCTCCGCCTGACGGGCGCGCGTGTCCCGCAGATTCACGCTCACCTCGCCCGCGAGCGCGGGCACCCCGGGCGCGGGCCGCGCCGGGCACACCGCCAGGAGCAAGCGGTCGCCGTCCCGCTCCCAGGCGGGCGCGACGGCGATCGTCGCCGCGCACTCGGCGCGCGTGCGGGGCGGGCGGTACAGGTAGCGGGCGACCTCGGGGAGGCGCTGGTAGGCGTGCATCGCGTCGGTGTCCTCCGGTGTGAAGGGACGCAGCGTCAGGCGCGGGGCGCGCAGGGGGAGGGCGGCGAGGAGATCCACGGGGGCGGCTCCGGGGTCGGGAACGGACGGCCCCGCCGATCCTTCGCCCGCGGGCCCGCCGGGAGCAAGCGGGATTCCGCTCCGCCGGGCCCGGGGAAAATCATGCAAGCACGCTTGCTTGTTTTCGTCCGCGCTGTGATGCTGCACTGTGCGTCGCCCCAACGTCCGTGAGGAGCAACCACGTTGACCCCCTCCGCCGTACCCGCCCCGCTCCGTGTCGGCAACGCCTCCGGCTTCTACGGGGACCGCTTCTCGGCCGTGCGCGAGATGCTGTCGGACGGGCCGCTCGACGTGCTGACGGGGGACTACCTCGCCGAGCTGACGATGCTCATCCTCGGCCGCGACCGGCTGAGGGACCCGGCCGCCGGGTACGCCCGCACCTTCCCGCGCCAGCTCGCCGAGTGCCTGCACCTCGTCGCCGAGCGCGGCGTCCGCGTCGTCACCAACGCGGGTGGCCTCAACCCGGCGGGACTCGCCGAGGAACTGCGGCGGCTCGTGCGCCGCGAAGGGCTCGACCTCCCCGTCGCGTACGTGAGCGGGGACGACCTCCTCGCGCACCCCGAGGCGGCGGGCCGCGAGAGCTGGGGCGAGGGGGTCCTCACCGCCAACGCCTACCTCGGCGGCCACGGCATCACCGCGTGCCTGCGGTCGGGCGCCCAGCTCGTCGTGACCGGGCGCGTCACGGACGCCGCGCTCGTGAGCGGAGCCGCCGCCGCGCACTTCGGCTGGGACCCGGGCGACCACGACCGCCTCGCGGGCGCCGTCGTCGCGGGCCACCTCCTGGAGTGCGGCGCCCAGGTCACGGGCGGCAACTACAGCGACTTCACCGCCCACGACGTCCGCCGCCCCGGCTTCCCGCTCGCCGAACTCTCCGCCGACGGCGGCGCGGTCCTCACCAAGCACCCCGGCACGGGCGGCGCCGTCACGACCGGCACCGTCACCGCCCAGCTCCTCTACGAGACAGGACCGGCCCGCTACCTCGGCCCCGACGTCGTGGCCCGCCTCGACACCGTACGGATCGAGCAGGTGGGCCCCGACCGGGTCCGCGTGCACGGGGTGCGCGGCGAGGCGCCGCCGCCCACGCTCAAGGCCGGCCTCAGCCGCCTGGGCGGCCACCGCGGCGAGGTCGTCTTCGTCCTCACCGGCCTCGACATCCCCGCCAAGGCCGCACTCGTCCGTGCCCAGCTCACCGAAGCCCTCGCGGAGCGGCCCCCGGCCCGCGCCGACTGGGAACTCGTCCGCACCGACCACCCCGACGCGGCCACCGAGGAGACCGCGAGCGCCCTGCTCCGCCTCGTCGTGCGCGACGCCGACCCCGAGGCCGTCGGCCGCAGGATCGGCGCCGCCGCCGTCGAACTCGGTCTCGCGGGCTACCCCGGCTTCCACCTCACCGCGCCCCCGGGAAAGCCGTCACCGTACGGCGTGTTCACCGCGACGACCGTCCCGCAGACCGCCGTGCGCCACACCGCCCACCTCGCGGACGGCACCACGCTCGACATCCCGCCGCCCCCGCACACCGCCGTACCCCCGCTGACCCCGCCCGCCGCGGAACTCCCCGCGCCGCCCCCGGTGGGACCCGTACGGCGCGTCCCGCTCGGGTACGTCGCCGGGGCGCGCAGCGGCGACAAGGGCGGGGACGCCAACCTCGGCGTGTGGGCGCGCGAGCCCGCCGCGTGGCCCTGGCTCGTCCACCACCTCACCACCGAGCGCCTGCGCACCCTCCTCCCCGAGACGGCGCGCCTCCCCGTGACCCGGCACGTCCTGCCGCACCTGCGCGCCGTCAACTTCGTCGTCGAGGGCCTGCTCGGCGAGGGCGCCGCCGCCCGCCACCGCTTCGACCCGCAGGCCAAGGCGCTGGGGGAGTGGCTGCGGGCCCGCCACGTCGACGTACCGGCCGGGCTGCTCGGCCCCGTGCCGCCAACACCGCCCGACACCGATCCCGCGCCCCCGCCGCGGACTTCCCCCGGCCCCGTTCCGCCCGCCCCCGCCCCCGGGCCTCCCGAGTCCCCCGACGCCCCTGAGGAGAGCCGCGCGTGACCGTCCTGCCCACCCTCGTGGACCCCGCCGCACCCGCCCACCTCGCGCGCCGCGCCGCGCTCCTCGACAAGCTCGCCGCGCTCGACGCGGAGCACGCCAAGGCCCTCGCGGGCGGCGGCGAGAAGTACGTGACGCGGCACCACGGACGCGGGAAACTCCTGGCCCGCGAGCGCGTCGAACTCCTCCTCGACCGCGACACCCCGTTCCTCGAACTGTCCCCGCTCGCGGGCTGGGGCAGCGACTGGACCGTGGGCGCCTCGCTCGTCACCGGGATCGGCACCGTCAGCGGCGTCGAGTGCGTCGTCACCGCCAACGACCCGACCGTGCGCGGCGGCGCGAGCAACCCGTGGACGCTCAGGAAGGCGCTGCGCGCCAACGAGATCGCCCGCGCCAACCGGCTGCCCGTCATCAGCCTCGTCGAGTCCGGCGGCGCCGACCTGCCCTCGCAGAAGGAGATCTTCATCCCCGGCGGCGCGCTCTTCCGCGACCTCACACGCCTGTCCGCCGAGGGCATCCCGACCGTCGCCGTCGTCTTCGGCAACTCGACGGCGGGCGGCGCGTACATCCCCGGCATGTCCGACCACGTGATCATGGTCAAGGACCACGCGAAGGTCTTCCTCGGCGGGCCGCCGCTCGTCAAGATGGCCACGGGCGAGGAGAGCGACGACGAATCACTGGGCGGCGCGGACATGCACGCACGCACCTCGGGACTCGCCGACCACCTCGCCCTCGACGAGCCCGACGCCCTCCGCCTCGCCCGCCGCGTCGTCGCCCGCCTCAACCACCGCAAGACCCACCCGGCCCCGGAACCCGCCGCGCCACCCCGTCACGACCCCGGGGAACTCCTCGGACTCGTCCCCGAGGACCTGCGCGAGCCCTTCGACCCGCGCGAGGTCGTCGCGCGGCTCGTCGACGACTCCGACTACGACGAGTTCAAGCCGCTCTACGGCACCAGCCTCACGACCGGCTGGGCACGCCTGCACGGCTACCCGATCGGCATCCTCGCCAACGCGCGCGGCGTCCTGTTCAGCGAGGAGTCCCAGAAGGCCGCCCAGTTCATCCAGCTCGCCAACCAGCGCGACATCCCCCTCCTCTTCCTCCACCACACGACCGGCTTCATGGTCGGCAAGGAGTACGAGCAGGGCGGCATCGTCAAGCACGGCAGCATGATGATCAACGCCGTCGCCAACTCCCGCGTCCCGCACCTGTCCGTCCTCATCGGCGCCTCCTACGGGGCCGGGCACTACGGCATGTGCGGACGCGCCTTCGACCCGCGCTTCCTCTTCGCCTGGCCCAGCGCCAAGTCCGCCGTCATGGGCCCCCAGCAGCTCGCCGGGGTCCTCTCGCTCGTCGCCCGCGCCTCCGCCGCCGCGAAGGGCCGCCCGTACGACGAGGATGCGGACGCCTCGCTGCGCGCGATGGTCGAGCAGCAGGTCGAGGCCGAGTCCCTGCCCGTCTTCCTCTCGGGCCGCCTCTACGACGACGGCATCATCGACCCGCGCGACACGCGCACCGTCCTCGGCCTGTGCCTCTCGGCCGTCCACACCGCCGAAGTCCGCGGCAACCGAGGGGGCTTCGGTGTCTTCCGCATGTGACGTACGGGACGCGGCACCACAGCCGCCCGCGCGCCCCGACGACGACTCCGCGAGAGGAGCCACCCCATGACCGCGGGACCCCGCCCCGTCACCCGTCTCCTCGTCGCCAACCGCGGCGAGATCGCCCGCCGCGTCCAGCGCACCTGCCGCGCACTCGGCATCACCACCGTCGCCGTCCACTCCGACCCCGACACGCACGCCCCGCACACCACCGAGGCCGACCTCGCCGTCCGCCTCCCCGGCGCCGCGCCCGCCGACACCTACCTGCGCGCCGACCTGCTCCTCGACGCGGCCAGGACCTCCGGGGCCGACGCCGTCCACCCCGGCTACGGCTTCCTCTCCGAGAACGCCGCCTTCGCGCGCGCCGTCACCGACGCCGGGCTCACCTGGATCGGGCCGCCGCCCGGGGCGATCGCGGCGATGGCGTCCAAGACCCGCGCCAAGGACCTCATGGCCCGCGCGGGCGTCCCCCTCCTCGCCGCCGTCGACCCCGCCGAGGCCACGGAGAAGGACCTCCCGCTGCTCCTCAAGGCCGCGGCGGGCGGCGGCGGGCGCGGCATGCGGCTCGTACGGCACCTCGCGGACCTGCCCGCCCAGCTCACCGCCGCGCGCGCCGAGGCCCGCGCCGCCTTCGGCGACGACGAGGTGTTCGCCGAGCCGTACCTCGACCGGGGCCGGCACGTCGAGGTGCAGATCCTCGCGGACCTGCACGGCACCGTGTGGGTCCTCGGCACCCGCGACTGCTCCCTCCAGCGCCGTCACCAGAAGGTGATCGAGGAAGCACCCGCCCCCCACCTGCCGCCCGCCCTGCGCGAGAGCCTGCACCGGGCCGCCGAGGCCGCCGCGCGTGCCGTCGCCTACACCGGTGCCGGAACCGTCGAATTCCTCGTCGACGAGGACCGCGCGCACTTCCTGGAGATGAACACGCGCCTCCAGGTCGAACACCCCGTCACCGAGGCCGTGCACGGCGTGGACCTCGTCGCCCTCCAGATCGCCGTCGCGGAGGGCGAGCCCCTGCCCCCGGGCCCGCCCGCCCCGAGCGGGCACGCCGTCGAGGCCCGCCTCTACGCCGAGGACCCCGCCGACGACTGGCGCCCCCGCACCGGCCGCCTGCACCGCTTCCGCGCCCCCGGCCACCTGCGCACGGACTCCGGGGTCACCGACGGCGACACCATCGGCGTCCACTACGACCCGCTCCTCGCCAAACTCGTCGCCCACGCCCCCACCCGCACGGCGGCGCTGCGCGCCCTCGCCGACGGCCTCGCCCGCACCACCCTGCACGGCCCCGTCACCAACCGCGACCTCCTCGTGCGCACCCTGCGCCACCCCGAAGTCGTCGCGGGCGGCGCCGACACCTCCTTCTACGACCGCCGCCTCGCCGCACTCACCGCACCCGGCGACGCCCGTGCGGAGGAACTGGCCGCGCTCGCCGCCGCCGTCGCCCAGGCCCGTACCGCCGCGCGAGAACGCGGCGGCCTCGGCGGCGGCTGGCGCAACCTTCCCTCGGCCCCCGCACTGCGCGCCTACCGCGCCGAACCCGCCGGTACCGTCCACGAGGTCCGCTACCACACGACGCGCGACGGCATCCGCCCGGAGGACCATCCCACCGTCACCGTCGAGCCGGAGACCCGGCCCGGCACCGTCCACCTCACGAGCGAAGGCGTCCGCCGCACGTACCACGTCACCGTGTACGGCCACGAGGTGTACGTCGACACCCCCGGCGGCACCTCGCACGCACTCACCGCCCTGCCCCGCTTCCCCGCACCCGCCGCCACCACCGCGCCCGGCTCCCTCCTCGCCCCGCTCCCCGGCACCGTCGTCCGCCTCGCGGAAGGACTCGCCGAGGGCGTCGAAGTCGCCGAGGGCGCGCCCCTGTTGTGGCTGGAGGCGATGAAGATGGAGCACCGCGTGAGCGCCCCGCGCGCCGGGGTCCTCACCCGCCTGCCCGTCGAGGCCGGCCGGCAGGTCGAGGTCGGCACGCTCCTCGCGGTCATCGAGGACGCGGAAACCGCCCCCGAGACGCACGACACCGCCCGTCCCCCGAAGGAGGACCCCGCACCATGAGCGCTTCCGACATCGTGGAGAGCCAGGAGCACCAGGACCTGCGCGCCGCCGTCGCCGCCTTCGCCCGCTCCTACGGCCGCGACTACCTCACCCGCGCGCTCGGCGCCGGGGAACCCCCCAGCGAGCTGTGGCGCGAGGCGGGCAAGCTCGGCTACCTGGGCGTGAGCATCCCCGAGGAGTACGGGGGAGGGGGCGGCGGGATCAGCGAACTCGCCCTCGTCCTCGAAGAACTCGGCGCCGCCGGGTCGCCGCTGCTCATGATGGTCGTGTCCCCGGCGATCTGCGCCACCGTCATCGCCCGCTTCGGCACCGAGGCGCAGAAACGCGCCTGGCTGCCCGGCCTCGCCGACGGCAGCCGCGTGATGGCCTTCGGCATCACCGAACCGGACGCGGGCTCCAACTCCCACCGCATCACCACCACCGCGCACCGCGACGGCGGGGACTGGGTGCTCACCGGGCGCAAGGTCTTCATCTCGGGCGTCGACCTCGCCGACGCCGTCCTCGTCGTCGGGCGCACCGCCGACGCCCGCAGCGGTCGCCTCAAGCCCTGCCTCTTCCTCGTCCCGACGGACGCGCCCGGCTTCACGCGGACACCCATCGCGATGGAACTCAAGGCCGCCGAGAAGCAGTTCGAGCTGACCCTGGACGACGTCAGGCTCCCCGCCGACGCGCTCGTCGGCGACGAGGACGCGGGACTCCTCCAGCTCTTCGCCGGGCTCAACCCCGAACGCGTCATGACCGCCGCCTTCGCGATCGGCATGGGCCGCTACGCGCTCGGCCGCGCCGTCGCGTACGCCAGGGAACGCACCGTCTGGAAGACGCCCATCGGCGCCCACCAGGCCATCGCCCACCCCCTCGCCCAGGCCCACATCGAACTCGAACTCGCCCGCCTCATGACCCGCCGCGCCGCCGCGCTCTACGACGCGGGCGACGACATCGGCGCCGGCGAGGCCGCCAACATGGCCAAGTACGCCGCCGCCGAAGCCTGCGCGCACGCCGTCGACCAGTCCGTGCACACCCTCGGCGGCAACGGCCTCACCGCGGAGTTCCAGCTCGCCTCGCTCCTCACCGCGAGCCGCGTCGCCCGCATCGCGCCCGTGAGCCGCGAGATGATCCTCAACTACGTCTCCCACCAGACCCTCGGCCTGCCCAAGTCCTACTAGAAGAACGGGAGTTGTCGTGACCCTCCGCACCGGCCCCGACGAGCGGGGCGTGCGCACCCTCCTGCTCGACGCCCCCGAGCGCCGCAACGCGCTCTCCGCCCCGCTCGTCGCCGCCCTCACGACGGCTCTCACCGACGCCGGGACCGACCCCGGCGTCCGCGCCGTCGTCCTCGGCCACACCGGGACGACGTTCAGCGCCGGTGCCGACCTCAAGGAACCACCCGAACCCGCCGCGATCCTCACCCTGCTCCGTACCGTCGTCGCCCTCCCCAAGCCCGTCGTCGCCGCCGTCACCGGGCACGTACGGGCCGGGGGCCTCGGCCTCCTCGGCGCCTGCGACCTCGGCCTCGCCGGGCCCCGCGCCGACTTCGCCTTCACCGAGGCCCGCCTCGGCCTCGCGCCCGCCGTCATCTCCCTCCCCCTCGCCGCCCGCCTCGACCACACCGCCGCCCGCCGCTACTACCTCACCGGGGAACGCTTCGACGCCGCAGAGGCCGCCCGCATCGGGCTCGTCACCGAGGCCGTGGCGGACGTGGACGCCGCACTCGCCCCCGTGCTCGACGCCCTGCGCGCCTGCTCCCCGCAGGGCCTCGCCGAGAGCAAACGACTCGCCACCGCTACAGTGCTCGCGGACTTCGCCGCGCGCGGCGAGGACATGCTCGCCCTCTCGGCCGGGCTCTTCGCCTCGGCCGAAGCGCGCGAGGGGATGACGGCCTTCCTCGAACGACGGGACCCTCCATGGGCACGGTGACACGCACGGCACGCGGCGGACCGCCCCGCCAGGACCGCAGCCGCGCCACGCGCGAACGCCTCCTCGAAGCGGCCGTCACGTGCGTCGCCGAACACGGCTGGACCCGCTCCACCGTGGCCGTCGTCGCGGAACGCGCGGGCGTCTCGCGCGGCGCGGCCCAGCACCACTTCCCGACCCGCGAGGACCTGTTCACCGCCGCCGTCGCCTACATGGCGGAAGAGCGCTCAGCGGCTCTGCGCGCCCTCTTCCCCGGGCCCCCGCCCGGCCGCCACGCCGTGGTCGCCGCCCTCGCCGACCTCTACACGGGGCCCCTCTTCCGCGCCGCGCTCCAGCTCTGGGTCGTCGCCTCGCAGGAGGAGACGCTGCGCGAGGACGTCGTCGCGCTCGAAGCCCGCGTGGGCCGCGAGACCCACCGCATCGCCGTCGCCCTCCTCGACGCCGACGAAGCACGCCCGGGCGCCCGCGAAACGGTGCAGGGCCTCCTCGACATGTGCCGCGGCCTCGGCCTCGCCGACCTCCTCACGGACGACGGCCCCCGCCGCGAACGCGTCGTACGGCAGTGGGCGACCCTTGTCGAGGCGGCCCTGGGGGAGACCCGGTCCGGCGCTTCCGGCGGCTGAGGAACGGGGTCCGGCGCGGAGCCCCGTGACGGCACCGCACCAGGAACCCGCGCGCGGGCTTCCGCCCTCACCTCATGCGCCGCCTCCGCCTTGCCAGCCACGTCTGCGCGATCACCACGACCGCCAGGAACGCCCCGGACACCACCTGCTGGTACGAGGAGTCCAGCGAGCCGATCTGGTTGATGATGTTCTGGATCACCTTCAGGAGCAGCACACCGACGAGCGAACCGCTCAGGAATCCGGCGCCGCCGCTCAGGAGCGTCCCGCCGATCACCACGGCCGAGATCGCGTCCAGCTCCATGCCGTTGCCGAGGATCGTCACGCCCGAGGCCAGCCACGCCGCGTTCAGGGCGCCCGCGAGACCCGCGCACAGCCCCGAGAGCGTGTAGACGTACGACTTCGTACGGGCCACGGGCACCCCCATGAGCGCCGCCGCGTCCTCGTTCCCGCCCACCGCGTACACGTACTGCCCGAAGCGGCTGCGGCGCAGCGCGACCCCGCCGAGCAGGAACAGCGCCACCGTGATCCACACCGGCACCCCGACGCCGAGCAGCTTGCTCTGCCCGAGGTGCGTGAACCACGTCGACTTGTCCACGAGATACGTGTTCGCGCCCTCGTCCGTCACCGCGAGCAGCAGCCCGCGCGCGCCCAGCATCGACGCCAGCGTCACGATGAACGGGGCGAGCCGCGCCCGCGCGATGAGCAGCCCGTTCACCAGGCCGATGAGCCCGCACACCGCGAGCGGCAGCAGCAGCGCCACCGCCGTCCCGTACCGCGAGCCCCACGCCGCGAGCACCCCGCCGAGCGCGAAGAGCGAGCCCACCGAGAGGTCGATGCCGCCCGTGACGATGACGAAGGTCATGCCGAGCGCCACCACGGCGAGGAACGACGAGGACAGCGCCATGCCCTCCAGGTTGTCCCCGGTCAGGAAGGTGTCGAAGCACAGGCTCGCGACGACGACGGCCACGACGAGCGTGAGCAGCGCCCCGTGCTGCTGCGCGAGCGCGCTCAGCCGCTCCCCGCGGCCGGGCCCCCGCTCCTCGGGGAACACCTGCTTCTCCCCGGCCGGGACCTCGGCGATCGTGCCGTTCACCGCTTCCCCCTCTCCCGCGCCGCGTAGACCGCGAGGACGATGACGACCGCCTGCGCGATCTGCGTCCACGAGGGCGGCAGGTCGTGCTTGATGAGCGTGGCCGTCAGCAACTGGATGAGCACCGCGCCGGCGACCGTGCCGCCGATCCGTACCCGGCCCCCCGACAGCGGGGTGCCGCCCACCACGACGGCGGTGATCGCGGAGAGTTCCATGAGGGTGCCCAGCGAGGTCGGGTCGCTCGCCTGGAGCCGCGCCGTCGCGAGGATTCCCGCGACGGCCGCGAGCAGCCCCGACACCACGTACACGATGACGAGCACCCGCCGCACCGGGAGCCCGGCGAGCTTCGCCGCCGCCCGGCTGTCGCCGATCGCGAGCAACTGCCGCCCGAAGGTGGTGCGCCGCACCACGAAGGCCACCACGACCGCGAGCACCGCCGCGATGATCACCAGATACGGGATGCCGAGCACGGAGCCCGTGCCGAGTGTGTTCATCCCGCTGTTGCGCACGTCCTTGAGCTGGGGGAGCAGTACGAGCGCGAGGCCGCGACCGCCCACCATCAGCGCGAGCGTCGCCACGATCGGCTGCACCCCGACGAAGGCGACGAGCGCACCGCTCGCGAGCCCCGCGAGCACCCCGCCCAGCGCCGCCATGAGCAGCGCGACCACGAGCCCGTACCCGAGATACAACGAGAGCAAAGACGTCGCGAGCGCCATCACCGCGCCCACCGACAGGTCCACGCCCTCGGTGCCGATCGCGAGCGCCATGCCGAGCGCGACGATGACGATCGGCGCGACCTGCACGGCCTGGGTACGGAAGTTCTCGGTCGACAGGAAGTGCGGTGTGAAGGCGATGTTGACGAGGAGGAGGACGACGACGCCCGCGTAGACCCCGTACTCCTGGAGCAGGTGGCGCAGCCGCTGCCGGTCGGCGAGCGTGGCGCGCAGCGTCAGCTCAGTCATCCCCCTCCTCCTTCCCGGCCGCGCCGGTCCCGCCGCCGCTCCCGCCGAGGAGCGCGTCCTCGGGCGGCACCACCGAGGCGATCTCCGCCTTGCCCGACTGCTCGTCCGCCGAGGGGGCGGTGGCGATCGCCGCCATGAGGTGGTCCTCGCTCACCCCGTCCCCCGACAGTTCGGCGACCACCGCGCCGTCCTTCAGCACCACCACGCGGTCCGAGCCCTCCACGAGTTCCTCCGGATCGGAGGAGATGAGCACGACGCCGAGGCCCTCCCCGGCCAGTTCGTCCACGAGCCGCTGCACCTCCGCCTTCGCGCCGACGTCGATGCCCCGGGTCGGCTCGTCGAGGAGCAGCACCTTCGGGTGCATCGCGAGCCAGCGCGCGAGCAGCACCTTCTGCTGGTTGCCGCCGGACAGCTCGCCGACCTTCTGGCCGACGCCCGAGGTCTTGATGCGCAGCCGCTTCACGAAGGTGTCCACGATCTCGTCGACGCGCTTCTCGTCGACGAGACCGAAGCGGGAGAGCCCCGGGAGCGCGGCGAGCGCGATGTTCTCGCGCACCGAGAGACCCGGCACGATGCCCTCGGCCTTGCGGTCCTCGGGCAGCAGGCTGATCCCGGCGCGGATGGCGGCGGGCGTCGAGCCGGTACGCACCGGGGCGCCGTCCACCGCGACCGTGCCCGCGTCGGGCGGCAGCGCGCCGGCCACGGCCCGTACGGTCTCGCTGCGGCCCGAACCGAGCAGCCCGCCGAGCCCGACGACCTCCCCGGGGCCGACCGCGAACGACACCTTCTCCAGCTGGTGCCGCACCGACAGGCCGTCCACGGCGAGCACCGGCCGCCCCTCGCGCGCGTGATTGCCGGTGAACTTCGTGACGCCCTCGGCGCGCACCTCGCCGAGCTGCCTGCCCAGCATGAGCGAGACGAGCCGCAGCCGCTCCAGCTCCGCGAGAGGCCCGGTGTGCACCACCTTGCCGTCGCGCAGCACCGTCACCTGGTCGCACACCTCGTACAGCTCGTCGAGCCGGTGGCTGACGTACACCACCGCGATGCCCCGCTCGCGCAGCATCCGGATGACGCCGAAGAGCGTCTCCACCTCGCGCGGTTCGAGCGAGGACGTCGGCTCGTCCATGATGACGACCTTCGAGTTCACCGAGACCGCGCGGGCGAGCGCCACCATCTGCTGGGTACCGACGCTCAGTTCGCCGAGCGGACGGCGCACGTCCACCCGCACGCCGAGCGCCGCGAGCGCCTGCGCGGCCTCGCGGTGCATCCGGCCGAAGTCCACGAGGCCGAGGGCGCGGCGCGGCTCGCGGCCCAGGAAGAGATTGCGCGCCACGCTCATGAGCGGGACGAGGTTCACCTCCTGGTAGATCGTGGAGATCCCCGCCTCCTGCGCCTGGAGCGGCGTCGCGAACCGCACCTGCTCGCCCTGGTACGTGACGCTGCCCCCGTCGGCCCGGTAGACCCCCGTGAGCACCTTGATGAGCGTGGACTTCCCGGCCCCGTTCTCCCCGATGAGCGCGTGCACCTCGCCGGCGCGGGCGGTGAAGTCCACGCCGTCGAGGGCACGCGTCCCGGGAAAGACCTTGGTCAGCCCCGTGACGGAGAGCATCAGAACGCCTTGCCCAGGTCGGCCTCGGCGTTGGTCTTGTCGTAGGCGCTGTCCTTGATGACGATGTCCTGCTGGACCTCCTCGCCCTTCGTGAAGGTGTCGAGGGTCTGGAAGGCGAGCGGGCCGAAGCGCGGGTTGGACTCGATGACCCCGGAGATCCAGCCGTCCACGATCTGCTTGACCGCGTTGCGCGTCCCGTCGACCGTCACGATCTTGACGGCCCCGGGCTTCTTGCCCGCGCTCTTGAGGGCGTTGACGGCGCCGAGCCCCATCTCGTCGTTCTCGGCGTAGATGCCCTTGATCCCCGGCTTGGACTGGATGAGCTGCTCGGTGACCGACTGGCCCTTCTCGCGAGCGAAGTCCCCCGTCTGCTCGAAGACCACCTTGAGGTCGGGGGCCTTCTCGGCGATACGGTCCTTGAAGCCCTTGGTGCGCTCGGTCGTGACGTTGTTCCCCGCCGCGCCGAGCAGGATCGCGACCTCGCCCTTGCCGCCCGTCGCCTCGATCATCTTGTCCGCCGCGCGCTTGCCCTGCTCGACGAAGTCCGAGCCGATGAAGCTCACGTAGTCCTTGCACGGATCGGCGTTGATCTTGCGGTCGATCGTCACGATGGGAATCTTCTTGGCGCTCGCGGCCCGGAGCACCGGCTCCCAGCCGTCGGAGTTGAGCGGGGCGATGACGAGCAGGTCCGCGCCCTTCGCGATGAGGTCCTGCACATCGCTGATCTGCTTCGAGAACTGCGACTGCGCGTTGACGGCCAGGAGCTTGACCCCGCGCTTCTTCGCCTCGTCCTTGAGCGAGGCCGTCTCCGCGATGCGGAAGGGGTTGGCCTCCTTCTCGGACTGCGAGAAGCCCACCGTCGCCGAGGAGAGGTCGATCTTCTTCGCCCCGTAGGCGTCGAGCGTGCAGCCCTTGCCGCCGGCCGCCGGGGTCTCGACGACCTGCCCCGCGTCCTTGCTCTCCGTCGCGGTCGCGTTCTTGTCCTTCGACCCGCTGTCGTCGTCCTCCGACTTGGCACAGCCGGTGGCGAGGGCGAGACTCGCGGTCAGGGAGACGGCCACGAGGGCCTTGAGGGTGGTGCGGTGGTACGCGGACGACTTCATGGAGTTCTCCCGTAGCGGCACGGACCCGTGCGAGCACACGGGCACGAGGGAAAGGAACGTGGTCGTACTGCGGTCGGCCCCGTGACGCGGCGCCAACTCCGCTTGTGCGTCTGGTTTTTACATCGTTGGAAGGTGGCTGTAAACCCCTCCCGGCCAAGGCGGCCGGACGGGGTGCCCCCGGGCGCCGGTCTCAGCGCCGTCCGAGTGTGCTCTCGCGCTCCAGGAGCCGGAAGGGGGCGAGCACGGAGGGCTGCTGCTCGGGCGGCGCGTCCCCGTTCCCGTTCACGCGCTGCGCCGCGGCCCGCTCCAGCGAGCTGACCAGCGAGGACACCGCGAGCCGCGCGATCGCCTTCTTGTCCGGCGAGATCGTCGTGAGCGTCACGGCCCCGTACCGCGACTCGGGCACGTCGTCGAATCCGACGACCGCCACGTCCCACGGGACCCGCAAACCCCGCTCGTGCAGCACCCGCATCGCGCCCACCGCTACCAGATCGTTGTAAGCGAACACCGCGTCGGGACGCACCCCGGAGTCCAGCAGCCGCGCCATGCCCTCGGCGCCGTCCCCCCGGTCCCAGCCCCCCGTCGGCGCCGCGAGCCGCTCCCCGCCCTCCAGGCCCGCCGCCTTCAGTTCCTCCCGCCAGCCCTGAAGCCGCAGCTGGGCGGGCCTGTTCGGGGAATCCGTACGCGCCCCGAGGAAGGCGATCCGCGTCCGGCCGAGCCGGATCAGGTGCCGCACCGCGCTGCGGGCCGCCGCGACGTTGTCGATCGCGATGTGCGGGTACGGCAGCGCGTACTCCCGCTCCCCGAGCAGCACGAGCGGCACGTCGTCCGTCCGGGCCGACAGGTCCTCCGGTTCCAGTTCGAGCGGCGAGAGGATCAGCCCGTCGATGACCCGCGCCCGGAAGCCCTGGCTGACCAGGACCTCGCGCTCCCGCTCGCCGCGCGTGTGGTCGAGCAGCACCGTCAGCTCGTGCTCCGCCGCCGCGTCGATCACCTCCCCCGCCAGCTCGGCGAAGTAGGGATTGCCCAGCTCGGGCACCGCGAGCGCGATGATCCCCGTCCGGCCCTTGCGCAGGTTGCGGGCGGTCAGATTGGGGCGGTACCCCAGTTCGTCGATGGCCCGCTGGACCCGCTCCCGCATGGCCGGCGTGACGTGCTCGTAGTGATTGACCACGTTCGAGACGGTCTTGATCGACACGCCCGCCAGTTGCGCGACGTCCTTGAGGCTCACCCGCACGAAAACCCCTCCGCTTCACTCCGCGTCCCGGCGTCCGGGCGCGTCCGTCATGACCCTGGACAGTAGGCGAGAGGGCGTGCTCTCATGCCAACTGCCGTTCCTTGCAACGTTGTACAGACTGGAGCGGCGAGCCGCCACCCTTCCTCGACATGACATCGGGGGACCTTGCGCAAAGGCCCCCGTGGCAATGCCCCACGGCAAGAAGGAGGAGCACGTGCGCAACCGCAGCAGATTCTCCCCGGCAGGGGGCGTGGGACGCCCCCTCGCCCTGTGCGCCGCCGCGCTGCTGGGCCTCGCGGGACTCACCGCGACGTCCACCGCGAGCGCGGCGGACCCCGGGAGCACTCGCCCCGCGGCAGGCACCCTCACCCCCCACCCCACCTCCACCTCCACCTCCCACCGGACCGGCACCGCGGACGCCGCGGAGCTGCACGGCCTCCGGGGCGACTACTACACCCAGTCCGCCCCCGGCGCCTTCGACTTCGACCAGCTCAAGGCCACCGCCTTCGACCCCTCGCTCGACTTCGACAGCCTGGAGTCCCGCCTGCAACAGGCCACCGGGCAGGCCGACGACGTCAACGTCCGCTGGACGGGCCGCCTCGTCCCCGGCAAGAGCGGCGAGCACACCTTCCAGATCAAGGGCGACAACGGCTTCCGGCTCTGGATCGGCGACGAACTCGTCATCGACCACTGGGTCGACGACTGGGACAAGGAACAGGTCTCCCGGCCCGTCACCCTGGAAGCGGGCAAGGCGTACGACATCAAGCTGGAGTACTTCGAGCACGAGGGCGGCTCGAACCTCCACTTCTCCTGGACCCCGCCCGGCGGCACCCAGGCCCCCGTCCCGCAATCCGCCTTCCTCACCCCCGAGAACTGGGCCTACGACGGCGCCACCTCCGCGACCGTCACCAGCACAGGCCGCACCCTCGAACTCGGCTTCCCGCACTCCCTCGCCACCCCGCCGAGCACCGTCGCCCAGCACCTCAGCGCCAACATCGGCGGCGCCGACTGGCCCCTCGGCACCGTCCGCAAGGACCCCGCCGACCCGGCGAAACTCCTCGTGTCGCTCAAGGAACCCGTCGTCGGGGCGGGCGGCTCCGTCGACGTGCGCTACGACGGCGAGGGCGGCCTGCGCACGAAGGCCGACGCCGGGGACACCGCGATCGGCGCCTTCTGGGCGGGCGGCGCCAACGAGTCCACGTACCAGCTCAGCACCCGCTGGGCCAAGGACGTCGGCCCGAAGAACGCGCACCCCGAATACCCCCGCCCCCAGCTCACCCGCGACCGCTGGCAGAACCTCAACGGCACCTGGCAGTTCGCCGCGGCCAAGCAGGGCGAGGCCCCGCCGCTCGGCAAGAACCTCGCCGAGCGCGTCCTCGTCCCCTACCCGATCGAGTCGCAGCTCTCCGGCATCGAGCGCCACGAGGACCGCATGTGGTACCGGCGCACCTTCACCGTGCCGGCGAACTGGAAGGTCGGCCACGGGGAGCGGCTTCAGCTCAACTTCGACGCCGTCGACTGGCAGGCCGACATCTGGGTCAACGGGCACAAGGTCACCAGCCACAAGGGCGGCTACGACCGCTTCTCCGCGGACGTCACCGACGCGCTCAAGCCCGGCCGCACCCAGGAACTCGTCGTCGGCGTCTACGACCCGACCGACGCGAAGAACGGCGAGAACCCGCCCGTCGGCAAGCAGCGCCTCGACCCCAGCGGCATCTGGTACACGCCCAGCTCCGGCATCTGGCAGACCGTCTGGATGGAACCCGTCGCGGCCGAGCACACCGACACGCTCAAGCTCACGCCCGACGTCAAGAACCAGCGTCTGGCCGTCGACGTCAACGCCACCCGCGCCGGGCTCCCCGTGACCGCGACCGCCTTCGACGGCAAGCGCAAGGTCGCCACCGTCCACGGCCGCACCGGCACGACCCTCCGGCTCCCCGTCAGGAACCCGCACCTCTGGTCACCCGACGACCCCCACCTCTACCGCCTGGAGGTCACCACCGGGAACGACCGCGTCGGCAGCTACTTCGGGATGCGCGACATCGCCGTTGAGAACGTCGACGGCACCCCGCGCACCGTGCTCAACGGCAAACCCGTCTTCATGATGGCCACCCTCGACCAGGGCTTCTGGCCGGACGGCCTGCACACCGCGCCCACCGACGAGGCCCTGAAGTACGACCTCGTCCAGCACAAGAACCTCGGCTTCAACTCCGTGCGCAAGCACATCAAGGTCGAGCCCGACCGCTGGTTCTACTGGGCCGACAAGCTCGGCCTCCTCGTGTGGCAGGACATGCCCGCCATGTCCTCCGTCCCCGACAGCGCGAGCGAGAAGGCCGAGTACGAGCACGAGATGAAGCAGATGATCGACCAGCACGCGAGCAGCCCCTCGGTCATCATGTGGGTCACCTTCAACGAGGGCTGGGGCCAGTACGACCAGGCCCGCATCGCCGACCAGGCGAAGAAGTGGGACCCCAGCCGCCTCGTCAACAACATGAGCGGACTCAACTGCTGCGGCGCCGTCGACGGAGGCAACGGCGACATCGCCGACGCGCACGGCTACCCGAGCCCGGCCCTCCCGGCACCCGACGGCAAACGCGCCCTCGTCAGCGGCGAGTTCGGCGGCCTCGGCCTCGCCGTACCGGGCCACGCCTGGCCGGTCCAGCAGAGCTACATCGGCGTCGAGAAGGAGGCGTACACCGACGAGTACCTCAAGAAGGTCGACGAGGTCCACGCCCTCGCCTGCGAGGGCGGCAACGGCTCGGTCTACACGCAGATCGCCGATGTCGAGGGCGAACTCAACGGCATCATGACCTACGACCGCTCCGTCATGAAGGCCGACGTCGGCAAGGTCCGCGCCGCCCAGCGCGCCCTGATCGCCGACGCCTCGCGGGACACGGTACGGGGGTGCCCGACGAGCTGACCACGGCGCCGGGCCCGTACGGGACACCCCGTACGGGCCCGGCGCGCACGGCGAAGGGCGGGGCGCCCCCACGCGGCCCCCGCCCCCCACCGGGAGCGGGCGGTCGACCCCCACGGCGCCCGCCCGCTCCGTCCCGGCCCCCCGGCCCGGTGGCTCAGCCCGGCAGCCCGCCGCGCCGGATCACCTCCGCGTACCAGTGGGCGCTCGCCTTCGGGATGCGCCGCTGCGAGGCGTAGTCCACGTACACCGCGCCGAAGCGCTTCGCGTACCCGTAGGACCACTCGAAGTTGTCGAGCAGCGACCACAGGAAGTACCCGCGCACGTCCGCGCCGTCCGCGACCGCCTGCCGCACCGCCTCCAGGTGGGAGTGCAGGTACGCGATGCGCTCGGGGTCCTCGACGCGGCCCTCCGGCGAGACGTAGTCGTCGAACGCCGCGCCGTTCTCGGTCACCATGAGCGGCAGCTCGGGGTGCGCCGCGTGCAGTTCGGTGAGCAGGGTGTGCAGCCCCGAGGCGTCGACCGCCCAGTTCATCGCCGTGCGCTCGCCGGGGGCCAGGTGGAAGGCGACGTCCTCGGAACCGGTCCACGGCGAGTGGTCGCTCGCACCGTGCCCGTCGTCGCGCGAGTCGCCCGCCCCGTCCGAGGCGGAGACGATCGTCGGCGTGTAGTAGTTGACGCCGAGCACGTCGAACGGCGTCGCGATGGTCTCCAGGTCACCCGGCCTGACCAGCTCCTCCCAGTCCACGAGCGGCGTGGTGCGCCGGACCAGGTCCTCCGGGTAGCCGCCGTCGAGCAGCGGCCCGGTGAAGACCCGGTTGCCCACCTCGTCGATCCGCCGCGCCGCGTCCGCGTCCCCGGCGCTCGTGGTGAGCGGACGCACCTGGTGCAGATTGAGCGTGATCGAGGTCTGCGCATCGGCGGGGAGCAGCCCGCGCAGCACCTGGACGCCCTTGCCGTGCGCCAGGTTGAGGTGGTGCGCCGCGCGCAGCGTCGCCGCGGCGTCCGTACGTCCCGGAGCGTGCACGCCGGATCCGTAGCCGAGGAACGCCGAACACCACGGCTCGTTGAGCGTCGTCCACATCGGCACGCGGTCGCCGAGCGCGCCCGCCACGAGCGCCGCGTAGTCCGCGAACCGCTCGGCCGTGTCGCGCAGCGGCCACCCGCCCGCGTCCTCCAGCTCCTGCGGAAGGTCCCAGTGGTACAGCGTCGCCACCGGCGTGATCCCGGCCTCCAGGAGCGAGTCCACCAGGCGCCGGTAGAAGTCGAGCCCCCGCTCGACGGCCGGGCCGCGCCCCGTGGGCTGCACGCGCGACCAGGAGACGGAGAAGCGGTAGGCGCCGAGCCCCAGCTCCTTCATCAGCGCGACGTCCTCGCGGTACCTGTGGTAGTGGTCCGCCGCGATGTCACCGGTGTCGCCGTTGCGCACCTTGCCGGGGGTGTGGCTGAAGGTGTCCCAGATCGAAGGGGTCCGGCCGTGCTCCGTCGCCGCCCCCTCCACCTGGTACGAGGCGGTGGCGGCACCCCACAGGAAGCCGGTGGGGAAGCCGGTGGCGGACTCGGAGGGCGAGACGGAGGGCGAGGCGCCGGGTGCGGCACCCGGCCGAGAGCCGGACTCGGGTCGTACAGCGGTCATATGAGAGCGCTCCCATGATGTGGAGGGGAAGGAAGAAGAAGCTCAGCCCTTGACCGCGCCGGCCATGATGCCGCCCACGATCTGCTTGCCGAAGACGATGAACACCACGATCAGCGGCAGGGTGCTGATGAGCGCGCCCGCCATCACGATCGACTGGTCGGGGGTGTACGAGGCGCTGAGCTGGCCCAGCGCCACCTGGACCGTCGGATTGGACTGGTTGAGCGCGAGGAACGGCCAGAAGAAGTCGTTCCACGCCTGCACGAAGGTGAGCATGCCGAGCACCATCATGGCGGGCCGGGCGGCGGGCAGGACGACGCTGCGCACGACGCGCAGGTTGTTGGCACCGTCGACCTTGGCGGCCTCGATCAGTTCGTACGGCAGCGCCTCGATGAGGTACTGCCGCATGAAGAAGACGCCGAAGGCGCTCACGAGCGTCGGGAAGATGACGGAGGGCAGCTTCCCGCCCCAGCCGATGTCCGACATGATCATGAACAGCGGGACGACGCTGAGCTGCGGCGGGATGGTGAGCGTCGCGATCACCGCGGTCATGAGGACCCCGCGACCGCGGAAGCGCAGCTTGGCGAAGGCGTACCCGGCCAGCGTGCAGAAGAACAGCGTCGCCGCGGTGATGCAGCCCGCGACGATCAGGGTGTTGACAAGCGCCTTGCCGAGGCTCGCCTGCTCCCAGGCCGCCTGGAGGTTGTGCCACAGACGGCCGCCCGGCAGGAACGGCGGCGGGCTGTCGAGCACCCGCTGCTGATCGTGCGAGGCGGCCACCAGCGTCCAGTACAGCGGGAAGACGGAGAGCACGCCGACGACCGCGAGGGCGAGGTACGTGAACGGGCCGCCGCGCAACTGCTCGCCCGCGCCGATGCGGAAGCGGCGCCTGCCGGAGGTCTGCGGCCCGGGGGCGGCGGGGTCCGCGGCGGCGAGCACGGAAGGAGTGGGTGTGGTCGTGGTCATGGATTCGCTCCCTCTCAGCCCGCGCTCTTGCGCAGGAAGCGGCCGATCAGCCACTGGATCAGCGCGATCAGCAGCAGCAGGGCGAGCATCGACCAGGCCACGGCGGCGGCCGGGCCGAGGTGGCCGAGCTTCCAGCCGTAGTTGTAGAGATAGATGCTCAGCGTCTCGTACTGGTGCTCGCTGCCCCCGGTGGCGCCGAGCGTGCCGCCCTCCAGGAGCAGCGGCTCCCCGAAGAGCTGCATCGAGCCGATCGTCGAGATGACGATGGTGAAGAGGATCGTCGGCCGCAGCGAGGGGATCGTCACCTTGCGGAACTGCTGCCAGCGCGAGGCCCCGTCGATCGAGGCCGCCTCGTAGAGGTCGGCCGGTACGGCCTGCATCGCGGCGAGGTAGATGAGCGCGTTGTAGCCGGTCCAGCGCCAGATGACGATGACCGAGATGGCGATCTTCGAGGTCCAGTGGCCGTTGGCCCAGTTGGTGTCGCCCAGGCCGACGAAGTGCAGCAGGTAGTTGAGCAGGCCGCCGTCGGGACGGAAGACGAGCGCGAAGACGAGCGCGGCGGTGGCGACCGAGGTCGCGTACGGGGTGAGGATCACCGTCCGCCAGAACGTCGAGGCGCGCAGCCGGTAGTTGAGCAGGTGCGCGAGGCCGAGCGCCACGAGGAGCTGCGGCACGGTCGAGATGACACCGATGACGAAGGTGTTCGCGACCGCGTCCCAGAACTCGCCGTCGCCGAGGACGCGCTGGAAGTTGTCGAGACCGATCCAGGTGGACTGGTCGAGCCCGGTCAGCTCGACGCGGTGCAGCGCGATCCAGCCGGTGTAGAGCAGCGGGTAGAGCCCGAAGGCGGCGAAGACGAGGAAGAACGGGGCGATGTAGGCGTACGGGGACGCCTTGTCGTCCAGGCGCCACAGCCGGCTGCGCAGCCGGCGGCGGGCCTCGGCGCGCGCCGCGTCCGCCGCCGGGGGCGGGGGAGTGGCGGACGGCCTGGTGGGGGTTGAGGTGGCCACGGTTGTCCTTTCCTTCAAGGACGGACGGACGGGGAAAGGGGGCGCCCGGGGCGGCCCGCTCGCGCGCGGACCACCCCGGGCGGGCCGTCAGCCGATCGACTTGTCGATGGTCTGGGTGGCCGCCTTCCAAGCGTCGTCGGGCTTGGTGCCGCGCTGCTCCATGTTGTTGATCTGCTTCGAGATCTCGTCCTTGATCGAGGCGTCCTTCGCGCCGAGGACGGCCTCGGGGATCGCCTGCGCCTCGGCCGCGTAGATCTCACCGATCGGGGCGTTGTTGAAGTACGGGAGCGTCGCGCTCTTCACGTCCGCGAGGTCGTACGCCTTCTTGTTCGACGGGAAGATGCCGACCGCCTTGAAGGTCTTCGCCTGCTGCTCGGGAGCGGTCAGCCACTTGACGAGCGCCGTGGCCTCCTTGACGTGCTTTCCGCCCTTGGGAACGCTCAGGAAGGAGCCGCCCCAGTTGGCGGCGGTGTCACCGGGGGCCTTGGCGATGTCCCACTTGCCCTTGAAGGCGTCACCGGAGTTCGTCGAGATCTGCGCGGCCATCCAGGCGGGGCAGGCCACGGTGGCGATCGTGCCCTTGCGCAGCGCGTTCGTCCACGGGTCCTGGAACTGCGCGAGTCCCTGGCTCAGCTTCTTGTCGGCGACCTCGGCGGCCAGGTTCCAGCCCTGCTTGACGCTGGCGCTGTCCTTGTAGATCGCCTTGCCGCTCTTGTCGTAGTACTGCTCGGCGTTCGAGGAGACGACGGCGTTGAACATCGCGCTCGCGGAGTCCATGAAGTACGTGCCCTTGGGCGCCTTCTTCTTGTACTCCTGGCCGAGCTTGATGTAGTCCTCCCAGCCGCCCGCGACGGCCCTGGCCACGGTCTCGCGGTCGTCCGGCAGCCCCGCCTGCTCGAAGAGGTCGCGGCGGTAGCACAGGGACATCGGGCCGATGTCGGTACCGGCGCCGATGACCGCGCCGTCCTTCGTGGTGGCCTGCTTCTCCTTCCAGGAGACCCAGTCGTCCACGTTGAGCGACTTGCTGAGGTCGACGAACTTGTCCGCCTGGGTGTCCGTGACCTCCTTGACGCGCCCGACCTCGACACCGACGACGTCGCCGAGACCACTGTTGCTGTTGAGCTGCTGGAGCAGCTTCGGGTAGTAGTCCGCCTCGTTCGCGGTGGTGTCCTCCTTGACCGTGATGTTCGGGTGGAGCTTGTGGTACTCGGCGAAGAGCTTCGCCTCCTTGTACCCGAACTGGCCGTAGTCGGCGACGGTCAGGGTGATCGAGCCGTCGGACGCCTTGTCCGAGGAACCGGAGTCGTCACTGCAACCGGTCAGTACGAGGGCGCAGGCCGTCAGGGCCGTGGTCGCGAGGACCACGCTCTTCCTGGCGCGGCCCGGGGCCGTGCGGGTGATGCGCATTCCACTACTCCTAGGTTCCGGCAACGGTGCCGGGTCGAGAAAGCGGCGTGTGGGAGCGGGTGGTGAAGCGGGCCGCCAGGCGGGCCGGGCCGCGCATGCGTGCGGCTTGCCTGTGGAGCGCTCCCACGCCCGACGTGGGAGCGTTCCCACGTGATGCCGGAAGGTTGCTGCCTGGCTGGCGGCCTGTCAAGAGATGAAGTCGGTTCTGTTGCTGGCGCATGTCGTACGGGAGGCGGATACGGGCCTCGCGGGGGCGGAACGGGGCTCCGCGAAGCCCGAAAGACGCAGCTCAGGCGGTCCGTTGCGCCCGATGGCCTCGCTTTGGTAGCCGTGGGGTCACGAAGAGGCCACGTTCAGGACCTGACGGTTGGGAACGGTGACCTGGGCGGGGGAGGGGGTGAGGCGGGGTCAGGGAGGTGGGGGAGTGTGGCCGTTCGGGGGCGTGGGGTTCGCGCGTGCGCCGGACGAGGGGGTTTGCGAAGTGGGCGGTCGCGGGGGGCTTCGCTGTCTCTGGTCGGCGTGAGGAAAGCCGGTCGGGGTTTGCCGCAGTGAACGCGGCGCACAGTTGTGGGGGGTCTCGGTTCGCATCGGGCCGGACGCCTCTGTGCAACTCGCCGTTTTGCAGGTCTTGGTAGAGCCGTGCGAGGTGCGCGCGCGGGAAGCCCGGCGCGGCGGTGTCGCTCCCGTGGACGGCCGGAAGGTGGTCGGCCCCACGTCGCGAGGTGCGCGCCGGGCCCGTGGCTTGCGTACTGGTTCGCCATCGCCAAGTGCAACGTCGTGGGCATCGCCGCACCGCGTGCTGGGCCGGGAGGGGTGCTGAGTGTCGGCGCCCTGCCCCGGTTTTCGTCGCTCCGGAGCGGCACCCCGCGGTTCGCGCGGATGCCGCGTGCGCCGACCGGGACCGATCAGGAAGAAGTACGGGACTGCCGTACGTCACCTCGCGCCATCAGCCGATCGCGTCGGCCTCCGGTCCGTCGTGATCGTGTTCCTGGGGCCGCCGTCGTGCTTCGGTGAGGGTGGCGGCAATCAGCGTCTGCACCTGCCCCGCTGCGTTGCCACGCGCTCGGTCACTGGGGGCGAGTTCGCGCCGCTACGGCCGGTCGACCCTGGACCGCTCGCACGCGGCGAACGGCCGCTCAGCGGGTGCCCCGGCCCGTTGTCGCGGGGGGCTGGGGGGTGGAGAGCGCGGGGTTCTCGTCCGCCGAGTCGGGGACCTTGACCATCACGAGCCTGCGGGCGGCGCCGAGCCTGCGGCGCAGGCCGCGGTGGGTGTGGCGGGCGAGGACGAGGCCGAGTGCCAGCGAGGCGAGGAGCCATGCCCCGAGGACGACGAGAATCACGCCGAGAAGAGTCACGGCCATCGCCGCCTTTCCGTCGTAGAGGCCCGAACGGCATCCGTACCCGTCGTGTGACCGCTGAGGGTAGTCGTACACCTGTGCTGTACGGGAAACAGTATGCCCTTGACAGCGGCTCAGGCGGAGAGCCGGTTTGGGGAGGGATTGTGTGCGGGCCGCCGCGCGGTGTCGTCGCGCAGGGTGGGGGCGGCCCGCCCGCCGCGTACCGCCGGGGCCGTGCCCGCCCCGGCGTCGGAGTGGTGCCCGCTCACGCCAGTGCCGCCGCCGCGTCACGCAGTTCGGTCAGCGCTTCCCCGGCCAGGAGACCGAGGGATTCGGCGTTGTCCGGAGCGGTCCAGCGCGCGTAGGCCGTGTCGAAGGCGCGGGCGCCGAGTTCGGCGGCGAGGCTCGCGGACGGCTCGGGAACGCCCCGGGTGCGCAGCGCCTCGGCCATCGCCCCCGCGAGGCCCGCGTGCTTGAAGGCCGCGCGCTCACAAAGCTCCGGGTGGTGGGCGACGACGGCGAGGAGCCGGGCGCCGAAGTCCCGGCGCCCCGCCGGGAAGGACGCCGCGAGCGCGTCGAGCCCGGCACCGACGGCTTCGAGCGGGCCCGCCGCGCCCGGAGCCGTGCCGATCGCCTCCGAGAGCAGCCGCGCGTGCGTGTCCTGGCCCGCGAAAAGCACCTCCCGCTTGTCGGGGAAGTGCCGGAAGAAGGTGGTCCTGGTGAGGCCCGCCCGGTCGGCGATCTGGCGCACCGTGGTCGCGTCGTACCCCTGTTCGGCGAAGAGGTCCAGCGCGGCGACGACCAGGCGCTCCCGCGCGTTCGGTTCCCATCGAGCCATGCCTCACAGGATAGGTGAGGGGACTCGGTACCGTCACTCGGGTACCGTTGACGGTACTGAGTCACATCACTCCGCCCGGTGCCGGGCGGACCGGCACGAGGAGCTGTCCATGCGGGTATTCGTCACGGGTGCGAGCGGCCACATCGGTTCCGCCGTCGTGGAGGAGCTGACCGGGGCGGGGCACGAAGTGCTCGGCCTCGCGCGCTCCGACGCGTCGGCGGCGGTCGTCTCCGCCCTCGGCGGCGAGGTGCGGCGCGGCGACTTCGCCGACACGGCCGCGCTGCGGGACGCGGCGCGCGAAGCGGACGCGGTCGTCCATCTCGCCTTCGACCACGCCACCATGACCGCCGGGGACTTCGCGGGAGCGGCGGCCACCGACCTCGGCGTCGTGCGCACGATCGGCGACGCCCTCGCGGGCACGGGGAAGGCGCTGCTCGGCGTCGGCATGACCCCCACCGGGGACCCGGCGACGGACGCCGTCATCGCCGCGAACCCGCGCTCGGCGGTCTCCCGCGCCCTCGCCGCGTACACGGAGCGCGACGTACGCGTCGTGCACGTCGCCATCCCGCCCGTCACCCACAGCGCGCGCGACACCACGGGCTTCCTCCCGACCCTCATCGGGATCGCCCGCGCCCGCGGCGTCTCCGGCTACCTCGGCGAGGGCGCCAACCGCTGGCCGGCCGCGCACGTCCAGGACGTCGCCCGCCTCTACCGCCTCGCCGTGGAGAAGGCCCCGGCGGGCGCACAGCTCCACGCCGCGACCGAGCCCGGCGTCCCCGTCCGTGAGATCGCCGAGCGCATCGCCCTCCACCTCGGCATCCCCGCGCGCGGCGTTCCCGCCGAGCGGGCCGCCGCCCACTTCCGCGGCTTCCCCTTCATCGGCCTCGACCTCACGATGCCGAACGACTCCACCCGCACCCTCCTCGGCTGGACCCCGAGCCACCCGGGGGTCCTGGGCGACCTCGACGCGGGCCACTACTTCACGACGGCCTGAGCGGACCCGCGCCGCCGCCCGCGTCCGCCCTCGCGCCGACAAAGCGCCGCGCCGGTCCCCGTCCCGGGGTTGCCGCGGCCCCCCCACCAGCGCCGACCCCCGCCCGCCCTGCTGCTACCGTCGCCCCGGGCGCCCCGGAGGGGGGCGTTCGCCGGGTGCGGAGGGGTGGAGCAGTGGACGGTACGTGGGCCGGTCGGGCGTACATCGGGTCTTTCACGGCCGGGGGCGGTGAGGGCATCACGAGCGCCGAGGTGGACGCGGACACCGGGGCGCTCACGCCGTCGGGCGTCACCGCGACGGCGCCCGATCCCTCCTTCCTCGCGCTCGACGCGGCGGGGCAGCGGCTCTACGCGGTCAGCGAGACGACCGAGGGAGTCGCCGTCGCGCTCGCCCTCACGGCGGGCGCGCCCGCGCCGCTCGGCCCGCCCGTCCCCGTGCGCGGTGCGGGCCCCACGCACCTGTGCCTGTACGACGGGCACCTCCTGACCGCGAACTACAACTCCGGAAGCGTCTCGGCGCTCCCCGTCCGCGCGGACGGGGGCCTCGGACCCGTCTCCGGCGTCCTCACGCACAAGGGCTCGGGGCCCCACCCGCAGCGTCAGCAGGAGCCGCACGCCCACCAGGTGCTCCCCGACCCCTCGGGTCGCTGGGCCCTCACCGTCGACCTCGGCACCGACTCGGTACGCGTCCTCGAAGTCGTGGACGGCGTGCCCGTCGTGCACCGCGAGTTCGCGCTGCGGCCGGGCTCGGGCCCCCGGCACCTCGTCTTCCACCCGGACGGGGGACACCTGTACATCCTGAACGAGCTGTCACCCACCCTCACGGTGTGCCGCTGGGACGCCGGGGCGGGCACGCTCAAGGCGGTCATGGAGAGCGCGCTGCTGCCGCTCGCGCCGCAGGGCGACGCCTACGGCTCCGGGGTGCGGGTCTCGCCGGACGGGCGCTGGCTGTGGGCCGCCGTGCGCGGCGAGGACGTCGTCTCGGTCTTCGCGCTCGCGGGCGACGAGGCCCGTCTCGTGACCACCGTGCCGTGCGGCGGCACCTGGCCGCGCGACCTCGCGGTGCACCCCAGTGGCCGCTTCCTCTACACGGCCAACGAGCACAGCGGCAACGTCACGTGCTTCGCCGTCGACCCCGGCACGGGGGTGCCGCGCGAGACGGGCTCGGTCGCCGTACCCGCCGCCTCCTGCGTCGTCTTCGCCTGAGCCGGGCCCCCTCCGCACGGCCCGTGTACAGGGCCGGACCCGCACACACCGCAGGGCCCGCTCCGGCGCTTACGACGCCGGGAGCGGGCCCTGATGGATGAGCACGTGCCGCGCGGGCGGCAACGGGGCGGACGGCGGACAGGTGGCCGCGCGGCGCTTCAGCGCTGCGGGAAGCCCTGGGGGCGGGCCTGGGCGATACCCAGCGCGTCCGTGTACTTGTCGACAACGAGCTTGCCGATCGCCGGGTAGGCGCCGAGCGGCTCGGCCGCCGGGCACTCGGCCTCCTCGGCGGCACCCCGCAACAGCCCTTCGTCCAGCTCGGGGCCGACCAGGTACGGGGCCAGCGCGAGCTGGGTCGCCCCGGCCTCGCGCAGCTCGGCGGCCTTCGCCGCGATCGCGCCCTCCTGGTCGAGCGCCGCCGCCATGACCGGCACGGCGAGCCGCGCGGCGAGCAGCATGCCCGTGATCCCGGCCGCCTGCACGGCCTCCTCGCCGCCCACCGTGGCGAGGATGATGCCGTCCGCCGCGGTCGCCACGGTGAACAGCCGCGCGCGGTCGGCCCGCGCGAGCCCGGCCTCCGACAGACGCACGTGCAGGGCCTCGGCGAGCAGCGGGTGCGGGCCGAGCACGGCGGTCAGCTCGGCGACCGCGCGGCTGTCGTTCACCGCCTGGCGCACGCGGCGCAGCAGCGCGCTGTCGGGCCCGGCGAGCAGCGGCACCACGACGGCGGCGGGACCGTCGTCCACGGGCACGTCCGCGCCGGCCTCGGCGGCCCGCGCGCGGCGCTCGGCGCGCTGCGCGGAGACGTGCGCGAGCACCGCCTTCAGCTGCGGGTACTCGGCCTGGATCGGGTCGGTCTCCTCGCTGTCGAGGTAGCCGACGTGCGCGTCGAGGCCGGGCAGCTCGGAACGGGCGATGCTGGTGACCTCGTCCGCGAGCTGCCGGACCTCCTTGCCCGGGGTCCCTGGCACGGCCAGGACGAGGGCGGGGGCGTTGTCGGGCGCCACCACCGGTTCGGGTCGGCGGTGCCGTCCCGACTGGCGCGGACGGGGCATGCGTACGGGCAGGCCGGATGCGGGCCCAGAGGGGGTGCTCATGGCGCCGCATGGTACTGGTTTCCACCGGCTCGTCGTTCGGGCAGGGGGAGCGTGCGCGGTATCCGTCCGTATTTTTCCGGTCGGTACGGGAACGAGCCGGTGTCCCGCGCTTTCTCCCCCCGCCCCTGACGTCGCGAAGCCCCCGCGAGCACCGCCCGCCACGCCTCAGGCGGCCACCCGATGCACCGTCAGGTGCGCCTCGTCGGCGGGCAGTCGCAGCCCGTCGGTGGCGAGCGCCCGCGCGAGCAGGAGGGCGCCGTCCAGCGGATCGCCCGCCGCCGCCACCCGTGTCGCGTCCGGCAGGACGCGCGCCAGTTCCGTGCCGAGCGGCGCGAGCAGCGGCGCACCCATCCGGAACAGCCCCCCGGTGAGCGCGACGACACCGTCCGGTGGGCAGACGGCCGCCGCCGACGCCGCGATGTGGCCCGCCGCGTCCCGCAGCAGCCCGGCGGCGACTGCGTCCCCGTCCTCGCCCGCCGCGGCGGCGACCTGCGGGGCGAAGGAGGCGAGGACCGCCGCCCGGTCGGTACGCGGGTACAGCAGCGCGGGCAGTCCGGGCAGCGCCCCGAACTCCGCCTCCGCCCGGCGCCTCAGCGCCGCCGAGCCCCCGGGCCGCCCGTCGAGCGCCCGGAGGGCCGCGTCGAGGCCGGCCCGCCCGATCCACGCCCCGCTCCCCGCGTCCCCGAGCAGGTGGCCCCAGCCGTCGGCGCGGTGCCAGGCCCGCAGGTCGGTGCCGAGCGCGATCATCCCCGTACCCGCGGCGACGACCGCACCGGCCCGCTGCCCGAGCGCGCCCGCGTAGGCCGTCGCGGCGTCGGAGGCGAGACCGAGGACCGGCAGCCCGAGCGCGTCGGCGAGCGCGCCCGGGAGCACGGCCCGCAGGTCGGAGCCGAGCGTCGCCATCCCCGCCGCGCCCACCAGGAGCGCGGCGGGCCGCACCCCCTCCGGCAGCGCGCCGCGCACGGCGGGCAGGAGCTGTTCGAGCAGGTGCGCCGCCGAGATCCCCTCGGGGCCCGTCCGTACGGGCACGCGCGAGACGAGCACCCTCGGCTCCCGGTACGGGCCGCCCGCCACCGCGAAGCGCACCCCGGAACCGCCCGAGTCGACGCCCACCACGACGGGCTCACGGCCTGGGGTGTCGTACGGCGGCATGAGCGGGTCTCCTCGGGCTCACGGGACGGGGCGGGCGGCAGCCTAGCCCTCCGCGCGCGGGCCCCTCACGCCGGGGAGCCGCGCGCGAGCCCGGATTGGGACGTACGTCACTGCGCCGATAGAGTGACGCCGTGCCAGCACAACCCTTGAACGAAGTCGTCGAAGCGGGCTGGGCCGAGGCCCTCGCCCCTGTCGCCGGGCGGATCGCCGCCATGGGGGAGTTCCTGCGCGGCGAGATCGCCGCCGGTCGCACGTACCTCCCGGCCGGGAAGAACATCCTGCGCGCCTTCCAGCAGCCGCTGGACGAGGTGAAGGTGCTGATCGTGGGCCAGGACCCGTACCCGACCCCCGGCATGGCGATCGGCCTCAGCTTCGCCGTCGCCCCCGAGGTGCGGCGCCTGCCGGGCTCGCTGGTCAACATCTACCGCGAACTCCAGGCCGACCTCGGCGTCCCGCAGCCCTCCAACGGCGACCTCACTCCCTGGACCAGGCAGGGCGTCCTCCTCCTCAACAGGGCACTCACGACCGCCCCGGGCAGCCCGGCCGCACACCGGGGCAAGGGCTGGGAAGAGGTCACCGAGCAGGCGATCCGCGCCCTCGTCGCGCGCGGCAAGCCCCTCGTCTCGATCCTGTGGGGCCGCGACGCCCGCAACCTGCGCCCGCACCTCGGGGACTACCCCGCCATCGAGTCGGCCCACCCCTCCCCGATGTCCGCCGACCGCGGCTTCTTCGGCTCCCGCCCCTTCAGCCGCGCCAACGACCTGCTCCTCAAGCAGGGCGCCCAGCCCGTGGACTGGCGCCTTCCGTAGCGCCGGGAGCCACAGGACGCGGCGCCGGGGGAGGCGGAATCCACTTGCGCGCGTCCCGCGCGGCGTGTGGTGTGGGCGCGTGAACGCCTTAGCGGAAAGCCGGTGGCGCGCCCCCGCCGTACTCCTCGGGCTCATGCTCGCGGCCTTCACCTTCAACACCGCCGAGAACCTGCCGGTCGGTCTGCTCGGCCGGATCGCCGCCGGTCTCGACGTGCCGCTGTGGGCGGTCGGCCTGCTGGTCTCGTGCTACGGGCTCACCGTCGCGGTCGTCTCGGTCCCGCTCGCCCACCTCACCCGCGCCGTGCCCCGCCGCCACCTCCTCACCGGCGTCCTCGCGGCCCTCGCCGTCTCCGGCCTCGGCGCCGCCCTCGCGCCCGCGTACCTCCCGCTCCTCGCCGCGCGCTTCGTCACCGCGCTCGCGCAGGCGCTCTTCTGGGCCGTGCTCGGACAGGTCGCCGTGGGCCTGTTCGCGCCGGAACGCCGGGGCCGGGTGCTCGGGGTCGTGTCGGTCGCCGGTTCCCTCGCGCTCGTCCTCGGCGTACCGGCCGGGACCTGGATCGGGCGGCACGGCGACTGGCGGCTCCCCTTCGCCCTGCTCGCCGTCCTCGGCCTCCTCGCGCTCCTGCCGGTCGCCGCCCTGCTGCCCATCACGCCGCCGGAGAGCGCCCCGGCCTCGTACGCGAGCGAGCCGGACGCACGCCGCTTCCGCACGGTCCTCGTCGCCGTCGCGCTCTCCGCGACCGGTGGCTTCGCCGGATTCACGTACGTCGTCGAACTCCTCGGCAGCGAGAGCGGATTCGCCCCGGGAACGGTGAGCCTCCTGCTCCTGTGCCTGGGCCTCGGCTGCCTCGCCGGTGTGGCCGCCACGGGCCCCTTCCTCGACCGCTGTCCCTGGGCCGCCCTCACCACCGCCGTCGTGGTGCAGGCCGTAGCGCTCCTCGGCCTCGCCGCCGGGGCCCGCCACCAAATCCTCGCGGTGTGCGGCCTCGCCGTGCTCGGCCTCGCGCTCGGCCCGGTCTTCCTCGCCGCCCAGAACGCCATGCTTCGCTACGCCCCCCGCCGCACCGACCTCGCGCTCGCCGCCAACTCGGGCGCCTACAACGCGGGCATCGCCGCGGGGGCCGCGCTCGGCGGGCTCGTCCTCGCCGGAGCCGGAGTACGCGGCACGTTCCTGACGGGCGGCCTCGTGAGCCTCGCCGCCGGGCTCACGCTCCTGCGCGCAGCACGTCCGCGACACCCCTGATCCCGTCCGGCCCCACCCGGCAGCACCCGCCGACGAGCCGCGCCCCGGCCGCGTACCACTCGGCCGCGAGTTCCGGCGCGAAGCTCGGGTCGCTGCGCCAGCCGCGCGCGTGCGCGTCCCACCGCTCGCCGCTGTTCGGATACGCGACGCCCGGCTTCCCGCTCGCGGCGACGGCGCGCCGCACGGCGTCCGCCACCTCCAGCGGCTCGCAGCAGTTGACCCCCACCGCCACGACCTCCTCCGCCTCCGCCGCGAGCCCGAAGGCCGCGTCCAGCGGCTGCCCCGCCCGCGTCCGCCCGTCCGCCACGCTGTACGAGAGCCACACGGGCACGCCGCAGCCGCGCACGACGGCGAGCAGCGCCCGCGCCTCCTCGGCGTCCGGGACGGTCTCCAGCGCGAGGACGTCGGGCCCGGCCGCGAGCAGGGCCTCGACCCGGGGGCCGTGGAAGCGTTCGAGAGCGGCGCGGCCCACCCCGTACCGCCCCCGGTACTCCGAGCCGTCCGCGAGCATCGCGCCGTACGGGCCCACGGAGGCCGCGACCCACCGGCTCCCCGCGGCGCGGGCCGCCGTGACCGACAGGGCGAGCAGCTCGCGGGTGCGGGCCGCGTCGATGCCGTGCCGCGCGAAGCCCTCGAAGCTCGCCTGGTAGCTCGCCGTCGTCGCGACCTCGGCGCCGGCCTCGGCGTAGGCGCGGTGCGCCTCGGTGAGCGCGGCGGGCTCGTCGCGCAGCAGCCGCGCCGACCACAGCGCGTCCGCGAGGCCGTGCCCCGCCGCCTCCAGCTCGTTCGACAGCCCGCCGTCGAGGACGACGGCCCGCTCGCCCAGCGCCCGGACGAACCCGGCGGAGCCGGTCCCGCGCGCATCCGTACCGTCCATGCCCCCAGGCTAGGGCGCGGCGCCGGGACCGCCACCGGTCGGGCGCCGGGACCGCCATCCGACCGGGCGGCGGGACGGTCACCGGTCGCTTCGTACGAGAGGTTTCGTATTACGAGGGAATTCGTACTATGCTCGGCCGCCTCGCCACTTCACCATGAAAGGGGAATCGCGTGAGCGCGCTCTTCGAGCCCTACGCCCTCCGGTCGCTGACCGCCCGCAACCGGCTCTGGATGGCGTCCATGTGCCAGTACAGCGCCGTCCCGGACGGGCCCGAGCAGGGCGTGCCGAACGACTGGCACTTCCAGCACCTCGCCGCGCGCGCCACCGGCGGCACCGGGCTCATCCTCACCGAGGCGACCGGCGTCAGCCCCGAGGCCCGCATCAGCCCGTACGACCTGGGGCTGTGGAACGACGCGCAGGTCGAGGGCTTCCGCCGCATCACGCGCTTCCTCGACGAGCAGGGCGCCCTCTCCGGCGTCCAGCTCGCTCACGCGGGGCGCAAGGCATCGACGGAGCGCACGTGGGTCGACCGGGGCGCCCCGATCCCCGCCGGCGCGGAGCACGGCTGGACGCCCGTCGCCCCGAGCGCGCTCGCCTTCACGGAGGCGCACACCGTGCCCGAGGAGCTGACCGAGGACGGCATCCGCGAGATCGTCGGCCAGTTCGCCGACGCGGCGCGCCGCGCCCTCGACGCCGGGTTCCGTACCGCCGAGATCCACGGCGCGCACGGCTACCTCATCCACCAGTTCCTCTCCCCGTACAGCAACCACCGCACCGACGCCTACGGCGGCTCCTACGAGAACCGCACCCGCTTCGCGCGCGAGGTCGTCGACGCCGTACGCGCCGTGTGGCCCGAGGGGCTGCCGCTGCTCTTCCGCATCTCGGCCACCGACTGGTTCGAGGAGGACCCCGAGGACCCGCGCACGGGCTGGACCGCCGACGAGACCGTCGCCTTCGCCCGCACCCTCAAGGAGCACGGCGTCGACCTGCTCGACGTCTCCACGGGCGGCATCTCGCCCACCGCGCCGATCGCGGCGGGCCCCGGCTACCAGGTGCGTTTCGCCGAGCGCGTCAAGAACGAGACCGACCTCGCCGCGGCGGCCGTCGGGCTCATCACCGAGGCGCGGCAGGCCGAGAAGATCCTCGCGGACGGCCAGGCCGACGCGATCCTCCTCGGCCGCGAACTCCTGCGCGACCCGTACTTCGCCGCGCACGCCGCCACGGAACTCGGCGAGCAGCCGTACGTGGCACAGCCCTACCACCGCGCGTACTGAGCCCACCCGCGCACCATCCGCCGTGTGCCGGTGCCGCCCCCGTCGTCCGGGGAGCGGTACCGGCACGCGTCGTACGATGGCCGCGCACCGACCGCCCGTACCCCGTCCGCCCCGCCTGGAGCCCGCCGTGACGACCCCCGCCGCAGGCAGCCGCGCCCTGCCGCACCCCGAGCGCGCCGACATCCGGCTCGAAGCGGTGCTCCACGCGCTCGCCGACCCGCTGCGGCTGCGCATCGTGCGCGAACTCGCGGCGCGGCAACGGGAGCTGAACTGCTCGGAGTTCCCCCTCCCGGTCACCAAGTCGACCTCGACGCACCACTTCCGTGTCCTGCGCGAGAGCGGAGTGGTGCGCCAGGTCTACCGGGGCACGGCGAAGCTCAACGGGCTGCGCAGGGACGACCTAGACGCGCTCTTCCCCGGGCTTCTCGACCACGTCCTCGACGCCGCCGCCCGCGAGGCCGACCGGCTCGGCGAGCCCGTCCGCTGAGGAGGCCGAGGGCGCGGGGGGCGCCGAGGGCACAGGGGGCGTCGAGGGGTCGGGAGAGGCGGAGGAATCCGGGGAGTCGGGGGATTCCGGGGACACGGGGGAGACGGCGGCCTCGTCGGCCGGTTTCCCGTCGGCTTCCGGTGACCCCTTGCCGCCCGGCAGGTGGTTGAAGAGCAGGTTCAGGACGAGCGCGGTGAGGCACCCCGCGCTGATCCCGCTGTGCATGACCGTCTGGAACCAGTCCGGGAAACGGTCGTAGACGGTCGGGACGCCCACCGGGAGCAGCCCCACCGCGAGGGCGACCGCGACCACGGTCAGGTTGTGGTTGCCCTTGAAGTCGACCTCCGAGAGCGTGCGCAGTCCGCTCGCCGCGACCGTCCCGAACATGACCAGCCCCGCCCCGCCCAGCACGGGCGCGGGCACCGCGGCGACCACCGCGCCGAGCTTCGGCAGCAGCCCGAGCAGGAGGAGCATCCCGCCCGCCGCCGCGACGACCCAGCGGCTGCGCACCCGCGTCATCCCGACGAGCCCCACGTTCTGCGCGAAGGCCGTGTAGGGGAAGGTGTTGAAGACGCCGCCGAGCACCGTCGAGACCCCGTCGGCGCGCAGCCCGTCCGCGAGCGTGCCCGGTTCCGCCCTGCGGCCCGTCATCTCGCCGACCGCGATGATGTCGCCCGAGGTCTCCGTCATCGAGACCAGCGAGACGATGAGCAGCGACACGATCGCGCCCGCCTCGAAGGTGGGAGCGCCGAAGTGGAACGGGGTGCTGATCCCCGCCCAGTCCGCGTCACCGACACCGCCGAAGTCCGTGAAGCCGAACGGGATCGCGACGAGGACACCCACGACGATGCCGACGAGCACCGCGATCCGGCTCAGGAACGGCGGCGCGAAGCGCTGCACGCCGATCACCACGAGCAGCACGAAGAGGGAGAGCGCGAGGTTCTTCGGCGCGCCGAAGTCCTTCGCCCCCTCACCACCCGCGACCCACGCCCCCGCGACGGGCATGAGCGAGAGACCGATCACGAGGATGACCGTGCCTGTCACGAGCGGCGGGAAGAAACGCAACAGCCGCCCGAAGACCGGAGCGAGCAGGACCATCGCGAGCCCCGCGACGATCACGGCACCGTAGATCGCGGGCAGCCCGCCCGAGCCCGTGCCGATGAGCACCATCGGGGCGACGGCAGCGAACGTACAGCCCTGCATGAGCGGAAGCCGTACCCCGAAGCGCCACACGCCCACGCACTGGATGAGCGTCGCGATCCCGGATATCAGCAGGTCGGCGGTGATGAGGTACGCGAGGTCGGCGGGCGGCAGCTTCATCGCCCCGCCCACGATCAGCGGGACGGCGACCGCGCCCGCGTACATCGCGAGCACGTGCTGGAGCCCGAAGGCGAAGAGCTGGAGGGGTGGCGGCACTTCGTCCACGGGGTGAACGGCCTTCGCGGGCCGCGCGGCGGCCGGAGGTGCGCTCGGCATGGGCACTCCTGGGGAACGGCGGACCGCACGGGCCCGCGGCGGACGGGGACAGGGCAGAGTGTGGGGGACGGTGCAACTGGCTGGAACCGTAGGGAAGTTAAACATTCTGTTGATGTCCGCGGGGTTTCCGTGCCGTTTCCCCGCCCCCGGCCCCGAGCCACCCGCCGACAACCCCCGCGCGGACATCCCGCTCGGCCCGCCCCGCCGCCATGCTCGATCCGCGCCGCCGCCATGCTCGGCCCGCCCCGCTCACCCGTGCGCCGACAGCCGCTCCGTCCTCGCCGCGAGCTCGCTCGGCCCGCGCCGACGCCGCCGCTCGATCGGCGTGCTGACAGGCAGTCAGCCCTCGCCGAAAGCCCGCTCGATCCGCGCCGACGCCCCGCTCAGCCCTTCGCCAGCGCCTCCATGCGGTGGATCTCGCTGCTCTGCTGCGCCACCACGTCGTTCGCCATCTCCTCGACCCGCATGTTGTTGCCGCCCCCGAGGACGTCGCCCGCCATGTCGATGGCGCCTTCGTGATGCTTCGTCATGAGGCGCAGGAAGAGCCGGTCGAAGTCCTTGCCGCGCGCCGCCTTCAAGCGGGCGAGCTGCGCCTGCGTCGCCATGCCCGGCATCGCGCCGTGCTCGTGCTTCGGGGTGCGGGTCCCCTTCGGGTCGTACTCGGCCTGCCAGCCCTTCATCGCGTCGATCTCCGGGCCCTGCGTGTCCGCGATCCGCTCGGCCAGCGCCTTCACCCCGGCCGAGGACGCCCGGGCCGGAGCGAGCCTGCTCAACTCGATCGCCTGCGCGTGATGCGTCATCATCATCGCCACGTAGCGGAAATCGGCCGTGTTGGGCCGGTCGTCCTCCTTCTTGGCCGATTCCGCGTCCTCGGGAGAGAGCGTTTTCGCGGGCTCGCCGGGCTTCGCCGGCGCGATCACCGAACTCGCCGAGGTCTTGGGCTTCTTGACCCCGCCGTCCGGCTCCTGACCTCCCCCTCCGCACGCCGCGAGTCCCAGGCACAGGGCGAGCGAGAGTACGCCCCGCACGCCCCACCGGACACCAGGGGAACCAGAAGATTCCATGACGATCCTGTTACCCGCTCTTGATATGTGCATGAGGAGCACGATACTTCGATCAGTCCCCGAACCATTCAACTCCGTTCACTCGCCGCCGAGAACAGGGCGAAGACGGACGGAGAAGAGGGAGAAGAGGAAGCAGTGACCCTGTCCAACCACCCCCACACCCGGCGCAGACGCCTCGGCGTCGGTGCCGCTGCGGCGGGACTGCTCGCCGCGCTGCTCGCCGTGAGCCCCGCGGCGGCGACGCCGGGGCCCGGCGACGAGAGCGCGTCCCGTACGGCGGTCAGTTCCGAGGCCGCCGCGTCGGCCAAGAAGGACGTGGCCGCGGGCGAGATACCGGGCCAGGACGAGATAGTCCACTCCCGCAACATCGAGCACCTCAGCAACACCCCCAAGGACGCGCTGGCCGGCACCAACTCCGACCTCGCCTTCCGGGGCAAGTACGCCTTCGCGGGCAACTACGACGGCTTCCGCGTCTTCGACCTGAGCAACCCGAAGAAGCCGCGCACCGTCACGCAGGTCCTGTGCCCCGGCTCGCAGAACGACATCTCCGTCTCGGGCGACCTGCTCTTCCTGTCCACGGACTCCTCGCGCAGCGACGACTCCTGCAACAGCACGACGCAGCCCGCGACCGAGAAGTCCTCGTGGGAGGGCATCAAGGTCTTCGACATCAGCGACGTGCGGCACCCCGAGTACGTCGCCTCCGTCGAGACCTCCTGCGGCTCGCACACCCACACGCTCGTCCCCGAGCGCAAGGACGTGTACGTGTACGTGTCCTCGTACTCGCCGAGCGCCACGTTCCCGGACTGCCAGCCGCCGCACGACGGGATCTCCGTCATCAAGGTGCCGCGCAAGTCGCCGCAGCGGGCGAAGGTCATCGACTTCCCCGTCCTCTTCCCGGACGGCGGCAACCCGGGCGGCTCCGTCAACCCGGGCGTCTCGGCCACGACCGGCTGCCACGACATCACCACGCTGCCCTCGAAGGACCTCGCGGCCGGGGCCTGCATGGGTGACGGCATCCTGCTCGACATCAAGAACCCGGCGAAGCCGCGCGTGATCGACCGCGTCCAGGACAACAAGAACTTCGCGTTCTGGCACTCCGCCACCTTCAACCAGAAGGCCGACAAGGTCGTCTTCACCGACGAACTCGGCGGCGGCGGCGCGGCCACCTGCAACGCACAGGTCGGGCCGGACAAGGGTGCCGACGGCATCTACGACATCGTCGGCAAGGGCGACAAGCGCAAGCTCGTCTTCCGCTCCTACTACAAGATCCCGCGCCACCAGGCCGACACCGAGAACTGCGTCGCCCACAACGGCTCGCTCATCCCGGTCAAGGGCAAGGACCTCATGGTCCAGGCGTGGTACCAGGGCGGTGTCTCCGTCTGGGACTTCACCGACTCGGCCAAGCCCCAGGAGATCGCCTACTTCGAGCGCGGCCCGATCAGCACGGACCAGCTCGCGCTGGGCGGCTCCTGGTCCGCGTACTACTACAACGGCTACATCTACTCGAACGACATCGAGAAGGGCTTCGACGTCCTCAAGATCGACGACCGCAGGACCGATCCCGCCAAGCGGGTCAAGGTCGGCGAACTGAACGTCCAGACCCAGCCGGACTACTTCGACTGAGCCCCCGGGCGCGAGCCCACGAGGTCCTGGCGCGTGCGAAGTCTTCCGCACGTGTCCCGGACCGCGCACCACCGCGACGGGCCGCCTCCCCACGGAGGCGGCCCGTCCGCGCGCCATGGGAGGCTCGCGGGAGGCAGCAGGGAAGGGGGAGTGCGATGACGGAGCCGTTGGAGGGGGCCGACTGGGCCGCGCGCGCCGACGAAGGGCGGCGCCTCGCCCCCCGCGCGGGAGAGCCGGCCGCCGACGCGGTCCTGCTCGCGCTGCTCCTCGACGCGTCGGACAGCGCCGTGAGCCGCCGCACGGCCGAGGCGCTGGCACGTATGGGTTCGCCCGCCGCCGCGCGGCTGCTGACCGAGGCGCTCGCCCGTGCCGACGCCGCCCTCGGCGACTGGATCGAGACTGGCGTCGAGGACGCGACCGCGCCCCCGCCCACCCGCTGAGCCCCTCTCAGCCCCCCGCGTCCACCAGCCCCAGCACCGGCCGCAGCCCCGCCGGGCGGGCGGTCACGGGGAGGTGTTCCACGAAGTGGACCGCGCAGCCGAGAGCGCTCGCGCCGCCGTCCGCCTCGCGGCTGTCGCCCACCATCAGCGTCTCCGGGCCGCTCGCGCCCAGCACCCCGCACGCCGTCGCGAAGAGCCGCGCGTCCGGCTTCTGCACCCCGTGCTCGAACGAGAGCGTGTACGCGTCCACGAAGGCGTCCAGGCCGTGCGCCCGGAAGACCGGGCGGATGTCCCAGCCGACGTTGCTCACCACGCCGACCCTGATCCCCCGCGCCCGCAGCCCCGCGAGGACGTCGTGCGCGTCCGGGTAGGGCCGCCAGCCCTCCGGCCGCATGTGCCGCGCGTACAGCTCCTCGTGCAGCGCGTCGTGCGGCAGCGGTACGTGCCGGGACAGCCCCGTGTACGCGGCCCGGTGCGCCGCCGCGCTCTCGTCCCGTACGGGCCACAGCTCCGCCGTCCGCGCGTCGGGGAACCGTGCCGGCGCCCCCGGAGCGCCGCCCGGCTGCGCCCCCACCCGTTCCAGCGCGGCGGCGAGTTCGACGAGCCGCGCCTCCGGCAGGACGTGCCCCGTCGCGGCGAGCGCCCCGCGCAGCCACTCCTCGGCCGACTCGATGCGCAGCAGCGTGCCGGAGAAGTCGAAAAGGACCGTCTTGATCGTCATACGAAGATCCTCGGGGCGGTCTCCGGCCCGGTCAAGACGCCCCCCGCTCCCGCCGCACCCGTGTCCCGAGCACGACGAGGAGTGCACCGAGCAGCCAGCCGCCCACCACGTCGCTCGGCCAGTGCACCCCCAGCCACACCCGCGTCAGCCCCACCCCTACGACGCTCGCGACGAGCACCGCGCCCACCGCCCCCAGCAGGGGGCGCGGCGCCCCGTACAGCCGCAGCACCCACCACAGCAGCCCGCTCACCACCGTCGCGGTCAGCGCGTGGCCCGAGGGGTACGCGGCGAAGTGCGCGGAGTCCACCGGGTCGGGCCACACGGGCCGCTCCCGGCCCAACGCCGCCTTGACGAGTTGCTGGAGCAGCGTGCCCGCGACACACACCACCGCGATCCGCACGGCGAGGTCCCGTGCCCCGCGCAGGAACAGCCATACGACGAGCAGCGCGGCGAGCAGCCGGAACGTCCACGGGTCCCACACCCAGTCGCTCAGCACCCGGCACGTGTGCGTCAGGCCCTCGTGCCGCACGGCCTGCCGGTGCGCGGAGCGGGCCAGCGAGGAGTCGAGCGAGAGCAGCGGCTGCCACGAGGCGGCCACGAGCGCGAGGAGGAGCGCCGAGAGCGCGCCGAGGACGAGAGCCGCCGCGTCCCCCTGCCCGTGCTCGCCCGCGGGCTTGTCGTGCCCCCGCGGGGTGTGGGGGGTGCCGGTGGTCGCTGGAGCCATACGGGTTCCTCGGTGGGGCCGGGGGCGGAACGAGCACGCACGCCGGATGCCCGGCGGGCGGGGAGCGTGCGACGCGTGCGTCCGCAGAGCCTACGGCCCCCGGCCGCCGTCTCAGCCGAGCGCGCGCAGGGCCGGGACGAGCGCGACGAGCACGGGGACGAGCGGGACGAGCGCCCCCGCCGCCGTCCACTGGAGCCTGCGGCCCGCCGTCAGTCGCGGGTGGGCCTCCAGGAGCCGGTCCACGCGGCGCGGCACGTCGGCGTGGGGCGTGGGTGCCGGGCCGAAGACACCCCGGTCCTCGTTCAGCTCGACGAGCGCGAGGGCCGTGGTCAGCCGTCCGAAGCGGCGCGAGGCGACGTCGTCGGCCGCCAGCTCGACGAGCCGGTGCATCTCGTCGCGGAACGCCGCGAAGACCGGGACCTGCGGAAACCCCCGGGCGAGCGCGCCCGAGCAGTACAGGAGCCAGTCGTGGCGCGCGTGCGCGTGGCCGAGTTCGTGGGCGAGGACCGCGTCGAGCTTGCGGCCCTCCAGGCGGCGCAGCGCCGCCGTGGTGATCACGAGCTGCGGGGGAGTGCCGGGCAGCCACCACGCCTCGGGCTTCTCGCCCTCCAGCACCCGCAGGCGCTCCTTCGCGGGTCCCTCGCCCGGGAGCCGCGGCGCGCGCGTCCTGAGCGCCGCGCGCTCGGCGCGCCTGCGCCGCCTGCTCTCGCGGATCTCGCGGGTCAGCATCGCCGCCGTCCAGGCCCCGCCCGCCGCGAGGACGAGCGCGGTCGCCCCCGCCCAGGGGCCCGCGGTGCCGAGCGCGTACGCGTCGATCACCCCGTGCGGCGCGGAGGCGAAGAGCTGCCCGCGCACCGCCTTCCAGGCCGCCGCCGCGCTCAGCGCCATCGCGAGCGCGCAGCACATGAGCACGCCCCCCACGGCGCACTGCCACAGCCACAGCGCCACGATCGGCTCGCGGTCCGTCCAGGGGACACGGGCGATCACGCGAGGAGCGAGCACAGCGGTGAGCGCGCCGAGCAGGAGCAGGGCCACCGGGACCATCATGCGTCCAGCCTATGGGGGCGGCCGGTTCGGAAGATACAGGCTTTCATGGCAAGTGACGCACGCCACGAGGAATCGCGCCCCGCCACAGGGCGCGCACGCCCCGTGCTCGCGAGGCGCCCGTGTCGTCGGGCGAGAGTCAGGGGCCGGGTTCACACCGTGAGCAGCATCGCGAGCATGCCCGTCGCCATCGCGAGCCGACAGGCCCGTACGACCTCGGTGCGGCCCGTCCAGTGCGACGGCGCGGGCCCCTCCGTGCCGCCTGCGGGAACGAGACGCGTACCGGTGTAGAGCACGTAGCCCGCGTAGTAGACGAGGAGCAGCCCCGTGACCAGCGGCACCCCGCCGGACATGTGGCCGCCGCCGTGGCCGGCGTGCCCGCCGGGCGTGCTCGCCATCGCCCAGGCCATGTAGACCATGGCGAGGGTGCCGACGAGGTGGTGCGCGTGGTGCGCCGAGCCCGCGCGCGCCGCCCACAGGGCCCGCAGCGCGGCGGCCCCGAAGACGACGGTGTAGCAGACCCAGGCCCACGCCGGAGGACGGAGCACGGCGGCGGGCACCGCCATGACCGCCATCGCCAGCCCCATCAGCGCTTCCCCGCCCGCCGTGCTCCGCACGCCCCGACCGGGATCGCGCATCCGCAGCAGGCAGTACGCCGACGTGGCCGCGCACAGCGCGACGAGCAGCCAGGCGGCCGGTCCCGGAGCGTGCACGGCGGTCCTCCCCGTCGAGGGCCTCGAAGGGCCGAGAGTCGTGACGGAGAGGACCTGCCCACGGCAGGCGGCGCCCAAGGGGTCGCACAGGGGTACGCGGGGGAGTGCGGGGGCGCGGAGGCGCGGGCGGGTGCACGCGGCCCGTGCTGTTCGGGCGGACTGTCCTACGGGTTCGGCCTCGCGGGGCCGCCCGTGTCCGGGTGCCGCGTCGCAGGGAGCGCGGTCTCACAGGGCTCCCGGCATCCGGGTGCCGCCTCAGAGGGCTCCGGGCATCCGGGGGCGGCCGTGCGGGAAGGCAGGGGGGAGGCCGGTGGGGGCCTGGTCCCCGGCCGCCGGGGCGGGGGAGCGGACGCCGTCGACGGGGAGGCCGGGGAAGCAGGCTTCCTCCAGGACGCCGACGCACGCGCGGTGCACCTGGCGGGCGGTGAGGCGCGGGTCCTGGACGTCGAGCATGTCGGAGACGACCTCGGCGGCGAGCGAGGCCCGTACGCCGTGGGCCCGCAGCGTGTCCAGCATCCCGGCCACGTGGCCGCCGCCCTCGCCCGGCAGGAGCCGGTGGTGGCGGGCCTCGTAGCGCGGGTCGCGCAGCGGGGTGCGCAGCGCGTCGGCGAGCTGGACGGCGATGATCCGCTCGGCGGGCACGGGGGCCAGGTCGGCCGCGGTCGCCCCGGAGCGCGCCCAGTGCCAGCAGTCGACGAGGATGCCGCCGTTCGCGTCCCCCGCCGCCGCGACGACCTCCCAGGCCGCGCCGATCGTCGGGATGCCCGCGTACGGGAGGAATTCGAGCGCGGCGCGCGCCCCGCTCGCGGCGGCCTTCCGGCACACGCCCGCGAAACCTGCGGCCAGCTCGTCGAGCGGGCGCGCGGCGAAGACCGTGGCGTGGACGCGCTCGGGGCGGAACAGCTCGACGAGCCGTTCGGCGACGGCGTCGTCCTCGCGGGCACCCCGCCCGGCGCCCCCGCCCCAGGCGGTGAGCAGTTCGATCTCCGTCACGCGCAGTCCGCGCGCGGCGAGCAGGTCGACCATCCTGCCGTCGGTCCACCCGGCTTCCAGCGCGTCCCTGTACTGCTCGACGGACAGGCCGAGGCCCCGGAAGCCCGCCTCGGCGGCAGCCCCCACCCGGGTGCCGAAGGGCACGGCGCGAAGAGTCTGGGCACTGAGGGTCAGCTCGTAGGACACAGGGCTCATCCTAACTTCGGCGCGCTCAACTGGGGAAACCCCGGCCCCTGCGAGTGAATTCCGGGGGAGAGGAGCGGTCCTCGCCCGACTCTCGTGCCGCGAAAGACGGCCTGCGGGCCGTGCCTCGGCCGCGAAGCTGGCACTCCGTGCCTCAATCATTTACGAGTAAAACACTTGCTAAGCTTGTGGGCATGAGTCGTCCCGTCCCCTCCAGCCCCACCGGGAAGCACCCGTCCACGCCGCCCGCCCCCGGACCGCGCGCCAAGAAGCTCCCCCTCGCCGGTGCGCTCCGCCTCGGCGGGCTCAACGACACGTGGTTCAAGCCCGCCACCGGCGCCTCGTCGGCCGCGGTCGTCCCGCTCTTCACCCTCCTCGCGCTGGACCGGCTCGACCTCGCCGCCTACACGATGGCCGGTTCCCTGTGCGCCCTCTACGGCCACAACCTCCCGTACGCGCGCCGCGCCCGCGCCGTCCTCTGGGTCATCCTCGGCATGGTCGCCGGCGTCGCCCTCGCGATGCTGACCTCCGCCGCCACCGACTCGATCCCCGTGCTCATCGCGGTCGGCGCCGCGATGGCGGCCGTCCAGAAGACCCTGTGCGAGAGCACGGGCATCGGCGCCCCCGGGCCCGTGATCTTCGCCTTCGTCAGCTCCGCGACCCTCTTCGTGCCGCAGACCTTCGCCGCCGTGCCCGGGCACCTCGCCCTCACCGCCGGCGCCGCCGCGCTCTCCTGGTGCGTCACGATGGCCCCGGCGCTCGTGCGTCCCACCGGCCCCGAGCGCCGCGCCACGGCCCGCGCGCTCGAAGCCGTCGCCGCCTTCCTCAGGACCCCTGCCGGGAACCCCGCGCGCGACCGCGCCCGCGCCGCCGCCGTCACCGCCGTCCACGCAGGCTGGCAGTGCCTCTACGCGACGGGCCGCCGCACCTCCGTCCGCCGCGACCTCGAACGACTCCTCGTCCGCGCCGAGACCGCCCTCGCGGCGCCCCACGAGGCGGACGCCGCCCTCCTGGAGGAGCAGGCCGGGCGCACACGGGGCACCGGGCCGCTGCCCCGCCCCGCCGACCTCGACGAAGCCGCCCTCCAGGAACTCGCCGGCATCGACATCGAGCGCGCCCGCCGCCCGCGCGCCGCGCACCCCGTCCTGCGCGCCTTCGCCCCCGGCTCCCCCCTGCTCCCCGTCATGGCGCGCGCCTTCCTCGGCTCGCTCCTCGCCGGGCTCCTCGCCCGGGAACTCGGCAGCGACCGCCCGTACTGGGCGATCGTCACCGCCGTCGCGATCTTCCAGACCAACGTGACCCTGAGCTGGACCCGCGCGATCCAGCGCACGGTGGGCAACGTCGTGGGCGTCGGCGTCTTCGCGCTGATCGCGCCCCTCGCCCACACGACCCCGGCGGCCATCGTCGTCCTGATCATCGTCCTGGCCTTCGGCGCGGAAGCCCTCATGCCGCGCAACTACTGGCTCGGCAGCATGTGCGTGACCCCGATGGCACTCCTCATCGGCGAGTTCGGCGGCAGGCACGGCACGGGCCCGCTCGTCGGCGACCGCGTGCTCGACACCGTCGTCGGCGCCGCGGCCGGTCTCGTCGTCGCCTTCCTCGTCACCAACCGCCGCGCGAGCGCCGAACTGGCACGCTCCCTCGCCACCGCCGACGCGGTGCGCGAGGAGACGGAGGCCCTCCTCGCCCGTACGGGAGCGAGCGCCGTCGACCTGGAGCGGGCCCGTCGCCGGTTCGCCGCGACCCTCGTCGCGCTGCGCGCCGCGGCCGACACGGCGGGCGGCGAGTGGTGGCAGCGCGCGGTGCCCGAACGGCGGGTGCTCGACGCCGAGCGCGCCGGACACCGTACGCTCGCGGCGACAGTGACACGGCAGGGCCTGCTCGCCACGCGGCCCGCCCCGAAGGACCCGCGGCCCGTGCCCCCCGAGCGGTCCCACCAGGAGGACACACCGGTATGACGACGGCGAACGACCCGGCCGAGGCCCCCGCGGGGAGCCACCACGACTCGGTGGCCGCCGTCGTAAGGCAGTGGCGCTCGGTGCATCCCGGCATCGACACCGCGCCGATGGAGCTGATCGGCCGGGTCAATCGCTGCGCCGCCCTCCTCCAGCAGGCCGAGGACGCGCCCCTGCGGCGCGGCGGGCTCAGCCGCGCCGAGTTCGACGTGCTCGGCGCGCTGCGCCGCACGGGCGACGAACTGACCCCCGGCGAGCTGGCCCGCGAGACGTACTCCTCGGGCGCCGCCGTCACCAAGCGGCTGCGCAGGCTCCAGGAACGCGGACTCGTCGAGCGCAGGACCGATCCGCACGACCGACGGGTCAGCAGGCTCACCCTCACCGAGGCGGGCACCGCGCTCGTCGACGACCTCCTGCCCGACCAACTCGCCTTCGAGTCCACCGTCCTCGGCGGACTGCCGCAGGACGAACGCGAGCGGCTCGTGGGCCTGCTCGGCACCCTCCTCGGACAGCTCGAAGGACGCCTCGGCGGGCCGAGGTACTGAGCCGGGGACCGGAAAACCCGCTCCTCCGCGGGACCGGAACACCGGCTGCCGCACGGCACCAGGGACCGGAAGAACCGGCTGTTCCATGGGACCGGGGGCCGGAAAACCGGCTGCCCCGCCGGGCCGCCTCTGTGAAGGTGGCCCGTCATGACCACCTACGAACTTCTCCTCATCGGCGGCGGCGCGGGCGTCGGCAAGACCAGCGTCGGTTTCGAGGTCTCCGCCGTCCTGCGCGCGGCGGGGACGGCGCACTGCCTCATCGAGGGCGACTTCATGGACCAGATCCACCCCGCCCCCGCCGACGACCCGCACCGCTCCGCCGTCACCGAGCGCAACACCGCCGCCGTCTGGGCGAACTACGCGGCCCTCGGCCAGCGCCGCCTCGTCTACACGAACACCGTGAGCATCCTCGAAGCGCCCATGCTCGCGCGGGCCATGGGCGGCGACGAGGTCAGGACCACCCTGATCCTCCTCACCGCCACCGAGGCCACCGTCCGCGAACGGCTCACCGCGCGCGAGATCGGCTCCGAGGCCGCTGCGCACCTCGCGCGGAGCCTGCGCATGGCGCGCCGCCTGGACGCGGAGGCCCCGGCGGGCACGGTGCGCGTCGCCACCGACGGGCGGACCGTGCCGGACATCGCGGCCGAGGTGGTGCGGGCGAGCGGCTGGGCGGCGGGCGCCTGAGCCGCCGCCCTCCACGCACCGGCCGCCGCCCGCCCCGTAGCAAGATCGTCGGGTTGACCCCGCCCCCGCGCCGGGGAAGAGTACGCCCGGCCCCGCTCCCCGCGAGGCCGCCGTCCCCCGCAGTCCCGCCCACGAAGGACCCCGATCCCCATGCCCCCCGCACCTGCTGACGAGGCGCCCGAGACCCCCCGCGTGCGCCGTCCCGCACTGTGGCTGCTGCTCGTGCCCGCCCTGCTCTACGTCCTCGCCCCGCTCGTCGCCGACCGCGTCGAACCGCGCGTGTTCGGCCTGCCCTTCCTGTGGGCCTGGGTCATCGGCGCCACGATCCTGAGCCCGCTCCTCATCTGGCTCACCGCCCGCCTCGACCCCGTCTACCGCGAGAACGCCCCCGAACCCCTCGCGGGCGACACCAGCGCGGAAGGCCACCGGTCATGAGCGGTTCCGCCGTCCTCGCCACCACCGTCTTCGGCCTCGCCATGGTCGCGACCGTCCTCATCGGCCTGTGGAGCGCGCGCGGGCGCGCCAAGGGCCTCGCCGAGTGGTCCCTGTCCGGGCGCGGCCTCGGCGTGCTCTTCGTCTGGGTCCTCATGGCGGGGGAGACGTACACGAGCTTCTCGTTCCTCGGCACCGCCGGGTGGACGTACTCGATGGGCTCGCCGATCCTCTACCTCGTCGCCTACCTGACGGTCGGTTTCGCCGTCGCCTACCTCGCGGGCCCCGCGCTGTGGACCTACGCCGGCCGCCACCGCCTCGTCTCCATCGCGGACATCGCCGAGCACCGCTTCCGCTCCCGCCCGCTCGGCATCCTCGTCGCCCTCGTCGCGACCGTCTTCCTCGTGCCGTACATCCAGGTGCAGATCCAGGGCATGGGCGTCGTCGTCAACGCCATGACCTACGGCAGCGTCGACCTCAAGGTCGCCGCCGTCGTCTCCTTCGTCGTCGCCGAGCTGTTCGTCCTCGTCTCGGGGCTGCGCGGCTCGGCGTGGGTGAGCGTCTTCAAGGACGTGCTCGTCATCGGCAGCGTCGTCTTCCTGCTCGTCTACATCCCCGCCCACTACACCGACGGCGTCGGCCACCTCGTGGACCGCATGGTCGCCGAGAAGCCCGAGTGGCTCACCTTCCCCGGGCACGCCTCGGGCGGCAAGGGCGCCGCGTGGTTCATCAGCACGGTGCTCCTCAACGCCGTCACCATCACCGTCTTCCCGACCACGGTCTCCGGCTACCTCAGCGCGGGCAGCCCCAACGCCCTGCGCCGCAACTCGATCCTGCTGCCCTGGTACCAGTTGCTCCTCTTCATCCCGATGACGGTCGGCGCGGTCGCGCTCTTCGCGCTGCCCCAGCTCGGCAACCCCGACCTCGCCCTCTACCGCCTCGTCACCGACTCGCTCCCGGCCGGGGCCGTCGCCGTCATCGGTGTCGCGGGCGCGCTCTCGGCGATCGTGCCGATGAGCGTCTTCATGCTCTCCATCGGCACGCTGTGGGGCCGCACGATCCTCGGCGGCGGCAACGGCGCCGACCCGCGCCATCCGCTGCGCCACCGCGACGAGGCCGATGCCGCGCGCGCCGACCAGCGCGCGAAGACCCTCTCGCAGCTCGTCTGCCTCCTCGCGGGCCTCCTCGCCCTCCTCGGCGCCCTCATCCACCCGAGCACCCTCGTCGAACTCTCGGTCCTCTCCTACGAGGGCATCGCCCAGCTCGTGCCCACGGCGCTGCTCGCGCTCTTCTGGCCCCGGCTCGGCAAGAGCGCCGCCGTCAGCGGCATGCTCGTGGGACTCGCCGTGATGACCCTGCTCTGGGCCACGGACCACGACCCCTGGCACGGCGTCAACGGAGGTCTCGTCGCGTTCGCCGCCAACCTCCTGGTGGTCCTCGCGCTCACCGCCCTGCGCCCCGCCGGGCCACCCCGGGCCCAGGTCCCGGCGAAGACCGCGCGGGACTGAGCGGGCGTACGCACGAGAGGGGCCCGCCCGCCGCGAACGGACGAGGGCCCCGCATACGTACGAGAGGGCCCGCCTCCCCGGGGGAAGCGGGCCCTCTCGCCCGGGCGCCGTACCGGCGCGCGTGTTTCTCACTCCAGGTCCTTGTCGCGGCGCTCGGCCTCGGTCTCGGCGGCACCCGCCGCACCGGCCGCCGAGCCGGCCGGGCTCTCGGTGGCCGGTACCGGCGGGGTCCCCGCCTCGTGCTGGTCGGGCAGGCCGTGCGTCAGGAAGTGCACGATCACCGCGATGACCGCGCCCGCGAGCGGGGCGACGAGGAAGAGCCACACCTGGCTCAGCGCGTTGTTGTCCGCGAAGATCGCCGGACCGAGCGCCCGCGCCGGGTTGACCGAGGTCCCCGTGAGAGGGATACCGAGGAGGTGGATCACCGCGAGGCTCAGGCCGATCGCCATCCCCGCGGGTCCCTTGGCGCCCTTGCCGTGCGTCGTGCACAGCACCACGAAGACGAGCAGCGCGGTCAGGATCGTCTCGGCGAGGAACGCGCCGCCCGCCGAGATGTGCACGACCGAGTTCGCCCCGTACCCGTCGGTGCCGAAGGACCCGCGCCCGTCCGCCTTGAAGATCGGGATCGAGCGGGCGAGCCAGGCCAGCAGCGCCGCACCGGCCACACCTCCGGCCAACTGCGCCACCCAGTAGCAGACACCGGTCAGCGGCGAGATCCGGCGGCCGAGCACCATCCCGAGCGTGACCGCCGGGTTGACGTGGCAGCCCGAGATGGGGCCGATCGCGTACACGAGGGCGAGCAGCACGAAGCCGAAGGCGAGCGCGATGCCGAGCACCCCCACGAAGGGCTTGGCGAAGATCGCCACCCCCACCGCGAAGAACACCAGCGCCAGGGTGCCGAAGAACTCGGCGGCCAAGGCGTGCGGATCGACGTCGAGGGCGGCCCGGTGGCTCCTCGTGGCCGAGGGCGCGTCCCGCGTGGCAGTTGTGCTCATGACATCCCCTTCGAGGGTGAGCGAGCCGGGACGAGCGGGCGGCGCGGGTCGACGATGACGAGGCCGATGTGGCTTACGTCCCATTTATGACTGTTCGACCGTATCGCTCCGATCGGGTGATGTCGCGCGGAGTCGCGGTGAGGGGGTGACGAAGCGGGAGGAGGAGGGTGTACGGGCGCGGGGACCGCCCCGCCCCGGAGGCGGGCGCGCTCGTTACCCTGGACGCCGCCCGCCCCCCGCCGTCCCAGCCCGAAAGGCCGCACGCCATGACGACCCTCCCCGCCCCCGCAGGACTGTCCTTCCGCCCCGCGGGGCCCGCCGACGTCCCGACCCTCGTCGCCCTCGTCCAGTCCGCCTACCGGGGCGACAGCAGCCGGAGCGGCTGGACCACCGAGGCCCACCTCCTCGAAGGGCAGCGGACCGACCCGGAGTCGATGCGCGAGGTCATGGAGACGCCGGGCACGGTGCTGCTCGCCGTCGAGCGCGAGGGCGAACTCGTCGCGTGCTGCCAGGTGGCCCGCGAGGAGGGGCACGGCTACTTCGGCATGTTCGCCGTGCGCCCGGGTCTCCAGGGCGCGGGGCTCGGCAAGGCCGTCCTCGCCGAGGCCGAGCGCATCGCCCGCGAGGACTGGGGACTCACCGAGATGCGCATGACGGTGATCTCGGCCCGCGAGGAACTGATCGCCTACTACGAGCGGCGCGGCTACCGCCGTACCGGCGAGCTGACCCCGTTCCCCTACGACGACGAGCGCTTCGGACTCCCGCAGCGGCCCGGTCTCGCCTTCGAGCTGCTGATCAAGCCGCTGGCCTGAGCCGGAGGACCGCTGGGGCGCGCTGATGCGTGCGGGCGGCGGGGCGCGGTGGTGCGTGTGGTGCGCGGGACGCGGCGGTGGATGTACGGGGCGGGGGCGATACGGAGTGGGGCCGCGCACTCGCGGAGGTGCGCCACCCCGTACCGCCCTGTCCCCGGGCTCAGCCCGCCTTGTGCGCCGCCCGCACGATCTCCGGCTCGTCCGTCGTCACGCCGTCGAGTCCGAGCGCGCGGGCGAGCGCGAAGCGCTCCGGCGTGTTGACCGTCCACGCCGTGACCCGCAGCCCCGCCTCGCGCGACCGCTCCACGGTCTCCACCGTCAGCCGCCGGATGTTGAGCACGAGCCCCATCGCCCCGCACACGGTGGCGCGCTCGACGACCTCGGGCCCGAAGCGGCTCGCCACGAGGCACGTCCGCACCCCGGGCACGAGGCGGGAGATCTCCACGAGCGCCTCGTCATGGAAGGAGATCACCTCGACGCGCTCCACCAGGCCCCGCGCGTGCATCACGTCCGCGAGGGCCTGCGCCGCCGCGACGTCCTTGATCTCGGCCTGGAGCGGCCCGCGCAGCGCGTCGAGCGCCTCCTCGAAGACCGGTACGCGCTCGCCGAGCCCCGCGTCGAGCGCGCGCAGCTCGGCGAGCGTCTGCTCGGCGATGCGCCCGCTGCCGTCGGTCGTGCGGTCCACCTCCGCGTCGTGCATCACGACGAGCGCCCCGTCCTTGCTCAGGTGCAGGTCCAGCTCGACGAGGTCGACCCCCTCCCGCTCGGCGCGGACGAAGGAGCGGAGGGTGTTCTCCGGCTCGACGCCCATCACTCCGCGATGGCCGATGGCGAGGAAGGACACGGTGGACTCGCTTTCCGTTCAGGCGCTTGGCGCTCGCTGCGGGACGCCGCCTTGCTCTCCGTACGGGCGTCCCGCTCGACCCTAGGCCCTGGCGAGTGACAGGCGGGTGGCGGGGAGGCGGCGCGTCCGTGCGCGTCGAGCCCGCTGATGCCGAGCAGGACGCCGGTTGCGACGGCGCTCAGGACGAGGGTGCGGCGGGTCACGGGGCCTCCGGGGTGTACGGGACGGGTGCGTCGCTGAGCGTCGTACCGCCGCCGCGGGGCTACGGGCCATGACCTCGCCCGTCCGTGGGCGCGCCCCGTACCGCCCTTGACGCCCGGCCCCCGCGACGCCGTGTCGGCGAGACCGGAGAGTCGCCTTCGGCGAGAAACGGACGGAACACGCGCATGAACCCCGAGATCGCCGGAAAAACGTCGGTGGAAGGTCGTGTGGGCGGGATTATTTCCCGAGGTGACCTTGTCGAGGTCCACACCGGACGCCTACGGTGGGATGCACAGCGGTTTCTTCTGTGGAGGGTGTGGCATGACGGAGATTCTTGAGCGGGCGACCCAGGAGGGGCGCAAAGCTTCCGGCGAACGACTCGCCGACCAGCCTGCCTGGAACCGCCTGAAGGACGCCGTCGAGCGCATCCGTCCCTGGCAGCGCAAGGACGGCTCCGTCGACTTCGAGGCCGAGGGGGCGCCGCGCGCCGAGGAGGTCCGCGCGGCCGTCGAGGCCATGGTCGCGGCCGTGGAGGAGCTGGGGCCGCGCGTGCCGCACGACGCCGCGTACCTCGAAGCGCTCGTCAAGGACCTGCGCCGCTGGGCCGACGACGGCTTCCAGGTGCCCGACTTCCTCGACTCGCTGCTCGCCTTCCAGCCCGCCGCGCGCCGCGAGGACGGCCTGGAACACCTCGTCGTCTTCCCCATGTACACGCAGAACGGCAACCCCGACCGCAACTTCGAGGCCGTCGCCCTGCGGATGGTCTGGCCCGAGTGGCTCGCGGAACTGGAGCGCACCCGCTACGACAACCCGCTCTTCTGCGGCATCGCCTTCGAGGACTTCACGGCCGGCTACGACACCAACTCCGCCGTCCTCTTCCCCGAGACGATCGCCGTCCGCGAGGCCCCCGAGCGCTTCACCTGGGGCGGCATCTTCTGCGACCGCGAGGCCGCCCGCTTCCGCCGCGTGAGCGAGGCAGCCGTCGATGTCCTCGGCATCGCGCTCCCCGACGACGTCCGCGCCCTCCTCGCCGACCAGGACCGCTGCCAGGAGGCGTTCGTCCTGTGGGACATGGTCCACGACCGCACCCACAGCCACGGCGACCTGCCCTTCGACCCCTTCATGATCAAGCAGCGGCAGCCTTTCTGGATGTACGGGCTCGAAGAGCTGCGCTGCGACCTGACCGCCTTCAAGGAGGCCGTCACACTGGAGGCGGACGGCGTCGCCCAGGCCCGCGACGTGCAGACCGCCGTCCTCTTCGACCGCATGTTCCGTTTCCCCGTCACCGGTGAGCGGCAGCGCAACTACGACGGCCTCGGTGGCCAGCTCCTCTTCGCGTACCTCCACAAGCACGACGTCGTGCGCTGGACCGACAACACGCTCAAGATCGACTGGGAGCGGGCGCCGCAGGTCACCAACGCTCTGTGCGCCGAGATAGAGAGCCTCTACCGCGACGGCATCGACCGCCCCAAGCTCGTCCACTGGTTCGCCGGCTACGAGCTCGTGTCCCGGTACCTCGCGCCGCACCCGGGCTCGCGCTGGGCCAAGGGCCCCGATGCCCTCGACCTGTCGCTGCCCCCGCGCAAACTCGTCGACGACGTGCTTCCGGACGAGTTTCCGCTCAGCATGTTCTACGAGGCCCTTTCCAAGAAGCTCAAGCGCGTGATCGCCGCGACCCGCGGCATCACGGCGACGAGCCCGGAAGGCGCCGCCGCATGAGTGAGGACGGCCTGGAGGTGACCGGCATGGACGGTATCGAGAACAGCACCGGGAACGGTTCGCTGGAGGGCGCCGTCATCGCGGTGGCCGGGGCGGGCGGCCCCGCGGGACACGCGACCCTGCTGCGCCTCGCGCAGGCGGGCGCCACCGTGGTCGGCGCCGACGCCGACCCGGAGCGACTGGCCGAGGGCGTCGACGCGGCCCGGTACGCGCACGGCGGCGCCACGGTCACCGCGGACACCGTCGACCTGCTCGACGGCCCCGCGACGACCGCGTGGGCCGAGGGCATCCAGGAGGAGTTCGGCCGTATCGACGGCCTCGTCCACCTCGTGGGCGGCTGGCGCGGCTCCTCCTCCTTCGACACCACCGACCTCGCCGACTGGGACTTCCTGGAGAAGCTCCTGATCCGCACCGTCCAGAACACCTCGCTCGCCTTCGACGCCGCGCTGCGCCGCAGCGACCGGGGACGCTACGTCCTCATCAGCGCGGCGGGCGCCTCCAAGCCCACCTCCGGCAACGCCTGCTACGCGGCGGCCAAGGCCGCCGCCGAGGCGTGGACCCTCGCCCTGGCCGACTCCTTCCGCAAGGCGGGGGGCGAGGCGGGCCCGACCGCGGCGGCTGCCATCCTGGTGGTGAAGGCGCTGGTGAACGACGCGATGCGCGCCGAACGTCCCAGCGCGAAGTTCTCGGGCTTCACGGACGTCAAGGACCTCGCCGAGGCCGTGGCCGGCGTCTGGGACCGCCCCGCACAGGAAGTGAACGGACAGCGCCTGTGGCTGACCAAGAAGCCCTGACCGAGGCGGGCACAGCGACCCGCCGCCACCACGACCCCGCGATACGCGGCTTCGCCAGCGACAACTACGCCGGCGCCCACCCGGAGGTCCTCGCCGCGCTCGCCGTCGCCAACGGCGGACACCAGGTGGCGTACGGCGGCGACGCCTACACCGAGCACCTCCAGGTGATCATGCGGGACCTCTTCGGCCCCCGCGCCGAGGCGTTCCCCGTCTTCAACGGGACCGGCGCCAACGTCGTGTCGCTCCAGGCCGTCACCGACCGCTGGGGCGCCGTCATCTGCGCCGACTCCGCGCACATCCACGTGGACGAGGGCGGGGCGCCCGAGCGCGTCGGCTCGCTCAAGCTCCTCACCGTGCCCACCCCGGACGGCAAGCTCACCCCCGAGCTGATCGACCGCGAGGCGTACGGCTGGGACGACGAGCACCGCGCGATGCCGCAGGCCGTCTCGATCACCCAGTCCACCGAACTCGGCACGCTCTACACGCCCGAGGAGATCGCCGCGATCTGCGCGCACGCCCACGAGCGCGGCATGAAGGTCCACCTCGACGGCTCCCGCCTCGCCAACGCGGCGGCGGCGCTCGGCGTCCCGGTCAAGGCGTTCACCACCGACGCGGGCGTCGACCTGCTCTCCTTCGGCGGCACGAAGAACGGCATGGTCTTCGGCGAGGCCGTCGTCGTCCTGGACCCCGACGGCATCCGCCACATGAAGCACCTGCGCAAGCTCTCGATGCAGCTCGCGTCCAAGATGCGCTTCGTCTCCGCCCAGTTCGAGGCGCTCCTCGCCGACGGCCTGTGGCTGCGCTCCGCCGCCCACGCCAACGCGATGGCCCAGCGCCTCGCCGCCGGGGTGCGCGGGATCGACGGTGTCGAGATCCTCTACCCCGTCCAGGCCAACGGCGTCTTCGCCCGCCTCCCGCACGAGGTCACCGAACGCCTCCAGAAGCGCTACCGCTTCTACTACTGGGACGAGGCCGCCGGCTCCGTCCGCTGGATGTGCGCCTTCGACACGACCGAGGACGACGTGGACGGCTTCCTCGCCGCGCTGCGCGAGGAGATGACGCGCTAACCGGCTCCGCCCCCCGGCGTGACGACGAAGCGGCCCGGCCCCACCTGGGGCCGGGCCGCTTCGTCGTGCGCGGGCCCGCTTTCTCCCGTACGAGCGGTGGTACGGGGACGACGGGGCCGCGCCGCGCTCAGCCGGCCTGCGCCTTCGCGACCTCCGCCGCCGTCGGGGCGCTGCCGCCGAGGTGCGCCGGCATCCACCAGCTGTCCTCGGGGCCCTTCGGCCGCGCCGGGTAGGCGCGCTGCGCCGCCTCCAGCAGCTCCTGCACGTGCTCGCGCAGGCGCCGCGTCAGCGAGCCCGCGTACTGGTCGGCGGGGGCGTGGAAGCGCTCCCCGATCCGCATGGTGATGGGCAGGTGGGACCGCTTCAGGTTGCGCGGCCTGCCCTTCGTCCACATCCGCTGCGTCCCCCACAGGGCCATGGGCACGAGCGGCACCCCGGCCTCCTGCGCGAGCCGCACGGCACCCGTCTTGAAGGACTTGAGCGTGAACGACGGTGAGATGGTGGCCTCGGGGAAGACCCCCACGACCTCGCCCGCGCGCAGCGAGTCCAGCGCGTGCGCGTACGCGTTCTCGCCCTGCTTGCGGTCGACCGGGATGTGCTTCATCCCGCGCATGAGCGGCCCGGAGATCTTGTTCTGGAAGACCGACTCCTTGGCCATGAACCGCACGAGCCGCTTCTGGGGCAGCGCGGCGAGGCCGTCGAAGATGAAGTCGAGGTAGCTGATGTGGTTGCTGACGAGGACCGCGCCACCGGTCCGGGGAATGTTCTCCGAGCCCTTGCAGTCGATTTTGAGGTCGAGCGCCGCGAACATCGTGCGCATGAGACCGATGACCGGACGGTAGACGAGCTCAGCCATGGGTGGCGAGGACCCTTCATCTCTGCCGGCCCCCGGGGACGAGCGGTCCGGCGTGAAGTTACGCAGCCGTAGGTTTGCGGCATTGCGCAGATCGTGCCCGATGAACGAACGAGGAGCCAGCCCTGGTGCCCGAAGCGCGGGAGATTCACGTCACGTCCGCTCCGGGAACCCGGGCCCCACGCAGGCCATCGAGCCTTCTTCCCTGCCTTTCCCCGAACGCGGGGCACCATGCGCGACACGCGGGAGCGGACGCGTTCGAGGCCCCGGGAATCGGTCGCGGGTGACGCGTGCTGAGAAAGTGACAGGGCAGAACGGGGGCGGGGCCGATGACGAGGGAAGGCGGCGCGACGCACGTGCGGGAGCGGGACGGCGAGGGCGAGAGCGTGGGGGAGCCGGGGGCGGTGCGGCGGAGACCGGTGCTGGGGAGCCGGGTGCCGTGGAATCCGGTGCCGTGGGCTCGGGTGCCGTGGGGAACGGGCCCGCGCAGGACTGGGCGCGCGTGTTCGCGAGCGGCGCTCTGGGGGACGTACGGCTGGGGGAGCGGGCCACGCTCGTGCAGTTCTCGACCGCCTTCTGCCAGCCCTGCCGGGCGACGCGCCGCGTGCTCGATCAGGTCGCCGGGCTCGTTCCCGGCGTCGCGCACGTGGAGATCGACGCCGAGGACCACCTCGCCCTCGTCCGTACCGCCGGTATCGAGGCGACGCCCACCGTCCTCTTCCTGGACGCCTCGGGCCGCGAGGTGCGCCGCGCCGGCGGGGCCCCGCGCCGCGACCAGGTCCTCACAGCGCTCGCCCGGATGCTCTGAGGCGGGGTCTTCCCTTCGAGTGGCGTCGGTGTGGCGTGGGTACCGGATCGCTGCGAGACCCGCGCGGCGTTGGCAAGGTCACAGCACAAAGCGCTTGCTCAGCGGGCAGGCTCTTTGTGTACTACTGGTGAGTAATATTTCGGTCGGAGCGCCCGTCGCCCCAGCCGGGATTCGCCACTTCAGGCGCCTATGCTGCGGGCAGGACGCAGCCGAGTAACCGACGATGCAGTAGGAGAGCCGGCGTGAGCTTGAGGATCGTTGTCTGTGTGAAGTACGTGCCGGATGCGACGGGGGACCGGCATTTCGCTGGTGACCTGACGTTGGACCGTGAGGATGTGGACGGTCTGTTGTCGGAGTTGGACGAGTACGCGGTGGAGCAGGCGCTTCAGGTCGCGGATGCGGCTGATGAGGCGGAGATCACGGTGGTGACGGTGGGTCCGGAGGACGCGAAGGACGCGTTGCGCAAGGCGTTGTCGATGGGTGCGGACAAGGGCATTCATGTCGAGGACGACGGTCTGCACGGTTCGGATGTGTTCGGTACGTCGTTGGTGCTGGCGAAGGCGGTCGAGAAGGCCGGTTACGACCTGGTGGTGTGCGGGATGGCGTCGACGGACGGGACGATGGGTGTTCTTCCGGCGTTGCTCTCGGAGCGGCTGGGGGTGCCGCAGGTGACGTTGTTGTCCGAGGTGTCGGTCGACGGTGGTGTGGTGAGGGGGCGTCGTGATGGTGACGCGGCGTCGGAGATGTTGGAGGCGCGGCTTCCGGCGGTGGTCTCGGTGACGGACCAGTCGGGTGAGGCGCGGTATCCGTCGTTCAAGGGGATCATGGCGGCGAAGAAGAAGCCGGTGGAGTCCTGGGATCTGGAGGATCTGGGGATCGAGGCCGAGGAGGTCGGTCTCGGGGGTTCGTGGACGGCGGTGGAGGGTGCGGCGGCGCGTCCGGCGCGTACGGCGGGGACGATCGTGACGGATGAGGGGGAGGGCGGCAAGCAGCTGGCCGAGTTCCTCGCGGGCCAGAAGTTCATCTGAGCCCCTCTGTCGCTGAAATCCCTCTCTCTTCTCTCGCACGCAGGAGTGCATGTCATGGCTGAAGTACTTGTTTACGTCGATCACGTGGGCGGCGCAGTGCGCAAGCCCACGCTGGAGCTGCTGACCCTGGCCCGTCGCCTGGGCGAGCCGGTCGCCGTCGCCCTCGGTGCGGGCGCCGCGCAGACCGCTGCCACGCTGGGTGAGCACGGTGCGACCCGGGTGCTGACCTCCGAAGCGTCGGAGTACGCGGATTACCTGGTGGTCCCGAAGGTGGACGCGCTCCAGGCCGCCGTCGAAGCGGTCTCCCCGGCCGCCGTTCTCGTCTCCTCCTCCGCTGAGGGCAAGGAGATCGCCGCGCGCCTGGCGTTGCGTATCGGCTCCGGCCTGATCACGGACGCGGTGGATGTGGAGGCCGGTGTGGACGGGCCGGTGGCGACGCAGTCGGTGTTCGCGGCGTCGTTCACGACGAAGTCGAGGGTGTCCAGGGGCGTTCCGGTGATCACCGTGAAGCCGAACTCGGCCCCGGTGGAGCCGGCTGCGGGTGCGGGTGCGGTGGAGGAGCTGGCGGTGTCGTTCTCGGAGCAGGCGTCGGGGACGAAGGTGACGTCGCGGACGGCGCGTGAGTCCTCGGGTCGTCCGGAGCTGACGGAGGCGGCGATCGTGGTCTCGGGTGGTCGTGGTGTGAATGGTGCGGAGAATTTCGCGTTGATCGAGGCGTTGGCGGATTCGCTGGGTGCGGCGGTGGGTGCGTCGCGGGCGGCAGTGGACGCGGGCTGGTATCCGCACAGTAATCAGGTGGGGCAGACGGGTAAGACGGTGTCTCCGCAGCTGTATATCGCTTCGGGTATTTCGGGTGCGATTCAGCATCGTGCGGGGATGCAGACGTCGAAGACGATCGTGGCGATCAACAAGGACGAGGAGGCCCCGATCTTCGAGCTGGTCGACTACGGCGTGGTCGGTGACTTGTTCAACGTCGTCCCCCAGCTCACCGAAGAGGTCAACACCCGCAAGGGCTGAGTCCCACCGGGGTTCCACGGCCCCGCGTCCCGTCAGGCGGACGCGGGGCCGTCCCCGCACCACCACCGGAGGGGCGGCCGGACCCCCGGCGGGCGCCGTTGACTCCCTCGTACGGGCCCGCTTACCTTCCCTCAACAGATTGTTGAGGACGGGAGACGGCGCATGGACCCGCGGGAGCCGGTACGCAGCACGCTCGGGACGCACGCCGCGAAGGAGGTCGCGGACCTCCTCGCCCCCGTCGACGCCGAACTGGCACGGCGTTACCCCGGCGATCCGGGCACCCGGCAGCCTGTGCACACGGTGTACGTGCCCGCCGACGTATTCGGGGCGGGCACCGTCCGTACGTGGGGCGACGAGGCGCTCGCCGCGCTCGACGCCCACGCGCCCGACGCCGCCTCGCTCGCCGCCGCCGTGGGCCTCGCCCCCGCGCTCGCCGCCGAGGTGTACCCGCGCGTGCGCGCCAAGCTCCGCGCCGAGCCCGTCGAGGACCTGCGGATCGACTTCGAGGACGGGTACGGGGTGCGGCCCGACGCCGAGGAGGACGCCGACGCGCTGCGCGCCGCGCACCTCGTCGCCGCCGCGTGCGCCGCCCCCGACCCCGCCCGCGTCCCCGCCCGGATCGGCATCAGGATCAAGTGCATGGAAGCCGCCGTGCGCGAACGGGGCATCCGCACCCTCGACCTCTTCCTCACCGCGCTCCTCGACGCCGCGCCGCGCCTGCCCGCGCGCCTCGTCCTGACGCTGCCCAAGGTCACGTACGCCCCCCAGGTCACCGCCATGGCACGCCTCCTCGGCGCCTTCGAGGAGGCGCGGGGGCTCGCGCCGGGCGGCATCGGCTTCGAGATCCAGATCGAGACCGCGCAGTCCGTCCTCGGCCCGGACGGCGCCGCGACCGTCGCCCGCATGATCGACGCCGGGCAGGGCCGCGTCACCGCGCTGCACTACGGCACCTTCGACTACAGCGCCGCACTCGGCGTCAGCGCCGCGCACCAGTCGCCCGACCACCCCGCCGCCGACCACGCGAAGGCCGTCATGCAACTCGCGGCGGCGGGAACGGGTGTGCGGCTCTCGGACGGCTCCACCAACGTCCTGCCGGTCGGCCCCGCGGAACAGGTGCACGCCGCCTGGCGACTGCACCACCGCCTCGTCTCGCGCGCCCTCGCCCGCGCCTACTACCAGGGCTGGGACATGCACCCCGCCCACCTGCCGACCCGCTACGCGGCGGTCTACGCCTTCTACCGCGCCGACTGGGAGCGCACCGCGGACCGCCTGGCCGCCTACGCCGCCCGCGCGAGCGGCGACGTGCTCGACGAGCCCGCGACCGCCCGCGCGCTCGCCGGGCACCTCCTGCGCGGCGCCGACTGCGAAGCGCTCGGCATGGACGAGATCACCGCGCGCAGCGGACTGGGCAGGGAACGTCTCGAAGCGTTCGCGGGGCGCCGGGGAGCCTGAGTCTCACCCTTCACCGAAGGGTGAGACTTTCTCAGAGCGCCGGCGGCAGCTCGCCGGAACCGCGCGGGATGAGCCGCGTCGGCAGGACGAAGCGCTCCGCCTCGTGCGCCGCTCCGTCGAGGCGTCCGAAGAGCCGCTGCGCCGCCGTACGCCCCAGCTGGGCGGCGTCCTGCGCGACGACGGTGACCCCTGGATCGAGGAGGTCGGCGAGTTCGAAGTCGTCGAAACCGACGAGCGCCACCGGCCGCACGCGCTCCGCCAGCACCCGGACCACCGTCACCGTCACACGGTTGTTCCCCGCGAAGACCGCCGTCACGGGCTCGGGCCCCCCGAGCATCGCGTGTGCCGCGTCCCGTACCCGCTGCGGATCGGTCACGCCCAGCGAGACCCACTCCGGGTCCGGCGTGATGCCCGCCTCGGCGAGCGCGGCCCGGTAGCCGCGCAGACGCTCGGCGGCGGTGTGGATACGGGGCATGTCGCCGATGAAGCCGACGCGCCGGTGCCCGTGGGCCAGCAGGTGCCGCACCCCCTCGCGGGCGCCGCCGAAGCTGTCCGACAGCACGACGTCCGCCTCGATGCCGCCCGCCGGGCGGTCCACGAAGACCGCCGCCATCCCGGCCGCGATCTCCGGCTGGAGGTAACGGTGGTCGTCACCCGCGGGGATGACGACGAGCCCGTCCACGCGCCGCGCGCACAGCGCGAGCGCGAGTTCCCGCTCCCGCTCGGGGTCCTCGGCACTCGACCCGTTGATGAGCAGGGCGCCGTGCGCGCGCGCCACCTCCTCCACCGCGCGGCTCAGCGGCCCGTAGAAGGGGTCGGCGAGATCCTCCAGGATGAGACCGACGCTCGCCGTGCGGCCCTTGCGCAGCACCCGCGCGCTGTCGTTCCGGCGGAAACCGAGCGCCGCGATCGCCTCCCGCACCCGTCGCTCGGTGTCGGGGGTGACGCCCGGCTCGTCGTTCACCACCCGCGAGACCGTCTTGAGTCCCACGCCCGCCCGCGCCGCGACATCCTTCATCGTCGGGCGGTTGCCGTAGCGCGGGGCAGGTCGGCGGGTGGTCTGTGCCACGAGAGGGTCCTGTCTGGTCGGGAGTCCGTGGCGTTGAGCATAGAACCTAGACAACGTTGTCAGTCCGGGGAGAGAATGATCGGGGACAGAATGACCCTCGCCCTGTCTCCTCGCTTTCACCAGGAAGATACGGACTCCTATGCACACGGACCTCGTCGCCGCGCTCGACATCGGCGGCACCAAGATCGCCGGCGCCCTGATCGACGGGCGGGGAGGCATCCTCGCGCGCGCCCAGCGGCCGACGCCCGCCAAGGAGGACGGCGAGACGGTCATGGGTGCCGTGTCCGGGGTCCTCGGCGAACTCAGGAAGGCGTCCGACTGGGACGCCGTGCGGGCGGTCGGGATCGGCAGCGCGGGGCCCGTGGACGCGAGCGAGGGCACCGTCAGCCCGGTCAACGTCGCCGCCTGGCGCGGCTTCCCGCTCGTCGCGCGCGTGCGCGAGGCGACGGGGGACCTCCCGGTGACTCTCGTCGGGGACGGCGTCGCGATCGCCGCGGCCGAGCACTGGCAGGGGGCGGCGCGCGGCCACGACAACGCGCTGTGCATGGTCGTCTCGACCGGCGTCGGCGGCGGACTCGTCATCGGCGGCCAGGTGCACCCGGGGCCCACGGGCAACTCCGGGCACATCGGTCACATCAGCGTGGACCTCGACGGGGACCTGTGCCCGTGCGGGGGCCGGGGCTGCGTCGAGCGGATCGCGAGCGGCCCCAACATCGCCCGCCGCGCCCTCGCCGACGGCTGGGAGCCCGGGACGGACGGCGACGCGACCGCGGCCGGGGTCGCCGCCGCCGCGCGCGCGGGCGACCGGATCGCCCGCGCCTCCTTCGACCGCGCGGCGCAGGCGCTCGCCGCCTCGATCGCCGCGACGGCGACACTCGTCGAGATCGACATCGCCGTCATCGGCGGCGGCGTCGCGAAGGCGGGGGACCTCCTCTTCACGCCGCTGCGCGCCGCGCTCAAGGAGTACGCGACGCTCTCCTTCGTCCAGGGCCTGGAGGTCGTCCCCGCCCAGATGGGCACGGACGCGGGTCTCGTGGGCGCCGCGGCGGGCGCGCTGCGGCACTTCGGCGGCACGGGAGCCTGAGCGGCAGGGGCCGGAGCAGGAGGGGACCGAGCGGTACGGGGCCGAGCGGCCGGTACCGGGACGGGCGTAGGGCCGGGGCCCGTACCGGGACGGGCGTGGGGCGGGCCCGCCACGCCGCCGCACGTGGCTCGACCGGACGTCGAGGCATGACTCGACCGGACGGTGAGAGACGCTTCGACGGGAGGCCGGGACATCCGGCCCCGGCTCCCCGGTTCCGTCAGCGCGTGCTCGTCGGCAGCGCCTCCTCGGTGTCGTGACGGGCCGCCACCTCGTCCATGTCCACCGGCGCGGGCATCCCGAGTTCGGCGTGGACCCGCTGGTAGATGCCCTGTTCCAGGAGCGGGGTCTGGATGTGCTGATAAGGGGTCGGGCCGACGAGCGGCGTGATCCGCTTGATACGGCTCACGAGCCAGTCGCAGCGCATCGACCAGTAACCGTTCACTGCTCCGTGCCGCGCGTCGTCGAGGTCCCGCCACAGATGGGCGAGTTCCTCCTGAAGCGCTGCGCTGAGCGGGCCGGTGCCGATGCCAAGGGGCGCGTCGGGAACCTGAGACATGGTGCGTCCTCGCGTTGAAAGGGAACAGTCCGCGAGGGACAGATTGCCGTGCGTGAGGGCCGTTCGGGCGATATCGGAGAAAACATCCGCCTCCCGTGGGACACGCGGTACGGTCGTGACCGCCGCGCCGACCAGGGCACACGCCCGGAGCGCGACGCGCGCCCCGTGGCGTGCGCCGGTGCGCCCCCGCGCTTCCACTCGCGCCCCGCACACCGCTCCACGCCCCCTGGGGGCGCGCACATCCGGGTCGTGACCCCGCGCGCCCCTCCGGCCCGCGCCGTCCGTCAGGCCGCGAGCGTCCCGGCCGCCTCGCCCGTCTCGACCACCACGAGGTAGTCGTCAGAGGCGAGATCCATGACGACCGTCGCCGCCCTGCCCGCCGCCCGTTCCCGCGCCGCCCGCTCCTCCGCCGGCCAGCTGCCGCGCGGGCCGCCCGCCGGGAAGCGATCCAGTACCTGTGTGTGCGTCATGGCGCACCTCCGCCCGTGAGCCGTGCCCTTGTCCGTCCGTGCCAAGGCGTATGCCCCCGAAACGGGTCGTCACCCGCCGCCGCGTGCCCCCGCGCGGGTGGTTGCGCGCGCGGGGTTTTCGCTCCTATGCGGACCGGGCAAGCCACAGGGGGCCACGAAGAGAGGGGGGACCGTGATCGTCTGGATCAACGGGGCGTCGGGTGCGGCGGTGCGGGCGGTGGCCCGCGAGGTGTCCGCCGTCCTGGCGGACAGCACGCTCTTCGACCCGCGCGACCTCCTCGCGCGGCTCCCGGTGCCGCCGCCCGAGGGGAGCGATCCGCTCGACCTGCCGCTGTGGCGCCGTCTGTTCGTCGAGACGGCGGCGGCGCTGCTCGACGAGATGGGCGGCGTGCTCGTGGTGCCGCTGCCGCTGTACGCGCAGGAGCGGCGCGACCACCTCTTCGGCCGCCTCGCCTCGCGCGCGATCGCTGTGCACCATGTGCGGGTCGAGGCTGACGAAACGATCCTGCACGCGTGGGCGGAGCCGGTACGGACCGAGACGGTACGGGTCGAAGCGGCGCAGGGGGACCACCTCGCCACCACGGCGACGCGCACCCGCCCCGCGAGCGTCAACGGCACCGCGACACCGGCCCGTACGACTGCCTACGCGACGGCGCTCGCGGAGTGGCTCGCCGCCGACGCCCACCCCCTCCCCGCCGACCCGGGCGGCCCGCGCCCCACGGCCGAGGCGCTCGCCGGACTGCTCGCCTCCGGAGCCCTGCCCGCCTGCCCGATCGTGCAGACCGCCGAACCCACCGCCGAAACCCTCGCGGCGGGGGTGCTCCTCTTCGACGAGACCGGCCGCTTCCTCCTCGTCGACCCGACGTACAAGCCCGGCTGGGAGTTCCCCGGCGGCGTCGTCGAACGCGGGGAGGCGCCCTCGCTCGCGGGCCTGCGCGAGGTCGAGGAGGAGACGGGCATCAGGCTGCGCGGCACGCTCCACCTCCTCGTCGTCGACTGGGAACCCCCGGCGCCCCCCGGCTTCGGGGGCATGCGCCTCCTCTTCGACGGCGGACGCCTCCCCGAAGCGGCCCACGCCTCACTGGCCCTCCCGGGCCCGGAGCTGCGCGACTGGCGCTTCGTCACGGAGGAGGAGGCGGCGAAACTCCTCCCCCCGGTCCGCTACGCGCGGCTGCGCTGGGCGCTGCGGGCAAGGCGCACCGGGACGATCGCCTACCTGGAACGCGGAACCCCGCTGACGGACTGACCCAGGGCCCCCGCGATTCGCCCCCTACAACTCCCCGTCCCGCTGCGCCGCGCGCACCAGTGCCGCCGCCGCGCCCTCCGTCACCGTTTCGCCGTGCCCCGGGCACAGCACCTCCGGGGCCAGGACCGACAGGCGCCGGAGGGAGGAACGGGCCGCCTCGCGGTCGATGTGGAAGACGCCGAGGCGGACCCGGTCCGTCACCGCGACCGAGTCGCCCGTGAACAGGACGCCGTGCAGCGGCAGATGGACCGCGATGCTGCCCGGGGTGTGGCCGGGCGTGTGCACGATCCGCGCGCCGCCGCCGAAGGGGAGCGGGTCGCCGTCGTCCACCAGCCGGTCCACACGCGTCGGCGGGGCGGGCGGCAGACCGCGCGTCGCCTCCCAGATCGGCAGCTCCTCCTCGATCAGCACCGGTGGCGGCAGCGGCGTCTCGTGGCGTACGTACGGGGCCTCCCAGCGGTGCGCGACCACCTCGGCCCCGTACGCGCGGGCCAGCTCCGCCGCCCCGCCGCAGTGGTCCTCGTGCGCGTGCGTGAGCACGACGCGTTCGAGACGGGCGGGGTCGAGCCCCAGGCCCCGTATGCCCTCGGCGATCCGCTCGCCCGCGCCCACCGGGCCCGCGTCCACCAGGGTCAGCGCGCCGTCCCCGTCCCGCTCGTGCCACAGATACGCCTGCCCCACCGCGAAGCGGAAGACGTGCAGGCCGGGCCGTATCGTCAAGGTTTCCATGCCCCGAACGTGCGCCACCCGGCCCGGCTTCACACGCCGCTACGCTCAGGGCTGAGCGCCGGGCACGGGCACGGAACAGCCCCGCACCGCCCGCCCCACGCAGGCGAGGCGGCGCCGCCCGCCCCGTGGGCGCGCGGCGCCGCCTCGCCGCATACCCCTCAGCTCACCGCCCGTCCGTCGCGTACTCCGTCAGGAAGACCGCCTCCGCGACCGCCAGCCGCTCCAGCTCCCGCGGCGACACGCTCTCGTTCGGCGCGTGGATCTGCGCCTCGGGCTCGCTCAGCCCGATGAGCAGGATCTCCGCCTCCGGGTACAGCCCCGCCAGCGTGTTGCACAGCGGGATCGAGCCGCCCTGCCCCGCGTACTGCATCTCCTCGCCCGGGTACGCGACGGCCATCGCGCGCGCCATCGCCCCGTACGCCGGGCTCGTCGTGTCCGCGCGGAACGGCTGGCCCTGGCCGACCTGTTCCACCGTCACGCGCGCGCCCCACGGCGTGTGCCGCTCGATGTGCGCCGTCAGCAGCTCCGTCGCCTTCACCGCGTCCTGCCCCGGCGCCACCCGCAGACTGACGAGGGCGCGCGCCGCCGCCTGCACGGACGGCGTGGCACCCGAGACCGGCGGGCAGTCGATACCGAGCACCGTCACGGCGGGCCGCGCCCAGATCCGGTCGGAGACCGTTCCCGAACCGATCAGGTCGACGCCGTCGAGGACCTTCGCGTCCGCCCGGAAATCCGCCTCGGCGTACTGGAGTCCGTCCCACTCCGCGTCCGCGGCGAGCCCGTCGACGGCCGTCGAGCCGTCCTCGGCGCGCAGCGAGTCCAGGACGCGCACGAGCGCCGCGAGCGCGTCGGGCGCCGCACCGCCGAACTGGCCCGAGTGCAGGTTCCCCGCGAGCGTGTCGACCGAGACCCGCACCATCGTCATGCCGCGCAGCGTGGTCGTCACGGTCGGCAGGCCCACCCGGAAGTTGCCCGAGTCGCCGATGACGATCGTGTCGGCGCGCAGCAGTTCGGGGTGTTCCTCCGCGTACCGCTCCAGGCCGCCCGTGCCCTGCTCCTCGGAGCCCTCGGCGATGAACTTCACCGTGACGGGCACACCGCCGTTCGCCTTGAGGGCGCGCAGCGCGAGGAGGTGCATGAGGGCGCCGCCCTTGCAGTCGGCCGCACCGCGCCCGTACCAGCGCCCGTCGCGCTCCGTCAGTTCGAACGGCGGTGTCCGCCACGCCTCCTCGTCGAGCGGAGGCTGGACGTCGTAGTGCGCGTAGAGCAGCACCGTCGGCGCGCCCTCCGGGCCCGCGAGCCTGCCGTACACCGACTGGGTGCCGTCCGGCGTGTCGAGAAGGGCGACGTCCTCGAAGCCCTCCGCGCGCAGCGCGTCCGCGACCCAGCGCGCCGCGCCCTCGGACTCGGAGCGCGGGAACAGCTCGAAATCGGCGACGGAACGGAAGGCCACCAGCTCCGCCAGTTCCTCCTGGGCGTGCGGTATCAACGAGGCGACGGACTCCGCGAGCGGGTTCGCTGCGGCGGATTCGGCCGACGGATTCGGCGACATGGGCACCCTCCAGGGGACTGCGACGTTGTAGCGGTAGCACCGGGTTCTCCGTACAGTCCCGTAAGGGACTTCACGGACATCCCGACGGCTCGCGCGCGGGTGTGTGCACGGCGAACGATCTCTCGATACTCCCACAGCCGGACCACCTGCCGCCCGGCCGTAGGATGCCCGGGAAACCGGGGTCACGCACAGCAGTCAACAGCGGGATGGGGAGCGGAAGCACATCGTGAGCAGCGACAACACAGCTCAGGACTCGGCGGCCACCTCACGGGTGTGGGACGTGGTGGTGGTCGGCGCGGGTCCCGCCGGAGCCTCGGCGGCCTACGCGGCGGCCGTCACGGGGCGGCGCGTCCTGCTCCTCGAAAAGGCCGGGCTGCCGAGGTACAAGACGTGTGGCGGCGGCATCATCGGGCCCTCCAGGGACAGCCTGCCGCCCGGCTTCGACCTGCCGCTCCAGGACCGGGTGCACGCCGTCACCTTCAGCCTCGACGGCAAGTACCAGCGCACCCGCAAGGCCAGGCACATGCTCTTCGGCCTCGTCAACAGGCCCGAGTTCGACCTCGGGCTCGTCGAGGCCGCGCGGGAGGCGGGCGCCGAACTGCGCACCGGGGCCGTCGTGCAGCGCGTCGAGCAGCACGGCCCCGCGGTGCCCGACCGGCGCACGGTCGCGCTCGTCCTCCAGGGCGGTGAGACGCTGCTCGCGCGGGCGGTCGTCGGCGCGGACGGCAGCGCGGGCCGGATAGGAGCGCACGTCGGCGTCAAGCTCGACCAGGTCGACCTGGGCCTCGAACTGGAGATTCCCGTGCCCGAGACCGTCGCCGCCGACTGGAAGGGCCGCGTGCACATCGACTGGGGCCCGCTGCCGGGAAGCTACGGCTGGGTCTTCCCGAAGGGGGACACCCTCACGGTCGGCGTCATCTCCGCGCGCGGCGAGGGTGCGGCCACCAAGCGGTACCTGGAGGACTTCGTCGGCCGCCTCGGCCTCGCGGGCTTCGAACCGAAGGTCTCCAGCGGTCATCTGACGCGCTGCCGCACTGAGGACTCGCCGCTCTCGCGCGGCCGGGTCCTCGTCGCCGGTGACGCGGCGGGGCTCCTGGAGCCGTGGACCCGCGAGGGCATCTCCTTCGCGCTGCGCTCTGGCCGTCTCGCGGGCGAGTGGGCGGTACGGGTCTCCGAGGCGCACGACGCGGTCGACGCCCGCCGCCAGGCCCTCAACTACGCCTTCGCCATCAAGGCCGGGCTCGGCGTCGAGATGGCGGTCGGCCGCCGCCTGCTCGGCATCTTCGAGCGCCGCCCCGGCCTCTTCCACACCGCGCTCACCACCGTGCGCCCGGCGTGGAACGCCTTCGCGCGCATCACGCGCGGCTCCCTCACCCTCGCCGAACTCGTCCGCAACCACCCGCTCGCCAACCGCGCCCTCCAGCGTCTCGACCCGCAGCCGAGGAAGCGCGGCGCCTCCGCATCGGGCCGCGAGCCGAACCCTGCCGCCGACGCGGCACCGGAGGAGACCCCGGACGGGACGGGGGCGGGCGCGCGGGGCTGACGCGGGATGGGGCGACCCGGCTCGTCCCGCAGGAGGGCGGGCCGGGTCGCCCGCGGGGGCTCGTGGCACCCGGGCCCGCGGGGCTCAGGCCGTCTCCGCCGCCGCCTGTGGCGCGGGGGCCTCGCCCGCCCGCCGCGTCGTCCACGCGACGACACCCGCCAGCGCCGCGAGGACCGAGACGCTGAGGAGCGCGGTCGGCAGCGAGAACCAGTCGGCCATGAACCCGATGACCGGGGGGCCGAGGAGAAGACCGCCGTAGCCGAGCGTCGACGCGGTGGCCACGCCCGAGGGGCCGGCGATGGTGCCCGCGCGGCCGATCGTGGCCGGGAAGATGTTCGCGACGCCGAGGCCCATGACGGTGAAGCCGACGAGCGCGAGCCACAGCGTCGGCGCGAGCGCGGCGATCAGCATCCCCGCCGCGGAGACGAACGCGCCGCCCACGACCGTGGTGGTCGGGCCGATCCGTTCGAGGAGCGTCGTTCCCGAGAGCCGCCCGATCATCATGGCGAGCGCGAAGAGCGAGTACCCGGCCGAGGCCGTTCCGGCGCTCGCGTCGAGGTCCTGGTCGAGGTGGAGCGCCCCCCAGTCGGCCATCGCCCCTTCCCCGTACGAGGAGCAGAGCGCGACCACGCCGAGGATGACGACGACCCCGGTGATCTTGCCGTGCGCCGGGGCCTTCGCGGCCGTGCCGCCGGACGGCTCCGCCAGGCCGGCCTCCGGGGCGAGTTTGGCGGGGCGGGACGGGGCGGGGGTGCCGGGGGCGCGGTGCCGCAGCAGGGTCGGGGTGGTCGCGGCGGTCACGAGGAGGCCGATCACCGCGAGCATCGCGAGGTGCCAGGAGGGGGACAGGTGCGAGGCGACGAGACCGCCGAGACCCGCGCCGAGCATCCCGCCCAGGCTGAACGCCGCGTGGAAACTCGGCATGACGGGGCGTCCGAGGGCGTTCACGAGGTCCACGGCCGCGCTGTTCATCGCGACGTTGATACCGCCGTACCCGATCCCGAAGACGAGCAGCACCGCGCCGAGCGACCAGGCCGTGTGCATGTGCGGCGGCAGCGCGATCGCGAGCGAGACGAGCACGGCGCACACGGCCGTGACGGGGTGGTTCCCGAAGTGCCGGCACGCGCGCCCCACGAGCGCCATCGTCACGATCGCTCCGGCCGAGACCCCGAGCAGGGCGAGGCCGAGCGCGCTCGCCGACGCGTGCGTCTGCTCCTTGATGGCCGGGATGCGCACCACCCAGCCCGCGAAGACGAAACCGTCGAGCGCGAAGAAGACGGTGATCGCGGCGCGCAGCCGCAGGAGGGAGCCGGGGGAGCCGTCGGCGACGACGGTGCGCGCGCGGCCCGAGCGCGTACCTACTTTGTTCAATAGCGACACAAAATCAGCGTACGGGGGGTGCGGGCGGCTCACAAGGGGTGCAGAGGGGCGCATCGCGGGGGGCGTGCGGCGGTACGCGCCGGGGTGGGCCCGCTCCCGGACACCGCGCCACCCACCCGCCTCCCCCTCGGCCCATTGCGGAGCGGACCCGCTGTCGTACCCGGGTGCGAGCATGGAGTTCATGGCCACGCTCCTGCCGCGCTCCCGCACCACGCTCGCCCCGGGCGCCGTCCACGTCCCGGACTGGCTGCCGCCCGAGAGCCGTCGCGCGCTCGTCGAGGCGTGCCGGGACTGGGCGCGCGGACCCGTGCCGATGCGCAGGGCGCGGCTGCCGCGCGGTGGTGTCATGTCGGTGGACAGCCTGTGCCTCGGCCGCCACTGGCTCCCGTACCGCTACAGCCGCACCGCCGACGACGTCAACGGCGCCCCCGTCCTGGCACTGCCCGCCTGGCTCGCCGACCTCGGCCGCCGCGCGATCGCCGCCGCGTACGACGACGAGGAGGCCGCCGCGCGGTACGAGCCGGACGTCGCCCTCGTCAACCACTACGGACCCGGCGCCACGATGGGGATGCACCAGGACAAGGAGGAGCGCGCCTCCGCGCCCGTCGTCTCGCTGAGCATCGGTGACACGTGCGTCTTCCGCCTCGGCAACACCGAGACGCGGGGCAGGCCGTGGCAGGACATCGAGCTGGAGTCCGGGGACCTCCTCGTCTTCGGCGGCCCGTCCCGCTTCGTCTACCACGGTGTCCCCAAGGTCCGCCCCGGCACCGGGGACCCGGGCGACGGCCTGGCCCGGGGGCGGCTCAACCTCACGCTGCGCGTGACGGGCCTGCCCGGCTGAGCGCGGGGCGGTAGAGCACAGGTGGGGCGGGGTGCGCGGGTGACAGGGCATGACAGACTCGCCGACATGAACGGCAAGGAGGCAGCGGCCCGTACCCCGGACGACGCGCGGGTGGACGGCGCCGCCGCGGGACGTGCCCGGGGCGAGCGGACTCCGGGGGAGCGGACCCGGCTGGAGCGCGGACGCGGCGCGCTCGGCCCCGCGCTCGAACTGGTCCACACCGGTCGCGCCCCCACCCGCGCCGTCCTCACCTCCGCGCTGGGGGTCACGCGCGCCACCGCGGGCGCTGTGGCCGCCGAGCTGGAATCGCTCGGGCTGATCAGGGTCGACGCACGCCCCGCGGCCCCCGCGGGCTCGCACGGCCGCCCCTCCCACCGGCTCGCGCTCGACCCGGAGGGCCCTGTCGTCCTCGCCGCGCAGGTGCACGCGGACGGCTACCGCGCCGCCCTCGTCGGCCTGGGCGGGCGGCTCGTCGCGACCTCGCCCGGCTGCGAGATGGTCGGTGCCGATCCGGCGGACGTGCTCGGCTCCGTCGTCGCCGCGGGCCTCGCGCTGCTGCGCGACACCGGAAGACGCTGCGTGGGCGCCGGTCTCGCCGTGCCGTCCGCCGTCGCCGAACCCGAGGGCACGGCGCTCAACCCGCTGCACGTCGCCTGGCCCGCCGGTGCCCCCGTAGGCGACATCTTCGCCGCGCAGGTGCGCGCCGCGGGCCTCGACGTCCCCGCGTTCGCGGGCAACGACATCAACCTCATGGCGCTCGCCGAGCACCGCCACGGCGCCGGGCGCGGCGCCCGCCATCTGCTCGTCGTCGCGACCGGCCACCGCGGCGTCGGGGGCGCGCTCGTCGTGGACGGGCGCCCCCACACCGGCAGTTCGGGACTGGCCCTGGAAGTCGGGCACCTCGTCGTACGGCCCGGGGGACACCCCTGCTACTGCGGCTCGCGGGGCTGCCTCGACGTCGAGACCGATCCGCGCGCCTTCCTCCTCGCGCTCGGCCGCACCCCCGGCGACTCCCAGCTCCGCGAGGCGCAGGACCTCGTCACCGCGCACGGGGAGGACCCCGCCGTGCGCGCCGCCGTCGAAACGCTCACCGACCGCCTCGGCCTCGGTCTCGCGGGCCTCGTCAACATCCTCAACCCCGACCGCATCCTCCTCGGCGGCCTCCACCGCACACTCCTCGCGGTGGCACCCGAGCGCCTGCACGCCGTGATCGCGGACCGCAGCCTGTGGGGCCGCAGCGGCAGCGTCCCCGTCCTCGCCACCGCCCTCGACCGCGGCAGCCTCGTCGGCGCCGCCGAACTGGCGTGGCAACCGGTCCTGGACGATCCCCTGGCCGCGCTGAACGGCTGAACCGGAGCGCCCATGCCCTCGCGGGTGGCGGTCGGACGGGGCCGATGCGTGCGAGACCGGCTCCTGACCCGTCAGAACGGCGCGCGCGGCACGGAGTTGGTCCGGGCTCCGGCCTGTGCGCCGCGGTCGAGAGGCGGATCGCGGGGCACAGGTCCGGAACGGGCGGGCGGAACTCTCTCAGCCCACTCCCACCGCCCGCACCCCCCGCCGTCCCGCGCGCTCCTCCGCCCGCACCTCCGCGAACGGTTCCGCGCCCGCCCCGTACCGGCGGTGCGGCGTCACGGCGGGGGCCGGGGCCGCCTCCTCGGCGGCGGCGAGCGTGAACCACACGACCTTGCCGCGCTCGTCGGGGCGCACGCCCCAGCTCTCGCTGACCGCCGCGACGAGCGCGAGGCCGCGTCCGCACGTCTCCGTGTCCGGCGCCCGGCGCAACTCGGGGAACTTCGGGTCGCGGTCGCGCACCGAGACCGTGAGCACCCCGAGCAGGAACTCGATCTCGACGGAACAGGTCTTGTCCGGTTTCGCGTGCCGGTGCACGTTGGTGAGCAATTCGGTCACCCCGAGGGTCGCCTGGTCGATCAAGGCGTCGAGATGCCAGTAACGCAACTGGGCGGACACGATTCTGCGGACCTGACCGATCCGCGACGGCAGGGCCTGAAGCTCCACCGCGCAGTGCCTGCTGGGCTGGCTGATCACGGCTGTCACTCCCCGAGGTGAGTCCGGAAGAAGACGATGCTCGCGGCCGGCGGTTCGCACTCCCGCCGACGTACAGGGGGACCGGTACGGCGGCTGGTTCACAGCGTCATCGCCGGTGGACCCAGAGTGAGGTGTGTCCAGGGTGACCCGGGGCAACCGCCCCCGCAACTCGTCGCCACGACCCGTACCACCACTCGCCCCCTCGCAGAACGCGCGGCGAGCCCCGTCGGCTGTGGCCACGGGGCGCGCGTCCGTGGTGCAGTCTGCACGGGCCCGAGGCCCCGCACCAGGGCCCGGCACCCCCACCGGGAGCGCGCGCGGGCGCACCCGTACGCCCCTCGACGAGCCCCCGCGCGCACCGCCGACGTCCCCGTGAGCCCGTCGTGCTCCCACCCGCAGAGCGTGTGCCCCCAAGCTTGTGCTTCGGCCCCTCAAAGAGGTGTTTATGCAGGTGAGAAGTGGTGCGAGGAGGTCTAGAATCGGGCCTCATCAGCCCGCGCGCGGCCTCCCGCGCCCATTCCACTGGAGCGGCGTCGTGCCCACCCCCGAGCAGAACCGCCCCGGCCCCCCGGCGCACACCCCCGACGCCCCGGCGCGCACCCCCGAGGTCCCGGCCCGCACCCTCGACGCCGACCGGAGCGATCCCTCCTACCGGGCCTGGCTCAAGGAGGCCGTCCGGCAGGTGCAGGCCGACGCCAACCGCAGCGCAGACACCCACCTCCTCCGCTTCCCGCTCCCCGCCCACTGGGACGTGCATCTCTACCTCAAGGACGAGTCCACGCACCCCACCGGGAGCCTCAAGCACCGCCTCGCCCGCTCGCTCTTCCTCTACGCGCTGTGCAACGGCTGGATCAGGCCGGGGGCGCCCGTCGTCGAGGCGTCCAGCGGCTCCACCGCCGTCTCGGAGGCGTACTTCGCCCGCCTCATCGGGGTCCCCTTCATCGCCGTCATGCCCCGCTCCACGAGCCGCGAGAAGTGCCGGCTCATCGAGTTCCAGGGCGGGCGATGTCACTTCGTCGACGATCCCCGGACGGTCTACGCGGAGTCGGCCCGGCTCGCGGCGGAGACCGGCGGCCACTACATGGACCAGTTCACGTACGCGGAACGCGCCACCGACTGGCGCGGCAACAACAACATCGCCGAGTCGATCTACCAGCAGCTTCGCGAGGAGCGCTACCCCGAACCCGCCTGGATCGTCGCCACGGCGGGCACCGGCGGCACCTCGGCGACCCTCGGCCGCTACGTGCACTACATGCGCCACGACACCCGCGTCTGCGTCGCCGACCCCGACTTCTCCTGCTTCTACGAGGGCTGGACCCAGCACGACCCCGGGGCGGTGAGCGACCGCGCCTCGCGCATCGAGGGCATCGGACGCCCCCGGATGGAACCGAGCTTCGTGCCCGGCGCCGTGGACCGCATGATGAAGGTGCCCGACGCCGCGAGCATCGCCGCCGTGCGCCTCCTCGAACGCGTCCTCGGCCGGAAGGCGGGCGGCTCCACGGGGACCGGACTGTGGAGCGCCCTGCGCATCGTCGCCGAGATGGTCGCGCACGGCGAACGCGGCAGCGTCGTCACCCTCCTGTGCGACCCGGGCGAGCGGTACCTCGACAAGTACTACGCGGACGAATGGCTCGCCGCGCAGGGCCTCGACATCACCCCGTACACCGCGACCCTGGAGACCTTCCTCGCGAGCGGTACGTGGCCGAGCGGCCCGGCGAGCTGAGCCGAGCGATCTCCCGCAAGGGCCCCGGGAGGCGGTGACGGACTCGTGCGGCGCCCGTCTTCCGTTTGGACCCCGGGCCGCCCGCCTTCCGTCCGGGCCCCGGGCCGCCCGCCTTCCGTCCGGGCCCCGGGCCAGTCCGCGTCCGGGAGGGGGGCCGTGGGCCGTCGGCGCCGACTCCGTGGCTCAGACCACGGGCGGGGCGTCCGCCACCAGCACCGCTTCCACCCGCTCCGCCAGCTCCTCGCGTGCCTCCCGCGGCAGGCCCTCGTCCGTCACCACCGTGTCCACCGCGCTCAGCGGCGCGAAGGAACTCAGCCCCACCGTCCCCCACTTGGTGTGGTCCGCGACGACGATCACGCGCCGGGCCGCCGCCACGAGCCGCCGGTTCGTCTCCGCCTCCGCGAGGTTCGGCGTCGACAGTCCGGCGCGCGCGGATATGCCGTGCACCCCGAGGAAGAGCAGATCGAAGTGGAGCGAGGCGATCGCGGCGTCGGCCACCGGGCCCACGAGCGAGTCCGAGGGCGTGCGCACCCCACCCGTCAGCACGACCGTCGCCCGGCCCTGCCGCCCCTCGTGCGCCCGGTGGAAGACATCGGCCACCCGCACCGAGTTCGTCACCACCGTCAGCTCCGGCACCTCCACGAGCCGCTGGGCGAGCGCGTACGTCGTGGTGCCGCCCGAGAGCGCGATCGCCGTCCCTGGCGCGACGAGTTCGGCGGCCACGCGCGCGATGCTCTCCTTCGCGCCCTGCTCCCGGCCCGACTTCGCCTCGAAGCCCGGCTCGTGGCTGCTCGCCTCGGCGGGCGGCACCGCGCCGCCGTGCACCTTCTCCACCGCCCCCTGCCGGGCGAGCGCGTCGAGATCCCTGCGCACCGTCATGTCCGAGACACCGAGCCGCTTCGTCAGCTCGTTGACCCGCACGCCGCCGCGCCGCCGCACCTCGTCGAGGATGACGGCCCGGCGCTGCTCGGCGAGGAGGTTCAGGTTTTCGCTCACGTCCGCCCGGTCCTTCCGCTGCTGTGGTCCCCTGCCCCGTTCCGCACCGCGCGACGGAGCGTGGGGACACCCCCGCCGTGCTCCGGCGCTCCCGGCTCCCGCCGTGGCGCCCCCGTCATCCTCCCACGTCGGCGAGGCCGCCCCGGCGGGGCGGTTCCCGGCGCCGCGTCACCCGACCGGGGGACTCTGCGCCCGACCCCTTCCGGGCGGGCCCCCGCCCCGCCATGCTCGGAGGGGACATGACAGTCCCGTACGGGCCGGGACAGCCGTTCGCCGGTCACGCGGCGGGGGTACGGTACGCCGAGCGCACCCGCCCCACCCGTCCCGTACGCCACACCTTCGCCCGCCGCCCCCGTACGAGAACCCGCCCCGCCCGCCCGTCCGTTCACAGGGAGAACCGCGCGTGCAGTCCGCCCCGGGGGAGCAGCCCGCCCTCGAACTGCTGGTCCACGGAGTCGGGGGCACCACCCCCGCCGAGATGCTCGACGATCCGCACACGGTCCGCGTCGCAGGTGACGACACGGCCGCCCTCTACCGCCGCGCGAAGGACGCGCCACCGCGCGAGGAGGACGCGCCTCCCGGCGAGCACGTACCGCCACGTGCGGACGCAGCTCCACACGACGCCGCACCCCCACGCGAGGACGCCTCCCGGGCGCCCAGGCCCGAGGCGGACGCGCCCGTCCAGGAGGCGTACGTCTGGTGCAACCTCACCTCCGGAGACGCGAGCCGCGCCCTGTGGCTCCTCCTCCTTCCCTTCATGGTCGTCAACCTCGCCCACTGGATGCGCCCGCGCGCCCTGCGCCGCCCGCGTCTCGTGCGCCTGTACGGGGCGCTCGTCCGCCTCCTCGGCCTCAGCCTCACCGTCCTCCTGGTCGCCGCCGCCTGCGAGGTCGCCCTCGACCTCACCGCCTGGCAGTGCGCGGGCACCGCCGCCTGCGCCGAGGGCCGCGCCTGGCTCGGCTTCCTCTCCCCGCACACCTCACCTGGCGACTGGTGGACCCAGCCCGGCCGCCGCCTCGCCCTCGCCGCGCTCGTCCCCGCCGCGCTCGTCCTGCTCCTCTGGTTCCTCGCGCACAAGACCTGGAGCGCGTACGAGAACCAGCGACCGCTTCCCGCCGCGACGGACGACACCGGGTCCGCGCCCGACGCCGGGGCCACCGCGACGGCCCCCGCCCATGACGCGAAGGTCCCGCGCGACACGCCCGCCCTCGCCCGCCCCGGCTTCTGGTACGGCCGCCGCATCGTCGCCAGGCTGCGCGCCGCGCACACCGCCGCGGCGCTCCTCACCGTCGCCGCGGCTGTCGGCACGGCCGTCACCGCGCAGGACGCCGCGCACGACGGTCCCGTCCTCGCCGGGCGCCTCCTGTGCGGCCTCTGCGCCGTCCTCGGCGTGCTCGTCCTCGCCGCCGTCTGCCGCCGTGGCCGCAGCGAACGGCGCCTCGACCTCACCCTCGACCGCCTCACCGTCCGCGCCCTGCCACTCGCCTCCCTGGTCCTCCTCCTCGCGACCCTCGGCTACGCCCTCGCCGACCGCCCGGCCGACCGCTCCACCGGCACCCTCCCCGGGGACGCCCTCTTCCGCGTCCTCACCCTCACCCAAGGGCTCCTCGTCCTCGCCCTCGCGGCCGTCGCCGCCCTCCTGCACCGCAGCGCCCCCGACTTGCGCACAGCGCTGCGCGGCTACGGGGGCCCCGCGACCGCCCTCCTCGCCTGCGCTCTCGGCGGTGTCCTCACCGGCGGCCTCGCCCAGCGCGTCGCCGACTGGCTCGACGGCCCGGCGACCCCGGGCGAGGGTACGAGTCCGCTGCCGGGACCGCCGGTCCTGCTCTCCTGGCAGGCCGCCGTGCTCCCGCCGATGCTGCTCCTCCTGCTCCTGCTCGCCGCGAGGCTCGGCATCGCCACGTGGCGCCGCGCCCGCGCCGGAGCCGCGCGGGTCGAAGCGGACTACCCCGGCGTACGGCACGACGAGGCCCGTACCCGCGCCATCGCCCTCACCCGCGCCGCCGCCGCGCTCACCGACCGCGCGCCCGCCCTCCTCGGCCTCGGCGCGGCCGGGACCCTGCTCCTCGGCGCCGTGGCGCTCGTCGGGGCCTGGACGAGCGGCGAGGTGCCGGGGGAGGCGACGACCGGACTGCCCGCCGCCGTGCACGGTCTCGCGCAGACCTGCCAGGCGCTCGGCTCCTGGCTCACCGGACTCGCCGCGCTGCTCTTCCTCGCCTTCGGCCGCCGCGCCTACCGCGATCCGCACGCCCGCCGCACGATCGGCATCCTGTGGGACGTCGGTACGTTCTGGCCGCGCGCCGCGCACCCCTTCGCGCCGCCCTGCTACGCCGAGCGGGCCGTCCCCGACCTGACGTGGCGCATGGCGACGTGGACCGCGCGCACCGGGGGGAGGCTCGTCCTCTCCGGCCACTCCCAGGGCAGCGTGCTCGCCGCCGCCGCGGCCTGGCAACTGCCGCCGCAGGTCCGCGGCAGGATCGCCCTCCTCACCTACGGCTCCCCGCTCGAACGCCTCTACGGCCGCTGGTTCCCCGCCCACTTCGGCCCCACGGCCCTCACCGGCCTGCACACCGACGTCGACCGCTGGACCAACCTCTACCGCGCCACCGACCCCATCGGCGGCCCCGTCCGCGTCCCCGGCGTCGACCACGCCCCCCTCCGCGACCCCCTCGCCTACGGCCGCACCCCCGACGAGCCCCTCCCGCCGCCGATCCACGGCCACGGCGACTACCCCTGCGACCCCGCCTTCGCCACGGCCCGAGCCGCCCTCCTCCACCGCCTGCGCCCCACAGGCCCCGTCCCCCGCCAGCCCGACCGCGCAAGCACGGCACCGGAGGAGGCGGAGCCCACCGGAGGCGCGGCCGGCGCCTGACCGGCGGCCCGCCCGTAGGGGAGGGGGGGGAGCTACCGGGGAACGGGCACGAAGGCCGCCTGCTCGCGTGCCCCACGTGAGCCGTGCCGCACGTGAGCGATGGCTTCGGCAACACAGCCGGACCTTCAGGAAACCCCGGCCCCTCGGGAAACCCCGAACTCTCGGGAGAGCCCCGGCCCCCTCACCTCAACTCCGGCAGGTCCTCCGGGTACAGCAGCGTCAGGTCCGCCGTGTCCGGGCTCGGGAGCTGCGCCACCCGCCCCGCGTGGCGTTCGACCATCGCCTCGAAGGTCTGGCGGGCCGTGCGCCCGTTGCCGAAACCCGCGTCCTTCGGGATCGCCGTGAAGTACTTCAGGAGCGCTTCGCCGGTGCCCTCCGCCAGCTCGTACTCGTGCTCCTCGGCCTGCTGCTCCACGATGCGCAGCAGCTCTTCCGGGCCGTAGTCCCCGAAGGTGATGGTCCGTGAGAAGCGGGAGGCCACACCCGGGTTGACCGCGAGGAAGCGTTCCATCTCGGCCGTGTAGCCGGCGACGATGACGACGACCTCGTCGCGCTGGTCCTCCATGAGCTTGACCAGCGTGTCGATCGCCTCGCGCCCGAAGTCGCGCCCCGAGTCCTCGGGCGAGAGCGCGTACGCCTCGTCGATGAAGAGCACCCCGCCCTTCGCCCGCCCGAACGCCTCCTGCGTGCGGATCGCCGTCGAGCCGATGTGCTCGCCGACCAGGTCCACGCGCGAGACCTCGACGAGGTGCCCCTTCTCCAGGACCCCGAGCGCCACGAGGATCTCCGCGTACAGGCGCGCCACCGTCGTCTTGCCGGTACCGGGGGAGCCGGTGAAGACGAGGTGGCGGCGGGCCGATGCCGCCTTGAGCCCGGCGGCCTGGCGCCGTCTGCCCACCTCGATCATGTCCGTCATCGCGCGCACCTCGCGCTTGACGCTGTCGAGCCCCACGAGCGCGTCGAGCGCGGCGAGGACGTCCTCGGGCGTACGCGCGGGCCGTTCCTCCCCGGCCGTGCCCTCCGGAGCCGTCGTCCCCTGCCGAGGCGCGGGTACGCCGCCGAGCAGCCCGACCGGGGCCGTCTCGCGCACGAGCGTCTCGCCGCCCACCGGCGGCAGCACCGGGGCCGTCGCGGCGGGGGCGGCCGGGGCCGCCGCGCTCTCGTCGCTCGCGCAGTCCTCGACGACCGGACTGCCGCCGTTGCCCTCCGCGATCTCGTAACCGCCGCGCGCGCACCGCTCGGTGCGGCAGCGCCGCAGCGTCGTGCGGTCGCCGCCGATGAGGTGGAAGCCGTACCCCGCGCTGTCGCTCACCTTGCACGACGTGAACGTGCCGCGCCCGTCGGCCGACACGTAGAACCCCGACTCGGCGGCCCCCGTCACGGTGCACCGCTCCACCGCGGGATCGGCCCCCTTCGTGACGATGACGCCGGTCTGCACGTCCGCGACCGCGCAGCCGCTCAACGTGCCGCCGCTGCCGTGGTCGCGGAACCAGGCGCCCGTCGACGCCTTCGTGATCCGGCAGTCGTCGAGCTGGGCGATCGCCCCGTCGCTCACCGAGACCGCCGTGTTGCGCACCTGCGCGAGGTCGCTGTCGACGACGTCGACGCGCGAACCGCGGTCGAGGACGAAGAGCGCGTCCGGCACGTCGTGCACCCGGCAGGAGTCGAGCACCGCCGTCGCGCCGTCGCTCACCCACACCGCCGGGTAGTCACCGGTCGAGTCGTGGATCTCGCACTGGTTGGCGTCCACGCGCGTGCCCGGGTCCCACACCGACAGGCCGTTGCGCCCGAAACGGCTGACGGAGGAACGGGTGAGCGTCAGGACCGAGCGCGAGCGCAGGTCCACCGCGTTCTCCGGGATGTCGTGCAGGCGGCAGTCGGCGAGCGTGAGCACCGCGTCCGTGTCGAGCGTGACGCCGTTCGCCGTCGTACGGTGCAGCGCGCAGTCCGTCAGGTACGCGGTGCCGCGCTGGCTGAGCTGGAGCGCCGAGCCCTTGATCTCGTAGATCTCGCAGCCGATCGCCTCCAGGCCGCTGCCCTCGCCCGTCACGGCGAAACCGGCCCCCGAGGCGTGGTGCACCCGGCAGCGCTCCAGGCGCGGGTGCGCCCCGTCCCGCACCACGATCCCCGACTGCCCCGCCGCGACGACCTCGCAGTCCTCGAAGATGCCGCTCGCCCCGGCGAGCACGGCGATCCCGAGGCCGCCCGCGTTGTCGACCGTGACGGCCCGGACCGTGGGCCGTGCCCCGCCGCGCACCTCCAGCCCCACGGCGGACCGCGTCATGATCCGCAGGCCCTCCAGCTCGGGCGCGCTGTCCTCGACGAGGACGGCGGGCACCGCCGAGTCCTGCCCCTCGATGTGCAGTCCCTGGACGAGCGCGGCGCCGCGCACGGTGAGCGGGATGCCGTCCGTGGGCGCGATCCTGACCGGACCCGCCGCGTTGTCCACGGCGCGCAGCGTCACCGCCTGCCGTACCACGAGGTTCTCCCGGTACGTCCCCGGGCCGATGCTGAGGACGTCGCCGTCCCCCGCGGCCTCCAGGGCGGCGGAGAGCGAGGCGTACTCGCCCGTGCGGCGCCGCCACCGCGACGTACCGGTGTGCGTCACCTGGACCGTGCCCTGTGCCATGTGCTGCTGTGCCCCCACCTCGTGCGTACGCGGGAAGTATGACGCGTGTCCTGCGGACCGGCGCGCGGTCCACCGTAGCGTGTGAGGACAGCGGGAGTTGACCGTGTCCGGGCCCACGCCACCGGCACGTGCCCGGCCCGGCTCGGCGTGCGCCCGTCAGCTCCCCGTGCCCGCGCGCCCCCAGTCCGGGCCCGTGCGCCGCCACTCCCGTTCCCAGGCCACGAGCCGGGCCCGGCGCAGCCGCCACACCAGGACCCGCCGCCCGCCTTCCAGGAGCACGACCGCCGCCGTGCCCGCGCCGACTCCCGCGAGGAAGGCGTGCGCCTCGGCGCTGGCCACGTCGAGCGGACGGGGCATCAGGCGGCCTCGGGCGTCGGTCCACACGGGGAAGGTGTCGCCCCTGCGCGGCGCGGCCAGCGCGGCGTTCGCGAGACCGGCGCGGCGCACGCCGTCCGGGCCCGTCCACACGGCCCGTACCCGCACCTCGCCGACCCGCCCGGCGCCGGTCTCGGGGTCGGTGTCGAAGTGCGTGCCGCGCTCGGGGCCCAGCACCGTCGCGGTCACCCGTACCCGGTCGTGGCGCTGCTCCGCCACGGTCCGCAGGAGCGCGGTGCGCGTGTGCGAGGCCGCCTGCACCCCGGCGACGGGGACGAGGAGGAGGAGCAGCAGGGCCGTCACCAGGCCCGCCCAGCCCTCGATCCGGTCGCTCGCGCGCCGCAGCGGATTGTGCCGCCAGGTCCACAGCCCCAAGATGGCTCGCACGACGCGCCACCCCCTTTCCCGCAGGCGCCGCCCGGCGCCCGCGGTCCGCCCCCGCCGTACCCGTTCCCGGCGGGCAGCAGGCTATGCGACCGCCCCCGCGCCGCCCGCGCCGACCACCGTCAGCCGGTCACCGACTCGCACCGAACCGGCCGACTCCGGTACGAGGTTCATGCCGAACATCGCCTTGCCGTCCCGTCTGCGGTGCCGCGCCAGGGTCCGCAGCGGTTCCTTGCCGCGCACCGCCGTGGCCTGGTCGACGGTCGTCACGACGCAGCGCCCGCACGGCTTCGTCACCCGGAAGAGGACCTCGCCGATCCGCACCCGGCCCCAGCCGTCCTCGGCCCAGGGCGCGCTGCCCGAGACGACCAGATTGGGCCGGAACCTGCCCATCGGCACCGGGCCCTCGGCGCTCGGTCCGTCCGCGGCGATGAGGGAGTTGAGGGCGTCCAGCGAGGACAGGCTCGTGAGCAGCAGCGGGTAGCCGTCCGCGAGGCTCACGGTGTCGCCGGGGCGCGCGTACGCCGGGTCCACGGGGCGCGCCGACGCGGGCGCGCCGAGGTGCACGAGGCGCACGGGACGGCGGAGGTACGAGGTGCACCACGCGGACGCGGTGTCCGCCGCCGGGACGACCTCGACCTTGTTGCGGAACAGCTCCACGACGACGCTCTCCCCGGCGGGGACGGGCACGTGGCAGGGAGCGGGGCCGCCCGGACCGTTGAGCACGAGGCTCCCGTCGTCCCTCCTGCGCACGTCCAGCAGCGCGAGACGCGGTTCCTCACGCTGAGTCAGCTGACGCCCCTCGCCGTCCACGAGCATCCAGCGGCGGTCCCCGGCGAGACCCCAGGGCTCGACGACGGCCTCGGAGACGTCGAGGGCGCGGGCCGCCTTGAGCGGGTGGATGTGGACGGAGACGAGTGAGACTGCGGGCATGGGCGACATTTTCCCACCGCTCGCGCGCGGCCTTCCGGCCCGGGCGGGGCACGGTTCGCCGCCGCGCGGGGCACGGTTTCGCGGCGCGGGAGGCTTCCGCCGCCGCGGGGCTCGCCCCTGGCCCGTACGCGAGACGCCCGGCACCGCGCGCCGCGTGGGCGGCCCGGTGCCGGGCGTCCCGCTTCCCGGACGGATGCGGCCGGCGCCGCGCTCAGTACGGCCGGTAGGGGCCGCTCTGGTAGGGGTCCTGGTACGGGGCGGGCGCGGGTTGCTGCGGGCGCGGGGCCGTGGGGCGCATCGCCTCGTACCCCGTCGCGGGCTGCGGCGCGGGCCGGTAGCCGCCCTGTTGCGGGACCCCCGGGTAGCCGCCGCGCTGCGGCGCGGGCTGCTGCGGGATGTACGGCTGCGGCGCGGGCGGCATCGGTGCCATGGGCTGCTGCGGCGGCTGGCCGTAGTACGCCGTGGGAGGCGGGGACACGGGGGCGGGCGCGGCCGGCAGGGCGGGCAGCGCCGGGGGGAGCGCGGGCAGGGAGCTCCCGCTCGGCTCGTACAGGGACGGCACCCGGATCGGCGCGATCTGCGGTGTGCCCCGCTCCGCTACGAGCGAGTCGTAGATCGGAGTGTCCGGGAAAGACGGCGCGGAATAGTAGCCGCTGCCGTAGGTGGGGCGGGGGGAGGTCATGGCACATAAGTTAAGCCCACGATGTGCTGGTTGGGGAGACCGATAAGAAGGTTGTTTTGTGCGTCCCTGTCGGGTCCCCGCCCGCAATGCGATCGAAGGCGACCAAATCGGTCATCAGATTGCCTAAACTTCACGTGAATTGCATGTTCCCACGGCGTTACCCGGGGTTCGTCCGGCGCGTCGTGGAACCTCGCCGGGCCCTGGTTCCGCGGGGGCGTTCACCCTTCTGGAGACCGGGCGCCGACGTGCCCCGACCCGCCAGCGGGGCACGTACGACAAGAGCCCGACACCCCCGCCGCGAAGGGGAGTTCAGCCCTCTCCCGCCTCCACCGCCTCCGGCGCCGCGTACGTGCGGCCCTTCCATGCCGCGCCCCGGCCCCGGTAGTGCTCCACCGCCGAGTCCACCGTCATCAGCAGGTAGAGGAAGGCCGTCACGGGCAGCAGCGGCGCGAGCCACCACGGCTGCCGGTAGTAGCGCAGCATCGGCAGGTACGTGCCCGCCATGACGAGCCAGGCGAGGCCGCCCGCGAGCGCCGTCCCCGCGTGGCCCGCGAGCAGCCCGGCCGCCAGGGCGCACGGCGGGACGAGGTAGACGAGCGCGAGGCCGAGCACGGTGCCGAGCAGGACCAGCGGGTTGTGGCGCAGTTGCGCGTACGCGCTGCGCGAGATCATCCGCCACAGGTCGCGCAGCGCGGGGTAGGGCCGGATGCTGTCGACGTGGTCGGCGAGGCCGAGCCAGATACGGCCCCCCACGCGCTTGACCGCGCGCGACAGGGCGACGTCGTCGATGACGGACTGGCGGATCGCGTCGGGGATGTCCGCCGCCTCCGCCGTGCGCGTGCGCAGGAGCACACAGCCGCCCGCGGCCGCCGCCGTCCGCGAGGCGGCCTTGTTGACCCTGCGGAAGGGGTAGAGCTGCGAGAAGAAGTAGACGAATGCGGGGACCACCATCCGCTCCCACGCGCTCGCGACCCGCAGCCGTGCCATCTGCGAGACCATGTCGAGGCCCGCGCCGTCCGCCGCCGCCACGAGACGGCGCAGGCTGTCCGGCTCGTGCGCGATGTCGGCGTCCGTGAGGAGCAGGAACTCGGGCGCGCTCTCGCGGGCGAGCGCGATGCCGTGGCGCATCGCCCACAGCTTTCCCGTCCATCCGCGCGGCGGCTCGCCCGGCGAGACGACCCGCAACGGCAGCGCTCCCGGGCGTCGCCCCAGCTCGCGCGCCAGCTCGCCCGTCCCGTCCGTGCTGCCGTCGTCGACGAGCACGACCTCCGCGCGCCCCGGGTACTCCTGCGCGAGCAGCGAGGGCAGGCTCAGCGGCAGCACCTCCGCCTCGTCCCGCGCGGGGACGACGACCGCCACCGAGGGCCACCGCTCCGGTTCCCCGCCGGTCCTCGGCAGCCGGACGTCGGTGCGCCAGAAGAAGCCCTGGGCGAGCAGCATCCACACCCAGGACACGAGGGACAGAACGGCGATCCACATGACGGCACTCACGCGCGGCAGTCTGCCACCAGCGGGGGAGGGGCACGGGGCCGGACATGCGGGCGGAGGCAGGGAGCCCCGGGACGGCCCCGCGACGCGGTGTGCCGGGGGCGGGCGGCGCTTTCGCGGGAGCGGGTGGCAGTGCTTTCGCGGGAGCGGGAGAGAGCGCCTTGGCCGAAGGCCGCCCCGCAGCAGCGGCCGGTACCGTCCCCGACGGCCGCCCGCAGGAGCGGCATACGCCTCCGCCCACGCCCCGCGCGGCAACGCCGCCGCCGCCCCCGCCACCGTCGTCCGCGGGGAAGCGTCACCCCATGACATAAAGTGGCCGGGTGAAGATCGCGCTCCTCGATTCCGGTATCGGCCTGCTCCCCGCCGCCGCCGCGGTACGCGGCCTGCGGCCCGACGCGGACCTCGTGCTCTCCAGCGACCCGGCCTCGATGCCGTGGGGGCCGCGCACCTCCGAGGACATCACCCGCCTCGCGCTCGGTGCCGCCGAGGCCGCCGCCGCCCTTGAGCCCGACGCGCTCGTCATCGCGTGCAACACCGCCTCGACGCACGCGCTGCCCGCGCTCCGCGCCCGCTTCGAGGACACCTTCCCCGTCATCGGCACCGTCCCCGCGATCAAGCCCGCCGCCGCCTTCGGTGCCCCCGTCGCGATCTGGGCCACGCCCGCCACGACCGGCAGCGAGTACCAGCGCCGCCTCATCGCCGAATTCGCCCCCGGCGGCAATGTCACCGCGGTGGCCTGCCCCGGGCTCGCCGACGCCGTGCAGCACGCCGACGAGGCCGCGACGGAGGCCGCGATCGCCGACGCCGCCGCCCGCACCCCCGCCGGGGTCCGCGTCGTCGTCCTCGGCTGCACCCACTACGAACTCGTCGGGGCCCGTATCGCCGCCGCGCTCACCCGCCCCGGCGGGGCCGCGCCCACGCTCCTCGGCTCCGCCCCCGCCGTCGCCGCGCAGGCCCTGCGCCGCGCCGCGGGCGGCCCCCCGGACCTCACCCGAACGGGCGAGCTGACCGTCCTCCTCGGCGGCGTCGAGGAGCCCCTGCCGCCGGAGGCGCTCGCCTACGCCGAGGGCCGTCTCCTCGCCGGGGTCGGCGCCGCCCGCTGAATCCGCCCGGTGTGGCCGGTTCCACCGGACGCACCCCTGCGCGGGGGCCTCCCCGGGCGCGGATTCTGAGTACGCTCGGCGCCATGAGGCATCCACCCCATGACGACGCGCCCACGGGCCCGGCGGACGCCGGTGCCCACCCCGAGGTCTGGACGGGTACCGCGACGAACCGCGTGCAATGGGTACTCGCCCTCGCCGGTGTCGCCTGCGTCGCCCTCGGCATCGCCCTCGCGGTCAACTCCACCTGGACCTCCGGCGTCGCCGCACTCGCCATGTCGGTCGTCGGCTGCCTGCTCGCCGGGCTCCTCATCCTCTTCGGCACCCTCGCCTTCGTGAGCGTCGCCGTGCGTGTCGACCACGCGACCCTCGAAGTCCGCTGCGGGCACATCGGCGTACCCCGCCGCAGCATCCCCCTCGCCCACGTCGTCGAGGCCGACTTCGCGCCCGCCGTCACCCCGCGCCAGTGGGGCGGCTACGGCTACCGCTGGCGACCGGAACTCGGCACCGCCGTCGTCGTACGCCGCGGCGAGGGAGTCGTCCTGCGCCTCGGCGACGGCCGCACCTTCACCTTCACCGTCGACGACGCCGAATCCGCCGTCCACGAGATCCGCAGACGACTCCACCTCTACGGGACCCACGGCGGCCCCGGCCAGGCACCCGCCGGAGCGTGACCCGGGCGGACGCGCGACGCGCCCTCCCACCCGAGACCCACGCCACAGGGCCACCTCCCGCCCCCCGGCCGTAAACTCCGGAGCGTGACCGTCACCCTTTCCCCACCGGACGAAGCCTCGCCGCCCGCCCCCGCGTCCCGGGGCGGGCGGCGACTGCTGCGCCTCGTGCCCGCCGCCGGCGCCGTCCTCGCCGGCGTGCTCCTGTACCTGAGCTTCCCGCCCCGTACGGTGTGGTGGCTCGCGCTCCCCGCCTTCGCCCTGCTCGCCTGGGTCCTCCACGGCCGGAGCTGGAAGGCGGGACTCGGCCTCGGCTACCTCTTCGGTCTCGGCTACTTCCTCCCGCTCCTCGTCTGGACCGGCGTCGAGGTCGGCTCCGGACCCTGGCTCGCGCTCGCCGCCGCCGAAGCGGTCTTCGGCGCCCTCGTCGGCGCCGGGATCGCCCTCGTCTCACGGCTGCCCGCCGCGCCCCTGTGGGCCGCGGCGCTCTGGACGGCGGGCGAGGCCGCCCGCGCCCGGGTCCCCTTCGGCGGCTTCCCCTGGGGCAAGGTCGCCTTCGGCCAGGCCGACGGCGTCTTCCTGCCGCTCGCCGCGCTCGGCGGCACGCCCGTGCTCGGCTTCGCCGTCGTCCTGTGCGGCTTCGGCCTGTACGCGGCCGGGCGGGCGCTGTACGAGCGCCGCGCGCGCGGCGTGCTGCCCCGCGCCGCCGCGCTCACCGCCGGTCTCGCCGTCCTCCTGCCCCTCGCCGGCGCCCTCGCCTCGCGCGCGCTCGTCTCGGACGAGGCGGAGGCCGGCACGGCGCGGGTCGCCGTCATCCAGGGCAACGTGCCCCGCGCCGGCCTGGAGTTCAACGCCCAGCGCCGCGCCGTCCTCGACTACCACGTCAAGGAGACCAAGCGGCTCGCGGAGCGCGTGGACCGCGGCGAGGTCAAGCGACCCGACTTCGTGCTGTGGCCCGAGAACTCCTCCGACATCGACCCCTTCCGCAACCCCGACGCGAGCGCCGCGATCGACAGCGCGGCGCAGGCGATCAAGGCCCCGATCTCGGTCGGCGCCGTCGTCGAGAAGGACGACGGCAAGCTCTACAACGAGCAGGTCCTGTGGCTCCCGGGCAAGGGCCCCACGGCGACGTACGACAAGCGGCAGATCCAGCCCTTCGGCGAGTACCTGCCGATGCGTTCCCTGCTCCACAGGATCAACGACTCCTGGACGACGATGGTCGCCCAGGACTTCAGCCGCGGCACCGCCCCCGGCGTCTTCACCATCGACGGCACCCGCGTCGGCATCGCCACGTGCTACGAGGCCGCCTTCGACTGGGCCGTGCGCGACACCGTCACCCACGGTGCCGAGCTGATCTCCGTGCCGAGCAACAACGCGACGTTCGACCGCAGCGAGATGACCTACCAGCAGCTCGCCATGTCCCGCGTCCGCGCCGTCGAGCACAGCCGCAGCGTCACCGTGCCCGTCACCAGCGGGGTCAGCGCCGTCATCCGCCCGGACGGGGAGATCGTTCAGCGCACGGGCATGTTCGTGCCCGCGACGCTCGTCGACGACGTCCCGCTGCGCACCTCGGAGACCCCGGCGACCCGGATGGGCATCGCGCCCGAGACGGCACTCGTCGTCGTCGCGGCCGGTGGCCTCGCCTGGGCGATCACCCGCGGCGTGCGCGGGCGCCGCGCCGCCTGAGCCCCGGTCCGGGCGTCCCCCCGGCCCCGTCCGCGTCAGCGCGTGAGCCCCCGCCCGGTGCGCGGGCTCACGCGCGGCGCCTCCCGATAGGGTCGGGCCATGCCCACCCCGGAATTCATCCTCGGCCTGCGCCAGAAGATCGGCCAGGACCTTCTCCTCCTGCCCGGCGTCAGCGGTGTCGTCCTCGACGAGGCGGGACGCCTCCTCCTCGGACGCCGCGCCGACACCGGCAGATGGAACCTTCCCGCAGGGATCTGCGAACCGGACGAACAGCCCGCCGAGACCATCGTCCGCGAGGTCCAGGAGGAGACCGGGGTGCACTGCGAGGTCGAACGCCTCGTCCTCGTCGAGACCCTCAAGCCGATCGCCTACCCCAACGGCGACCGCTGCCAGTTCCTCGACCTCACCTTCCGCTGCCGTGCCACGGGCGGCGAGGCGTTCGCCGCCGACGAGGAGTCCCTGGAGGTCGGCTGGTTCGCGCTCGACGCCCTCCCGCCCCTGGAGCGCTTCTCCCTCCTCCGCATCGAGCGGGCGCTCGGCGAGGAGGAGTCCGCGTGGTTCGCGCGCACCCAGGCCGAGGTGGACGACCGGAACACCGCGGCGCTCTGAGCCGATGCGCGCCGCCCGCCTCCTGCGCATGGCCCTGCTCGTCCAGTCCTCGCCCGGCCTCACCGCCGCCGCGCTCGCGCGCGCCCTGGAGGTCTCCGAGCGCACCGTGATCCGCGACGCGCAGGCCCTCCGGGAGGCGGGCGTCCCGGTACGGGCGGAGCGCGGGCGGGCCGGCGGCTACCACCTCGCCCCCGGGCACCGCACGCGGCTCACGAGCCTGCACCCGACCGAGGCCGAGACTCTCTACCTCGGCGGACTGCCCACCGCGCTCGCCGACCTCGGCCTCGGCCAGGCCGCGGGCACCGCGCGCCTCAAGCTCGCCGCCACCCTGCTCCCCTCGCTGCGCGCCGCCGCCGAGTCCTCCGTGCGCCGCTTCCACCTCGACGCCCCCGCCTGGTTCAGCGAACCCGCCGCGCCCCCGCTCCTCCCCGCCCTCGCCCGCGCCGTGTGGGACGACCGCACGGTCCGCCTGCGCTACGCCCGCCCGGCGCGCGAGGACCGCCCCGCCCGCACCGTCGCCCGCGTCTACGAGCCGTACGGCCTCGTCCTCAAGGCCGGGGTCTGGTACGTGGTCGGGCGGGTCCCCGGCGAGGGCGCGCGGACCGCCGCGTGGCGCACGTACCGCGTCGAACGCGTCACCACGCTCGAACCGTGCGAGCCCTTCGTCCGCCTGGCCTCCTTCGACCTCGCCACGCACTGGCGCGCCGAGGCGGAGCGCTTCGCCCGCGCCCTGCTGCGCACCCCCGTCACGCTGTGCCTGACCCCCGAGGGCCTGCGCCGCCTCCCCACCGCGCTCGGCCCCGCGAGCACCGATGGACTGATACCCGGCCCACCGGCCCCGGACGGCCGCGTCACCGTCACGGTCCCCACCGAGTCCGAGGACGTCGCCTTCGAGCAGCTCGCCCCCCTCGGCGCCGACGCCGAGATCCTCGCCCCGCCCACCCTGCGCGCCCGCTGCGCGGCCCACGCCCGCGCCTCGGCGGAGCGCTACGGGACCGGCGCCGAGGCGTCCGCACCGTGACAGGGGCTCAGGACGCGGCGCCAGGGCGCCCGAAGAGCTCCCTCAAGTCCGTGGCGGTAAACCCCGGTGCCTCCCACGCCGCGAAGGGGCCACGCCGTGTGGCGCGCGAAGTCGAGGGCGCGGTCCGCCCAGCGGCGCGGCGGACGGTCAGGTCGGCCGGGGAGACGGCCACGGCGGCGGGGACACGCGTGACGCGGCGGGTCAAACCCCGGTCGTACTCCCAGGAGGGCAGGAACGAGGTGGAGTTCGTGTCCGTGAACCAGTGCAGCGACGCCTGCGTCAGGGCGTCGTCGTCGCTCGTCCGCGTCCGCGGCTCCCCGCCGCGGTCCGTCCAGGCGCGGTACTTCTCCACGATCCGGGCGAGCAGCCCGGCGGGGGAGTCCGCGAGAGCGGGGCTCGGCGTGAGCGGGCGCGTGCTCTGCTCGTGCCGGCAGCCGCCGTGAAGGCGTCGCGGGAGGTGCCGCCGTGGCCCGAGGGCTCGGCGAGGGGGCGAGCGCAGGTAGTGCGCCGGGGTGCCGTCGATATCGGCGAAGTGCGAGAGCGGTGAGTTGAGTTCGGCCTCGTGCGCGCGCCAGTCGAAGCCCTTCCGGCCGGGCCCGGGGCAGGCGGGCGGCGCGTGTACGGAGGGGCGTGCGGGGCGGGGTGAGGTGGGGTACCGGTGCTGGAAAGGGCGTCATGTCCCTTTGTGATGTGCCCACTTGGGGAGCGCTTTGGTGTTGCCGTGGTCCGCCTTTGGCACTTCCCAGACCAACGCATGGACCCCACGTGAACACTTGATCGACAGAGTGAACGGTGCGTGCGGCCGTGTCCTGGAAGACCGCACCTCATCCCTCCGTCACCCCAGGGGGTTTCATGAGACCTGTTCGTCCCCGTTCGCGCGCCGCGATGCTGCGGGCCGCCGCGCTGCCGCTGGCCGTCGGGTGCCTCGCACTCGCCGTTCCCGCGGCCTCCGCCGACTCCGGCCACGCCGTGAAGCGCCAGACGCTCGCCGGGCTCACCCCGCACTGGGCCACGGGCTCCGCCGACCGCGGCGCCCTGTCCGCGGGCAAGCAGCTCACCGTCCGGGTCTACCTGGCCGGGCGTGACGCGGCGGGCCTCGCCCGCTACGCCACCCAGGTCTCCGACCCCTCCTCGCCCGCCTACGGCAAGTACCTCACGCCGAAGCAGACGCGGGAGCGCTTCGGCGCCGACGCGCACCAGATCAGCGAGATCACCTCCTGGCTGCACGGCGCCGGGCTCCAGGTCGCCGACCGGGACCAGAACTACCTCACCGTCACCGGCCGGGCCTCCGCCGTCGAGCGCGCCTTCTCCACCAAGCTGCACAACTACGCGCGTAGCGGCCACACCTACCACGCGCCGCTCTCGACCCCGTCGGTGCCGGCCTCGCTCGACGGCGCCGTCCTCACCGTGACGGGCCTCGACAACGCCCCGCACAAGGCGCGCCACGACGAGACGCTGCCGCCGCCGGACGCCGTCTTCCGCAACGCCGGGCCCTTCTCGACGTACTTCGGCTCGAAGACGAACAAGAAGCTGCCCTCGGCCTTCGGCTCGAAGGCCCCGTACGCCGTCAAGGGGTACACGGGCAAGCAGCTCCGTGCCGCCTACGGCGCGGGCAAGGAGACCGGCAAGGGCGTCACCGTCGCGATCACCGACGCCTACGCCTCGCCCACCATCGCCGCCGACGCGAGCCAGTACGCCAAGCGCAACGGTGACAAGAAGTTCCGCAAGGGCCAGCTCACCCAGGTTCTGCCCACGGACTACGACAGCACCGAGGAATGCGGCGCCTCCGGCTGGTACGGCGAGGAGACCCTCGACGTCGAGGCCGTGCACGCCGTCGCCCCGGACGCCGACATCGTCTACGCCGGTGCCGCCTCCTGCTACGACGACGACCTGCTCGACTCGCTCAGCAAGGTCGTCGACGGGCGCCTCGCGGACATCGTCTCCAACTCCTGGGGCGACCTGGAGTCGAACGAGACGACGGCCAGTGCCGCCGCCTACGACCAGGTGTTCCAGCGCGGCGCGGTCGAGGGCATCGGCTTCTACTTCTCCTCCGGCGACAACGGCGACAACGTCGCGTCGAGCGGGACGAAGCAGGTCGACATGCCGACCAACTCCGCCTGGGTGACCGCGGTCGGCGGGACCTCGCTCGCGGTCGGCAAGGGCGACAAGTACCAGTGGGAGACGGGCTGGGGCACCCAGAACGCCCCGCTCTCCGCCGACGGCGACTCCTGGACCGGCTTCCCCGGCGCCTACACCTCGGGCGCGGGCGGCGGCACCAGCAAGCTCGTCGAGCAGCCGTTCTACCAGCGCGGTGTGGTGCCCGGGAAGCTCGCGAAGGCGAACGGCAAGCAGGCCATGCGAACCATCCCCGACATCGCGGCGGTCGCCGACCCGAACACCGGTTTCCTCGTGGGCCAGACGCAGACCTTCCCCGACGGCTCGCTCCAGTACGGCGAGTACCGCATCGGCGGGACCTCGCTGGCCGCGCCCGTCGTCGCCGGGGTGCAGGCCCTCGCGCAGCAGGCGCAGCACGGTGTCCCGATCGGCTTCGCCAACCCGGCGATCTACGACCGGTACGGCACCTCGGCCTACCACGACGTCACCGACTCCCCGCTCGGCAAGGGCAAGGGGCTCGCGGTCGTCCGCACCGACTACGTCAACAGCTACGACGACAGCGACGGGACGAGGACGACCCTGCGTGTCCTCGGCAAGGACGCCTCGCTCAAGGCGGTCCCCGGCTACGACGACGTCACCGGCGTCGGCACCCCGGCCGGCGGCTACCTGAAGTCCTTCCGCAGGCGCTGAACCCGCGCCGAGCCCCCTCCCCGGCTCGGTGCCCCCGCCCGGCCCCGGTACGCCCCGCGCGTGCCGGGGCCGGGCGTCTTGGCAGGTGGTGCCCCGTCTAGGGTGAGGGTCACAGCGAGCGAGCCCCTGGAGGAGCCATGTCCCGTCAGCAGGTCACCGTGGTCACCGGCGGCAGCCGGGGGATCGGCGCCGCCGTCGTGGCGCGGCTCGCCGACGAGGGCCACCACGTCGCGGTCGGTTACCACGCGGGCCGCGAGGAGGCCGAGGCCGTCGCCGAGGACGCGCGGGCGCGGGGCGTGAAGGCCGTCGCGATCGGCGGGGACACCGCCGACGAGGCCGACGTCGAGCGGCTCTTCGACGAGGCGGCCGGCGCGCTCGGCCCGGTCACCGGGCTCGTCAACAACGCGGGTGTCAGCGGCCCGATCGGCAGGCTCGCGGACGCCGACGCCGCCGGGATGCGCCGCGCACTCGACGTCAATGTCCTCGGCTGCCTGCTGTGCGCGCGCCGTGCCGTGCGCGACTGGGAGCGCGACGGCATCCAGGGCGCGATCGTCAACATCTCCTCCGGCGCCGCGACGCTCGGCTCGCCCGGCGAGTTCATTCACTACGCGGCGAGCAAGGCCGCCGTGGACGCGCTCACCATCGGCCTCTCCAAGGAGGTCGGCCCCTCCGGCATCCGGGTCAACTCCGTCGCCCCCGGCGCCGTGGTGACCGACTTCCACCCCGACCCGGAGCGCCCGGCGCGGATGGCCGCCGGGGTCCCGCTGCGGCGCATCGGTGAACTCTCCGAGATCGCCGCCGCCGTCGCCTGGTTCCTGTCGCCCGAGTCCTCGTACGCGACCGGGGCGATCCTGCGGGTGACGGGGGGCCGCTGAGCGCGGCCGGTACGCGCCGGATCGCTCGGGCCCCGTACCGCCGTCCCTGCCACGACACGGGCCGGGGCCCGGTCACCGTCCGGCGAAGGTGACCGGGCCCCGGCTGTCCTCGGGGCGGTGGGTGCCGGGCCGCTTATGGCCAGGACACCACCTGCGAGGGGATCGTGTCGGTGCCCGAGGTGGCGCCGCCGACATCGTTGATGACGTGGTTGTACTGGCCCATGCCGCCGAGCGAGACGACGAGCAGGTCGTGGAACTTCACGCCCGGGTTGGCCGGGGCCTGGAAGCCGTTGTCCTGCTGGATCGAGGGATCGGCGGTGAAGTTGCAGTAACTGCCGAGCCCCCAGCCCTCGTGGGTCCGCACCGAGTCCGCGACCTTGTACGCCGCGAAGCCCTTCGTGGCGCCGTCCTGGACCGCGGCCTGGTTCGGGGCGTCGTACGCCTTCTCGTTCTGGAAGAAGATCGTCCGGCCGCGCTCGCCGTTCCACAGCACGTCGTACTTGTTGAAGTGCTCGACGAACAGGCCCGTCGCGAGGACGTCGTCGCCGTTCACCGTGAACCCGTAGTCCGCGCGGTTGGTCTCCCAGCCGACCCCGTCGCCGTGGTCGGCCCGCCAGATCCAGGTGTGGTCGATGATCGTGTCGTCACTGTTGATCACCATGCCGTTGTCCGCCTTGCCGGGACCGGCGCCGCCGACCCGGATGAAGACGTCCTGGAGCGAGGTGGGGTTCGCCGCGTGGTCCGTGTGCGTCCCCTTCGTGCCGACCTCGACGAGCGTGTCCGACTTGGTGGTGCCCGCGTCCACGAGGAGACCGGCCACCTTCACGCCGTCCACGTCGCCGACGCGCAGCGCCGTCGCGCCGCCGTCCGGCACGATCGTCGCGTAGCCGAGGCCCAGCACGACCGTATTGGGCCGGTTGATCTCGATGGGCTTGTCGACGTGGTAGATCCCCGGCGTGAAGAGCAGGTGCAGGCCCTGCTCGACCGCCTGGTTGATCGTGTCGGCGCTCGTACCCGGCTTGACCACGTAGAACTGGTCGAGCGAGAGGGACTCGCCCGCCGGGTTGCCCCCCTCCCAGGTGGTGCCGCGCGCGTTCTCGCGCTTGGCGGGGACGAACACCTTGTAGTCGTTCCCGTCGAGGTAGAGGAACGGCTTCTCGCGCGAGACGGGCGTCGAGTCCAAGGTGGTGTACGGCGGCTCGGGGAAGGACTGCGCCGGAGCGCCGTTCACCCCCGAGAACACCATGTTCCACACGCCGTTGGTCCACCCGCCGACCGAGCTGTCACGCGTGTACCACTGCTGCTGCGAGTACGGGCCGACCTCGCCGTCGATCTTGCTGTCGGCGATGTAGCCGCCACTGGCCCAGCCGTACCCGTCCGGCGCGAGGTTGAGCCCGCCCTTGACGTGCATCCGGCGGAACGGCGCGGCCTGCGCGACGGCCCAGCGGTCCGTGCCGTTGACCGGGTTGAGCGCCAGGTTCTCCGCCGAACGCCAGAAGTTCTGCGTGGCATTGCCGTTGAACCAGCCGGCGTCCACGGTGACATCACCGTTGAAGGTGGTGTCGTCCGGGCTCAGGCCGAGCCCGGATATCGAGGTGTAGAAGCCGAGTTGGACATTGAGATTGTCATACGTGCCGGGCTTGAACAGGAGCTGGTAGCGCCCGTCGCCGAACTGGGCGGACTCCTGCTGCTTGAAGATCGTGTCCACCTGACCCTGGATATCGGGGGTCGAGGGGTCGAAGACCTTCACGTTCGGGCCGAGATCCCCGCCGCCGGGCAGGTCCGCGGCCGTCGCCTGCCCCGTGGGCGCGAGCAGGAACAGCGGCGTGAGCAGGGCCGAGACGGCGGTGAGCACGGTCGCGCGGCGCCGGCCGCGCGAACGGGTGGACCCGGCGGTTCTGTGGGGAGAACCGGTGGGGGGATCGGTGCGGGACTTCGTGGGGGGAAAGGGCATGTGCGCCACTCCAAGGGTCGTGGACCGTGCGTGACGATGCTTCACCGATGTTACGAACACGTCAAGTCCTGTGCACGGATAGGTTTTTGACCCCTCGCTGCCTTCAACTCCTGTTTCCGGATTCCTTGTTATCGAGGGCGACTCACCGGGAATTGCGCGCTTTCGCGGCCCTCCTCGCCCCCCTCCCGCCTTCGGCTTCTGACCGATGAAGCCGTACGGCCGAGCAACCGCCCCGCGCACCGCTCGTTGTCCCCAGCGGGCGGCCCCCCGCCCCGACCAGCACACTCGACGACGAGGACGGAGCCCCACCCGTATGGCCGCACTCACCCCCCTCGAAAACGCACCGCTCCCCGAAGCCGCCCCGCCCGCACCCCCCGTACCTCCGGCCCCACCGCGCCCCCGCCGCCGCGGCGTCCTCGGCGCCCTGCTCGCGCTCACCGGGCTCGCCGGGACCGCCGGCGCCCTCACACCGCTCCTGCGCACCTCCCGGGAGAACACCGCCACGGGTGCCGGCGCGACCGAGACGTACCGGGGCAGGCACCTCGCGTACGGCCCCGACTGGGCCACGATCGACGGCCGCGCCCTGCACCTCATGCCCCGCGCGGACGGCGGCTTCATCAGCTCCGTCGACCACTTCACCTCGTACCCCAGCACCCGGGCGGCGGCGCGCGCCGCCGTCGACGAACTCGGCGGCGCCCGGCTCAGCACCCCGGCGTACGGCGCCTGAGACGCAGGCAAGCGACCCGCAGGAGGGACCGCCCCGATGACGTACACCCGCAAGAACCAGCGCGACCTGAGCGCCGCCGAGCGCGAGCGCTTCGTCGCCGCCGTGCTCGCCCTCAAACGCTCAGGACGCTACGACGACTACGTCCGCACCCACATCCGCTACTACACCTCCGACGGCGCGAAGGGCCTGCGCGCCGCCCACATGACGCCCTCCTTCCTGCCCTGGCACCGCAGGTTCCTCCTGGAGTTCGAAGACGACCTGCGCGAGATCGACGGACGCGTCACCGTCCCTTACTGGGACTGGACGAAGGACCGCACCGCCAAGGCCGCGCTGTGGCGCGAGGACTTCCTCGGCGGCGACGGACGCGGCTCCGACCAGCAGGTCACCACCGGCGCCTTCGCCCACGCGCACGGCGACTGGACCCTCACCGAGTCCACCGACGACCGCCCCTACCTGCGCCGCGCCTTCGGCCGCCCCCAGGACCCCATGGACCTCCCCACCCCGCAGGACCTCGACGAGGCCGCCTCCGACACCACGTACGACTCCTCGCCCTGGGACTCCACCGCCCCGCGCGGCTTCCGCAACAAACTGGAGGGCTGGGGCAGCGGCCGGGGCAACGCCCGCTGGCGCAACCACAACCGCGTCCACCGCTGGGTCGGCGGCACGATGCTCAGCGGCGCCTCGCCCAACGACCCGGTCTTCTGGCTCCACCACGCCTTCGTCGACCTCGTCTGGTCCCGCTGGCAGCGGGCCAACCCCCGCTCCGGCTACCTGCCCGACCGGCCGCTGCCGCTCGGCAACTCCCAGCGGGGCCGCGTCCCGACCCTGGAGGACCCCATGCCCCCGTGGCGCGTGAAGCCCTCCGAACTGCTCGACCACAGCGGGATCTACCGGTACGCGTGAACGCCGCGCGGCTGGCGCGCGGCGGACATGCGGCGGCCCCGGGGCGCGAGCGCGCCCCGGGGCCGGTCCTCGTCACGAGCGGGTGCCGACCGGATCGCACGGGTGCCCGGTCGGCCCGCCGTCACCGCAGGGGCCGGACGGCTCAGTTGCCGTAGCCCTCGTCGCCGTAGCCACCGTGGTCGTGGCCGCCGTCGACGTTGGCGCAGGTGTTGCCGAACGCCGGGTTGAGCAGACCGATGACGTCGATCGTGTTGCCGCACAGGTTCACGGGGATGTGGACCGGGACCTGCACGGCGTTGCCCGACAGGACACCCGGGGAACCGGCGGCCAGGCCCTGGGCACCGGCGTCGGCGGCGGCGAGGCCCGCGCCGGAGGCGACCAGGGCACCCGTGCCCGCGAGAACGGCGGCGGTCTTCGCGATACGCGACATGTCTGTATTCCTTCCAAGAGGCAGCGGCCACACCCCGTGACCGCTGTGCCCTCTCCAACGCGCGTGCCCACGACGGGTCACGCTCCGCGCCGTCACGTGTGGCAGTCGGGTGACGGGACCCGCTCCCGCCCGTGCCCGGCGGGCCCCCGGGCCCGTACCACCGCAGTCTTGACCCCGCGCCACGACGCGCGGACCACCCCGTGACCAGGCGCGGGACGCCCGAGCCCGTGGCGGCCCGCCGGACGCCCGCCCGACCGCCTCCCCAGGAAAGGAAGCCCGTGCCCCAGCCGGAGAACACCCCCGCCGAGCCCCGCTTCAGCGCCGAGAGCCCCCACCACTCGGACCTCACCCTCCGTGTCAACGGCACCGTGTACGACGTTCCCGCCCTCGACCACCGCACCGCGCTCATCGACCTGCTGCGCGAACACCTCGGCCTCACCGGCACCAAGAAGGGCTGCGACCACGGCCAGTGCGGCGCGTGCACCGTGCTCGTCGGCGGACGCCGCGTCAACAGCTGCCTCGTCCTCGCCGTCACGTGCCAGGACGCCGAGGTCACCACCGTCGAGGGCCTCGCGGACGGGGAACGGCTCCACCCGCTCCAGGAGGCGTTCCTCGCCCACGACGCCTACCAGTGCGGCTACTGCACCCCCGGACAGCTCTGCTCCGCCCTCGGCCTCCTCGCCGAGGCCGAGGCCGGACACCCCTCGCTCGTCACCCCGCCCGGACGCCCGCCCGGACCCGTACCGCTCGACGACGCCGAGATCCGCGAACGGCTCAGCGGCAACCTGTGCCGCTGCGGCGCCTACCCGCACCTCGTCCGCGCCGTCGCGGAGGTCGCCCGGTGAAACCCTTCGGCTACGTCCGCGCCCGCACCGTCCCCGAGGCGATCGAGGCCCACACGAGCGCACCCGCGGCGCGCTACCTCGGCGGCGGCACCAACCTCGTCGACCTCATGAAACTCGGCGTCGAGACCCCCGCGACCCTCGTCGACATCAGCGCCCTGCCCCTCGACACCGTCGAGGACACCCCCGGGAACGGCCTGCGCGCCGGCGCGGGCGTCCGCAACAGCGACCTCGCCGCGCACCCCCGCGTCCGCGCCGACTGGCCCGTCCTCTCGCAGGCACTCCTCGCGGGAGCGTCCGGGCAGCTCCGCAACGCCGCCACGACCGGCGGCAACCTCCTCCAGCGCACCCGCTGTCCCTACTTCCAGGACCTCGCGCAGCCCTGCAACAAACGCGCCCCCGGCACCGGCTGCGCGGCGCTCACCGGGCACAGCCGCGAACTCGCCGTCCTCGGCGCCTCCCCCTCCTGCCTCGCGACCCACCCCTCGGACATGGCCGTCGCCCTCGCCGCGCTCGACGCCGAACTGACCGTCGCGGGCCCCGGCGGCACCCGTACCCTCCCCGTCACCGAACTCCACCGCCTGCCCGGCGCGCACCCCGAACGCGACACGACCCTCGCCCCCGGCGAACTCATCACCGCCGTCACCCTGCCGCCAGCCACCGCCGGGGCCCCCTCCGCCTACCGCAAGGCCCGCGACCGCGCCTCCTACGCCTTCGCCCTCGTCTCCGTCGCCGCCGTCCTGCGCCTCGACCCCGACGGCACCGTGCGGCAGGCCAGGCTCGCGTTCGGCGGCGTCGCGCCCCGGCCCTGGCGCGCGCTGCGCGCCGAGGACGTCCTCACCGGGGCGCGCGCCGACGAGGAGACCTTCCGCCGCGCCGCGGACGCCGAACTCGCCCAGGCCGCGCCCCGCCCCGACAACGCCTTCAAGGTCCCCCTCGCCAGGGAACTCGCCGTCGCCGTCCTCGCCGACCTCGCCACCGCCCAGACCGCCCCGGAGCCGCAGCCGTGAACACCCCCGCCCCCGTCCTCGGCACCGACGTCCCCCGCGCCGAGGGCCGGGCCAAGGTCACCGGGACCGCCCGCTACGCCGCCGAGCACCTCCCGCCGCGCCTCGCGTACGCCTGGCCCGTCCCCGCGACCGTCGCCTCCGGACGCGTCACCGCCGTCCACGACACCGAGGTCCTGCGCCTGCCCGGGGTCGTCGCCGTCCTCAGCCACGAGAACGCCCGCCGCCTCGCGACACCCGACGACCCCACGCTGCACGTCCTCCAGGACCCGCGCGTCCCGCACTTCGGCTGGTACGTCGCCGTCGTCGTCGCCGAGACCCTGGAAGCCGCCCGCGCCGGGGCCCTCGCCCTGCGCGTCACTTACGAGACCGACCCGCACGACGTGGAACTGCGCCCGGGACACACCGGCATCTACCGCCCGCACGACGCGAACGGCGGCAATCCCACCGACCGCGAGCGCGGCGACTTCGCCGACGCCTTCGCCACCGCTCCCATCCGCGTCGACCGCACCTACCGCATCGCCCCGCTCCACAACCATCCCATGGAGCCGCACGCGAGCGTCGCCTCGTGGGAGGCGGGACGACTCGTCGTCCACGACAGCAGCCAGGGCACCAACGCCGTCCGCACCGCCCTCGCCACGCTCTTCGGCATGCCGGAAGAGGACATCACCGTCCACTCCCCGCACGTCGGCGGCGGCTTCGGCTCCAAGGGCACCCCGCGCCCGCAGCCCGTCCTCGCCGCGCTCGCGGCGCTGCACGTCGGGCGGCCCGTCAAACTCGCCCTGCCGCGCCGCCAGTTGCCCGCCGTCGTCGGGCACCGCGCCCCGACCCTGCACCGCGTGCGGCTCGGGGCCGCCGAGGACGGCACGCTCAGCGCCCTGGCCCACGAGATCATCACGCACACCTCGCGGATCAAGGAGTTCGTCGAACAGGCCGCCGTGCCCGCCCGCGTCATGTACACCTCGCCGCACAGCCGCACGACCCACCGCGTCCTGCCCCTCGACGTCCCCAGCCCCTCCTGGATGCGCGCCCCCGGCGAGGCCCCCGGCATGTTCGCACTCGAATCGGCCATGGACGAACTCGCCGAGGCCGCCGGGATCGACCCCGTCGAACTGCGGGTCCGCAACGAGCCCGACGCGGAGCCCGACTCGGGACGGCCCTTCAGCAGCCGCCACCTCGTCGAGTGCCTGCGCGAAGGCGCGGAACGCTTCGGCTGGCACACCCGCGACCCGCGCCCCGGCGCGCGCCGCGAGGGACGCCTCCTGCTCGGCACCGGCGTCGCGGCGGCGACGTACCCGGTCCTCGTCTCCCCCTCGACGGCCGAGGCCACCGCGCGCCCCGACGGCACGTACGCGGTACGGATCAACGCCACCGACATCGGCACGGGTGCCCGCACCGTCCTCGCGCAGATCGCCGCCGACGCGCTCGGCGTCCCGCTCGACCGCGTCGCCCTCGCCCTCGGCGACAGCGACCTGCCCCGCGCCCCGCTCGCGGGCGGCTCGTCCGGCACCGCCTCCTGGGGCTGGGCCGTCCACCAGGCGTGCACGGAACTCCTCGAAGCCCTCGGCGGGTTCGACGGCTCCGTGCCCGCCGAAGGGCTCACCGTCGCGGCCGACACGACCGACCTCGCGGGCGCCGAGTCCCCGTACGCGCGGCACGCCTTCGGCGCCCACTTCGCCGAGGTGCAGGTCGACACCGTGACCGGCGAGGTGCGCGCCCGGCGCCTCCTCGGCCACTACGCGGCGGGCCGCATCCTCAACTCGCGCACCGCCCGCTCCCAGTTCAGGGGCGCCATGGTCATGGGCCTCGGCATGGCCCTCACCGAGGGCAGCTCGCTCGACCCGGCCTCGGGCGCCTTCGTCGAGGCCGACCTCGCCGCCTACCACGTACCGGCCTGTGCCGACACGCCGAACATCGCGGCGGACTGGCTCGACGAGGAGGACCCGCACCTCAACCCCATGGGCAGCAAGGGCATCGGCGAGATCGGCATCGTCGGCACCGCCGCCGCCCTCGCCAACGCCGTCCACCACGCGACGGGGGTCCGCTTCAGGGACCTGCCGCTCACCCCGGACAAGATCCTCGCGGGGCTGGCGGGGGAGGGCGACTGACGAGGTACACGCGAGGGGCGCCCCGGCAGACCCGGGGCGCCCCTCGCGTATCGCCGGGGACCTCTCAGTCCTCCGGCCCCTCCCACACCGTCGTGACGTTGCAGAACTCCTTGATCCCGTGCCCCGCCAGCTCGCGCCCGTACCCCGAACGCTTGACGCCGCCGAAGGGGAGCGCCGGGTGCGAGGCCGTCATGCCGTTGAAGAAGACCCCGCCCGCCTCGATGTCCCGCACGCAGCGCTCCTTCTCGGCGGCGTCCCGCGTCCACACGTTGGAGCTGAGCCCGAACGAGGTGTCGTTCGCGAGGCCGATGCCCTCGTCCAGGCCGGTGAAGCGGTAGAGCGTCGCGACCGGCCCGAAGGTCTCCTCGCGGTGGATGCGCATCTCCGGGGTGATGTCCGCGAGCACCGTCGGCTCGTAGAACCAGCCCGCCGGGCGGTCCTCCGGCCGCTTCCCGCCGGTCAGGACGCGCGCGCCCTTCGCGACCGCGTCGTCCACCAGCTCCTCCAGGTCCGCGCGCCCCTGCTCGCTGGAGAGCGGCCCCACGTCCGTGTGCTCGTCCATCGGGTCGCCGACCCTCAGCGCCGCGACGCCCGCGACGAAGGCGCGCGCGAACTCCTCGTACGCGTCCGTGTGCACGAGGAACCGCTTCGCCGCGATGCACGACTGCCCGTTGTTCTGCACGCGCGCCGTCACCGCCGTGCGCGCCGCCGCCTCGACGTCGGCGGAGGGCAGCACGAGGTACGGGTCGCTGCCGCCCAGCTCCAGGACCGTCCGCTTGATCTCGTCGCCCGCGATCGCGGCCACCGAGCGCCCGGCCGGCTCGCTCCCCGTGAGCGTCGCCGCCTTCACGCGCGGATCGCGCAGGATCGCCTCGATCGCCGACGAAGGCACCAGGAGCGTCTGGAAGGCGCCCTCGGGGAAACCCGCGCGGCGGAAGAGATCACCCAGGTAGAGCGCGGTCTGCGGGACGTTCGACGCGTGCTTGAGCAGCCCCACGTTCCCCGCCATCAGGGCGGGCGCGGCGAAGCGCACGACCTGCCACAGCGGGAAGTTCCACGGCATGACCGCGAGCACGACGCCGAGCGGCCGGTACACGACCCGCGCCGCGCGTGCCCCCGAGTCCTCGACGTCCCGCTGCTCGGGGTGCTCGTCCGCGAGCAGCCCCTCGGCGCGGTCCGCGTACCAGCGCATCGCCTTGACGCACTTCGCCGCCTCCGCGCGCGCCGCCGCGTACGTCTTGCCCATCTCCAGGGTCATCGTCCGCCCGATCTCGGCCTCCTCCTTCTCCAGGAGATCGGCCGCGGCGCGCAGCAGCCGCGCGCGCTCGGCGAAGGACGTCGTACGGTACGTGGCGAACGTGCGGTCCGCGAGGGCGAGCCGCCGTTCCACCTCGTCCCCGGACAAGGCGTCGAACGTCCGGACCGTCTCGCCGTCGACCGGGTTCACCGTCGCGATGGGCATGGCTCTCCTCCTGGCAGGTACTCGTCCACTCCCACGCTCGCGCGCCTGCGACAGGCGTGCAAACGGGGCCGTACGGGACACGTGCCCCGCGTGCCGCGCCGAATGCCCCGCCGCCTCAGCCCAGGTGTTCCAGGAGCCGGTCCACGAACGCCCCCTGCGCCTTCACGAGCTTCCCGCGCGCCTCCTCGGGGGCGAACCAGCCCACCCGGTCCAGCTCCGGGAACTCCTGGCGGCGCCCCGAGCGCGGCGGCCACTCCATCGTGAACGTCCCCGGGCGCAGCGCCGCCGGGTCGAAGTCCCCGCCCACGGCCCACACCTTCACGTGCTTGCCGCCGCTCTGCCGGATCTCGCCGAGCGACGTGTAGGGGCCCGGCGGGGGCGGGGCGCCCAGCTCCTCGGTGAACTCGCGCACCGCCGCGTCGAGCGGCGCCTCCTGCTCGGTGTACTCGCCCTTCGGGACCGACCAGGCCCCCGCGTCCTTGCGCGCCCACAGCGGCCCGCCCATGTGCCCGAGCAGCACCTGGAGGCCCGCGTCGTCGGTCGTGCGGTGCACCAGCAGGCCCGCGCTGCGTCGAATCGCCATGCGCCCAGTCTCGTGCCGGGGGCCGCGCCGCGCACGGCCCCCGGCACGGAGACCTCAGCCTGTGACGCTCACGCTGAAGGCGTCCTGCCCCGACTCCGGGCGCAGCGGCAGCGTGACGCTGTCCGTCCCGGCCGGGACGTCCGTCGTGCTCACGGTGACCGGCGCGTCGAGCGGCGCCGTGTCGGGTATGCGGCGCACGGTGACGGTGACGCTGCCGAGCCGCGCGAGGCCCCGCAGCGTCAGGTCCGTGTCCGCGGCACCGCCCGAGGGCGCCCCGAGGAGCACTCCGGCCGAGCGCGCCCCGGCGTGCACCGCGGCCACCGCGTCGAACGGACCGTCCGCCGCGGTGCGCGCGTACACGCCGTCGAGCTTCGCGTACGCCTCGTACACCCACCACTGCCCGGTCCTGCGCAGTGCCCCCGAGCCGTCCCGCATGAGCACCCCGTCGAGCGTTCCGGCGGCGCAGCAGTCGTCCCAGATGGCGTGCGAGGCCGAGGGGATGCCGGAGGCGGCGAGGCGTGCCAGGTACCACGCCTGGTGCCCGGCGTGCTGCTCGTCGGCGTGCAGGTACTCGTTCATGCCGAGCGCGACGCCGTCGAGCCCGCGGGCGGCGAGCAGCCCGCGCGCGCTCGCCGCGTCCGCCACCGGGTCCTGGCTGAAGTGCCAGTTCAGGATGTCGGGCACGGTTCCCGCCGCCTTCGCGTGGTGCAGGAAGGGACCGAGGTTGCCCGCGCTGTAGTCCCACAGCGAGGGACCGACGAGCGGCATCCCGGGCAGCTCCTCGCGCAGCACACGCACCGCCGTGTCCCACATCCCGTAGTACTGCTCGGTGTGGAAGCCCGGCGGGAAGAACGCCCCGGCGGGCTCGTTCCACACGTCGAGGCGCACGTCGAGCCCCGAGGCGCGCACGTCCCGGGCGAGCCGCCGCAGGAACGACTCCCAGTTCCCGCAGTCGCCGCCCGCGCAGGGGTAGACCGTGTCGGGCGCCTGCGTCGTGTCCGCGCCCCACACGTCGCTCACGAGGAGGTCGTACGTGCCGTGGTGCGGCGCCGTGGTGAGCCGCCGCGCCTGCGCGAGCGCGGAGGTGATCCGGCGCTGGTAGCCGGGCCCGGCCGTGTAGCCGTCCCCGGCCCAGCCGCCGCCGTCGAGCCGCGCCCCGCCGCCGCGCCCCGACGTGGGCTCCAGCGGGGCGAGGAGGTCGTCGCCGGGACCGCTGCCGTCCTCGGTGAGGCCGTACAGGAAGCCGGAGCCGACCCCGGTGACGGGCCCGGAGGTGTCGGCGAGGTCGACGGTGACGGAGTGCGGCGCCGCCGAGGCGGGGGAGCCGGGGCCGAGCGCGCAGGCGGTGAGCAGCGTCACCGCGCCGAGCGCCCTCAGGAGGTGGTGCCTCGTCCGTGCGGGTGTGGGGGACACGTCGTGCTCCTTCGGTGGGGGCCCGCCCGGCGGGTGCCGGACGGGGGATCAGGGGGTACGGGTCACGCGCCGCGGACCGCGTCGAGCACCGGGTCCGCCCCGGCCCGTACGAAGACGGGGACGCGCTCCAGCGGCGCCTTCGCCGTCACCGTCGTCCCGCCCGCGTGGGTCTCGCCGCTCGCCGCGTCCGTCCAGTCGGCGCCCGCGGGCAGGTAGACCTCCCGCTCGCGCGCCCCGAGCCGCGTCACCGGCGCGACGAGCAGGTCCGGGCCGCAGAGGAAGCTGTCCTCCGCCTCCCAGGCGCGGGGGTCGGAGGGGAAGCCGAGGAAGAGCGGGCGGAGCAGCGGCAGGCCCGTGTCCGCCGCCTCTTCGAGATGTGCCGCGAGGTAGGCGGCGAGGCGGTGGCGCAGGCCGAGCTGGGCGCGCAGGATCGCGTACGCCTCCTCGCCGTACGACCACAGCTCGTTGGGCCCGCCGCTGTGCCCGGCCGAGAAGGCGCCGCGCGGCTCGCGGTGGCCGTGCATGCGGAGCAGCGGGCAGAAGACGGCGAACTGGAACCAGCGCACGAGCAGTTCGCGGTACGCGGGGTCCCCGGGGTCGCCACCGTGGAAGCCGCCGATGTCCGTCGTCCACCACGGGATGCCGCTCAGCCCCGCGCTGAGCCCCGCGCGGATCTGCGCGCCGAGCGCCGCGAACGTCGCGGGGATGTCGCCCGACCACAGCGCGGCGCCGTAGCGCTGACTGCCCGCCCACGCGGAGCGCACGAGGGACACCGTCGCCTCGCCGTGCGCCGCGTCCCCGGGGCGCCGCGCGTTCTCGGCCTGCGTGTGCTCCCAGAAGCCGCGCACGTGCGCGAGGGGGTAGAGGTTCGCGACCGCGCGGCCCTCGCCCGCCGCGTACCGCAGGTGCGCGTGCTGCTCGGGGAAGATCTCCGGCTCGCAGGCGTCGAGCCACCACGTACGGAAACCGAGCGCGTAGTAGTTCTCCCTGACCCGCTCCCAGACGTAGGCGCGGGCGCGCGGCTCGGTCGGGTCGTAGAACGCGACGGGCAGCTCGCGACCGCCGAAACCGGCGTCGGGGAACGAGTGGTGGAAGGGCTGGCCCTGCGCCGTGCCCACGAGCAGCCCCCGCTCCCGCATCGGGGCGAAGTTCTCGCTCAGCGCGTTGACGGAGGGCCACACCGAGAGCAGCGGGCGCACCCCGAGCGAGGCGAGTTCGGTGACCATCGCGGCCGGGTCGGGCCAGTCGGCGGGGTCGAAACTCCAGTCGCCCTGGTGCCGCCAGTGGAAGTAGTCGACCGCGACGACGGAGAGCGGCAGGCCCCGCTCGTGGTACGCGCGCACCACCGACAGCAGCTCCTCCTGCGTGCGGTAGCGCAGTTTCGACTGCCACAGGCCGAGCGCCCACGCGGGGAGCCGGGGCGCGTGCCCGGTCGCGTCCGCGTAGTGCGCGAGGAGCGCGGCGGGGTCCTCGCCCGTCGTGACCCAGTAGTCGAACTGCTCCGCCGCGTCCGCGACCCAGCGCGTCCCGTTCGCCGCGAACTCGACGCGCCCGACCGCCGGCTGGTTCCACAGCAGCCCGTAGCCGCGAGAGGAGAGCACGAACGGGATCGAGACCTCGCCGTTGCGCTGCACGAGGTCGAGGACCAGGTGCTTGTGGTCGAGCAGGCCGTGCGTGTGCTGCCCGAGGCCGTACAGGCGCTCGTCCTCGTACGCGGCGAAGCGCTGCTCCAGACGGTGGTGGACGCCGTCGACGGGCGTGAACTGGCGCGGGCCCGGCCAGGCGAAGTGCCCGCGCCGCTCGCGCAGCAGTTCGCCGCCGCCCGTGCGGTGGAAGCTCAGCAGCCCCTCGGCGTCGAGCCGCACGGTCAGCGCCCCGACCGTGAGCGTCGCCGAGCCGTCCGGGTGGTCGACGCGCTGCGCCGCGACCCGCTCCGGCCCGTCGAGCAGCGCCCCGGGCAGGTCGTGCGCGACGGCGTGCCGCGCGGCCCGCACCCGGACGCTGTCGGCGCCCCAGGGCTGGACGAGGAGGGTGTGCTCGGCGCTCGTCCAGGAGAGCGCGGGGGTGCCGCCGGGGGCGGGGGTGAGAGAGCCGTTCAGGGACAAGACGGTCCTTCCGCGCGGCCCGCGCGGGGCGGCGAACAGGTGCGGTGGAGGGGAGGCGGCGGGTCAGTCCTTGACCGCGCCCGAAGTGAGTCCCGCGGCGACGTGCCGCTGCGCGACGACGAGGAGCACGGCGGCGGGGAGCGAGGCGATGACGGCCGTGGCCATCACCGAGTTCCAGCTCGTCGTGTTCGTCCCGGCGCCGATGTAGTCGTAGAGACCGACCGTGATCGGCTGCCACGTGCCGGAGTCGGGAGTGAGCGTCGTGGCGAACATGAAGTCGCCCCACGCGAAGAGAAAGGTGAAGAGCCCGGCGGTGACGAGCGCGTTGCGCGCCATGGGCAGGACGATCGTCACGAAGGTACGGACCGCGCCCGCGCCGTCGAGCGCCGCGGCCTCCACCAGCTCCCCGGGCACCGAGGTCATGAAGGCGCGCAGCACGAGCACGGCGAAGGGCACGGCGAGCGTCGAGTCCGCGAGGATCAGCGCGAACGCCGAGTCGAGCAGGTGGGCCGGACCGAAGATCTCGTACAGCGCGTTCGCCATGACGATCCCGGGCACGAGCTGGACCACGAGCAGCACGCTGAGCAAGCCCTTCCCGCCCGGGGCGCGCAGGAGTGCGAGCGCGTACGCGGCCGGGGCGGCGATGAGCAGCGTGAGCGCCGTCGCGCCGAGCGCCACCACGAGCGAGGCGAGCAGGTGCCCGCCCTGCTGCGCGAAGGCGTCCCGGTAGCCGTGCAGCGTGCCCCCGAGGGGGAACCACAGCGCGGAGCGGCGGGCGAGCTGCTCATTGGTCTGGAAGGACGCGTTGACCATCCAGTACAGCGGGAAGAGCATCACCGCGACGATCAGCAGGGCGAGGACCGTGCGGACGGGGGAGCGGCGGCCGGTGAGGGTGGTCATGGGTCACTTCCGTCCGGGCGCGGTGTGGTCCTCGGCGCGCATCGACCGCAGGTAGAGGAGGGCGAAGGCCGTCGCCACGACGATGAGGAGGTTCCCCGCCGCCGCGCCGAGACCGAACTGCGAGAGCCCGCCGAAGGAGAGCTGGTAGCCGTACGTCGTGACGGTCTGCGTGGCGTTCGCCGGGCCGCCCTTCGTCATCACCCAGATGACGTCGAAGACCTTCAGCGTGTAGACGAGGCCGAGCGTCAGCACGACCCCGATCACCGGGCGCAGTTGCGGCAGTGTGATGTACCGGAACCTGGCGACGGGTCCGGCCCCGTCGAGCGCCGCCGCCTCGTAGAGCGCGCCGGGGATGGCCTGGAGCCCGCCGTGCAGGATCACCATGTTGAACGGCACGCCGATCCAGATGTTGCACAGCAGCACCCCGGCCATCGCGTACCCCGGGTCGTTGAGCCAGGGCACCGGGTCGTCGACGAGGCGCAGCGCGAGCAGCACCTGGTTCACCACGCCGTTGCTCGTGTCGAGCATCCACCGGAACACCGTCCCGGCGACGACGAGCGGCAGCAGCCACGGCACCAGGAGCAGCGAGCGCAGCACCCCGCCGAGCGGGAAGGACCGCCGGAAGAACTCGGCGAGCCCGAGGCCGATGACGAACTGGGCGAGCAGCGAGACGACGACGAACACGAGCGTGTTGCCGAGCGTCTTGTGGAAGACCGGGTCGTCGAACAGGCGACGGTAGTTGGCGAGCCCGTTCCAGGGCGCGTCCCCGCTGTACACCGACCGGATGCCGTAGTCCTGGAAGGACAGCAGCAGGTTCCGCGCGAGCGGGTAGAGGAAGAACACCGCCGTGTGGACCACGACGGGGACGAGGAAGGCGAGCCGCAGCAGGAACGACCTGCGGACCTTCCCGGTCCGCCCGCTCGTGGTGCCGGGCGCGGTACGGGGCTCGCTCAGCGCGTACGCCATGTCAGGCCCCCGGAGCGGGGCGGGCACCCGGCGCGGCCACGTGCTCATCGGCTCGCCTCGGCCTGCGCGGCGGCGAGCGCGGCGGACGGGCTCCTCTGCCCGGCGAGCGCGGCCTGCACGGCGGTCCAGAGCGCCTGCGAGGCGGCCGGGTACGTGGCCCCGAGCTTCGCCGTCCGCCCCCGCGCCCCCGCGATGCCGTCCACGAAGGGCTTCATCTGCGGCTGCTCGGCGGCGAGTTCGGCGGCGGCGCTCTTCGCCGCGGGGACGTACTGCGTCAGCTTCGACCACGTGAGGCTGTTCTTCTCGTTCACCATGCAGGAGATGACCTCGGCGGCCTTGCGGGACTTCTCCGCGCCGTTGTTCCCGGCCGCCCACACCTCGCCGCCCAGTGCCCCCGACGGCGTGCCGCCCTTCGCCGGTACGGGCATCGGCACGACGCCGTAGTCCGCCTCCGACATCCCGGCCTTCTTCAACTGCGGGAGCTGCCAGGGCCCGTTGACCATCATCCCGAGCGAACCGTTCGCGAACTGCTCCTGCACGTTCGCCTGCGTCCAGCTCAGCACGTCCTTTGGTGCCGCGCCCTCCTTGACGAGCGTGTCCAGGAAGGTGAGGGCCCGCACCGCCTCCGGCGAGTCGAGCTTCGACAACTCGGCCCCCGCCGAGAGGAAGAACGACTCGAACTGGAAGCTGCCCTCCTCGGTCGCGGGAACCGCGAATCCGAGCCCGTGCCGCTTGCTCGACGTGAGCTTCTTCGCGGCCTTCCCGAGCGCGTCCCACGTCGTGGGCGGGGTGAGGCCCGCGTCCGCGAGGAGCTTCTTGTCGTAGTACAGGGCAAGGGAGTTGGCGCCCGGGGCGACCCCGTACAGCTTCCCCTCGTACTGCCCGGCCGCGACCACGTTCTCGTACAAGCCCTCCGTCCTGAGCCCCGCCGCACCGAGGTCGGTGAGCGCGCCCGTGGCCGCGAGCTGCTGGAGATCGGGGTTGTCGAGGAGCACGAGGTCGGGCACGGCGTGCGAACCGGCGAGCTGGATGAGCCTCGTCCGCAGGTCGGGCACGATCTTGCGGCGCACCGTCACCCCGGCCTTCCTGCCGCAGGAGTCGAGGAGCTTCGGCAGCGCGCTCATCGTCGGGTCGGTGTTGTAGCAGTCCATCTCGGTCAGCACGAGCCGGCCCCGAGGAGTCCTTCGCCGCGGAACCGCCGCCGTCCCCGCCGCACGCGGCCAGGAGCGCGGTGGCGGTCGCCGTCGCGGTGGTGAGCAGCGCGAACCGGCGCGCGCGGTGGGCGGTACGGGGCGTTCTGCGCGGTGTACGGGACATGGCGAGGTCCTCTCGGGGGCACGGCGACGGAGCCCGTCGCGGAGGGACGGGCGAGTGGGGCCGCGCGTGCGGTGGGCTGGTGGGCCGCGAGGCGCGGTGGTGATGCGCGTGCCCGCGGCCCGCTGGTACGGGCGGCGGCGCGCGGACGCGGGCATGCCGGGGGGCATGGGGACGCGGGAAAGGGAGTGACGTGGTGCCGGTGACCGTTCCCCGGTCGGGCGGCGTGCCGGGGGAGCGGTGGTACGCGTGCGCGGGCGCCGCGGGCGGGGCCCGGCGTGGGTCAGGCGGAGGCGGGGGCCGGGCCCTCGGTGCCGCGCGGGAGGAAGGGCGGGCTGAGCAGGACGTGGGCGAGCGCCTCCTCGGGGTGGGTGACACGGCGCAGCAGGGCCTCGACGGCGTTGCGCCCCATCTCGGCGGTGGGCACGTCGGCGCCGCCGATCTGCGGCTCGTGGGCGCGGGCGTGCTCCTCGGACGTGACGGCGAGCAGCGAGAGGTCGCGGGGCACCACGACCCGCGCGGACCGCAGGGCGGCGACGACGCCGTCGAGCGCGCGCTCGTTGACCGTCACGATCGCGGTCGGCGGCGGCACCAGGGTGCCGAGCAACCGCCGTGTCACCTCGGCCCCCGACTCCTCCTCGTCCTCCGCGCAGACCGCCGTCCCGCGCAGGTCGTGCGCGACGACGGCCTTCTCGAAGGCGTCGAGTGCCCGGAAGGCGGGCCCGTACTCCCGGTCGAGGAGCCGCTGCGGACGGTTGATCAGGGCGATCCGCTCGTGCCCGAGCGCGGCGAGCCGTGTCACCGCCTCGGTCACGAGCCCCGCGTAGTCGAGGTCGACCCAGCTGTGCGCCTCCTCGGCCCCGGTCCTGCCGATCGTGACGAACGGCAGCCCCTCCTCGGTGAGCCGCGCGACCCGGCTGTCGTGGAGCATCGTCTCCATCACGATCACGCCGTCCACCCTGCGCTCCCCGACCATCCGGTCGAAGGCGCTCTCGTGCGCCTCGCCGCTCGGCGAGAGCAGGACGTCGTGGTCGTGCGCCGCCGCCGCCTCGGCGACCGCGCCGACGAAGCGGAGCTGCTCCGCGACCAGGTGCTCGCTCGTGGGCGGGATGACGAGACCGAAGGTCCGCGTGGAGCCGTGGGCGAGGGCCCGTGCCGTGGCGCTCGGACGGTAGCCCGACTCCTCCACGACCCGCATGACCCGCTCCCTGATCGCCTCGGACACCTGCCGCTTCCCGCTCAGCACGTACGAGACCGTGCTGCGCGAAACCCCGGCCCTGCGAGCGATCTCGCCGATGTTCACCACAGCCTCCTGACGACGGTGTCCTGACGGTGCGTGAGGTGAAGGTACCGCTGCCCCGGAGCGAACTGCCGTGCCCCGGGGACCACTTCGTGCGAACCGGTTCGCGAACCGGTTCGCAACGCATTACAGACAGGTTTCGCCGGGCCGTCAAGATCCCGTGCACGAAGTTTCTCCGGGGCATGTCCCCGTGGCCCGGGTACGCGCGCTAGGGGCCGGCGCCTTCCGTTCGCGCGGCGGCTGTACGGGGCGCGGGTCTGGCGCGGCGCCCCGCCTCCCGCGCGCGGCCGTCCTACACTCCGGGCCCATGACATCGATGCCGGGCGATCCCACGTACACCGTCGTCCTCAAGCCCCAGATCACCGACGAGGCTGGGCACCTCGACCACGGAACGGAGCTGCGCCGCGCGGTCGTCCGCCCGACGGGCGCCGAGGGCACGAGCGGCTATCCGCGCTTCGCGGGCGAGGGCGTGGAAGCCGACATCAACCCCGAGAACCACGCGGTCGAGGCGGTCACGGTCGACAACGAGGAACTGCCCATCGGGTGGGTGGCGGAAGCGCTGCCGGGGGAACGGCGGGTCTGAGGCGGGGCACGGGGACCGCCCCGCTCCTCACCGTCCCCACACCCTCCTCCGCAGCCACCACACCAGCGCGCCCACACCCCCCGCCGCGACGAGCGCGAGCCCCGCCCCGAAGGCGCCGGGCGAGTCCCGCTCCGCCTTCGCGCTGCCGCCGAGCCCGCCCCGCACCCCGCCCTTCGGCATCTCCCCGGGCACGCCCGCGGGGGACTCCGCCATCCCCGCGTCCGCGTACGGGTCCACGGGCGACGCGCTCGCCGCCGCCGACCCGCTCGGACGCGGTACGGGGGAGTCCTTCGCGCCCGTGCCCTCCGGCTCGGGCGTCACGGCAGGGGACGGCACGGGCCCCGGCACACGCACCGCGGCCCCGCTCAGCCGCGTCCCGTCGGCGCACCGCACCCGCGCCACGTACCGCCCGTCGTCGACCGCGAGCCACGAGGCCGTACGGGCGCGACCGCCGGGCGCCAGGTCCACCGCGTAGCCCGCGTCCGCCGCGCCGCGCCCCACCGGGACGAGGGTCGCCGTGCCGCCCCGGGGGCACGCCGAGGTCGTGAGCCGGACCGTCGAGCCCTGCGCGCGGACCGTCACGGGGTCCCGCACCGGGGCACCGTCGGCGTGGGCGCCGGGAGTGAGCGTCAGCAGGGCGCAGGCGCCCAGCACGGTCGCTGTCAGGGAAGTCGCGCAAGGCATGGGGACCGTCCTCGGGCGCTGCACGGCGGCGCCCGGTCGGGCGCGCGACGGGAGGACCGTGCGGGCCGCTGCCCAGCCCACGTCCGTGCCGTCCCGGCCGCACCCGCGCGGCCCCCGGGCTGCCGCCGCGCAGGTGAAGACCTCATCCGTCCGGCCCAGCCCCGCCGGGACCGGGGCGCCCGCGCGGGCAGGGACCCGGTGACCCGTACCGGCCGGGGCACACGAACCCCCTGACCCCTCACCAAGGAGCCCCCCATGCCCACGATCCTCTTCGTCCTCACCGGCACCGACCACTGGACCCTCGCCGACGGCACCCGCCACCCCACCGGCTTCTGGGCCGACGAGGTGGTCGCCCCGTGGAACCTGTTCACCGAGGCCGGCTACGAGGTCGAGGTCGCGACGCCCGGCGCCGTCGTGCCGACCGTGGACGCGATGAGCCTCGACCCCTCCTTCACGGGCGGCGCGGAGGGCGCGGCACGGCTGCGCGCGGCGCTCGACACGATGACGCCGCTACTGCGCCCGCGCTCCCTCGCCGACGTCGACCTGGACGCGTACGCCGCCGTCTTCTACCCCGGCGGCCACGGCCCGATGGAGGACCTTTCCCGCGACCCCGACTCGGCGGCCCTGCTCACCCGCGCGCTCGCCTCGGGGCGCCCGCTCGCCCTCGTCTGCCACGGCCCCGCCGCGCTCCTCGCCACGGCGGACGCCGACGGGAAGAGCCCCTTCGCGGGCTACCGCCTCACCGGCTTCACCAACGCCGAGGAGACCCAGTCGGGCTTCGCCTCCCGCGCCCCCTGGCTCCTCCAGGACCGCCTGACCGCGCTCGGCGCCGACGTCCAGGAGGGCGAGCCGTGGGCCCCGAAGACGGTGAGCGACCGCACCCTCCACACCGGCCAGAACCCGGCGTCGGCGGGACCGCTCGCGGAGGTGGTGCTCGGCGCGCTGCGCTGACGCACCGTCGTGGTACGGCCCCGGGAGGAGTCCGCGCCTCGCCGCCTGTGTTCCGTGCCTGTCAGGGGGCCGGGATCCGACACCGTGGTGCGCGAGATCGCCGGGGAGACCGGGTGCACGGCGGTCGTGGAACACCTCCTCGGTGTCGGCCCCCGGTTCGTCCCGGCCGACCGGGGCACGTCGCCCCGCCCCGGTCGGCCGGGACGAACCTGCATTGAGCGGGGCGCGCACGATCCGTACCGCGAAATGATCATCATCCGACCTTGGCGTGTGGGCCCTGTGACGAGATCATGCGGCTCCTTGAGCGGGCGCGTTCCGCGTGATGGCGTGGGTTGTGTGTCCCCGAGGCGTTCTCGGGGGCCTTCCCGGGCGTCGCGGCGGGGGTCACGTCCGCCGGGCCCCGGGCACGTACGGTCCGGCGTCCGCGCCGGTAGGAGGAAAAAGACTTCATGGGTGCACACGCCCGCCCCAACCGCTTTCACCGCACAGGTGTCCGCATCGCCTCGGCCGCGCTCGTGGGGGCCGCGCTGCCGCTCGGCGCCACCGGCCTCGCCCAGGCCGCCACCCCGGACAGCACCCCGCACGCCACGGCCACCGAGACCGGCGAGCAGGCCGCCCCCGCGATCAAGGCCGAACACGCCTTCCTCCTCGACGCGCGCGACGGCAGCCAGGAGCGGGAACTGTGGGCCGGTGCCAAGGCCGACGAGAGCGTGCCGATGGCCAGCACCACCAAGATCATGACGGCGATCGTGGTGCTCAAGCACCCCGAGTGGCTGGACCGGCAGATCACGGTCAAGCAGGAGTACCGGGACTACGTGCAGGAGGTCGGCGCCAGCACGGCGGACCTCCAGACCGGTGACACCCTGACCGCCCGCCAGCTCCTGCACGCCATGCTGATCCCCTCCGGCGCCGACGCCGCCCGCGCCCTGGCCGACACTTTCGGCAACGGGGACACCGAGGAGGCGCGGATCACCGACTTCATCGCGCAGATGAACGCCGAGGCGCAGCAACTCGGCCTCAAGGGAACGCACTTCGACTCCGTCGACGGCATCTCCCAGGGCAACAACCACAGCACGGCGCGCGACCTCGCCAAGCTCGGCCAGCGCGCGATGCTCCAGCCGGTGTTCGCCGAGGTCGTCAAGAACACGCAGTACAAGACCGAGGCACCCGCGGCCAACGGCCACACCCGGTACTACACCTGGAACAACACCAACGAGCTGCTGGGCACCTACGACGGAGCCCTCGGCGTCAAGACCGGCAGCGGCCCGGAGGACGGCTACTGCGTCGTCTTCGCCGCCGAGCGCGACAACCGCACCCTCGTCGGCGTCATCCTGGGCGACGACACGGGCCGCTTCGACGACGCCACGAAGGTGCTCGACTGGGGCTTCGCGCACTGAGCGCACGGAGCGCACTGAGCGCCCGGAGCCACGGAGCCCAAGGAGCGTACGGGTACCGGGCTGAGTGGGAAGAGTGGGCTGAACCCGCGCAGGTCGGCGAGACCGCCGACGCCGCGCGGACCGGGGTCCTCCCGGCGCCCCGGCCGGCTCAGCGGCCCCGGCCCGCCTCCGCCCCCAGCACCCCCAGGAACGCCAGCGCCTCGGCGCTCGGGGACCCCTGCGGCGCGCTGTAGAGCACGAGCCGCTGCCCGCTCTCGTCGAGGCCGAGGACATCGCAGTCGACGGTGACCTCCCCGGCGAGCGGGTGGCGGAACGTCTTGGTGAGCACGTGCGCGGCCCGCACGTCGTGCCGCTCCCAGAGCCGCGCGAAGTCCTGGGAGCCCGCGCGCAGTTCCTCGATCAGCCCCGACACCCCGGGGTCCTTCGGGTGGCGGGCGAGCGCGCCCCGCAGCTCCGTCACGACGTGGTGGCGGAACTCGGCGGCGTCGGAGATCCCGTAGAGCGGCGCCTCCGGCTCTCCCGGCGTGAGGAACGCCCGGCGCGCGAGGTTGCGCTCCGCGGGGTCGAGCGCGCCGAAGTCCTCCATGAGCGCGGCGGCGAGGGCGTTCCACGCGAGAACCTCGAAGGTCGCGGAGATGACGAACCCGGCGGTGTGCGGCAGCCGCTCCAGAAGCGCCAGGATGCTCGGCCGCACCTCGCGCCGGTGCGTCCCCGAGCGGAGCGGCGCGGTCCCGGCGAGGACGTGCAGGTGCGCGGCCTCCTCCTCGGTGAGCCGCAGCGCGCCCGCGATCCCGGCCAGGACCTCGCCCGAGGGGCGGGGCGCGCGACCCTGTTCGAGCCGTACGTAGTACTCCGTGGAGATGTGCGCGAGGACCGCGGCCTCCTCGCGCCGCAGCCCCGGGGTACGGCGGCGCGGCCCGGAGGGGAGACCGACGTCCGAGGGGAGCAGCCGCTCCCGGCGGCTGCGGAGGAAGGCGCCCAGTTCCTGCTTGTCCATACGCCCAGTGTGCGCCGCGCGCGCGGCGGCATCCTGGTACCGCTTGTGCCTGTATCCGGCACGGCGCCGGGCCGACGCTGAGGTCATGACACAGCACACCGCACACACTCCCCTCGGCCTGCTCACCGGCAAGGTCGTGCTCGTCACCGGCGCCAGCCGCGGCATCGGCGCGGCGGCGGCCCGCCTCTTCGCCGCCGAGGGCGCCTCCGTCGTCCTCGCGGCACGCGGCACGAAAGCGCTCGACGCGGTCGTCGAGGAGATCCGCGCCTCCGGCGGCGTCGCGGACGCCGTCCCGCTGGACCTCGCCGATCCCGCGAGCATCCGCGCGGCCGTCGACCGCGTCGCGGACCTCCACGGCCGTCTCGACGGCGCCTTCAACAACGGCGCGGCGGGCCAGCAGCCCGGACCGCTCGACACCACGACGGACGAGGTGATCGAGGAGCAGTTCGCCGTCAACTTCCGCGCGCACTGGACCGCCATGAATGCGGAGGCCGCGCTCATGCGGCGCGGCGGCGGGGGAGCGATCGTCAACACGTCGAGCATCGGCAGCCGCCGCGCCAACCCCGCGCTCCCCGCCTACGGCGCCATGAAGCGCGCCCTCAACAGCATCACCGAGAGCGCCGCCGTCACCTGGGGGCGCGAGGGCATCCGCGTCAACGGCATCACCCCCGGAGGTACGGCGACACAGATGATCGACGAGTGGGAGGCGGCGACTCCCGGGGTCGTCGACAGCATCACCACCTCGGTCCCGCTCGGCCGCATGGGAGAGCCCCGCGAGGTGGCGGAAGCGGCGGCGTGGCTGCTCAGCGACCGGGCGTCGATGGTCACGGGCGCGATCCTGCCGGTGGACGGGGGAGCGGGCGCCTGACGGGCCCGGGGTGGGGGAGGAGGACGGTACGGGGACCGGCACGCGGGCGGGACGGGGACGCGGGCGGTACGGGTTCGGCGGAACGGGGCGCGGCGGGGCGGCCCCGGCCGCGGGTGGCCCGCAGCGGTACCGGTAGCCGGGTGACCTCCCGCGCGTCATGCCCCGCCTCGGCGGGGTGCCAGGGGCAGGAGGTTACCGTCCGCGACGGTTTGTTCATCCGTTCGTGCGTTCGCTGGAGATCGGTTGACGTCCTCGATGTCGTCGTGCCCACGACCGGGGGCCGCCGCCCGCAGGTCGTGCCACGCCCTGCTCACGGTGACCCTCGCCCTCGTCCCCCTCGCCTGCGCGGCCCCGGCACCCCCCGCCCGGCCCCCCACCGCGCCGGTGCCCGCGCCCCCGGCGCCCCTCCCGGCCGCCCCGCACCCCGGCCCGCCCGGCCTCCGCGCGACACCCCCACCGCGCCCCGGGCCGCCCCCGGACGGCCGCCCCACCGTCCACGCCTCGCGCCCCGCGCCCCCGGCTCCGGAGCGCCCGCCCCGGACGTCGCCCCCGCCCCGTACCCCCACCCTCGCCTCGCGCGCGACGCGGCCACCGGCCCGCATGCCCGCGTCCGCCACCGGCACCCCCGCTCCCGCCGGCTCACCGCCCGCGCCCCCGGCGGCCTCGCCGCCCGCCACCCCCCGCCCCCTCGCGATCACGGCCGACGCCCTCCGGTCCCGCGCCGCCCGCTCCTGCCGGCAGGTCTCCACCGGGCTCTTCCGGCGGGACGCGGCGCGGGCACCCGAGGTGCCCCTGTGCGCGGGCGAGGGCGGCACGCTGCACTGGACCGCCGATCTCGACATCGACTGCGACGGACGGCCCGGCCCCGTATGCAACGCCGCCTCGGGCCCGTACTTCCAGGGGACGACCGCGTGGAACGGCTCGGACGGGCGCCCGCTGAGCGCCGACGAGGTCCCGTACGTCGTCGTCCCCGGCCCCTCGGCGCGCTGGCGCCCGGCCGCCTCGGGGGTCACCGGCGGGACGCTCGCCGTGCTCGTGCACGGCGGCCGGGTCCGGTACGCCGTCGTCGGCGACACCGGCCCCACCGACGTCATCGGCGAAGCCTCGTACGCCGCCGCGCTCTCGCTCGGCCTCGGCGGCGCGCCCCAAGCCGCAGGAACGCAGGACGACGTCCTGTACCTGCTCTTCCCCGACACCCGTGTCCACCCGATCGAGGACCCGGCAGCGGCCCGCGCGGCCGGACGGGCCCGCGTCTCCCGCTACCTTCGCGAGACGGCGCCCTGACGCGGCGCGCGGCGGCCCCGCCCAGGCGTCACTGCTTGTGGTAGTCGTACGCCTCGGCCGCCGCCGCCCGTACCCCCTCCAGGTCCGCGCCCGCCGAGGCGGCGACGGCCGCCGCGATCGTGCCCTCGACGAGCGGGGCGTCCACGAGCGCGCTCCGCTCGGGCAGCTCCTCGCCGTCGGCGAGCAATGCCTTCACGGTGAGCACCGCGCTCCCGAGATCGGCGAGGATCGCGACACCCGCCCCCTGGTCCACGGCGTGCGCCGCCCGCACCACGAGGTCCGCGCTCGTCCCGAGGCCGCCGTCCTCCGTACCGCCCGCCGCCTCGATCCTGACGTCCTCGGCAGAGCCCGTGAGCTGCGCGGCGAGCCGCGCCACCGCCTGTGCGACCGTCGCCGAGTGCGAGACCACGACGAGCCCCACACCACCCTGTCCCGTGCTCACGCCCCCGCCCTCCCCGCCGTGTCCGCGAGCGCCCCGAGGAGGAGCGCCGCCGAGGCCGCCCCCGGGTCCTCGTGCCCCTCGCTGCGCTCGCCCAGATAGCTCGCCCGCCCCTTGTGCGCCCGCATCGGCACCGTCGCCGCCGCGCCCTCGCGCGCCGCCTCTGCCGCCGCCTCCCACGAGGTGCTGAGCGCCTCGGCGGCCGGGACGAGCGCGTCGATCATCGTCTTGTCGCCCGGCTTCGCGCCGCCGAGCGCGGAGACCGCGTCGATCCCGGCGCGCAAGGCGGCGGCGAACTCCGTACGATCCGGGTCCGTGCGCTCGCCGAGCGCCTCGCCCAGTGCCTTCCCGGTCCGGCGCAGCAGCGTCCCGTACAGCGGGCCCGAGGCCCCGCCGACCGTGGAGACGAGCCGCCGCCCGGCGAGCGCGAGCACCGCCTGCGGGCTCGCGGGCTCCTCGGCGGCGAGCGACTCGCGCACGGCGGAGAAACCGCGCCGCATGTTGGCGCCGTGGTCGGCGTCGCCGATCGCCGAGTCCAGCGCGGTGAGCCGCTCGGCCTCCTCGTCGATCAGCGCGGCGGCGGCGTCGAGCCACCGCCGGAAGAACGCCGCGTCGAGCGTGCCCGGCCCACCGGTGCCGCCCTTGTCCCTGCCTTCATCGCCCATGTCCGTCCGTCACCCCTTCGTGCCGTGGTGCGCGCCTGTCGTGCCGCGCGGCCGATCGTGCCCCATGCTGCCGCCCGCACATGCTGTACGTGCCGTGCGTTGCTTTGCGTGCCGTGCGTGACTCCGCGTGCCATACGTGGCTGTGCGCGCGTCCGCCCGCCTCAGCGCCCCCAGCGCAGCCCCGCCGTGGCGACCGGCGCGTCCCACAGGCGCAGCATCTCCTCGTCCGCCCGGCACACCGTCACCGAGGCGCCCGCCATGTCGAGGGACGTGACGTAGTTGCCGACGAGGGAGCGCGCCACCGGGACGCCGCGCTCGCCGAGGACGCGGTGCACCTCGGCGGTGAACCCGTACAGCTCCAGGAGCGGGGTGCCGCCCATACCGTTGACGAGGAGCAGCACGGGCCCGTCACCGCCGAGGTCGTCGAGCACAGCGTGCACGGCGTGGTCGGCGATCTCGCCCGAGGTCATCATCGGGCGCCGCTCCCGGCCGGGTTCGCCATGGATGCCGACGCCGAGTTCCAGCTCGCCGGGCGGCAGGTCGAAGGTGGGGCCGCCCTTGGCGGGGGTGCTCACGGCGGAGAGCGCGACGCCGAAGCTGCGCGAGGCGGCGTTGACGCGCGTCGCGAGGTCCGCGATCTCGGCGAGCGGGCGGCGTTCGTCCGCCGCGGCGCCCGCGATCTTCTCGACGAAGAGCGTCGCGCCCGTACCGCGCCGCCCGGCCGTGTACAGGCTGTCGGTGACGGCCACGTCGTCGTCGACGAGGACCTTCGCGATCGCGATGCCCTCCTCCTCGGCGAGTTCCGCCGCCATGTCGAAGTTGAGGACGTCCCCGGTGTAGTTCTTCACGATGAAGAGCACCCCGGCACCGCTGTCCACCGCGGCGGCGGCGCGCACCATCTGATCGGGCACGGGCGAGGTGAAGACCTCGCCGGGGCACGCCGCGTCGAGCATCCCGGGCCCCACGAAACCCGCGTGGAGCGGTTCGTGCCCCGAGCCGCCCCCGGAGACGAGCGCGACCTTCCCGGCGACAGGCGCGTCGCGCCGCACCACGACCCGGTTCTCGATGTCCACGGTCAGTTCGGGATGCGCGGCGGCGAGGCCGCGCAGGGCGTCGGCGACGACGGTCTCCGCGACGTTGATCAGCATCTTCACGGTGCCTCCGTTGGCGTGGGCGTCTCCGTCGCGCGGTGCGGCCCTCCCCGGGCACGAGGACCGGGACGGACGGACAGCGCAGGCACAAGTGTGGGACGCGCGACGCGATCGCGCACCTGTTGCGACGGGATCTCCCGCACCGCCCCCGCTCCGCCCACGACAGCGGCCCCGCTCCGGCCACCGCGTGGGCGTCACGCCGCCCGGCACCGCCCCGGCCGACCGGTCAGGCGCGACGCGCATGAATCGCGGGTCCCCTCCGACCGCACCGAGGCCGGTCCAAGGAATCGTCGCCCTGCGTCCTGTCGGCCCAGGTCAGGCCCTGAGGTCCGACCTCCCGGGCCCCCGCGCATGCGCTCCATGATCCGCCTGGGCGCCGGCAACGCCGGGGGGTCGAACCCGTCGTGGTCGACACCCGTACAGGCGGGGGACTGGACGCGGCAGCGCCCACGTCTTCACCGCCGACCCGGACCGCCAAGCGCGCCGATCGGAAGTGGGCCGGCTGCCGGGGCCGCCGGAGAAATTTCGGGTTCCGTGCAACGCCGCGGCCTTCCGGATCCGTGGAAGGGGTGACCGAAGAGAGACTCGTCGCACAGAGGACGCGTGCCCGTGAAGCCGACTGTTGAACGGGATCAGGAATTCACCGAGTTCGTGCGGGCGCACCGTGCCGGGCTGGTCCGGTTGGCGGTGCTGCTGCTGTCCGGGGATCAGGGGCGGGCCGAGGACGCGGTGCAGACGGCACTGACCCGCCTTTACCTGGCATGGCCGCGTATACGCGGGCGGAATCCCGTTGCGTACGCGCGTCGTTGCGTGGTGAACGCCACGATCGACGACCACCGCATCGTCTTCCGCCGACGTGAGCAGGTCCATGCGCAGGTGCCCGATACAGCCGGGCCGGAACAGCCCTACACCGACTACGCGGACCTGCGGGCCCTGCTGGGTTGCCTTCCGGCGCGGACGCGGGCGGCTGTCGTTCTCCGCTACGTCGAGGGCCTTGACGTAGAAGCCGCTGCTCAGGTCATGGGCTGCAGCAAGGCAACGGTGAGAAGCCAGAGCAGCCGTGGACTGGTGAGGCTCCGCAAAGTACTCCCCCAACCTTCGAACACTTCCCACTGAGCAGAGGAGATCCGAGATGAATGAAGCCCGAACCGACGACCTCGCCAACGCGCTGGCCGCACTGCGCGACAGCGGCGCACACGACCCCGCCGACGCCGCCACGATCGACTCCGACCTGGAACGCGGCCACAAAGCGGCGAGGCTCCGCCGTCGCCGTCGGACCGCTGGTGCCGGCCTGGCGGTCGCGGTCGTCGCCGCCGCCGCGTCGGCGGCGGTGATGACCGGGCCCGGCGAGCGGCACGGCTCCGAGGCGTCACCCCTGACACCGGCGCAGACCAGTCGCTCCGCCCCCTCCGCGACCACCGGCCGGCCGTCGCAGGTTCTTCAACTGGTCGCCTACACCGGATCCCAGCCCACCGGCTTTCGTGTGAGGAGCGTTCCGTCGGGCTGGAGCGTGAGCTGGTCGGACCAGTGCAGCTTCGTCGCCACCCCGCCTGGTGTCTCCCTGCCCCAGAGCAACGAGGAGGTCCACTTCGACCATGCCATCGCCGTCACCCTCGACGGCGGCCCCCCCGCCCGTACGAAGGGGTTCACCAAGGTGACCGTTCAGGGCCGGACGGGATGGCTGGGGCCGACCGCCGACAAAGCCGCCGAACTGCTCCTGTTCCCCGACGGGAAGAGCGGGACCGTCGCGGTGCAGTTCCCCGCCGAGGCCGGCCTGACCCACCAGCAGATGATCAGTTTCGCCCAGGGCGTCACCCCCACTTCCCACAGCTGCCTTTCCTTCGGCTGAGCCCTTGCGGCAGGTGGGGTGGGAGGCCGTGGCCGTAGCCGTGGCCGACCGCCGGCGGTGCTCGACCGGCGCCTCCCTGAGCACGCGTCGCAGGGCGCATTGCCCCCGTCCGTGCCGTCGCGGAGTGACCAAGCGACTGTTTTCGGCGAGCGCGCGGGGCCGACTGTCGTGGGGTGGCGGTCTCCTGCGGGTGTCACTGCCAACTCCGCGTCGGGCCAACTAGTGTCAGTGGGCAGACGACAAGCGCGCACAAGGACCGGTCCCGGGCTTCGGGACCGGTCCTTGTGCGCGCTATGCCGCCTCCCAGCATGTCCCCATCGCATCGCGTCGCGTGCGTCGTTCGGGCCTGGACGTGTCGGCCCGCCGACGCGCCCGATCCGGCGCACGCCACCGCCGCGTCCCGCCCCTCCCCGAACAAGACGGGGCCGCCCCCGGCTCCGACACCCCACGCTCCCGGCAATGCCCGCGAACCCATTCACCGGATGCCGTACCGCCCAGCACCCGGACCACCGGAACGCGGGGCCGGACATCTCGAACACTCGCTCAGGCGGTGAGCGCCGTCTCCAGCGCCGCGAGGCCCTCGCTGTAGATGCCGGTGAAGAGGGCGACCGCCTCCTCCTCGCTCACCCCGTCCGGCGCGAAGCGGCCCGTCCACTCGACCTCGGCGCTGCCGGGAGCGCCGGGCACCTCGTGCACGCGCAGGGTCGAGAGGTAGCCCCGTACCGGGAAGGGCGCTTCGAGGATCGTGTACGTGTAGTGGCGCTCGCGGTCGTTGAAGGCGGTCATGCGCTCGACGATCGTCCCGCCGTCCGCGTTGCGCAGCCGTCGGGCGCGGCCCCCTTCCTGCGGGGTGCTCTCGGGGATGTACGGGAGCCAGTCGGGCAGGTCGTGGAAGCCGCCGACGAGGCGCCAGACGGTGTCGGGGTCCGCAGGGACGAGGCGGCTCACGGAGGTGGAAGCCATGGGAGTGCTCCTGATTCGTGGGGGTGGCGTGTGTGGGGGAGGGGGACGCGTTCAGGCGCTGGGCAGCGGGGCCTCGGGGCTCAGCAACCCGCTCTCGCGCAGCTCCGCCCAGAAGGCGGCGGGCACACGCTCGTCGAGCGCCCCGAGGTCCTCGGCGATGCGCGAGGGACGCGTCGCTCCCGGGATCGCCGCGACCGAGGCGGGGTGGGCCAGCGCGAACTGGAGCGCCGCCGCCTTGACGGAAATGCCGTGCCGCTCGGTCAGCTCGCGGATGCGCCCGACGCGTTCGACGATCTCGCGCGGAGCCTCCTGGTACTCGAAGTGGGCGCCGCCCGCGAGGACACCGGAGCTGTACGGACCGCCGACGACCAGGTCGACACCCTGCTCGGTGGCGGTGGGCAGCACGCGCTGGAGGGCGCGGGCGTGGTCGAGGAGCGTGTAGCGCCCGGCGAGGAGGAAGCCGTCGGGACGCGGCTCGTCCAGGTCCAGGGTCAGCTCGACGGGCTCCACCCGGTTGACGCCGAGCCCCCACGCCTTGATCACGCCCTCCTCGCGCAGCTTCGACAGGACGCGGAAGGCACCCGTGCGGGCGGTCTCGAACTGGGCGAGCCAGCGGTCGCCGTGGAAGTCCTGCGCGATGTCGTGGACCCACACGATGTCGAGCCGGTCGGTGCCGAGCCGCTTGAGGCTGTCCTCGATCGAACGGTACGTGGCGTCCGCCGAGTAGTCGTCGACGATCTTGTTCGGGCGGCCGTGCTCGAAGAGGCCGCCCTTCTCGCCGAGGTCGCGCGCGGCCGGGTCCTCGACCTCGTCGAGGATGACGCGGCCGACCTTCGTCGAGAGCACGTACGAGTCCCTGGGGTGCTCCGCGAGCATCTCGCCGAGCCGGATCTCGGCGAGCCCCGCGCCGTAGAAGGGGGCGCTGTCGTAGTACCGGATGCCCTGGTCCCAGGCGGCCCGCAGAGTGGCGCGGGCCTCCTCCTCGGGGATCGCGCGGAACATGTTGCCGAGCGGGGCCGTCCCGAAACCGAGCCGGCCGGGAAGCAGAGTGCGCAGACGCATGACGCGAGTGCCTTTCCTGTGGGGGTGGCTGTGCTTGACCGGTGCGCGGCGCGGGCGAACGTGCTCCACCGATGCCCTCTACGGGCTTTCGCCGCTTACCTGTGTCGACAATAATTGCACACGCGGGTTAATGCAAAGCGCGGGCTATGTGGCGTGCTTCACGGCGCGGCGCGTGCGGTCCGCCCCCATGCAACGCAGGCAGCCCCCGGCGACGCGCGCAGTCCCCTGTGCTGGGGCGCAGTTTTCCGTGGCGCGTGAAGCCCTTCCCCACGACGCACGAAGGCCCCACGAGGCACGAAGGCCCCACGACGCACAAAGGCCCCGCCCCGGCGTGCTGTGCCGGAACGGGGGCCCGCGCGGGGGCTCGGGGCTCAGGACGTCGCGTCCGCCCCCGCCTCCGCGTGCAGCGCCTCCGCGTACGCCTCGTCCGGGTCGAGCCGCCGCAGCTCCTCCGAGAGCAGTTCGGGCAGCGCGCGCACCTGGAGGGCGAGCGGGCGGGGCGGGCGGCCGGGCAGCGCGAGGCTCGCGAGCGGGCCATCGGGACGCTCCACACTCAGCTCCCCGGCCGCCGTGCCGAGCCGTACGGCCGTGATCACCGGACCACCCGTGACGACCCGCTCGACCTCGACCCCGAGCCGCACCCCCAGCCAGCGCGCGAGAAGCTCCGCGCTCGGGTTGTCCGCCTCGCTCTCCACCCTGGCGGACCGCACCGGCCCCGGCACCTGGTCGAGCGCGGCGGCGAGCGTCGAGCGCCACAGCGTGAGCCGCGTCCACGCGAGGTCCGTGTCGCCGGGCGTGTACGAGCGGCGCAGCCCGGCGAGGAAGGCCACCGGGTTCTCGGACGCGTACGCGTCGGTGATGCGCCGCCGGGCGAGGGCGCCCAGCGGATCGGCCGCCGGGTTCTCCGGGGCGCCGTACGGCCACCAGGCCACGACCGGGACGTCGGGGAGCAGCAGCGGCAGCACCACCGAGTCGGCGTGCTTGCCGACCTCCCCGTACAGCCGCAGCACCACGATCTCGCCCGCGCCCGCGTCGTCCGCGCCCACGCGCACCTCGGCGTCGAGGCGCGCGTATGCGCGGCGGTGCGGGGAGCGGGAGGTGCGGCGGATGACGAGCAGGATGCGCGCGGGGTGCTCGCGCGCGGAGGCGCCCGCGGCGCGCAGCGCGTCGTACGCGTCCTCCTCGTCCGTGACGACGAGCAGGGTCAGCACCCGTCCCACCGTCGGGGTGCCGAGCGCCCGCCGGGCGGACACGAGGGCCTTGTTGATGTCGCTGGCAGTGGTGTCGGTGAGATCGATCCTCATGGTGTGCGCGTTGCTCCGTCCCAAGTCGTACGAGCGCCGTACCGAGTCGTACGGACGCGTCGCGCCGTCCCCACGCGACCTCCGGACGGCCGCCCGCGGCGGCCTCGGACTCCCGGAGCACCGGCCGCGTCCGCTTTCAGCCTACGAGCGCGCCCACCCCCGGCGGCAGCCACCCGGCACTGTGAAACGATCCCGTGCGCGGCGCGCCCCGCGCCGGGAACGGACACCAGCCCATGACGGCCCCCACCCCCGCCGGCCTCCTCGCCCGGCTCGCCCCGCTCGGCCCCTACTTCGCCGTCGCCACCACGCCACCGCCCGACGCGGCCTCCTACCGCCCCCTCACCGCCCTCCCCGGAGCCGCCTTCGACGACTGGACCGCCCGCGTCGGCGCCCGCCTCGGCACGGGCGCGGGGCGCGTCGCGGCCTCGACCGTGCACCTCGGGCACGTCGCCCGGCTGTGGTCCCTCGCCCTCGGCGCCGTGGCGCTCGGCGGCGGCGTCCCCGACCTCGGCCCCGACCGGCTCCGCTTCACCCTCTCGCCCGAGGGCGCGCCGAGCCTGTGGGCGGACGAGCCGACCGCCCGCCCCGCCGACGAGGACCCCGTCCCCGCCCTGCACACCCTCCTCACCGCCCACCTCGCCCCGCTCCACGCCCACCTGCGCACCCGCTACGGCCTCTCCCCGCACACCCTGCGCGGCAACACCGCCTCCGCCCTGACCGGCACGGTCCGCGTCCTCCTCGACCGTGTCCCCGAGGCGCCCCGGAACCCCGGCCCCCTCGCGGCCCGCCTCCTGAGTACCCCGGACCTGGGCGACAACGGCACCTACCTGTACGACCCCGACCTCGGCGTCGCTTACCGCCGCAACAGTTGCTGCCTCTACTACCGCACCCCCCGCGGCACCCTGTGCGGCGACTGCGTCCTCCACGGGGCACGGGGGCGCAGGGGCTGAGCAGTGCACCGGGACGCTGGGGCTGCGGGGGCCCGGCGCCGGTCAGCCCCGGCCCCGCCGCTCCCGCCCTGCGGCGCTTCCCTCGGCGTCGGGAGCGGGAACGGGGCCGGGCCCTACCCGAGGGAGTTGATCCACTGCCAGCCGCCAGCCCCCACGGTCCGCGCCGTGCCGGTGCCCGTCGCCGTGCCGGGGAGGATTTGGAGGTCCTCGACGCCGCCGGAGGCCACCGTGCTCCAGAGGTCGGGGCTCCCGTCGCCCGTCACGTCACCGGGGGAGACCAGGAGACGGCGCGCGGCCGTCGGCAAGGCTTCGCCCGTCAGCTGACGTGGCGTCGGCAGCGGTTCGGCGCCCCGACTCGGGTAGGCCAGCAACCGCCCCGTCGCCCGGTCGCGCGCCTCCACATCGGCCCGCCCGTCCTCGTCCATGTCACCGGGCAGAAGCACGTCGTATCCCGCCCACTCGGGCCCGCCGATCCGCACGGCGGCGCGCGCGGCGAAGGAGGGGTTTCCCGCCTCGGCCGCAGCACCTCGGTGCAACCACAGCCCCGTGCTGCTGCGGGCCAATAGGTCCGGCAGGCCGTCGCCGTCGACGTCGCCGGCCGCGAGTGGCAGCGCGTTCGTCCAGCCGGTGGGCCTGCCTCCCATCGCCAGCCGTTTCCCCAGTTCGCCGGAGCCGGTGTTCGGATAGACCCACAAGGCGTCTCCGACCCGCGCCACGACGTCCTCCCTCCCGTCCCCGGTCCAGTCGCCCCGGTGGCTCACCGCCGCGTCTTGCCAGCCCCCCAGTCCGATGATCCGTGGCGTGCCGACTCGTCCGTCGGCGAGCCCCGGGTAGAGGCGCAGGACTCCGTCGTCCTTGACCGCGAGGAGATCAGGCCGTCCGTCACCGGTGAGGTCCCCGGCCACGCCGGAGGGCGCGCGCGACTCCGCCGCGGCCGCCGCCCGCAGGAGGAGGTGGTCGGAGAGAGGCCCGGCTCCGCCCGTGTCCGGCTGGACGGCGTCCGCGCGCACTGTGCGGAAGTCCCGGGCGCTCAGGAACACGTGGTCGAACTTCTGGCCTCCGGCGGTGGGCTCTCCCGAGCGGCATGTCGTGGCCCCTGCCTCCAGGCAGGCGGCGGTGAAATAGTCGCGGTCGTTCTCGTCCGCCTCCGCGAACGGCCCGGTGCCGGGGGTACCGGCGCGCAGCGGGTCCAGCGCGGCGTACTGAGGCCCGGCGTTGAAGTCGCCGCCCAGAGTCACCGGCAGCCCGGCCGCCCAGGAGTCGATGTGCGCGAGGGCCTGCGCGGAACCGTTGTCGGGGGTGATGTACTGCGCCAGATGCGTCGTGCAGGTCAGTGTCGTACGGCCCTGCACGGGTCCCCGGGCGCAGAGCACTGCGCGCGGCTCCTGTCCCGTGGGCACTGTCAGATTGGCGGAGAAGCGGTCGACGGCGGGGGACTTCACGAAGAGGCCGAGTCCGAAGCCCGTGTCGCCGGACCACTTGGCGCAGCCGGGGGCGTCCAGGGTTTTGGTCCAGACGCCCTGATACCCGGGCAGGGCGTCGCGCAAGGACTCCCACTGCCCGTGGCACAGCTCCTGAAGCATGACCGAGTCCGCGTTCCAGTCCCGTGCCTGCCCGGCGACGATCGCCGTCCACGAGGGGAGATCAAGCTCGCTGCGGCACGCCGCGGAGGCCCCGCACACGTTGTAACTGATGCTGCGCAGGGGTGGCGCGCTGCCGGGCTCCACCGTGTCGGCTGCGGCTACGGTGGCGGACAGTACGTGTGCCGACAGGCACAACAAGAGGGCGGCGGTGACGGCGCCGAGGCGCCGCAATCTTCGTGAGAACGACCAGGACATGAAAACCCCCGGGTAGGCGGATGATCGCATGATCATGCCAGGCGGGAGGCGGTCCGGGCGTCCACTGGGGTATCGATGGTGCACGGCCTCCGCATCGGCCGGCGCGGAGCTGTCGCATGCTCCGTCATGCGTGCCGAACGGTGCTGGGCACTCGTACGAGACGTGCCCGCCTCCGTGCCGCGGGGCGGTACCGCGGCTCCCTTCCCCTGCGCTATCCCGCCCCCGCGGGTACCCGGCAGGGGAAACCCCTCCTCTGGAGCCTTGGCGGGTACGAATCGCCCACTCCGTCCGGAAGTGCGGGCGTGCGGAAGCCGCCCACGCTCTGTCAACCCAGAGTGGCGGGCGGCTTCCTCCTGTGATCCGGACCTCAGCCCCCTTCCTTCTGCCTCGCCTCCTCCACCTGCGCCTGGATGCGCCGCAGATGGCCCGCGAGCAGTTCCGTCGTTCGTTCCTTCTCCACGCCGAGACCCGCGAGGAGGCCGTCGCCGTTCTCGTGCTCCAGGAGGGCGAGGACCAGGTGCTCGGTGCCGATGTAGTTGTGGCCGAGGCGCAGGGCCTCGCGGAAGGTCAGCTCCAGGATCTTCTTCGCCGCCGCGTCGAAGGGGATGAGCGTCGGCAGGTCCTCCTCACCGCGCGGCGGCAGCGCCGCCTCCGCCGCCTCCCGCACCGCCTCGCGCGTCACGCCCTGGTCCGCGAGGACGACGACGCCGAGGCTCTGCGGCTCGTCGAGCAGGCCGAGGAGGAGGTGCGCGGGCGCGATGCGCGTGTGCCCGTGCTCCCGTGCCTGCGTCTGCGAGGCCACCACGACCTTGCGGGCGCGCGGCGTGTAACGGCTGAAGCCCTGCTCGGGATCGAGAGCCGCGACCTCGCCGGAGTCCTTGGGTACGAAGCGCTTCTGCGCCGCCTGCCGCGTCACGCCCATCGAGGTGCCGATATCGGTCCAGGAGGCGCCCGAACGGCGTGCCTGGTCGACGAAATGGCCGATCAGGTGGTCCGCGACCTCCCCGAGGTGCTCCGCGGCGAGCACCGCGTCCGTGAGCTGGTCCAGGGGTCCGATGTGGACCCGTTTGATGGCGTCGATCAGATCATCGAGCCGTACTGCGCGATGTGCCGGTGTCTGCTCCGTCATGCAGGCAACCTTAGGTTGACGCTCGAAGAAGTGTCAACCCATGGTTGCGTCGGGCCTCGACCGCGTCCGGCGGGGCCCGGTCCTGACGCCCGTTCAGGATGATCTTGTCGCTCCCCCCTTGACGTCCCTTCAGCCTCGGGAGGAGCATCGCTCGCGCCTGACAACGTTGTCCGGCTCGATCCGGGCGCACCCGAGGAGAGGAACGTCAGAAGAGTGACGCACCGCAGAAGTCCCGCCCGCACCACGGCCGGTGGCCTCCTGGCCCTCACCGCGGCGACCGCCCTCGGGCTCACCGCGCTCGCCCCGGCCGCCACCGCCGCCACGCCCCAGGCCGCGAAGACCGCCCACACCGCCCTGGTCCGGAACCCGGCCGACTACGTCGACCCCCTCATCGGCTCCTCCAACGCGGGCAACACCTACCCCGGAGCGGTCCGCCCCTTCGGCATGCTCGCGTTCAGCCCCCAGACCACCCGCGGCAACCAGGTCTCCAACCCGGCCCCGGGCGGCTACCAGTACGACGCCACCTCGATCCGCGGCTTCAGCCTCACCCACCTCAACGGCGTGGGCTGTTCCGGCGCGAACGGCGACGTGCCCCTCATGCCCTACCCCGGCGAGGTCACCACCTCGCCCACCGCCGACACGAACGACTCCGTCTACGCCTCCGCCTTCTCGCACGACGACGAGAAGGCGAGCGCGGGCCGCTACGAGGTCAAGCTCGCCAACGGCGCCTCCGCCGCCCTCACCGCGACGGAGCGCACCGGCTCGGGCCGCTTCGGCTTCCCCGCCGACAAGGCCGCGAGCTTCCTCGTCCGCGGCTCCAACGCGGAGTCCGGCAGCGCCGACGCGCGCGTCCACATCGACGCCGCGAAGAAGACCGTCACCGGTTCCATCGACGCCGGCAACTTCTGCGGCCCGCAGAGCGCCAACAACCGCAAGGCGCTCTACACGCTGCACTACACGATCCACTTCGACACCCCCTTCGCGAAGACCGGCACCTGGCAGGACAAGACCCTGCGCCCGGACACCACCGACGCGAGCGGCGGCACCGGCTACAGCTCCAGCGGCAACCCCGTCGCCGGCAAGGGCTCCGGCGCCTACGTCACCTTCCCGAAGGGCACCACCGAGGTCGGCGCGAAGGTCGCGATCTCGTACGTGAGCGACGCGGGCGCCGAGGCCAACCTCCGCGCCGAGAACCCGTCCCGCAAGAGCTTCGAGTCGGTCGCCCGCGACGCGGGCCGGGCCTGGGACAAGGCGCTCGGCGCGATCCAGGTCGGTGGCGGCACGAACGCCCGGTACCGTACCTTCTACACGGCGCTCTACCACTCGATGCTGGAGCCGACCCTCACGAGCGACACCGACGGCCGCTACACGGGCGCCGACGACAAGACGCACCGCCTCTCGCACGGCCAGAAGGCCCAGTACGGCACCTTCTCCGGCTGGGACCAGTACCGGGCGCAGGTGCAGCTCATGTCGCTCCTGAACCCGAAGGCCGGCAGCGACTACGCCCAGTCCCTCTACCAGTACGCCTCCCAGCGGGGCGGCGAGTGGGACCGCTGGCTCCTCCAGCAGGGCAAGACCAGCGTCATGTCGGGTGACCCCGCCGCTCCGGCGCTCGCGGGCATCCACGCCTTCGGCGGCACCGACTTCGACGTCAAGGGCGCGCTCAAGTCCCTCGTCCGGGCCGCGACCGTACCGACCGCCAACGACTCCGACAGCTCCGGCTGCAACGTCGAGTGCGTCGGCCAGCGCCCCGGGCTCGACCAGTACCTCAAGCTCGGCTACGTGCCCGCCGACGACTGCCACTGCTGGGGCGGCGCCGCCGAGACCCTGGAGGACACGGCCGCCGACTACGGCCTCTCCGAACTCGCCCGCGCCACGGGGGACCGCGGGAACCAGAAGAAGTTCCTCGACCGCTCGGGCAACTGGACCAACGTCTTCGACCCGGCCGCGACCCCCGAGGGCGGCTACATCCGCAACCGCAACGCGGACGGCACCTGGGCGGGCGTCTTCACGCCCGGCACGGGCAACGGCTTCGTCGAGGGCACCAGCGCCCGCTACACCTGGATGGTCTACTCCGACGTCGCCCGCCTCGCCCGCGCCATGGGCGGCAACGACAAGGCGACCGCCCGGCTCGACGCCTTCTTCCGCGACAAGGACGGGAAGTTCGACTTCTCCGCCAAGGACGCGACCCGCTACGACCCCACCAACGAACCCGACATCAACACCCCGTACCTCTACAACTACCTGGGCGCCCCCACCAAGACCCAGGAGACCGTCCGCGCCGAGATCGACCAGCTCTGGACCGACACCCCCGGCGGCATCCCCGGCAACGACGACGCGGGCACCATGTCCTCCTGGTACGTGTTCTCCGCCCTCGGCATGTACCCGCAGAACCCCAGCCGCGCCGACCTCGTCCTGACCGCGCCGCTCTTCCCCCGCGCCGTCGTCCGCACCGGCCACGGCAAGCGCATCACGGTCAACGCCCCGGCGGCCGACGACAGCCACACGTACATCCACGGCCTGCGCGTCAACGGCAGGACCAGCACGAAGACCTGGGTCCCCGACACCCTCGTCAAGCACGGCGGCACGCTCGACTACACGCTCGCCACGCACCCCGACGCCACGTGGGGCACGGCAGCCTCGGACGCCCCGCCGTCCTTCCCCGGCGGCGGTGACACGTACTTCACGAGCACGAGCCCGAGCGCCCTCAAGGTCTCGCCCGGCGGCGACGCCGCCCGTACGGACCTCACCGTGCGCACCCTCCAGGACCGCGCCGAGACGGTGACCTGGAAGGCCGACGCGCCCGGGGGACTCACCGTCACCCCCGCGTCCGGCACCCTCGCCGTCCCCTCCGGCGGCACCGCGAGCAGCGCGCTCTCGGTCGCCGCGACCGAGGGCGCGAAGGAGGGCTTCCGCACGATCCCGGTGACTCTGCGCACCGCCTCCGGCAAGGAACTGCCCGGAGCGAAGCTCACCGTCACGGTCGCCGCGAAGGACAGCGTCCTGTGGAACCTCAACAACGACGGCGTCTCCGAGGACGACGCCAAGCCCGGCGCGAACTTCGACGGCGAGGGCTGGAGCTACTCCGCCACCGCCCTCGCCGGGGGCGGCGCCGCCCCCGGCAAGACCGTCACCTCGGGCGACTTCACCTTCACGCTGCCCGGGACCGGCGCGGGTGAGCCCGACAACATCGAGGTCGCCGGCGGCGGCCAGACCCTCACCGTCCCCGCGAAGGACGGCGCCACCCGGCTGAGCCTGCTGGGCAGCGCCGCCGAGGGCGACACGCACGGCACCATGACCCTCACCTACACCGACGGCACGACGCAGCAGGCCGACCTCGGCCTCTCCGACTGGACCCTCGGCGGCGGCGGGGACAAGCCCTCCTTCGGCAACACCGTCGCGGTCACCTCCGCCTACCGCGACACCCTCGGCGGCGGCAAGGACCCCGTCAACGCCTACCTCTTCGCCACCGCCCCCGTGACCCTCGCGAGCGGCAAGACCCTCGCGAGCGTCACCCTCCCGAAGACCAGCGAAGGGGGCATCCTGCACGTCTTCGCCGCCACGACCGGCTGACCGGCCGGCCCGCACGGCGACACGGGCACGCGCGCACCCGCGCGCCACGCCGAGGACGGCCCCGTATCCCCCCGGATACGGGGCCGCCCCGCGTCCGCCCTCCCGCCGCCCCGCCTCCGCCGTCCCGCCGCCCCGTATCTGCCGCCCCGCGTCCGTCGCCCCGCCCCTCGCGCCCGGGACGCCCCCTTCCGCCCCGTTCGACAAGCGCGCCCCAGTCCCTTCGGCAAAGATGGTCCGTGACACACGCCGCTGAGCGGGCAGGCGAGCGGAAGCCGTCCGGGACCGGAGACGCACGCACCGGCCCGGAGACCGCACAGACCCCTGAGAAGGGACGCAATCGTGGCACGACCCAGGATTCTCGTAGTGGGCGCCGGTTTCGCCGGGGTGGGGTGCGTCCGCAGGCTCGAACGCCGCATCCCACCGGGCCGGGCGGAGATCACTCTCGTCGCGCCGTTCTCGTACCAGCTCTACCTGCCGCTGCTCCCGCAGGTCGCCTCCGGCGTCCTCACCCCGCAGTCCGTCGCCGTCTCGCTGCGCCGCAGCCAGAAGCACCGCACCCGCATCCTGCCCGGCGGCGCGATCGGCGTGGACCCGGAGAAGAAGATCTGCATCGTCCAGAAGGTCACCGGGGAGATCGTCGACGAGCCGTACGACATCCTCGTCCTCACCCCCGGCAGCATCACCCGCACCTTCGACATCCCCGGGCTCACCGAGAACGCGCGCGGCATGAAGACGCTCGCCGAGGCCGCCTACGTCCGCGACCACGTCATCGCGCAGCTCGACCTCGCCGACGCGAGCGAGGACGAGGAGGAACGCGCCTCGCGCCTGCAGTTCGTCGTCGTCGGCGGCGGCTACGCGGGCACCGAGACCGCCGCGTGCCTCCAGCGCCTCACCACGAGCGCGGTCAAGCGCTATCCGCGCCTCGATCCCTCGCTCATCAAGTGGCACCTCATCGACATCGCGCCGAAGCTCATGCCCGAGCTGGGCGACGAGCTGGGCAAGGCCGCGCTCGACGTCCTCACCCAGCGCGGCATCGAGGTGTCGCTCGGCGTCTCCATCGCCGAGGCGGGCCCCGAGAAGGTCACCTTCACGGACGGCCGCACCCTGCCCTGCCGCACCCTCATCTGGACCGCGGGCGTCGCGGCCAGCCCGCTCATGGCGACGCTGGAGCGCGAGACGGTACGGGGCAGGCTCGCCGTCACCCCCGAGTTGACGGTCCCCGGGCTCGACGGCGTCTTCGCGCTCGGCGACGCCGCCGCCGTCCCCGACCTCACCAAGGGCGAGGGCGCCATCTGCCCGCCCACCGCGCAGCACGCCATGCGCCAGGGCCGCATCGCCGCCGACAACGTCCTCGCCACGATCCTCCACCAGCCCCTGCACCCGTACGTCCACAAGGACCTCGGCCTCGTCGTCGACCTCGGCGGCCACGACGCGGTCTCCCGCCCGCTCGGCATCAACCTCAGCGGTGTCCCCGCGCAGGCCGTCGCCCGCGGCTACCACTGGTCCGCGCTGCGCACGGGCGTCGCGAAGACCCGCGTCCTCACCAACTGGATGCTCAACGCGCTCGCGGGCGACGACTTCGTCCGCACCGGCTTCCAGGACCAGAAGGCAGGCACGCTCAAGGAGTTCGAGCACACGGACGTCTACCTCACCCCGGACCAGATCCGCGAACACACGGCGCCGCTCCACGCCGTGCACTGAGGACCCCGGGCGCCCCCGCGCCCGAGCGGGGACAACGGCGGTACGGGCACGGGGGCCGCCCCGCGCCCGTACCGCCCTCTCGTGGGACGATGCCCCCCGTGCCCGCGACACCCTCCACCGCCGAGCCCGCCCCCGCCGACTGGGGCGACCGTGTGGGCGACACCTCGCTCAGCATCCGCGTCCCGGCGGCCGACGCGCTCGTCACGACCGGCTTCCCGGCCCACGTCAGCGTCCTGCACCCCTTCGTGCCGCGCGCCTCGCTCGGCCCGGCCTCCCGCGCGGCGCTCGCCGCCCTCGTCGCCGCGCACCCGCCCTTCACCCTGCGCTTCACGCGCTTCGGGCACTTCCCCGGCGTCCTGCACCTCGCCCCCGAGCCGCACCCGGTCCTGCACGAGCTGTCCGCCGCCCTGCGCCGGGCCTGGCCCGGAGCGCTCCCGTACCGGGGCCTGTTCGGCCCCGAGGGGCTCCCGCCCCACCTCACCCTCGCCACGCACGCCGCGCCCGGCACCGACCGCGCGGTCTACGGGCCGCTGGAGGAGCGGTACGGGTCGGCGCTCCCGCTGCACGCCGAGGTGACCCGGCTCAGCCTCACCGTGTACACGCCGGAGGGGACGTGGCGGGAGGAGAGCGCCCTGTCCCTCGGGGGCGAGCGGGCCGGGGGCGAGCGGGGCGCGGGCTGATCCGGGGGAGGGGCCGCGCGGGTCCGTCGGCGGGTCGGGGGCGGAGCGGGTCAGGGGCAGAGCGGGTCAGGGGCAGACCGGTTCAGGGGTAGAGGTCGCGCCGGTACGTCGCCGGGTCGTCCAGCGCGTCGAGCAGGACGTGCGCGAGGTCCGCGTACGTCGTGCGCGGCGCACGCGCGTGGTGCGGCGTGAAGGGCGCCCTGCGGTGCCCGTGCGCGGGGCCCTCCACGAGGATGACCGGGCGCACGATCGTCCAGTCCAGGCCGCTCGCCGCGATGATCGCGTCCTGCTCCTCGCGCTGCCGGATCACGGGGCGGGCCGTCGCCCGGTACAGCGCCGAGACGGTGCGGTTGAGCGGCCCCGCCGTGTGCGGGCCGTACGCCGCCTCCGAGAGCACCAGGAGCCTGGGCACCCGCGCCCGGCGCATCGCGTCCACGATGGTGCGCGTGCCGCGCGAGTACAGCGGCACGTTGCGCCGCCCGCCGCGCAGCGCGTAGGCGATGACGGCGGCATCGGCCCCCGCCAGCGCCTCGCCCACCTTGCCCTCCTCGAAGGGCTCGCCGCGGACGATCCGCGCGGCAGGAGCCCCGGCGAGCCGTTCCGGGTCGCGCACGACGGCCGCGCATTCGTGCCCGGCGCGCGCGGCGGCGTGCAGGAAGGCGCGACCGGCGCGGCCGGAGGCACCGAAGACCGTGATCCGCATGAGGGCACCGGGCCTTTCCGAACGGGGGAGGGACAGGGAACAGTCCGAACGTGGCGCGCGCGGGCCCCGGGCGCAAGTCACGTGACCCGTCCGCACCGCCCGGCTCCGGGTTCACCTCGCGAGCCCCCGGGAGCCGGCGGCGCTCGACGGACCCGACCACCCTGCATCCCGCCCCCGCGGATTCGCCGCCCCGGGACGGGACTCACCCGCTCCGCACACCCGAATGGGGTCACATACGCGGACATGTGCGCCCGAAGGCGTGACGGCGGGGGAGCGGGTGGGGCCCCCGGCCCGCGAGCGACGGCCTCGCACACGACCGGGGACGCGGCGGGCGGCCTCGCCGGGAATCCGTGCCGCCCGTCGGGGGCCGGAAGTGTACGGCTCACGCCCCGAAGCGGCGGAGCGTGAGCCGGTGACGGAGCCGGTGACGGAGCCGGTGACGGAGCCGGTGACGCCGCGGGGCCGCGTCCCGGAGCGACGGAAGGACTCCGTACGGACGCCGCCTAGTTGCCGCCCAGGACGTGCGCCGCCCGCCGCTCGGTCCCCGCCTCGACGACGTCCTCCTCCCGCAACGGGGCCTCCCTGCGCCCTCCGTTGGCGAAGAAGTCGGCCAGCACGAGCGTCGCCGCGCCGACCGTCACCGCGTCCGCGCCGAGCAGCCCGAGGCCGATCGAGACCTTCCCCGCCGGACGCCGCAACGCGAAGCTGTCGGCGTGGCGGCGTACCGACTGGAGGATGTGCGGGCCGAGTTGCAGCCCCGCCCAGCCGCCGATCAGGACCTGCTCGGGGCTGAAGAGGTTGATGAGGTCGGAGAGCCCCGCGCCGAGGTACTCGGCGGTCTCCTCCAGGACCGCGACGGCCACCGGATCGGCCCCGCCCCCGCCCGTGGGGTCCGCCGCCGCGAGCAGCGCCGTGACCCCCTCCTCCTCGCCGGCCCCCTCGGGCAGTCTGCCGCCCACCTCGCGCCAGCGCTCCAGGAGCGCCTCGGCCCCCGCGTACGCCTCCAGGCAGCCCCGCGCCCCGCAACGGCAGCGCCTGCCGCGGACGTTCACGGTCAGGTGTCCCCACTCGCTCGGGCTGCCGTGCATGCCGCCCTGGATCGCGCCCCGGGTCACTATGCACGCGCCGACACCCGAGCCGAAGAGCACGATGACGACATCCTCGCTGCCCCGCCCGCCGCCGAACCACAACTCGGCCTGCCCCAGCGCCTTCGCGCCGTTGTTGACGAAGAGACCCACCTCGGCGGGGAGACCGGTCGCGGTGCGCAGCAGCGTCTCCAGCGGGACCGCGTCCCAGCCGATCGTCTGCCCGTACACGAGCGCGCCCTCGCCGTCGGGGCGCTCCACGATCCCCGGCACGCCGACGCCCACACCGAGCAGCCGGTCCGCGGGGACCCCCGCCTCCGCGAGCACCGCCGTGATCCCCTCGGCGACGGCCCGCACGATGAGGTCCACGTCGTAGCCGACCCCCGTCAGGCTCGTCTCCGTACGGGAGAGTTCGGACATCGCCAGGTCGAACAGCTCGGTGCGCACCTTCGTCTCACCGATGTCGACCCCGACGAGGTACCCGGCGCCGGGCGCGACGCGCAGCAGCGTACGCGGCCTGCCGCCGTCCGACTCGACGACGCCCGCCTCCTCCAGGAGCCCGTCCGCCGTCAGCTCCGTGACGACGTTGCTGATGGAACCCGAACTCAAGCCGGTGGCGGGGAGCAGTGCCTGACGGCTCATCGGGCCGTCGAAATACAACCGTTGCAAAACAGCTGCGCGGTTGCCTCTTCGCAGGTCACGCACGGTTCGTCTGTGCCGTTGCACCATCTTGCCCCTTCCCGGACCGCAACATACCCCCGCCGGAGCCCTTGACGCGACCTTCTCTCAGGTTTTAACTCACGTCCTAAATTAAGTCGTGAGGCCGTTCAGGGACTGAACGCCTTCACTCCTCCTTGGCCACCCCCCGGAAAGGGGCATACCGACATGCGCAGACTGCGAGCCGCTGCCGCTGCCAGTCTCGTCACGACCCTCGCGCTCACCGCCACCGCCTGCGGCGGCGGGAGCGACAGCGGCGGGAGTGACAACTCCTCGCCCAAGACCCTCACGTACTGGGCCTCCAACCAGGGGGCGAGCGTGGCGGTGGACAAGAAGGTCCTGACGAAGGAACTCGCCAAGTTCACGAAGCAGACCGGTGTCAAGGTCAAGCTGGAGGTCATTCCCTGGTCCGACCTCCTCAACCGCATCCTCACCGCCACCACTTCGGGCGAGGGCCCCGACGTCCTCAACATAGGCAACACCTGGTCGGCCTCGCTCCAGGCCACCGGTGCCCTCATGGACTGGGACGACGCGGCGTACAAGGCGATCGGCGGGCGTGACCGCTTCGTCGACTCGGCCGTGGGCTCCACGGGTGCCGAGGGCAAGGACCCGGCCGCCGTGCCGCTGTACTCGCTGTCGTACGCGCTCTACTACAACAAGAAGCTCTTCGCCGACGCCGGTATCCAGAAGCCCCCGGCCACGTGGGACGAGTTCGTCGCCGACGGCAAGAAGCTCACCAAGGGCGACACCTGGGGCACGGCGCTGGAGGGCAGCAACCTCTCCAACAACATCCACCAGGCGTTCGTCCTCGGCAAGCAGCACGGCGCGGACTTCTTCGACGCCGAGGGCAAGCCCACCTTCACCTCCGACGGCGCGGTCGCCGCCGTCAAGCAGTACGTGGACTGGATGGGCAAGGACAAGATCATCGCCCCCGGCAACGCCGAGTACAACCAGAACCAGAGCCTCAACGACTTCGCCAACGGCAAGGTCGGCATGGTCCTGTGGCAGGCGGCCGACAGCACCTTCCAGGCGCACGGCATGAAGGCCGACGACTACGGCGTCGCGCCCGTCCCGGTCCAGTCCGGCACCCCGGGCTCCGGCAAGCAGACCAACTCCATGGTCGCCGGTATCAACATGGCCGTCTTCAAGAACACGAAGAACAAGGACGGCGCCCTCAAGTTCGTCAAGTTCATGACGAGCAAGGAGGAGTCGACCTTCCTCAACAAGACCTGGGGCTCCGTCCCGCCCGTCAAGGACGCGCAGGAGGACCCGGCGTTCAACCAGGGCGGCGCGGGCGCCATCAAGGACACCCTGCTCAAGAGCGCCACCGCGCTCCCGCAGGTGCCCAACGAGGCCCAGTTCGAGACGGCGGTCGGTACCGCCATCAAGGACCTGTGGGCCGACGCGGCGGGCAAGAAGGAGATCACGACCGCCGCAGTGAAGGCCGCCCTGACCAAGGCCGAGCAGCAGATGCCGAAGTGAGCAACTGAACCATGACCGACACCCTGCCTGAAGCGCAGGCGACGCCGGGCCCCGTCGCGGGGCCCGGCCCGGTCGGGAAGAAGAAGCGGCGCAAGCCGATCCTTCCCGACCGCGTCCGCCGCCTGGGACTGCCCTACCTGCTGCTCCTGCCCGCCCTGCTCTTCGAGCTCCTGATCCACATGATCCCGATGGTTGTCGGGATCTTCATGGCCTTCAAGGAACTCACCCAGTTCTACATCCGCAACTGGGGCCAGGCCCCGTGGGCCGGCCTCGACAACTTCAAACTGGCCGTCGACTTCGACAAGCCGGTCGGCGAGGCCCTGCTCCACTCCTTCTGGGTCACCTGCGCCTTCTGCGTCCTCGCCGTCGCCTTCTGCTGGCTGATCGGCGTCGCCGCCGCGATCTTCCTCCAGGACAACTTCAAGGGCCGCGGCTTCCTGCGGGCGCTCTTCCTGACCCCGTACGCGCTGCCCATCTACGCCGCCGTCATCACCTGGAACTTCATGCTCCAGCACGACAACGGCATGGTGAACCACGTCCTGCACGACCAGCTCCACCTCACCGACGAGCGCTCCTTCTGGCTCATCGGCAACAACAGCTTCATCTCCCTGGTCGTCGTGGCGGTCTGGAAGACCTGGCCCTTCGCCTTCCTCATCGTCATGGCCGCGCTCCAGAACATCCCCAAGGACCTCTACGAGGCCGCGGCCCTCGACGGCGCCGGCACCTGGCAGCAGATCCGCAAGATCACCCTGCCCTCGCTGCGCCCCGTCAACCAGGTCCTCGTCCTCGTGCTGTTCCTGTGGACGTTCAACGACTTCAACACGCCGTACCTCCTCTTCGGGGACTCGGCACCGAAGAACGCCGACCTCATCTCCATCCACATCTACCAGTCCTCCTTCGTGACCTGGAACTTCGGCACCGGCTCGGCCATGTCCGTGCTGCTGCTCCTGTTCCTGCTCGTGGTCACGGGGCTGTACCTGATCTTCACGTCGAGGAAGAAGGGCTCCGATGTCTAGCGCCGCACCCGTCGCCAAGACCGACGGCCCTCCCGGCGGGACCCCCGCGGCCAAGAGCCCGCAGGTGCTCCACACCGGGCGCTCCCCGATGGCGCCGCCGCGCTCCTTCCAGGCCATCCGCGTCGTCTTCCTGACGATCCTGACGGTCTTCGTCGCGCTGCCGATCTTCGTCATGATCACCAGCTCGCTGAAGCCCCTCAAGGACGTCACCGGGCAGTTCCGCTGGATACCGAGCGGTCTCACGATCCGGCCGTACATCGACATCTGGAAGACGGTGCCGCTCGCGCACTACTTCAGCAACTCGCTCATCGTGGCCGGGTCCGCCACGATCTGCTCGGTGATCATCGCGATCTTCGCCGCCTACGCGGTCAGCCGCTACAACTTCCGCGGCAAGCGCGTCTTCACCGTCTCGGTGCTCTCCACCCAGATGTTCCCCGGCATCCTCTTCCTGCTGCCGCTGTTCATCCTCTTCGTCAACGTCGGCAACGCCACCGGCATCCCGCTCTTCGGCTCGCGACTCGGCCTGATCATCACGTATCTGACCTTCTCGCTGCCCTTCGCGATCTGGATGCTCATCGGCTACTTCGACTCGGTGCCCAAGGAACTCGACGAGGCCGCCATGGTCGACGGCTGCGGCCCGCTCGGCGCGCTCTTCCGCGTCGTCGTGCCCGCCGCGATCCCCGGCATCGTCGCCGTCGCCGTGTACGCCTTCATGACGGCCTGGGGCGAAGTCCTCTTCGCCTCCGTGCTCACCAACGACGAGACCCGCACCCTCGCCATCGGCCTCCAGAACTACTCGACGCTCAACGACGTCTACTGGAACCAGGTCATGGCCGCGTCCCTCGTCGTCAGCGTGCCCGTCGTCGCCGGCTTCCTGCTGCTCCAGAAGTACCTGGTCACCGGACTCACCGCGGGAGCCGTCAAATGACCCGCGACGAAAGGACCCCCGTGGCCGAAGGACTCGACTACGCCGCACTCCCCGAGGGCTTCACCTGGGGCGTGGCCACCGCCGCGTACCAGGTGGAGGGCGCCGTCGCCGAGGACGGCCGGGCCCCCTCGATCTGGGACACCTTCTCGCACACCCCCGGCAAGGTCGCGGGCGGCGACACCGGCGACGTGGCCTGCGACCACTACCACCGCTGGCGCGAGGACATCGGGCTCGTCAAGGAACTGAACGCGGGCGCCTACCGCTTCTCCGTCGCCTGGCCCCGCGTCGTTCCCGGCGGCGACGGACCCGTCAACGCCAAGGGCCTCGACTTCTACGACAAGCTCGTCGACGGCCTCCTCGCCGAGGGCATCGAACCCTTCGTCACCCTCTACCACTGGGACCTCCCGCAGGCCCTCCAGGACCGGGGCGGCTGGCCCAACCGCGAGACCGCCGAGCACTTCGCCCGCTACGCCGAGGTCGTCGCCGACCGCCTCGGCGACCGCGTCAAGCGCTGGGCCACCCTCAACGAGCCGCTCTGCTCCGCCTGGATCGGGCACCTCGAAGGGACCATGGCCCCCGGGTTCACCGACATCGAGGCCGCCGTCCGCACCTCGTACCACCTCCTGCTCGGCCACGGCCTCGCCACCCAGGCGGTCCGCGCCGCCGCGCCGGACGCCGAGGTCGGCATCGTCTTCAACCTCAACCCCGTCGACCCCGCCACCGGCTCCGAGGGCGACGCCGCCGCGGCCCGTCGCATGGACGGCCACACCAACCGCTGGTGGCTCGACCCCGTGCACGGCCGCGGCTTCCCCGAGGACATGGTCGACGTCTACGGCGTCACCCTGCCCGAGCAGCCCGGCGACCTCGACACCATCGCCCAGCCGCTGGACTGGCTGGGCCTCAACTACTACTTCCCGTCCGTGGTCACCGACGACCCCGGCGGCCCCCAGCCCTACGCCCGCGCCGTGCGCCGCCTGCACGTCCCGCGCACCGGCATGGACTGGGAGATCGACGCGAACGGCATCGAACGCATGCTGCTCCGGCTCACCGAGGAGTACGGGGCGCGGAAGATCTACGTCACCGAGAACGGCTCGGCCTGGCCCGACGTCGTCGGCTCCGACGGCTCCGTCGACGACCCCGAGCGCATCCGCTACCTGGAGGACCACCTCGCCGCCTGCGCCCGCGCCGCCCGCAAGGGCGCCCCGCTCGCCGGCTACTTCGCCTGGTCCCTCATGGACAACTTCGAGTGGGCCTACGGCTACGACAAGCGCTTCGGCCTCGTCCACGTCGACTACAAGACGCAAGGACGCACCGTGAAGTCCTCCGGACGCCGCTACGCCGAACTCGTGGCGGGCCACCGCGCCCGCTCCCGGCACGCCGCCTGACCCACCCGCACCACCCGCACGCGACGCCGCCGCACCCGAGCAAGGGTGCGGCGGCGTCCCGCGTCCGCGCTGCTCCCGTACGGCCCGTACCCGTCGAGCGCGCCCCGCCCGCTCAGTGCGGCGGGTACTGGTCCCGGTAGTACGGCTCCGGCGGATACGCGTCACTGCCCGAGGCCGACCACGCCGCCGAATCCCGCGCCCGCTCCACCGCGAGCGCCAGCCGCCGCCTGCTGCGCGCGAGCACCAGGCCGAGCACGAGCCCCGCGAAACCGCCCACGAGCAGGATGTTCCCCACCACGGGCAGATCCACCCACGCGAACCGCCACGTCACCGCGTACCGCAGCACCGCCCCCACGATCATCAGCGCCAGTCCCGCCGCAGCCGTCATACGCCCTCACCTCTCCGCTCCATCGGCCCCCCCGCTCACGCGAGTTCGAGCACCGGCCCCTCGGCGGCGAGCAGCCACGCCCCCTCCACCGCCGTGTCCGCGCCCGACTCCACGAGGTGCACCGGCATCGACAGCTCCTGCCGCAGATGCGCGTCGAGGCCGTACAGCCGCGCCCCGCCGCCGTGCAGCAGCACGCCCCGCTCGAAGACGTCGTCCACCAGCTCGGGCGGCGAGGCGTCGAGCACCGCCGTGACGAGCCGCGCCACGTCCTCGTACACCGGGCGCAGCACCGCGCGGATCTCCGCCACCGTCAGCTCCCCCACGCGCGGCAGCCCCTCGTCCCTGTCCTGCCCCCGCACCGGCAGCCGCGCCCCCGTCTCCAGCGCCGCGGCGAGCTTCGCCTCCTCGGCGACCTGCGCCCCGATCGTGAGCGCGTGCTCCTCGCGCGCGTGCCGCATCAGCCACGTGTCCACGCTGCCCGCGCCCCGCTTGACCGACCGCGTCACGAGCGCCGTGCCGAGCGCGATCATCGACGCCGACGTGCGGTGCTCCCCGATGTCCACGAGCAGCGCGCCCGCCGGGCTCCCGCTCACCCCGGCGCCCACCGCCGCCGCGACCGAGTGCGGCACCGAACGCACCTGGTTGATGCCCGCGTCCTTGCACACCTGCCGCAGCACGTGCCGCTCCAGGGACGTCGCGTGGTCCGGTACGCACACCACCGCCTGCGCCCCGCGCAGCCGCCGCGACTTCCCCGAGGCCGCCCGCAGCGCCGAGCCGAGCAGCCGCGCGGCGAGCGGCAGGTCCGCCACCGCGCCCGCCGCGACGGGGCGCACGAGCCGCAGGCGCGGCGGCAGCCGCCCCGCCATCGCGAGCGCCTCATCGCCCCAGGCCCGCAGCGAGCCCTCCTCGTCGACGATCGCGACGTGCGGAGCCGACCACGCCTGCCGCTGGTCGCGCAGCCGAAGCCGCGCACTGCCCAGGTCGATCGCCACCTGCCTGCTCCGCGTACCCATGGTGCCCACTCCCGTTTCCGCGCCGGAGAACGCCCGCGTAGCCGCGCCGGGCCCTCGCTGCGACGCTCGCGCGCCCTCCGGCCCCCGGCAAGTCCGCGGACGCCGATCGGGTCGGCACGGGACAGGGCCGGTACGGGAGGGGCGTCAGCGGGTACGCGCGCGAGGCGGAGGGGCAGCCGCCCCCCGCTCAGCGCTCCAGCGGACGGTGCGCCGTCTCCGGAAGCCGCAGGTACACCGCCGAGGAGACCAGGCACAGCACCGCGACGTACCAGGGGAAGAGCCCGGCCCGGCCCCACTCCTTGAAGAGCGTCCCGACGTACGGGGCCGTGCCGCCGAAGAGCGCCACCGTCAGCGAGTACGGGAAGCCGATCCCCGCCGCCCGCACCCGCGCGGGGAACACCTCCGCGTTCACCGCTGCCGAGATCGACGTGAACCCGGTCAGGAGCACCATCCCCGCGCAGCTCACGAGCAGCAACGAGACGAAGGAGCCGGTGAGCAGCCGCAGCAGCGGCACGCACAGGAGCGCGAAGCCGAGCCCGAAGAAGAGCAGGAGAGGACGCCGCCCGAAGCGGTCCGAGAGCAGCCCGGCGAGCGGCTGGAGCACCGCGAAGAACGCGAGCGCGAGCGTCGAGGCGAGCAGCGCGTCGCCCTTCGCGACGTCCGCGTTCAGCTCCGCGTACGTCGGCAGGTACGACGTCCACGTGTAGTACGCGAGCGTGCCGCCCGCCGTGATCCCGCCGATCAGGAGCGAGGCGCGCGGGTGGCGCCGCAGGGCCTCGAAGAGCGGCGGGCGCTCGGCCGTGCGCGCCGCGTCCCGCGTCTCCTCGGCGCCCCGCCTGATCCAGAACCCGGCCAGGCTCAGCACGGCGCCGAGCACGAACGGCAGCCGCCACCCCCAGGACTCCATCCGCCCGTCGCTCAGTACGCGCACGAGCAGCGCCGCGACCCCCGAGGCGATGAGCTGGCCGATCGTCGTCGACACGTACTGGAAACTGGAGAAGAGCCCGCGCCTGCCCGGCCCGGCCGACTCCACGAGGAACGTCGTCGAGGCGGCGAACTCCCCGCCCACCGAAAGTCCTTGCAGCAGCCGTGCGAGCACCAGCACGACCGGGCCGAGCAGCCCGGCCGCCGCGTACGTCGGGGTCAGCGCCACGAGCAGACTGGACCCGCCCATGAGCAGGATCGTCACCGTCAGCGCGGCCCGCCGCCCCCGCCGGTCGGCGACCGCGCCCATGAGCAGCCCGCCCACGGGGCGCATGAAGAACCCGACGGCGAACACCGCGAAGGTCGAGAGCAGCGGGACGAGCGAGTTGTCCGCGCCCTTGGGGAAGACCTGGTCGGCGAGGTACGTGGCGAGGAAGGTGTACGCGTACCAGTCGTACCACTCGACGGCGTTGCCGACGGAGGCCGCCGCGAGCTGGCGCACCGGGCGGCGGGCGGGGGAGCGGGGTGCGGGGGAGCCGGGGGCGGCGGTGGAGTCGGGGGACGTGTGTGTCATGGACACGACCCTTTCCCGGGCGGTGGCCCGCCACACCTCACGCCGCGCCATGGCCCACCCGCGCCGCGCACCGGACCCACCGCGCCGCGCACCGGCCCACCCACGCCCCGCACCGCGCCCCGGCCCACCCCGGTGCGCCGCGTTCCGCCCCACCGCGCCGTACCCCCGAAGCCGTACCCGCGTTTGCCCGCGCCCTACGCGGCAACCCGCCCCTCGAACGCACGCACGCACGCACCCACCCCGGACCGGGGCCGGGGCCGCCCGAGAGGAGACCGCCATGGCACAGGCGTCCGCCGCGCCCCGCACACCGTCCGCGCCCGAGGACCCCTGGGACCGCGACCGCCTCGTGCGCTACCTGGAGGACCGCTTCGCCTGCGCCGCCTCCTGCCGCAGTGCGGCGACGCTCACCGCCCGCCACTGCGGCACCCCCGCCGCCGAACCCGCGGTGCTGCGCGCCCTGCGCTGCGTCGAGGTCTGCGACAGCACCGCGAGGCTCCTCGGCGCCGAACCCCTCCTGGACCCCGAGGACGACGAACTCCGCTTCCGCCTCGACTGGTGCCGCACGACGTGCCTCGACTGCGCGGCCCACTGCGCGCGCCTGCCGGGCGCCGAGGACGCCGTCGCCGCCTGCCGCGCCTGCGCCGCCTCCTGCACCCGCTTCCTCGCCACCCTCGCGGCCAGCTGAAACCACTCCCGGCCAGGTACCCCCACCGGCCCGGACCCGCCCCTTCGGGAGACAATCACCGCAGGCACGCACCACTCTCCCGGAGGTCCCGCCGTGGCCGAGCAGCCGTCCCGCCCCGACCCCGGCCTCTACGGGCCCGGCACCGTCACGTGGCAGCTCCACGCCGACCCCGCCATGTGGATCGCGGGCGTACGCGCGCTGTGGCTCCAGGCCCTTCACCCGCGCACCCTGCGCGGCGTCATGGCGAACTCCGATTTCCGCCAGGACGCCTGGGGCCGCCTGATCCGCACCGCCCGCTACGTCGCCGCCACCACGTACGCCGACACCCCCACCGCCGAACGCGCCGCGGCCCGCGTACGCGGCATCCACCGGCGGCTCGGCGCCGCCGACCCCGCGACCGGCGAACGCTACGGCGTCGACGAACCCGGACTCCTGCTCTGGGTGCACTGCGCCGAGGTCTCCTCCTACCTGCACACCCTGCGCCGCTCCGGCTTCCCCCTCGACGACACCGCCGCCGACCGCTACGTCGCCGAACAACGCACCGGCGCCCGCCTCGTCGGCCTCGACCCGGCCCAGGTCCCCGCCACCGTCGGCGAACTCGACAGCTACTTCCGCAGCGTGAAGGACGAACTCGCCGTGGGCGCCGACGCCCGCGTCGTCGACGACTTCCTGCGCCGCCCGCCCGTCCCCTTGGCGCTCCTGCCCGCTCGCGCGCTGCTCTGGCGCCGCGTCTCCGCCCTCGCCTACGGCTCCCTGCCGCCTTGGGCCCACCGGCTCTACGGGCGCGAGGCCCCGCCGCCCGCCGTCGTCACCCGCCGCCTGCGCTCCACCGCCCGCCTGCTGCGCGCGGTCCCCGGCGAACTGCGCTGGCAGATGCCCCCGAAATACATCCACGGTGCCGTCACCCGCCTCGGCCCCCAGGCCCGACCCGGCCGCCGCATCCCCGCCTGAGCCCCGCGCGGTCCGCAGCGCGCCCGTACCGCACTCCGCTCCCCGCGAAACCCGGCCCGCCCCGCGGCCTCGTCGGGCAAGGTGCCCCCATGGACCCGCGCCCCCGCCCCCTGCCCGCGCTCCGCACCGTCCGCGCGAACGGCGTCACCCTCGCCTACCGCGAGACCGGTCCCGCCACCGCGCCCCCGCTCCTCCTGCTGCCCGCGCGCGGCGAGTCCTCCGCCGACTGGGCACCCGTCATGGGGCCGCTGGCCGCGCACCGGCGCGTCCTCGCGCTCGACCCGCGCGGGCACGGCGCGAGCGAGTACCCCGGCACGTACTCCTTCCCGCTCCTGCGCGACGACGTACGCGCCTTCCTCGCCGCCCTCGCGCTCCCGCGCGTCGACCTCGTCGCGCACTCGCTGGGCGGCATCATCGCCTGCCTCCTCGCCCAGGAGCACCCCGGACTGATCCGCCGCCTCGTCCTGGAGGACGTCCCGGCGCCCCTGCCCCTCGCCACACCCCGGCCCGTCCCTGAACGGCCCACCGGACCGCTCGGCCTCGACTGGCGGATGGTCCTCGCCACCGAGCACCCCCGCAACCACCCCGACCCCGCCTGGTGGGAGCGCATGGAGCGCGCGGACGTCCCCGCCCTCGTCCTCGCGGGCGGCCCCACGAGCGTCGTCGACCAGTCCACCGTCAGCGCGCTCGCCGAACGCCTGCCGCGCGCCCGTCTCGTCACGGTCCCCGCCGGGCACCACATCCACGCCGAGGACCCCGATGCCTTCCTCGCCCACGTCCTGCCGTTCCTCACGGCGGACGCGCCGGGGGACGGCCCGGCGAACGCACCCGCGCACGAACCGGCCGGCGAAGCGGCGGACGAAGCCGGGAGCAACTGACCCAGGCATATGCCGAGCCCACCCGTGTGCCGCGCGGATGCGGGGGCAGAAGCGCTGGCGGATGATGCCAGCGGTGGGGTCTTTCGGCCCTGGCACATCCCGCTCCACCGGGGAAGGCTGGAGCTGTAGGGGCTCAAGAGGCGCCGGGTGAAGCGGGGCGCCGGGAACGAGGACATCATGAGTGAGCTGCCGGTGGTAGCGGCCGTGGACGGCTCGGAGGACAGCCTCCGTGCCCTGGACTGGGCGATCGAGGCGGCCCGGCTCCGCGAGAGCGTGCTGCGGATCGTGCACGTGCGCCAGTACGCGGCCTGGACGCAGCCCGAGGTGCTCGCCGCCGGGCCCGAGCAGGTCGGCGACCCGGTGCTCGACCGGCTGCGCACGGACCTGGAGGGGCGCGGCGGGAAGCTGCCGGTCCTGGAGTTCGTCACGGTCGAGGGCGCGCCCGACGCGGTCCTGCCCGAGATGGGTGGCGACGCGCAGCTCCTCGTCCTCGGCTCGCGCGGTCGCGGCGGCTTCGCCAGTCTCCTGCTCGGCTCCAACGGGATGGCCGCCGCGCGCGACGCCTCCTGCCCGGTCGTCGTCGTGCCGCGCCCGGGGCGCGCCGTGCCCGAGGACGTGACGACCGAGGTGCCGGACGGACCGCGCGTCGTGGTGGGCCTGCCCGTCGACCTCAAGGACGACTCGACGCTCGCCTTCGCCTTCACCGAGGCCGAACGGCGCGGCGCCGCGGTCCACATCGTCGTCGCCTACCCCTGGCCCACACTCGCCTGGACCGCCGTGGGCGACTACACGCCCACCGTCGAGGACCAGGAGGCCGCCGAGGCGGAGTGCCTCACCCTCGCCAAGGACCACCTCGACCCGCACCGCGCCGCCCACCCCGGCGTCGAGGCGCTCGTCTCCGTCGCGGCGGGCGACGCCGCCGGGCACCTCGTCGCCGCGTCGAACGGCGCGGAACTCGTCGTCGTGGGCCGCCACCGCAGGCGTCTCCTCCAGCCCGCCCGCATCCTCGGCTCCGTCACCCAGGCCGTCCTCCTCCACGCCGCGGCACCCGTCGCCGTCGTCCCGCTCACCGCCCAGGACGAGGCGGAGAGCGAAGCGGACGCGGCGGCCTGAGTCGCGGCCCGGGGGAGGGGGAACGGGTCCAGCGGTACGGGGCCCGTCCGGCCCGACGCGGTACGGGGACGGGGCGACCGGGAGACACCGGCCGCCCCGTCCCCGTACCGCTTTCGCCCCACCCCGCGCCCCCCTTGGGCCACCCCGCGCGGCCCCCGTCCCACCACCCCTTTTCCGCCACCCCCGCACCCCCTCTCCGAGGGCCCCGGTCACGCAGGGGTGCCCGCTCGTGACCGGAGCGGGACACGTACCATGGGCCGCATGTCGTTCCTCCGCCGCCGTACCCCCGCCACGCCCGCGGGCCCCGACTTCGACGTCCTGGCCATGGACCCGGGGGACTGGCCCGGGAACCTCGTCGCGGGGCTGCTGCCCGCCCAGGACGGCAGCTGTCAGGGAGTCTTCCTCCAGTACGACCTGTTCGGCGGCCGTGGACCCGCCATGATCATCGGCAACCTCCCGGCCGGCTCGCCCGCCCGCGAACTCGCCGACAAACAGGTCCCCTTCGAGGTCGCGCAGCTCCTCCTGGCGCTGGAGAACGACGAGGACGTCGAGGTCGTCGACGTCGAGGACATGCCGGTCATGCAGGGCGACAACCTCCTCATCGTGCGCCGCCTCAAGCTCTCCGAGGGCCGCATCTCGTGCGTGCAGTTCGACCGCAGCGACAACGTGCTGGTCACCATCGCCGCCTGGGACCGCCCCATCACGGACGACCTCTACGCGCTCCTCAAGCCCCTGCCCGCCGCGATGTTCCAGCAGGGCTGACCGAGCCCGCGCACCCCTCCCCGCCCGCTCGGCACCTCACCCGGACGGCCCCTCTCCCGCTGTCCGGAATGCGCTGCCCACAGGCCGGAGCGCCCCCCTCCTCTTGCGGACCTTCTGTCACGCGCGGACGGGGGTTCCGTGTGGTTTGTCATCGCTCTTGTCGAACACAGGGGCCACGTCTAGCGTCCCGAGGCATGTCGCATGGCCCCACACGAAGAACGACAGTGAAGACCGTCCTCGGCGTCGCGGGCGCCCTCGCCGCGGGGGCCAGCCCCCTCGCCACCGGCTCCGCGCACGCCGCCCCCACCACCCCCACGACAGGGACCGGCGCCCGCGCCGCCGACCCCGACCGCCCCGTCCTGCGCTACGGCGCGCCCGCCACCGACTGGGAGACCGAGTCCCTCCCCGTCGGCAACGGCGCCCTCGGCGCGAGCGTCTTCGGCACCCTGCCCACCGAACACATCCAGTTCGCCGAGAAGACCCTGTGGACCGGCGGCCCCGGCACCTCCGGCTACCGCTACGGCAACTGGGAGAACCCCCGCCCCGACGCCCTCGCCTCCGTCCGCGCCGACATCGAGGCCCGCACCAAGATCACCCCCGAGGACGCCGCCGCACGCCTCGGCCAGCCCCGCATCGGCTACGGCGGCCACCAGACCTTCGGCGACCTCCTCATCGACGTCGACGGCGCCCCCGGCTCCGCCGACGGCTACACCCGCACCCTCGACCTCGCCCAGGCCCTCGCCACCGTCAGCTACCCCCACGACGGCACCACCTTCCGCCGCACCGTCTTCGCCTCTTGTCCCGACAAGGTCCTCGTCGGGCACTTCACCGCCGACCGGGGCGGCAGCGTCGGCCTGAACCTCCGTTACACCTCACCGCGCCAGGACTTCACCGCCACCACCGACGGCGACCGCCTCACCGTCCGCGGCGCCCTCCAGGACAACGGAATGCGCTTCGAGGCGCAGATCCGGCTTCTGAGCGAGGGCGGCAGCGTCACCGCGAACGGCGACCGCCTCACCGTCAGCGGCGCCGACAGCGCCTGGTTCGTCCTCTCCGCCGGCACCGACTACGCCGACACCTACCCCGACTACCGGGGCGCCGACCCCCACGACCGCGTCACCACCGCCGTCGACCAGGCCGCCGCCCGCCCCTACCGCGAACTCCTCGACCGCCACACGAGCGACCACGCCGCGCTCTTCTCCCGCGTCGTCCTCGACCTCGGCCAGGGCTCCGCGCCCGACCGGACCACGGACGCCCTCCTCAAGGCGTACACCGGCGGGAACAGCGCCGACGACCGCGCCCTCGAAGCGCTCTTCTTCCAGTACGGCCGCTACCTCCTCATCGCCTCCTCGCGCGCCGGCTCCCTCCCCGCCAACCTCCAGGGCGCCTGGAACAACAGCACCGCCCCGCCCTGGTCGGCCGACTACCACGTCAACATCAACCTCCAGATGAACTACTGGCCCGCCGAGGCCACCAACCTCGCCGAGACCACCGCCCCCTACGACCGCTTCGTCGAAGCCCTGCGCGCCCCGGGCCGCACCACGGCGCGCTCCATGTTCGACGCGCGCGGCTGGGTCGTCCACGACGAGACAACCCCCTTCGGCTTCACCGGAGTCCACGACTGGCCGACGAGCTTCTGGTTCCCCGAGGCCGCCGCCTGGCTCACCTCGCAGCTCTACGAGCACTACCGCTTCGACGGCTCCACCGACTACCTCCGCGCCACCGCCTACCCGGCCATGAAGGAAGCCGCCGAGTTCTGGATCGACGTCCTGCGCACCGACCCGCGCGACAACACCCTTGTCGTGACGCCGAGTTTCTCGCCCGAGCACGGCGACTTCACGGCGGGCGCCGCGATGAGCCAGCAGATCGTCCGCGAACTCTTCCTCAACACCCTCGAAGCCGCGCAGACCCTCGGCGACGACCCCGCTTTCCGCACCACCCTGAAGGAGACCCTCGACCGCATCGACCCCGGGCTGCGCATCGGCTCCTGGGGACAGCTCATGGAGTGGAAGACCGACCTCGACGGCCGCACCGACGACCACCGCCACGTCTCCCACCTCTACGCTCTCCACCCCGGCCGCCAGATCGAGCCCGGCAGCGACTTCGCCGAGGCCGCCAAGGTCTCCCTGACCGCGCGCGGCGACGGCGGCACCGGCTGGTCCAAGGCATGGAAGATCAACTTCTGGGCGCGGCTGCGCGACGGCGACCACGCCCACACGATGCTCGCCGAACAGCTCAAGGGCTCCACGCTCGCCAACCTCTGGGACACCCACCCGCCGTTCCAGATCGACGGCAACTTCGGCGCCACGAGCGGCATCACCGAGATGCTCCTCCAGAGCCAGCACGACGTCATCGAGGTCCTGCCCGCCCTCCCCGCCGCCTGGAGCAGCGGCACGGTGCGCGGACTGCGCGCCCGGGGCGGCGCGACCCTGGAGTTCAGCTGGGAGAACGGCAGGGCGACCCGCATCGCCCTCACCGCCTCGCGCACCCGCGAACTCACCGTCCGCAACGCCCTCGTCCCCGGCGGCACCACCACCTTCAAGGCCGTCGCGGGGGAGACCTACACCTGGGAGTGACCCCCCACGGGCACGCGAACGGGGCCGGTCCCCGCGAAGGGACCGGCCCCGCTCACCCGAGGACCTCAGCGCACCCGCGACACCGTCACGTCATCGGCGTTCACGTACGCCACCCGGTGCCCGAACTGGATCTCGTAGTACTCGTTCGCGCCGCGCACCACCTTGTGGTCCGTCGTGTCGAACGTCGGCGAGTAGAAGTACTCGCCGTGCACCTTCCCCCCGGCCACGTACCGCTGCCCCGCGAGGAGCTTGTACGAGAACGGGGACAGCGCCTGCGGCGTGATGTTCGCCGGATAGGCCGAAGCCTCCGGGTAGGCGCGCCCGTACACCGGCACGTCGGCGCGGCCCTTCTTCGGCGTCACCACGAGCCCCTGCGAGGGCAGCGCGACCGGCTTGAGCAGCGAGTTCCTGAGCCAGCCCTTCTGGCCGTTGTACCAGAGCGCGACCCAGGAGCCGCGCCGCTCGGCGACGACGTACTGCTGGCCGCTCGACACGCGCGCGCCGACGTCGTTGACCCCGGTCGTGGTGTCCTCGCCCTTCGGGTACAGGCCGATGTCCTTCACGAGCGGCGCGTCCTCCGACGGCGACTGCCGCAGCCACAGCTCGCTCGACCCGTGGCTCGGGCACGCCGCCGCCGGGTCGTCCGCCGAACAACCCGTGTACGCGGGCTTGTTGGCCTCGTACCTCGGCGCGATCGTCACGACGTCCGACCACGGCAGCGCCGTGGCGCGCACCGGCTTGCCGAGCAGCGCGAAGTAGTGCGACCAGTCCCAGTACGGGCCCGGGTCGGTGTGCATCGCGGGAATGCCCGACGTCGTCGTCGCGGGCACGTTGTCGTGGCCGAGGATGTGCTGCCGGTCGAGCGGGATGTCGTACTTCTTCGCGAGGTACTTCACGAGCCGCGCCGACGAGCGGTACATCGACTCCGAGAACCAGGCGTCCGGAGCGGTGAGGAAGCCCTCGTGCTCGATGCCGATCGACTTCGCGTTCACGTACCAGTTGCCCGCGTGCCAGCCCACGTCCTTCGTCGGGAAGTGCTGCGCGATGAGCCCGTCCGTGGAGCGGATCGTGTAGTGCCACGCCAGGTACGTGGGGTCCTGGACGAGGTCGAGCGTCTTGTCCCAGGTCTCCTCGGTGTCGTGGATGACGATCGAGTCGACGGACTGGTCGTTCGGCCGGTCGGCGAGGTCGTGGTTGCCGTAGTCGCCGTCCCCGTACTCCTCGTACGGCGCGGGCACCCACTCGCAGGCCACCGTCGGCGGGCACTCCGTCCGCCCCGCGTTCGTCTTGCTCAGGCCCATGGCCCGGAGCTGCTTCGGCTGCGCCTTCGCCCGCGCGTCCGCGCGGAGCGCGACCGACTGCCCCGCGTCCGTCGTGCGCCGCTGCCCGTCGCGGATCACCGCGAAGACGTCCTCGGCGTACGAGGCGGCACCCGCGCTGTCCTCGGCGCCCGAGAACGCCGCGACCGCGCCGAACCAGTCGGCCGGGTCCTGGCTCGGCGGCCGGCCCTGCGCGCGCTGCGCCGCCGCGAGGAGCGCCGCGCCGCCCGCGACGTTCGCCGCCGCGTCACCGCGCAGCCTGTCCGCGGAGATGCCGGTGAGGGACGCCGCCCTCGGCAGCGTCTCCAGGCGCGCGGGGAGCGTGCCCGTGCTCGACTTCGTACGGTGCGCGGTCAGGCCGAGGGGGCGGCTCGTGTCGCCGCGCGGGTCCTCGGCGCCCTCGCCGTGCGGGTGCGTCACGACCCCGGAGAGCGCGGTCCGCGCGTCCGTCAGGTGCATCGGCCCGTAGCCGCCGCTGACGCTCGGCGCGCCCCCGTGCTCGTCCCACCGCGACTGGAGGTAGGAGACGCCGAGAAGGATCTCGCTCGGGACGTGGTACGTCGCCGCGGCGGAGGCGAAGGCGTCCTGGAGCCGTCCGGTGTCCCGGCCGGAGGGGGCCTGCGCGGCGGGGGTCCGCGCGGCCTCGGCGGGCGTCGCGGCGAGGAGCGGCAGGAGCAGGGCGGTCGAGGCGAAAGCGACCGCCGCCGTCCGGCGTCTGGATCGGACGGGGGAAGTTCCTCGCAAAGCAGCCTCCTGGGGGGAGTGGACGCGCTGGAGTCTCGTGACCGGACGTGCCAGTGGTACCCGCTCCCCGACGATCCGTCAATCATGCTCCGGGCAAGGAAATCCCCATGTCAGGCCCCGGTTGCGGCACCACCACAGGAGTGGACCATTGGAGGGCGCGAGGCCGTCCGGTCCGCTGCCAGCGGTGACACACCGCTGTCTTCCGACCAGCCCCCGGCAGTACGTCCCAGGGGGCACGGTCGCGGCCGGGTAATTCCACCCCTTCGGTCGTGGACGGCGAGGAAACGTTTCGCCGACCGCGTCGTGCGTTCCGCCGATCCCCGGGGCCCGCGGCCGGACCGTGCCGCGGGCCACCCGTGCCGGGCGGGGCCGTTCAGCGGGTACCGACCGCCGCGCGCACCGCCCGCCGCGCCGTGGCGCAGTCGTCGTGGAGCCGGCGCAGCAGCAGCCGCTGCTCCTCGCCGGAGGCCGGGACCCCGGGAGCGGTGACCGGGGCGGCCTCGTGCATCGTGCGCTGCACCGCGCTCTCGTACGTGCGGATCTCCCGCGTCAGCACGAGCATCAGGTTCACCAGGAAGGCGTCCCGCGCCGCCGGGCCCGCCGCCTGCGCGAGCTGGGCGATCTGCCGCCGCACCTCGGGCGCGTCCCCGATCACCGACCACAGCGTCGCCAGGTCGTACCCCGGCAGGTACCAGCCCGCGCGGTCCCAGTCGAGCAGTACCGGTCCCGCGGGCGAGAGGAGCACGTTCGACAGGAGCGCGTCCCCGTGGTTGAACTGCCACATCCCGCCCCTGCCCGCCCCGCCCGCGACCCCGTGCAACAGCTTCTGGAGGTCGTCGAGGTCGCGGTCCGTCAGCATCCCCAGCTCGTGGAAGCGGGCGAGGCGCGTCCCGTAGTCCAGGGGGGTGTCGAACGTCCCGGAAGCGGGACGCCAGGAGTTGACCCGCGTGAACGCCGCGAGCGCGGCCCGCAGATCCGCGCGCGCCGGAGCGTGCGCCGGGTGGCGCTGCAGCGCGGCCGGGCGCCCCGGCATCCGCTCCACGACCAGGACCCCCTGGTCCGGGTCGGCCGCCACCAGACGCGGCACCCGCACCGGCGGGCGCTGCCGGACGAAGGAGCGGTACGCGGCTATCTCCTGCCGGATACGGCCCGACCAGACCGGCGAACGGTCCAGTAAACACTTCGCGACCACGGTCGCCCGCCCCGTCGTGCCCGCGAGGAGCACCGAGTGCCCGTTGCGGCGCAGCAGTTGGACCGGGTGGAAGTCGGGGCAGATGCGGTGCACCGCGGCGACCGCGGCACGCAACTGCGCGCCCTGCGGCCCCGACAGGTCGAGCCGGCCGCTCAGCCGCTGCGGGCCCGGCGACCCCTGCATCCGCCGGGTACGGGGCTGAGCGGCACCGAACGGCACGGCAGCCGCCCGTGCCGGATCGAGGAAAGGAGCACCGGGCTGGCGCGCACGGGGCGTACGGGGTGGCGCGGAGAGGGGGGACTGTGCGGTGTACATGGGGCGGGCGTATCCCTTCCTGGGCCCGCGAGCCCTTCATGGGCCCGCGCATCGGACGCGCCCGCCCGGCCCGGTGACCCGCGACACCCTGGGGAGTGCCGACAGGGCGCCGAGCCGGGTTGGCGCGCTTCCTACCCGACACCCGGCCCGCCGTGGCAGACCATCTGGCGCACCCTGGCGAACCCTGGCGAATACTCGCTCCGCACGTGACCGGCCGTTAGTGTCAAATCAGCCGAGAACCTGGGGGCTTGACGTGAGCGGACAACCCAACACCCGCCTTGGCGACCTGTTCGGCATGACCGGCTGGTCCAAGGGCGAACTCGCGCGACTGGTGAACCGGCGGGCGGCGGCCATGGGCCACCCCCAGCTGGCCACCGACACCTCGCGCGTACGGCGCTGGATCGACGTGGGCGAGATCCCTCGCGACCCCGTGCCCCGGGTGATGGCCGCCCTGTTCACCGAGCGTCTCGGCCGTGTCGTGACCATCGAGGATCTCGGCCTGGTCAGGCGCGGGCGCGCGGGGAGCGCGCACACCGCAGGGAGCGTCGACAACCCCGACGGTGTGCCGTGGGCGCCCGAGAAGACGGCCGCGTTCCTCACCGAATTCACGGGAATGGACCTCATGCTCAACCGACGCGGCTTGGTGGGCGCGGGTGCCGCGCTCGCCGCGGGCTCCGCCCTCAGCACCGCCATGCACGACTGGCTGCACACCGACCCCGTCCTCGCGGCCGACCGGCCGCGCGAGGGCGACCCCCTCCACGCCGAACCGGCCGGCTGGGACCGCTACGAAGCGGCTCCCGTCGGCTCCCAGGAGATCGACGAACTGGAGAACTCCGTCGAGGTCTTCCGCGCCTGGGACGCGTCGCGCGGCGGCGGCCTCCAGCGCAAGGCCGTCGTCGGCCAGCTCAACGAGGTGGGCGGCATGCTCGCCTACCACCACCCCGCCCACCTCCAGCGCAGGCTGTGGGGCGTCGCCGCCAACCTCGCGGTCCTCGCCGGGTGGATGTCCCACGACGTCGGCCTCGAACCCACCGCGCAGAAGTACTTCCTCATCGCCGCGCACGCGGCCCGCGAGGGCGGCGACCGGCCCCGCGCGAGCGAGGCGCTCTCCCGCGCCGCCCGCCAGAAGATCCACCTCGGCGACCCCGGCGAGGCACTCGACCTCATGAAGCTCGCCGGTTCGGGCGCGGGCGAGGGCACCCTGCCCCGTACCCGCGCGATGTTCCGCACCATCGAGGCATGGGCGCACGCCTCGATGGGCCACGGTCAGGCGATGCGCCGCACGCTCGGCGAGGCGGAGGAACTCTTCGTCTCCGACAAGGGCGTCGGGGAGCACCTGAGCTGGATGCAGATGTTCGACGAGGCCGACCTCTACGGGATGCAGGCCCTCGCCTACCGCACCCTCGCCGAGCACGACCCCAGCGCGGCCCCCGTGGCCCAGGCCCACGCCAAACGCGCCCTCGCCCTGCGCAACGCCGAACGCCAGCGCTCGCAGATCTTCGACCACCTCTCGATGGCCTCGGCCTGCTTCCTCGGCAACGATCCCGAACAGGCCGACGTCTACGCCCGCCTGGCGCTCCAGGCGATCGGCGAGACGTCCTCGCTGCGGACGTGGGACCGGCTGCGCCAGATGTACCGGCTCACCGGGCAGTACGCGGGCCACGCCCAGATCGACGTCCTGCGCGGCGACATCGAGCGCGTCATGCCGAAGGCGCCGGGGAGGAACCGTGGCACGGGACGCGTCGCGGGAGCCTGAACCCGGCACACCGCCGGGCTCCCGCGAGAGACCGTCACGTCCCCGGGCGAGGGGGCCGCACTCCCGGCCCACGGCGCGTCACTCCCGTACGAGAGCGATCAGCAGACAGTCCTCACCCCCGGGCGCACCCTCGCCCGTGCCGGTGCGCAGCGCTTCGCCGATGACCCGCGCGGCGTCCCGCGCCCCGGTCACCCCGGCGAGCCGCGGAGCGAGCGCGAGCAGGGCGCCGTCCCCGTCCCGCGCCGAGCCGGGCGGGGGAGCGGCGGGTACGGGACCACCGCTGCGCAGAACGAGCAGGTCGCCCGGCGCGAGCACGGCGTGGTGCTCGGCGTGCCCGATGTCCCGCGGCGCGCCGAGGAGATGGCCCGCGGGCCGCTCCAGGGACCGGCCGGTCCCCGCGCGGAAGAGCAACGGCGCCGCGTGCCCCGCCTGCGCCCACACCATTCCCCGGGCATCGGGCCGGACGCGGCAGCACAGCGCGGACGCGAGGGGGGTACGGGGCGCGCCCGCGCCCACGACCTGCCCGAGCACGTCGAGCAGCGCACCGGGGCCCGCGCCGGTCAGCGCGATGCCGCGCAGCGCGCCGAGCAGCGTCGCCGTGCCCGTCGTCCTGGCGAGACCGTGCCCGGCCACCTCACCGGCGGCCAGCAGGGTCGAGCCGTCCGGGAGTTCGGCCGCCTCGTACCAGTGACCACTGCTCGCGGCGGGCGGACCGCCCGGCCGGAGCACGGTCAGGTCCAGCGCCGGCCTCCGCGCCGTGTCGTCGTTCCGTGACCGGGGCTCGGGAGTCCGTGCCGGGGGCGCCGGGGTCTGGGGAGGCGGCGGGGTGCGTCGGCGCGAGCGGCGTGCCTTCGGCGGGGCGGGGCTCCGTCCCGCCGGGCGGGACGCGTCGTCCGCGGTGGCGGGGGCCGGGTGCGCGCTTCCGGAGGGGAACCGCACCGGGCCCTGCCACGGCGGCAGCACGCTGTCCCGCAGGGCCACGGCGACCCGGTACTCCTCGCGTGCCGCGGGCGGGGCGGCCGGCGCGGCGCGGCGCCCGGTTCCCGGTGCCGTCTCGCGCACGACGAGCCAGAGGGAGGCCGTGCAGCCCTCCGCGTCGAGCACCGGTTCGCCCAGCAGGCGCACCGTGCGCTCGCTGCCGTCCGCGCGCAGCAGCCGCAGGGTCCCGTCGAGCTTCCTCCCGTCCACGAGACAGCCGGTCATGAGCGTGGTCAGCGCGGCGCGGTCCTCGGGGTGGACGTACGAGGGCAGTTCGTCGAGCCCCGGTGCGGGGAGGGCGGGATCGCGGCCGAGGATCGCCGCGAACTCGGCCGAGCAGCGGGCGCCGTCCGTGAGCAGGTCCCACTCGGCGCTGCCGACGTGCGGCGGCAGCGCGCCGGAGGAGCGCCGCTCACGCAATGCCCCGAGCAAGGAGTCGAGTTCGCCCCGGTCCATCCCGGAACGCGGCTCCGCGCCGGGGCGGGGGGCCGTCGCCGTGCGCGGAGCGGTGCCGGAACCAGGGTCCGTGACGGGCCGCCGGGGCCTCAGCACGGAAGGCGCGCCGCCCGCGGCGCGGCCGTCCTGCCACAGCTGTGGCGCGGGACGGTCCGTGGAGGCGGGCGGGGGCATGGCGGCTCCGATACGGCGTACACACGGGCCGACGGCGCCGACCCCGCGGACTGGACGGACGAGCACGCCTTCCGGGGCCCGGAGGCGCCTCGCGCGACCGGCCGCCGGAGCGGCGACGTGAAGACTGTGACACAGCCTCGTCCGCCGCGTAAGCCGTTTGGCAACACCCGCGCCGATGGTGCCCTCGGCATATGCCACCGTCTCCGCGCGGGCTCCCGCCCACCCGCGATCTCGTCCAGGCCCCCTCCCTCCGAGCCCCGGCGCCACGCTGCCCCACCCGACTACGCCGCCCCGGCCCCCGCCTCCCGCACCGCTTCCACCGTGTCCGCCTCCTCCGGCGTCTTGTCGGGCCGGTACCGCACCACGCGCGCGAACCGGAGCGTCAGCCCCGCCGGGTACCGCGAGGACCGCTGCACCCCGTCGAAGGCGACCTCCACGACGAGTCCGGGCCGCACGCGTACCGTGCGACCGTCGTCCGACACCGCCAACTCCAGCAGTCTCTCCGTCTGTTCGGCGAGCATCGCGTCGGTCAGGCCCTTGAACGTCTTGCCGAGCATGACCAGTTCGCCCTCGGCTCCCCGCGCCCCCAGGTGCAGGTTCGACAGCTTCCCCGTGCGCCGCCCGTGCCCCCACTCCGCCGCGAGCACCACGAGGTCGAGCGTGTGCACGGGCTTGACCTTCCGCCACGCCGCCCCGCGCCGCCCCGCGCTGTACGGCGAGCCCAGATCCTTGACGACGACCCCCTCGTGCCCGCGCCCCAGCGTCTCGGCGAGAAACGCCTCGGCACCGGCGAGCGCGTCGGCCCCCGCCCCGGACTCCTCGGCGACGTACCGCCGTACCCGGTTCTCCTCCGCGACGAGCCCCGCGAGTTCGCGGTGCCGCCGTGCGAACGGCGCGTCCAGCAGCTCGCGTTCGTCGACGAGCAGCACGTCGAAGAAGACCGGCACGAGCGGCACGAGCGCCCGCGCCTTCGCGACATCGGTGCGCGAGCCGGTCCGCCCCGCGATCTCCTGGAAGCTCCGGGGCCGCCCCGCCCCGTCGTACGCGATGACCTCACCGTCGAGGACGCACCGCGAGACCGGCAGGGCCAGCGCCACCTCGACGACCTCGGGCAGCCGCTCCGTGATGTCCTCCAGCGTCCGCGTCCACACCGAGACCCGCTCCCCGTCCCGGTGCACCTGCACCCTGATCCCGTCGAGCTTCTCCTCCACCGCGCACGACCCCAGCGCCGTGAGCGCCTCGGCGACCGAGGCCGCGGTGCCCGCCAGCATGGGCCGCACCGGGCGCCCCACTGTCAGCCGGAATTCGCCGAGCGCCGCGCGCCCCCCGGCGAGCAGCGCCCGCGCCACCGGTACGAGCGCCCCGCGCAGCATCACGGCCCGCCGCACCTCCTCCGCGGGCACCCCGGAGGCCGCCGCGAGCCCCTCGGCCGCCATCGCGTCGAGCGCGCCCTGCCGCACCTCCCCGGTGAGCAGCCCGACGAGGAAACGCTGCTCCGCCTCGGTCGCCGCGCCGAGCAGCGCCGCCGCCCGCCGCTTCCGCTCCGCCTGCGCCCCCTTGCCCGCGACGGCCGCGAGCCCGTCGAGCGCGGCGTCCACGTCGTGCAGGCTCAGCGAGGGGGCGGAGGCGGGCGCGGGCGCCTCGCGCAGCGTGCTCCAGCCGACGCCGATCCGTCCCTGGGGCACGCGCCCCGAGAGGTAGGCGATGGCGAGCGGCGCGTCCTCGGGCCCGGCGGCCAGGAAGAGTTCCGCGAGCAGTTCCGTCTTGCGCGAACGGGACCGCGTCGCGGCCACGGCGCCCGACACGTCAACGAGCGTCACCAGGAGCATCACCCCATCGTGCCCCGCCCGCGCCCGAGGCGCACGAGGGTGTTGCATGGACGCGGGAGGATCACCGCCCGCGTACCCTCGCACGCGCCGCGCAGCCGCACTCCGGCCGCCACCGCACCGGACCCACGACAGCCCCGGAAGGAACACCGCCCCATGACGGACAGCACCCCCAAGGACCGCCCCGACCGCACGATGCGCGCCCTCGTCCAGACCGGCTTCGGCGGCCCCGAGGTCCTGCGCCTGGACCGCGTGCCGCGCCCGTCGCCCGTGCCCACCGAGATCCTCGTGCGCGTGCGGGCCGCCGGGGTGAACCCGGTGGACTGGAAGACCCGCGAGGGCCTGGGCGCCGCCGCGAGCCTCGCGAGTCCGCCGCTCGTGCCCGGCTGGGACATCGCGGGCACGGTCGAGGAGGTCGGCACGGGGGTGACGCTGTACAAGCCGGGCGACGCGGTCCTCGGGATGCCGTGGTTCCCGCGCACCGGCGGCGCCTGCGCCGAGTACGTCACGGCACCGGCGCGTCAGTTCGCGCCGATCCCGAAGGGCCTCGACTTCGACGAGGCCGCCGCGCTGCCGCTCGCCTCGCTCACGGCCTGGCAGGCGCTCGTCGACACCGCGCGGCTGCGTCGGGGCGAGCGGGTCCTCGTGCACGCGGCGTCGGGCGGCGTGGGCCACCTGGCGGTCCAGCTCGCGCACCACATCGGCGCGCACGTCATCGCGACGGCGAGTGCCTCGCGCCACGCGTGGCTGCGCACGCTCGGCGCGGACGAGGTCGTGGACTACCGCAACGAGCGCTTCGAGGAGCACGTCTCGGGCGTCGACACTGTCCTGGACCTCGTGGGCGCGAAGGACGACACGAGCGCGCGCTCCCTCGCCGTGCTGCGGCCCGGCGGCCTGCTCATCACGGTGCCGTCGAGCGGCGTGGGGGACATCGAGGAGCGTGCGACGGCGGCCGGGGTGCGGTTCACGGGCATCCTCGTGGAGCCGGACGGGGCGGCACTGCGCCGGATCACGGCGCTCGTCGAGGAGGGCGCGCTGCGACCGCACGTCGACGCGGTGCACCCGCTGGAGAAGGCGGCGGAGGCGTACGCCCGCGGCGAGCAGGGCGGGGTGCGCGGCAAACAGGTCCTGCGGATCAGCGAGAACTGACCCGTACGGGGGAGAGCCGTGCGGCGGCCCCCGCATACGGCGAGGGGCCGTGCGCAGCACCGCGCACGGCCCCTCGCCCGCTCCGCCGGGACGTCAGTTCAGCTCGTTCGGGTGCGGGCCCGTCCGCAGTCCGCGGTCGAGCGCGTCGACGGCGGCCATGTCCTCGTCGCTCAGCGTGAAGCCGAAGACGTCGAGGTTCTCCCGGATGCGGGCGGGGGTCACCGACTTGGGGATGACGATGTTCCCGCTCTGGAGGTGCCAGCGCAGCACGATCTGCGCGGGGCTGCGGTCGTGCCGCTCCGCGAGCGTGGTCAGGGCGTCCTCCTTCAGCAGCGCGCCCTGCGCGAGCGGGCTCCACGCCTCGGTCGCGATGCCCAGCGCGGCGTGCGTGGCGCGCAGTTCGCGCTGCTGGAGCCCCGGGTGCAGCTCGACCTGGTTGAGGACGGGGACGACGCCGGTCTCGGCGACGAGCCGCTCCAGGTGCGCGGGCTGGAAGTTGGACACGCCGATCGCGCGGGTGCGCCCGTCGGCGAGGAGCTTCTCCAGGGCGCGGTAGCTGTCGATGTACCGGTCGCGGGCGGGCGTCGGCCAGTGGATGAGGTACAGGTCGGTGTACTCCAGGCCGAGCTTGTCGAGCGAGGCGTCGAAGGCGCGCAGCGTCGCGTCGTAGCCCTGGTCGTCGTTCCACAGCTTCGTGGTGACGAACAGTTCCTCGCGCGGGACGCCGGAGGAGGCGAGCGCGCGCCCGACGCCGCGCTCGTTCCCGTAGACGGCGGCCGTGTCGACGGACCGGTAACCGGCCTCCAGGGCGCTCGCGACGGCGGCGGTCGTCTCGTCGTCGGGGACCTGGAAGACCCCGAAGCCGAGCTGGGGCACGACGACCCCGTTGTTGAGGGTGACGGTGGGGGAGAAGGTGCTCATGGTGGTGCTTTCTGTCGTGTACGGGACCGGGGCGACGCGCTGTCAGGGGCGTCCGCCCCGGCTGGGGAAGGGGGTCAGAGCGCGGTGTGCGCGGCGGGCGTCCGCTCCGTACCGGCGACCGGCCGGGCCGTCGGCGCGCCCGCGTCGCCGGGTGCGCGCCGCCCGCGGTCGAGCCCGGCGGAGACGAGGGCGAGGATCAGCGCCGAGAAGGCGAGCGCGGCGCCCACCCAGTTGGGCGAGGTGTAGCCGAAGCCCGCGTCGATGACGAGGCCGCCGAGCCAGGCTGCGAGGGCGTTGCCCAGGTTGAAGGCGCCGATGTTGACGGCGGAGGCGAGCGTGGGCGCGCCGGACGCCTGGTCGAGCACCCGCTTCTGGAGCGGCGGGACGGTCGCGAATCCGAGCGCGCCGATGAAGAAGAGGGTGACCGCCGCGCCCGGCTCGGAGTGGGCCGTGACGGTGAAGAGGGCGAGCACGACGGTGAGCGCGCCGAGCACCGTGAAGAGCATCGGCATGAGCCTGCGGTCCGCGTACCTGCCGCCCACGAGATTGCCCGCGACCATGCCCGCGCCGAAGACGACGAGGAGCCAGGTGACGGAGGAGTCGGCGAATCCGGCGACCTCGGTGAGCATCGGGGCGATGTAGGTGACGGCGGCGAAGACCCCGCCGAAGCCGAGCACGGTCATCGCCATCGCGAGGACGACCTGCACGTTGCGCAGCGCCGCCAGCTCGTGGCGCAGGCGGACGCCCTCGGGGCGCGGGAGTTCGGGGACGAGCTTGAGGATGCCGAGCATCCCGACGACGCCGAGCGCGGCGACGATCAGGAAGGTGACGCGCCAGCCCGCTGCCTGCCCGACGTACGTGCCGAGCGGTACGCCGACGACGTTGGCGACGGTGAGCCCGGTGAACATGAGCGCGATGGCTCCGGCCCGCTTCGCCGGCGGGACGAGACCGGCGGCGACGACCGAGCCGATGCCGAAGAAGGCGCCGTGCGCGAAGGAGGCGACGACGCGCCCGGCGAGCATCACGCCGAAGACCGGTGCCACGGCGGAGATCACGTTGCCGACGATGAACAGGCCCATGAGCAGCATGAGCATCCGCTTGCGCGGCACCTTGGTGCCGAGCAGCGTCATGATCGGGGCGCCGATCATGACGCCGAGTGCGTAGCCCGTCACCAGGAGCCCTGCGGTCGGCACGGAGACCCCGAAGCCGTCGGCGACCTCGGGCAGGAGCCCCATGATCACGAATTCGGTCGTGCCGATGCCGAAGGCCCCGATGGCGAGGGCCAGGAGCGCCAGAGGCATGAGGAAAGAACCCTTCAAGAGCTGGATATCTGCGAGCCACGGATGTGTGCGGTAGCCGCTTACATGCACAGACAATACTTGCGTGCGCGCTATAAAAGCAAGCGCGGGCAAGTGGAGGACCCAGGCGCACGGCGCGGGGCGGCTCAGCACGAAGCCCAGGGGCGATGAAGAGACGGGACCGGGGGAGGGCCCTTGGTCTTCGCGGCCAGGGACGGTAACTCGTGGTCCGCACGACAGAGGGGCGGGACCCGGGGAAAACCCCTGGTCCCGCCCCTCGCGCGGCCGTTCCCGCCCGCTCAGCCCTCTTGGCCGTCCTCGCCCCGAGGGGTCTGCCCGCCCTCGCGGTTCTCCCCGCGCCGGTCCGGCCGCACCCGGATGTGGTCGGGCTCCAGCTCCAGCATCGCCCGGTCCCGCAGCCCCAGCGCCGAGGTGTAGTCGGGCGGCAGTTGGAGCCGCCCCGCCCGGTCGAGCGTCACGTACTCGTGCGCCGACACCGACTCCTGGCCGTCCGCGCCGATCTCCGTGTGCCGCAGCACCTCCGTGGACGTCCGCCCGTCGCGGATCGCGACCGTGCGATTCACCTCGTTCGCGACCTCCGCGTCGTGCGTGACGATCATGACCGTCATGCCCAGCTCCTCGTTCGCCCGCCGGAAGGCCGCGAAGACCTGCGCGCCCGTCGCCGAGTCCAGCTCGCCCGTCGGCTCGTCCGCGAGGAGCAGCGACGGCTCGTTCGCCAGCGCCACCGCGATCGCCACCCGCTGCTGCTGCCCCCCGGACAACTGCCCCGGCAGCCGGTCGGCGCAGTCGCCCGCCTCCAGCATCCGCAGCAACTCCTCCGCGCGCCGTTCCCGCTTCCCGCGCGTCGCCGCCCCCCGGCCGCCCCCGCGCAACTGCATCGGGAGCGCCACGTTCTGCGCCGCCGTGAGGAACGGCAGCAGGTTCCGCGCCGTCTGCTGCCACACGAAGCCCACCACCTCGCGCCGGTACCGCAGCCGGTCCTTGCGACCCATCTGGAGCAGCGGGAAACCCCCCACCGTCGCCGAGCCCGCCGTCGGCCGGTCCAGGCCCGCGAGGATGTTCATGAGAGTCGACTTCCCGCTCCCCGAAGCGCCCACGAGCGCCATCAACTCGCCCTCGTACACCAGGAGATCAAGGCCCTGGAGGGCCTGCACCTCGACCCCGTCGGCGCTGAAGACCCGCACCAGGCGGTCACAGGCCACGAGCGCGTCGTGCCCGTAGGCGCGCGTGTCGCGCCGCTCCGCGGCCCGCCGCTCCAGCTCGCTCAGACTCGGGACCGCACCGGCCCCGGCCCCGGTGGGCTCGCCCATCATGCGTCTCCTGCCCTGAGTTCCGTGATCATCTTCGTACGCCGCAGCCACCACGCCTGGCCCAGCGAGACCAGCGCCGCGAGGACCGCGATCCCGGCCGCCGGCAGCAACAGCACTTCCGCACCGGAGTGCAGGGAGGCCGTCACCCCCTCCGGGCCCCGCCCGTCGGTACTCGCGAACGCGAGCCGCTCCAGGTCGAGCACCGGAGCGAGCAACCTGATGGCCCCCCAGCCGACCAGCGCCCCGCCCCCCGCGGCGAGCACCGTCTGCGGCAAGGCGTCGAGCAGCGTCAGCGTCCGCGTCCCGCGCCGCGACAGCCCCAGCACCCGCAACCGCACGAGCAACGCGGTCCGCTCCGCCGCCCCGGCCTGCGCGTGCAGCAACAGCGCGAGCAACGCGTACCCGGCGGCGGCGCCCACCGCCGCGGCGAACAACCGCGTGACGCCCGCCTGCAACGGCGAGTCCGCGTACGCGGCCCGCGCGTCCGCGCGCAATCGCAGGGCGGGCCGCGGCTCGGCCCCGTCCACGAGCTTCCGCAGCGCCTTCGCGTCCGGCTCGCCCGCGACCAGGAGGTCCGTCGTGGGCCGCCGGTCCAGCGCCGCCCGGTCCATGAGGAGGAAGTCGGCGCCGCCGAGCGCGGGCGGCGCCTCGGCCACCCGCGTCACCCGCACCCGCACCCGGCCCGCGAGCGAGGACACCTCGCGCGGCCCCGACCCGAAGACCTTCGCGACCCGCGCCGAGGCGACCACGTCCACGACACCGCCCCGCTCCGCACGCGGCGGCACCGGCGCGGAACCCAGCCCCTGCTCCCGCAGGAAACTCCCGTACGAGGACGGATCGACGGCCATCAGCGCGAGGGGTCGCGTACTCGCCGCCCCCGACTCCACGGGCAGCGCCACCGTCTGGTCGATCAGTACGGGCGCCACGTCCCGCACCCCCGCGACCTTTCGCACCCCCCGCTCGACGTCACGTGGCAACGCGGCGAGCGCCCCCGTCGCCGAGACCCGCGCGTCGGCCCCCGCCGTCACGAGCGCGGCACGGTCCCGCGCCCCCGCGACATCCGTGAGCACCGCCCCGCCGACCCCCGCCGTCGTCACCGCGATCAGCAGCACGAACAGCGGCAGCGTCCCGCTCGGCGCCGCCCGCCCCGCCCGCGCGAAGAACAGGAAACCCGTCAGCCCGCGCGAACGCCCCGCGCCCCGCGCCGCCCACCGCAACGGCAGCGGATAGCACCGCACCAGCACGAGCGCGGCGACCAGCGCGAGCAGCACGGGCACCGCCCCCGCCCCGCCATTGCCGCGCCGCGACGCGAACAGCACGAGCAGCGCCACCGCGAGCACCGTCAGCTCCGCGACCGTACGCCCCCGGCCCGGCCGCGCCGCGACAAGATCCTCGCGCTCCTGATGCACGCCCGCCGCACGGTGCGAGGCCAGCGCCCGCAACGGCAGCGCGAGACACCCCAGCAGCGCGACCGCCCCGGCGGCCAGTGCCGAGGAGCCGAGCGGTCCCGCAGGCTCCAGCGCCCACGCGCCGAGCAGCCCGAGCCCCGCCGCCGGCACGGCGAGCGCCGCCGACTCCGCGAGCAGCCGCCCGCCGAGCCCGGTGAGCGAAGCCCCCCGCGCCCGCAGCAGCGCGAACTCCTCGCGCCGCCGCCCCGCCGACAGACCCGCCGCCATCGCCACCGTCACCGCGGCGACCGCACCCGCCCCGACCGCCGCCACCTTCACCACGGGCGACAGCGCCCGCGACAGCCCCCGATGCGCCTCGATCACCTGGTCCAGATCCGTCGAGACGACCGCGTGGGCCTCCACGGCCTTCTTCACCCGCAGCAGATCGGGGCCGCCCTTCAGCGAACCGAGCGCCGCCGTGTAACGCGGCAGCACCCCCGCCGTCAGCCCCTCGGAACGCGGCGCGAGCCGCCAGTACGCCTCCGGCTGCCCCAACGTGTCCAGCAGCGCGGCCCCCGCACCGGGCGGCAGCAGCAGCCCCGCGCGCCAGAACTTCTGCGGCGGCCGCCCCGACGTCGCCGACATCGTCGGCGTCCGCAACTGGGGCTCCGCCGACCACCACGCGCCCCGGGGATCGCGCGGTTCCACGATCCCCACCACCACGAAGGCCGTATCGCCGCCCTCGACGTGCACCGACCGCCCCACCGTGAGCCCCAGCGCCTGCGCCGTCGCCCCGGTCACCGCGACCTCTACCCGGCCCGCCTCCGCGGGCGCCCCGGCCTTCGTCCGGGGCCACCGCCCCGACGCCAGCCGTGCGTGCTCCTCCAGACCCGCCTGGGCCGCGGCGGTGAACCGCGGCAGCACCGCGTCGGGACTCGGCAGGTCCTTGTCCGTCGCCTGGAGGTCCTTGCTCGTCCTTACCCCGTACGAGGACTGCCCCGTGTCCACCCGCACCGGCTCGGGCACCGTCTTCAGCAACGCCCGGTAGCCCGCCGTGACCCGCCCCGCGTCGAAGGTCTTCGCCCGCTCGTCCGGCGCCAGGTCCGGCCGGATCAGCCCGACGTCCACGACCGCGCGCGCCGGCGACGTCTCCGCCACCGCGCGGCGCACCGCCCGGTCCTCGTTCGCCCGCACCGCGCGCGGGAAGTACGCCGCGAGGAACGCCGTCAACAGCACGAGCGCCGCGAAGGCCAGCGAGGCCCCCCGCGCCGTACGCAACCGGGTACGCGTCCACGGCGCGGGCACCCCCGCGGCCCGCCGGGCACGCTCAACAGCGGATGTCACGTCAGTCCTCCAGCCGGCGGAGCGCATCCGCGATCCGGGTACGGCGCGTCGACAACAGCGCGACCGCGAGCAGGGGCAGCGCCGCGACCCCCACGAGCAGGAGCAGCGCCCGCCCCCACGGCATCTCCACGAGCACCCCCGGCACAGGCCGCGCCGCGCGCGCCGTCAGCACCGTCAACGGCACCAGCCACCGGCTCAGCACGACCCCGAGCGCGAGACCCGCACCCAGCCCGACCGCCACGAGCAGCACCTGCTCCCAGAAGGTCTGCCGGGCCAGCTTCCGCCCCGAGATCCCGAGCGCGCGCAGCACCGCGTGCTCCGAGCGCCGCTCCCGCAGCGAGCCCATCGCCCCCGCCGTGAACCCCACGGCCGCGATCGCCGCGGCCGCGAGCGCGGCGGCGAGCAGCGCCGTACGCGGCGCCGCCCCCAAGGGGTCACCGATCAGCGTCCGCCGCACCTCGTCCCGTACGAGCACATCCGCCGGGTCGCTGTCGGGGCGCTCCCGCAACCGCGCGGCCACCGCGCCGGAACGCCCCTCGGCCGTGCTCAGCCACCACTCGGTCGGGGCGAGCGGTGTCGCGCCCGCCCCCGCGAGCACCGCGTTCAGCGTCGGCAGATCCACGAGCAGGGCGACGTCCGCGTCGTCGCCGTCCGCGCCGCCCTCCTCCGTCGCCTCCTCGCCCGAGGGGGAGCCGGAGTCCTGGCCGGACGCGTCCGTCGCCGTCGCGGCCTCCTCGCCCGTCGTCGGCACGTGCGCGACCGTGTCCACGACCTCGACGCGCACCTCCGTGCCCTCCACGGGCACCGTCAGCGTCTGCCCGCGCTTCGCGTGCGCCGCTGTCAGGAAGGCGTCCGAGGCGAGCGCGGGCACCGTCGCGGGCACCTCGGCGGCGCCCGCCCACACGTCCAGATTCACGCCCGTGCCCGACGACGCCCACGACGCGCGCGGCGCGCTGAGGTGCGTCGTCACGGACAGCGGCCTGCCGGCCGCCGCCTCGGGGCGCAACGGCACCGCACGCCCCGGCGTCAGCTCCACCACCGGCGTACTCGTCCCCTGCCATCGCAGGCCCTCGGGCACCGCCACCGCGCGCCCGGCCCCGCCGCCCGTACCCGTCAGCGCGCCGACCCGCTCGACACCCAGCCGGACGCGCGCGTCGAGACCCGGCGGCAGCTCCCCGGACACCCGCAGCCCGCTCAGCCACAACCGGCCGCGCGGCACGTCCCGGCCCTCGGGCACCAGATCCACGGTCTGCGTACGCACCGCGCCGGCGCCGGCGAGCCGCCCCGCCGACAGCACATAGGGCTGCCCCTGCGCGTCCCTGACCGTCACCGTGAGCGCCGGGGCGAACTCCTCCGGCGCCTTGCCGGTACGGGAATCCTCCCACCGCACCCGCAGCGCGAGCTTCCGCGTCCCCGCCGGCAGCGCGAGCCCCGCCCGTGCCCCGTCCCCGGCCGCGCGCAGCGCCCGCAGCTCGCCCTCGCCGGGCGCGATGTCGGAACGGAACAGGAGGTCGTCGGGCGCGTGCGCCGTGTCCAGCGCGAGTACCGTCGCCCCGCCGCCCTGCGGCAGGTCCACGGACGCCCGGTGCCCCGGCGCCACCGCCCGCACACCCGGCACCGCCCCGTACGTACCGGCATCACCCGCGAGCCCCGACGTCGGGTCGAGCACCCGCACCCCGGCCCCCGAGCGGAAGTCCGCCTGATCGTCCTGCGCCCTGCTCCACGAAGCGCTCTGCGCGACCGTCAGGAGCGTCATCGCGACCGCAAGGACCAGGAGCAGTACGGGACCGGCACCCCGCTGCGGACGACGGCTGAACTGCCAGGCCACGAGCGCCCCCGGCAGGCCCCTGCCCCGGGCCGCGAGCCGTTCCGCGAGCCGCGCGGCGAGCGGCACCAACCGCAGCACGAGCACCGTCCCGGCGAGCAGCGCGAGCGCCGGGGCCACCACGAGCAGCCAGTCGGGCCCCGCCCCGCCGCTCTCGCGCGGCCCCTGCCCGGCGAGCTGCCAGAACGCGAGCCCCGCCGCCACGAGCAGACCCAGATCCGCGCCCGCCCGCAAGAACCCCGGCAAGGCCCCGACCCGGCCCCGCCCGGCCCCGCTCCCGGCGGCGAGCGCCCCCGTCAGGACCAGCCCGCACACCACCGCGAAACCCACCGACACCAGCCACACGAGCGGCGTCGCCCCGTACGCGAGCCGCAGCCCGCCGTCCGCGAGCGAGGACCGCGCGACGAGCAACCGCGCCAGAGGCCCCGCGAGCAACGGCGCCACCACGAGCGCGGGCACCGCGACCGCCAGCGCCTCCGCACCGGCGAGCCCCGCCACCCGCGCCCGCGAAGCCCCCCGGTGCCGCAACAACTCCGTGTGCCCCGCCCGCTCAGCGGACAGCAACTGCGCCACCAGGACCAGCGCGCACCACGCGAGCAGCACCAGCTGGACCGCGACGATCAGCAGCGTCGAGCGGTAGACACCCAGCGTCGTCGCGAAACGGTCGAGCAGCGCCGGTACGCCGTCGCGCACCTGCGCGTTCCCGCCGAGTGCCGCCTCGGTCCGCAGCCGCTCGGCGCCCGCGACCGAGGCCCGCCGCAAGGCCCCGGTGTCCCCGGTCCGCACGCCCCGCGTGTCCGCGACCGCGACCCACGACGACGTCCCCGCGGCGAGCCGCCCCGACGCCGCCGCCTCGGCACTCACCGCGAGCGGCCCGTACGTCGTGAACGAGACCGTGCGCGCCCCGCGCCCGCGCAGCGGATCGGCCTGCCAGTACGGGTCCGTGGTGTCCGCCGGGCGGTACACCCCGGTCACCCGCACCGCGAGCCTCTTCCCGCCCGCCCGGTCCGTCACCTCGAACTCGGCTCCCGGCCCGAGGTCCCACTGCCGCGCGACCCGCTGCGGCAGCGCCACGGGGAGCGGCCCCGACGGCGCGGCACCGTGCGGCAGCGACCCCGCCACCACCCGCACCCGCGAGGCGTCGAGCGCCGCGAACTGCGTCAGGTCCGGCTTGCCGCCCGGCGCCACGCGCCCGCCGAGTCCGGCGGGCAGCGCGTACGTACCGGACTGCGTGAAGGCACGCACGGTCACCGGGAGCCCGTCGAAAGCCGCCGCCGCGTCCCGCCGCACCGCGCGATCCGCGGCCTTCTCCTGTCCGGCGGGGACCTCCGCGCTCACCACGAGCGTCGCCCCCGCGCCCCCCTGGTCACCGAGCGCGTGGCGCAAGGCCGCGTCACCGACCGACTGGGCGAAGAGCGCGAGCGTCGCGAGCAGCGTCGTCGCGAGCAGCACCACGACGAGCGAGGCACCCATGAGAACCCGGTGCGCGCGCAGGCGCAGCAGAACGAAGAGCGTCAACCTTTTTCCCGCCCCCGGGGTGCAAAGAGAAAAATGGCCACCGAACGGGGACCGCGACCCGCAAACTATCCGGTCCCCTCGCCCGCGTTGAAGAGCCTCAGGGCAAAGCTTCACGCGATTGTGACCGCCGTGGCCTTCCTCCCCGCCCCCACCGTCCGTACCGGCCCACCTCCGAGAACCCCGCTGCTACCATCGCCCCGCCCGGCGTCCGCGACACCACCGCCGCCCGCGCGGACCACACGCCCGCGCACACCACCCGCCCGCGCACGCCGCGAGCACCCGCACACCACCACCACTCGCGCACCACCGCCGCAGGGGGACACCATGCCGGAGAACGACACCACCACCCCCACCACCCCGATGGTCCGCGTCGAGGACCTCCACCGCTCCTACGGCAGCGGCGAGAACGCGGTCCACGCCCTGCGCGGCGTGAGCTTCGACCTTCCGCGCGGCGAACTCATCGCTCTGCGAGGCCGCTCGGGCTCCGGCAAGACGACCCTCCTCAACCTCGTCGGCGGACTCGACACCCCCGGCTCGGGCCGCGTCCTCGTCGACGACACCGACCTCTCCGCCCTCGACGAGAACGGCCTGCTCGCCTTGCGCCGCGAACGCGTCGGCTTCGTCTTCCAGACCTTCGGCCTCGTCCCGATCCTCTCCGCCGCCGAGAACATCGAGGTCCCGCTGCGCCTGCGCAAGGTGTCCCGCGCCGAGCGCGAGGAACGCGTCTCGATGCTCCTGTCCCTCGTCGGCCTCGGCGACCACGCCAACCAGCGCCCCGGCGAACTCTCCGGCGGTCAGCGCCAGCGCGTCTCCATAGCCCGCGCCCTCGCCAACCGCCCCTCCCTCCTCATCGCCGACGAACCCACCGGACAGCTCGACGCCGATACCGGGCTCGCTGTCATGGAACTCCTGCGCGCCGTCGTCCGCAGCGAACACGTCACCGCCCTCGTCGCCACCCACGACACCCAGCTCCTCGCCCTCGCCGACCGCGTCCTCCACCTCGCCGACGGCGTCACCGGCTGGCAGGACGACACCGTCCCCGCAGCCTGACCCCCGGCACACGACGAAACGGCCGGCCCCCGAAGGGACCGGCCGCCTCACTCGCTCTCACTCACCGCGCCCCCGACAGCGGGGCGCGGGCCCGCTACGGGAACGACGTGACCGTCGAGGGAACCGTGGAGGTCCCGCTCGTCGCGCCGCCCGTGTTGTTGATGACGTGGTTGTACTGACCCATCCCGCCGAGCGAGACCACCAGCAGGTCGTGGAACTTCACGCCCGGCTTCACCGGGGCCTGGAAGCCGTGGTCCTGCTTGATGCCCGGGTCGGCGGTGTAGTTGCAGTAGCTGCCGAGCCCCCAGCCCTCGTGCGTCGTCACCGAGTCGGCGACCTTGTACGCCGCGTACCCCTGGATCGAACCGTTCTGGATCGCCGCCTGGTTCGGGGCGTCGTACGCCTTCTCGTTCTGGAAGAAGATCGTGCGCCCGCGCTCACCGTTCCACTGCACGTCGTACTTGTTGAAGTGCTCGACGAACAGACCCGTCGCGAGCACGTCGTTGCCGTTGACGGTCAGCCCGTAGTCGGCGCGGTTGGTCTCCCAGCCCACGCCGGCCCCGTGGTCGGCCCGCCAGATCCACGTGTGGTCGATGATCGTGTCGTCACTGTTGACCACGAACGCGGTCGTGACCTTGCCGGGCCCCGCGCCGCCGACCCGCGCGAAGACGTCCTGCACCGAGGTCGGGTTGGCCGCGTGGTCCACGTGCGAGCCCGCCGTGCCGACCTCCAGGAGCGAGGGCGAGTTGACCGCGCCCGCGTCGAGGAGGAAACCGGCGAGCTTCACGCCGTCCACGTCGGCGACCTTCATCGCCGTGACGCCGTTGTCCGGGATCAGCGTCGCGTACCCGAGACCGAGCACCACGGTGTTCGCCCGGTTGACGTTCACCGTCTTGTTCAGGTGGTAGATGCCCGGTGTGAACAGCAGGTTGAGGCCCTGGTCGAGCGCCTGGTTCAGGGTGTCGGCAGAGACACCAGGCTTCGCCACGTAGAACTGGTTCAGCGGCACCGACTGCCCCTGCGGCGTACCCGCCCAGGAGACCCCGCGCGCGTTCTCCCGCTTCGCGGGGACGAACACCTTGTAGTCGTTCCCGTCGAGGTAGAGGAACGGCTTCTCGCGCGAGACCGGGGTGTTGTTCAGCGTCGTGTACGGCGGGTTCGGGAAGGACTGCGCGGGCGCGCCCTCCACCCCGGAGAACACCATGTTCCACACGGCGTTGGTCCAGCCGCCGACGGAGCTGTCCCGCGTGTACCACTGCTGCTGCGAGTACGGGCCGACCGTCCCGTCGATCTTGCTGTCCGCGATGTACCCGCCGCTCGCCCAGCCGTAGCCGGCCGGCGCCAGGTTCAGCCCGCCCTTGATGTGCATCCGCCGGAACGGAGCGGCCTGCGCGACGGCCCAGCGGTCGTCCCCGCTCACCGGCTTGATCGCCAGGTTCTCCGCCGAACGCCAGAAGTTCTGCGTCGCGTTGCCGTTGAACCAGCCCGCGTCGACCGTCACGTCACCGTTGAAGTTCGTGTCGTCCGGCTTGAGGCCGAGACCCGAGATCGACGTGTAGAACCCGAGCTGCACGTTCAGGTTGTTGTACGTGCCCGGCTTGAACAGGAGCTGGTAGCGCCCGTTGCCGAACTGCGCCGACTCCTGCTGCTGGAAGATCGAGTCGACCTGGCCCTGGATGTTCGGGGTCGAGGGGTCGAAGACCTTCACGTTGGGGCCGAGGTCCCCGCCGCCGGTGATCGGGCCGCCCGGGTTCGAGCCGCCGTCCTCGCCGAAGACCTGGAACTCCCACAGCGAGTAGCCCCACTGGGTGGCCCGCTGCGTGCCGTAGACCCGCACGTAGCGCGCGTTGCCGCTGACGTTCAGCGTCTCGTTGCCGCCGTTGCTCGTCGTCGTGGAGTACTTCGACGTCCAGTTCTGGTTGTCGGTGGAGAACTCGACGCGGTACGCCTTCGCGTACGCCGTCTCCCAGCGCAGCACGACCTGGCTCACCGCGCGGGTCGCCCCGAGGTCCACGGTGATCCACTGCGGATCGGAGGCCGCGCTCGACCAGCGCGTCCCGTTGTCACCGTCCACGGCGTTGGAAGCCGGGGTCCCGACGTTCTCCACGCTGGAGGAGGTGACGTTCTTGTTCTGCGAGAGGAGCACGGGTGCCGCGTGCGCCGCCGTCTGCACGAAGGCCAGCAGCGTGGCGGCGAGGGCCAGTACGACGACCCCCACAAGGGTTCTTCGAAGTGGTCGGGTGCCGCGAACGGCTCCCGGACTCAGGGACACAGCCATGTCGGTCTCCTGGGCATGAGTCACCGCGGGCACACGGGTGCCGACGCGGTGGTGCACAACAGTGCGGGTGGGAAGAGAACGCGAAGTTCTGCGCTCTTCGGAGATCGTTCTCCCCCCTCCTGGATAGCGTCAAGAGTTGTGCACAAGGTCCCTTCACTTGGGCGTTACAGCCCCTGCACCGACCGGCGGAAAAACCCTGGATAACACTTTCTGCGCGCCGACTTGGGGAAAAATTCCAGCCAGACGCACCTTCAGGAGGTGGCGAAAACCGATCGGCCGCAGGCCGGTTGTGGCCAAGAAATGAAGGGACGCGCACACGCGCAAGGCGGGCACGACAGACCATCACCCGGTCCGTCGCACCCGCCCACGCACCGGACGGCAGCGGGGAGACCCGCCCGGTGCCGCGCCACCGCCTCAGCGGCGCGCCTCACTCACTCGCCGGTACGGGACCGCGCGGCCCCGTACCTCCCGCGGACGCCCCCTCAGCCCCCGTACACCCCGAACTCGTGCAGCGAGTAGCCGTATCCCGTCCCGCGCTGCGTCCCGTTCACCCGCACGTAGCGGGCTGTCGCGCTCACGTCGAAGTCGTCGATCCCGCCGTTGCCGGCCGTCTCCTCGTGCACGGTCCGCCAGTCGCTCCCGTTGTCCGAGACCTGGATCGTGTACGCCTTCGCGTACGCCGACTCCCAGTCGAGCTGCACGTGCCGGATCGCCTTCGCCGCGCCCAGGTCGACCTGGAGCCACTGCGGATCGCTCCAGTCGCTCGCCCAGCGGCTGGACGCGTCACCGTCGACCGCCTTCTCCGGCCCGCACGGGCAGCCGCCCGTCGGGTCCGACTGGAACGAGGACGCCGTCGCCGTCCTGCCGCGCGCGAGGTTCGTCCCCGTCACCGGCGGCGCCACGACCTTGAGCGACGTCGTGCCGACGCCCACGTTGCCCTTGCCGTCCTTGACCTTCACGTACAGCTTCCACACGCCGGTCCGGTCCGGAGCGGTCACCCTGAGCTTTCCGCCGCCGAGGTTCTCGGCGTTGACCGTGGTGAGCGCGGAGCCGTTGTCGATGTACTTCGACCCCACCTGCACCTCGTAGCTCAGCGCGTCACCGTCCGGGTCGCTCGCCGGTACCGACACGGTCAGCGGCTTGCCCGCCGCCACCGCCGAGGTCCCGCCCTCGACCTGGAGCGCGTCCACCTTCGGCGGCTTGTTGTCGTTCGCCGTCGACTTCCCGTACGCCTCCTTCACCGCGTAGTACGAGGGCCGCTTCTCCCCGGCGGGCAGCAGGTTGAACCAGATCCCGCCGAAGTCGTACTCCGTCCCGTAGTGGAACATCGTCGACCCGAGCGCGACCCCCTTGTGGTCCGTGATGCACTGCCACGCGCGCGTGTATCCCGCGGCCTTCGCCGCGTCGTCCGGTTCCTTGGGAACCCCGTTCGCGTCGTCCGGCACCTCCCACTCACCAGCCGGGCCCGTCTCGGTGATGATGTACGGCTTGTTGTAACCGCCTTGCTCCCAGGCGCTCTTGACCCCGCAGACGTCCTGGTAGGAGTTGACCGCGTACAGGTCCAGTGCCGGGGTGTTCTTCTTGAAGTACGGCCAGGCGCCCGTCCACGCGTCCGTCGAGGTGACCGGGTGGTTCGGGTCGACGGCCTTGATCTTCACGGCCAGCTCGTTGACGAACGACGTGTACGCGTCCCGCTGCCGCTCCAGCTCGTCGCCGCCGTAGCAGTTCTGCAGCCCGAGCACCGACTCGTTGCCGACGTCCCACATGAGCACGCCGGGGTTGTTCTTGTAGGTGTCCACCCACTTCGGGAACTCGGCGAGCATGTTGTTCTTGTACGTGGTGTCGGTCAGGTAGTTGACGCAACCGCCGGAGCCGGGGCCGCCGCCCGGCTGGAGCCAGAAGCCGGCCACGACCCGGATGCCGTTCGCCGCCGCCGCGTCGAAGAGCGGCTTGCTGCTGGCGTCCGTGCCCCAGGTCCTGATCGTGTTGACGCCCATCGAGGCCACGTCGGGCAGGTAGCGGGGTGCGTCGGTGGGTGAGGGGCCCCACGTGAGGCCCTTGACGGTGTACGGCTGCCCGTTGACGGTGAGCTGCCAGTTCCCCTGGGAACCGGTGACCTTCACGACGTCACCGGCCGCGTGCGCGGCGGGGGCCGGCAGGGCGAAGGCCGCGCCGGCGAGGGCGGCGGCCACCGCGAGCGGGGCACGGGTGCGGGTGATTCTGCGCATGGGAGAGCAGGCTCCTTCCGGAGTCCGTGGGTGGGGGAGGGGGAGTGGGGGGGGGGAGGAGGGAAGGGGGGCCGGGTGCTGCTGCCGGTGGTGCGTACGGGCCGGGACGGCGAGGACGCCCGGTGCGGTGCGACGGCGCCGGGGCGGCCCCCCGTATGTGCGCCACCCCGGCACCGCGCCCGGATCAGCTCGGCAACTCGTAGTTCTCGTCGAGTGCCGCGCCCGCCTCAGGGTGCGTCTGGTCGTAGCCCCTGGGGTCGCACTGGAGGCCGCCGACGATGCAGTGGTCGACCATCGCCTTGAGCGTCGCGTTGTCCCACGCGTTGAAGAAGTCGTAGTGGAACGTGTGCGCCGCGCCGCTGGCGAGCCGCAGATCGGACGTGTCACCGTTGACCGGCCACGCCATCTTGAACTCGATCATCGGCAGCGCCACCGGGTGGTCCGCCGGGCACACGTTGTCGTTCGTGCCCGCCTTGACCACCGGATAGGCCATGTGGCTCGTGTGATTGGGGGTGTCCAGGTACTTCCCGTCCCAGCAACTGGGCGCCTGGAAGCGGATGTTGAGCTGGACGTCCTGACCGGTCGGGCACGAGGCGGGGAACTCGGTGTTGAAGTAGCTCTCCCCGCACTCCCAGCCCTCGACGAAGCCCTTGTGGTTGCGGAATTCCTGCGCGGTCTGCATCGGGCTGCCGACCAGGAAGCGCAGCCCCTTCGGGAAGGGCCGCACGCTCGTGTAGTCGGTGACTCCCGCCTTGTAGTAGATGGTCTGGACGTCCACCGGCAGGATCTTCTTGTCGCCCTTGTAGAGCGAGGGCATCCAGTACCCGGACTTGTCGCCCGGCGCCACGCACGTGGTGCCGTTCGCCGCGTCCATCGACGCGCTCGTGGAGTTGCCGTTCGTGGAGACGTTCCCCATGAACGTGTGGTCGTGCGAGGCGCCCGGCTGGCCGGGGAAGACGATCGGGTCGTCCGGCGCGGTGTGGGTCACCGAGCAGTGCGCCTGGAACTCGTGGAAGTAGCGGTGCGGGGGGTTGGCCTGCGAGGGCTCGGCACTGACCGGGGGGTTGGCCGGGATGTAGCCGTCTCCGTCGGGGTCGTCACCGAAGGCCCGGGGAGCGGCCTGCGCGTGATTCATCCCGGCGTGCGACGAGGTGGAGGCGGCGGCCTTCGAGGCGGGGGCCGAAGCGGAGGACTGGTCGCCGGCGTACGCCTGCGGAAGCACCAGCCCCACCGTCGCGGCGAGCAGGCCCGCCGTGACCATCAGTCCCGACCCGTAGGCCGATCTGCGGAAACGCGATCTCCTCGACATGCGGAGACCTCCTGTTGTCCGTGGGGGTGTGGAGGACGAGCGCGCTCCCGCCCGTCCCTGTCCCGCCCCGTCGTCAGGGGCCGGGCGGAACAGGGCGACGGGAGTGAGAGAGCGCTCTCCCAACGGGAGTGTTCCGCTGCCGTCGAAGACATGTCAAGAGAAGGTGAACACCATGTTTCCGTGATGTCGCCACCCCTGCGTCCGTCCCTGCAAAGGAAGTTGGCCGTTCGGCCGGGCCCCGCCACCCCGCCCGGACAGGGTTTTGGTGCCGGTTGCGACGAGGCGGGAAGAGAGCGCTCTCCCAGGGGTTACGCTGCTTCCCATGAGCAGAGAGCCGCAGACCCGCGGCCGGGCCGCGACCCTGGAGGACGTCGCCCGCGTCGCCGGGGTGTCCCGGGCCACCGTCTCGCGCGTCGTCAACGGCGTGCGCAATGTCGACCCCGGCATCCAGAGCGCGGTCCGCGAGGCGATCACCGCCACCGGCTACACCCCGAACCGTGCCGCTCGTTCCCTCGTCACGCGCAAGGCCGGAACGGTCGCCCTCGTCGTCTCCGGCGCGGGCGACGAGGGCGAGGACACGGACCCGGGATTCGCCGCCCGCGTGTTCGCCGACCCCTTCTTCGGCCGCGCGGTGAGCGGCATCATCGGCTATCTGCGGCCCCACTCGCTCCACCCCGTCCTCCTCTTCGCGGAGACCGAGGCGGCCCGCGCCGAGGCGATCGCCTACCTGCGCCAGGGCAGCGCGGACGGCGCCCTCGTCGTCACCACCCACCCCGCCGACCCGCTCCCCGCCCGCATCGCCGACACGGGCGTCCCGGCCGTCCTCTTCGCCCGCCCCGCGCTGCCGGTCCCGCTCAGCTACGTCGACCTGGCCCATCGCGACGGCGCGGCGCTCGCCGCCGCCCACCTCCTCGCGCGCGGTCGCCGCACCATCGCGACCATCACCGGGCCCCTCGACGTCCTCGCGGGGCAGGAGCGCTTCACCGGCTTCCGCGAGGCGATGGCCCGCCACGGCCACGCCTGGGTCCCGTTCGCCGAGGGCGGCTTCACCCTCGCCAGCGGCGAGACGGCGATGCGCCGCCTCCTCGACGAGCACCCCGGCCTCGACGGCGTCTTCGCCGCCAACGACCTCATGGCCCAGGGCGCCTGCCAGGTCCTGCGCGAACGCGGCAGACGCGTCCCCGCCGACGTCTCCGTCGTCGGCTTCGACGACAGCACCGCCGCCGTCACCGCCAACCCGCCCCTCACGACGATCCGCCAGCCCGTCGAGGAGATGGCCGCCGAGATGGCACGCCTCCTGCACACCCACATCGAGAGCGGCGCCGCGGAACCCGTCGCGGTGGTCTTCGACCCGGAACTCGTGATCCGCGCCTCGTCCTGATCCGCGCCTCGTCCTGATCCGCGCCTCGTCCTGATCCGGGACCTCGCCCTGGTCCCGGACCTCGTCCTGGCCCCGCGCTTCCCGCCTGCGCGCTTCGCCCGGGTCCCGTGCTTCCGCCCGATCCCGCGCCTCGTCCCCACCCGTACACGTGCCCGTCCTGTCATGCACCGGGTAGGTTTTTTCTTGACTTGGACAAAGTCCATCGTAGGATCGGTTCCGGTACGAGTCGGGACGCGGCGCTGAAGCCGTCCGGGCGGGCCCGCCACAGCCCTGCCCGCGCAGCCCCCACGCCCTCCGGCACGTGCTCAAGGAACCGCACAGGTCCGGAAGGATGTCCATGACCGAGAACCACGACGCCATCGTCACCGACCCGAAGACCGAGGAGTCCGGCGGCTGCCCGGTCGTGCACACCGCCCGCGCACCCCATCCGACCCAGGGCGGCGGCAACCGGCAGTGGTGGCCGGAACGGCTCAACCTCAAGATCCTGGCGAAGAACCCCCCGGTGGCGAACCCGCTCGGCGGGGACTTCGACTACGCCGCGGCGTTCCAGTCCCTCGACCTCCCCGCCGTCAAGCGCGACATCGAAGAGGTCCTCACCACCTCGCAGGACTGGTGGCCGGCCGACTTCGGCCACTACGGTCCCCTCATCATCCGCATGGCCTGGCACAGCGCCGGTACGTACCGGATCAGTGACGGCCGCGGCGGCGCCGGAGCGGGCCAGCAGCGCTTCGCCCCGCTCAACAGCTGGCCGGACAACGTCAACCTCGACAAGGCCCGCCGCCTGCTGTGGCCCGTGAAGAAGAAGTACGGGCAGAACCTCTCCTGGGCCGACCTCCTCGTCCTCGCCGGGAACGTCGCCCTGGAGTCCATGGGCTTCGAGACCTTCGGCTTCGCGGGTGGGCGCGCGGACGTCTGGGAGCCCGAGGACGACGTCTACTGGGGCCCGGAGACGACGTGGCTCGGCGACGAGCGCTACACGGGCGACCGGCAGCTCGAAGAGCCCCTCGGAGCCGTCCAGATGGGCCTCATCTACGTCAACCCCGAGGGCCCCAACGGCAACCCGGACCCGCTCGCCGCGGCCCGCGACATCCGCGAGACCTTCCGCCGCATGGCGATGAACGACGAGGAGACGGTCGCGCTCATCGCGGGCGGCCACACGTTCGGCAAGACCCACGGCGCCGGCCCCTCCGAGAGCGTGGGCGACGACCCGGAGGCCGCCGGGCTGGAGGAGCAGGGCCTCGGCTGGCGCAACACCTTCCGCAGCGGCAAGGGCGCCGACGCCATCACCTCGGGTCTCGAAGTCACCTGGACCACCACCCCCACGCAGTGGGGCAACGGCTTCTTCGACAACCTCTTCGGCTACGAGTGGGAGCTGACGAAGAGCCCCGCCGGCGCCCACCAGTGGAAGCCGAAGGACGGCGCGGGCGAGGGCACCGTGCCGGACGCCCACGACCCGGCGAAGAAGATCGCGCCGAACATGCTCACCACCGACCTGGCCCTGCGCTTCGACCCGGTCTACGAGCCGATCGCCCGCCGCTTCCACGAGGACCCGGCCGCGTTCGCCGACGCCTTCGCCCGCGCCTGGTACAAGCTCACCCACCGCGACATGGGCCCCAAGTCCCTCTACCTCGGCCCCGAGGTGCCCGCCGAGACGCTCCTGTGGCAGGACCCGCTGCCCGCCGCCGAGGGCGCCCCGCTCGCCGCCGCCGACATCGCGACGCTCAAGGAGAAGGTCCTCGCCTCCGGGCTCTCCGTCTCCGACCTCGTCTTCACCGCCTGGGCCTCCGCCTCGACGTTCCGCGGCAGCGACAAGCGCGGCGGTGCCAACGGCGCCCGTATCCGCCTCACCCCGCAGCGCGCGTGGGAGGCCAACGACCCCGAGCGCCTCGCGACCGTCCTGACGGGCCTGGAGGCGGTCCAGCGCGACTTCGCCGCGACCGGCGGCCACGTCTCGCTCGCCGACCTCATCGTCCTGGCTGGTACGGCGGCCGTGGAGAAGGCCGCGGCCGACGGCGGCCACGCCGTCGACGTCGCCTTCACCCCGGGCCGGGTCGACGCGACCGACGAGCACACCGACGCCGAGTCGTTCGCCGCGCTGGAGCCGGTCGCGGACGGCTTCCGCAACTACACGGGCAAGGCCGCGCGGCTCCCCGCGGAGTACCTCCTCGTGGACCGCGCCAACCTCCTCGGGCTCTCCGCCCCCGAGATGACGGTCCTCGTCGGCGGCCTGCGCGTCCTGGGCGCGAACACGGGCGGCTCGGCGGCGGGCGTCCTCACGGACCGCCCCGGAGTCCTGACGAACGACTTCTTCGTCAACCTCCTGGACGCCTCCTGGCGCCCCGCCGCCGACGGCAGCGGCACCTACCAGGCCACCGGCACCGACGACGAGGTCGTCTGGACCGGCACCCGCGCGGACCTCGTCTTCGGCTCGAACTCGGAGCTGCGCGCCCTCGCAGAGGTCTACGCGAGTGACGACGCGGCTGCCAAGTTCACCGCGGACTTCGCGGCGGCCTGGTCGAAGGTCATGGACCTCGACCGCTTCGACGTCGCCTGATCCCACCGCGCGCGAGAGGCCCCCGGGGTGTTTCCCGGGGGCCTCCGCCTCATCCCGCCCGGACCGGCCCGACGAGCGTGCCGCGCGCCACCCTCAGCTTCCCGTCCGCGAACGACGTCCCCGGGATCTCCCCGCCCGGCGCGCGCAGCGTGAACCCGACCTCGTCGGCGCGGACCTGACGGGCGTCGGTCGGCACCTGGATGTCGAAGTGCACCGGGTGCCCGTACTTCAGCACCACCTTGTGCCCCTGCTTGCCGTACCGCCCGGCACGGAGCCCGCTGTCCTTCCCGTCGCGCGAGAAGCGCACGTCGACCGGCGAACCGGCCAGGGTGCAGGAGGCGTACCCGCGCGGCGCGGTGAGCGTCACCCGGTAGTGGTGGTGCCCGGCACTGTGCGGCGCCTCGGTGATCTTCGCCAGGTGGTTGGCGGGCCGGCAGGCGGACGGCCGCGGCCCTCCGTGGTGGCCCCCCGTACCCGGAGCGGCCGACGCGGGCACCGCCGCGGCGAGCCCGGAGGCGACCACCCCGACGGCCAGAGCGACGGCGGTCCTGCGGAGACGCATGAGTCCCATGAGTGTTCTCGGTTCAGTAGAGCGTGTAAGAACACCCCGATGCCTGCCCCCTCCCGCCGGACCGCATGTCCCCACCGCGCCACACGTCCGGTGGAACCGGACGGACCGGTGTTGACCGGCGACGAGCACGGCCCCGTTCTCGTCGCCGACGCGGTCGTGCGCCTCGGCTTCTCCGGCAGGCCAGCCCGCGCCGCGCGCTTCGCCGTCCCCGGCGTGACCGACCTGATCGCCCGTCGGCAGTTCCCGCACCCGTACAGGGTTGTGCGGCTCAACGACGGACCGCTGCAGTAGCCGCCGACGGGCACACCACGTACGCCGTCGTGGAAGACCCGCACGAAACCGGACGGCCGCTCTCGCCCCGTCACCCTCCCGAACGGGCGCCCCCGCCGAAGTCGTGCGCCACGCCGTCGACGCGTGCGCGGAGACGGGTGGAAATCCGGGTACCGCCATCCGGGTGGTGGCGGGGGAGAGGGGAGACAGGGCGGGAAGGGGTGGGGGACAGGGCCTGTGCCCCGCCCCCGTCCCACGTGAGGTGCGGCACGGCGACGGGCGGGAACGGAGGAGCGCGCGGGTGGTGCGAGCACAGGAGCAGCCGCCGGACTGGCGGGTCGTGGACGCGCGGCCGTCCGCCGCCGTCGCCGAGGTCCTGGAGCGGCTGCTGGCTCCCCGGGTGGCGGAGGCCGCCCGCCTCGACGCCTCCTTCGGCCGCCAGGTCGCGCAGTGGCTCGCGGCCACCACGCGCGGCGGCGGGCGGCGGCTGCGCTCGGCGTTCGTGTGGTGGGGGCTCCGCGTGGCCTGCCCCGCCCCGCCGCCCGGGACCGTCGCCGCCGCGCTCACCGTGGGCGCGGCCGTCGAACTCCTCCAGTCCTGCGCGCTCGTGCAGGACGACGTCATGGACAACTCGCCCGTCCGGCGCGGGCAGCCCGCCCTGCACGTCCTCCTCGGCTCCACGCGCGCGGCCGCGGCCGGGCCCGGAGCGCTCGGCTTCGGCCAGTCGGCGGCCGTCCTCGCGGGAGACCTCGCCATGGTGTGGGCCGAGGACACGTTCGCCGACGCCCACCCGCCGCCTGAGGTGGCCGCGCCGGTGCGCCGCCTGTGGAGCGTGCTGCGCACCGAGATGATCGCCGGTCAGTACCTCGACCTCGCGGGCCAGGCCGACGCCTCCCACTCCGCGACCCACGCCCTGCGCACCGCCGTCCTCAAGAGCGGGCGCTACTCGGTCGCGCGCCCCCTCGAACTGGGCGCCCTCCTGGCCGCCGCCCCGCCCGAGGTGTGCCGCGTGCTGCGCGCCGCGGGCGGCGCGGCCGGGCTCGCCTTCCAGCTCCGCGACGACCTCCTCGCCGTCTGGGGCGACCCGGCCCGTACCGGCAAGCCCACCGGCGAGGACATCCGGGAGGGCAAGCCCACCCTTCTCGCCGCGCTCGGCTTCTCGCGTGCCGCCGCCCGCCCCCGGGGGGCCGCGCTCGCCGTCCTGCGGCGCTGCTACGGCAACCCGGCGGCAGGTCCCGCCGAACTCGCCGCCGTACGCGAAGTCCTGGAGGAGACCGGCGCCCGCCGCGACGTCGAGGCGCACATCGCCCGCCTCGTGGGCCGGGCGAGCGCGCACGTGGAGGCGCTGCCCGAGGCCCCCGAGGCGCGCGCCCGGCTGCTCGCCCTCGTCCGGCTCGCGGCGGGCACGGTCGCTCCCGCCGACGCGCCGCTCGCACCGGCCCCGGCCCACCCGCGCCCGGCCCGGGGCGGGAGCGGTCCCGGCCACGCGGCCCCCCAGACACCGGGGCCCGTCCGTCCGGCGGGCCCGCAGCGGCCCGACCCCGAGGATCGGACCCGCCCGCACGCCCGCGCGGCGGCCCCACACGGGCGCCGCCCCCTCCGGCCCGCCGCCCCCACGCCCCCCGGCACGCATCCGAACCCCTCCCCAGCCGAGGAGCCGTCCTGAAGACCGTCGCAGGCCCCACCTCCCACGTCGTCGTCGTCGGCGCCGGACTCGCCGGGCTCTCCGCCGCCCTCCACCTGCTCGGTGCCGGTCGCCGCGTCACCGTGCTCGAACGCGACCCGCTGCCCGGCGGACGCGCGGGCCTGCTCCGCCACGGCGACTACCACCACGACACCGGGCCCACCGTGCTCACCATGCCCGAGCTGCTGGAGGAGGGCTTCGCGGCGGTCGGCCAACGCCTCTCCGACCACCTCGACCTCGTCCCGCTCCACCCCGCCTACCACGCCCGGTTCGCCGACGGCAGCACCCTGCCCGTGCACACCGACGCGACGGCGATGGAGGAAGCGGTCCGCGACTTCGCCGGTCCCGACGACGCACTCGGCTACCGCCGCCTGCGCATCTGGCTCACCCGCCTGTACCGCGCCCAGATGCGCCGCTTCATCGACAGCAACTTCGACTCGCCGCTCGGCCTGCTCACCCCCGACCTCGCCCGGCTCGCCGCGCTCGGCGGCTTCGGGCGCCTCGACACCCGGATCGGCCACTTCCTGCGCGACGAGCGCCTGCGCCGCGTCTTCACCTTCCAGTCCCTGTACGCGGGGGTCGCGCCCGCCCGCGCCCTCGCCGCCTACGCCGTGATCGCCTACATGGACACCGTCGCCGGGGTGTACTTCCCGCGCGGCGGCATGCACGCCGTGCCCCGCGCGATGGCGGCGGCGGCCACCGCCGCCGGGGCCGAACTGCGCTTCTCCACACCGGTGCTGAGCCTGGAGCGCGGCGCGGGCCGCGTCACCGCCGTCCACGTGCCGGACGAGCGCATCGCGTGCGACGCCGTCGTCCTCACCCCCGACCTGCCGGTCACCTACGACCTGCTCGGCGCTCGCCCGCGCAGGGCCGTCCCGCTCCGCTTCGCCCCGTCCGCCGTCGTCCTCCACGCCGGGACCGACCGCACCTGGGACCACCTCGGCCACCACACCCTCGACTTCGGGCACTCCTGGGCCGCCACCTTCGACGAACTCACCCGGCACGGTCGCCTCATGAGCGATCCCTCGCTGCTCATCACGCGGCCCACCGCGACCGACCCCGCCCTCGCACCCCCGGGCAAACACCTCCACTACATCCTCGCGCCCTGCCCCAACACCGCCCTCGGCCCCGGCCCCGCCGCGTGGCACGACCTCGCCCCCCGCTACCGCGACAGCCTCCTCGCCGTCCTGGAGCAGCGCGGGATGACCGGCATCGCGGACTCGATCGAACACGAGACCCTCGTCACCCCCGCCACCTGGCACACCCGCGGACACGCAGCCGGCACCCCCTTCTCCGCCGCCCACACCTTCGCCCAGACCGGCCCCTTCCGCCCCCGCAACCTCGTCCGCGGCACCACCAACGCGGTCCTCGCCGGCTGCGGCACCACCCCCGGCGTCGGCGTCCCCACCGTCCTGCTCTCCGGCAAACTCGCCGCCGCCCGCATCACCGGAGGCCACCGATGACCGCACCCGCACCCGCCGGAGGCCACCGATGACCGCGCGCGAACTCGACGCCGCCCGCATCACCGACCCCGCTCTGCGCACGGCCTACACGACCTGCCGCACCCTCAACGCGACCCACGGCCGCACCTACTTCCTCGCCACCCGCCTCCTGCCCCCCGACCGCCGCCCCGCCGTCCACGCCCTCTACGGCTTCGCCCGCTGGGCCGACGACATCGTCGACGACCTCGGCGAGGACACACCGCCCGCCGCCCGCGCCGCGGCCCTCGACCGCTGGCGCGCCCAGCTCCTCGCCGGACTCCGCGACCGCACCGCGACCGAACCCGTCGTCCGCGCCCTCGCCGACACCGCCGAGCGCTACGCGATCGACCACCAGCACTTCGCCGACTTCATGACCGCGATGCGCGCCGACCTCGCCGTCACCGACTACGCCACCTACGAGGACCTGTGCGGCTACATGCACGGCTCCGCCGCCGTCATCGGCCTCCAGATGCTCCCCGTCCTCGGCACCGTAGTCCCCCGCGCCGAGGCGGCCCCCCACGCCGCCGCCCTCGGCCGCGCCTTCCAGCTCACCAACTTCCTCCGCGACGTCGGCGAGGACCTCGACCGGGGCCGCGTCTACCTGCCCGCCGACCTCCTCGCCGCCCACGGCGTGGACCGCCCGCTCCTCGAATGGAGCCGCGCGAGCGGCACCCGCGACGCCCGCATCACCGCCGCCCTGCGCGCCGCAGCCGCACTGACCCGCGGCGTCTACCGCGAGGCCGCCCCCGGCCTCGCGATGCTCGACCCCGTCGCCCGCCCCTGCATCCGCACCGCCTTCGTCCTCTACGGCGGCATCCTCGACGCCGTCGCCGCCGACGGCTACGCGGCCGTCCACCGCCGCGCCGCCGTCCCCCCGCTCCGTCGCGCCCTCGTCGCCGCCGACGGCCTCGCCCGCCTCGCCGCCGCCCGCCGCCGCGCCCGCGCCGCCACGCGACGCCCCGACGCCCGCCCCGCGGCCCCCGAAAGGAGCACCCCGTGCCGGGAAACCGCCCCCGCGTCCCGCTGAGGCTGCGCAAGCACCCCGTCCCCTGGGACCGCATGCGCCCCACCTGGCGCGACGCCAGACCCGCCCTCATCCGCGACGCTCTCGACCGCGCCCAGCACCGCCCCTCCGGCAACTGGTACGTCCTCGGCCCCTCCACCGCCGTCCGCCCCGGCGCGCCCCGCCCCCTCGCCGCCACCGTCGCCGGCACCGAGGTCGTCGCCTGGCGCACCCCCGGCGGAGACCTGGCGGCAGGCTCCGGGAGCTGCCCCCACCTCGGCGCCCCCCTGTGCGACAGCCCCCTGCGCGCGGGCACCCTCGTCTGCCGCTGGCACGGCCTCGCCCTCGACGGCACCCCCACCGCCGGCTGGCAGACCTACCCCGCCCACGACGACGGCGTCCTCACCTGGGTACGCCTCGACACCGCAGGCGGCGAGGAACCCCTCCCCGCGCCCGTCCTGCCCGCACGTCCCGAGCCCACCGGAGCACTCGCCGCCGTCTACCGCACGGAGGGCACCTGCGAGCCCGAGGACGTCGTCGCCAACCGCCTCGACCCCTGGCACGGGGCCTGGTTCCACCCCTACTCCTTCGTGGACCTCCGCGTCACCGGCACCGACGACGACGCCCTCACCGTCAGCGTCTCCTTCAAGCTCGCCGGACGCGCCGTCATCCCCGTCACCGCCGTCTTCACCGCACCCGAACCCCGCACCGTCGTCATGCACATCACCGAGGGCGAAGGCACCGGCTCCGTCGTCGAGACCCACGCCACGCCCCTCGCCCCCGACTCCGAGGGCCGCCCCCGCACCGCCGTCACCGAAGCCGTCATCGCCACCTCGCCGCGCCCCGGCTTCGCCCTCGCCCGCCGCTCCGCGCCCGCACTGCGCCCCCTCGTGCGCGCCGCCGCCGCCCGCCTGTGGCGCGACGACCTCGCCTACGCCGAACGCCGCTGGCTCCTGCGCTCCACCGGCCGCTTCCCCGGCTGACCGGCAGCGCGCCGCTCAGCGCCCCGCCGCCCGCACCAGCGCCCGCAGCACCGCCGACCGCCCCCGCACCGGCACCGTCCACAAGGTCTGCCCCCGCAGCCCCCACCCGGAGAGCAAGGCGTTCGAGGCGAGGAACCCCGAGGTCGCCGCCCGCTCCATGAGCGCCACCGGCAGCCCCGTACGCACCAGGTCACCCGCGACCATCACGGCCGGGTCCGGGGTGCGCACCGCCGGCCGGTCCGCGTACGAACCGACGGGGAAGTGCGGGCAGTCCGCCCGCCATTCGTGCCGCTCGTCGACACTCGCCACCCCCGCCGTCTCCGGGTACACCCGCGCCAACTGCTCCCGCAGCCGGGCCGCGACGGCCGTCCGGTCGGCGGCCGGGTCCACCGCGTACGCGTGCAGTTCGACCACCGAACCGCCCGTGCGCGCCGCCCAGCGCGCCGCCTCCCCCTCCCACCGCTCCAGAACGCTCACGTTGTCCAGCCCACCGAAACCGCTCGTCCCGAGGAAACCGGGCCGCTCCGCTCCCACCGGCTCCCGCAACCACAGCCGGCTCACGAGGAAGGGCGGCGCCGTCCGCAGACGGCCGATGCCCTCCCGCCACCGCGCGTCCCCGAGACCCGGCGAGGCCGCCACGAGCCGCCGCAGCCCGCCCGCGTCCAGCGCGAGGACCACGGCGTCCGCCTCGATGGCGCCGTCACCGGTCAGTACCCGCTTGCGGCCCTCCGGCGCCGGCTCCACCACCTCGGCACCCGTCCCCGTACACACCCGCGCGCCCAGCTTCTCCAGGTAACCGGCGAGCGGTTCCCACAGCGCCCGCGGATACGGCTCGGTCGGCACGTCGAAGAGCAGCCCCTCGGAGGAGCCCAGGAAGTAGATGTGGAACATCAGCACCAGCTCGGCCGCCGACAGCTCCGCCGGATCGGCGAAGAAGCTCCGCGAGAACACCTCGAACGCCAAGTGCCGCGCGTCCTCGGGGAAACGCACCCGGGCGAGGAAGTCCGCCGCGCTGACCCCGTCCAGCCGCTCGTACACCTCCGGCACCCGCACGTCCAGCAGCGGCAGCGCCTCGCGCGGCGCCATCCCGAGGAGATCGCGCGCCCCGAACGACGGGCTCAGCGCCACGAACCCGAGCGCGCTCCACGGCGGCGTGCGCGGCACCCGGCGGAAACTGTCCGTCAGCCCCCGCGCGTGCGCGAGCGGGTAGTCCGGCAAGCCCCGCAGGCCCCGCAACCCGGGATCGGTCCGCCGCAACAGCCCCCGCAGGTTGTAGTACTGCCGGAAGAACGCATGGAACCCCCGGCTCATCGTCGCCTCGGAGCCGTCCGCGAGCCGTGTCGACCACCCCGCGAGCCGCCCCCCGAGCACCGGCTCCCGCTCCAGGACCGTCACCCGTACACCGCGCTCGACGAGCCCCGTCGCCGCCGCGAGCCCCGCGATCCCGCCGCCCACCACGACCACCGAGGGCCGCCGCGCGCCCGCCCGCGCCCGTCCCTGCGGCCCCGGCAGCACCACGGCCCGCCGGTCGCGCCCGCGCCGTACCCCTGAAACCGTCATGCCCACGCTCCCTGTCCGTACCGTCAACCACCGGGGCGCCGCCGGACGAACGGCAGCTCCAGCGCCGTCGCCGTCATCGCGCCGACCGGCACCCGCAGCCCGATTCCCAGATCCTCCGCCCACGTCGTGCGCCCGTCGAGGAAGCGCAGCACCCGTTCCACCGGAACCCCGCCGAACAGCCCCGTGAAGAACTCCGGCCCCCGCACCCGGTCCCGGTCCAGCGCCCGCAGCAGCACGGCGTCCATCGCCCGCGCCCGCCGCCCGTACGACGGCGGCGGCACCGGCTCGGCCCCGCGCGCCAGCCGCTCGGCCACCGCCCGCGCCTGCCGCTGCACCGCCGCGAAGGTGTACCCGGTCGCCGGGCGCGTCGCCCCGCCCGCCGTCCCGATCCGGAACACCCCCGGACCCGCCCGCCGCCCGAACACCCCGTCCGTCATCGGGATCGCGCCCTGCTCACTGCCCGTCACCTCGTACGCGTCCACGCCGAGCACCTCGCGCACGTACCGGCGCAGTTCCCGCTCGTAGGCGGCGCGCGTGAGCCGCTGCCGCGAGAACTCGGTGTACTCGACGAGCGCCTCGCACGGGCCGAGCGGCAGCACGTAGCAGAAGGAGAGCCCCCGGGCGGGCTGCGGAGTGCGGAAGTCCATCAGATCGACCGCGTCCGGGGTGAAGACCGGCGCGGCGGTCCGCAGGAACCATCCGCGGAAGTGCTGCCACAGCAGGGTGCGCGCCGGGGGCAGCGGCGAGACGGGCCGCGAGTCGAAGACCCACCGCGCGCGGACGGTGAACTCGCGGTCCCGCGCGTCCCGCGCCCGGACGAGTGAGCCGTCCGGGCGCGGGACGATCCCGACCACGGTGCCCGGGACGAGGCGCGTCCCCGCCGCATGGGCCAGCCGCTCCCGCGCACCCGCCTCGAACACCGGCGAGCGCAGCATCTTGTACCGCGACTCCGGGAGCCGGAGCGGGACGACCTCGCCGTCCGCCCCCACGAGCCGCAACCGGTCCCAGGAGGCGGCGAGCATGTCGTCGTACGGGCCGTGCGCGGCTTCCCACCAGCACCACGTCCGGTCGACAGTCCGCAGCCCCGCGTCCGCCGCGTCGAGCACCACCACCGGGGCGGCACCGGGGGCGTGCTCCGCCAGGGCGAGGGCGAGACTGAGCCCCGAGGCCCCGGCCCCCACGATCACCACCTCGGCCCGCTCCATCGCACCTCCGCCAGGACGCCGTGCGCCCAGCATCACGCACGGGCGCCCGCGGGGGGCCGGGGCTCGCCGACGCCGGTGCTTCCCGCGCCCCGCCGGGCCGCCCAAGCGAGGCGCGGCGCCGGAACGGCCGCACCGGTTCGGAGGCGACGAGGAGATCCCGCCATGACGCCCGCTCCCGACTCGCACGCGACGGCCGTGCCGGGATAATGAATCTTTGGCGAAACCGCCGCAGACGGAGGGATTTTCCATGAGCGAGATCACCACCACGGACGGCACGCACATCTACTACAAGGACTGGGGTCCCCGCGACGCCCAGCCGATCGTCTTCCACCACGGCTGGCCCCTGAGCGCGGACGACTGGGACGCCCAGATGCTGTTCTTCCTCGCTCAGGGCTACCGCGTCATCGCCCACGACCGCCGCGGCCACGGGCGCTCCAGCCAGAGCGCGGGCGGCCACGAGATGGACACCTACGCCGCCGACGTCGCGGCCCTCACCGACGCGCTCGACCTGCGCGACGCCGTCCACATCGGCCACTCCACGGGCGGCGGCGAGGTGGCCCGCTACGTGGCGCGGGCGAAGCCCGGCCGGGTCGCCAAGGCCGTGCTGGTCTCGTCGGTGCCGCCGCTCATGCTGCGGACGGAAGCCAACCCCGGCGGCCTGCCGCTGGAGGTCTTCGACGGCTTCCGCGCCGCCCTCGCCGCGAACCGCGCGCAGTTCTACGTCGACGTCCCCTCCGGGCCGTTCTACAACTTCGACCAGCCCGGCGTGGAGAAGTCGCAGGCCGTGATCGACAACTGGTGGCGGCAGGGGATGATGGGCGCCGCGAACGCCCACTACGAGTGCATCAAGGCGTTCTCCGAGACGGACTTCACCGAGGACCTCAAGCGGATCGAGGTGCCCGTCCTGGTCGCGCACGGCACGGGCGATCAGGTCGTCCCCTACGACGACGCGGCGCCGCTCTCCGCCAAGCTCCTGAAGAACAGCCGGCTGAAGACCTACGAGGGCTACCCCCACGGCATGCTGACCACCCACGCCGACGTCCTCAACCCCGACCTCCTGGCCTTCGTCAAGGAGTGAGCGAGCCCCGGGGGCGGGACGCGGCGCGCCGACCGGCGTCCGCGCCACGGAGCCGTGTCCCGCGCGGGGGGACCGGTGCTGCGCCGGCCCCCCGCCCCCGGTCCGTGCTCAACACGTGTCCCGCTGGTAGAGACGCGCCCCGTCCACCGTGGCCACCCGCCGGTAGTCGCGCGCGAGCAGATTCCGCAGCTCCGGGTAGTCCGCCAGGCGGTACGGGGTCCCGGCGGAGTCGTCGACGACGAGGCAGGGCGGGGAGGCGGCCAGCTCGCGGCGGAAGCGGTCCCAGGCGCCGGGCACGGCGTACCGCCGCCCCACGCGGGCGGGGTCGCCGCCGCCGCTGAAGTTCGTCAGGAGCCCCGCCGTCAGGTACCTGCTCGCCGGTTTTCTCCCCGAGAGCCAGTAGATCTCCGGGTGCATCCCCCACTGGAACACCCGCTGCCCGGGTGCCGTGCGCTCCTCGACGGCCGTGGCCACGTGCAGGACCTTGGTCATACCGGGCGGGGCGCTCCGCACAGCGGCGGCCGTCCACGCCCCGGCGGCGACGAGGGCCCCCGCCACCAGCACCGACGCCGTTCTCGCCGGCCCGCCGCCCCAGGTGCTCCGCCGTCCGCCGGTGCCGGAGCGCCGCGTGATGTCCACCAGCCACAGGGAGCCCAGCGCCAGCGGGGGAGTGAGCTGGAGGAAGTAGTGGCCGTAGAAGTGCCAGCCGACGGCCACCGCCGCCATCGAGGCGGGCAGCCATCCCGCGAGCGCCCGCGAGGCGTCCCGCCGGGCCGCGTCCCGGGGCGGCGGGGGAGCGGTGGCCCGCGTGCGGTCGGCTGGGCGGCGGAGCGCGTTCCGCCACGGCAGCCGTGGCACGAGCAGCAGGGTCAGGGCGAAGGCCGTGAGCAGGCACAGCAGCGCGTTTCCGGCACGTCCGGCCGCCTCCGCCGGTCCCGGGGGTGAGGAGGCGTAGGAGCCGGAGGAGAAGAAGACCCAGAACGTGAAGGGCCGCACGCCCAGGACCAGGGCGCACAGCGCCAGCGGTGCGACGGTCCCCGCCACGAGGGCCGCCGCCTCGCGCGTCCGGCGGCGCCCGGCGAGGATCTGCACGGCCAGCGGCAGCAGCGGCGCGAGACCGACCTGCTTGGTCAGCGTGGCGACGGCCACCGCCAGCCCGGCCAGCAGGTAGCGCCGTCGGGCCCCGAAGTGCATCGCGGCGACGGTGGCGGGCAGCAGGAACACCTCGAAGGTCGCCGCCATCGCGTCCGGCGCGGGAAGCGCGGCCGTGGCCGCCACCGTCAGGACCCCCGCGGGGAGTCCCGCCCAGTGCCCCCACCACCGTGTCGCCAGCCGCGCGACCAGTATCCCGGTGAGCGCGAGCGCCCCCACGGCGAGGACGCGCACCAGCCAGAGCCCGTGCGGCCCCGCGAGGGCGAAGCACGCCTCGTAGAGCCAGGGGACCAGCGGGGGTTTGCGGTCCACGACGTCCCCGTACATCGTGCCGCCCGCGCGCAGGAGGACCGCCTCCGTGCCGAGATAGCCCTCGTCCGGGCTCCAGAACGGGCGGCCGAAGGACGGCGCCCGGACCAGGAGTGCCAGGAGCGACAGCAGGACCATCTGCCGTACGAGGACGGCGCGACCGCCGCCCGCCGCCGGGGCCGCGCGCGGTGGCGCCGTCCCCGCGGGCTTCGGGCGGTGTCCGGTCTCGACCGCGACGTGCGCCACGCTCTCGCTCCTCTCCTGCGCGACCAGCGGGGACCGGCGCTCCGCGGGCTCCGGCCCGAAACAGGGGCAACGGGCGGAGCGATCGTCCGCGACACCGGGGTGCGCGACGGCTTCTCATCTGGTTCACTAGTTATGTAGTGAAGTGAGTATGGGGAGGTGCGCCGAGTATTGTCAACGAACGATCCGAGGCCCCGGCGACGGCCGCGGTGCCCGGCGGCCCCCGTCCGGCACCGCGGGGAGCGGAACGGCCCCGGCACCGGCAGACGGCCGGCTTCTTCATGGAATGTGGGGAATCATGGAGTTCCGCATCGAGCGGCACAGCGGCGTCGCCGCCTACCAGCAGATCGCGCAACAGGTCAGGCAGGCCCTGAGACTGGGACACCTGGCCCCCGGCGACAAACTGCCCACGGCGGCCCAGGTGGTGGCCACCACGGCCATCAACCCCAACACCGTGTTCAAGGCGTACCGCGAGCTGGAGCGCGAAGGGCTCGTCGACTCCCGGCAGGGCGTCGGGACCTTCGTACGCCGCTCGCTCGCCCAGCCCGGCGCCGCGGGCGGCTCACCGCTGCGCGAAGGACTGCGGACATGGATGACCGAAGCGCGCGAGGCCGGACTCGACCGCGAGGACGTCGCCGCACTGGTCGCCGCGGAACTGGACGCGTGCTACCCCCGCGAGGCCGCGCGGCCCGCGCACAGCCGAGCGAGGACCGATGAGTGACCGCACCCCCGCCCCCGCCCCGCAGGGGGACATACCACCACCGGCCCTGAAAGCGGTGGACCTCGGACTGCGCGCGCACGACGGCTGGACCCTGCGCCGCTGCGACTTCGAGGTCCCGCGCGGCCGGATCGCCGGACTCGTCGGCCCCAACGGCGACGGGAAGACCTCTTTGCTCGCCCTCGCCGCCGGCCTGTCCGACCCCGCCGAGGGCACCCTCCGCGTACTGGGCCACCGGCCCGGCTCGCGCGAGGTCCTGCCCCGCGTCGGCGTCCTGCTCCAGGACCGGCCCCTGCACGGCTCCTTCACCGTCGCCGAGACCCTCCGGCTGGGCCGCGAGCTGAACCCCGGCTGGGACGAGGCCGAAGCCTCCGCCCTCGTCCGCGAGTCGGACATCCCCCCGCGCGAACGCGTCAGCAGGCTCTCCGGCGGCCAGCGCACCTGCCTCGCCCTCGCCCTGGCCCTCGGCAAGCGGCCCGACCTGCTCCTCCTCGACGAGCCGATGGCCGACCTCGACCCCCTGCGGCGCCACACCATGATGGCCGCCCTGATGAGAACCGCCGCCGAACACGGCACCACCGTCGTGATGTCCTCGCACATCCTCGCCGAACTGCACCTGGTCTGCGACTACGTGCTGCTGATGGCCCGCGGGCGCATGCTGATCGCCGACGACACCGACTTCGTCCAGGCGGCGCACACCCTCGTCACGTACACACGGGACGCACGGGACGCGGAACCGCCGCGGCCCTTCGGCCCGGACGGCGCCACCGTGGTCGAGACCCGCCTCTCCGGCCGCTCGGCAGCCGCGCTCCTCCGGCTGCCGACCTCCCTGCCCGCCGCCGTACGCACCACCCCGCCCGCACTCGACGAGATCCTCCTCGCCTACCTCCGCAGCCCCGACGCCACCCCCCTGCTCGCCCCGGCCGGACCCCCCGCCGCCACGGCTCAGCGACAGTCCGGCCGCTCCCGCAGCACCGCCGACGGGAGCGGCGCATGAGCACGGCGGGCCGCTTCCTCACGTGGACCTCCCCCCGGCACGTCCCCCTCCCGCTCCCGCGCCCCGCGGGCGCCCTGTGGCTCGTCTGGCGCCAGCACCGGGTCTTCTACCTCGCGACCCTGGCCCTCGCAGCCCTCGCCGGGGCCTGGGCCGCCTGGCAGCACCACCTCCTCGTGACCGGCGTCGCGTCCTACGCGGGGCACTGCGGCCCTGACCCTTTCTGCGGGCGACCCGTGCCGGACGCCGTGCGCACCGTCCTCCACCGCGCCCCGGCCGTACTGAACAGCCTCCCCCTGGTGGTCGCCGCCCTGCTCGGAGCACCCCTGTTCGCCCAGGACATCGAGCGCGGCACCCACCGTCTCGCCTGGACGCAGTCCATCGGCCGGGCCGAGTGGGTCGTCGCCAAGCTCCTCGTCGCCTCCGCCGTCACCGCGGTCGCCGCGCTCCTGATCACCGCCCCCGTCAGCTGGTGGTGGTCCACCGTGTGGCACGGACGGGCCACGACCGGCTCCCAGGAAGTCGCCTGGCGCCAGCTCGCCGCCGGAAACGACTGGCCGTTCTTCGAGTACACGGGCACGGTCGGGATCGCCCACCTCCTGCTCGCCCTGCTGACCGGCGCCACCGCGGGCCTGCTCCTGCGCCGCGTCGTCCCGGCCGTCGCCGTCGGCGCCGCCGCGGCCTGGGCGCTGCGCACCGCCCTGCGGTGGCTGCGCCCCCGCTTGCTCCCGGCGGGGGTCCGCCCGGCCCCGACCGTGGACTACCCCCCGCTGCCCCCGAACACGTGGCACCTCGGCGGCGGTTATCTGCGCACCGACGGCACCCTGACACCCCACGCGCCCTGCCCCTCGCCCTACCCCGGCAACCCGCAGTCGGCCTGCCTGCACGCCCACGGCATCCGCGGCCCGTACACCCGCGACCTCCGCCCCGCCCAGTTCCTCCCCCTCCACCTCGCCGAAACCGCCCTGTGCCTCGTCCTCGCCCTCGTCCTCGCCTTCGTCTGCGTGCTCTGCGTACGACGCGTCGCCGCCCGCTGAGCGGTGCCAGACTGAAGGCATGACCAAGACCGGACGGCAGACGGACCGGAAACTGGAACGGACCATCCTCGCGTTGCTGGACCGCCGCGCCCCCGGCGCGACCATCTGCCCCTCCGACGCCGCGCGCGCCGTCCACGACGGAGACGACGACGGGTGGCGCGCCCTCATGGAGCCGGCCCGCCGGGCGGCGCGGCGCCTGGTGGCCGCGGGCGAGGTGGAGATCACTCAGGGAGGCCGCCCCGTCGACGCGGCCGAGGCACGTGGCCCCGTCCGCATCCGCCGCGTCCACCGGGAGGGCTGAGCCGCGCGGTCCCTCGCACCCGCCGAGACGCACAGCGGCGCGTGCGTGCCGTCACCTCCGTTCGGGACGGGCAGCCGATCGCTGATGCGCTCCGGCAGAGCGAGTGAGCCCCCCCGCGAGGGGGCACCGTTGAGGCCGCCGGATTCCCCCTCCCGCCGCCGGGGCCTGGGCTGATTCGGGGGATGGCGCTTTCTTGGCCCTTACAACCGGTTTTGGTGCCCTCGCACTCGGTAACGGCGTTGAGGATTGCTCGCTTCCGGTCAATGTGGCGGTATCCGCTCCGGGGATCGGCGGGCAGGTCCGGTGGTGGCTCCGAGGGGCCCCTTGTCGACGCGCGGGGCCCCTTCCTGCCGGTCGCCGAGCGGCGCCGGCGGCCCCACGCCCGGCCGGCGCGCGACGCGAACGAGTTCAAGGCCCGGACGGGCCGCGCGCCACCGTCCCCTGCTCCCCCCCCCGCCAACGCCCGCTGCGACCGGCGGTCTCCGTGCCGCGGGGGCCGAGACGCCGCGAGAATGCGGGGGCTGACTCGATCACGCTCCTGCGGAAGGGCTCCTTCCGGCCAACTGGTTGCCCCAGGCATCTATTGTTGTGAGGATTCGGGACACGGGACCCCCACCACGGCATCCCGCCCACGGCACCACCCCTCACTTCGCGGAGGCAGGTATGACCGAGACCGTGTCGCACGCACCGGATGATCTCACCGAGTTCCCCATGCCCCGGGCCGCCCGGTGTCCCTTCGACCCGCCCGAGGCCCTGCGGGCCAGGCAGACGGAGGCCACCTTGTCCCGGGTGCGCATCTGGGACGGCAGCACCCCCTGGCTCGTCACCCGGCACGACCAGGTGCGCGCCCTCCTCGCGGACCCGCGCGTCAGCTCCGACGTCACGCGCTCCGGCTTCCCCCACATCAGCCCCGGCTCCAAGGCGGGCAGCGAGGTCCGGCGTTCGTTCATCAACATGGACGACCCGGAGCACTCCCGCATGCGCCGGATGGTCACCGCCCCGTTCGCCATCCGCAAGATGCAGGCGCTGCGGCCCGAAGTGCAGCGGATCGCGGACGACCTGATCGACGACCTGCTCGCGGGGCCGAAGCCGGTCGACCTGGTGCAGGCGTTCGCACTGCCCGTGCCGAGCCTGGTCATCTGCGCCCTGCTCGGCGTCCCCTACGCGGACCACGGCCTCTTCCAGCGCCACACCAAGGTGCTCGTCCGCCGTTCCTCCGCGCCGGAGGACGTATCCGCCGCCTCCGCCGCCCTCACGGACTACCTCGACGCTTTGCTCGCCGAGAAGCAGGCGCACCCGGAGGAGGACCTGCTGTCCGACATCGCCACGCGGCAGGTGGCCACGGGACAGCTCACCCGGCAGCAAGCGGCCCGGATGGGCGTGCTGCTGCTCGCCGCCGGCCACGAGACCACCGCGAACATGATCGCTCTGGGCACCCTCGCGCTCCTGCGGAACCCGGACCAGCTCGACGTGCTCCGCGCGGCCGACGACCCCAAGACGGTCGCCGCCGCCGTCGAGGAACTCCTGCGCTACCTGAGCATCGTGCACAGCGGGCGCCGCCGCGTCGCGCTGGAGGACATCACGTACGCGGGCGTGACGATCAAGGCGGGCGACGGCATCGTCCTGGCCGGTGAGACCGCCAACCGCGACCCGGAGGTCTTCCCCGACCCGGACCGGCTCGACCTCGGCCGCGACGCCCGACGCCACGTCGCCTTCGGCTTCGGCGTCCACCAGTGCCTCGGCCAGCCGCTCGCCCGGATGGAACTCCAGGTCGTCTACAGCACGCTGTACCGCCGCGTGCCCACCCTCGCCCTAGCCACGGACATCGAGCGGCTGGAGTTCAAGCACGACGGCGCCATCTTCGGCGTCTACGAACTGCCCGTCACCTGGTGAACCCCTCCCGCGCCCACGAAAGCGAGTCCGCCATGCACGTGGAAGTCGATCAGCCCAAGTGCGTCGCGTCCGGGCAGTGCGTCCTGCTGGCACCCGACGTCTTCGACCAGGACGACGACGGCATCGTCGAACTGCTCGACGCCGATCCGTCCCCCGAGCACCACGACGACGTACGCGAGTCGGCCGCCGTCTGTCCCGCCGCCGCCATCCGCCTGGCGCCGAGGTGACCGCAACCCGTGCGCCGCGCCGCATCGTCGTGGTCGGCGCCTCGGCGGCGGGCCTCACCGCCGCCGAGACCCTGCGCCGGGAGGGATACGACGGCGCCCTCACCCTGCTCGGCAAGGAACCGCACCTTCCCTACGACCGCCCGCCGCTCTCCAAGCAGGTCCTCGCGGGGGAGTGGACGGCCGCGCGCACGCGGCTGCGGCATCCCGAGGAAGTGGCCGCCCTCGGCCTGGACCTGCGCCTCGGCACCGCCGCGACCGCCCTGTCACCGGCCTCCCGCACCGTGACCCTCATGGACGGCGAGGACATCGGCTGGGACGCCGTCCTGATCGCGACGGGCGTACGGCCCCGGCGCCTGCCCTGGTGCGGGCTGCCCGGCACGCACGTGCTGCGCCACCTGGAGGACGCCCTCGCCCTGCGGGAACGGCTCGCCGCCGACAGTCGGCTCGTCATCGTCGGTGCGGGATTCCTCGGCTCGGAGGTCGCCTCCTCGGCGCGCGCCCTCGGCGCCCGCGTCACCCTCGTGGAACCGGCCCCGGTCCCGCTCGCCCGCGTCGTCGGCCACCAGGTCGGCGCCCACATCGCGCGGCTGCACCGCGGGCACGGCGTGGACCTGCGCACGGGCACGGCGGTGACCGGGGTCGAGACCGCGGCCGGACGTCTCACCGGGGTCCGGCTCTCGGACGCGACGACCGTGCCCGCCGACGACGTCCTCGTGGCCATCGGCTCCGAGCCCGCCACCGACTGGCTCACCGGCAGCGGACTGCGCCTCGACGACGGCGTCGTGTGCGACGCGTACAACTCCGCCGCCCCGGGCGTCTACGCGGCCGGGGACGTGGCACGCTGGCACAACCCGCTGTTCGGGACGTCGATGCGCCTCGAACACCGCACCAACGCCGCCGAGCAGGCCATGGCCGCCGCCCGCCACCTGCTCCACCCCGAGCCCGCCCGCCCGTTCGCCCCCGTCCCCTACTTCTGGACGGACCAGTACGGAATCCGGGTCCAGGCATACGGGCACCTCCGCGACCACGAGGAGGCCCGGGTGGTCGCGGGGGACCCGGCCGACGGGCGCTTCCTCGTCGCCTACCGCAAGGGGCGGACGCTCGTCGGCGCGTTGTCCTTCGGCCTTCCGCCGAAAACCCTGCGCCCATGGCGGACGGCCGTCGCGGCGCGTGCGGACTGGACGGCCTCGACCCAGCCACCGTGAGCACCCGCCGCCCCCTCGCGCGACCGGCTGAGCCGACCGGCCCTCAGCGCCCGGCGGAACGCGACTCCTTCTCCGGTGCGGACGCCCCGGCCTCCGCGGCATCCGCCCCGGCCTCCGACGCCTCCGCCCCGGCCTCCGACGCCTCCGCCGCGGCACGCGCCTCGCGCCGATCGAGGTAGCGCACGACCGGCGTCGCGAGGATGCCGTGGAGCAGCACCGACACCACCACCGTGAAGGTCACGGTGGCCCACAACTCGGCCGCCGGGGCGGCCACATGGCCGTGACCGAGGGCGTAGGAGAGATAGAAGAACGAACCGATGCCGCGAATCCCGAAGAACGCGGTGACGGCCCGTTCGCGCGGGGCGGCCGGAGCGGAGCGCAGCGAGAGGTATCCGGTGACGGGACGGATCACGAGCACCAGGAGCAGGCCGAAGACCGCCCCCCGCCAGGTGAGGGCGGCGAAACCGCCCTGGGCGAGGAACCCGCCGACGAGGAAGAGGACGGCGGCGGTCAGCAGTCGCTCGATCTGGTCCATGAACGAGTGCATCACCCGGTGGTAGCCGTGCGCGCGCTCCGCCGACCGCAGGCTCACAGCGGTCGCGAAGACCGCGAGGAAGCCGTAGCCGTGCAGCACTTCGGTCAGGCCGTAGGCACCGAACGCCACGGCGAGCGCGACGAAGCCCTCGCTGCGCTCCGAGACGCGCAACGCGGTGGGGCGGGCCCGGAAGACGACCCTGCCGAGCAGGGCGCCCATCCCCGTTCCGGCGAGTACGCCGACCACGATCCGCAGCAGCACGTCGTAGCCGAGCCAGTGCCCCACCCAGGCCCCGGACCAGCCGGTCGCCGAGGCGGCGGACAGGGCCAGGGCGGCCATGACGAAGGGAAAGGCCAGCCCGTCGTTGAGCCCGGCCTCGCTGGTGAGCGCGAAGCGCGTCTCGTCCTCGTCGAACTCGGCGTCGGTCGGCTCCCCCACCCGCACCTCCCCGGCGAGCACCGGATCGGTGGGGGCGAGAATCCCCGCCAGCAGGAGCGCCACGGCGGGGGCCCAGCCCAGCAAGCCCCACCCGGCCGCGGCGGCGGCCAGGACGGTCACCGGCATGGCCACGCCCAGCAGCCGCCAGGTACTGGCCCACGTGCGCCTGCCGAACGGCCTGTTGATGGCCAGTCCCGCGCCCATGAGGGCCACGAGCACGCACACCTCCGTGAAGTGCTCGACCACGGGGGCCGAGCCGACGGGGTCCAGCGAGGGCAAAGGATCGAGCGGCAACAGGAACACGACGAAGCCCAGGCCGAGGAAGACCATGGGCACCGAGACGGCCCACCGTCTCAGCAGCGTCGGCAGCGTCGCCGCCCCGAGCGCCCCGAGACCGAGCAGCCCGTACGTCAGGTCCGTGCCCGACAGATCCATGTACGTACCCACCTGATTCCGGCCGAGAAGCGACGGCGGAGCCGCTCCGCCGTTCCGGCGCACACGTGCCCGGCCGGGACGACCACCACCCAGGCACCCCCCGTACCCCTGGAGGCGCCGCGCACGCCCCCGGGCCTCCGGTTGCCGGTCGGCGGCCCGTGGGCGAGGTTGGGAGCCGGGAGGGATTCACCTGACCGGAGAACGTCCGCGTCCGCGCGGTCCGCGCGACTTCCAGGAGGCAGCATGAGCAAGCCCGAGGACCAGCAGGAAGGCCCGGCCGACGGCGGCGCGGCGGGCACGCCCGGTGTACACGACGGCGGCGCGGACGGTGCGGCGGAGGGCCCCGCGGACGGTGGCGCGGCCGGTACCCCCGGTGTGCACGACGGCGGCGCCGACGGCGCGGCCGAAGGTCCGGCCGACGGTGGCGCCGCCGGTAAGCCCGGCGTCCACGACGGCGGTGCGGACGGCGGGGCCGAAGGTCCCGCTGACGGTGGCGCGGCGGGTAAGCCCGGCGTCCACGACGGCGGCGCCGACGGCGCGGCCGAGGGCTCTTGAGCCCTGAGGGGAACGGTGTGGTCCGGGACGCCGGTGTCCGTGCGGACGCCGGCGTCCTGGAGTCGTGTCTGACCGGCCTCGGCCGTGAGGAGTTCGCGCGCGAGGTGTGGGGACGGCTGCCCTCGCTCACCCGCGGGGCCGGCGACTTCTCGGACATCTTCTCGTCCGCCGCCGTGGACGAGCTGGTCTCCCAGCGCGGGCTGCGCACCCCGTTCCTGCGTGTCGCCAAGGACGGGGCCACGCTCCCCGAGCCGTCCTTCACCGCCCCGGGCGGCGTCGGCGCCACCATCGCCGACCAGCTCGACGACACCGCGCTGTGGCGCGCCTTCGCGGACGGCGCCACGCTCGTGCTCCAAGCGCTGCACCGCACCTGGGAGCCGGTCGGCACCTTCACCTCGCGGCTCGCCACGGAGCTGGGCCACCCGGTGCAGGCCAACGCGTACGTCACCCCGCCCCAGAACCAGGGCTTCGACGCCCACTACGACGTGCACGACGTCTTCGTCCTCCAGATCACCGGCACCAAGCGCTGGCTCATCCACGAACCCGTCGTCACCGCGCCCACCCGCGAGCAGCCGTGGACCGGGCACCGGGCCGCCGTCGCCGAGGCCGCCTCCGGGGCGCCCGTCCTGGACACCGTCCTGGAACCGGGCGACGTGCTCTACCTGCCGCGCGGCTGGCTGCACTCCGCCGTGGCCCAGGGCGCCGTCTCCGTGCACCTGACGCTCGGCGTCCACCCCTGGACACGGCACGCCCTGGCCGTCCAGCTCGCCGAGACCGCCCTCGCCGCGCTGCGCGAGGACCCCGCCATGCGCACGTCCCTCCCGCTCGGCGTGGACGGACCCGAAGGGGAACTGGACGAGGTCCGCGCGCGCCTCGTCACCGCACTCACCACGGCCGACCCGGCCCCGCTGTTCGCGCGCACCCGCCGCGGCCAGGGCCGCCCCGCCCCGCTCGGGCCGCTCGCCCAGCTCGCGGCACTCGACGCGCTCACCGACGACACCCACGTCCGGCTGCGCGAGGCGCTGGAGCCGCGCCTGAGCGGCGAACGGCTGTGGACCCGCGCCGGCTGGCTCGACCTCACGCCCCCAGACCTGCCGGCCGTTCACCGGCTGCTCGACGGGGAGGCGCACGCCACGCGGGACCTCGGACCGGCTCTCGTACGCCGTCTGCTGCGCGCGGGCGTCCTCGTCCCCGCCGCCCCCTGATGGCGGGGGACCCGGCGCGGTTCTTCTGCGCCGAGGCCGCGCGGGAGCGAGGCGACGGGCTCGCGGGAACAGCCCCGCACGGGCGCGTATGGGTGCTGATCGAGCACCCGGGAGGCTGGCCGCCGAACGGCTTCGAGGGCCTCGGCCTCGAACCCGCCCTTGCCGCACGGGTGTTCGCGGCGGCACAAACGCGCCGGGCCCGCATCCTGCTCGTGCGACGCCCCGGCCGCCGCCGCGCCACGGAGCCGCGCCGCTGGGCGGTGCTCCACCACGACGACCGAGGAGCCCACCGCCAGACCTGGGGCACGTGGGAGGCGGACGCGGACCTCGACGGCGTCGTGAACGCCCTGCACAGCCCGGGAACGACAGGGCACCCACCCGTCGTGCTCGTCTGCGCGCACGGGCTGCACGACGTGTGCTGCGCAGTGCGGGGGCGCCCCGTGGCCGCCGCCCTCGCCGCGCGCCACCCGCGGCTCGTGTGGGAGTGCACCCACGTGGGCGGGGACCGCTTCGCCGCCAACGTCGCCGTCCTCCCCGACGGCGTGTACTACGGGAACCTCGACGCGGCTTCGGCCGGGACGACGCTCGCGGAACACCTCGCGGACCGCGTGGCCGCCACCCACCTGCGCGGCTACACGGACCTGCCCCCTCCCGCCCAGGTCGCCGTCGCCGCCCTCCTCGCCCGCCACGGCCCCGCGGCCCGGCACGCGTACGAGGTCGTCGGGACGGAACGCGCGGACGACGGCTGGCGCGTACGCGTGGCGGGCACACCGCCGCACCCGGCGCTCAGCGAGGTCGAGGTACGCGCGCACCGCACCGCCCCACACCGCCTGACCTGCCGGGGAGCGGCGCCGAGCACGTATCTCGCGCACGAGGCCGTCGCGGTGCGCACCCTGCGTGGACCGGAAACCACGCTCCCACCGCGGTAGAAGTACCGGCTTTTATCCAAACCCCCTGGCCGCGCTCGGGGATCGCGCACCGAGGCCGAGCGAGCCGCCCCCCGGGGCCCGTGCGGAGAGGCCGAGCACCTCCCCACGAGCCCCGGGTACCGCGCGCCCGTCCGGAGTGGGACGCGCGCGGTCGGCCCGTCAGCGCACCGAGAGCCGTACCAGCCGCGCCGCCCGGCGCCCGTCGCCGCCGTCCACCCGGACCGCGACGTACCGGGCGGTCTCGCGGACGCGCAGGGCACGGGTGCGGCCGTGCCCGGAGGCGCGCCCCCAGTCCCGGTAGGCGATGCCATCGGTACTGCCCTCGACACGCAGGCCGGGGACGTCGCCGCCGGTCCACTCCGCCTCGATTTCCCGCACCGGGAGCGCCGCGCCGAGGTCCACGACGAGCCGCCCGTCCTTCCCCGGCCGCCACGAGCTGCCCGGGTCCCCGTCGACCGCCGCGGACGGCGCCGACATGCCCGCGGGCAACGGGCTCGTGGGGAAGACCGTACGGCCCAGCGCCAGATCGTCCACCGGGTACGCCGTCGCTCCGTGCAGCCTGACCACGACCGGCCTGCTGCCGGAGCGCACCGACACCACCGCGGTCCGGCCCTGCGCACGCACCCGCACCCGGCAGGAGGCCCCCGAGAGCCGCAGGGTGGCCCCGTCCTCCACGCTCACCCGCAGTCCGGCGGGCAGTGCGCGGCCCGAGACCGGCGCGAGCGTGAACCGCGGCGCCAGCAGCAGCGCCTTCGCCGCGGGCAGCTCGCTCTCGTGGACGATCCCGTCCCGCGTCACGGTCTGCGTCCCCGCGAAGACGTACCGCTCGGCACCGTCCTGAGGCACCGACACCCGGGTGCGAACCTCCTCGGCGGAGAGGTTGAACAGACTCAGGTGCTCCTCCACGTACGCCGCCCGCACCTGCGCGTGCTCGGCCGAGGGAGCCTTCCGCGCCGCCAGCGCCCGCAACCGGGCCGGCGAGGCGCCGGGATACCCCTCGATCACGACCGGAGCGGCGGGACCGTCACTCAGGACGACCGCGTCGTCGTAGACGGACACGGGGTGCTCCCGGTCCGCCCCACGCACCACGAGACCGGCGCGGCCGTCCACGTCGAGCCAGCCGCCGTGGCTGCTCGCCCGCGCCACCGGGTAGACGGCGAGATCCTCCCACCGCTCCCCGTCCGCCGAGCCCTGGACGCGGTAACCGCGCCCGGCCGCGGCCTCCCAGCGCAGCGTCACCTCCGCGACCTCCCGCGCGGCCCCCAGGTCGACCGCGAGCCAGCTGTCGGCACGCTTGCGGTCCCCGGTGGCCACCGCCCAGCGCGTCGCCCCGTCACCGTCGACCGCCAGCGGCGCCCCCATGCCCGACGCCGCCGAGGAAGCCGTCGCCGTGCCGCCGCGCGCGAGGTCCTCGCCACCGGCCTCCGCGCGCGCCTCGAAGGCGAACAGCGAGTAGCCGTACGTCGGATCGGGCCGCACACCCTGCATGCGCAGGTGCCGCACGGTGGTACGCGGCACGTCGAGCGTGTCGACGCGCCCGCCGGCCGCCGGGGCGCTCGCCCCGTCCCGCGCCGCCACCTTCACCGAGCCCTCCGCGAAGCGGAAGGTGCGGGCCCCGCCGAGGCCGGGCATCCCCGGCATCGTCAGGTTGTACACCTCCAAGTGCCCCTCGGCCGCCGCAGTCCCACTGCTCGCGTACACGACGGCGCCGGAACCCAGCGTCGTGAACCCCGCCCAGCCGGAGTCGAGACGGAGCAGCGTCGCGCTGCCGTCGAAGCCGTCGCGCACCTTGGTCCAGGTCTCCACCGCGCGGCCCGAGACCTTGCCCGCCGTCGAGGGCAGGAACATCGGTGTGCCGCCGCTGAGCTTGAACAGCCAGTCGTCGTGCGCCGGCTGCCAGGCGAACTTCACGAAGCCCGGCTTGCTGACCGCCGCCGCCCACGCCGCGGGGGACTGGTGCGAGACGAGCCCGGGACCGGTGCCGAAGTCCGTCACCCCGGCCGCCCGCGCGAAGAACTCCTCCCGGGAGAGGGGCTTCACCGGGGTGTGCACCGTCCACACGTGCAGCAGGTAGCTCAGGGCGATCTCGGCGCGCGCCTCGGGCTCGTACTTCGGCTCGCCCGAGAACTTCGCGAGCCGGTAGCGCGGCGCGTACTCCTGGTACGCCTCCAGGCGGGCGGCCAGTTCGGCCTCGGCGCGGGCCGCGGCCCGGTCACCCCGCACCCGCGCGAGGAAGGCGAGCGGTATGACATCGCGCCCGTAGAGGTGCTCGCGGTCGTTGACCATCGGCATCAACGGCTCGCCCGCGTCGCTCATCACGCCGAGCAGGGTCTGCCACAGCGGGTCGGCGTTGGGCTGCTTCGTCAGCACCTCCGGCAGCGGAGTGCCCGCGGCGAGGAAGTGCGAGGAGTTGCGGCCCGAAGTGCGCCACAACTCCTCCTGGTAGTGCGGGCCGAAGGAGCCGTGGTTCTCGACGATGAACGTGTCGTAGAGGTTCCGCGCGGTGTTGCGGGAGACCGGCACCCCGTCCACCAGGGCCGGGTTGGCGAGGTCGGCGGGCGGCAGTCCGGCCTCGTTGCGCGACCAGGTGCCGAAACGGTCGCTCCACGCGCCGTGCCGGGCGTCGTCATCGGCCCACGCCAGCGCGGGCGCGAGCGACTGCGTGTAGACGCCCATCTCCTCCAGCTTGGTGTCGCCCTCGAAGCCACCGGTGAGACCGTGCGGGGTCCAGGAGCCCGAGGCCGGGTCGTCCCCGGTGCCGAGACCGTCCGTGTACGCCGCCTGGCCGCGCAGGAGCGCGTCGACGTGGCCTCGGGTCGTCCCGTCCAGCTCGGACCACAGGAGCTTCGCGGCCATGACGAAGTACGACTGGAAAGTGGTGTCGAAGAAGAGTGTGCGGCCCCACTGGTCGCCGCCGGTGAGGCGGTTGGAAGCGGCGAAGTGGCGGATGGTGGCCAGAGTGCGCGTCCGCAGCGTGTCACGGTCGATGCCGGTCAGTTCGCTGTCGTAACGGCCGTGAGTGAGCAGTACGGCGTTGCCGAGGACGACGGCGAAGCCGAAGTCCTTGTCCGTGTAGTAGCCGCGGGCCGCGTCCCACTGGGTCTCCGACCAGCGGGTGTGCTGGGCGAGGACACGCAGGTAGGTGGCGGCGATGTCGTCGGGGGCCGTCGCGGTCCCGGCGAGGGGCCCGGCGGCTGCCGCCTGCGCCGCTCCGGCGCCGAGGGGCAGGGCGGTCAGCGCGCCGCCGGCGGCGAGGAGTTGGAGGAATCGGCGGCGGCCGACCTGGGCGGGGTGGTGCGACACGGCGGGGGCCTTCCGTTCGGACAACGTTGTCAAGGCGCATTCTTGACAGCCCTCCGGCCGGGAGTCAACGGGTGCGACGCAGTACGTGGTCAGGGCTTTCCCGGAACGAGGGAGCCCGGGGGAGTCCCTGCTCCAGCGCCTTCCCATGGACCAGCCGTCCGCGACGACGAGCGCCAGGAGGCCGCCCGCCGCTCGCGCCGGACACACGCGTACGGGACGTGTCGCGGGACCTGTGACACGCCTTGACCTGCGGAAGGACCGCGGAACACCTCGCCGTCTCCGGCACCCGTGGTGTCCGTCCGGGGCCGGGAAAGCGGGCGTGCCGTCGCGCGCCGGACCCGGACCCGAGGGGCGGTGCGCCGATGCGCCGCGCTGATCCGGACAGGTGTCGGCGATCTGCTGCTGGTGAGCGTGATCTGTCGGCGGTATGTCGGTGAAGGCTGGGACCTTGTGAGGACCGGCGAGTTCCCCATGAGCACGCCGCCCCAGAGCACAAGGAGCCCGCACCGTGTCTTCCGCATCCCAGAGCCGACCGTGGGACGTCCACCGGCTGCCGCCCGCCGAGGACAGGACCGTCCTCATCACCGGAGGCAACGCCGGGATCGGCTACTTCGCCGCCGAGCAGCTCGCCACCACCGGCGCCCTCGTCGTACTCGGCAGCCGGGACCGGGCGAAGGCCGGGGCCGCCATGACCTCGATCCGCTCACGCGTACCCGGCGCGCGGGTACGCCATCTGGAACTAAACCTCGCCGACCTGTCGTCCCTGAAGACCTCCGTTGACGGACTCGACCTCGATCGTCTCGACGCGGTGGTCTACAACGCCGGGGTGGCGCTCGACGACCCTCCGCGCCGGAAAACCAAGGACGGCCACGAGCTGATGCTCGGCACCAACCACCTCGGCCACTTCGCGCTGACCCAGTGGCTGGCTCCCCTGCTGTCCGCGGCACCGGCGGCCCGCATCGTCACGGTGGGAAGCTTCGCGGCACGCTCCGAACGACTGGACCTCGACGACCTGCAGTCGACCCGGGACTACCGGCCCAAGCGCACCTACGGCCGGTCGAAGCTGGCCCAGATGTCCTTCGGCTTCGCACTCGACCGCCGCCTGCGTGCCGTCAACAGCACGGTACTCAGCGTGGTGGCCCACCCCGGCGGCGCCCTGGACTCCCTCACCCCGTCCCGCCCCCCGATCAACGTGACAACCCCGGGCAAGCGCCTGCGCGCCCTGCCCTCCGCGCTCCTGGTACAGGGCAAGGACGCCGGAGCATGGCCCGTCGTCCGCGCCGTACTCGACCCGGAAGTACGAGGAGGACAACTGTGGGGACCGAGGATCTTCGGCCTGCGCGGCACCCCACGGCGTGAGCCCGTCCCCGCACACATGGCAGACCAGGCGGTCGCCGCCCGCCTGTGGACCGCCAGCGCCGAACTCGCCGACACCGACCCACACCTCGGCCTCGGATAACCACGCCGGGAACACCCACCCGGCCCCTGCCGCCGTCTTCGGTCCCGGTGGTGGCCCCCGCCGAGCGCGGTCACCCCGGCGGCCCGCGCCGCGTCGGCGATCAGGAGCGTGGAGCGCCCGCGCCAGGTGCCGACTTCCAGCAAAGGCGGGCCGAGCGGGGCGCTCCCCGTCGCGGCGTCGAGCGCGTGCCGGTCAGCAGCTCTGCCAGAGGCGGGTCATGACGCGGACGCCGAAGCGCAGGCCCTCCAGCGGCACGCGCTCGTCCACGCCGTGGAAGAGACGGCCGTAGTCCAGGTCGTGCGGGAGCTTCAGGCCCTTGAAGCCGAAGCAGCGAATGCCCAGGTGCGTGAAGGCTTTGGCGTCCGTGCCGCCGGGGTTGCAGTACGGCACCGGGTGGCCGTCCGGGTCCTCGGCGCGGACCGCCGCGCACATGGCATCGACGAGCGGGCCGTCGAACGTGGTCTCCATCGCGATGTCGTGGTTGACCCATTCCCGGCTGACCGAGGGCAGCAGCAGCCGGTCGACGGTGTCGATCAGCTCCTGCTCGTGGCCGGGCAGGAAGCGCCCGTCCACGCGCGCCGTGGCCTTCCCGGGGATCACGTTGGTCTGGTACCCGGCGGCGAACATCGTCGGGTTCGCCGAGTTGCGCAGGACCACCTGCATGAAGTCCGCGACCGGGCCCAGCCGGGCGAGGCTGCCCTCGATGTCGTCCTCGTCGAACGCGACGCCGTACAGTCGTGCGGCCTCTTCGAGCAGCGCGCGGACCGGCTCGATCAGCCGGATCGGGAAGGTCTCGCGACCGATCCGCGTCAGCGACTCCGCCAGGTCGGTGACCGCGTTCTCGTCGTTGGGGGAGGAGCCGTGGCCGGCCCGGCCCGTGGCGGTCAGCTCCATCCAGGCCATGCCGCGCTGGGCGTTCTCGATCGGGTACAGCCGACGGGTGTCGTCGATCGCGAAGGAGAACCCGCCGCCCTCACCGATCGCCTCGGTGACCCCGGCGAACAGTTCCGGTCGGTGCTCGACGAGCCAGTGGGCGCCGAACTTGCCGCCCGCCTCCTCGTCCGCGAGGAAGGCGAGGACGAGGTCGCGCGAGGGCTTCGTACCGGTGCGGGCGAAGTGCCGGGCCGTGGCCAGCATCACCGCCACTGTGTCCTTCATGTCGATCGCGCCCCGGCCCCAGAGGTAGCCGTCGCGGATCTCGCCGGAGAAGGGCGGCACCTGCCACTCGGAGGCGTCCGCCGGGACCACGTCCAGGTGGCCGTGGACCAGCAGGGCGCCGCGTTCCGGGTCGCGGCCGGCGATCCGGGCGATGACGCTGGCCCGTCCCGGCGCCGACTCGATCAGCTCGGAGTCGATGCCCGCCTCCGCGAGGCGCGCCACGACCCACTCGGCGCTCGCGCGTTCGTCGCTCGTCGGGTTGGACGTGTCGAACCTGATCAGCTCGGCGCAGAGGGCGATCACCTCGTCCTGGGCCTCCTCGGAGGCCGGGACCGGTGCGGTTTCGGGTGCGGTGCTCATGCTGCTCCCACAGGGGTGGTGGTGCGGGCGGCCGGGGCTGCGGAGTCCTGCTCGTCGGCGAGGACGGAGGTGCCGTAGGGCTTGATCCAGCCCAGCAGCCCCAGGGCGCTGTACAGGACGAAGGCGGTGCCCAGCGAGTTCAGGGCCGGTATGCCGCCGTCGTAGAACTTGCCGACGCAGAACGCGGCGATCCAGATGGCGATCGACATCGGCACCCAGGTCGGGGAGTGCGCCGGCAGGGTCTCGGACTTCCGGGTCTCGTCCAGCGGCTTGCGCATCCGCTTGACGACCCAGTACTCGGCAACGATGATCCCGCCGATCGGCGGGATGGCGACGCCGAGGATCGTGAGGAACTCGGTGAAGTGGCCCATGATCCCGACGGCCGACAGAACGGTGCCCGCGATGCCGAGGACGATGGTGACCGCGCCCCGGTGCACCCGCTTGTTGAAGACGACCTGGAAGAAGTTGACGACGCCGAGCGAGGAGCCGTACAGGTTCCAGTCGTTGATCTTCGCCGTGGACATCAGGACGACGAGCACCCCGAAGGCCCCGGAGGTGGAGAGCACGATGTGCGAGACCTCGTTGCTCTTGACCAGGTGGCCCAGGAGCACACCGGTCAGGCCGACGATGTACTCGGAGAGGATCATCGACGAGGCGCTCTGCAGGAAGACGTGCGAGCCCCTGCGGTTGTACCGGGTCATCTCCGGGGAGACGATCGCGCCCGTCATGTAGCCGCCCGCGATGGCGGTGGCGGCGACGGCCAGCGGGATGGTGTCGCTCGGCGGCGGCGAGTGGACCAGGTCGCTCAGCGAGTGGTCGTTCAGGGTCCGGATCACGGAGAAGGCGACCATGGCGAAGAACAGCGGGGTGACGACCTTCGCGAAGTTCGCCATGTACTTGAACCCGAAGATCACCAGGGCCGTGATGGCGATGCCCGCGAGCACGCACCACATCCAGGACGGGCCGCCGACCAGCGCCGAGACGCTGTCACCGAAGATCTTGTTCTGGACGCCGAACCAGCCGACCAGACTGACCGCGATCACGAAACTGACCAGCGCCGAGCCGTTGCGGCCGAAGCCCACCCAGCGGGTGAGCATCGGGGTGGCCAGACCCTCGCGCATCCCGGCCAGGCCGATCGCGAAGATCACCACCTCCAGGATCACCGCGCCCAGCGTGAACGCCAGGAACGCGTCACCGAAGGTCATCCCGACGCCGATGGTGGCGCCGAGCGTGAACTGCGAGATCGAACCGGACTGGGCCAGCCACTGCAGGAGCATCGACCAGAAACCGAACCGCTTGTCGCGCGGGACGCGCGAGAGCGAGTAGTCGTCGCTGCCGATGCTCTTGGGCGCGGGCGCCACGGCACCGGACTGCGGGGCGGCTGCCATCAGGACTCCTGGGGTGTACGGCCGAAGGTCTGCAGGTGGGCCAGCGAGCCGTAGCGGCTGACGAGGTTGTCGAACTCCATCGCGTCGTGGAAGTCCAGCCGGCCGTCGCCGTACGCCTTGGCGACCTCGACGGCGTAGCGGGCGGCGGACGCGATGTCGCTCTCGTGACTCGCCCCGGTTCCGCAGCCGGGCACCACCGCGGCCGAGGTGATGGCCAGGCCGATCACGGGAGCTGCCGTCGCGGTGGAGGGCTGGAGGATCGAATTGATGTGGTGTGCACCATTACCGTAGGGGGTGATGTCCTGGGTGGTCACCGGGTACGTGACCAACGGCTCACCGGTCACCACGGCCAGCAGCTCCCCCAGCTGCTCGCTCACGCGGAGCACCCAGCCCTGCTTGACGGTGGGCGACAGGGCGAGGCCCTTGTGGTTGATGATGCGGTTGCCCTTGGTGGTGTCGATGGAGAGCACAGCCTCCATCTCGTCGCTCACCTCGTGCCGGTTCATCGTGGCGATGTCCACCGGCGAGCCCATGAACGGCACCGGGTCGTGCGGCTCGGTCGGGGCGTCCGGGCAGATGTGGGTGGCGATGATCACGTCACCGGGCAGTACGTCGCCCCGGCGGCGCATGTCGAGCAGCTTGGCCGCTGCGGCGAGCGCCGAGACGGCCCCGTCCGCGTCCGAGACCAGCCCGGTCACCTCGGGGCGGGCGCCGATGCCGCCGAGCCGGCCGACAATGCCCAGGGTACGGGCCTCGCCCCCGGCCGCGCGGCCCCGCGAGCCGGGGATGCGGACCGACACGAAGTCCGTCGAGCCCCGCTCACCGGCGACCGTGGTGACCTGGGCGGACGGGCCCTCGGCCCCCGCCGCGGCGTCCAGGTACTCGGCGACCGTCTTGCCATTGGCCTGGGGGTCGTCGAGCAGCTCGACGAGGTCCAGTACGTACTTCAACATGGGGGCCTTTCTCACGCATCCGTCACACCCTCCGGAAGAGGCCGGGGAACCGGGGTCCCGGGCGGGGTGCTGAGAGCAGATTCGGGATCGGATAGCGTTGAGCGCAATGGTTTCCCGTTATCTGCAACTCGGGCCGCGCTCGCGCGAGGACGACCCGAAGGTCTGAATGGTGAGATGGTCATGGCGGAATTCGAGACGGACCGGCGGACACCCGCCGGGGCCCTGCAGACCGTGGACCGGGCACTGCTCGTGCTGCTCGCGTTCGAGCGGACCCGGCCCGACTGGGGGGTGACCGAGGTGGCCGCCGAGTTCGGCTGGGACACCTCCGTGGCCCAACGGCTGCTCGCCACCCTCGCCGGGCGCGGCTTCCTGGTCTCCGACCCCGCCACCCGCCGCTACCGGATCGGCCCCGCCGTACTGCGCCTGGGCCGCCTCTGGGAGCGCTCGGGCTCACTGGAACTGCTGGCCGGACCCGTCCTGGAGGAACTGCGCCGGGTCACCGGCGACACCGTGCTGTTCTGCCTGCCCGACAGCTTCCACATGCGGTGCGTGGCCGCCGAGGAGGGCGAGGCAGGACCGCTGCGCTACTACCCCCTCGTAGGCGAGCTCTATCCCGCGCACGCCGGGGCCACCTCCAAGTCCTTCTACGCCTACCTGCCGGACGAGCAGCGCCACCGGCTCTTCCGGGGCCGCCCGATGGCCCGGTTCACCGACCGGACCGTCACCGACCCGGACGCGCTGGAGCAGGAACTCCTGAAGGTCCGCGCCCAGGGGTACGCCTGGACGGTCGGGGAGTACGACACCGGCATCGCGACCGTCGCCGTACCCGTCTTCCTGGGCCGCGAACCGTACGGAAGCCTCAGCCTCGGCGGCGCCGTGGAGCGGTTCGACGGAGCCCCCGAGAACCGCCTCGAACCCCTGCGGCTCGCCGCCGCACGCCTGGAGAAACGCCTCACCCAGCCGCCGCAGCGCCCGAAACCCAAACCCCGCCGCACCCCCACGGCCTGACCGAACAACCCTGAGGAAGAACCCCGTGAATCTGCTCCTGCTCTCCAACTCCACCCAGCACGGCCGCGGTTACCTGGAACACGCCCTCGACACCGTCACCGCGTTCCTGCCCACCGGAGCCCGGCTCGCCTTCGTCCCGTACGCGCTCGCCGACCACGACACGTACACCGCACGCGTCCGCGAGGCCCTGGAGCCCGCCGGGATCGCCGTGCACGGCGTCCACGAGCACACCGACCCGGTCGCCGCGCTGGAGGCCGCCGACGCCGTGTTCATCGGCGGCGGCAACTCCTTCCGCCTGCTCGGCGCCCTGTACCGGACCGGGCTGCGCGAGGCCGTGGCGGGCGCCGTCGGCGCCGGGCTGCCGTACATGGGCGCCAGCGCCGGGACCAACATGGCGGCGCCCACCCTGCGGACCACCAACGACATGCCCATCGTGCAGCCGCCCTCCTTCGAGACGCTGGGCCTCGTGCCGTTCCAGATCAACCCCCACTACCTGGACCCGGACCCCACCAGCACCCACAAGGGCGAGACCCGCGAGGAACGCCTCACCGAGTTCCTGGAGGAGAACGACGTCCCGGTCCTCGGCCTGCGCGAGGGCTCCTGGCTGCGCGTCGAGGACGAGACGGCCCGCGTCGAAGGCGCCCGCCCCGCCCGGTTGTTCACGCGGGACGCCGCGCCCCGGGAACTGGCGCCGGGGTCGGACGTGTCCCACCTGCTCACGACGCAACCGCGCTTCGACGCTCCGACCCGCTGACTCATCACCAGGTCGCTGACGGCGGGGGCGTCTTGGTACGGCTGACTAGGACGGGACGCCCCCTGGCGCACCGCACCCCTTCCGTGCACACACTGGGCCATGGACATGGGTATCGCACTACCTCAGTACGGCACACACGCGCGGCCCGAGGCGATCAGCGCGTTCGCGCGCGACGCCGAGGACGCCGGATTCGACTCCCTGTGGGTCGGCGACCGCTCCCTGGCCCCCGTCTCACCCAGCGACCTCTACCCGGGCCACACTCCTGACGTCCCCTACCCGCCGCAGTACAAGACCTTCCTCGACCCTCTCGTCGTGCTGACGCTCGCCGCGGCGAGTACACACAGGGCGCGCCTGGGCACCAGCACACTCAACGCGCCCTGGTATCCGGCGCTGCTGCTCGCCAGGTCCCTCACCTCGCTCGACCTCGCGAGCGGCGGGCGCCTGGACCCGGGGCTCGGTATCGGGTGGCTGCGCGACGAATACACCGCCGTCAACGCCGACTTCGACAAGCGCGGCGCGCTGCTCGAGGAAATCCTCGACGTGCTCGACGCGTACTGGACGCAGGAGGAGTTCGCGCACGAGGGCACGCACTGGACGATCCCGCGCTCCTACGTGGGCCTTCGCCCGGCGGCACCGGGCGGCCCGCCGGTGTACCTGGGCGGCTTCTCACCGGCCGCGATGCGCCGGATCGGGCGCCGGGCGGCCGGCTGGGTCGGCACGGTCCTCCCCGAACCCGCGTACACCGCCTTGTGGGACACCGCGCGCCGTGCGGCCGACGAAGCGGGCCGCGACCCCGACGCGCTGCGGCGGCTGATCCGGTACAACCCGGCGCCGGGTGTCGGCGTGCCGGAGATCGCCGACACCCTGCTGGGGATGCGCGAACTGGGCGCCGAGGGCTGTTTCGTCGACCTGCAGCAATCGACGCGCGAGCCGAAGGAAGCGCTGGACCTCGGCATCCAGGTACTGGAGCGGGTCCAGGCCCGATGAATGAGGCGGTGCTCGCGATGTCACGCGAGCGGTCCGCCGACGTAGTCCCTGTCATGCCCGGGACGTTGCTCTACCTCGGCCGCGGCCGTAGGGGCCTCCCGCTGCGGGCGGTCTCCGACGCCAGGGCGATGCACCTGGGCGGTGAGCCCATCGAGGAGAAGCTCCTGATGCGGTGGAACGTGGGCCGCGCGCAGGAGGAGATCGGCGGTTTTGTGAGGGCTGGATGACGAGCGACCCCTTCGGCGAGGTCCACGGGTGGGGCGGCGCGCGGCTGGCCGCGCCCGCTGTCCGGCGGGTGCCGCTGAAGCCGCGGGGGCGCGAGCCCTGAAGGCGGGGTGGGCCGCGCCGAAGGGCCGGGCGCCCCCTGGGGACGCCCGGCCCGGTGCTCAGCGGTGGGCCGCTTGGTGCGTCACTTGAGGGTGTACGCGCGCAGTACGGTCTCCTCCGTCCTGTTGCCCTGCCCGTCCCACAGCGTGGCGCGCAGGGCCACGGTGCCGGAGCTCGCGGAGCGGCGCGGCTGCGGGTAGGAGACGCGGAAGCTGGTGCCCGTGGTGCGGGCGGTCTTCGCGTGCTGCCAGGTCTTGCCGTTGTCGAAGCTGACGTCCACGGTCGCGCCCTTGAGCCGGGTGCTGCCCTTGAATCCGGTGACGCGGTGCCCGCTCAGGGTGAACGAGTAGGGCCTGCCCGCGGTGACCTTGTTGTGCAGGTCGGTGGCGAGAGAGTAGTGCGTCGTGATGAGCGGCAGCGGCTCGCACTTCGTGACCGCCTCGGCGAGGGAACCGGTGCAGGCGTCCTTGTCGAAGCGCGTCGGGGGGCCCGCGACGAAGTCGTACGCGGCGGTCGCGCGCGCTCCTTCGAGGGCGCCGTCGTCGGGCCCGTAGCTCATGTCGCTCTCGATGCGGTAGGTGTCGCGCTCGGGCAGCCGCCAGTCGGCGGGAGGGAGCTCGGTGCCGCCCCGGAGAAGGGCGAGCCGGTTCAGTGTGCCGCCGTAGTCCGAGCCGTGGTGGGCCTCGGAGTCCCCGACCAGGGCGGGCCAGGGCACCACGCCCTGGTCGGTGTTGCAGAAGTTGCAGCCCAGGCCGCTGCCGTACGGCGCGAAGTGCGGGACGGGGCCGAACCAGTCCTCGGTGCTCCGGTAGCCCGCGCGGGCGGGTGCGGAGGCGCCGAGCATCTGCGTGGCCGTGAAGCGGGTCGGGGAGACGTCCTGCTGGTAGGTGAGTCCGGGAGCCGCGTAGAGGTACTCGGCCCGTTCGGTGCCGAGGAGCAGTTCCTCGGGAACGGAGACCTCCAGCGGGTCCTTCGTGCCCTTCGCGACGTGCTGCTGGTACTCCCCGATCTGTCCGTCCGCACTCGCGTGGAAGCGGTTGTCGACGCGGGCGAAGTCCGCGCGGCGCAGGCGCGAGGAGAGGTCGGCGGGGATGCCCTTGGTGTGGTCCCAGCGGCCGGAGTAGGCGCGGGGTGATTCCTTGGTGCCGGTCAGGCGGACCGTCGCGCCGTTCTTCGTGGCGGCACGGGCGGCGAGAGCGGTGCCGTCCTTGTGCGAGACCACGAGGACCGGCGCGAGCAGGCCACCGTAGGGCTGCGCGAAGGTGCTGCGGTCGTGTACGGGGGTGACGAGGACGGCGGCGGCTCCGGCCTCCTGCGCCTCGGCGAGCGCGTCGATCGCGTCGTCGGGCAGGTCGGCGTGGATGAGCACGGCGCGGCCCGTGAGGGGCTTGCCCTCGCGCTCCTCGGGAGTGCCCGTGCCGATGTCGGTGACGCGGGCGGTGCGCGCCCCCTCGAAGCGGAACGAGCCGCCGCCGACACGCACGGAGAGCGGGAAGCCCTTGCGGCCGGTGACCTCAGCCGCTACGAGCGGCACGCGTTCACGTTGGTAGAAGGAGGCGGTGAGGCCGCTCTGCTTGCCCCCGACGGGTATCGCGCCGTGGTGCGCGTCGCTGATCGTCGCGTCCCCGCTGAGTGTGACCTGGGCCGCGCCCTGCGCACCGGCGCGCGTGATCCCGTACGCGAACGTCGAGTTCTCCAGCGCGCGCTCGCCCTTGACGTCGAAACGGACGTCCTGCGCGGTGCGGGCGTCCACGGTCAGTTCCTTCGCCTCGTCGCCGACTTCGACGTCGGGGAGGCTGAAGACGTCGTCGGCGTCACCGTATCCGCCCCGGAGCCCGAGGTCGCCCGTGGTGAGGCCGCCGAAGAAGGCGTAGCGGCCCTGCGGCATCCGCAGGGTGACCTTCGCGTCCTTGGCGAAGGGGACTGTCTGGTAGTAGGTGGAGCCCTCGTCGAGTCCGAGGGCGACGAGGATGCCGTTGGCCGGGGCGTCGCCGTTGCGGTCCTTGAGGTTCACCGTCACGCCGTACTGCTCCGCCTCCTTGGTGAAGCCGAGCGCGGCGCGGGCGGTGGCGCCGCCCGCCGTGGTCGCGGTGACCTCGCCCGAGTAGGTGGCGGCGGGCAGCGACCGCGGGTCGAGGGTCGCGGTGACCTCGGTGGTGCCGTCGGCCGGGACGGTGACCTCGTCGTGGTCGAAGGTGAGCGCGCCGGCGGGGAGCGGCTCCGTCGTGGAGCGGGCGGCGAGGCGGACGGTCGTGGGCTTGTCGCCCGCGTTGCGCACCGTCAGGGTGCGGGTGGGTTTCTCGTACGGGACGCCGCGGCCCGGGTACCAGATCATCCCGAAGTCGGCCTTGCCCGAGAGCCCCACCGGGGCGTCGAGCGAGGCGGCCACGTCGATGCGGCCGGTGCCCTGGGCGTAGACCGTGGCGCCGGGGGACGGCATGCTGTGCGAGACGAGGGCCTCCTTGAGCCGCTTGCCGTCCCAGTCCGGGTGCCGTTGGGCGAGGAGCGCGGCGGCGCCCGCGACGTGCGGAGTCGCCATCGAGGTGCCGCTCGCTGCGGTGTAGTACGCGTCGACCGGCTGGCCCATCGAGGTCCCCGCCGCGCGGGCCGCGACGATGTCCACGCCCGGGGCGGTCACGTCGGGTTTGATGCCGTGGTCCTCGTCGGCGCGCGGGCCCCGGCTGGAGAAGGGGGCCAGGGAATCGTCGCGGTCCACGGCGCCGACCGTGAGCGCCGATTCGGCGACCCCCGGGCTGCCGAGTGTGGAAGCCCCGGGGCCGCTGTTGCCCGCCGCGACGACGAAGAGGGTGTCGCTCCCGGCGCTGAGCCGTTCGAGGGCGACGCTCGACGGGTCGCTCTCGCGGCCGTTGTCCGAGCCGAGGCTCATGCTGACGACGTCGGCGCCCTGCTCGACGGCCCACTCCATCCCGGCGATGACGTTCGAGTCGTCGCCCGAGCCGCTGTCGCCGAGCACCTTGCCGATGAGGAGGCTCGCGCCGGGCGCGACGCCCTTGTACTCGCCGCCGGAGTCCGCGCCAGAACCCGCGATCGTCGAGGCGACATGCGTGCCGTGGCCGTGGCCGTCCTGGACGGTCGCGGTCCCGGCGAAGCTCTTCGTGGCGAGGACACGATCCTTGACGTCCGCGTGCTGGAGGTCGATGCCGGTGTCGAGCACGGCGACCTTGGTGCCGGTGCCGTCGTAGCCCTGCTTCCACACCTCGGGGGCGTGTATCTGCGGGACGCTGCGATCGAGGGCGGTCTTGACCGGCGCGTCGTACCACAGATGGGCGACGCGGCCCCCCGTCTTCGCCGCTTTTCCCCTCGCGGGCGGGAGCGCGGACTTCCAGAACGAGCCGGCGTTCTTCTTGTCGACGGTGAGGGCGGCCATCCCGAGCCGGTCCATCACCCGCCTTCGCGTGGAGCCCGGGAGGTCCTCGGCGCGGGCGTCGAGCGTGCGGCCGGAGGGCCGGTCGGCGTAGGAGACGATGACGGGCAGCGTCTTCTTCTTCGCGTCGGCGTACCCGTCGCGGATGAGACGGCTGACGTTGAAGACCGCGCTGTCGAGGGTGTGGGCGGCGAGCGGTGCGAGGGCATCGGAAGGGTAGACGTAGAGATCGCCGTCCGGCCCCGTGAGAGTCCGAAAGGTACGCGAACTGTCGCGCGCGGGCGCGATGGTGGCGCGCTCGCGTCCCCTGGCGTCCTTGGTCACGGTCACGGTGTCGCCTGTGACGAGGGTGACGGTGGTGCCCGCGGTCTTCCCGGGGGACGGCGGGCTGATCCTGCCCGAGCCGGTCACGGGGCTCGCGGTCGCGCCGGCGGTGACGGCGCTCGCGGCCCCGGCGGACGCGGTGGTGAACACGGGGCCGAGCGCGGTGGTGGCGAGAACGGTGGTGGCGGCGAGCAGCCGTCTCCATCGCGTGGTGGACGAAAGGAACGACACGAGTCCTCCTGTGGCTGGAGCACACCGGGAAAGGCCCCACCGTGCACGGGGCGGGAGTGGTGCCCCGAGCCTGGTGGGACATGGTTCTGAGCGGAGGTTAGGGCGCCGTGAGAGGTACGCGCGGGACTCAAGGAAAAGCTCTGGCCGGAAGTCTCCGTATGGAACGGAGACCTCCGCCGGAGCGCCCCTCCTCAGTCTCGGCACAGGTCGTCCACTGCTCGTCCCCCACCGCGTCGCTGCGATGGACGGTGTTTTGGCGAGAAGCCGTCTCTTCGGCTTGGAGGAACTGTCAGGGAGGGCGCGGCACGCGTACGGCGCATCAGCTCGGGAGCGAGAGCCAGGCCCCGTCCGGTGGATCACGGGGGGAGACTCACGGCCGGGCCGTGGGGGTGTCCCCCGTGCCCGCACGGGGGCCGGCCGGGGGCGCGGACGGAGGACAGCCGTGTGGGCGTGGGCACGAGGCGTTGGTGAGATGGGAGGAACGGAAAGAGGAACTCCATGCGCATACCCGTGTCACGTCGGGCCGTCCTGACCGTCGGCATGGCCTCAGCCCTGGGGGGCTTGGCCGGCAGACCGGCGGCGGCGTCCGCCTCCGGGGGCGGGGGCCCCTCCGCGCCGGCCTCCGCCTCGCCGGACCGCGATCTCCAGCGACAGGTCGACGCGATCCTGGCCACAGGCGTTGCCGGGGTGGGCGCGGAGGTGGTGTCGCCGCACGGCCGACGCCACGCGGCCGCCGGTACACCGCGCGACGGCCGGTTCCGGATCGGGAGCCTCACCAAGACGTTCACGGCGGTAGTCGCACTCCAACTCCCCGGCCTGAGCCTGGACACCCTCGTACACCACTGGTTGCCGGAAGTGACCCGGGACATCACCCTGCGCGACCTGCTGCGCCACACCAGCCGCCTGCTCGACCCCTCGATCCCGGCGCTGACGAGCGCGGAGGGCTACCGGGCGGAGCGGATGCGGAGTTACACGCCGAAAGAGCTGGCAGGGGCGGCGCTGCGGCTCGGAACGGCGCCCGAGGGATGGTCGTACGCGAACACCAACTTCCTGCTCACCGCGATGATCATCGAGCGGATCACCGGCCGGAGCTGGGCCGAGGAGATCACCGACCGCATCATCCGCCCTCTGCGCCTCGACGCCACCAGCGCTCCCGGTGAGTCACCGTTCATCCCCGGCCCGCACGCGCGGGGCTGGGCCTCGTTCGGCACAGGGACGCAGCTCGACGTCACGCTCCTCAACCCCAGCATGGCGATTGGCTCCGGAGCCCTCGTCAGCAGCGTTCGCGACCTCGGCCTCTTCTACGCCGCGTTGCTCGGCGACGAACTGCTGCCCCCGGCACGGCTCGCCGAGATGACCACCACCATCCCGGCCCCCGGCCTCGGCATCGACGGCGCACGGTACGGCCTCGGCCTCGCTGAACTGCCACTCCCCGACGGCCGCAGGTTCTACTCCCACTTCGGCGAACTGCTCGGCTACCACGCCTGGGCCGGCGTCACGGCGGACGGCTCGCGAACGGCTGTCGTATACGTCACCGGCGATGGCACCGAGGCGACCATGGACGCGATGTCCGCGCTGATCGAGGACGGCGTCGGCGGCACGAGCTGACACTGCTACGAGCGGCCCCTGCGCCCCCCGTAGCGACGCGGCTCTGCCACGGCGTCTCGTCCTGGTGTTCTGTCGCCGCGCCCTCTTCGAGACCGGGGGCGATCCGGGCCGTGCGTCGGCACCGGGGGCGTGGTTGTGGGTTCGGTGGTGCCTGGCCGGTACGTTAAGTTGCCGTGACCGCCTCGCTGAGCGGCGAGGTGTGCGGCGGCTGGCCGAACGAAGACAACGGCCCGGTCCTCCCGGACGGCGAAGGCCATACGGTCGAGCACGAGTGTGAGGAGCCCACCGGGTGACTCACGGCCGTCGCTCGTCCGGGAAGTCGTCGCGCCGCAGCCGCTGCCGAGCGGCGACTGCGTTGCACGCCATCACGAACGCCAGCACGAACTGCCACGCGATGCGGGCCATGGGAGCATCCGAGATCACGCCCCCGACACCCCATACCAGCAGGCCCACAGCCAGCACAGGCGCCGACCACACCAGTATCCGATCCGTGGACCGCATCACGCCCCTGGCAGCCGGGTCCACAGGTTTTCTCTCAGTCATGTCGACCAACTACCCCGAAGGGAACCGCCGATGACCGATGACTTCCGCGAGCGCGTCGCCCAGGCCGCGCGCACCGGGCCGCCGAGGCAGAGGAGCAGCGCGAGCTGAGTACCGCGCGCGGCCCGGTCCGGCGGTCGACCGTCCCCGTCAGTGTGTCGTGGACTACCGCACCCTCAACGTCCGCAACTGGGAGCGGATCGTCAGCGCGTGGGAGGCCGGCGCTCGCGTCCGCTGTCACTTGCCGCTGTAGACGGGGAAGGCGCTGTGTTCGCCGTAGTCCACGTCGCGCAGGTCTCGAAGGACGTCCATGTCGGCGCCGGAGATCTCGAAGGCGACCTCGGCGTTGGAGCGCATGTGCTCGAGGTTGGCCGTCTTGGGCAGTGACACTGTGCCCAGTTGCAGGGTGTAGCGGATGCACAGCTGGGGGACGGATACGCCGTACTTGTGTGCCATGGCCTGGACATCGGTGTTCTCGAGGATCGCGCCGTGGGCGATGGGGGAGTACGCCTCGACGAGGATCTGCTTGCTCTCGCAGTAGGCCAGCAGGCCGGAGGGGGTATTGCCGGCGTGCACGAGGAGCTGGTTCACGTGCGGGACCACGCGCGCGCCCTCAAGAATGTTCTCCAGATCGTGCTGCTGGAAGTTTGAGACGCCGACGGCGCGGATCTTCCCGGCCTGGTGGGCGTCCTCCAGGGCACGCCATGCCTCACGGTTGCCCTGGGCGTAGTCGCCGCCGCGGAAGTCGTCCCAGGGCTGCGGGCTGTGGATCAGCATGAGGTCGACGTGGTCCAGGCCCAGCGCGGTCAGAGAGCCGTCGATCGCGGCGATCGCCCGGTCGTAGTCCTTGATCTCGGCGGCGAGCTTGGTCGAGACGAACAGCTCCTCACGGGGCACCCCGCAGCTGCGTACGCCGTCGCCGACGCCGTGCTCGTTGCCGTATGCCTGGGCGGTGTCGATGTTGCGGTAGCCGATCCCGACGGCCGCGCGCACCGCGTCGGCCGCCTTGTCGTCGTCGATGAACCAGGTGCCGAGCCCCAGCTTGGGGATCTCAACCCCGTTCGACAGCGTGTAGGTCTCGTTCAGGATGGTCATGCGTTCGCTCCGTTCTTCGGCAGCTGTCCGTACGCCTCGTCGTCGACGGGCTCCAGCCATTCGTTGCGGACGTTCTCACCCGGGGTGATGAAGGCGAGGTGGGAGAACCACGAGTCGGCCTTCGCCCCGTGCCAGTGCTTCGTGCCCGCCGGGACGCGGATCACGGTGCCCGGCTCCATGCTGACAGCCTCCTCGCCCTCGGCCTGGTACCAGCCGTTGCCGGCCGTGCACAGCAGGATCTGGTCGCCGCCCCCGCTCGTGCCGCGGTGGATGTGCCAGTTATTGCGGCAGCCCGGCTCGAAGGAAACGTTGCTGACGGGAACGCTCCCCGAGGCGAGCGGGGCCAGGTAGCTCTGGCCGGTGAAGTACTGCGCGAAGGCGTCGTTCTTCTCCCCGAGGGGGAAGATCTGGTCGAATCCGCTTGCGGTCATGGTGGTCTCTCCTCGTCGGTTTCGCACGGGTCGCCGGCCGTACGGGGTGCGGCCCGCGGCGCTCGCCCCCCGGGGGTCAGGCGGAACGCTCGTCGGCGATCTTCTTCAGCCGCGTGATCGCGGTCATCGCATTGGGCCAGCCCGCGTAGAACGCCAGATGCGTGATCGCCTCCGACAGCTCTTCCACACCGAGCCCGTTGTCCAGGGCGACGCCAAGGTGATAGCCGAGCTGCTCGCTGCGGTAGAGCGCCGCCAGGACGCTCACAGTCACCAGGCTCCGGTCGCGCGGCGACAGCCCGGGGCGCTCCCAGATGTCACCGAAGAGGACCTCATCGGTGACCTCCACCAGCTTCGGAGCAATGGCGGCAAGGTCTTGGGGGGCGGACTGCTTCGGCATACGGAAGGTCTCCTTGAGTGAACGGGGGCCGGGCTGCTCCCACGGTGTATCGGACCGGGCACCACGGCAGCCGCGAGCAGCTGACTCCCCGGCGGCTCCCGACAGCGCCGACGGCCTGCGACTTCGAGGAAACACCAGGTCAAGAAGGGGAAGAAGGGCTTGCTGTTACAGGTACTGACAGGCCCCCCCACGTCTGCGCCGTCCGGCTTAGCGTGGAAGGCATGAGTACCGCGAGCGACATCCGCGAATTCCTTGGCTCCCGCCGCGCCAGGATCACCCCGCAGCAGGCCGGGCTGCCCGCCTACGGCGGCAACCGGCGCGTGCCCGGCCTGCGCCGCGAGGAAGTCGCCCTGCTCGCCGGCGTCAGCATCGACTACTACGTCCGCCTGGAGCGCGGCCACCTCGCCGGAGCCTCCGAAGAAGTCCTTGACGCGCTCGCGAACGCTCTCCAGCTCGACGACGCCGAACGCGCTCACCTGTACGACCTGGCCCGCGCCGCCGCCCACCGGCCCGCCCGTCGCACCAAGCGCGCCCGCGGCCCCCTGCCCGACAGCGTGCTGCGCGTCCTGCGCTCCATGGGCGAATGCCCGGCCTTCATCCGAAACGGCCGCCTTGACGTCCTGGCCACCAACCCCCTGGGCCGCGCCCTGTACAGCCCGCTCTACGCCACCGGCGCACGCGAACCGGTCAACATCGCGCGCTTCCAGTTCCTCGACCCCACAGGCCGCGAATTCTTCCCCCACTGGGAGGAAGCCGTGAACACCACCGTCTCCCTCCTGCGTACCGAAGCCGGACGAGCCCCGCATGACACCGGGCTGACCGGACTGATCGGGGAGCTCGTCACCCGCAGCGATGAGTTCCGCACCGCTTGGGCCAGGCACAACGTGCGCCTGCATCACACGGGCCGCAAAGCGTTCCACCACCCCGCTGTCGGCGTCCTCGCCCTCGACTTCGACGCCATGGAACTACCGGCTCAGCCGGGACTGACCCTGACCGCCTACAGCGCCGCCCCCGGCACCCCCGACCACGACACCCTGCGGCTTCTCGCCACCTGGGCCGCCACCGAGCACGCTACGGGCGCAGACGGGCTCCCTGGCAAGCCGTCCACCGACACCACATCGGGCAGCCACTAAAAACGCCGATGGCCGCCGCCAAGCATCCGCGCGCACTCGGGAAGCTGAGCGACCTCCACGTGCGACCGCCCGGGTCAGGCGCCTGCCGCCTGGCGAGGACCACGATGCGGGCGCTCTGGTCGAGGTGCCGCCCATGCGGATCACGGTGCCACGGCGCGCGCGCCGGTCTTCGCCTCCTCGGCCTCCAGCGCCTGATGCTCGGCTCCGAGGTTCTCGAAGACGGCGATCAACCCGGTCACCGCTTCCCGCACGCGGTCCTCGTCCTCGACGGCGTTCTCCTGGGAGGGGGTGGTCATCAGCGTCATCCTTCGTCGGCGCGGCGGGATGACGGCAGACCGTACTACCGCGCGCGGTGATGCGCCGGACGGCCGCGTCACCGCGTACAACGGGATGGAGGGCCGGCCGGGATACGGTCGACCCCGGTCCGCGTGGGAAGCCCGGCCCCTCGCAGGTCCCTGCCGGGACCGCCCCGGAGGGCCAGACGAGCTCACCGAGCCCCCGCGCCCTCTCAGCCGGCGCGCAGGACCCGAAAGCGATGGGGCTCCGCGGGGTCCCGGTCAACGACTTGGATCGGTGTCCAAGCCCATTGCCAAACGCTGATGTCCGTGGTGCGGGAGAACCGGATCGGCCCGCGGGTGCCATCGACCACCACGCGCGGCCATGACTCGGCGATTGCTGCCCGGTCCGTGCCGTGGGAACGCAACACCTCGGCAAGGACAGTGACGGTGTCCCAGCCCTCGAAGGCGACGAAGGAAGGCGCTTCGCCCAGATGCTCGCGCAGTTCCTTCTCGACGCGTGCGCCGAGCGGGCCGAGGACCTCAGGCAGGTAACGCAGAAACGGGATCCCGGCGCCATCCTCGCCCAGAAGCGCGGACCAGTCAGCAAACTCCGGTTGTCCGGCCGGAGCGCCGATCAGGATCTCCGCAAGCCGCACATCATCCCGTACGGCCCTGACGATCGGCACCGCCGGCTCCGGGTGGCCGACCAGCAGGAGCAGCGCCGTCGCGCCGTGGTCCACGAGCGCATCGCACAGGGCCTCGGGGGCGAGAGCGCTCGCGTCGAGTTCGACGACAGTGCCACCACGTGGAGCGAGGTGCTCCCGCAGGACGCGAGCCCCGGACGCCCAGTAGACGCTCGGCTGACTCGCCACGGCGATCCGGCGTCGTCCCTCACCGAGGAGGAAATCCGCGTAGATCCGCCAGCCACGAGACTGCGCCGGGGCAAGGCGCGCGACCCAATTCGTCGGCTCCTCGGTGAGCTCGTCAAGCACTGCGGACGAGCAGAGGAACGGCACGCCCAGGGCGTCGGCCCGGCCGGCGACGGCGCGGGCGACGACGCTGTGATACTCGCCCGCCACAACAGCCACGCCCAAGGCGGCCAGTTCGTCCACGGCCGCCAAGGCCCGCTCCGGATCGGCCGCGGTGTCCCTGACCACCAGCTCCAGTGGTCTGCCGTCAATCCCGCCTGTGCCGTTGACCTTGTCAACGGCCAACTCGAACCCTGCGAGCAAGTGTCGCCCCGCCTCGGCCCAGCCTGGCCGTGTCAAAGGGGCGAGTACGCCCACACGGACAGACGACGCCTCTGCGTACTCCGCTCCGGACGGCGATGGTGATGTGGTCATCGGTTAACGTCTCCCTCGGGGCTACGCGGTCACGGTCTGTCCGAAACGCACCTGGTCAGGGCTGCCGGTCCATATCCATCACGTCTCGCCGCAGCAGGAGTGGCCGGGTGATCATGCTGGTCATTGGACCGCCACCAGAGCGAATGGTCAACCGACTACCCGCTCGCCGAGCTGCCGAGCCCAGCAAACATCAGCACCATCGACAGAGCGGCGCAAGAAGGTGCCGCTCCAATCGCCTCGTACAAACCGAGTTCGTGAATCCAGCCCCTGTACTCGTTCTCGTGGTCCTTCGCCACCATCACGAAGGCCGACGCTTCCCCGCCCCTCCTCCTCACCCTTGGCGCGGCAGACGGGAGCGAGGACGGACGGGTCACAGGTCGTCGTGAATCGCCGGCCGTCCGGTGTGTCCCCTCGTCCGCGAGCGCGAAGCGTTCCTCCGCTGCCCGCACAGCCAGCCCCGGAGAGCGGCCTCCGGAGCCCGCCCCTCCTCACCCACGAGCGAGGAAATACTTGCTCTTAGCGCGAGCAGGATTTGGTGCGTCGTCGTCCGTACACGCAGCTCCTTAAAAGAGCGCCCCCCGGCCGTCGGTGCCGGGTGCCCGACCGCCGGCCACGGCCTGAGCCGTCTGCACAAGCAGATCGAGCGGCGGCACCATCACGAGAATGCGTCCCGAAGGGAACAACTCCAAGGTGTCGCAACTGCGCTGATGGCCTTTCCCGTACCCATAGCGACTATCGTGGCCCGTGTTCCCGGCAGGCGTTTCCCGGGCAGCTAACCGGACCCACTTCCGGAGGTCCGGCATGGTCTCTACCTAATTTTTCCGCAGAGAAATTCGGGAATAGACGAGTCGAATCCCAATTCGAAATTAGCATTAAATAAATGGCATTGGGGGCAAATTAGGTAAAAGGAAACACCCTGGAAATGTTTACCTAAATATCCCTAACGTCATGTGATGCTACATCACATGATGCACAATTCGGTAAAACCCGCGTAGCCACGCTCGACGCGGGGAGCGCCGCTCCAGGCGGTAGCACGAGCCATCCCAACTCTGCGCGCAG